>NZ_FOMN01000014.1 GCF_900112665.1 Lactobacillus bombicola
AGCGGCACTTAGATTATGAAGCAACGCCCGGGAGTCTAGTAAGCCAACATGGGCCATTTTGTTGGGGGAAAACGGCCGCCCAGGCAGTCTATAACGCTAAGGTTTTAGAGGTAGTGGCAGAAGAAGACTACCACACCCTTATGTTAACTAGAGCAGATAGTCATGTGCCCCAGTATTTATTAGATAAGCATTACTATCGAAAGCATGGTCAAGGAGCATATTACGGGCAAAATAATGCCCAGTCGCAGACCCATGCGAAAAGAAAATAACTTGTTGTACTAGCATAACTGGCTTTAGAAGTACTCAAACCACGGCAGTAATTAAAAATTAGGCCGTGATTATTTATTTTCTTTTTGTTATTTATTGAAACATGTTTCTAAAAAACAATTGACTTTAAGAAACAAAATGATAATATATTATTTGTAAGCGATTCCTTAATTGCGAAGAAAATGAAATATAATTAGGAGTATGTAAAATGGCAGAGAAAAACAAAAATAATTTTCTTACCGAAAAACTAATGCCGTTATTCAATAAAATTTCTAGTGCTAGGCACATGGTCGCCTTGCGTGATGGAATGACTGCGGCAGTGCCAATGATTATCATTGGATCAATTTTCATGATTATCGGACAATTCCCTATTAAAGGGTATTTGGATTTCATGGCCCACGTTTTTGGTCCTAATTGGGCTACGGTTGTGCAGTATGTAACCAATGCCTCATTTAATATTATGGGCTTAATTGCTGTTGCGGGTATTTCTTATAACTTAGCTAAAAGCTATCAAGGAATTGATCCATTTTCAGCAATGATTGTGGCAATAGCAGCTTTCATTTTAACTATCCCCATGCAGATTGGTAAAGATGGTGGCTTGTTGATTCCATTGAAACAATTTGATTCATCGGGTTTGTTTACTGCATTATTAGTAGGATTATTTGTAACTGATTTATATGTGTGGTTAATGCATAAAAACTTAGTCTTCAAAATGCCCGAAACTGTCCCACCTGCAGTCAGTAGTTCATTTGCAGCTCTATTCCCGGGAGCAATTTCACTATTTGTAGTTTGGTTAGTTCGAATTGGTGTTGAAGCTACGCCAATGAAGAGCATTCCTAATGTAATTACATTCTTCTTACAAAATCCAATGAGTAAGGTGACTAATACTCTTGGTGGTGCATTAGTTATTGAATTAGTAATTTGTTTACTTTGGTTCTTTGGTATCCATGGTGCTAATGCTATTTCAGGGGTAGTAGATCCTATTTTGTATGCTGCTTTAGCTGCTAATGCATCAGCTCTTAAAGCGCATGAAGCTATTCCCAATATTATTACAAAAACTTTCTTTGACAATTTTGTTCATATTGGTGGTTGTGGTGCAACCCTGGGATTTGTTATTTTAATGGCTTTCTTTGCCAAAGATAAAGAAATGAAGGCAATGGGTAAGCTCTCAATTGGTCCAGCGATTTTTAATATTAATGAGCCGGTTATTTTTGGTGTACCAATTGTTTTGAATTATCAAATTGTGCTACCATTCATCTTAGCGCCAATGGCTAATGTCATTACAACTTACACCGCTATGAAGATGGGGTGGGTCGCTAAAACAATTGGAATTTATCCGCCTTGGACAACGCCACCAATCTTATCGGGAATCCTTTCAACAGGGCATATTTCTGGTGGAATTATGCAATTATTCAACTTGGTAATGGATATAGTGATTTACTACTTCTTCTTCAGAAGTATGGATCGGACTAAGTTGAAAGCTGAACAAGAATTAGAACAAGCTAAAGAATCAGCTAAGTAATGAATTGAGAGTGAATCGGGAATGAGTAGTGCAATCTAAACAAAAGCTGACGGTAACGCAATTAAAAATTTATAATTATATTGTAGCCAATAAGCAAAAGGTAAAGGGGATTACTTTGCGTGAATTAGCTAATACCTTACAGGTTTCACCTGCTTCGGTAGTGCGCACGTTAAATGCTTTAGGATATGGCCACTATTATGATTTGCAAAATGCAATTAAAGCTGAAGATAAGCGTAATCAGGTAGTCGATGATATTACCTATCAAGCACAATATTATTTTTCACAAGATGTTTTGCCTAATTATGAGCAAAAAATTACTAAATTTAAGCGCATTGCTCAAAAAACGAAAGAGTTTATCTTTTTTGGCATTGGCACCTCAGGGGATTTATGTGATTATGGTGCGCGTCAATTTGTCAATAATGGGCGTAGTGCCTTTGCTATAGGCGACCCCTATTATCCGGTCAATTTATGTCGTGATTCGTATCAAGAAAAGACAGTTATTGTTTTATCGGTTAGTGGTGAGGGACAACCTACAATTGATCAAATGAATAACTTTCGCCAGTTAGGCGCGACGATTGTTAGTATTACGAATGAAGCAGATAATACAATTGCGCACTTATCAGATCTTAATTTTACTTATCATTTAGAATATAAAATTATTGGCCAAACGATTAACTTAACTACCCAAGTTCCAGTAGTTTATTTACTTGAACGTTTATCACGGGCTTTGCAAAAAGATAAATAATTAAGATAAAAATTTTAAAAATACAAATTAAAAGCGTTGAGCATAAGGCTCAGCGCTTTTTCTTAGATAAAATTATATTTCTAATTTTTAATTATGGGAAGCCCCTGAACTGACATCAGTTGTTTTTTTAGTTTCATTGGGTACTAATTTTTGATTTGTTTCATCTAGATACCAATTAATAATTGGTAACAAGTCGACTATCCATTCTGTTACTCCAGCATAATTATCATTTTTATCATGCATATTTTTGAATGACGCAACCATGTATTTATTATTGCTTGAATTTACTAATTTATAAACTTTGCCAGTTTTTGCATAATCCATTATTGACTGAACATGTGGCATTGAACTTTTTTTGTGAATTTCTGTTAAAGTTTGTCCTAAGCGTTCTGGCCATCGTGGTGATAGTAATAAGTTTTTAGCAATCTCATTATTGCAATATATATAACGATCATTTTTATCAATGGTAACTAGTTCAAGAGGTAGACAGTTCAAAACAGCATCAATTTGATCAACTGTCATTAAACCTAGATCAAGTTGTACATAGTCTGAACCCTTGGCGGCATTGAATTTTTTTGAGTTTTCTATAACCCAGCTACTTGTTTCTTCTTCTGTATGTTTAACCATATTAATCTCCTAGAAAGTTGTTTTTGAAAATCCTTACTATAGATAGTATATTTTACTTATGTTTATAAGAGAAATTAATATCGGTTATTAATAATAGAGAGTGTTTATAAGGAAAAATTATGGATATTAAAAAATTGGTGACATTTATTAATTTAGTAGAGACACGAAATTTTACTAGAACAGCAAAAGCAATGCATGTAACCCAACCGACGGTTACTCACGATATTAATACTATTGAAGACGAACTCGGTGTTAAGTTATTTAATCGGACTAAAAGATATGTGAATATTACCAAAAATGGAGAGCTCTTTTATCAAAAAATGAGACCATTAATTAATAGTTATTATTCAGCAGTACAAGATATTCAAGGAAAAGATGCATATGAAAGTTCACAAATTACTTTAGGCTACTCATATTCACTGTTCAATGATTTATATATTCCCAAGTGGCTCAAGCAATTTAGGGAAAAACATCCCCAAGTTAGATTTATGTTAGAAAACTTAAGTCATAACGATTTAAAACAACAATTATCATCAAATAAACTAGATCTTATGATAACTACTGGTAGAGAGGCCGAGGATTTAACTAACATCAAAACTTATTTAGTAGAAACAGAATCTTTTCAAGCAATTATTTCCCGAGATAATCCATTGAGTAAACGTACTAGATTAGAAATAACTGATTTCAATGATCAAAGAATGCTATTTTTAGATAATAATTGGGCAGCTAGTGACTTAATTAACTTACAGAACAAAATAATTCATTCAAATAAGCAAATTAATGTAATGTATGTGAATGATTTACCTTCATTAAATATTTTGATTAAAAGTGGGCAAGGCATTACAGTTGGTTTGTATTGTATTTATGCTAAACTTGATAAAACTTTAACTTATGTACCAGTTAATTGGAAACCAACAGTTGACTTAGTTATTATTACACCACAGAATCAACATAAAAGAATGGTTTATGAATTTATAAAATTTATTCAAAATTTTAAATTTGAATAAATTTTAATAATCGCATTTTTGATTTTTATTTCACTAAAAGAGCCAGTGCTTCGTAGGGTTTGAGATTTACAACGATAGGCACAACTTTTAACTGTTTGCTGTAATTACTGATTAAAGTTTCAGCTGGCAGTTTTTGGTAATGTTGGGGAAGTTGATAGGAAACAGAATTAGCATAAAAATTATTGATAACTAACAAGGTCTGACCATTATATTTACGGCAATAAGCATAAACTTGTGGATGATTTAAATCAATTGGTTGGTAACTACCATTAGCTATGATTGGATAAGTTTTTCGTAGCTGAATCAACTTTTGATAATATGGGAAGATTTCACCATGGTCTAATTCAGCTGCAACATTAATCTGCGCTTGGTCTTGTGGTTTTAACCATGGTGTACCCGTGGTAAAACCGGCCTTTTGCGAATCATCCCAGTGCATAGGCGACCGACTATTATCACGGGATTTAGCTTGAATAATAGCGAGTGCCTTTTGCTCATCTAATCCTGTTTTTAGTAGTTCTTGATAGGCATTTTTGGTTTCAATATCAACGTAATCGGTAATACTTTGGTAGTTAGGGTTAATCATGCCAATTTCTTCGCCTTGATAAATATAAGGTGTTCCGTGTAGTAGATGCAGTACCGTGGCTAACATTTCGGCCGATTTGGCGCGGTAGTGTTTGGAATCGCCAAAGCGACTTAAGGCCCATGGTTGATCGTGATTGTTCCAAAAAAGTGCATTCCACCCACCCCCATTACTCATGCCAACTTGCCAGTCATTGAGCACTTGTTTTAATTTTTGAAAATCAAAAGGAATTTTGGTCCATTTTTGGCCATCTTGATAATCAACTTTTAGGTGATGAAAGGTAAAGACCATGGATAATTCATGATTATCTTTTTTGGTGTATGCAATAGAATTAGCAATATCAGTTGAGGACATTTCTCCTACAGTTACTGTTTCAAGATCACGCCCAAAAGTATTTTTATTCATTTCTTGCAAATATTGATGAACAATTGGTTGATCAGTATATAGCACCTTACTATCAATTTTAGTTGGTGCATCTGCCAAAGTTTCATCTTTGCCAATTACATTAATTACATCAAAACGAAAGCCTTTGACTCCCTTAGCGCGCCAAAAATTAATAACTTTAAATAATTCTTTTCTTACTTCAGGATTATGCCAGTTTAGGTCAGCTTGCGACTTGTCGTATAAATGTAAGTAATATTTACCAGTATTACCAAAGGGTGCCCAAGCTGGTCCACCAAATTTTGAACGCCAATTATTAGGCAAACTACCATCGGCTTTAGGCTGGCGCAGATAAAAGAAATTTTGATAATATTGATCGCCAGCTAGAGCTTTTTGAAACCATTGGTGGTTAGTTGAACAATGATTGAAAACCATATCTAGCATTACCTCGATATGGTTTTGCCTTAGTTGGGTGATTAATTCGTCAAAATCGGTCATTGTTCCAAATAAAGGGTCAATAGCATAGTAATCTGCAATATCATAGCCATTATCATTTTGTGGTGAAACGAAAAATGGATTAAACCAAATCATATCGATGTTTAATTGCTTAAGGTAGGGGATTTTTTGAATAATTCCACGCAAATCCCCAATTCCATCACCATTACTGTCATAAAAAGATTTGGGATAAATTTGATAAATAACTTTATCTGCTAAACTCATAAAATAAAACCTCCATGTTCTGTTTTTCTGCGAGCAAAGTCAATAAATTTAAATTTGTCAGGACGATGACTAGCAACTGTATATTGAAAAAAAGACGTATCTTTTAAATAGGTTAAACTGCGCACCACCACTACTAAGTTAGTATCAGTTAGCTGCAGTTGGTTGATAATTTTGTTACTGGCTGGTTCAACAGTAATTGCTTTGGTAGCGTAATCAATTGCTAAGCCTAATTCTTGTTCAAAATAAGAATATAGTGAATTCTCTGCTACTTGTTTTGAAAGCTGAGGAACATATTTTTTTAAAATATAGTCTTCGTCAATTACAATCGGCTCATGATTGACCGAACGTAGGCGAGCAATATAAGTAGCAGCAGTATCAGTTAAATTAAGTTCTTGGCTGATGTTAATTGGCAAGTGCGAATCATGTAGTGCCAAAACCCTAGTTGTGGCATGCATTTGTTCCTGCTGATTTAGTTCATCAAAAGAAGTAATATTTGAAATAGGAAAGCTAAAACGTGCGTTACTTAAGACAATAGAGCCTTTACCTTTGATTTTTTGAATTAACCCCGCCAACATTAATTCGTTTAATGCTTTTCTTATTGTTTCACGTGAAACGTGATATAAGGCTGTTAAATTAGGTTCGCTAGGTAAGAAACTACCAGGAATATATGGGCCTTGTTTAATTTTTTTGGTTAAATCAGCAGCAATTTGTAAATATTTAGCTGACATTATTTCAATCCACCTTTTTTACTTTTATCATATTATTATTAATTGTTTTACAAGCAATAAGCCATAAAGCTATGGGTGCAAAGTTATGCTATATCAATATCATAAACATATTATTGACACTTGTCTATACAAGTTATATAATCATTTTGAAAGCGATAACATTTATTGTTTGAGCAAGCAATAAATGATTTATGGGGGTTACATTATGAATAATAATATCACTTTATTATCACCTGTCACTGGGGAAGTTATTGAGCTTGCTCATGTCAATGACCCAGTTTTTTCACAAAAGACGCTCGGTGAAGGCTTTGCAGTTGTTCCTAATACGAATACGGTTGTTGCGCCAGTAGATGGAAAAGTAGTAATGCTTGCTGAAACTAAACATGCAATTGGATTGAGGACTGATAGTGGGATTGAACTTTTACTTCATTTGGGTATTGATACGGTTGAACTTGGGGGTAAACCATTTGCTTTAAAAGTTAAAACTGGCGACAAAGTTAAGGCTGGTCAGCCAATTGCAACAGTTGATTTGGCAGCGATTAAAGCAGCCCATAAGGACAATACAATTATTGTCGCCATTACTAATAGTGCTCAAGTTTTAGGAACTATTACTGTCCAAACGGGCATGATAGGTGCGGGTGAAGCTGCAGCTATCGTTAGCTTGAAGCAAGAAACAAGTGCTCATACTGCACCCAGTGCAGAACCACAGGTAAGAGTAACTGCACGTCAAATTCTAGCAGCTGTTGGCGGAGCTGATAACATTAAAAGTGTGATTCATTGTTTTACGCGGCTACGCTTTACTTTAAAGGATGATAGTATTCCTAATGACGCGCAGGTCAAACAAATTAGGGGGGTGCTAGATGTAGCACGTGCTAATGATCAATATCAGGTTGTAATTGGTCAAACGGTTGAGGATGTTTATGATGAATTAATTGCTTTACTTGGGTTCAATCCTTCTTTACAAAAAGAAACACTAAATAATGAAGTTACTACTGGCGTAGGTAATAAGCTTAAACAAGCTTTCTTCAAAATGATTGGAGTGATTACTGGGTCAATGATGCCGGTAATTGGCTTGTTAGCTGCTAGTGGTATGCTAAAAGGAATTCTTAATATTTTAACTAACTTCGGTCATATGTCGACTACAACCTCTACTTATACTATTATTAATGCCATGGGGGATGCGGCTTTTTACTTTTTGCCAATCATTGTGGGGTTCACTGCTGCTCAAAAGTTAGGCTCTAATCCGGTCATAGTTTCTTTAATTGGTGGTTTTCTGATTTATCCCGAATTAGTAAAAATTTTTGCTAGTGGCAAATATACTTATTATCTTGCCGGAGTAGGTATTAATGCAAATTTCTTTGGTATTCCTATTCATATTCCTCAATATACTTATTCAATTTTTCCGATGATTTTTGCAGCTTGGATGGCAGCTAAAATCGAACCTTGGATTAAGAAATGGATGCCAGTAACTTTAAGACAAATTTTCACCCCTTTAATTGAAATTTTTTTAGTTGGTATGACGGTTTTAGTCATTGTTGGACCAGTAATTTCATTTATTTCCGAGGGAATAGCTAGCACTTTACAATGGTTGTTAACAGTTAATAGTGCTTTGTCAGGGTTAATTATTGGTGGACTCTATCAGGTACTAGTTATTTTTGGGTTACATTGGGCGGTGATTCCGCTAATTGCTAATGATATTGCCGCTAATGGACATAGTGTTTTAAATGGTATTATTTCTGTTACTATGATTGCTCAAGGTGCTGGTGCTTTAGCAGTTTGGGTTAAGACAAAGCATAACCCAGATTTAAAAGGATTATCTTTAAGTGCAGCTATTTCTGCAGCAGTAGGTATTACTGAACCTGCCATGTATGGCGTCAACTTAAAATATGGTCGAGTCTTCTTAACTTCAAGTATAGGCGCAGCTATTGGTGGATTAGTTAATGGACTATTGAAAGTTGATATGTACGGTTTTACTGGTAGCTTGATTGGTTTTCCATCATTTGTAGCAAAAGCTGGTCAAGGTAATCCAAATAACTTACTGTATTTTTGGCTTGTTGCAATTGTAACAATAGTTGCTGCCTTTAGTCTAACGTATTTCTTTGGTTATCAAGAAACTGATAGTTATAATCCTAAAGATGCGCCAGAAAAAAAGAATATAGTAAATTTATAACAAAAAGACACTATGCTATTTGCGTAGTGTCTTTTTATATCTTAATTATTTGCAAATATTTCAATTGTTTCTTCGACTTCTAGCTTGTAATGCTTTGATTACTGTTCAGTAATTCTCGTAATTATTTAGTTATTAATTCTTGGGCAACTTGATGTATAATCTGGACGCTATTAATGACAAATGGGAAACCGACATATGGTAAAAGTTGGATAACTGACCAAATCAATTCACTTTCGCTATTGCCAGCTTTCAAACTACCTCTAGCATGGGCTTTAATTTGAAAGTTAACGTTTAGTGTAATTAAAGCTAGTAATTCATAGCGTTCCCGGTCGCGGACGGGTAAAGTTTCACGGTTATAGAAATCATTGAAAAAATGCTGGGTTAGAGCTTCAGGAATAAAATCACCAGCTTCATCTGGTAAGTCCTGGAGTAGCTTTTTGATTTCCGTACCATAAATTTCATTTTGCATTTTTGCCCCAAAATTTTTATCGGGCTGGAGCTGTGGTTGGACTGGGGTCAACTGCTGTTGCTCAAAAACTGTTTGCATAATGGTTAAGGCTTATTTAACTTTTAATTGCCCCAGCACAGGTGTTAGTTGATAAACAGTTTCTAACAAAATTTCAGGTTGAACATGGGCCGCTAAAGCTTGCTCAACTAGTTCAGTTAGTGAAGAAGTTACCCCTTGGGTAATACAAGCAATAATTGGAATTAAGGCATGATCCTGTTTTAAATGAGCACGGCAATGTTGATTGACATCTGTTATAAATGGAGTAATTAACTGTTCATATTGCGCTAAAATATTTTTTTTCATAGTAGTATCTCCTTTATTTTAGGTAGATTTTAAGTTATTTAGTCAATTATGTAAAATACTTATTGAATATGATTAGCAATAATATTTTGTTATAGTTATCTGCTTACTAACTTTTGAAAATTGAAGCCTTTAATCGTTTTAAAAATAGTTCAGCTACAGGGGAAAGATTAACTTCACGTTTCCAGACTACTTTAATTGTTTGATACATTTTGGGCGCTAATTTTTTGAAAGTTAATTTTGCCCCTGGTTCAATGTTGAGTAGATTATCTAAAGTAACCATTAAGGCAGTATGATTTTTAACCAGCAAAGTACCATTAAAATTCAGATTATATGTGCCAATGAAATTAACGCAATCTTGATAATTGCCCAACCAATTTTGAAATATTTGTAGATTGTCTGATTGTTGCGAATTTAAAATTGAGCGTCCAATTAAATCTTGGGGGCTAATTTCTGTCTTCTGGGCTAAGGGGTCATCCGTTGTCATCAGTATTCCCCAAGTATCTTTTTCTGGTAAAGTTAGTGAAGCATAGTTATTTACCGGGATATCACCAATAATAATGGCAAAGTCAGCTGTTCCATTATTTAACTTACATTCTGCATAGCTGTAATCACCGCTTAATAAGTGTAATTTAACTGCTGGATATTCAGTAATAATTTGACTAATTATATTCATAATCCGCTGCATGCCCAAGCTTTCTCCCGCAGCAATTGTTAAGTCACCACCGATAAAGGCTGAGGCAGTTAAATTACTTTTAGTTTTGGCAGTTAAAGCCAAGATTTCTGTGGCTTGACTTAGTAAGTATTGTCCTGCTGGAGTTAAAGATAAGTGATGTTTTTGGCGATTAAATAAACTTACGCCAAGTTCTTGCTCTAAGTCACTAATTTGTCTTGATAAGGCGGGCTGAGAAATTAGTAATTTTTTAGCGGCACGAGTCATATTGCCTTCTTGAGCGATAGCTACAAAATAATTTAAAACTCTTAATTCCATAATTATTGGTCCATTCTGCTTATTGATTTCAGTTTAAAATAATTATACTGTATATTAAAAACAGCTTCTATCATTAAGATAGAAACTGTTTTTTATTATCATAAAGCTATTTTGGCCAAAGAAAATTAATCAATAGCTGATTAACCTTCTGATTTTCATGTAGTTGACTATGTTGCCCGGTTTTACCATAGATTTCTTGTTCTTGATATGACCCAGCTTGCTTGCTAACTAAATAGCGGTATGAACGGGCAGAATTAACATCAACTGCTCCATCGTTTCCTTTACCAGTATTACCGTAAATATTTAGAACGTTTGCTGTTTTAGGAAAATTTTTTCTTAAAGTTAACAATCCCCGATAACTGGCGGCCATTTTTTGGGGAGAGCCGTCTTGATTTAGAACTGTATGTTTTGGTGCTCCGATTTCACCAATATAACCGTTGTAATGCCCAGCAATGGAGACTTGTTTGTTTAATTTAGGCAGATTAGTATTGCTTAAATTATTGCGTAAAAAGTAAGCAATTTGTAAATTACCCATCGAATGCCCTACTAAATTTATTTTTTTAAAATGGTACTTTTTTTGTAAAGTAAGAATAATATCTTTGACGTAGTTGCTACTTTTACTCAAAGATAAAGCTTGGTTAGTTGCATAAGGTGAGACACTTTTATTGTTTTGAAAATTAGCCTCAATGATTGGGTTTTTAGCATTTTTTTTAATTGTTCCAATTAAAGTTACTTTACCATCAGGGCTAACATCAGCACGAATGACTGAATTAGAAGCACCGCTTTTTTGGGCAGCTGAGACCATATTTTCTTCGGCATGGTAACTACTGCCCCACCCATGAACAAAGAGAGTAGGGGTTGCAATTGGAATAATGGTCGCTCTTTCTGACTGATAATTACGCCTGCTAAATAGCAAAAGAGGAATTAACAAGATGATAATTACCAGTGTAAGCATGATGGTCTTATTTCTTTTCATTTGTTGAAGCGCTTAAGTTGTCCTTTAAATCGCTAATAATTTGCTCGACTGTTAAATGATTTTCTTGATAAATTTTAGCAAGTGGAGTTTGATCAGTGTAGATTCGTTTTTGCCCATAATTAAGTACTTTAACATTTTGCTTACCAAGATAAGCTGCTATTTTTTGTCCAAAACCACCATCTAAAATATTATCTTCTAAAGTAATAATTAGCCGGTGAGTAGCAGCAAGGTGGTCTAAAGTTGGTTGGTCTAAAATATTGGCAGAAATTGGATTAACCAGGGTAGCTCCTAACCGCTCAGCAACTTGCTGGCCTAATGAATAAAAATCACCTAAAGCTAATATGGCAATATTTTTACCAGCTTTAACTTGATATTTTATTTGACTGTAATCGCTTAAAAGTGATTCAGTTGATCCGTTAGGTACAATATTTGTTGGCATTTTAAGCGCTACTGGCTGTTTCTTTTGCTTAATTGCCCATTCTAGCATAGCTTTTTCTTCAGTTAGAGTTGTAGGGGCTAGATAAATCCAATTTGGCAAGTTGCTAATCATTACTTGGTCAAAAATTCCTAAGTGGGTCTTTGATTCTGCAGAAATTCCGCCCCCAGCAACTAGCATTACAACTGGTAAATTGTTTGCAGCCACATCGTGAGATAGTTGATCAAAGGCTCGTTGCAAAAAAGTTGAGTTTTCAAATAAAACAGGGGTGCCGCCTTCTTTTGCAAAGCCAGCGGCAAAGGCAACCGATTCTTGTTCTGCAATACCAACATCGATGTAATTTTTAGGGAAATCATGCTTAATTTCATCTAGGCCAAATACCCCAGGAATTGCGGCATTGATAGCCATGATTTTTTGTCCTTGAGTAATTTGTTCTTTGATAGTCTCAATTGCAACTGTTTTGGCAGTTGGCTTTGTATCAGCTAATTTGATTGGCTGATCAGTTTTAAGATCAAAGGGCATTACCCAGTGGTGGGCTTCCTCATCCTTAAGTGCAGGGGCATAACCCATTCCTTTAACGGTATTAATATGTAAAAGAATAGGGTGATCAATATCTTTAACTGCTTTGAAGGCAGTAATCATATCTTGAACATTGTTACCATTTGCAACATAGCGATAATCAAAGCCCATGGCTGTGAAAGGATTTTCTGGTGCTTTTCCATTAGATGTCCGTAATTTTGCCAGTGCAGTAACTAAACCGCCAACGTTTTCGTCAATAGACCATTGATTATCATTTACAACAACGACTAAGTTATGTGGTTCAATAGCCGCGTTGTTTAATCCTTCGAAGGCTAAGCCGCCAGTTAGTGAGCCATCACCAATTAAAGCCATAATATTTTCGTGCCCCCCTATCAAGTCTCGGGCTTTTGCCATACCGGTAGCTAAGGCAATAGAAGTAGAAGTATGACCTATTGCATAGTAATCATACTCACTTTCGTCTGGGTTGGAATATGGGGTGACATCTTCATAATGGGTCGGATCAAGCCAAGCTGTAGCGCGGCCAGTTAACATTTTATGGGGGTAGGTTTGATGCGAAACGTCCCACACAATTTTGTCTTTTGGAGCATCAAAAACGAAGTGGTAAGCAATTGTTGCTTCCACAATTCCTAAATCTGGGCCGAGGTGTCCACCTTCTGCTGCATCTTTTTCTAAAATCAAAGTTCTGATTTCAGTTGCTAGTTGTTCCATTTCAGGTAAAGTCAATTTTTTTAAATCTTGCGGATTATTAATTTTATTTAGTAAATAGTCATTGTGCATTTTCATAATGCTTGCCTCCTTAAACTATATTTATTATAAAATTGATTTAACTAAGTATAAAATACTTTATTTTAATTATTTGTAATAAGTTTAAGTAATAACTTAAAACTGTGGCAAAATTATAATTAACTATATTTGGCATAAAGGAGGATAAGTATAATGAAAATTGGATTTATTGGAACAGGTGTGATGGGGAATGCAATCTGTCTTAACTTACTAAAAGCGGGGCACCAACTTTTTGTTTATAATCGTAGCAAAAGTAAAACTGATAATTTAGTTGAACAAGGTGCTGTATGGTGTTCAAGTGCGCGGGTAGTTACTAAAAAAGCAGATTTAATTTTTACAATGTTGGGTTTTCCAACTGATGTGGAAGAAGTATATTTTGGTAGTAATGGTATCTTTGAAGAAATAGTGCAGGGCAAATATATAGTTGATTTAACTACTTCAAAACCAAGACTTGCGCAAAAAATTTTTACTACAGGTGTAAAGAAGGGCGCTAAGATATTGGATGCACCAGTTTCTGGTGGTGACCTTGGTGCCAAAAATGGCACGTTAACCATTATGGCTGGTGGCGATAAAGACGCTTTTAGAGCTTTACAACCTGTTTTTAATGATTTTGGCAAAGCTGTTCACTATTTTGGGCCCGCAGGATCAGGTCAAAATACTAAAATGGCTAATCAAATTATGATTGCTGGAACCATGACGGGAATGACAGAGATGTTTGTCTATGCTAAAGAAGCTGGGCTTGACTTAGCCACGGTGCTAGAGACGGTGAGCGGTGGAAGTGCAGCTAACTGGAGTCTTAGCAATTACGGTCCGCGAATTTTACAAGGAGACTATACGCCTGGATTTTTTAGTAAACATTTTCTGAAAGATTTGCGGATTGCACTAGAAACTGCTACGGAAATGAATTTAAGTTTACCGGCAACAACTGAAGCTAAAAGGCTCTACGAAGTTTTAGTTGATAAGCAACATTTGGGTGATTTGGGTACGCAAAGTTTAATTAAACTATGGTGGCAGTAAGAGTAATTTTTTGGTAAAGTCTTAAACGAACAAAGCAGGGCAGCGATTATCAATCGCCGTCCTGCTTTTAAATAAATATTTATACTTAAAAATTGAGATATTACTGCTTGCTGGGGATGTCTTGTTTCCCGTCTAAAAAATTGGCATACCTTCCCAGAACAAATATGTAGTCAGATAAACGATTTAAATATTGCAAGCAAGCAGGTGCTAATTTTTGTTCTTCATTTAACTGGACCATTGTTCGTTCAGCCCGGCGGGCAATGGTTCGAGCATAATGTAAATTAGCGGCTGTAATCGAGCCACCCGGTAGAATAAATTCTGTTAATGCTGGTAGCAGGGAAGTTAGCCGATCAATCTCTTGTTCAAGTTCTTTAACTTCCTTTAAAGTGATTTTAGACCGTCTTTTGACGACAATATCTCCTTCTAATAGATAAAGCGTGCGTTGTAAATTTTGGATAAGCTCCCGTAATTGACTACAGTTGTTGGATAAATTAGCTATTACAACTCCAAAATAAGATTGAAGTTCATCGATTTCACCAATAGTGGCTATTTGCAAATCATATTTGGGCACCATTTTACCAGTAACTTGTTTAGTGAGGCCTTGGTCACCAGTTTTTGTATATATTTTCAATGTCATATTTTTCTCCTTTGGAAGTGATTAAGCGCAAGACAGAGTGGTTTATATAAAACTGGATAAAAAGCTAAATTACCAATTGCATGGTAAGTATCGAAAGTAAGACTGCTAGCCCAATATGCTAAGAAAGCAGGAATACCTCCATAAATTGACATGCCTAAGTCAACCCAAAAGCCATATTCCCAACCTAAAAAGGTAGCAAGAATTAATTGTAAAGTTAGATGGTCTTTTAATGGTGTTAATTTACTAAGTAGTGCAACAGTTAAGATGCATGCGCCATAGGCAAAAATTTGGGGAATAGTCCATAACCCGAACCCTAAGTAAATATTTGAAATTACCATGGTTAAGACTGCAAGTGTCAAGCCAAAACCAATACTAAGATTCAAAGTCACAATCATTAAAATATCAGTTACGGGTTGAACATTAGGTATAGGAATAATTTTAAAAAGCCTTAGGGATACACACATTGCTGTTAAGACGGCCATTAAGGCTATTTTTTTAGTTGAGTTAAGCATTAATTCATTTTGGCTAAAGTAAATTTAACTTTATCGTGGTTATTTACTTTTTGTTCTGCAGCTCCCTTATTAGCAAATTTACCATTAATTGTATAAGTCCAATAAATTTGCTTGTGAGTATCTTGACTTTTACCATCTATCGCAGTGATAAAACCATTTGTGCTCTTCACTCGCCAAGCTTTTTTAAGACCAGCCATCACTGTTGCATGTTTAGAGAGTTTAACTTTTTTGTTTTTTATATTTTTTTTGTTTACATTAAGTGTATAAGCTACGGTAATTTTATTACTAGGCTTAGCCATAACTTCTTGGCTAGTCTGATTACCTGTAAGAGAAAAAGTAAAAATAGTTGCTATTCCAGCAAGAACTGCTAATTTGTTTTTTTTCATAATAAATTCTCCTAAATTATATAATTCTAATTTGATTTATTTGACTGGGCAAGACCCTGATTCACAATCAGTTTGATCAATTAATTCCAAATTTTTTTGGTCATTGTTTTGCTTGGCAAAGACTGTAGCAACATCGGCAATAATTGAGGCTTTTCTTTTTTCATATGTTTCTTTATCAATTGGCTCTTTTGGAGCTTGTTTCAATGAACCACCATAGTAAGGCAAAAGAGAGGTTGATTTAATAATATGGCGGTACTGGTTGAATAAAGATGTAATTTGCTTACCTTCATCATTTTGGAAGGTAATGGTGCAGCTTACAGCATTATCGGACCAATATGTTTGTAAGAAAGCTTGTGTTGCGAATTGTTCAGCAATTGAAACCGTGCCAGCAGAGGCAAAATTTTCACTATCTGCATGTGCAGCTCGTAGTGGGAATTCAACACAAACTGTATTTGGTGTGTAAACATCTGGTTCTGAATAATAACCACATTTAGCGAGGGCTTTAAGAAGTGGGTCAGACGCTTGGAAACGAATTCGTTGAATTAAGTAGCCTGCATAGTGAAAGTGCATACCTTCAGAGGCACCAGCAAGTTTTGCTACCGTTCCTGATGGTTTAACTGTAGTGTGTTTAATTGAAGGATTACATCCTAAAGCTTGGCTGTATTCATTGTCTGCATCCACAACCGCTTGATAGGCGTTAGAAACCATTTCAATTCCTTTCGGATCATAAATCGGTACTTGAATTTTAGCTCCAGTTTCGTGATCAATTTCTTCTTTAAAACCAGTGACAACACGGTGCCCCAAATCATTCAATAACCAATCTTGAATGCCTGACATAGATACGCCAATACGACGATTTTTATAAATTATTTCCCGGGATATGGCCCAATCGTAAGTACTGAATGTAACACGTTTGGTATAGCGGGTGGCTAATCTAAACACATCTTTTAAATTCCAATTTTGTTGTTCAGCAATGTAAGGAAAAACTTCAAATAAATTACAAGGCTCACCATTAGCAAGAGAAATTTCACCACAAGGATTGGTTCCTTCTACTGCACCATCAACGTCTTTTTGGTATCCATCTATAATGCGACCATAGTTTTGAGATAAGTCCAAATTCACAATGCCTGGTTCGCCATTTTCTTTAATACCGTTGGCAATCGGTTCGTAATTGGTAAACGCAGCGTCAATTGCTACACTATTATTTGATGCCCAACGGTGGTGATAGAGCTTATCTTGGTCTTGTTTCATAGTAATAAATGCTTGGTCTGTATTAGAACCTAATGCTAACTCAGCTGATCGTCTAACGTTACCAGCAACAACAGTTTTGCCGATTAAGTTACAAATATCTGTTGCATCAACTGAACTGATTTTGCGGTTTGAACATGTATTGATGATTTTGTTAATGTCGAAAAGCATTTCAACTAACGGCATTGGCCCAGAAGCTGTACCACCAAAACCATTGATTTTTGTTCCATAAGGACGAATATTACTGATATCAATAACTAATTTAGTCTTGTGCTCAGGATTTGTTTGATGAAAATGCATATCTATTAATCTGGCATTGGCTAAGACCCAGCCCTCTCGTGTGTCGGGCACTTCAAAATAGATGCAGTCATTTGGAGTGCTATTTTGTTTAGCCCAACTTTTTTTGTCAATTGCACCAAGTTTAATTGTATCAGTATAAGAATCACTATCTTGATCAATAATAATTGTTAAATCAATGTTATTGTCGACTTGGGGTATTTTTTTTATGTTATCTTGAGTAACTGAGAATCCCACACCACCCCCTTTCATTAGTTGATCAAATAGAAAAGAAAAGGGCATTGAAACTGCTACCTGTTCTTTTTTTAAATAATCGGGCAAAATATGGCTGGCCCCATAAGCTTGGGGACGAATAGCAATAAACCAACAGTTATTTAAGGAATCGCCATTGCGTTTTTGATAGTCGGTACCAGAAACCCAAAGATTACGACCCGATGGAGTAGCAGCAAGGCCATAAATCATTTTGAATAGTTCTTGCGCTTCAGTGGTTAACTCATTAAATAATTTATCTGAAGGTGAGTCCTTTAAGCGGGGATCAAGATTGATATTACCTTCCACAACTCTTTTAACGGTTTCATCCCAATTTTCAGAACGATTTTTTTCTGGTAACCACCGGGCATAAGTCCGTTTGTAAGTAACCCAGCCTAATTCGCCCCAATGAGGGGTAATATTTTGTTTCACTCGGTCAATATAGGCTTGACTTAAAGTTATGGTTGAATTTTTCATAATAAAAATGACTCCTAGATATAAATTTTGTTTCACAACTACATCATGTATGGCTATATAAAAAATAATACCACAACATGTTGTGTATGCAATAAAAAATTGGCAAATAAAAAATAACGCCAGTCTTTTATGTGCGAGTAAGAAATACTAAGTTTTAAAAATAAATAGCAAAGAAAAAAGCACAATAAATTAAAAATTGTGCTTACCTAATGACTTGAAGTGATAAAGAAAAACTACAAAAAATAATCTTTTAAATCGACTAACTATGCTGAGGCGATTTAATAAAGTTAAGCTAACTTGAAGTTTGTTAACATATTACTGGATTAAACATGTTAAATGACTTTGTTCGGTAATTTTAATAAAATAGATAGTAAAAAGATTAATTTTTAAGTTTATTAACTTATATATTAATAGCAATAAGGAGAGATTTATTTGCGATTTAGACAAATAATTTTTGATGTTGATGATACTTTAATTGATTTTGCTGCTACAGAACATTATGCTTTACGGAGTCTTTTTAATACCCATCATTGGAAATTAACTACGGCGTTGCAACAGCGTTATAACAGTTACAATCAAGGTCTTTGGCGTCAGTTAGAACAAGGAAAGATCACCTATGACCAGCTCAGTGAAATGGTTTTTCGTAACTTTCTCAAAGATAACCTACAAATTAATGTTGATGGTCTGGTAATTATGCAAGAGTACCGCAGTTATTTTAGTGAATCTCATCAGTTGTTGCCAGGTGTTATAGATACACTTAGATTTGCTCAAAAAAAAGGTTACCAGTTAGCGGTTCTGAGTAATGGCGAAAGCTTTATGCAAGAACATCGACTTGCATTGGCAGGAATAAAAAATTATTTTTCCTTAATTGTTACTTCTCAAGCAGCTGGTTTTGCTAAGCCAGACAAACGTATTTTTGATTATTTTTTTAATTTATCTTCAATCGGACCTGCTGAAACAATTTTTTTTGGTGATGGTTTGCAGTCAGATATTTTAGGTGCAGAAAATTATGGATTTAATAGTATTTGGTATAACCATCGGCACCGAAAAAATAATATGGATTTGCATCCCCTGTATGAAGTAAAAAATTATCCCCAATTCGTTAAGTTACTTAAAAATGATTTATAAATTATATTAAGTTACTAGATGCTTAGTTAATTAATGATTTCGGTATAATAAAGTAAAGTGTTATTAATGTGATAGTGATTTGCTGATTTTCAAGAAAATTGGTGTTAATTGCTGTTGCTACTCTTTAAACAATTAAAGGTGATTGAAATGAAAATTGGATTTATTGGAACTGGTAAAATTGGTACTGCTATCGTTCAGGGACTACTACAAGCTAAAACTGCTAGTGAGGATATTTATATTTATGACGGTGGGCACGCATCTGCACAAAAGCTTGCAACTAGATATGGTTTACAGTTAGTAGATACGTATAATGAATTTGAACCTTGTGAAGCAGTAATTGTAGCAGTAGGTGGTTCAACAATTAATAATATTTTTATAAAACTAGGACAGGTTTATCATGGCATAATTATTTCAACTGGTGGTGGCGATTTAAAAAAGGTTAAGCAACTGATTTCAGCAGATGCAACCTTTGTCAAAGTTGTTCCTAACACACCAGTTAAAATTGGTCGGGGTATCACAGTAATTAGTTTTCTTTCTAAGGAAAAACAAGAAGTAATCGAAATAACAAAAAATATTTTTACTTGCATGGGTGATGTCTATGTTGTTCCTGAAAATAAGTTAGGAATTTATGGCACAATTGCTGGATGTACACCAGCTTATGTTGATTTATTAATCCAAGCTCTAAGCGATGCTGCGGTAGAAAATGGTGTTAAGCGGACGGATTCCTATGAAATAATTGAAAAAATGCTAATTGGCACAGCTCAATTAGCTCTTGATACAAAAAAATTACCAGAAGAATTAAAAAATGAAGTAACAACGCCAGGTGGTTCAACCATAAAAGGAGTTAATAAGTTAGAAGAATTAGGTTTCCGGAGTGCTTTAATCCAGGCAACTAACGCTTCAGCTAATTAATGGGTATGATAAATAATAAAAAATAAATGCAAAAAGCACCGATATAAATCGGTGCTTTTTGTAAAGTCATAGCATGTGTTTAAGTAGAATAAATTAATTTGTGAAATTAAAATTCTTTATTTAAATCAACTGGTGTATCAGCTGGTTCACCCTTAATTAATTTTAAGTTGTTATCAAAAGCATTAATAACCATATTGCGAACAGCATGAGTAGTGTAAAAAGCAGTGTGTGGGGTTACCAAAACATTTGGTCGGTTAATCAAGTCGGCAAGACGCTTGTCAGGTAATTCTTTATTGGTAAAATCACTATTGAAAATACCAACTTCACCTTCGTAAGTATCCATTGCAAAACCGAAAATTTTACCAGAATCTAATCCACGCACGATAGCATCGGTGTCAACTAAAGGACCACGAGATACATTAATGATAACAACATCATCTTTCATCTTTTGAATAGAATCATCGTTAATCATATGGATGTTTTCTGGAACGTCAGGTACATGAAGTGAGATGACATCTGCTTGTGCATATAATTCATCTAAACTATCAACGTAATAACCCTTTTCTTCTAAAACCGGGTTCTTAAATAAGTCATAAGCAATGACTTTAGCACCAAAGCCTTCCATAATTTGCATGAATACTTGGCCAATATGTCCCGTACCAATAACACCGACAGTTTGGTCCCGTACTTCACGACCGATTGTTGGTGCCCAACGGAAGTCATGTTTAGCAAGTTTTTCATCCATTGCCTTATCTTGGCGTAAGATTCTAGCAGCTTGAATAGCAGCATGTTCAGCAATAGCATCAGGTGAATATACTGGAACATTGGTTAATTTAAAACCAAGTTCTTTAGCTTTTTTTAAATCAATGTTGTCAATTCCAACGTTACGAATTGACCAATTGTGGATACCAAGCTTATCTAAAGCTTCGATAGTGTCCGCTTTGTAATCTAATTGTTGGTAAGTAACAACACCATCAGCTCCTTGAGCTAATTGAGCAGTTTCAGGGGTCAACAGTTGATCTGTAAAATCAACAGTAATGTCGGGATGAGCTGCTTGCCATTCGCGAACATATGGTTCCTCATCTTTACGGATAGCATAAGCATAAATTTTAGTCATAAAATCTAACCTCCATAGATTATCATTATTCTCTCTTGTGCTATTATACACTTGTCATGATTGAATTAAAAATATAAACTTGTGAAGAATCTTACTTTTACTATAACTTGCTTTTAAAGCAATCGCTTACATTATTAATGAGGCAGGATTAAGCTAAGTAAATAAATGTACAATATTTTTGGACTAAAGTCGTGAAATAATGAGCAGCTTTTTTCTGGCTTGAATTAGGTTAGAATTTTATAATTTGATTTTGCATGAGTAAGTGCTGCAAGATAACTAGACAATCTTAAAAAATATATAATGGGTAAGCAATATACAACAAAGGAGAAATAAATGATTTTAATTTCGTGGAATATTGATTCGTTAAATGCAGCTTTAACGGGAACATCATCACGCGCTGAAGTAACCCGGCAGGTTTTAGTAAAAATATATGAGCATAAGCCGGATATTATTGCCCTTCAAGAAACTAAGTTGCGCTCGACGGGGCCAACTAAAAAGCATCAAGAAATTTTAGCAAAAAAGTTTTCTGAATATGAAATTGTTTGGCGTTCGGCCCAAGAGCCAGCTCGTAAAAGTTATGCGGGGACAATGTATTTATATAAGAAGGAACTTAAACCTTTAGCAACTTTTCCTAGAATTGGCGCACCTGAGCCAATGGATGATGAAGGTAGAATTATTACTTTAGAATTTCCTAAATATTTTGTTACCCAAGTTTATACACCAAATTCTGGCAGTGGTTTAAAGCGTCTAAGTGAGCGGCAAAGTTGGGATAAGAAGTATTGCGATTATTTGAAAAAACTAGATCAAGAGAAACCTGTCTTGGCTAGTGGAGATTATAATTGTGCCCATAAAGAAATTGATTTGAAACATCCAGATAATAATCATCATTCAGCAGGTTTTACAGATGAAGAGCGGCAAGGTTTTACGAAATTACTTGAAGCTGGTTTTGTAGATACATTTAGAAAAATAAATGGCGATATTGAAGGAATTTATTCTTGGTGGGCCCAAAGAGTCAAGACCGCCAAGCAAAATAATTCTGGTTGGCGAATTGATTATTGGATAACTAGTGAGCGAATTGCGGATAAGGTTAAACGTTCTGAGATGATTGATACTGGACTTAGAGCGGACCATTGTCCGATTTTACTTGAAATTGATATTTAAAAGATAAATAAAGAGAAATCCAAAAAAGTTAGATTTCTCTTTATTTTATATAAAATGGTGCTGAGGCAATACTGAATGAATGATACACTACAAGATGCAATTCTTAATGGTCTATATGATTTATCTTATCCAGGACATGAAATTGTAGGTCCTAAGCTGTTAACAAATACAAAACATGAAAATATTTGGTTAACTTTGCGTTATGAACTTATGCATTGTAAAAACTTTACTTGGGCAGTTGCGTTTATTACGCAAGATATGCTAGTTCCCTTTAAAGTGATAATGGCAGATTTAGCACAACAAGGTATTTCAGGAACTTTAATTACCGGTGATTATTTAAATTTTAATAATCCGCGCGTTTTTCACGAATTATTAAAGATTGATAACTTATCAATTAAAATAGCACCCAAAAATGGTTTTCATGTCAAGGGCTATTTTTTTGAGCACGATGACTGGCAAACTATGATAATTGGCAGTGCCAATTTTACTAGATCAGCCTTGCTTAGTAATTATGAGTGGGCGCTAAAGGTCAGTGCAAAAGAAAATGCAACCTTAACTAAGCAAATGAATAAGCAACTTGAGACTTTAAAAAAAGTTAGTCAAGAGCTGACTAGTTCATGGCTGCAAACATATGAACAAAGTTGGGTGCGCCCTCAAATAAAACAGCAAGCAAAAAGCCAGCCACCTATTTCTCAGGAAATAGTTCCCAATCAGATGCAAAAAACTGCTCTAAAGCAATTACGGCAATTAATTGCTCGTGGTCAGTCACGAGGTTTAATAGTATCTGCTACAGGTACTGGTAAAACCTATTTAGGAGCATTTGCGGTAAAGGCTTTTAAGCCACGAAAATTTATTTATGTTGTTCATCGTGAGCAAATAGCGCGAAATGCCTTAGCTAGCTTTTATCAAGTAATTGGTGGAGCCAAAACCGATTATGGCTTATTGACCGGAAATAAACATGAATTAAATCGTAAATATATATTTGCGACGGTACAAACTTTAAGTCAATCTAAAGTTTTAGCGGAATTGAGTCAGACCGAATTTGATTATATTCTAATTGATGAAGCACATCGCTCTGCAGCTCCAAGTTATCAGCGTATTTTCAAAAAATTTAAGCCCAAATTTTGGCTAGGTATGACGGCTACGCCTGAGCGAATGGATAATCAAGATGTTTATCAGTTATTTGATTACAATTTAGCTTATGAGATTCGCTTACAGGATGCTTTAAAGGAACGGATGCTGACACCATTTCATTATGTTGGAGTTGCTGATTATGAAGTCGATAATGAGGTGATTGATGAAACAGCTAATTTGCGCTATTTATTAGCACCAAAACGAGTGGATTATGTCTTACAACAACTTGATTATTATGGCTATTGTGGTAATAGAGCTAAGGGACTTGTCTTTTGTAGTAGACAAGAAGAAGCACGTGAATTAGCCCAGGCTTTTTCTGCCAAGGGCCATCCTGCAGTTGCCTTAACTAATCAAGATAGTGAAAAAAGGCGACAAGAAGTAGTTGAACAGCTTGAACAAGGTAAGCTTGACTATATTATAACAGTTGATCTTTTTAATGAAGGGATTGATATTCCAGCTCTTAATCAAATTGTGATGTTGCGTAACACACAGTCAAGTATTGTTTTTATTCAGCAACTTGGTAGGGGATTACGTAAATATGCTGGGAAGGACTATGTAACGGTAATTGATTTTATTGGTAACTATAAAAATAATTATTTAATTCCAATTGCCTTAAATCAAGATAACAGCCGAGATATCGAACAAGTACGTAAGGAGACTATCTTACCTGGATTTATTGATGTTTCAACTATTAATTTTAGTCAAATTGCATCGACTAAAATTTTGGCTTCGCTTGACAAAATTAAACTTGATAGCGTTAAAGAATTAAAGCAATCTTATCAAGAATTAAAAGAAAAAATTGGTCGTGTGCCCTTGCTTTTTGATTTTGCTAACTATGGTTCAACTTCTCCTGAGGTATTTGCTAATCATACTGGTTTTCAAAATTATGCTCAATTTTTGGTTAAAATGGGAGAATCAGTTAAATTAACTGAATTTGAGAATGCTATCTTGTCTTTTTTAACCAAAGAACTTTTAAATGGTAAAAGACCGCATGAACTCTTACTACTGCAAGCCCTACTAACAAAAGAATATATCAGTCATAGGGAATTTGAAAATATATTAAAAAGATTTGGTACGTATTGTAACGAAGCAGTTTTAAAGTCGGTATTGGCTATCTTATCATTAGATTTTTTTAACGTTAAGCAAAGGCAGACAACTAAAAAGACCCAATATGGTGGTCAATCACTAGTACAACAGGATGACTTACTTAATTATGTTTTAGCACCAAAATTGAGCCAGACTTTGCAGAATAGTCATATATTTAAGCAATTATTTACTGATGTAGTTAATACGGGGCTAAAAATTAACCAACGATATAATAAGCAAGAGCAATTTACACTTTATCAGCAATATGAGCGCAAAGATGTATGTCGTTTGCTTGATTGGCCTAAAGATGTTTCTGCACCAATGTATGGCTATCGTGTAGATAAAAAGGAAACTCCGATTTTTATTACCTATGAAAAAGATTCATCTCAAAAGCGGAATGCGTTATATCATAACACATTAGAAGATGGTCAAACTTTGCGTTGGTATACTAGAGCACCACGGCACATAGATTCGGATGAAGTTAAAAGATTACTTAATACACCGAAGATGAAACTACATTTGTTTGTGAAAAAAAGTGATGCTATAGGCAAGAAATTCTTTTATTTAGGTCAAGCTGATATACAAAAGAAAACCGTTAAAGAAGAACTTTTGGGTCCGAAAAAAAAGGCAGTAGTTGGTATGAATTTACGGCTACAGCAACCTTTAGAAAGTAAAATGTATCAACTACTATTTGAATAATAAAAAAAGCTTCTATGAGATAGAAGCTTTTTATTGTGCAGCGTTAATTTTAGCGAGGAACAAACGTATTAGGTTTAATATGCTGCAATATTTCATATCCTACTGCTTTTTGGTCATTTTTATTATCATTAGTTTGGTTTAAAAACATGATAATCCCATTTTGATTATCGGTTGTCAACTGCACCCAAGTGCCAAAATGCATAGCTGCAATACTACCATATGCTAATTTGAGTGAATCGTTATTTTGTAAATACATTCCACCAGAATAATCTGTGACCTTACTCTTTAAATGTGTTAGATAATAAAAATCATCCTTATTTAGGATCTTTCCATTGCAAAGACCAGCCTGGATTTGATAGTATTCCGCGGGACTAGTAAATAGATTACCTGCTCCAGGAATTTGCGAAGCAAGGGACTGCTTAATGTAGGTGGGATTTTGATAGTTTTTACTTCCATTTGAATAATAAGAAATTGGGTCAGTTTTGTCATTGGGGATGTTTTGGTACAAATAAGTATTTTTCAAGCCTAACGTATCCACGATGCGATTTTGAAAGTTTTCTTCGTAAGATTTACCTGTAACTTGTCTAATTATTCCTGTCAGCAAAATAAAGTTGCTATTGTTGTAATGATAGCTACCAACTAAATCGGAAGAAGATGCATTAATATTATTAACAATCCAGTTAATTGCATTAGCTTCTGAATATACATAGCCTCGGTTTATTTCAGTTCCGGTAGCTTTAATGCCAGAGGTATGGGTCAATAGATTACCGACTGAAATTTGGTTAGCGTTTTTTAGATTGGGATACCAACGTGAAATCTTAGTATACTGGTTAAATGCTTTATTAGTATTTTTGGTCTCATTCATAAGTTGAATTATAATTGCCCCAGTAATTACTTTTTGTAGCGAGGCCGTTGGGTATGTTACATTGCTTTTACCGTTACCAATGCGCTTACCATACCAAGCATAACCATAACTAATTGTCTGGGGCTGCCCATCTTTTACTACAGTAACCGAACCACGGACATGGTGTCTTTTTAAAGTTTCTCTGACAAAATTAGACATTTCTTCATTATCATTAGTGCTAGTTGATGAAGTTGCAGCTTCAACTGGCGTTGCTTTTGTACTAATTGCAGTAGAAGTACCTATAGTTAATGCTGCAATAGTTGTTAAAATTTTATGTTTCACAATATTAAGCTTCTCCTTTAAACTATTATTTGTATTATAAAACGATAACTGCAACAAAGATATGTGAAAAAGATTAAGTTTATTTAACGATTTGATTTCTAAGCTACTGAATAAAAAATATATGAGCATAATCAAAAATATAGGGATAAACATAAATATTATTTCATGTGGCAATTGGCTATAAATAAATGTGTTAGCGTATCCAATTTAATTAGCTTGAAAAAAATCATAAAAAAGGGTTGCAAAAACCAAAAAAGGTTGCTAATATAAATAACTGTCGTCAGGGCAAAGCCAGTAAGGCAAAGGCAAGGCGG
>NZ_FOMN01000015.1 GCF_900112665.1 Lactobacillus bombicola
TTAGCAGCAATTGACAAAATTGTTTTAGAAAAAAACATAAATGCTCCGAAAAAAATTTCACGAGAGAGTTTTTTACGAGAACAAATTGAAAAAATACCACTTGAATTTGAAACGCAGAAGCAAGATACAGAAGTTAGTATCTTGATTAAGAAACAAAACAAATTGTTGAAAGAACTTTTATTTGCACTTAATGTTTTAGCTAAGTTTTTTATTGAAGGGGACGAAGAAGGACTAAAACTTTTAGATTCATTAAGTCTTGTGGAAGCAAAAGAAGAGTAGGGGGGTTAAATGATGAAGCAAAATTCATATTACAATCTTAGATTTAATCTTGATGAAAATGAAATGCAGTGGGTTAAAGATTTGATGCAAAAGAATAATTTGAAAAACAAAAAAGAATTATTTAAATTTATGCGCCAAAAAACTGAAGCAGGCGAAAATCTCCAACAAATGAAAAAGCAAATCAGTTTTACTAAAAAGCAAGTCGGTATTTTATCCGAAATGATTTCAGAATATTTTTCATACAAAGGCATAAAAAATATTGGTTATGGGATTGAGGCAGACGTTTATAAGTCGGCGTCAAAATTAGTTGATAAAAGAATTAATGATCAAATGCAAAAAAACCATGGGCAAATTTTATAGGTATGGATTATTTAAATGAAAAAATTACCAGCAATTATTCTTACTTCCAGATTTTCAACACCAACATCACATCATGCTTACGGGAAATATCTAGGTTATATCGCTCGAAAAGAAGCTCTGGAAGCGAAAGAATATTTAAGCGAAACAGAAAAAAAAGAGTTAGCACAGGTTGATGAAAGAATTAATTCTTTAAACGAAAAAAATAATTTTGAATTTAAAGAACAAGGAAATTCTGACCGCCAAAAGAGTGCACAAAAAATACTACACGAAAAAGAATTTTATAATTTAAACGATGCTGAATTTGATAAGTATTTGGGCTACATGATAAGAAAGGAGGCTTTAAATAAAAAAGCAAATGAAGGTGGTCTAAATTCTGAAGAACGAGAAGAACTAGTAAAAGTAAACACAGCTGCAAAAAAAATAGGCGAGGTAAGATCAACAAAAGAAAAAGTGCTTGACGGTGTTTTTAGTTCTGATAAAGATTTAGTTCAACTAAAAGATATGGATTATATTCGAAAGCAGCTTAATCAAGCGCAAAAAAAGGGCAGTGTTTTGTGGCAAGACGTTATTAGCTTTGATAACGAATTTTTGAAAAAGCAAAAAATTTTAGATGCGCAAACCGGAATTTTAAATGAAGATGAAATTCAAAAAGCAACAAAAAAAATGCAAGATGTATTTGAAAAAGAAATGGATCCGCCATTAAATCAAATGTATTGGGTGGCATCAATCCATCGTAATACAGACAATGTTCATATTCATATTGCGACAGTTGAACGTGAGCCAAGAAGGCAGAGTATTGAAAGAAATGGTCAAAAGCAACCTAAAGGTAGACGTAAACAATCGACTATTGACCACATGAAAAGTAGTTTTGCAAATGAGTTAATTGGCACAAATGAGTTGACAAAAATATTGTCAATTGAACGTCAAAATATTAGGAAGGCGGTTCAAAAAAATTTAGCAACAAATATTATTAATGAAGATTTTCAAAAAGAAATTAATAGATTTATGAGTACCCTGCCCACTTCAAGGCGAGAGTGGAACTACAATAAACTTAATTCTAGTCAGCAAAAAAGTTTGAATAAAATTGTTGACCATCTTTTAAGTGATAACAAAGATTTTCAAGATTGGAAAAATAACGTTTTAAAAATGCAAGAGACACGAGTCGCTCTTTATGGTAAAAGTAAACGCAATACAAAAAATTATGCCTCAAATCAAATGTACGGCAAAGAAGGTATTTATGCACGAAACGGTAACGCCTTGCTTCATGATTTACGTGAGCTAGATAAAAAAGCAAATGGAAATCAGCGACACAGGATTAACTTAAAAGATAAGGTACGACCCGAGCAATATGTCCAATCAGTTTTAAATGAAGTCCAATCCAAAGCAAAAAATTATAAAAATAATTCTAGAAAGCATGCAAAAGAACAAAATAAGGCAACTAATCGCCCAAAACATTTACCTAGAATTACAAAAAAACAATTACAAAAAATAGCAAGTAATCAAGAAAAAGTTTGGGAAAAGCAACATGTTGATTTTAAAACAAGGAAAGCCTTGCGTGAATATGAAAAGATGCAAAGAGCTGTTGAACATGATTTAGATAATATTTAAACAAACAACTATTTAGTTAATGGAAATAGTTGTTTTTATTTGAGAAAGGAACTTTTCATATATGGAAGAAAAAGCAACGTCCGCTGAAGTAAACAGCATTTCAAAATTTACTAAAGAACAAATTCGTGCAGCTAATCAGGCAAGCATTTTAGATTATGCCCACGAACGGGGGATTGATTTAGAACAAACTGGTGCAAACTCTTATCGTGGAGTTGAACATGACAGTTTAGTTATCGTTCCTTCGAAAAATTATTTTATGTGGAACTCTAGAGGTATATCTGGTCAAGGAGCACTGAGCTTTGCCCTAAACTATGAATTGGCAGATGAAAACTTAACAAAAAATATCAAATTTTTAACTGCTACTAAAAATGTTTTAGAGTCTGGGGCTAGCAAAGGGGGAAATTTTACAATTAAAAGAGAACCCTTTAAATTTGATACAAAAGAACTTGACCCTGAAGGTAAAATGAATCATGTTTGGGCTTATATGCACCAAACTAGAGGTATTTCAAATAGCACGATTAATGAATTACATCAAAATAAAATGCTAGAGCAAGACCGTAAAGGTAGTGCTCTTTTTATTTGGCGTGATCCTAAAGACAAACACAAAGTTTTAGGTGTATCAAAACAAGGTACCTATGTAAATCATAAAATATTTGGTAAACGGGGGACCTTGAAACAAATTGAAAAAAATTCAACCATGGGATATGGGTTTTATTTTGACTCGCCCAACATGCACGGTAAAACGCCTGAAAATATTAGATTCTTTGAATCTCCAATTGATGCTATTAGTTTTTTTGACCTTTCTAAAGCTAAAAATCCAATCGGATTACAAAATACTAGGTTTGTTGCAATGAATGGTTTGAAGGAAAGTGTTTTTAATACTTTTATCAAAACAACTGCAGATCAGTTATTAAAGGAAGGGGGGCAAATAAAGAGCATTGGACTTGGAGTTGATAATGATGCAGCCGGACAAAACTTTGCTCATAAAATTCAAAGTAAATACCCCAAAGTTAAATATATTAAGCCTAGCCCTAAGTATGGAAAAGATTGGAATGATGTACTTAAGGCTTACCGAGAGATTCAAAGTGAAGCCCAAAAAACTTTAACTAAAAGCAGACAGCCTATAAAAAAAACATTAATTACTGACCCACAAGCCCAAGAATATGCCAGAAGTCAATTAATGGGACGTGAGAGATAATTTTAGCCATTATTAAAAAGAAGGTCGGGGGGTGCTTTGACTAGATGGAACAAAAATTAATCGGGTTTGGACAACTTGTTGTTGGGTTTTTGGTTTATGGTTTTGCTCAAAGTTTTTTTATAATACCTGTAGATAAAAACACAAGAGCAATTGGTATTGTATTTAATTTAGTTGTAGTTTCAGGTATTTTAATAGTTTTATACGGTATATACCAAAAACGGCTTAACCAGCAAAATTTATGGAATTTTACTTCTCTGTCTCAGAAAAATAGGACTAAGTTTAAAGGCAAAAACTTTACCATTGCTCTAATTGCACTACTAGCTATTTGGGGTACTCAAATAATTGCAGAATTTTTATTAAGCGGTACTTCTACAAACCAAACTGCAATTACTAAAGTTCAACAAAATTCAAATATTTTTATGCTAAATCTCTGGCTGGTGTTTATTGCACCAGCGTTTGAAGAAATTATTTTTAGAGGATTTTTCTTTAACTTTTTTTTTAGCAGTCCAACAACCAGTAAACTTAAATATTTTACTGGTATTTTAGTAAACGGAATAATCTTTGGTTTGTGTCATGAGCCAAAACTAGATTGGTTTACTTTAGTATATACAATTTGTGGTATGATTTTAGCTTACGAATATACACAAACAAAAGACTTAACTTATCCCTATTTTACACATCTAAGCAACAACTTATTGGTCATGTTTGCCACACTTTAATTATTTGATAAAATCAGTAATTCTTAAAAAATGCAACAATCCTTGTTATAGCAACAGCTTAATAAATCAAGAGGGCTAGATCGTTAAAGGACAGATTTAATGCCCTTTTTTGTAACTTCTATATAAAGCACTTAGTTTAACTAAGTGCTTTTTTTTTAGAAAAAAGGAATTAAAAAATGGAACAACAAAGCAAAAAAGATAAAGATAAAAAGCAAAAAATTGATAAAGCAACTATTTCTGATCTAATGAAAGATGTACAAAAATATTTTACTTCTCCAGAAAAATTTATAGAATTGGTTGATTTTTTAAATAATTTCCCGCATTATTCAATGAAAAATCGCTTACTAATTAATAGTCAAAGACCTGCAGCTGTAGCTGTAGCAAGCTTTAAAAAATTTAAGGATTTGGGATATTCAGTAAAAAAAGGGGAACATGGGCTTAAAATTTTTGTACCTATCCAAACTACTCAATTTTGGCGAAAAGATAAATTCATTTCCGTCAAATATGCCACTAAAATAGAAAAAGAAAAAATCAAAGAAGGGAAAATTCCTACTCATAAAAAGCTAACCTTTTCTTTGGGTACAGTATTTGATGCAACACAAACTACTATGCCAAAAGATAAATATCCAGAAATTTATCCTAATCGTCATATTGATTTCGATATTAAAAAGGCAACAGATCATGCAAAAATAGATAGCTTACTGAGAAAATTTGCAACAAATATTGGCTTTTCAGTGGATGATAGTATCAGTTCTGCCGATTTTAGCAATGCCTTTGGTAATGCTAAAGGTGTAACTGCACCAACTGCCAAGAAAATATACCTTAATCCGCAAAATACACCTACTGAGAATACAACTACACTTATGCACGAATTAGGACATGCCCAACTGCATTCTGATGAGTCAAAAGAAGCAACTACACTATCAAGCCCTATTAAAGAATTACAAGCACAATTAACTTCATATCTAGTAGCTAAAAGCGTAGGCATTGATAATCACGACTATACAGTTGATTACATTGCAAATTGGACAGATAATGGAAAAACACTAAGTAAATTGGATCATGCGGTGCAAGCAACTATTTTAAACAACGTTACTTTAACAGCCGATAAATTAGTTGATTTCTTAAATGATCCCAAATTAAACTTAAAAAAAGAACGCAAACAGACGATTACAACATCTATTGACTCTTCTGAACCAAATAAAAATACAGAAAAAACACTGGAAAATGAGAAGGGGTCACTTAAACAAAATCAACTAGATTTTGCAAGACAACAGTATTTGAACCGTGGTAGAAGTTTATAAAGGAGAAATAAATTGAAATATTTAATATTAACAGAAAAACCTTCGGCAGCACGCCATTTTGCCGAAGCTTTGGGGGGCTTCAGTGGCTTCATTAATCTAATACCAAATAATTCAGGTACAGATAGCTATGACATTGTTGCAGCACATGGGCATTTGCTGGAATTAAAAGAACCTCACGAAATGGTTGCCCCAGAAAAGGTTGCCAAATATAAAAATTGGACAGATTTATCTAATTTCCCATGGGATCCTAATGATTTCACTTGGGAAAAGTGTCCAAAAAAAGGCGCCCAAGAGACACTTAATCAAATTAAAAAGGCAGCCCAAGGGCATGATGCACTAATTATTGCTACTGATGATGATCCGTCAGGCGAAGGGGACGTGTTAGGACAAGAGATAGTTGATTATATCAATTGGAACAAACCAGTCTTACGAGCCCGTTTTTCCGATGAATCGCCCAATTCATTAAAAAAAGCATTTACCTCACTTAATGATGTAACTGATAAAGCAACTTATGGTAAATATCAAAAAGGTATAGCACGGGAAAGATTTGATTTTTTGTCAATGCAACTGTCAAGAATTGCTTTAATTGCTGAAAGAACAGCCGATTATAATGTAAAAACCCAAAAATTAGGACGGCTTAAATCAGTCATTATTGGTTTAATTAATTACCAGCTTGAAGCTAGAAAAAACTATGTTAAAAAGCCATTTTATGAAATACGGTTTAAAGATACGGACAATCATATTTTTAAAGAGCAAAACGCAAAGCATTATGAACTAAAAGATATAGCAAATGAAAATGTTACTAAATTACAATCTTCAGTTATAAAAGTGACTAGCGAAACTTTAAAAAAGCAACAACCACCACAACTGCTAAATCTTAGTCACTTATCAGTTATTGTTGGTAAACATGGCTTTAAATCAAAACAAGTGCTAGACACTTATCAAAAAATGTACCAACAGAATCTTGTTTCTTATCCCAGAACGGCTGATCGAAAAATCACACAAGAAGATTTTGACCAACTTTTACCTTTAGCACCAAAAATTGCCCAAGCAATCAACCTTGATACTAAGTTATTAACTCAAACAACCTGCCGATCAAAATTCCTTACAAAAAAAGCGGATCATGGTGCTAATCGCCCTGGCACAAATGTTCCTTCAAGCTTAACAGCAGTTGGGGAGGAATACGGTCTCTGCGGCAAAATAATTTATGAAACATTAGCTCGGTCTTTCCTAGCAATTTTAGGTAGCGATTACATTTATAAGCAAACCGATGCTTGTCTGGTATCTTATCCTGACTTTACCAGTACCATTAAAGTACCGCAAGAACAAGGCTTTAAAGATATTTTCAACTCGGAAAGTCTTAAAGAAAAAGATGAAGCATTATCGATAACTAGTTTTAGAGAAACTGCTAATCCTTTTGTTTTTGAAGGACAAAATCCTAAGCCTAAAGAGCCTAGCCACCTCTTTGTAATCAATTTCTTGTCAAAAAACAATATTGGAACGGGGGCAACTCAAGAATCAACTTTAGCCGAAATGTCTACTGGTACTAATAAATTAATTGAAAATAAAAAAGAGAAATACAGTCTAACTAATTTAGGACTAATCCAAGCTGCGATTAGTAGGCACACACAAATTGCTAGTCCTAAAGTAACCTTAAAATTGCAAGAAGCTATGGAACAAGTGGGCAAATTAGCAATACCAACAATGGCAGTACCTAATACTATGGCCAACATCATCATTCATGATAAACAGACAATGTTAAGCAATCAATCTAGTCTAGCTTCTTTGCCAGATTTGCAGAAAGCAAAAATTGAGTGGAATAAACGCCAAGAAAAAATGAACGTACCTAAAATTACTGGTAATTGGCAGGGTAAAGAAGTAGCTATTAAGAGCAAATGGGGTGACCATATTTTTACCGAAAGCGAGTTAACACAGCTTTTTGCAGACAAAACGATCACTTTTGATACCGCACAAGGTAAAGTTAGCGGTAAATTAGCAGAGCAAATGTATAAAAAATATAAATTTGTTGGTTTTTGTCCCAACTTACCAGATAAAAGTGACGACTTTGTTACTGGTACATTTGTACCAACAAATAAGCAAGTAAGCTTTAAAAAGCAATTTGGTACTTATATTTTTTCCCCACAAGATATAAAAAAATTATTACTAGGCGAGGAAATTACTATCCAAGCAATTGGTAAAAGCGGTAAACCGTACTCAGTAACTGGACAACTCAAAAATTATATTTATAACGGAAAAAAATGTTTTGGCTTTAAAGCAAATTTCCCAAAAAAAGTACAAAAGTACAAAAAATATAGTTGATCTTTAAATTAGCTATAAGCTCATAAAAAAAGCCCTCGTTTTGAGGGCTTTTTAGGAAAAATCTTTATTTTCAGTCATTATCGAAATCTAAAGTGCCGTATCTCTCTTCGTCTACATATACAGAGTATTCGTTATTTTCATTTTTAAGTTCTCCTTTGTCTTTTTAATTCTTTATGTATATTATACTATCAGTATTGGTCATTGTAAACAACAATTGGTTATTTTTTTATTTTTTTGATTAACATTCCTCAATATCGTTTATAAAAGCTTCCCCCGCAAACTCAATTAGTTCTAAAACCTCATCATCATCTAACTGGTCAATAGTTTCATAAATTAGGTTGGTTTGATCTTCAAATAGTTTTTCTTCCAACTCATCATCATCATAATAATCTGCTTGCTCAATATCTTTGTTAAGTCTTGCAAACTTTGGATCTTTTTTCTCTAAAAATTCAACGATTAAATCTCTGTCAAAATAATTAGGCGTACTATCGTTCCGAACCCAAGCGTCCAACTTTGAAAATAAGTCATGTGGGTCTTCAGCTATCATAGTACCAATTGTTTTCCCGTTTGTAGTTTTCCCTGTCCATTCAATCATTTTTAAGTTCTCCTTTGTTTTTAAATCTTTAAGTATATTATACTATCAAAATTGGTTATTGTAAACAACAATTGGTTATTTCTTTATCTTTTTTGTTTTAAAGACAAGTTGACTAAAAGAACTGTATACAAAAAAGGACAGTTTTTTAAAACTCTGCCCTTTTTGCTACTTTTTTAAAATAATTTTACTATCTATTTTTGCTAACTCATTTAGAACTAAATCACACAATGTAACATCTAACAGCAATTCTTTTATTAAGTTCCGTTGCCCATCTTTTAATTTTTGCAAAATGTCTGAATTGGCATTTTTGTTCTCTAGAACTTCAATATCATTATTATAGTTGAAAATCCAATATATAATATTGCCTATATTGCCAAGTACCTGTAGTCTATTAATATCAAGATTCATTCTTTTAATGATCAACGACAAAGCTTTAACAATATTTTTTTCAGTTAAACCGTTATATCTAATTAGATACTGTATACAGTTAGCTGCATACACATCTTCCCAAACTTCACTTTTGTTTTTTAAAGTTATTGTATACATATTCTTATGTCTCCTTATCCTCATTTATATGTATATTATATCATCATAATTGATTATTGTAAACAACAATTGGTTATTTCTTTATCTTTTATGGTTATTTTTTAATTTAAATGATTACTTTATAATCTTTTTGACTTTCTAAATATACAAATGTATGCTATAATAATACAAATTAATAAATTGAAAAGGAGCACCACGATGAACGGTCGCATTGATAAATGGACGGATAAATATGGTAATGAACTCGATCAAGCAAAAAAGGTTATTAGTGATAGACAGATTAATTTAGTTAATTTAAGTAAAGCAACAAATATTCCCTACTCTACTATCAGAGCATATAGATTTGACCCTAGCAAGCTGAACAAAGCTAGCTGGCAGCGAATTAAGACACTATCAAACGCTTATATTCAGTCAGTAGTTGAAAGCAAGTTAGACTATGCTAATATGCAAACTTATCCTAGTAAATTGATGGACATGTTCAAAAATTGGAAATTAGAGGCAATCAAAAATGATCAAAGTGTTGCAGTAATCGAAAAAATAGAAGAAATTGTAATGTCTGATCCACTTGCTGTTGCTGAAATCTTTGAGGTTGATAATTCTAAATAAATTTAAGAAATACTTGGGTTAATGATATTAGTTATTCTTATAAATCAAAAAAGAAAGTTTTTAAATCTTGCTTTGTCGTAGAAATAACAAAGCATTATCTACTCATGAGCCATTTTCAAACATATGTACGGAACCGTAAAAGACAATGGTTTTACCCATTATTTTAAATAAAATGTCAATCTAAATATATTGCAAAAAGCAAAAAAACGAACAATAGGGTACACTCTATTGTTCATAACAAAAATTGTGTTATACTGATTTTTATTAATGTTCATTAGACTATGTTCAAAAAGGATTTGAAAAATGGCAAAAATTGGATATGCAAGAGTTAGTACCCGTGATCAAAATTTAGATCGGCAAATTGAATCATTAGAAAAAATTCAAGTAGACAAATTATTCTGTGACAAAATGTCAGGGGCAAATACTAAACGCCCCCAATTACAAAACATGTTAGATTATATACGTGAAGATGATGTCGTAATTGTAACTGAACTTGATCGGTTAGGGCGCAATAATCAAGATTTGACTAAAATCATGGGAGCAATCAAAGCCAAAGGTGCAACACTTGATATTTTAAATTTCCCCTCTTTGCGTGGTATTGAAGACCCAAATTTGCGGCAGCTAATGAATAACTTAATTTTGGAATTATACAAGTATCAGGCAGAAAGCGAGCGTAAACGTATTAAGGAGCGCCAACGGCAAGGTATTGAAATAGCTAAAGCAGAAGGTCGCTATCATGGTAGAAAGCCTAAATATGATAAAGACAGTCCACAATTGCAACACGCCTTTAAACTCTATCAAAGTGGTATGTCTGATACTGCTGTTAGCAAGGTAACTGGAATCAATCGAATAACATTTAAACGGTATAGAGAAAAATATGGAATTACTCAGTCAAGTTATTCCACAAAATAAAACTAAACGTGCTACAATATGACTGTAAAGAAAAAGAAGCCTTGTACGACCAAGACTTCTCTTCTGAATTTCAAGCAACCGCTTTAAAGGCGGTTGGCAAAGTTATGTTTCAATCAAAAAGACCAATCCCATAACTCGCCAAAGTTATTGTTGGGACGGTCTTTTTGTTTACTTGTGTTTGTCGATATAAGTCAACAAGACAATAATAAACGTGGCGAATGCCAGTGCTAATTCTAGCGCATGATAAACGCTCAATGACTGTCAACCTTTCTGAAGAATTTTGTGCCATAAGCACCCTCTCCTTTCTTAGGAAAAACAGCCAACCGCCCTCAAAACAATTTGTTCTCAATTCAAAGATAATTATAGCAAAATTTTTTAAGTATAAGACTGTACAAGTTACAAAAAATCGTTGTTTAACCGCAACGATTTTTATTTTTGGAAAATTGCAATTTTAAGTTGACTATACACATTAATAGGTGTATTATAATAATTGTAGGCAGGTATGGAAGAAAAAAAGCTTTCAACCTAGACAACCTACAGTGAGAAGGTGAGAGCTTATGAGTATAAGTGATCCTATAATAGTAGTCGCTTTCTTCGTTGGATTAGGATTATTCGTTCAGATGATTGAACAATACCATAATCAACACAAGAAGTAATTCTACAAAGGCAAGCAGTATTACCAAGGCGCTTGCCTTTTCACATATTATAACAGTTTTATCGGGAGAAATAAAAAAATGAATATACCAAATAATATAATTATCTCTTTTTTATTATTGATATGGGCTGCAATGTTGATTTTTAACAGTAGATTTTTAGCAATAATTTTCCTACTTTTTACAATATTATCCTATTGTCTAGTTAATCTCGACTATTTGAAACAAGGCAGGAAATAAAATGGCACTCAGTGAAGCAAAAAAACGTGCTAATGCACGTTGGAACGCTAAAAATAAAGAAAAGCAACTAATTTATACTACAAAATCAGCAGCTAAAAGATTCGTCAAAGAATTTGCAGATGAGGATGAATTAAAAGAATTAGAGCAACTAATCGCCCAACGTAGAGTAATGTTGCGAAAATAGAAAATACCTTAAGTCAATTTGGACCTAAGGTATTTTTTTATACTTTAAATTAAATCGTTTAAAAACGTTATTTTTCCAACTTTTTATAGCCATTTTATTTAAGCGACTTCAATTCTGAAATAAAATCGCTTTCATCTAATAATTGATAAAAGGAATTTGATTTATAAGCAAAATTTTTTCCATTAATCATTACATCAAATAAAAATTTGGGTTTTGAATTTTCTTTTGTTTTACAAAATTTATTTAGAGACAAATTTTTATTGTTTTCAAAACCAACTATAAAATTTTTTGTAGAATACTCAGGTATAAATAAGGGTACTGTATTGGGATTATACATTCTATTATCTTCTTTCCAATCAAGACGTGGTATGTTGCTTGCAACAAACATATTCCCCTCTAAATCTCTATGTGTGATTTCAGTAATATTTATTGGTTTAGATGATAAATTGGAGATAGTAAAATAAATATAATTATTTTTATCATATTTATGATAATAAAACCATTTTGGACAAATTTGTGGTTCTCTTGTTTCTTCTTCATGTTTTTTTAAAAATTCAATAATACTTATTATCATAGGAATAATTCCACTAACCGTTGCAATTACTGTCCAAATCATTAGTTCTCTCCTATAAAAAGTACCCTATTTTTTGATACTCTCATTTACTAATTCCAATATAATTTTTGCCCATTCCAGTTGTCAAAATGATGTAAGTTACATCTACAAGCTTCATTTATGATATCTCTAACAATACTTTTTTGGGATATTAAAAAACTTATATATACTTCTTTTTCTTCTTTTGGATTAACAAGCCATACATCTGGAATATTATTTACAGCTTCTATTATAAAAGAATCAGATAAAGTCTCAATTCGATGAACTATTTTAGCAAAAGGATTATTTTTTTTGAAATCAATATATTTTTGCATTGCATCTAAGCAAAAATTTTTTCTCTCAACAATATCATCAAATAATTTTTCTTCAATTTCCTTTGCAATTTCCAGTTTATTTTGATTAGAATAATTGCATACTTTACGAATATAATTCTTTTTCGAGTAAGACCAATCGTTATAAAAAAAAGAATTACCAAAGTCTATTGCATATGCATGACTTTTATCTTCTTTTATTAAAATGTTAAAAACATTTGAAAACTGATCCCCATTAGCAATAAAACAAGTAAAAGCTATTATTTCAGCAAGTATTTCTAAATTCTCTATTTTTTTTAAATCATTGTAAAGAAAATCTGGTTTTGTATCATAGTTAAGTACAACGTCTCCGTTATTTTGTTTAATTGGCTTGATTAATTTTGATCCAAAGTACAAATTATGACTTAATTTTATAGCAGCTTCATTGAGATTATGTCTCTCAAAGTCTTCTTTTTTATTTTCAAAAACTTTATGATCTAATGTCAGTAAATCAAACTTTGGTGTTTCAATTCTTAACTTATCGCATAATTCATAAGCCAAATATTCTTGAGCTAAGCGGTCATCACAATCGCTTTGACGTAATTTAATTAGATATTCATCTCCATTATTACCATTGACAAATAGATGATAATTTGAATTTTTAGTAAATGTATCTATAATACTTAAAAATTCTTCATTACAAACTTCTTTTATATATTTTTTTTCCACTTTTATTTACCTCTTCATTTATTATAATTACTTAAAATATAAAAAATACCTTAAGTTAAAACAAACCTAAAGTATTGAATGCTAAGCATAAAGAAAAGCAACTAATCGCCCAACGTAGAGTTCTCTCCTATAAAAAATATGAGTGCAAATATATTTTTTATTATAAATACAAATACAACCGTATTTATATTTATATTTTAAAAACAAATATTATAAATATCCTTATATTTTATTATATATAATAAATATAGGTATGCTTACAAATAGACAACTAATAAAAAGACAATTGTATTTACAATTGTCTTTTTATATATCGTACCCTATTTTTTGATACTCTCAATTAGGTCACTTAAAAATTGTGAGTCCGAATTATAACCTTGTTGTTTTGCCAACATTTTAAGTTGCTTTCTAACACTTGGTTTTAAAGTGAAGGTGTAATTCTTTTTATTTTCACGTTCGCTTTGAACTTTGCTGGGTATAACTAGATCCTGATTTATATTTTCTTTCTTAAATTCACTACCTTGCAATGCTTGCTTTATATTTTTATTTGGTTCAAATGCCATGTTTTCTCCTTAATTATACTTAAATTCATAATTATACTTATAAGTATAATTATATTTTTTGATTAATATCACTAAATATTTGATTTATCTCATCAAAAAATTTACTTTGCTTAATATATATCTTATGATCGTCTGTCATTGTAGATAATGACATTTTATCTAACGTTGAACGATTAAATAATTCTTTTTCTGGAATTTTTGCAAGTACCCTATCATCGTCTTTAATAACCTCTAATAATTCATGTGACGATTTAGTATTATGCCGCACCATATTTGCTAAGAAAAATAATTTTGCTGTTACATAACTTTTTCTGGTAGAAAAATCAATTGCTTCTTTACTTAATTCATTGATTCGTTCTTCCAAATTAAATTTAGCACTATAGCCATGCTCACTTGGTGTGATTGGGCTAAGAATTGTATTACTAATAATTACTGCATTTTTTGTAGCTGTAGCAAAGTCTGGGTGCGTATCAATAATGATGTAATCATAGTCAGCTATATGTAGTTTTTCATAATTGTCACTCAGCCACATATACAAAAGCATATTTTTATTAGTTTTATTTTCTATATCAGTTTCAATATCATCTAAGTGCATATCGCCTACAATTAAACTAATATTTTGTTTAATAGAATGGATTTTCACATCTCCATTTCCGAGAAAAATATTACCAACTGTTCCGTCTGTATCATAGTGATTATAAATCTGTGATAAATTACATTGATGGTCTAAATCTAGTAATAGTACATTGTTGTCATTCGCAGCTAACCACTCAGCATAGTTAAATGCTAAAGTGGTTTTTCCAACGCCACCTTTGATAGCAGCAAAAGTTATAATTTTCATTTTTCCCTCCTATTTACTTATATTTTATCAAAATTATAACAAATATAAATACACATGTAAATACATTTGTATATTTATTTACAAATGTATTCATTATTACAAGCATATGTGTACTTATGATAATAAATTTAAGTGTATTAAAAAATATATGTATAAATGTATATTTAAACATATACTTATTTGTAAACATATTTATATTTGTGCGTGTACGCTTTATTACAAGTATGATTACAAATATATTTGTACTAACATGTGTATTTATAAAATATGCTTGCTTAAAAAGACTGTTGCAATATTAAACTTTTATTGATATATTTATCTCAAGAAACAAAAATTTGAAATTTAATTAATAAAGAAACAAAAAAAGGTTTATAAAAAGTTGGCGCTTTTTATAAACCAGTTGATCAACTACTAGACCTAGCTAATCAATTATTTTCTTTAGATAAAGTATACCATTCTTGTAATATTAAAACAATACTTCCTTACTTTTATCTCACAAAAAAGAAAAATAATCGAAAAACTGATAAGCCAAAGTCGTAGTAGTTAATCTACTGCGACTTTTTTGTTACTAAAAAGGAATTCAAAATGAACGAAACAAACTTTAATTTTATTACTTCACAACGTGCATACGGCGTTAAATATTTACAATTTCCAGAAGTTTTACTGTATGGCGAGAAATATCGGAACTTAAGTGATAGTGCAAAATTAGCATATATGGTCTTACAGAATCGCTTAAGCTATAGCCTTCAAAACAACTGGGTAGACAATGATAATAGAGTATATTTTATTTTTACTAATCAAGAACTACATAATCTTTTTGGCTGGGGTTCTGCTAAAGTAGTTCGAATAAAAAAAGAACTTGAACAAAAAGGATTATTATTTCAAATAAATCAAGGCTTTGATCCAAAACAAAAAAAGAATCTACCTAATCGACTTTACCTAGCTGACTTAGAAGTTACAGCTAAAGATGTATACATAAAACAAGGAATAGAACAAAATATAGCACAAACCGTTGAGCCACAAGACATTATCAAAATGAAACCTCGAGACGAA
>NZ_FOMN01000013.1 GCF_900112665.1 Lactobacillus bombicola
AAACCGTTGAGCCACAAGACATTATCAAAATGAAACCTCGAGACGAAGGTGCTAAATCCCTAGAGCCAAGCGACATTATCAAAATGAAACACAATTTATATAATAATAATATAGATACTAATAAGATACATGAAGATACTCAGTTAAACTTTTCTAAGAACAAATATTCGCCTGAACAGATTGAAAAACAAAATAATGATTTACTTAACCATTTACCTGATTTAATTAACAGTAAAGATAGACCCCCATTTTTAAATCAGGAATCAGCAATCCTAATCAAATCATGGTGCAAAACACCAAAAGAAGTTTATCGTTTTGTTCAGATTATTTTGAATGCTAAAAACGCAGTAACTAAAAACATGACTAATCAAGGCTTTGGGGCTTACACAGGCTTGTTAGACTTAGAAAATTTAACCGATGAAATGCCAAAATGGTTACGTAATTACTTTAACCGAATCCGTACAGTAGACACTGATTCGAGTAAACGCATTACTAATTACGAGGGCTATTTATATACAGCAATGGTTAATAATCTAAATACTTATGTTCATTCTGTTCTGGCGGCACATGAGTAGAACAACTTATAATGCTTTTGAGAAACTACTCATGTTTTACTTTTGATTTTAAAATCTAATAAGCATTTTCTTCATCAAATTTTCGAGTAAAAAAAAATAACAATTAGGAATACCAAAAGCTTCTGCGAAGGTATATATGCTATTAAAATGAATATCATTTTCACGACAATATTTGAAAAGCAGTCTAATAGCGAACTTATTGGCCAAGAATTCATTATGTTGTCTTGCAGAATAAAGTGATTTATCTGTTACCAAGTCCTCTTTAGCACACATTGCATGCCCGATTTCATGAGCAAATACAAACGGCTTTAGATGTTGAATATAATTATCATTTAAATAAATAATTCTTGGGAAACGGTAGCTGTACGAATTATCTTTCGGAGACAGGTCAGTTCTATAAGTAACAATTATTTTGTGTTTTTTGCAATAATTCTTTAGCCATAGCATTACGTCTTCGTTGTTAGTCATCCAATTCATCATCTTCTTCCTCAAAAGAATCTTTAAGAGCTTCTGGATGTCTTTTGACGTAATCTTTGGCTAAAGCCTCAAATTGTGCTTTAAGTTCTGGAGAAATTCTTCCCCCGTAAGCCATGCCGAAATCAGTCCAATCCAGTTCATCGTCAAAATTATCAAATTGATTGTCATTAACATATGGGCTATCTGTCTTTCCTAAAAGGTAATCAGTTGAAGTATCAAATAAGTTTGCTATTAACGTAAGCATTTTTATATCGGGTTCTCTTAACCCGTATTCATAATTAGCATAAGTTGACAAGCCTATTTTTAACCTTTTAGCCGTTTTTGTTTTTGTCCAGCCCTTTGCTAAACGTCTTTTTTCTAGTCTTTTGCTAAAAGTTGTCATAATTTCCTTCTTTTGTATATATTTATTTTCATTTTGAGTATATTTTAATATATGATATTCGTAATGAATATAATTATTGGCAATAAGTGTATATTTCTACTTGATATTTTCAATTTGTGTAGTAAAATTGAATATAATATAGATACACAAATTGAGAATATTTGGACTGAGGTGATAGAATGAAAAGTATTTTAAAGAAAAATGCTTCTGAAATTGCAAAAAAATATATGGACACACATAATATTTCACACGCTTATGTTGCTAATCTTATGAACATTAGCAGTAGCAATTTTAACGATCGCATCAATGGTAGACTAAAATTTACACCCGATTTTGCTTTTATTTTTGCTAAAGCATTAAAAATAAATCCCAATATTTTTTTACTTAAAAAGTACACATTATGTGAATATGATAATGAAAGAGATTTAATATGAGATTTTCAAGAATAGATCGGTCAAAAAGCATTATAAAATATGCTCGCCCGATTACTAAAACAGAGATTTTGGATAGTGTATATGTATTGCGTTTGTTTGACAATGAACTTTATTATAACGTTGATGGCTTTTTTGTAAAAGCTAAGGATACACAATTAGCAGTACAGCAACAAGCTAAGGGATATAGTCAAAAACATTCTCATTTGTACTCAATTAATGAGCTATATGATCGTATCTATGAAGGATGGGGATTTGGCAGTACAAATCAACCCGCTAGATTGATTTGCAAACGTAAATACCCTATTAACCATAGACAGCCTGATTTACGCTTGGTTAAAATCACACGTAAATATGCTTAAAACAGAAAGTGACAAGAAGTAGGTTCTATTTTGGTTCGATTCCAAAGCTTGTCGTTGGTTAAGTAATTATTTAACCATTAGTACATTGACAGCTAGATATTACTTGGGAGCGATAAGCGGAACTACGCTAATGTTAATGATAAATGATGATAGCAGTAAGCATTAACCCCATAAGACCTATATGGTAAAACTTCCGCAAATTTATTGCTAATTGAGTGTAAAAAATCATTAAGATTGTAGTCACTGTAAATCAATGAAACTGATGGTAATTGTTATTAAAACAAGCAAGTAGGAGACAATTTATAGTTAATGGACACATAATTATCCAGCTATGCAATTCACAAAATATTAGGGTTGTCGGTAAACCAAACACCGTCCTCGTTAACAGCCAGAGCGTAAAACTGTTTAATTAAAAACTGCTGATTCTTTTTAAGATATTTAAGGTAAAACTAACATGAAAAAAGAATATAAAAGTTGTTTATATAACTTATATCAGCTAATGAAAAAAGAAAAGATTAAGGTAATGCCATTGTCGACATATAGCCTTAAAAGAAAAAGATTACATTTACGTAATCCTAAAATTTTTCCAAAATTAACTGATACTGAAAGTATGGTAATGCGAGCAGCAGTAAGTCAGGGCAAGGGCAAAAAATATGGACTATCATTAACATATATACGTGACAATAATGGTAATTTAGTAGAAGCCTTTGTGATTAGATAGATGAGAACAGGTAAAGCGAGTGTAAAGACTCATAATAATATTTTGGTATTTTGTTTATTAGCAATTATAGCTGTAGCAATTGTAGTGGTCTTAAATTTTGATAAATTGCAGGGGCTGGCAGCTCACCATATTTCAACTAATGACACTGAAATTATGCAGGCTAGGCATAATCATCAGAAGCATAAGCCAAGTTACAATATGAAAAAAGTGAAGCCAATTACTCCAAGCTCTCTTGCACATGCGTGGCGAGTTAGAAGGGATTACCGTGCAATAGGTCAAATAGCCATACCTAGTAAAAACATCTTACTAAATATTTTCAGAGGAGTTGGTAATGATGAGCTAGCATTAGGTGTTGGTACTTTTCGAGCAAATCAAAAAATGGGACAAAATAATTATCCACTTGCAGGTCACAATGTGAACGATGGCACAAGCTATTTTAGCCCGCTTTATACAGCAACAGTCAATGGAACCTTGCAAAAGGGCACAGTAATTTACCTGACAGATTTTAAAACTGTTTACTATTACAAAGTAGAATTTGCTCAATTTATTAGTGTCTACAACCTCCAATTATCATTTAATAATAAAAAATATGTCAGTCATCCTGTAATATCTTTGTTTACATGTGATTATACAGGACAAGGTAGATTATTAGTCAGAGGTAAATTGACTGGTTCGCAACTGTTAAGTGGTGCTTCTAAAAATGTAAAACAAGTTTTCAAATATTAAATTGAAAAGGAAAGTAGATTATATGAAAAAATGGTAAGAGTAAGATTTACAATTTTGAAGTCAGAATTTGAAGAAGCAACCAGATATTGTAAGGCTAATCTATCAATGCCACTACAAAATCAAGACAAATTTGTGGGAAAAATGTTACTATGGTTTGCCCATCAAGAGCTCTGGCTAGAAAAGCAGGATAATAAAGAACACAAAAAGTTTGGGGTAATAAAATATCCCAAACTTTTATTTTCGGATTCATACGTGATAGAAACCGACTTAAAGTTAACACTTTATCAAAACATGATGCACGATTTACAGTTAAATTATCCAAATTTAGTTAACGATAACAACAAAAGTATTACTGCTTTTTTAGCACATCTAGGTTATGTTTTTATAAAAAAAGCAAGTCAAGGTAAGGCAGATTCTGGAATAGTAGAAGCTGCTAAAAATATTAGTGCCATCTATAGCACTTAAGCAGAGGAGAAATTTAAAAATGAACTATTATGATTTAATTTTCAAAGTCCCACGAAAAGAATATGATTTAGTGGGCAAATTACTGGTAGATATAGCACATAAAATACCTGCAAATAGTGTACAAATGCCATCTATCGCAGAACAAATTGTAGCTTTTGCTTATAGAGAATTGTTACAAAAAGAGTTGCCAAGTTATGAGTTGGAAGGGAAATGTGAAACTGTTAAATTACCTGCATGGCTTGCCAGCAATACTGGCGAGCCAATGATGAATATACAAGTAACTTTTAGTAAGCAAAGATATGAAGAAATGATAAAAGCAATTAAAATTATTTATCCAAATATTTATGCTAATCGGAATATTAATAATGATAATTTTATTGCAGCGACCGGAGTTGCTTATGCACATCGAATGATGACAGGCGAGGTAAAGAGCTATGCCAAATTCAACAAGGTAAAAAAATAACTGTTACGGAGAAGTAGCAGTTTTTTTTCGCTTAAATTTAGGTAGAAATCTGAAAGGAGTTGATTATATAGAATAACATAGCTTAATTTTTAAAAATAGAGATAATACTTAACGGCACCGTTACTTTTTAGTAACGGTGCTTTTTTTTGTTTGAGAAAGGAAAGTTAATGAGACGCTTAAGTAAAAAGCAATTAAAAAAATTGGCTGTTGGTTTGGGGGTCGGTTTATCAATTACTGGAGCTGGAGCTGGAATCTATAGTCAAAGTAAAAATACTTTAACAGTGCCTAATAAAGCTATGGCGGCTGAACAAGTTAAATTGGGCACTGATGGTATCTTTGAAAAAGGAAAAGATATAAGTTTTGATGTTGATTATCAAGTATCGGCAGATTCTAACATGGATAAATTAGAATTATTTGATAAATTGGAGCCTTGCTACATCTATAGTAAAGCAACTCTCTATGATGATAAAGGTAATGATGTAACTGATCAGGGGACACTAGATTTTGATAAAGCAACCAATAGAATAAGTTGGCTGGCAAAAGCAGGTACAGCTGACAAATGGTTTGCTAGAAAAATGAAAATGCGGATTGTAGTAAAACTTGATGAAAATGCGGATTTGTCTAAGTATTTAGATAAAAACACAAATCAATACAATATTCCAAATGTTGCGCATATGCAGGTTAATGACAAAGATATTGCTTCAAATAAAGTAGAAGTTCATACACCAAATGACAAAGAACCTACCATTTTTAAATCAGTAGAAGATAAAAACGGAAAGTATGTTGATACTGCTAAATATCAAATTGGCGATGAGATCCATTACAGGGCACAATATTTTATTCCTAAAAATGGCAAAGACATAAGTAATGTTGAATTTAGTGACGACTTGGAAGATGTTTTAGACTTTAAAGATGTTAAAGTTACTGATGATAAAGGTAATGACATTACTAAAAATAGTGGAGATTTGAAGGTTGACAATGAAAAAGAAAGCTTTGCTTGGCAACCGACAAAAGACTATTTGAGTAAAATGCCCGATCATTCTTTCATAGTTGACATTACAGCTAAAATTAAGCCAAATGCCGATTTATCAAAATACTTAGATAAAGCATCAGAGCAATATAAAATCCCCAATGTTGCCCATATGAGCTATAACAATAAAGATATACCGTCAAATCGAGTAGATGTAGTGACACCACCACCTGACAAGAAAAATACGGTTGTGAAATCAGTGGCAGGACTTTCTGGCAATTACCATGAAGATAAAGATAACGTTGAGATAGGTAAAGACTTTACTTACAAAGTTAAATATACGCCAGCTCAAGGTAAAACCTTAAAAAACGTTGAATTTAGTGACGACTTGGAAGATGTTTTAGATATTCAAAAAGTAGTTGTTAAAAATCCAGACGGTAAAGATGTAACAGATTCAGACGGTAAAATTAAAATTGACAATGAAAAAGAAAGCTTTGTCTGGCAACCTAACGATAATGTTGTAGCTGATATGGGAGGCAAAACTTTTACAGTCGAAATCACAGCTAAAATTAAGCCGAATGCTGATTTACAAAAATATTTAAAGAATAATACTATTGAGATTCCAAACACTGCTCATATGCGAGATTCAGGCGAGGACACAGCGTCAAATACCCCAATTGTTACACCAAAAACTACAGAACCAACTGCTAAAAAGGGTATTGTACGTGATCCTTCTAATTGGACAAAATATTTTGGTAATAAAACCATGACTTCTGCAAGCCAAGAAACAGAAACCAGCGATAAAGTTTCTAAGGCAATTGAAGGAAATGCAGATGATCCAAAAATTAAAGAAGCGAAGAGTAAGGTTAAGCAAAATGCTGATGGATCTTATCAAAAAGCTAATAGTAGTGTTAGTGACAAAGAATTTAAAGATGCACTCGATGTACTATCTCGTCCCTATAAAGCAGCTAACCCAGTTAAGGTTAATGAGCAAGGTAGTGAACCTAGCACAAAGGTACCAACAAGTGCAGATGATTTGAAAGCTATAATCAATACAACTACAGTCGACAATAACAAAGCTGCTAGAGGAGATGCCGTTTATTATTTACTAACATATGATACTGGCAATAATTTTGACATTAAATCATTGATTGTAAGTGACGATTTACAAGATGTGCTTGATTTTAAAAATGTAGTAATTCTTGATGCAGACGGTACAAACATTACTAATGATGGTAATTTAGTTATTAATGATACTGACGAGAGTTGGACATGGACAGCTAAAGAACCAGCAAAATATAGCGGTAAGAAACTATATGCAGCAGTAGCTGCTAATATCAAACTTAATGCGGATTTAAGCTCATACAGTGACCATAAGATACCAAATGTAGGACATTTACAGATTAATGGTAAGGACACGCCGACTAATGAAGTTAAGACTGAATTAAATGGACCATCTAATCCAAAAGATGATCCAAGAAATCCAGCTAGTCCAAATAACCCGAATAATCCAAATAGTCCGAATAGCATATTACACGGAGATGGCAGTAAAAATGGGCTTACTGGTAAAAATGGATTATTACCAAGAACAGGGCACTTTGTTTTGTCTCATGTTGGTTTAATCATAAGTAGCTTGTTAGCTGTAGCAAGTGGTGTAGCTTATTATTTATATAAGAAGAATAAAGGAGTTAAGTCCAAGGTAAAAAATATTTTTAAGAAGTAATTTATATACACTTTTCTAACTTGATTACTTGCATACTACTATTTAATAGACTATAATTATTAGTGGTAGAGGAAATAGCATGAAAAAAATAGATATAAAGTTCAAATATGCGCCTATTTTTAATGAATATTGGGAAAAGTACGGATTTACCCAAGAGGACAAAAAAAATTTACAGAATCAAATTAATAATTATGGTAAGAAACTTCCTGGCTCAATACTTGAGGGAACTGGTGGTGCATATAAATTTAGATTTGCATCTAAAAAAGATAATCAGGGTAAAAGCGGAAGTTATCGAACAATCTATGTTGCTATAACCAATGATAATCTTTACTTTTTAGCAATTTATGCTAAAAGTGAAAAGTCCAATCTCTCTAAAGCAGAACGTAATGCTTTAAAAGCGACTGTTAAGCGATTAAGGAGGAAATAGTAATGACAGAATCAAGACTATTAAAGGGTTTAGATGAATTAAACCAGCTTTTAGATGGACATGATCCAGGCTTTGAAACCCAAGTTGAAACGATCGACCTATCTTCTAAATATGATGCTACGGCTATTAAACAGTTACGTCATAAGCTAAATTTAACGCAGGTTGAATTTGCTAGAGTAATGGCTGTTTCACCCAAAACAGTAACGGCATGGGAAACAGGAAGAAATACTCCAAGAGGTGCCGTGTCTAAGCTAATGGATATATTTAACGATAATCCAAAATTGGCTTTTGAATATGCAGATTAAAGTTCTTAAGAAGTAAGAGGTAAAAGTTATGAAGAAAAGAGTATTACTTAGTCTAGCAACTGCAACATTATTCAGTATCGGTGTTGCGGATTTTGTGAATACCCAAAATATCGTTACGCCAGTAGAAGCTGCTAAAAATAACTATCCTATTAAGTTAAAGCATAATGCTTATATCTATAATAAGAATGGTAAGCGCAAGGGTAAAAAAGTTTTGAAGAAGCAACAGACTTTGCTCTCTTATGGTCAAACTAAGATTAACGGTAAAAAATATTATCTTTTATCCCAAGGACAATATATTAAGGCTGCCAATGTTGTTCAAACTAAAGATAAAAACAGTTCATCTAAAGCTAAAATTGTATATTTGATAAATAAGGCACCAATTTATAATTCTCAAGGGCACCCAACGGGTCAAGTTCTTAAAAAAGGCTTAACTGAATTGACTCACGGTGTGGTCAAAATTAAAGGCAAGCAATTTTATATTCTTGGCAATAACCATTATATTCTGGTTTCAAGCGCTATAGCATTAGACGGTAGCGATAAACAGGTACCTTCAGAAAATAATAACAATGCTAGTGAAAAAGACCGAAATAAAGATAATAAATCAAATACAGGCAATAACTCTGATGAGCAAAATCCAGAATCAAGCGAAAAACCTACTCAGAGTGAAATAAATTTTTTGCTTAAAAACGGGTATGTTTACTTCACTGATGATGAAGTAAATCAAATACGGAACTTGTTATGGACAAAGATTCAAAATTATAGAGTTGAAAATGGTTATCAACCCTATAAAGCTAATGCTGAGTTAGACAATTTTGTTAATAACTCGACCATAGGCAATAATATGTTCCTTTGCCAGTCAGCTGTTAATTCGCAAGATGTTGATCAGATTGCCCCTTATTTGCCTAGCTTGAAAGAAAATGGCATGCAAACTACTCGGGGAATTAATAAACCAATATTTTATAGTATTACTTCCCCTGGTTTTGGCTTTGTTTTCGATTTAAAAGATAGAAATATAGAGCATGTAGCAACGGCAATGTTTGATGCTTTAAAATCTTCTCCAGAAATTGCAAAGCGTATTAGAGGAGATAAAGATAATAAGGCATATGGCGCGCTAGCAATGAAATATTTCTGGAATGGTACTAGTTCATCTGTTGGTATGATCTTTATTGAAGTTTGTGGGGATAATCCTAAATGGAACGCCTTGTATAACTCAAATTAAATAATTGTATTTTTAAATAAATTAAAAGCATTACTACAAAGTAATGCTTTTTTATTATAGAAAGGAAAAATTAATGAATTTAATAAATTTAGAAAAGCGATACAGCTTGAGCGAAAGCATGGGTGTATTGCTTGCGATTGGCGCATTGGCTGGTGGGTTAGCTTTTAGCAATAATTCCGTAAAAGCAGATAATGCGCAAATGACAAATTTACCTAAAGGTACTAATAGTCAAAGTAATAAAATTCCAGGAGAATATAGTTTTTCTGCTAAAGTTTTACCTGGGATAACTAAAGTCAAACCCTTTGGAGGCACTAATTCTGATTGGGCAACCTCTGCCAGTCATACAGAAGATAAAACAAAACATTGGTTTGCTTTTCAGTTGTCAGATGAAACTAGCAATAATGATGATTTAAAAGGCAAAGTTGGTGTCTATTATTCAAATGTTGGGACTTATGCTGGGCATACTGTTGACATTAAGATAACCATGCTAGATTGGAAAGTTCAGAACTATAGATGGGTAGATACCAACGGGAATGGTAAGGAAGATAGCAAAGTGGCAGTTAACACTGCTTATGCAGCTTTTGGTAAAGATGATTTTGAAATCTTTACTCCGGGAATGGGGGCTGTTAAATATCGTCTTGATTATCTAGATCATGATACACATAAGCCTGTAAAAATATCAGCTGCATGGTCATTTAAGGATATTGACGGAAATCAGTGGGTGGGGATAGATCCATCTACTATGTCAAATGTGGATCAGATTTATTATGGGGATCCAAAAACTGGCGACACTTGGTTAAGCAATAAAAAAATAAGTGGCGTTGATTATATTTATTCAGATGCAAATCAACATAATACACCAATTATGAATGACGGTCATAATGCCGGAACTGTTACGTCTGATCAATTAAAAGGAGCATTTACAGCCTCCTATTCCAATGCGTCCAGTTTTATTATTAATTGGGTCTTTGGTCAAAATACGGGTAAAGAAGCAATTGAAGATCAAAATACTTTGTTAGGTCTTCCACGTATATGGTCTATGGTTGGAAAATATGATCCTGATGCAGATACAAAATATCCAGTAGAAAATATATCTTCGTCAATTGATGCTACATTTTTCAATCATGCTTTTTTGCAATATAGTTCAACAGCAATCTTGCCTGATAAGCCAAAACAGCCTAGAAAATATGTTTCTGATGCAGATGAAGGAACTAATACTCCAAGTGAAATTGGAACCGATAAGTCAGTTGATCATAATTTATTGAAAGACCGTTACGAACCAGATCATTATCAGATCGTACATGATGTCCCAGACGTATTAGATCGATTTAAGTATGATCAATATATTATTACTGATAATATTGATCCCGACTTAGACATCTCTAATATCCATGTTTATAACCGTGCAAACCAAGATGTTACATATATGTTTACAGTAACGGTAGACGCTAATAACAAATTATCGGTTATTGCAAAAGATAGTTCTTTAAAACAAGATGATTTTTATCGTGAGCAATATAAGATAACATTTGATGGCAAAGTTAAATCAGGTGTGACTTTAGCTGATCATCAAGATTCTAAGCATAAAGACCAAGCAGTTATCTATAACGAAGCTAAGGTAACTACTTCTAATGGCTCATCTAACAGTAATAAGACAACAACAAACATTCCATTTACTAAAAAGAGTCAAATGAAGGCTGTGTCTACTGATGGTAAAGGCAATGGTAAAGAGTTAGCAGTTGATTTTGACCAAGATTTCCCTTATACAGTTGATGTTATTGCTCAAGATGATGAAAATCTCAAATCACTTGAAATTAAAGATAAATTGGAACCTGTTTTAAATCTTAAGAACGTTCATATTTACGATTTAGACGATAATAAGAAAGATGTAACTGATCAAGGTAAATTAACTACTGATGGCAATGTCGTTGATTGGACAGCTATTGATGCCACTAAATGGCACGGTAAACATTTACAGATGGTCATTATCGCAAATGTTAAAAATGTGGCTGAGTTAATGAAATACGTTGACAAGGACAGTGGCAAAATTAAAATTCCAAATAAAGCTGAGTTTATTGTGAATGATAAATCAGATTTCACAAATAATGTTGATGTTTTGCCAAATCCACTAAAACCAAGCGCGCAGAAGTGGATTGAATTGCCAGATCTTAAGTAGTTCAATTTATGGCACAATTTTTATTTGGTAACTTTTGGAAGATAGTCCTAGTTTTTTTTATCATTAATTTTTTGATATTGTTGCTTATATGTTTAGATATATTCGATTATTTTAATGATACATGGATAGATAAGTTTGTTAGATGTTGGGAAGATTTTGCTACTATTGCAAATACGGTCTTAATACTAATTTTTTGGTCTTTGATAATCTGGTTTATTTATTATTGGGCATATTCTTAAATTTATAGGAATAGGAATTAAACAATGAAAGGAAAAGTAAATTTTTATGGTTCAGGGTATTATTGCACTGGTTATGGCATATATAGTCTATTTTACATGGTCAAATTATAGAAAATTGCAAAATTTGAAACAAAATATGGACAATGACCCCAATATTATTCTGCAAGAATATGATGACCAGATAGCCGAGTTAAAGGATAAAATAGCTACAATGGATAAGTTCATAAGTAAATACAGAGAATTACCCCCGAGCCTGACCATTAATCGAAGTATCAAAAAAAACTCTAAGCAACGGGAAAAACTAAGTTCAAAATTAGAAAGTTTGCAGGATAAAAAGGATCAATTTATAAAAATTTTAGAAGATTATCGAGCTGGTAAAGTTGATAAGCAAATGCTAAATCAATGGTTACATGATAATTAAGTTTGGGAGGAATACATGAGTTTAAATAAAGCTCAAACTGATCTCTTACGCAAGTTACACAAGGCACAAGGGTTAACAGAAAAGCAATGGGAAGCCAAAATTTTCAGTAAACTTTTTGAAAATTTGTTGAGCAATGGAAAAAGAGATGAGTTACAAAATGCAGTATTAGAAGCTGCTGGTCAACAAGAATTGGATGAACAACTACAGAAGTTACAAGATCAGCAACAGAACAATTATGAATAAAATTTGTCAGAAAATAAGTATTTCAGTCATTAACTGAAATGCTTATTTTTTTTATAAAAAAGGAGAAAACTATGTTTATGGCGTTAATTAGCAAGATGGGATTTTTGTTTTGGAGTGGAGTTATTGGTATGCAGGGATTTTTAAATGACCACCCTGTAATGCTTGATGTATTCGATAATATCAATAAAGCATCATCAACCACGCAGAGTAGGTTGAAGAGTATTTCAAAAGGTCTATTTATCGTAATTATTATTATTGCAGGTATTTTACTTGCTTTTGGTAATAGAATCTCTAGCACAGCTAAATCCTTACTAATGTATGCACTTGCAGGTGTTTCAGTTGTTGCATTAGCTACAAGTCTTGTACCAGCTGTTGCAAATATTTTTGGTTGGCACATATAATCCGTAGTTAACAATTAAAAAGCAGTAGTAGCTAGCAATTGCTACTGGGTAAGTGGTGGGGATTTTTAAAAGAAAAGGGGTTAAGTAATGTTAAAAATTGAATTTACGAAGATACCTAAAAATGGCAAAAACATTTTTCCCGTAAAACATTTTTTGCGTAAGCCAAAAGAAGTAGATATTACAACTGCAGATAAACTTGTACGTAAATATGCCAAGACTTTATCAGAAAATCAACGTGAACAAATCGCTTTTACCATTTTTGATGATGGGGAAGAAGAGATTACAGAAACCGATTTTGAAACGGAAATTTTATCAGAAGACCAAGATAGTGGCTTAATTGCTTTAATTGATCGAGATACTGAAGATGCTGAATTGAGTGCGGAGGAAGTTGATTTACTTGATGAAATTAGAAATGAAGTTATCGAAGAAACTGACAGCACTGAAGATGATAAGTTTTCAGATTCTAGCGTTAAAAAATACGCAAATACCACAGTAAATGAAGATACTACAGTAAATGATGAAGATGTTTTTGGAAGTGAAGTGGAGCCTGCAAGAGCAGATAGTACATTGCAAATGACATCGTCCTATGAAGATAATGACAAGTCTCAGCAAGTAGATGATGAGGAGTTAGAAAATTCTTTTCCAAGTTTAAATCAAGCAGAAGAAATGGTTGCAACAGCAGAGCAAGATTTAAATAAGGATATATCCAAAGATGATGAGGTAATCACGCAAGGTAAGTATATAGATACAACAGATATTATTGAAAGGTTACCAAAAGGATATGATAAAAATCAATTTGCCCTAGATAATTTAAAGCATGACCTAGGCTTTGTAGATAATCCGCAAGATAAATATCAAAAAAAACTTAATGAACAAATAACTAATCTTTTTAGAACTTCTGATATGACATCTATCCAACGTAAGTACGATGAGAATTTAGCAAAGATTAAAGCCAGTGTAGCTGATGATTTAACTAATGCTTATCATAGAATAAATAAAGCGGAGCTTGATAATACAGTTGAATTAAAAGTTCATAAAACACTATTGGAGCTAACTCATGAAGCAGAAGCAAAGAAAAAATTTAATATAACTCAATTTGAAAAAGATAAAAAGAATTACGCTGAAAAGTTAGAAGAGGAAGATCAAAATGAGCTAATCGAATATAAGAAGGCATTATTAGCTAAACGAAAAATTGCTATTCGAGATTATAATGTTCAAAAAGAAGTAGATACAAATAAAGCAAATCGAGAAATTGATGATCAGTTGAGGCATGACAAAGATTTACAAACTAATTTAGCTAGAAATAAGGAAGTTAATTATAGAAATAAGCAGCTTGCTGATGAACGGACCAGCATTGCTAATGCTTTTGACTTAAAAGTAAGAGATAACTATGATGCAAATAATAATTTATTTGAAGCAAAATTGGGACAAGTTATTGAGGGGGTCAACAGGGAAAAAGAAGTAATTAATAAGGAACGTTTGGCGGATAAGAAGCGAGAAGAAGCAAAAGCTGAAAAGGCGGCTGAAATTGCTAGAAAAGAAAAGGAGCTAGCTTTAAAGGAGCGTGAATTAAAACAAAACGCTAAATTTGCTGAACAACAAAAGTTGAATTTTGAAAAATTGCCAAAAGAGTTTGCTACAGCGATTGCCTCAGCAATTGCTGATGAGAGCAAAATCAAGCCTAATATTGAAGTAACAGTCAATGGAGATTTGAAGAATAAAGCACCTGAAGAAACTAAAAAAAATATTGAAGCTGTATCCCAATCTGATTCAGCGAGTAATAGCACAGTAAGTTTACCTAAAAAAGTAAAATTTAACGAAAGTGATAATAACGATGCAAAAGATAAAATCGTAGCGCTTATATTGCTTGTTATTTTTATATCTGGACTGGTGTCTCTAGTTTATTTACCCTCTAGATACTCTTCTCCTAATCAAGATCAAGTTCAACCTAGAACATCAGTTCAGCGTAAAAAAGTATCTTCTGAGGAATCAGTAAAGCAAAAATTGGTTAAAGAAAAGAAAGTAAATAAGCATAAAGTAACACAGAAAAAAGTTGTAGAACAATATGGCAACTTAAAATATTGGTCAGAAAAACGTGATTTTCTGGCTGGATTGTTAGGACAAAACGATGCTAGAAATTTACAAAAAATAGCAAGTAGGTATCCGTCTAAAATGGCTAAATTATATAGTTCGTTAGTGCGGGAAGATAAGGCACAAACTAGAAAGATTTGGTTACAAATGAGTGATATGCAGAGAAGTGAAATTTCAAATGTAGCTAAAAAAGCTACTGCAGCAGCATTTTATGATATTTCAGATTGGCATAATGGTTGGTTGGCAAGATATGCGTACTAAAGTAACTAATAAAACTTCATCAAAAACAACTAAGCATAAAATAGGGCTTTTTATTAAAAAAATTTGGTTTGATTTGGAAAAGCAATTACATAAGCCCAAAGATGACAAAAAGGTAAATTCAAGTAAGCAGACTACAAAAATCAAAATCATTGTAGCAATTTTAATAGGATTACTTGTTTTTATATTATTAATATGGGTTTTTGGTACAGCTCACAGTATCATGTTACAAACAAGTAAAAAGGGCTATAGCTTTATTGACAATGGTATTGATTTTGACAAAGCAGCCAGATATGCAATGAATTTTCGTAACTTAAGCATAACTTCCGATGAAATGTTTGCACTTGTAATGGCTAGCGGCATAATTGGAGGATTTTTGAGTAATAAATTTAATTATGCAACTCGTAAAGTAGCTTATGGCCAAAAAGGTAATAGTCGGTTTACAATAATTAAGGAACTTGAGGACACATACGTTAGAGTTCCTGATCATTTGCAAGCTCAAAAACAAGAAAATGAAGCTAGTTTTAAGGGGTACGGTGGGTTCCCAGTAGCCCATATTAACAAGGGCTTTTTTTTAGCTAAGAAAGGCTATTACTATTTAGATACTAGTACAACTCATAACTTAATTATTGGTACTTCTCGTTCTGGTAAAGGCGAAACAACGATTATAGAAATGATTGATCTTTTGTCACGTGCTGAAAAGAAATCATCTTTAGTAATTAATGATCCTAAAGGCGAGTTGTATGTGGCAGGTGCAACGACTTTGAGAAAAAGAGGTTATGATGTTTATTTGCTGAACCTAGAAGATGGCAATAAAGGTATGGCTTTTAACCCCTTAAGTTTAATAGTTAAAAATTGGGTACAAGGAAACATTGAAGAAGCTATGCAACTAATTAATTCACTAACATTTATGCTCTATAATGACCCTAAAGCTGGACAAAATAAATGGGTTAATGATTCTGCCCAATCGGCTGTTAATGCAATGATCATTGCATTAATAGAGTTTTGTCTTAATCCAAATAACTTTGACGATCATATCCCACACCCTGAAAAAATCACTCTGAATAACATTGCAGATATGCTACAACAATTGGGAACTGTTGATTATGCCAAGAATCCAGCTAATCCTTATAATTTAAGTGACCTTTTAAGTGAATATTTTAAGCATTTAGATCAAAATTCCATTGCCAAAAAAGCATTTGGGTCGACTTCTTTTTCAGATGATAGGGGCAAAGGCTCTATTTATTCAACGATTGACCAAAAGTTAAATATTTTTACCTTAAAGAAAAATGCCAAAATGACTTCTGAAAATACAATTGACTTGAAGTCTATTGGCTTTCCAAAATATCTTAGCTTTAAGCTAATTAATCCTGATTTAGAAGGCAAAATTGTTAAACTAGTGTTTAAAAGCAGGCGAGGTAGTATTAAATCGACTTATGAAATGCGGGTTAATATTGGTGGATTTGTTGAATATAATTTTGACGTCAAATTAAATAACGGAGACTACTTAATAATTTCAACTGCTGACAATAAGGCTCAAAGCATGTTTAAGCTTAAATTTTCAAAAACAAGCAAGGAAGTGGAAGTCCTACCCTTTAAAAAGAAGGAGCTTAGTATTAAACAAATCCAAATGCACTATAGCGACAAGCCAACGGCTGTTTTTATGAAAATTCCAGATTATAACCCTGCTAATAATGTTTTGGCTTCAATCTTTGTTAATCAATTGTATACTGAGTTAGCTCGGCAATGTAGCTTTGTTGCAGGTCATAAAACTATAACAAGAGTACAGATGATTCTTGATGAGTTTAGCAACATGACTCCTCTAAAAAATATGGATAGTATTATGACAGTTTCTGCCGGTAGAAATATTTTATTTACGCTGGCTATTCAGTCTCTATCACAACTATCTAGCAAATATGGTAACTCTGATAGTCAAGTCATTAAGGAAAATTGCCAAAATTTGTGCTTAATTAAGTCAACTGATTATAAGACCAATAAAGAATTTGCTGAAGCATGCGGTACGAAAACTATTGAGTCTAGTAATGTTAGTAAATCACTAATGAATACGACTCAAAATGTTAATGTTAGTGCCGAAGCCGTCCCTCTTATTACAACTGATCGAGTTAAGGACTTAGGTATGGGGGAAAGATTAATACTTAGACCTTTAATTCGACAAAATAAATATGGTTTTAAAACCCAGGCGCATCCAATTTTTAATACTGGGAAAACCGTAATGCCTTATGCTCATACTTTTTTAAAAGATGAGTTTGATGTGAATGGTAATCCTGATTTGGTAGAAGAACTCCAGCCACATGCTTATTTAGATTTAGATAAACTGTCAATTGATTGGACCAAGTTGCTTACATGGACTGATCGGGTTGTTTATGAAGGTGGGATAGTACAGTATGAGCATTTAGCTTTAAATGCCTATGAAAATTATTTGAATAAAAAACATAACGAACAAGAGTATGAAGAAAGTGAGGAAAACGGAGAAAATTCTAATGCGCAAAAGATCTCAATTATACATAAATTTATAAAAAAATATCATGATCAACTAAATGCAGAGATAATTGGTAAATTAGAAGAACTTGCTAATGATTCAACATCTGCGGTAACAGATTTTATACAAGTCATTTATAGTAATTTAGATGAAGAATTAGGACAAGAAATAGGACGAAAATTTATTAAGATATACAATGAGTTAGATTCAAAAAATTCAGAAAATGACATCGAAAATAAATTAAAAGAATTATGCGATTAAGGATAGTTCTTTTTTTTATAGAAAAATAGAAAGGAAATTTATGACTTATTGGTTAATTTATTTGACCACATTAATGCCAATAAAATATTTAGATATTTTTAGTGGATTAGTTAATTGGTGGCAACAAACCACGCATACAGGCGACTACTCGAACAAGCAAATCGATGTAGTAACTAAAGCTTTGCAAAATGCAGCACCATATCTCCACTATGATGATTTTTTAGGCAGATTGGTTAATGAGTTTAAGTGGGCTATCGTTAAATTTTTCTATGGGTTAGCAAATTGGGCTAGTGAACTAGCGACCGATAGCTTAAACTTTTCAAAAATTTTAGGCTCAACTGGACTAAATAAAAATCTAATAAATGGTGTGATGGGCATTGCAGCAGGCTTAATGATTTTAACCTTAACTTGGGTAGGAATTAAAATAGGAACTTCAAGTCGTCCACCTCAATTTAAAAATATTATATGGCAATTATTTATTGCAGCCTTCTTAATTGGCAATGTTCAATCCATTTCAAACTGGGTTGTTGACCAGTCAACAGGCGTGTATAAAGGATTCGTGGAATCCAAGGGAGCAAAATCAACTTCAAGTTTACCCTATCAAATAGTTCAATCAAATAGTAATGATTTGTTAGCAATTATAGCTCACAACTTTTCAGATTTTAAAATTAAAAATGAAAATACTAACACATCTTGGGGCGGTGTTTCGAAAGATAAGAACGGACAAATCAAAGATCAACGGACAAATACCGTTCATTGGGGTTCTTTTATGATGGATAAAACTGACTTTGAGACAGTTAGTGCAGGAGATTTATCAACTACCATATCCAGTGATTTAGCGGCAAAGCTCTCTAATAAAGCAAATAAAAGCACCGAAAAGCCTGCATGGGATCCAGATTATCTAAGATATAAATTAACACCCTCAGGAGTAGGTACAAATTCTACAAATGGTAAAAAAGATTCTTACTCAGGTTATTCAGCAGGTAAAGTTGACGAGAGTAACTTGGCTTTCTTTAAAATTTTTCAGGGTGGCTATGAAAGATATTCGGTTAACTTTTTACCAACAGTAATTGCTTTAATTTCAATGACAGTAGCATTTTTATTAGTCTCGTTTGTTTCTGTTAGAGCATTTTTAGACTTAGCAATAATGCAAGTTTTATCAGTGATAGTTTTTGCAACCGACCTTGAAAGTGGGCAGAGAACAAAAGCTGCAATTCAAGATATTTTTAACTCAGCGCTACTGATAGCTTTTCAAGGCTTCGAACTAGCTTTTTACAGGATTATTGCCACATGGATGTCTTCAGCACAAGCCAAAGGTATTAGCAATAATGCCTATCTTTATGCAGTAGGAATGATTGCCTTAACTTGGGCTTTATTTGAAGGATCAAGTAAAGTTTCTAAATTCTTTGGACTTGATACTGGTCTTAAAGACGGTTGGTCTAAATCAATTGGTGCAACAGCAGGTGCAGCTTACTTAGGATCTAGAGTAGGTAGAGGTGCTAAAGCTATGACAACTAATCTTGCTACTGGTACTAAAAAGACTGTGCAAAATGTAACTGATCATAACCAAGCTTATAAAGCAGGACGATTAGTTGAAACGGAAGCTCTAGGTCGGGGTGCCAGTAAAGAAGCAGCAGCTAGTGCAGGTGCTAATGCTTCTAAAGCCTACTTAGAGAAAAAACAAGAATGGCGGTCAAATGGTAATACAAACGCTGATTGGAAACGAGCTGAAGATACAGGGTTGGTAAGTGACTATATAAGTGAGGAAACGGAGCGTATGAAAGATACTGGGGGTCTAACTAGTAGACAAGTTAGAATTATTAATCCAAGTAATCAGCCCCAAAAAACAGCAAAAACTTCGGAAAACAACTCTGGTAATAATACTTCTTTCCATAATGATAAGAAAACTGTCAGAAAAGAAGAAGTACCTAATCTTAAAACCAAAGATGAATTTGCGTCTTCTAACGAAAATACTATGCCAGAAAAGCAGGCAAGTGAGGTAAATAGTAATGTCACTAAGGTTCAGAAAGCCCCTAATACCACTAAAACAACTCCACCTGTACCTACAGATAAGGGAGGTCGTCATCTTGAAAATATTTCTAATATTAAGGAGAAAGACCAAAAAATTGGAGTTACCAGACACCTTGGCAATACAGAAGTTGATATTACCGACAAGGAAGGTACGACAGCCATTAAAACTAATGGGAATGTATCTAATACAAAAACTATAGGAGAAGTAATAGATAATAATTCTGGTTCAAAAAATGAGTATATTACTGAGCAAGGTAGCAGTAAAAATGTTGATGTTACTATCAAACATGACAAAAATATAACTGCTACTAATATAAATAATTCAGGAAAAAAGAATAAATATTGAAAATAAAAGAAGGTAAAAAATGGACAAATATCAGAATATTTTAATTCCAAAGTCGACAAACGTAGCAATTAAAATGTTTTTAATTGATATGCTTGATCTTCTATTTTTATTTATTGGTGGTATGGCTGGAAATCAGCTATCCTTTATGTTTAATCTACAAGCAATTTGGCAGATGATATTATCAGGCTACGGTGTTATTATTGCAATTTTACTCATCATGCGTACCTCGTTAGCTCCTAAAATGAGAAATTATCGAGTTTTGCTAGCCATACTAAGGCAAGATGAAAACAAATATTATCCGCTATTTTTAGAAGGATCAAATAATGAAAATAAAAACCAATAATAAATCAGTAGTAACTTATAAAAAAGCACCCTTATTTTTAAGGGCATTTGGATTGGATAAAGAATCTAGGCAAGATGCAAAGGATAAATCAATTGTGGAGTTTCTCGGTTACAAAAACTGCTCCCCAGATGGCATTTTGGACGCAAAAGATGGAACAAAAGCAAGGTTCCTTAGCGTTCATTCAACAGATCTTTATTCACTTGATAGTGACACAAGAGCTAAATATCTTGATGCTTTTACCACATTTAACCGTGTATATGCCCCCGATTATAAAATTGTGGTTTTATCAACAAGAACTGATACTACAGACCAACAACTGTATTGGCAACACAAAAAAAATCAGCTCAGAAAACCAAAAAATAAATATGATCAAATGAGACTTAAGTTGATTAATGAAAACCTCTTTCAAGCCGTGGCATTATCACGTGACACGGAAAATTATGCAGATGTTAAGTTTTATTTTCAGATTTTTGGTGAAAATCGAAAAGATATTCTAACAAATACTCGAAATGCTTATTTTGCAGATGCACAAGGGCAAGGACTTTTGGGACTTAAACCATTAAATTATGATAGTACAGTAAAAGTGCTGTTTAGAGAAAATAACCTAAACAGTAAATAAGTAGCGTTATTTCAATTTGAAATAACGCTTTTTTAGAAGAAAGGATTAAACAAATGTCTGGACTTACGAATTTAGTTAAGATTGTTAAAGTAAAGACTCGGAAGAAAGAAAAGTTGAATATCAACTTAAATCCGAGAAAGGTAGTTTCTAAGAAGCAAATAAAGGAAATGACTCGTCAAGGAGTTAATCCTGATTTCATTAATGCGATTCAACCACAGGGTGGACTAACTTTTGCTGATAATTATGCAGCAGCAAGTGACGGTTATTCAGCTTGCTTATCGGTAATACACTATCCAAACGATCCATTAATCTTATGGCTAACCCAACTATCACTTAATGAGTCAACTTTAACTACTATTGATGTTAAAACAGATTCTAGCTATGAAATTAAGCAACAGCTTAACCGCTCAATTGAAGAATTAGCTGATCGCCAAGAAAATGCTCGGAAAGCTACAGATGCAATTAATGCACAAAAGGATATGCAAAATTTAGAGAACTATGCTTTGCAAATATCACAAGCAGGCGAAATTCCTAAAAAAATAATTACTAGAATTTTCGTCTATGCGCCAACTATAGCCAAACTTGAGCAATCAATTTCTAATCTAAGAGACAAACTAAGGGGGGAAGGCTACAATGCTTCCGTATATTGGTTTATGCAACCAAAACAATATAAGTCAATGGCTGAACCTATCAGTATTCAAGAAACTGATTTGGCAGCGGTACCTGAACAACCAGTACCAGCTTTAACTTTGGGGGCGGGTAATCCTTTTTCATCACAAAGTCTTAAAGATCCTCGGGGTATTTGGCTAGGTAGAACAAGTACAGGAGGTACTTTCTATTTTGATCAATTTAGATCAACTTCTGTCCGTAGATCATTTAATATGATGATTTTAGGGAAAATGGGAGCGGGTAAGTCAACTTTGATGAAGATGTTAGCAGAAGGTTCAGTTGCTAGAAATATGTATTTTAGAGGTATTGATAAGACAAAAGAGTATATACCTCTTGTGAAATACTATGGTGGCACTATTGTGAATCTAGATGGCTCAGAAGGTATGATTAATCCTTTGGAAATTATGGCAACAACTGTTGATGAAACTACTAATAAAGTCGATGAACTAGCAAGTTTTTATCAACACATTTCAAAAGTTGATATTTTATTTCAAATGGTCAATAAGGGTACTTTTGCGTCAATTGAAATGAAAGAATTTGATTCACTGTTAAGAGGTTTTTATATTGATATAGGACTTATACCAAGAGACTTTCAACATAATAAAAAAAATATACATGTTACTGGATTAGAAACTGGAGCATATCCAACTTTCAGTGATTTTTTAAACTGGATTAATCGCTTAGCAACAGAAGACTATTACAAAAAACAGCACTTTACCGACCAACGGGTTCGAACATACGAAAAAATAAAAATTGCTTTATCAAGTATGCTTGAAAACTATGGTCAACTGTTTGACGGTCATTCAACAATGAGAGATTTAACGCAAACTAAAATGTTACTATTTGACTCGTCAGTAATTTCAACAATGGATCCAAACGTCTATCAAGCCCAGCTTTATATTGCTCTATCTTTAATTTGGAATCACGCTTTAATTAACGGTAGACGCCAGAATGCGCTTGTCAAAGCAGGGGAAATTAGTTCTGATGATAAAGATTATTTTGATGTTTTTATTGATGAATGTCACAATATAATAAACTATGATAATCTATTTGCAGTTGACTATATTAAAAACTTTGAGCGTGAAATGCGTAAGTTTTCAGCAGGAGTAATTTTTGCAACACAGTCTCCTGAAGAAATGGTTCCTGATGGCGTCAATGACGCTAAATTATCTAGTTTGAAAGTTGTATTTGAACTTTGTCAGTACAAAGGCTTTATGGCAATGGATCCTTCTCAGCTAAAAAAGGTTAGAAGTTTAATGGGTGGGACACTAAATGAAGCAGAATATAACAGTATTCCTGAACAACAAATCGGGCAAATAATTTTTTCAATGGGCGGTCGGGAAAAATATCAAATAGATTTAAAACCTTCTAAAAGACAACTTAATCTATATGAAGGTGGGCAATAATGAAATCCGCCCTGAGAAAACTAAAACAAGCTAAAAAGAAGTTTTGGATAGCTTCTTTTTTGTTAAGTATTGTGGCTCTAGTTGCTGTAGTTTTTGCTCTGATTGCAATGATAGCAGCGATGGGAATTGCTAGTATAGATGATTGCAATACATCAGATTCTGATGTTGGAGCAGTTCAAGGACGAATAGATGTTAATGAGAAGCCTAAATATGGTCAAACAGCTATGTTACATATTGCAGAAGCCGTATCTAAAAAGACAGGTATTAATGAAAGATTACTGTATGCTCAACTATCACAAGAAGCAGGCGCAAATGGCGATAGTCCAGTAGCTAAAGCAGATCATAACTTTGGTGGTATGACTTATTTTGCCGGAGCAACAATTGGTTCTAAAGGTATGGCCAGACCCGATGTCGAAGGTGGTAATTACATTCATTACAAAAATTTGAGTGATTTTGCTACAGAGTGGGCAAAGCTCATTGCTAAAAACTTAAAAGAAATGAATTTAAGTAAAAATACCTCAATTGCTAAGTATTCTCACGCAATGAAGCAAAAAGGCTACTATACTGCTGATGAAGCAAAATATACAGCTGGTATGGAAGCCCTAGCTAAAAACTATGATGCTTTAAAGCATGGCAAAAAAGCTCAGGGAGACGGCAATAATGGGACAGATGATTCTTCAAACGAAGCTTGCAATTCAGAAGAGCCAGCCGGTACTTGGGGTTGGCCATTTAAGTCAATACCTAAATCAGGACCTGGAAGTACGGTTAGTGGCGAACAGCTATTTGGGCATAGTTCCTCTCGAAAAGGTGGATTCCATGACGGCGTTGATTTCGGCACTAGTCAATATGGTAATTCTTACATACTTGCAATCCATGGTGGCACAGTTAAAAAGATTGGTCATGAAGGCTACACTCAAAATGATCTAGGATGGTATGTTTGGATTGAATCCAGTGATGGTTACTGCGAAATGTATCAAGAGTTTGCTTTCGCTGCTTCAGACAAAGATCGTATAAAAGTAAGCGTTGGAGACAAGGTTAAAGTTGGCGATAAGATAGGCTACTTAAAAGCAACTGGTAATGTAACACATGTGCACATGGGAGTAACTAAAGAAAAAGATTTTAATAAAGCAATTAGTAAATCCTTTACCAATGATGGGACATGGAAGGATCCAATAAAAATTATCAAAGAAGGTATTCCAAAATAAAAGCAAAATCGGAGATTAAAAAATGAAAAGAATGCAAGATAATAACAGTAAAACGTGGGTATATACAACTTGGGTAATGGTTCTAATCCTTGGTTTTTTTGTTCTTAGTCATTTACCTAATACCAATGAGTTAGATTCTATAAATAAAGAAATTCAAACTTTAAATCAAAAAATAGATAATCGAAAGAGTACAGCTACTTCCAATTCGCCATATAAAGATGACTTCAATGTGATTCAAGCTGAAAATAAAATCCAAACAAAGTTAATAAAAATTGTTTCTAGCATCTACAACAAGCGCTCAATTGATGATGAAGCAATGCAAATGAAAAAATGGAAAAAAGAACTTAAAGGTAAAGCTGGTGCAGATTTTTTAAAACATTATGGCGATTCGTACGGATATACTTCTAACAAATCTACTCAGGTTTATTTTGGAGATGTAAAAGATCTAGAGCATGTCAAAGTTTATGTTATTACGATTGCTGAGAGCGACTCTAAAAAGGAATCAACTTATAGTTGGACGATGGATTACAATTTAAGAGCTGATAAGCTGAACAGTTTTAATGAAGTTTCAGTAAGGAGAGATTAAAAATGACCAAAAACAAAAAATTAATGCTGGTAGCAATTGCATTAATCACTTTGGAAATTATGGGCTTAGGTGCAGAATACTATCAACAAACTAAAATTGAAAGTGAAACAGAAAAGGCTCAGTCCGTTTTAAGTCACAAACAAAAAGAGTATGAGAACTTAGATGCTAAATTAAGTGTTAAGCAAAAACAGCAAGCATTAAAAAATGGTGGTTATGGATCACTCTTAGCCAAAGAAACTAAAACTCAAGACGAAGCAAAAGAAACCACTAAAACTCTTTTAACAATGATTTTTAATTACGGTTCAGGCAACGATGAACTAGCTATTCCTCAAAAACTTAAAAAATCACAGTTAATCACTGATGAAGCAATTAAGGAAAGTGGAATGTTTAATGTTACACCACAAACCAAACAACAACTAGAAGGCGCAAATATGACATGCAGTATTGATTTTATGAATGTAAAAACAGGAACAGTATCAGCGAAGGGAATTGTTCCAGTATTCGCCAAAGTTGCCTATGAAATGAAAAAAGATAATTCCACGCTAGGCACGCCAACTGATGGTTACGAACTAAATTACGACAGTAATAGTAAAAAGATAATCAGTATTAAAAACATTGGACGCTTTAAAGCTCAAAATAGTGAAGACTAAAATGAAAAAGCAAAAAAAGAAATTTAATTATAAAAAATATGCAATTATATTTTTTTCTTTGGCACTTACCTTGGGATTTGCGTTGCTAGGATTTAACCAACGGATAAATTCTGTTAAGCAAGATAGAACGATTGTAAAGATAAAAGCAAATACTGATTCAACAATCTTCTTTTACAGAGATAATTGTTCAGATTGTCAATCAGTTTTACCTTACATGGTTTTGCAAAAAGATATTTTGCATAAAAATATTCAGTTTGTTAATACTAATCAAATTAAAAATCGACATTTCATTGCTGAATATAAATTAGAAAGTGTGCCAACTTTCATTCATTCAAAATTTGGAAAAGAAACAAAAAGATATTCAGGAGTTAATCTAGAAAAAATAAGTGACACACTCGTGGGAGACTAATAATGAGTGGTAAAAATAATTATCAATTGGAAACAACGAATTTAAGGAAGCAAAATCGTTTACTTAAATTCGTTGTTATTTTTTTAAGCATATTGTCAATAGGACAAGCCATTGCTACTTTGTATTTCAATCATGACGGCTCAAAAATGCAACTTCAAAGACAAGTTGAAGATCAAAGACAAATGATTGATCAACTAAGAACTGAAATAAATGATTCAAACAAAGATGCGAATATCGAAACAAACAATTAGAAAGGAACCATGAATTTGACAAATAATAAACGAAAAAAAGAATTGAAATTGTACAACAAACATCGATACCGAAATAAATATTTGGCATGTGTTGGACTAGTGTTGGCAATCTTTTTAATAATAATTGGTTCGCCATATTGGACTGGCAAAAGTGTGGATACTGAACAAATAACTAACATAGTAACTGGTAACTCATCGTTGCATTTAGCTGATTCTGTTTATAATCCAGATACAGGCAATATGCTTTTAGAATATTACATTGGCGATTCAACCAACATAACTTCAACTTCAGATGACACCGCATTAAGTAATATCAAATATGCAACTCGGGTAATTGACACTCAACATGGTGGCGAAGAGGGCACTCGACTTAACATTAAAACAATCAAGGTTAATAATCATTTCTTAGTTATTGAAATTAAAAACATTAAAAAAGGATTTGGTATTTTGAAAGTGGATTTTCTTCCGCAAAAAGTAAATCAAAAAATTAAGATGCAAGATTTTACTGCTGATAATTTTATTCAATTATTTATTAAAGAAAATAAAATTCTATTTACTTCTACCAAAGTAATTAAGACTACTCAAGATTATATTCTAGATTATAGAAGTTACATGAGTAAATGGAACAAAAAACACATTGCTAAAGAACAAAATAAAATTTCAAATGCAAATGCGACTATTAAAAGTGATGAAGAAAATTTACAGCAAGCAAAAGATAAATTAGAGAGAATGCCAGAAAGTCAGAAAGACAATATAAGAACACAAATCACAGATTTAAGCACAGATATTACAGAGCAAAAACAAATTATCACAGCAAGTAAAAAGATGATTAGCAAATATCAAGATGCAATTTCTGCTATTGAAAAAGGAAGCTTTGATAAATAATGCAAAAAAATCATGATCAAAATTTTTAAAAAGGAAAATAAAATCAAACTGGAAAATATAAATCAAAATTTCGATTTTTTTTGAACAATCATCAAAAAAATTAATTTTTCTCTGTAATATTTTTGTAATATTACCACAATAGCCCCGAAGGTGGGCTAAAAAGCGAGTGGCAATTTTATCGCCACGTTCGGCTTTTAGTTATATTTAGTGGCGATAAAATTGTCAAACAGCTATTAAACCCGAATGAATGTTGGCAATAAAATCGCCAACAGCCAATAAAGTGCCCACACTTTTACAAATAGGAAATCGCTTGGTACAACCAAGCCCAGCACGCTTTAGCAAAAAGCGTGGGGTCGGATTTCCCTTATGCTCTTTACTAGAGAGTAAAAAAATAGGCTATATATCGAATATAAGCACCAAAAATCACA
>NZ_FOMN01000017.1 GCF_900112665.1 Lactobacillus bombicola
TGACTACACCACTAATGAAAAGCAAGCAATCAAGGACAAGATTGACCAGATTGTAACTGAAGGCAAGGGTAAGATTGACAAATCAACTACAACTGACGAAGTTGATACAAATCGTGACGCGGCCATTAACCAAATTATCAAGGATAGTACCCAAGATAGTGACGCGGCTAAGGACATTTGGAATAATGATCCGAAGGTTCAAAATGATCGAAACCATCATGATTCAGGTAATATTCCAAGTGTACCAGGTACACCGGGTACCCCAAATGACACAGCAAACAAACCAAACTCATCAGATTCTGAGCCAGGTCACAATTCTTCATCTAAAGATAATGATCATGGAGTAGATGTAACTCTAATGCACAATGCTTATCTTTATGATCAAACAGGTAGTCGTTGCAATAAGGTTATCCTAGGAGCTGGTTCTGTAGTAACAACTTATGGAGTAACAACCATTAATGGACGTCAATTCTACATTTTGCATGATCAAAATGCTGCTAATAAGCAGTATTACTTGGCACTAGGTAATGTTAAATATCGTGTCCAGAAGTTAGTGCATAATGCAGCTGTTTATGACCAATATGGTAGACGGATTAACTCGGCAGGATTACTACGTAAGGATAGATTAATTAATACTTACGGTAGTGCGGTTACCATTAGAGGATCGTTATACTTTATCATTGCTAAGAATCGATACGTAAAGGCATCAAATGTTATGCTTAAGAAGATTGTTACTGAAACACAAGCAGAAGAGGTAGAACCAATCAATACCTCAACCGCTGACGCAGCTGTTGCAGTAAATGAAAAGCAAATTATGCATAATGCTTACGTTTATGATGAAAAGGGCACTCGTAGTAATCAATTAATCTTTAAGGCGGGTTCGATTGTTAATACTGTAGGCACTAAGACCATTAATAATCGTCTCTTCTATGTATTGGAAAACGGTATGTATATTGCGGCTGGTAATATAGATGCAAAGAAATTAAGATTGAAACACAATGCTTACCTATATAGTCAATATGGTAATCGTCTTAACCATTCGGTTGTCAGAAAGTACAAGCTGGTTAGAACTTATGGCAGTCCAGTCAGAATTAAGAATGGTACGTATTACATTGTTGCCAAGAATAAAAATATTAAGGAGGCTAACTTCATAACAAAGTAGAAATTAAGTAAAAAGTTTACTAAAAAAGGCTAATTCTCAATGTAGGATTAGCCTTTTTTATATAATCTTAATATTAAACTTATTTAAAGCTACCAAAGTAATAAAATATCACTATTCTAAATTTATTATTACTAAGATAAAAAATTGCAGTTATATGTATATCTTATATCTATAGCAAACTTAATTTAAAAATAGCGACCATACATTAAATTTTTGGGTAGTAGTTAGCAAATTTGCTATGTATCTGGCATTAATCTGGCAAATAATATTACCAGATTCTTGCTTATAAAATTAAGGTAAATAACAACTAAAAACGTTATTAGCATAAAGCTTTAGCGCTTTTTAATTTTAAAATATTTTTTATATTATTTGTATAGTATTTATTACTGTTTGAAATAAAAAATATTTTTTAAAAATCTAATATAAAAGAAATTATCCCATAAGTTATTAGTAATATACTATCTAATTATTAATAAATATAGTATTAATAACTAAAATATTTTATTGTTACTTTTACTCTATATGTAAAATTGTATTTTTCACTAATCACTATCGAATTTCAAAAAAATTATCCACATACACATATAAAATATTTATATGTATCACTTTTATATATTAAAAATATTTATTTTAAAAAATAAAATATAATAAAAAACTATTTTTTATATTTTTTATAAAAAATACTTTTATGACAATGTTTTTTTAGATAGTTTTTATTTATATTTTTATAAAAAATATTATTATAAATTAAATTATTATAAAAATATATAAAATTAAATTATTAAAATTGATAATAAAATTTATAAGAACTACAATGTTTAAACGGTTACCCAATAGGAGCCAACTAATTTGTGAAAGGATAGTTTTATGTTAGGAAAAAATAATTTTACCGAAAGACTAAGAAAGATGGAGATGCAGGCAAAGCAAGATCACTTCTCAATTCGAAAATTGAGTATTGGTGCTGCTTCTGTTTTGTTAGGTTTTACTTTCTTTGGTTTAACTAGTCAAACTACCAAAGCGGATACTATTAATCCAGTACAAACCGCTAGTGCTGCACCTAATGCAGACTCTGCAGATACGCAAAAGTCACAACCTGAAGCGGATTCTGCCAATACTCAAGTGAATACAAATAAAAATAATGCTACAGATACAACAGCAAGTATTCCACAAACTGATTCTATAAAAGACGCAAAAAGTTCAGAATCTAAAACAGCTAGTAACGATAAAGATGATAAAACTAAGTTATCAACTTATTCTGCTTTACAGACCTTTTTGAAGACACCTGCTAAAGTAAGTGATACTCAAGTGGATTCTAGCAATTCAGGTCAAACCTCCCCTGCTACAGTTTCTAGTACAAATTCAACTAATCAGCCAGCAATTTCAGTCAATAGCGATGTGCGTGCAAGTTCTAATACACCAGTAGATACACCGGCTATCTCTGATCAGCCTTCTACTAGTAAAGAAAATGTGATTGGAACTGAAGATCTTGCTAGCAATGCTGCGCAGGTTCATAACTGGGACGAACTTGCTAGTGCAATAACAAATGCGGACATTAGCGAAATTGATGTTATGAATGATATTCTAGACGCTCCTGTTGGTGGTACAGGTGAAAATACAATACCAATTAATTTTGTAGGTAGAAATCTTTTAATTAAGTCTAATGAAAATGGATCAGATAGATATGTAGTAGATTTTAAAGGTAATCATCCCAATGTTACCAGTGGAATATTAAATTTAACTTTTCAAAATCTTGTTTTACATAGTGCTGACACTTATGGTGTAATTCGATCAGATAAAGCTACTAATGCAATTATTAATTTTGAGAATGTCGATTTTAGCGGCTCTCAGATGATTTATGCTGGTAGTAACACTCACATTAATTTTAAAGGTACTAATACTGCTAAAACAGTTAAAGTTGATGGATTGGTAGATAATCGTCCATTGCTAAGTATTTCTGGATCAGGTAATGTGATTGATTTTGATGATTCATTTACTGGGATCACTAGGAATGACAGTGTTATTGTCTTAGGTGGTAATGGTAACAAAATAATTGTTGAGCCTACTGCAAAGGTTATGCTTTGGCCAGCTGGTAATACCCCAACTGGTGGTATAAACCTAATACCTTCTGCAGGTATAAATGGCAGGTACGGTATTATTGCGGCTGCACCTGGAGATAATAATAGTATTGATGTCAAGGGTGCGTTAAAAATCAATGTTGGTAAGCTTGATTTTGATGGTATAAATGGTAGTACAGACTGGGCTCAAGCTGGAGCAATTTATATTGGTGGTAAGTCATCATCTCTTAATATTGATAGTGGTGCCTTAATCAATGTGACTACTAATGGAAACATTACCACATATCCCTTAGCAGCCAATAACCTGATTTCGATTAATGGAAATTTAAATATTGCCCCTAACGGTCAGTTAAGTGTTACTGGTCAAAATATGGGTAAGTATGCTGGGACATTGGTTAATATTGCTGGTAAGGCTGATATTAATAATGGCTCTTTAAATATTAAGTTAGTTGGTAATGCTGGAACAGGCAACATAGTTTTGCTTAATGTGCCAGGTAGTATGAATATTAATAATCCAACCTCAGTTGTTTTAGATGCACATCTAAATAAGAGCTTGGGAACAAGTATTGTAGGAAATAATGGAATTACAATTGCTAATGCTCGTCAAAGAATCGATCTTGGTGCAATAAATGGTGGAGTCATCACGCTCCCACCATTACATACGCTCCAAGTTCAAAAAGGTACTCAAGGTGCAATTGTAAATCTGATTCAACTTTTGAACGGTCAGCAAAAGTTTGATCTTGATACTTTCCAAAGTATGTTACAAGATCCACAAATTAGTAAAATTCTCCAATTACCAGAATTAAAAGGAGTAGCCACTGCTATTCAAAATGCTGCTACTACTGGAAACACTGATTTTGATGGTTTGTATAAAACGATTTTTGAAAAAATATTTACGGATCCGACAGCTGTTGGCTATAATAACTTGCAGTTAATTCAAGCAAATTCCAGTGGATTTTTGGATATTGATCCAAGTAGCGTTGTTGTCACTAATAATCCTGATGGCTCCCGAAAAATTGCTGGTAAAGTTATCAACTATAATCCAGCTACAGATGGACCTAACAGCGGTGGATTACTTGATAAGTACATTCCTGGTGGAACTAATGCTTATATTATCGCTCAATATAAGGGGTCTAAAGAAGGTCAATTGCTACAAGATCCTAAAATTGTCAGTCCCTATGCTTCTACTAATGCACCAGATTTACCTTCAAAGTTTGTCGCTAAAGTAAATGATGATGGAACTTTCGAATTTACTATTCCTGCAGGTGATATAGCTCAGTTAGCCAAGGGAGATGCAATTTCATTAGTTCCTACTGCTAATTTTGTTAGTTATAACCCAGCTGATGTTCAGGCAGGAATTCGTCCAGTAATTAAAGATTTAGGAATTGTAACTTTAGGTGATGCTCAAGATAAGGCAGCTAAAGAAATTAATGATGCAATTGTTGCTGCTAAAGCTAAAAAACCAAGCAATTTGACCCCGGATCAAAGTAAGGCATTTGATGATGTGATGACATCAACTGGTGCTGATGCAACTAAACCAGTTAACCCAGACCATACTGCTACCTCTGTTTATACTGGTGATTCAGAAGCAGAAATCACTAAACGTAAGCAAGCAGCCCTTGACAAAATTGCTGTTGCACTCAAGCAGTCAATAAAAGATTCAGCTATTAATGATGTAACTGCTAAAGCTAATGCAACTAGTGTTGCTTATCCTTTACAAAAGCCAGCAATTGATACCGCTAAAAATACAGCTATTAATAACATTAATAGCGTTCCAACAACTGGATTAAGCGATACTGCTGATGCAGTTCAAAGCAAGGTTAATACTGCTAAAGAAAATGGTATTGCAGCAATCGATCAAGCAGTGACTGATTATAAAACCGGCATTAAAACTGAAATTAATGGTAAAATTGATCAGGCCAAACAAGATATTGATAGTATCGCAGCTGACCCAATTTTAAATGCTGATGAAAAAGCAGCAATTGAAAAATTGAAGGATCAACTCAGTCGCCCAACTGAAATTGCTAAGGATGGCGGTGATATTGATGCTGATCCAAATGAAACTCAAGTTGAGAAACATAAAAAAGAAGCAGAAGATATCATCAATGGAATAAATGCAAAAATTGACGCTATTAAAAAGGTCGAGCAGGCTGCTAAAGATCAAATTGCTAAGCACCCAGAAGACACTGATGATATTAAAGATAACTCCAATAAGGCAGTTGATGATATTATTAACGGCAAAGACCCAGACGGTTCTAAGGGTACTGATGATATTAACAATACTCATGCCGCTAAACAGCAACAAAAAGTTGCAGATGATATAGGAAAAGCTGCTCAGGCTGCTAAAGATCGTGTTAATAATTCTGGATTAAGTACAGTTGATAAAAAACCATATCTTGATGCAATTGACGCTGTTGCTAAAGCTGCAACGGCTAAACCTGGAACAGATGGTTATGATCCAAGTAAATCAATTTATGGGAAAAATACCGATGATGATATTAATCAGGCTAAGATAATTGCACAAAACCAATTCAATAAAGAAGCTGCTAAAGCTGAAATTGCAGGTAATGGTAAGTCATATCAAGATGGATTAGGAATCCCAGATGATAAAATTATTGCCGATACTGTTAAGAAAGAACAAGATAAAATTGATGCAATTGCTGATGGCACACCGGCAACTGATAATCGTACTACTGCTGACAGTGTTGAAAATACGGCTAAAGCTAACTTACTTGCAGCTGCTAAAGAAGCTGCTAAAGCTCAAGTAAAAGCAGAAGCTGCTAAAGCTGAAAATAAAGATAATCTTAATGCATTAGATCCGGGCATCGATGATGCAGTAAAAACTGCTGATACAAATATTGATAGCCATAATACTATTGATGAAATTAAACAAGATGTTATTAATGGTAAAAATGATATTTTAAATAAATATAAAGAGGCTGCTAAGTCTCAAATAAAAGCAGACTCTGATGCTGATAAGGCCGCTTTAGGTGTTACAACAGATCCAGCAATTGATAATGCGGTGAAAAATGCTAATACTTTGATTGACAATGCCGAATCTATTGATGGAGTTGGCAAAGCGTTAAATACTAGCAAAAATGATGTTTTGAGTCAATTCAGAGCAGCGGCTAAATCGCAAGTCAAAGCAAATGCCGATCAAGCTAAGCAAGATATTGGTACAGGAATAGATATTTCAGGAATTGATAATGCATTAAATGCGGCCAATGGCAAAATTGATGTTGATAAAGATCCTGCAACTATCAAGCAAGATATCGCTGACGGTAAAACAGGCATTCTTGAGGCAGCCAAGAGTGCTAATAAAGCTAAATTAGATGCTTATGAAAAAGATATCGAAGATAAAATTGATAAATCTGGGTTACCTGCTACAGAAATTGCCAATGCAAAAACAAAGGCAAAACAGATTGTTAATAATCTGACTGATCCGTTAGGATATAATCAACAAATTGACAAAGCAACAGATTTACCTGGAGTTAAGGATACCTATGACAAGGGTAAAAAAGCTCTAGATGCTTTACTTGGTGACTTATCGGTTGAACAAAGTAAGCAACAAGCAATAGATGATATTAAAAAAGCTCAAGAGGCCGCAAAGAATTCAATCGCAACTAAGTATCCTGATCTTAAGCCTGAAGATACTAAAGCTTTAAATGATAAAATTGATAATGCAGCTAAAACAGGTATTGATAAGATCAAGAATGAAACCGATCCTAATAATATTCCAGCTGAACATGATGACACTATTAATAATATCAATAGTGTTGGTAAAGATGCGGATGATTTGGCTTTGAGTAAACAAAAAGCTGATGCAATTAATAAGCTTAACGCTAAAGCTGAAGCTGCTAAAAAAGCAATCGACAATATTCCAGCTGATCAGCTCAGTCCAACAAATAAAGAACACTTTAAAGATCAAATTGATGCTGATGTGGCTGATGCAACTAATAAGATTAATGCCGCTGACAAACTAGGAGTTGATCCTGCAGAGCAAGCAGGTGAAGCTAATATTAATAAAGATCTAAATGATGCTGATTTAACTGCATCTAGGGCTAAGGCTTTACAAGAATTAAAAGCTGAAAAAGACAAAGATTTGGCGGCAATTGATGCAAAAGCAGATCAAATGACACCAGATCAAGTAAAAGATCTAAAGCAAAAGATTAATGATATTTATGATCCTGCTGTTTCCCAAATTGCTGGCGACCAGACGATTGATGCAATTAATACAGATAAGACTAATGCTATTAATGGTATGAAGGGAATTGTTAATAGTATTGGCAATTCTATTGCTAAGAATCTTCAAGATGCTAAGGATAAAGCAATTAATGATCCTGATAATGGATTAGATGCGCTAGCTAAAAAAGTCCGCGATCATATCAATGCCGATCCTAATTTATCTGAAACAGAAAAAGTAGCTTTTGGTAAGAAAATAGATGATACATTAACTGCAGCTAAAAGTGCTGTTAATGGTGCAACTGATGAAGCAGGTGTAAAAGCTGCAACAACAGCAGGTCGTGATAATCTAAATCAAATTCAAACTGATGCAGACTTGCAAGCAGCTAAAAATGCTGCTAAAGCAGCACTATTAGCTGAACAAGATAAAGTTAATACACAAATTAATGGCTTAAATACAATTGATGCTACTGGTAAAAAAGCATTAACTGATAAAGTAAACGGTTTTTATACTGATGCAATTGGTAAGGTTGATGCTGCTACTACTATTAGTACGATTGACCAAGAAAAGAAAACTGGCATCGATAACATGGACAATGTTTTAAAAGATGCAATGGATCTTAATCAAACAATTGCTGCTGATCAAGCTAAGTTAGATAGTGTAGCTAAAGATGCTATTGATCAAATTAATAGTTCTACTTTATCACCTGAAGATAAAGCAAACGCCCAAAAAGCGATTGAGAATATTCGCGATCAAGCTAAGAGTGATGTTGCAAAACAAGGAACTAAGGATCTGGCAAATCAAGTTGAAGCAAAGGGCGAGAGCGATATCAACGCTGCCAAAAATAACGCACTTAAAGCAGATTTAGATCAAGCTAAGGCTAAAGCTAAAGCTGATATTGCTGAAAAAGCTCAAGCTGCTAAGGACAGAATCAATGCTGATTACAATAGTTTGCCTAAAGAGCAACAAAATGAAGTTAAAGCAGCTCATGACAAGGCCATTAGTGATATTGATGCTGCTGTTGGCAAGGCCAATGCAGATATTGATAAAGCTGATGCAGATCCAAATCCTAAGGGTAAGATAGATCAAATTGTCAAGGATACTACTAATGCAATCAATCAAGCTGAAAAAGATGCTAATTTAGCTGCTGCTAAAGCCAAGGCCAAGGCTGAAATTCAGGCAGAAGCTGATAAGGTCAAACCTGGCTTAACTAATCAAGCAGATAAAGATGCAGTTGATACAATTGCTAATAATGCGAT
>NZ_FOMN01000012.1 GCF_900112665.1 Lactobacillus bombicola
AAAATAGGATCACCCCCACATACGTGGGGAACACTTATTCCTTTCTTTGGAATATCTTGTTCAACCAGGATCACCCCCACATACGTGGGGAACACACATCATCAGCAGTACCTTGACCACGTAAAATAGGATCACCCCCACATACGTGGGGAACACTTATTCCTTTCTTTGGAATATCTTGTTCAACCAGGATCACCCCCACATACGTGGGGAACACACATCATCAGCAGTACCTTGACCACGTAAAATAGGATCACCCCCACATACGTGGGGAACACTTATTCCTTTCTTTGGAATATCTTGTTCAACCAGGATCACCCCCACATACGTGGGGAACACACATCATCAGCAGTACCTTGACCACGTAAAATAGGATCACCCCCACATACGTGGGGAACACCAGCAATTGATTTTGCCAAACCAGCATTGATAAGGATCACCCCCACATACGTGGGGAACACAAATACTTAGATACAAAGGCAGCACTTACGAAGGGATCACCCCACATACGTGGGGAACACTCAACTGCTTGCTCAGGTAGAGCAACATCACGAGGATCACCCCCACATACGTGGGGAACACCCCCCCAAATTTAACTCCTGTAAACTAGGCTGAGGATCACCCCCACATACGTGGGGAACACTTCTTTTAAAGCTTTATCTAAAGCAGTGGTTTTAGGATCACCCCCACATACGTGGGGAACACTAGGCATGCCAATCTTAAAAAAATAATCATATAGGATCACCCCCACATACGTGGGGAACACAAATTCCAGCCATCGGCTTGACTCCACAGGTAGGGATCACCCCCACATACGTGGGGAACACAGGATTATTAGTTTTAATTTGTTCGATACTTTGGGATCACCCCCACATACGTGGGGAACACTCATTTCTTTACCTTTGTCCTCCAATCTTTTTAGGATCACCCCCACATACGTGGGGAACACTGAGTCAACATTAACTCAGCCTTGCTCCAGTAAGGATCACCCCCACATACGTGGGGAACACCTAGATATCATCTATGATTTTGATGGTGTTCAAGGATCACCCCCACATACGTGGGGAACACTCGTTGGACTCATTAGCACCACGGGCACTACGGGGATCACCCCCACATACGTGGGGAACACAGTAAAAGATCCTTATTATACCCTTATTTTTAAACTTTGATATTGCCATTTTCCATTAGTTTATATAACAACTGCAACGTAGCCTTAGCATCAGATAGTGCATTATGTGGCTTGGAATTCTTAATATTATAAAAATCTAAAATAGTTGCCAAACGATAATTATCAATAAATTTTTCTGCTTTTTTAACTACAGATAATAAATCTAAAGTTTCATTATCCGGTTCTTTTAAATTTACAGATCTATAGCCGGACATGAGAAAGGATAAATCAAACTGTAAATTATAGCCAATAATCGTGGCAGAACTAATAAACTCAGTTAGTTCTCTAAGAGCTCTATCTAAAGTAACCCCCTCTTTTTTCAATAATTCTAATGTTATGTCGGTTAATTCAGTTATCGTCTTTGGCACCGCAGTATCAACTTTAATTAATCTATAAAAACTATCATACTTTTTATCATTAATTTTTTTAACTGCTCCAATAGAAATAATTTGATTTTTATCTGGGTTTAGACCTGTTGTTTCGACATCAAGGGAGACAAAGTGTTTATTGGTTTTAGTTACTCTTGGCTTTTCAGACTTTTGTGCCACCATTCTAGCACGATGAAATTTAGCCGCATTGCTAAACCCATGTTTTTCAAAACCTGATACAGCAGTAGAATTAAGATGCATCATTAATGGAATGCCATCGAAATCAACAACTTTATACATTTTTCGTGTTGTCTTAATCTGATAACCTAATTCATTATTTGTATTATAAACCATTGTAGCTTCGCCATTGCCTATATTTTGAACTACTCTGTCCCATAGTAAATCACGAATTCTTGCACTCACATTGCCCACATAAACTCCAGTTTGAATTTCTTGATACCACTTAGTTAAATCTCCTCTCAAGGATGCTGGTACTTTGGTTAAAGTAATCACTATCATGTGTCATCTTCCTGATCTAGTTCATGATATTGAACCCCGAATTTTTGTAAGCCTAATTTGTCATCCCAAAGATTTATAACATCAATATTATTAATCTCATCAGTTACATTCAAAAGATTTTGTAAATCTTTTACCATTCTTACCAGTAATTTACCATCTGTAAATGCATCCCGCATTGCCAATCTTGTTTTTGCAGCGATATCTTTATCATTGCCATATTTGGCCGTAATTTTAAACGCTACTGGAATTGAAAAATCTGCCTTGTACAGATCAGCAAAGTCATACACAAATGCTAAGTCGTGTCCCGTATGCACAAAACCTAAACCAGCAGAAGCACCCATTGCTACAATAACACTATAGCTTAAACCATACAAAGCCTGGTGCGCTTCTGTTAAAGCTTTATTAATTGGTGTCCCAGCTTCAAAATTATCAGGATTATATTCTCTTCTGGTCCATAAAACTCCCGTTGCCTTGGATTGCTCACGATAAATTTTTCGTACTCTACTGCCCTCTTTACCTCGCAATTCCTGCATCGTTAATCTTGATACATCTTCATTAGGGAAACGCATTTGATACATTTTTCGAGCTACTGCAACTCTTGATCGTGTATTAGAAACTAATTTTGCTTGTGCTTCAAGAAGTCTTGATGAATGATTCAAAGAACGCCCGTGAGCATATTGCCTTACACCTCGTTCTCCTACCCAAACAACAGCCATACCAGCAGTACCAATTAATTCCATGGCACGGTGTGTAATATCTACCCCAGGTCCGAGCATTAAGACACTCACGATTGCTGCGGGAACAAAAGCTGTTCCGCGACTATCAGTTATCATGAGTGCACTATCCTGCCGATTCAGCTTTGCATGTTCAAAATAAAGAAAAGTTAATCGATCCTTTACTCTCGCTAGCTCAGGTAAATCAGGTTTTCTGGCACCAAACTTTTCAGTCATTATTTATCCTTGGTATCACTGTCATCAAACCCATTCCAAATGCTTTTTCACGGCCAATGCCCTTTATTAATGCCTGTTTAAATTGATCTGCATCTTCTACACGTAACCGACCTTCAAAAGTTACTCTGCTAAGTCGCAGTCTACGTCCACTTCTATAAGATAATAATGGCCAATCGCGACTAACAATATCAAAAGTCGATTTATCAGTTGTAGTTCCCAATTGAAAACCTAATTTTTGAGAACGCTCAATTAACCATTTTCGCTGATAATCTACCGTAATATGCGGAACAACTCGTCCCTGCTTTATACCTGGTTGAAGCACAGTATGAGTAGGATTAGCCGTTAATCTAAATTGCAGTAGTTGTCCCTGTTTTATGCTATTAAGCAGGCAATCATAGCTCTTAATCATGACTGTATCATGAACACCATAGCGTAAAAGTTGTCGTTTGTCAGGCATATTTTCACTTAATAATAATAGGTACTTTTTGCCTTGTAGCTGATCAATTCGCCATAAATGCCGTAATTTTTTGCCATTGTTAATTTCATCAGGAAAACTTTGCTCTACCCAATTGTGAAAAGCAGAAAGCTGCGTTAAATCTTTCGTTTTTTGCCGATTAGCAACATCAATTTCAACTCTTGATAAATACATTTCTGCTCCTTTCTATAACGGCGACAGCGCATCATGCTGCGTATTTTGCTTAAAAAGCGGATTACGTAATTCAACCTGTGTTGTGGCAATAGGGCGCGACTTATACTGACGCGCTTTTGAATCAAGTGAAAGTACGTGATCCTTGACCAAACTTGTTCTGTTAGTAGACAGCAGATTAGCATCAGCAACGACTTGAATTTTTATCAATTCATCAGCACTATGTCTTCTTTGATACCAATTAGAAGCCTGCCAAGGTAAAGCTTTTAATGCCGTAACAGGATCTTTATCAGGAAATTCAGTTATCTGTAATACTCCTGCTGGTGAATTTGCACGACGTCCTAAAAATAAGGCATAACGAGGATGCTTTAAAGCATATTTAATGCAGTCAATATCGTCTGGGCCTCCACCAATTGCCACCACAAAAACAGCATCTTGGAGATATTCGCGATAGGTAATTTTTCGTGTACCAGTTTTCCATTCAACGGTTTGAAAATCCGTTAATATTTTACCTGGCTGGTCAATTCTGACAACAAACTGTAACTTATTTAATTCTTGAATTCGCTTATCATCACGGCTATATCCTAAAGCGGCAGCAATCATGCCGACTATTGCACTTTTTGAAGGATAGTCACCTGATGTACGTCTTTCAAAGGTTGCTTCATTGCCATAAGACTGCAATGGTGCTGTTAATCTAATTGTTAATGTTTTCATCTGCTATTGCCTTTGTTAAAGCGGTAGTAATCTGCTCAATTAACTCAGTCAACTTACCAACTTGATTGAATTCTTTATCTTTTGCTAAGTCAACTTGCGATAATGTGATGTTAAATAAGGGTTCATCGACTAGTTGGTTAGCAGACTTATACGCATTTTGCAATTTTTCAATTGATTTTTTGACATAACCATTTTGCGTGGTAACTGGTTCTTCAAATGCTGATACTAAGTTTACAGGCGTGTCAGTACGTAAAGTCAGCATAATATAATTTGGCAAGGTCTTGTTAGCAAAGGTATTTTGCTTTCCCGTCGGCATTGCCAAAATAAAGGCTTTAATAAACGCTGCGATGCTTTCAAGAGCATCTTTTTGGTCAAGATTCTTAATTAAGTCTTTAACATTAATGTTGGCATAGCGATACAAAGTAGCCGAATCATATTCAATCGTCCCCAGCATTGCCGCACCGTTTGTATCATCTGCTTGTAAGTCATCAAGGGCGGTAAAGTAATCATATTCTGGCACAATTTCGTGAGTTGAGATTACATGCGCTACTTGAGCTGATGCATCAACATTTAGCTCCGGATTATCTGCCACCATACGACCAAACAAGGCTAAATCTAATGAATTATCTTCCTTGAAAATTTGCTTGATTGCTTGTTTATCATCTTTATTGTCAATTTTATCATGATTAAGAGCATATTCTGCTAATTTATTAATCTGTCCCGGACTAACAAATAACAAAGCACCAGTTGCCATTTTACCAGTATCTTTATCTTTTTTAACTTTAATACCAGCAGCAGTCAAAATAGCAACAGCTTTATCCATAGCCGTTTTTTCATCTAGACTAGTGTCTAATTTTTGGATTTGCTTTGCTAGATATCCAGCAATTTCTTTGGTTCTAGTTCCAACAGTGACCTTTTCTTTTTTAAAGTAATTGCGCATTGCTCTTTTCCAGCTTTGAGATGAAACACGAGCACGTGTAACTCCACCATAAAACGCTGTTTTAGGTGCGCCGGTATCATCACGGTTAATATTGGATGATGGTACTGTCTGGAGCACATTAAGATCTAAAAATAAATTCTTTTCATTCATTATAATTACTTCCCTTCACTTAAATCATTATTATGGCCAAAATATTCTTCACCCCATGCTAATCTGACCTCATTAGCACAATGATAATTCCATTGAAATTTATATAAATCCTGCGCCAGCAAGGGAAAATCAATCTCTAATGCCTTATTATCATTACTCTTTAGTATTTCTACTAGATGAACTAAAGAATTCAATACGCTGTCAATATTTGTTGTTGCTAGCAGCACCTGTACACGCCGATCTAATGCTTGTTTTACTTTCTCGTCTTGTCTTAGTTTGGCAAGCGCCGTAAATAAGCTAACACCAGCCGATGAGTTTTCTTCTTTTATTGAAACAAACTTATCCTGGCCCTGTTGAAAAATCGCATAAAAACGTATAGCAGCATAAATAGCAACTTCACCTGCTGTTGGTTTACCATTTTGACTCAAGTATTTGTGGGGTAAATAATCCATTATGATTGGCCAGGCCTTTTGTGCCTTAGGACTAGTAAGCTTAGAAGCCCCCCTTAATGCCGCCAGAGTTGCTTTATCAAGATCACCATTATTATAAAGCCGCTCAATAATTTTATTAGCTACTGCTTTAATTTTATAATCATCTGCCATAAATTATTTCTACCTACCTTTCTTTAAATCTAAATTCACATTAAATTTAAATTGATCCATGAGTATAAAAATATTTTGTAACCCATGTTCGGTAATGATACCTTTGATATCTCGAGATGAACTAGTATCAACTACTTTTTGCCCTTCATTAAAAGCGTAATTGCGTAATTGGTTTTGCCAAGCAATTATTTTCGGGTCACGTTCGTCTTCATCAGTTAAGCTGGCTAGCCAATTTTTAAATGGTTCATTCAAACCATAATAAAATTGTGTACTTAATTGGTTAGCAAATCCTGTAAGACTATCTTTTTGAAATCCACGCATTTTACCAAGATTACGGGCAAATATCCAAAAATCCTGCCCAATTTTCTGGGTAAGATCAATTACTTGTTCGATTCTGGCCGGCCAATAGTAAACGTTATTTGTATCAAATAAAACATCGATATTAATACTCATATCATCATAAAGCTCTGCAGTTGGCGACTGCGATGTTGCATTGCCATCATCAATTAAGTCGATTGATACTAAAGTTAGCAATCTATTGCGGGTAATTATCTGATTTTCTTTAAGTAGCCGCAGCCACTTAATAACGCCAGGTTCTTGGGTATCATTAGCGGTCTGAACATTGACATAATTACTAAAATTACGCCACATTGACTTGCTTAAAGTCTTTAAGTTTCTAACTGCTGGTCGATATTTACCCGTTTTGTCGTCTTGACGCCAGACAGTCATTGGTTCAATAAAAGCATTGGTACTATCAATTTTGGGTAATCCTGCACTAAAAATTGTTACTTGCCCATCTTCGCTCCACTCAAAATGCAAAACTCGCGCCCAGCTCGTATAAAGTTCTGCAAGATTATCGGGCAGGTCCCCTGTTTGCCGCTCAGAAATATACGCTTTGGCACTGGCAAATTCCCAGACAGGTCTTTCTAAAGCAATTTTTTGTTCACCTTGATTATACAGAACCAAGTTAAGCATTAATGTCTCAAAAACAGTTTTACCGCTAACCAAAACTGGATTTAACTTATAAAGCCAACCGGGAGAAACAGAAAATTTTTCACTAGCATTAATTTTAGTTTTATCAGTTACCCCAGTGTAGTTCTGATAGGTAATAACCCACCGAACTAATTCATCAATTGGCATTTCATTTTTATATTCACCAGCTTTGGGTGAGAACAAGGCAGGCGAATTATTACTTTCAGAAACTCGTCGATTAATTTGTTTAATTGCTACCGTGCCTTTACCCTTAGCTACTGCCTTATTTGCTGGCACCAAACTGTCGTATTCCTCTTTGGTTGCTTGGTAAAAAGGATGCTTACCAAAAAAATCAAACCGATCTGAATAGCCTTTTAAGTACTCAATTACCAAATCAGAAAATTGTCCCTTTTGGTATAATTCGTACCAAGTTGTTAATGTATCTTCCTCGATTTCCTCTTCGTCATAATCTTCATCAAATTTAGCGTCAGAGCCAAATTGATCAGTACCTTTGATTAACCAATCATATAGCTGACCAGCTGCATCAAAGCGTGAATAAACTGTTGTTAAAATTGCTAATAATAAGCGCATAATTGCTAAATCTTGGACACGCATCTCTCCTGCTAATTGTCGATATTGATGTGCATTTTTAAATAAGTCTATTAACGAAACCTTTAATTCTTGATTGGTGTCGCTAACAATTACCTTAATCCAAGGATCAGTAGTCAAATTAAATTTTCTTTCACTCATGGTCGTCCCCCTTTGTATAACTTAAGCCTAACTTTTTAGAATACTGTATATTCCACTTACCAACCTTAGCCGACAGCTTATCATCTAATAGGAGTACTAAGGCTCCATTTAGCCAAACACTGTTATTCCAATTATCATGATACGGCTTAGTTCTGTTCTCAAGTTCATTAATTATTTGCTCAGTTTCTTTTGGGTATGTAGTTAAGGCTGCTGGTAATCTGATTACTTGTTCAGCAATTTCATAATCTGGTACTGCATCTAACTTACGCCCATCTAATAGGAAATCGCCCTGAGAGGTATGTTTAATTAAGACTACCTCAATTGTTTCTTGAATATCACGCACAGTAGCACTTGCCTTTTGCTCATCCTTATCAACATTTCCTTGTTTGCGATCAAGCCAAGCATGAATTGATTTTTTCATGGGTCTACCAATTTGAAAATCCCTGGCACTATTTTCTTTAGTTTCATTATAATTATCAAAATCGGCTTTATATGTTTGAATTCCGTTAATCTCAGCATCTGTTTCAGTGTCATAAACTTTTTGGACAAGATTGGATATATCATTAGGTAAAGTAATCTGGTTCTTTAAAAAATAATCGGTCTTCAGCAATAAATACTGGTGATAGATACTTTGATTAGCCTTGCCATAATCACCCAAACAATTAATTCCCATCACAAATAACTGTGGCGTTGCTAGTAACTTGGGCCGTTTAATGTTGTGCCGGTGCAACCGTCCTGCACGTTGCAAAAGTAAGTCCATCGGGGCAATATCGGTATAAAGAACATCAAAGTCAATATCAAGTGATTGCTCTAACACCTGTGTTCCGATTACAACCAATTTTTTAGGGCGCACAGCATTTTTCCCAATTGCTTGTTGCAATCTTTCTTCCTGCTTGCCCCGCTCGGCTGCTAAAAATGCAGAATGAAGCACGAAGTATTTGGTTCCCTTTTGCTCCAATACTTTAGCAAGTGCTTGCGCCCGCTTAACCGTATTTACAATTATTCCGGCAACTCCGCCGCCGTTTATTTTGTCTAGAACATGATCGATCAGTTCTTCATCAGCTAAATTAAGTCTGGTCACCTGCAATTTTTGCTGCTTCTGATCACTTTGCCCGGAAAAATCAGAAAATTGCTTTAATTGCCCATTATCTAAAATGCTGAGCAGCGGATAAGCTTGCGTTTTTTCCCAATCGGCTGGCCCTTTAAAATTACGCTTATATTTTGTACCATACTTTCCGCCTAAATAGGCTTTAATTAATTTTTGCCTTTTTTCGTGCGGTAGCGTTGCCGACAAAATCACCAGTGGTACATGATAAGCCCCCAGCCAAGTAATCGCCTTAAGTAAATACTGGCTCATATAAGTATCATAAGCATGGACTTCATCAATAATCACTACTTTACCGCTAAAACCCAGATGCTTTAAGAAAAGGTGGCGCTGCTTTAGCGCCATTGACAGCAAGTTATCAATTGTTCCAACTGTAAACTTAGTTAAAATTGATTTTTTTCCTGAAAACCACGAATTAATTGTTACAGCCCCTGATGTGTCAACATTTTCCGCATCCGGCAATTGTCTATACGCTTTATTAAATTGTGCCTTACTATGCATTAATTTAATCGGAAAATTTTCTTTTTGCTTTTCAGCTAATTTTTCTATCCATTGATCAACCCGGTTAAACATGGCATTACTTGTAGCTTGTGTTGGCAAGCCGATAAAGACGCCATCTTCTTTACAAAGATAGGCTAATTGTTCCGCCGCCACTAAGGCCAGTTCTGTTTTACCCAAACCCATTGGAGCTTCAACAATGATCATTTCTGGATCTATAGTTTCACCAATTGCTTTTGTTGCTACTTTTTGGACAGGACGTGCGTTAAACCCCCAGCGTTCTTGATATGGATCCGTCATTTTATTTATTTTTTGCGGTTGCCATGTACCATTTAATAACCAATTATGCATTGCCTTCGTAAACCGCTGCTCCATATCCAAATCAGCCCATGATTGTTCCAGACTGATTAAGGGAAAGAGTTCCTTCCCATTTCTGGTATATTCACTTGAAGCTAACCAATCGGCTGTAATAAGCAAGCCCTCTAAAATAACTGCTTCTGGCTGAGTAATCGTAGGAATCTCGCTAACATCACTGTAACCGGAACGTACTAAAGCATAATCAAATAACTCTCGTTGTACCTGCTTCCACGGCTGTTTCAAAGTTTCATCTTGATCGCTTTGATAATAATTTGATGTATTGGTAGTCAAATCATCACTTGGCGAACCAGTTTCAGGCTTTCCATGATGACCACCAATTAAAGCTGCAACCGTGTCAGGAACTTGAAACTCCAGTAAAAGGGCTTCTCCAGCTCTATTATGAGGTGATAGATTGCGTGAAGCCAATTCCAACTGATCCAATTTAGAAAAACCACTTCTAACTAAATTTTCGATTAAATCGTTATCTAAAGTCTGAGCTCGATCATATGATTCTTTAGTTTGAAAAGCCGGTGTAGCCTTGCCAATGTCGTGGGTAAATCCCAAAAACTTAATCAATTTATGAATTTCCTCATCAGTCAAGTTTTGGGTTAAAAATTCTTGTTGTCCTTGGCTAAGCCATTGATTATAGAGAAAATTAATAACCTTTTGGGTATCAGTTAAATGGGCAACTAAGGGCAACCACAACGGCTGACCATTTTCAACCTTCTTCTTACCCCATAAAGACAAACACAGCTTAGATAGCTTTTTCATTTCACTTAATCCATTTCTTATTTTTAATCATTACACTTTCTTGTATAAAACATATAGTATGATATGCATATCAACATAAAATAATTTTATTATTAATTAGAAAGCGTTGTCAATATTATTTACAACATAAATATTAATTTGCCTTATTTTATAAGTAATTCCATTAAAACAATTTAATCATATTATGAAGAAGCAATCAGAAAATATAGTAACTTTTATAATAACAAAAGACTCAAATGAAACTTAAAAGGACTGACCTCGATTGCATATCGAAAATCAGTCCTAAATTAAAATTTAATAATTGATTCTAATTTTGGCCTCCATATCATTTGAGAGCAATGAACCTCTGTCTTTTTAAATTTCATTAGCTCTACAACAAAAAATAAAGGTGTTGCATTAGCAGTTGAATTAACTGATCAAAAAATTATGCAGCAAAAACAGCAATTACATAATAGCCGAGATAAAAGTTGATAGTTGATCAGCTTAAAAGATTTCTGATACTTCTAACGAAAAAAATCACCAGAAAACCTAGTGGTCAAAGTTATTCCTACAGATGATATAATATCTTCAAACTTGTTTATTTATGCACTAAATATACTATAATACAATTAAATACATCAATTTAATTATCATTTGAAAAGAGGTTACTAATGAAAATTACGAAAAAATTTAGTATTGGATTTTCTGTCGTTGCTCTGATTGCAAGTCACTTTTTAGTAAATATTAATCAACCACAAGCCATACAAGCAGCAAAACAAGTATCTAAAGGGAAAATCACTTTTATCAAAAATGATTATCTTTATGACAAATTTGGCCATAAAATTAAAGTCAAAAGGAACACATCACCTGATCCCTTTACTACCGATCATCAAGGTTACAAAATAATTTATACCTATGAAGATTCAGACTTTAGTTACTATGCAATAAACAAAATTAACGGTCAAAAATACTATAATCTTGGCGGTGGCAATTACGTCAACGCTGCAGTTGTTAAGGACGTCAACCAAAAAGATACTAAAAAAGGTAAGCTTGTATTGGCAAACAAGTCATTAATTTATACTGCCAAGGGTAAACCTACCGGACAGAGTCTTGCGCAAAATGCAATTGTTACTTATTATGGCAAAGTCAGACCAACCACAACGATGCCTAAATATTTCTTTTATGATGAAGATCTTAATAAGCAAAAACAAATATTTTATTTACCGACTAAAACGATTAATAATAAGCAATATTATGCTTTAGGACAAAATCGTTATCTTCGTGCAGATAATATTGCTAGTATCGATGGTCATATTGCTCGGTATAACGGGGTTAGCTCAGCGACTCTCCTTGCGACAGCCAAAACAAGTACGCTTTCTCAACATCAAACCAATCATCTCCTTAAAAAAGGACAAAAAATCAAAATTGATCTTGCTGTTATTCCTCGCTATTTAGATGGCTTTGAGGGATATATCTATCGGCTACACGATTATCCCGACGAATACATTGATGAAGCAGATATTACTTTTAGAAATGACTTACCAATTATTGACTATACAGCATTAGCTTTTAACCCCGTTACCCCAGTAACAGGAAATTCTATTAAGCTCTTTGATTTTACAGGTAATCCTAGTGGTATAAGCATTCAAACTACAAACAATAACTCAATTTTAATAGATGGTCTCTTTTATCTCTGGCTACCTAATGAACACAAAGCCTCATTATTTTACCATTTCCTTAACTATGATAATCCCAAATTAATTAATGACCAAACACAACAACCACTGAAACAGAATGATTTACCAAATAATGTAGCAGCGGCTAACTATAGTAACTATTTTATCAAAGCCAGTGATGTTCAGTTTAATAACCAAAATAAACTACAAGTTCAAAACACAAAACAGCAAGCTCAAAATGATCAAGTTATTGCAACCAACGCTGATAAAAGTGAGCTACAAAAATTATTTATGAGTTTTGAAAATACTAATAAGGTAATTACCCAATATAGTGATTTAAAAGCTAATTATCGTAATGCTTTAACTAATTCTTCCCAAGTTTTACGTTCAAACAAGGCAACAATTGCCCAAGTTAATGAAGCAACTTGGCTGTTAGAAACTACCAGCAAGCAATTAATTTCATTGGATTTCCCATTAGGTGATTAGGATTACTTAAATAACAAAAATAGGTTAACTTCTAGTAAGTTAACCTATTTTTCTTTAATTATTTAATTCCTAGGTGTTTAGCAAAACTTGGTTTTTTACCGTTATACATCACATAGATTGCCACTGGACTTTTTTGAGCCGAATGATTATACAACCTAAAAAGTTGCTCTGCTGTATATTTTTTCCCCTGAGGGTGATTGAGCTTTCCTTTACCTACTGCTTGAATATGCTTAAAACTTTGTCCCACACCTGAACTCTTACGCAAACGATAATGACCCAATTTAACTGCAAAGCCATTTGGATTCCCTGCATGATCTAAAATGTTACTATTATGGATGTTAAAGTGACTCAAATCAATACCAGCTAACTTATAGTCATACTGAAACATTAGTGTAGAGTCATTTAATTTGGGAGTATGAAAACCACTGAGATCAACGTAAACTAACTGGGGACAATGCCTAAACATACTGCTCATTGTGGTTACCTTTCGGGTATTCCACCCCCTTAAATTTACACTTTCAAGCTTAGAATCATATTCAAATAAATCATCCATGATTTGGACTTGATTGGTCTTAAAGTTGTGCAAGTCTAAATCAACCAGATTTGTATCTTTTCTAAACATTGCCTGCATATTAGTTAATCTACTAGTATCAAAATGGCTTAAATCTAAGCTAGTTAAAGCCGGATCAGCTTCAAACATATAATGCATATCAGTTACTTTAGACGTATCTAAGCCGCTGAGATTTAAGTGATTCAAAGCGGTATCATTTGTAAACATATAGGACATATCAGTAACATTAGATGTATCTAAATGGTTTAAGTCAAAGCTAGTTAAGTTTGTATTATATGAAAACATCCCTGACATATTAGTAACGTGACTAGTATCAAGGTGGCTCAAATCAAGACTATTTACGCAAGAATGTGCAAACATATCGCGCATATTAGTCACATGACTAGTATCAAGATTATTTAAAACAATCTGTGCATATTTAGTAGCAGCAAATAATTCCGACATATCAGTTACTTTACTAGTATTAAAGTGACTACTTAAAGTGAATTTTTCACCTAAAGCTCCAGTGCCTTGAAACATACCTCTCATACTTGTTAAGCTATTAGTATCAAAATGGCTTAAATCAAGATTAGCAATTCTACTACAGGCAAACATATTGCTCATATTGGTTACATTTCTGGTATCTAAATGACTTAGATCAAGGTTAGTAATTCCACTATAGGCAAACATATTGCTCATATTGGTTACATTTCTGGTATCTAAATGACTTAGATCAAGATTATTCAGTCTTCTAGTTTGAAGAAACATACCAGACATATCTGTAACATTTTTGGTATCTAAATGACTTAGATCAAGATTAGTAATTCCACTATAGGCAAACATATTGCTCATATTGGTTACATTTTTGGTATCAAAATGATTCAAGTCAAGACTAGTTAAATTTAGATCATTACCGAAAAGACTTGCCATATTGGTTGTCGCATTTGTATCCACTTTATTTAATCCGCTAATGGCCTTTAGACTAGTTAAATTAGCAAATTTGTTTGCCACATTAGCAGGTAACCCTATCTGACCGTCAAAATTAAGATACTCAATTTCATTTGCCCACGACAACTCTTTGGTAAGCGGAATAGATGATAATTGACCATTTTCAATAGTCAATGTTTTGGTAACTACATCATAATTCCAGTTGCAGTCACCATCTTTTCCAGTCCAAATTCCCAATCCTAAGCTCGGATTACTTACTACTGTTTCTAGTGCTTTAGCTGATCCTTGAACAGTTACAGCAGACTCCACGATACTAGCTAATAAAGCAAACATTATTCCTAACTTAACTAGTTTTGAAAAATGACCTCTTATCTTTTTAAATTTCATTATTAAACTCCCCTTCCTATATCTCAATTATAATATTTGATCACTTAAATGATATCCTCTTTAGCATTCTCCTTTAATAACTTCCAGCCAACATTAAAGTGTTGCTCACGCAATTGGCGCAATTCAGTATAATCACTACTTAAACTATCAATCGCATCTTGTAATTTTTTATTTTGCTTTCGCATTTGCGTTAATTCCGAATCGTTAACAACACCTTTAAGGTGCATTGTGGCAGCTATACTGCGCCTTCTTTGTTCAAATTCACCGCTAAAGGTTGCTAGAGCATTTTCATACTTAACTAATTTTTGATTAAGTTGGGCAATTTGTGCATTTAACTTGATAAAAAGTTCATAGGGCATATTAGATTTAATTCGATTGCATTCCTGACAAGACAAGATCAAATTGTCAAAATCATTATTATGTGATAAAGATACTGGATGCTTGTGGTCCACGCTATGCCCTCGCCGGCCGCAATATTGACAGCGATAATGGTATTTAGCCCGGATACGTTCACGATCAATAAAGTCGACTTCATTTAACTTAAAATCAACATTTAGCCCTAATTTATTTAAATTTTCAGCAAAAGTAAGATTTAATTGTGGAATAAATTCAATTTTCCCCACCTCACTAGCGATGAGCGCTTGATTAAACTCTTGCCGACTAAGTTGTTGCTGTGCTAATTCATTACTATCATAATCTTGAATAAAAGACTCGTAACGCTTACGCTTATCTTTTGAATGCACTAAAAAATTCAGTTCTTGATCTTCATTATCGCGACCAACAAACCCATAGAGCAAACCCTGAGCAAAAATAGCAATTGGTACATTACCAAAGTCCGCAGCTTTTGCTCCACGTTGAAGACATTGATCACAAATACTAGTTAATTGCAGCTTATTTGCTTCTTGGTACTTGAAATGATTGGAATTAAGTCGCAAACCGCAGGCGCTACATTGAAATTTCACTTTAAGATATCTCCTTTAAGGCAAATAATGTCATTAATCTTAGCTCCATTTTAACCAACTTATGGCTATAAAAAAAGGTGGATTACAAATGTAATCCACCCTTTTAGTTTATTTAGCGCACACTACTTATTTTCGTCTGCCTTAGCCTTGTTCAAGAAAGCAACAACTGCTGCCACATGAGCAACGCGCTTTTTACCATTCTTCTTGTTTTTAGGTCTTTGGTTTGGTTCACAACCAGTGTTGTAATTTTCACCTTTACGCATAGTACTATACTTCCTTTCAGATTTCCGAAAATCTTTTACAGTTTACCACGAAAAGCCTAATCAAGCAAGGTTTGTCGCCAAGTATACTATGAATCAGTGTGTGACTAGTTAGTTATATATAAAAAAGCAGCCAGTGACTGTCCTTTATATTACTTATTAGTTATTTTTACTTACATTAATTGTAACAGCACCATCGATTACACCACTATCATCAGCCAAACTTAATGCTGCATCCTTTTGACTGACAATTAATCCTCCATCCAAATATTGCAACTCAGCTGAACTAGTATACATATCTAAGTCAGCATTATTGTCTACTTTAATTGGAAAATCTGGATCTGGTTGATTTAAAATTACAAATTGAAAATTTGCACCGATTGTACAACTACCGCCAATATCCGAATATTTATTGGAGCCGTCATTAAGTGCTAAAAGCACCACCTGCCCAGCAGCTTGTGCCTTTATTTTATCAGCTGCTTCAGGCTTAATATTGATTTTAATTGATTTAGAGTTATCCATATTATCTTCCTCCTAATCCTTAATCATTTTCCCAAGTATAGGCTATCTTTTAACTGGAAGTCAAAGTTTATGTTTATGTACACCCATTTACTAATGAAAAGTTTTTATTGCGAACAAAGAAAAAAAGGCTCAAAATGTATATAGCAATATGATAGATGATTATAACTGTGAAAGGGGACATTTTATGTCCATCTTAAAAAAGATTTTTAGTGATAGAATCTTACAAATTACTATCGTGGTAACGATTATAAGTCTTTTCTTTGCTAGACCACGTTTAGAAGATATTAATTTACATACCATATTTTCTATCGCTACAATGCTAATCATCATTCAAATTTACGCTTACTTACATGTACTCGACGTCTTAGCGTATAAGTTGACTAGCATAACTGACAACATGAAAAAGTTAAACACATTGTTTACACTGCTTTCGATTATTTCTGGTATGTTTTTAGGTAACGATATTACTGCATTAACTCTAATTCCGTTATACTTAAATATTGCTAAAAGATGTGATTTACCGCAGATTTTACCAGTAACCCTAATCGGAATGGGCGCAAATATTGGAGCTGCTTTTACTCCTTGGGGTAACCCCCATAATATTTTTTTAGTTAGTAAATATTCGGTTAATGCAATTGAGTTCTTTTCTTGGTCATTACCTTATCTACTAGCTGCGTTAATAATTACCTTTGTTATTCTATATTTTATTCCCAAAACAAAAATACCAATGCAAAGTGCTAAACAAATTAATATTAGTATTCGGCCAACTGTAATTACTACAGCTGTATTTGCGCTATTCTTTTTAGGTGTTTTTAAAGTTATTAACATTATTATTCCGATGGTTGTCGCAATTATACTTGCTTTAATAATTAATCCAAAAATCCTACTAAAACTTGATTATGCACTACTTTTAACTTTTACGTGCTTTTTTATTTTTATCAGTGACATCCAACAAATTCCTTTAGTTGTTACCTTAATTCACACAATGATTAATTCAGAAAGTTCAACTTACTTTATATCAATTTTATCTAGTCAAATAATCAGTAACGTCCCAGCTACTATATTAGTTGGTAAATTCACACCATATGCTAAAGCATTATTTTTAGGATCAAATATTGGGGGCTTTGGGTCACCAATTGGCTCTATGGCAAATATGCTAGTTTTGAAAACATTTACACAAAACGCAACTGTTTCTCGCAGTGAATTTTTCAAAAAATGGTCTATTATGCAATTTATTAGTTTAATTATTCTTACAATTGTTGGTTGGATACTACTAATAGTTTAAGAAAATCTTCTTAACCCTTGGATTTAACTTATTATTATTAAAATTAGATATAGTAAGTTATAATTAATAATAACTTATTAGGAGGAAAAATAATGTTCAATTTAACTTTAATTGCTATTATTGTCATCATATTACTAATTGCAATTTATATTACACTTTATAACGGCTTACAAAAAGCCAAAGTCTATACTGAAGAATCCTGGAGTCAAATTGATGTCCAATTAAAACGGCGTAATGACTTAATCCCTAACTTAGTCGAAACAACTAAGGGGTACGCTAAACATGAACAAGAAACATTAGAACGCGTTGTTCAGTTGCGAAATCAATTAACTAATATACCGAGTGATGATCACGCTCAAACAATGAAGGTTTCAAATCAAATTTCAGATTCGTTAAAAACAATTTTTGCATTATCCGAAAACTATCCTGACCTAAAGGCAAATCAAAATTTCTTGAAGTTACAGGAAGAATTAACTAATACTGAAAATAAAATTTCTTATTCCAGACAACTTTATAATTCATCTGCTGCATCATATGACCAAAAACTCTTGACTTTCCCATCAAATATTGTTGCAAAAATACATGGATTCCAAAAAGTTGCTTACTTGCAAACAAATGAAACTGAAAAAGAAGTACCTAAAGTAAAATTTTAAACGATAGGTTAGTGTTATGCTATTTGAACAAATCGCTCGCAACAAACGAAAAACAATAGTTATTATGACTTTGTTTATAATTATTTTAGCTTTAGTAGGCGCTGGTTTAGGCTATATTTTCGGTAATCGCCCGCTTTTAGGTTTGATTGTTGCCATTATCTTTAGCGTTATTTATATGCTAATTGTCTTACCTAATCCAGCCAATATGGTTATGAGCCTCAACCATGCGCAAGAAATAGATGAACAAAGTAATCCCCAATTATGGCATATTGTTCAAGATATGGCTTTAGTTGGTCGTGTACCAATGCCACGTGTTTTTATTATAAATGATCAAAGTCCTAATGCCTTTGCGACAGGCCGTGATCCCAATCATTCAGCAGTTGCAGTTACACAAGGGCTACTGGATATGATGAATCGTGAAGAACTAGAAGGCGTTTTAGGTCACGAAATTTCGCATATTCGAAATTACGATATCATGGTTTCTACTATTGCAGCTGTCTTAGTTGGTGTTATCTCTTTTCTATCAGGAATAGCCAGTAGATACATCTGGTGGATTGATGACGATGACCATGATAATAACGATAGCAACAATAGTTTGAACTTGATTTTTAAAGTTATTGCTATCTTGTTTGTCTTAATCCTCGGACCCATTTGTGCGAGTTTAGCCCAAATGGCATTGTCGCGAAACCGTGAATATTTAGCTGATGCTTCATCAGTAGAATTAACGCGGAATCCACAAGGTTTAATTTCTGCACTTAAAAAAATTGAAAATTCAGAGCCTATGAAAAAAGCAGATCCAAGTAGTGCCGGAATGTATATTGAAAATCCTCTGCATCAACAGCATGGATTGACACATTTATTTGACACTCATCCCCCAACAGCAGATCGAATTGTTCGTTTAGAAAAAATGTAATTATAAAAAGGCACCTTTTTAAAAGGGTGCCTTTTAAATAACTATAAAGTTAATTTTTCTTCTTAGACTTAAGACTAGTTAAACTAATCCCAGTTAGTAATAAAACAATTCCCGCTACTAAAAGTGATAACTGGGATTGCTTATTTATACCAGTTTGCGGCAACTTGCCTGCAGAGTGATCGTTATTGGGATCATTAAGTCCCTTACCCCTAGTAGAATTGCTTGTAATCTTAGTCTTACTATCAGTCGGTTTTTTACCAGTCGGTAAACAATTTTGAGAATGTCCCTGCTGCTTATTACTCGACTTATCGTCTTTTGGGGGAACTACAGATTCATTATCCGTAGAATTAGTTTGTCCGTTCTTAGTATAAATATAAGTTACAATCTGTTCTACACTATCAAAAAATCCAACGGCATTAGTCGGTCGTGTCTTAAGTGTATAACCTGGAATTTCTTTAGCAGTTGAAATATAACCATCACCCAGATTTCCACTTAAAACTTCTTCAGTGGCAAGTGTGTTGCCATCTTCAGCTTGATATTTTACTATGACATTTGCACCTTTAATTGGTTCGCGTTTATCAACTACCGTATCTTTAGTATAAGTTAAAATTAAAATTCCATCTGCAACAGGAGTTGTAATTTCAATTAAATTATCTTTAGAATCGATTGGCTTATCAGCATATTGAGCTGACTTAAATGTATAACCTGGAATTTGGGGTACTTTAATTTTAGATGTTGAAATTACCTCATCCTTGAACGATTCAATTGGATTACCCTTATCATCTTGATATTTTACCTTAACTGAATTAGTAGCAGTAACACCATCGTATACAGCTACAGCCTGTTTGGGGCTAGATGGCAAGGAAGCTGCTGCAACTTTAGTATTAGCAGTTAAAAAACTTAGCATTATAAAGGTAACAGCTCCCAATATTATTTTTTTACCATCTTTAAAAATGCCTTTTCTTTTGCTCATATCTTGTGTCCTTTCGGCTACACCTATGTGATTTGAATTTAAAGTCATTAACAAACAATTATGCTATAAATATAACTTTGAAAGCGATTGTAGCATATGTATCCAGCAAGCAGAAGTTTATATATATATATATATATATATCATAACAATAGTTATATAATAAAATTAACATCCCGCTATTTTAAGTTGATATTCGCCTGTCTAAATAATTCCGTCCGCATTTGAACTGGCGTTTCATGATAATACTCGTTAAATTTTTTATAAAAAAAAGATTTACCACTATATCCTACTTGAGCAATAATATCTCTAACCGAAATATCGGGGCGTGCTAGTAAAGTACGTGCTTCCTGCATGCGTCTTTCATCAACATGCTCAACAAAACTTTTTCCAGTCTTTTGCTTAACTAAAGTTGAAAAATAATTAGGATTTAAACCAAAATGCTTTGCAGTTTGTTCCAAAGTAATATGAGCAAAGTTTTCATCAATATATTGATCTAGAGCTGTCTCAGCAAATTCATAGTTAACCAGTGGTAGAGCTGATAGCTTTTGATTTCTAATCGTTGTTAAAAATGCCATCATTAATTCTGCACTAATCATTTCACTAGTAAACAAATTTTGGTTTAAATATTCATCAACGATTCTTCTCATCAGTTGGGTGGGTTTGGCTAATTTTGAATTTTTTAAATATAACAACCGCTCCGTCTTAAGAGATAACTTTATTTGGCTAACTATTGTCTGCTCGTCATCATTAAATTTAGCTATAGCATTGAGAAAATTTAAATGATTAGTAAATTCAAATTTAACGATTATATCTTCTTTAGTTTGCCGAGGAACATCATATTCACATTTTGGTTCTAAAAAAACGCTATTTCCTGTTGCTAAACGAATATTTTTTCCATTGATTTTTATGTTTATTGTTCCTGCCACCATAAAAATAATAGTTTGACGAGCAGTTTGATAGCGATGTAGACCAGTATTATGATTTTCAAGATAAATCGTAAATAGATCAAAAGTGCTATTAACTGGTTTGAGACATACCTCATTTGTATCAGTACTTGTTGCTTGTAAAACACTCGCTAAATATTGTTCCAGCCTAGCTGCTGTCATACCTTCACCTTCTCAATGATTTTATATTATACTTTAATTATATATCAAAAGATTTGTTACTTATAAATTTTTAAAGCAAAAAAGTTTACTTTAATATCATGATCAAGATAGACAGCAAACCATCTTTTAGGTATAATGAGACTGATATTGGGGTGCCGATAAGGCTGAGAACATACCCACTGAACCTGCATGGATAATGCCAACGAAGGGAAAATCACTTGAATTTTACGTCATCTGGTATGAAACCATGATGACTTTTTTTATACTTAGGAAATAAAATTGATTACTATTAAAAATTTAACTTTTACATATGACCTGCAGAATAAAATTTTAGATAACCTTAGTTTAACCATACCTACAAAAGAATTTTCATTATTAGTAGGACCTTCAGGCTGCGGCAAATCTACCCTACTAAAAATACTTGCAGCACTTTATCCCAAATATGCTGGTCAACTCACTGGGGAAGTTGATTTAAATGGCTTACGAGCTGCGATGCTGTTCCAAAATGCTAGTGAACAATTTACAATGTCTACTCCGCGAGAAGAAATTATCTTCGCTTTAGAAAACCTCCAAGTTGACCGTGAACAATATGCCCAACGTCTTAAATTGGCCGTTAAATTTGCCCAGATTGACCACCTACTTGATCAAAAAATTAATACAATGTCTGGTGGTGAACAGCAACGAGTCGCACTAGCTGTTCTAGTAGCAATGGATGTAGATCTTTATTTACTTGATGAGCCATTTGCCAGTTGTGATCCAGATGCTCGACGCTTTTTAATTAACAAATTAGCAGCTTTAAAAAAACAAGGGAAAACTATTCTCATTAGTGATCATCTTTTAAGCAATTATCAAAATATTTGTGACAATATATTTCAATTTCAAAAAAAAGTAATCACTAAGCTAAGTGCAGCAGCCAAAGATAACTTATTGCAAAAAAATAAAGATAAAAAAAATTATCATTTTGCTCTCCCTCAAAGTGAGCAACCCTGTTTTACTTTAACTAATACAAAAATTAGTGAAAATCGATTACTTTTAAACCAAAAGCACTTACAAATTATGGCTGGTAAAACCACCCTCATTACGGGAGCTAATGGCATTGGTAAAACTTCACTTTTTAATGCCCTTAGTAAAATGTTATCCTACGATGGCAGCTTGACTTATTATGACCATGAAATCAGCCAATTATCTACGCGTAAATATTTGCGGCAAGTTGGGCAAGTTTTCCAAAAAGCTAGTGACCAATTTATTAATATTTCAGTTGCAGATGAACTTAACTTGAGTAAAAAAAGTCCTAATAACCATTTCTTTACTGACCCAGAAATTAATAAAGCTTTAATTGCCTTGGAATTAGATCAAACCTTAGATCAAGTTGTCTATTCCCTTTCTGGTGGTCAACAAAAGAAATTACAAATTTTATTGATGATCATTGCTAGTCAAGCTGTGCTCTTACTTGATGAACCACTAAGTGGCTTAGATAATCATTCTGCTAAACAAATCATAAATTTATTAAAGGAGAACCAAGCTCGACAAGGGCAAACATTAGTAATTATTACCCACGACCTTACTAACATTGCGGAGTGGTGTGATTATCATCTTGTTTTTAAAAACCAACAATTAACCTATGTAACGAAATGAGGTGCTCGCATTGAATCCTGGTTTTAAATTCTTTTTAGCAGTAATAGTTTCTTTAGAGATATCATTGACAACCAGCTTACCTACAAATTTAATCATTATTGGAATAGCAGTAGTTTATTTACTTTTTAATCATGTCAAAATCAAAAATTTACTTTTAACATTACTTTTACCATTAGTAGCAGCAACGACCATCTTTGCTACTTTGTACTGGTTTACACCTGAACCCAATTTACAGAACGCTCTTTGTTTAGCTAGTAGAATTTATGTCTACACTCTGACCATCTACTGCGTTTTTATTGGAACTACAACCACAGAATTTGCTCGTTGCTTTGAACAAAATTTTCATCTACCAAGTAAATTCGCATATGGCATTTTAGCAGCACTTAATCTTGTTCCCCAAATGAAACAAGCAATTAAAAAAGTCCAAACCGCTGCAATGATGCGGGGAGTTTATTTAAGTTTTTGGTCACCTACACTCTACTTCAAAGCAATCTTAATTGCCCTCAATTCAGCCGAAAATTTAGCCCAAGCAATGGAGTCACATGGCTATGTTGAAGATGCGCTACGGACAACGATCGTGGCAATTCCAATAAAAATAAGTGATTGGATATATAGCGGTATTATTCTATTATTTGTTAACCTTGCACTACTTACTTTAAATTAAATAAAAAATAGCCATATAGATGATGCGAACCCAAAATTAGTTCGCTTTATTAATTATTAACTGAGGACTAATTACCGGTATTTAATCGGAGTTGGTCCTTTTAGTTTGCTTTTAATTCTTTTCTGGTTGTAATACTCAATGTAGTCTCTGATTGCATCTTCTAGTTCATTAAGATTTTTAACTTGCTTTTCAAAGCCGTAAAACATTACCCACTTGAGGGTTAAAGTCATTACTATAAATAGTGTAAAGTTAAGCCAAAATAGTTAGGCCGTGACGTGCAAGAAACGCCAGCAAGTAATCAATATTAGATCTAACCTGATAACGCCAACTTAATTCAGGAGGAACAATTTAATATTCATGCCAAGCCGATAGCTTGTAATTTTATCTTATTTAGATAATTTAGCCATAAAAATAACCCCCAAATTTGGGGGCACTTCATAGTTGATTGTTTTTTATTATCTTCTTATTTATGGTAAGGACTACCATTATTAATCATAAAACCGCGATAAATTTGTTCGATTAGCACCACCCGCATCAATTGATGCGGTAAAGTTAATTTGCCGAAGCTAAGTAAATCATCTGCCCGCTGATTTACAGCAGAACTAGTGCCCAGACTACCACCAATTACGAAAGTAAGATCTGAATGACCATAAGTCCCCAGTTTTTCTAGTTCTAAAGCAAATTCCTCACTACTACGTTCCTTACCCTTAATCGCTGTAACATACACATATTCTTTACTTTTAATTTTAGCTAAAATCCTTTGTCCTTCAATTTCCTTAACTTGATTTTGTTCAGCTAAACTTAATTTTTCAGGCGCTTGCTCATCAACTACTTGGATTAATTCTATTTTAGCAAATCGACTAAGTCGTTTCTGATACTCCGCAATTGCGTCCTTAAAATATTTTTCTTTTAACTTGCCCACACAAATAATTTTTATCTTCATAATTTTTACTTTATCCCCAAATACCCATTCTTTCCACTGACTTTGTCCACAGCTGTGTACAAGCAAAATCTACATTTTGTGGTTATCAGACTAACTTTTATCATAACTTGTGTTAGCTGCTTTTTTTTTATTTTTTATTTTTAAATTACGCACATCTATTCATGGATAGTTGAAATTTACAAACTTTCTAGATAAGAATGGCGCTATCATCGTTTTTTTAGCTTTATTAGCCAAAAAATAAAATATAATATTTACACACAATTCACAAGTTTTCCACAAAGCTTATACGAAATTTTTGCTAATTTATGCACAATCCACAAAGTTTTCCACAGTTATCAACAAGATTTTAGCTCCCATTTAAAACTTGACAAAGATAAAAGACGAATATTATGATGTTCCGCATATTGATTATTAACAAAAAAGCTGTATTACCATCCAAATCAGTGTAGTACAGCTTTTAATAACTAATACATTTATTTTTCGAACTTAATCAGCCTGCAACTTTATATTTAACTTCATTTCATTACCATTACGATTAATCGTTACACTAACACGATCACCAACTTTATGATTATACAAAATACTGTGTAACGAAGCGACATCTGAAATAGATTGGTTGTCAACCTTAATAATAACATCACCAACTTTGATACCAGCTACACTAGCTGCACCTCTTTTAGTAACTTCTGCAATGTAAATTCCATCTTTTAAGTTAGACTTAATATTAAGCTGTTTACGATAGCTAGCTGGCATCCCTTGTAACGCAATAACTTTGACTCCTAATTGTGGTCGTACAATTTTACCCTTCTTAACTAGCTGATTAACAATTGTAACTACCTCATTTGAAGGAATGGCAAAACCCATTCCTTCAACAGATGTCCCATCACCAGATTGTGATAACTTCATTGAATTAATACCAATAACCTGACCCGCAGAATTAACCAAGGCTCCACCAGAGTTACCTGGATTGATGGCTGCATCAGTTTGAATGACTGTCTGTTGATTAGCTGAAGAGGTGGTAATGCTTCGCGCTGGTGCGGAAATTATTCCTTGGGTGACAGTTGAAGCATATTCACTACCAAGAGGTGAGCCAACGGCTATTACCGTTTGCCCTGCCTGCAGACTCTTAGAATCGCCAAATTCAGCAATTTGTGTAGCGTAGCTAGCATCAATTGACAAAACTGCTAAATCAGTTGTTGCATCAGTACCAACAATGCGGGCATTAACTGTTTTTCCATTTGAGAGCATTACCTGCAATTTATCACTCCCAGAAACAACATGGTTGTTAGTTACGATATAACCTTTATTTCCCGACTTGGTGTAGATAACCCCAGACCCCTCACTATAAGTCTGCAATTTACCCTTATCCTTATTAGGATTATCGTCACCAAAAATATCAAACAAAGTATTACTACGCGTATTTTGTCGTTTCATATTAATTACCGAAACAACCGCTCCTCTAACACTGTTGTAGGCGGGAGTCATTGCACCACTATTTCGGGCACTATTTTTTGAAGTTTTAGCACTACTGGAACTAATACTAGTTTGCGCATTATTGTTATAATTAGCATTATTAATTTGGTCAAGTGCTACATATGAAGCACCTCCCCCAATTAAACCCGCTACTATCCCAACAATAGCAGTTTTAAAAATACTATTTTGTTTTTCCATTATTTAGTTCTCCTTTAGTTATGTTTTAAATAATACTAATAAAGCTTGAACAAATATAAATAATTTAATTAAATTTGTATTAAGCTTGTTGGTGCACTCGCATTGGTCATAACAATTTTAACATCACTTGGTAAATTTGCATCACCGTTAATCATTATCTCTTTTGCTGCATCATAAGCTAATTTAGCTGTATTATTGTGCTGACTTAGGTGGGCCAAAAAGATATGCTTAGTTCTACTAGTAACCACGTCTAATAACGCTTGACCCGCATCAAGATTAGATAGGTGTCCAACGTCTGATAAAATTCTTTGCTTTAATGACCAAGAATAAGGACCGTTACGTAGCATCAGATCATCATAATTAAATTCCATTAAGTAAGCATCACAATCAGCAATTACCGCTTTTACTCGCTGCGAAACATAACCTGTATCGGTTAAAAAGGCAATCCTTTTGCCGCCACTAGTAAAAACGTAATATTGTGGCTTAGCTGCATCATGACTAGTAGCAAAAGCTGTGATATCAAGATCACCAAACGTTTTAGTTTGACCAGATTCAATTACATTAATCTGGTCAACTGGTAGCTTACCGATTTTTTGACTTTCATTCAAATATTTCCATGTCCCATCATTTGCAAAAGCAGCTAATTTAGGATAGCGGCGCATCAATACGCCTAATCCTTTACTATGATCTGAATGATCATGGCTTAAAAAGACCATATCAATGTCATGGATATCAACTCCTATATCTTTTAATAGTTGCTTTGTTTTTTTCCCTGACAAGCCTGCATCCATTAATATTTTATGCTGCTTGGTCTCAATTAGACTAGTATTTCCCGTAGATCCGCTAGCTAAAACAGAAACACGCACATTAATTTCCTTTCTAATTTTTCTGAACATTGTACGAGCTACTTTGTAAAATTTGGGCAGTAAATGCATTAACTCGTTTTACAGTTATATTTTTAGTTGTTTTATTTTCTACTAGAATAAGCCATGTGGGTAACATAATCGTGTTGCCCCGAACTTCAGTCAATTTCGAGTATCCTAAATTAACCTTTAATACACGTGAATTATTAGCAATTTCACGATCAGTATACATTGCTTTAACCGCATGCCAGGCACTAATAATTAACTGCGGTTCTCTTACTGCACTAATTGGTCCCATATAAGAAATTGTATAATCAATAATTTGATTATTCCGTACATTAATTGTTAATTGAGCATCATTATCATAGACTTGACCGTAATCCGTTTTTTGTACATAACAATAAGCATTTTCGCCAGACATACTTGGCTCATATTTAAAATTTTTACCATATGGTACACAAGTAGGATCGTTCTTAAAATCATCTAGTTGCTCAAGCATTTTTTTCCGATTACCTGAAAGTAAAATTGCCGATTGCGGTGTTGCAGATAGGCTGTTATCACTTTTTGAATAGTGAGTTGTCACTTGCGTTAAGGTACTTTCTTTATGCGAAAGATAATCGCGATTTTTAGCCGCCAAATAATAACCAGATTGTTGCTTACGCGAAATATGTAATGGAATATCAATTCCATCTGCCCGCATTTCAGACCGAATACTAGTTGTCGTTCCGGCCGTATTGCTTAAACTAATTGGTGAGCGCCACATCTCAATTCCAAGATACAAATCAATTAACAAAAATATAATTAAGATTAACCATTCGATTCTTTTTCGATCCATCCTAATTCCCCTTCACTAACTGGTTTTGGTTAACTCCACTTGAGCCATATTTTTCCCACTCTGCGGCACTTTTCCACTGGTTATATGCTTTAACATAATATACTGGGATCAAATTAATTAAATTGTCATGGCTATGATCTTTTTCTACACGATACGCCACAATTACCCGTTGGATTGCCGCTTTCTTTAGTCCCGCATTAACTAAATTATGCACTACGGTCTCACTTGGAGGCAAAGTTCGCGTTTGTCCATCAAACGGAATTGGAATTTGTAAATCAGTATTATTAAACGCAATCTCTATTGCATCTTGCGCAAAACGCGTCGTTATTTGCGGGTTTTTACTACTCAAAAAAACTGGTAAGCCTTCAATATAATTAGCGTAACTAACTGATCCATTACTATAATCAAAATAACGCAAATCTTGTTCACTTAGACCTAACTTATGAACATATTCAACACTATCGAGTAAGCGCTCATTAGTAGACATAACTTTACTCTTTTCATAGCGAGAATATAAAAAATCAGCTTCTTTTAGTTCAGTATTTGGTGCTCGCAATTTTGTGTAGTAATTCAGCGAATAAGTGGTCCAGCCCTTTTTACTTGAACGAGCAGTTACATTGGCTGTACCAAGAAGTCGGGTAACGAAGTAAGAATCTGGCTGACTATTAGTTAAATAACTATAAACCCGCCAATGTTCTGTTTGGGTATAAAATACTTCATAACTATCATTTAATCGGACAAATTTAACCGGCTGACGTCCATGGGCATTTCGAGCATAACTGCGTAAACGCGAAAAGTCAGCCTTAATTAATCCCACACGATAAATTGTTGTACTCTTATCACTACCTAAATAAAAATAAAAATTGCTCGGTGATATAAAAATACGGCGAAATTTCTGGTCATTTTTAGTGACATCCTTTTTAGTAAGCAAATTTACACTTACTTCATTAGGAAAAGTTAATTGCACATATGCAGAATTATTAAGCATTTGCTCATACTTGTGCCGACTTGAGCTGATTTTTTCGATGTTACCATATTTGACATCCTTAAGTTCATTACTAAATTCTAACGGCAAATTCTTTTTAGCATCATATAAGTTATATAATTGACCATTCTGAAAGCCATAAGAACTCGTTGGTACAAATAGATTTGAAATAATTCGGTTGCGACTATGTGACTGCTCAGTTACATTACTAGTTTGATTAATGTGGCTAAAGTATTGATTATTCGTCATGATAAAAATCCACAAAATAATCGACAAAATAACTGCTGCTAATGTTCCAATTAGTAACAATATATCGCCTAATTTAAATTTAAGCTTCATCCCACTCATCTCCCTCGCTCATTGGTTCATAAGGTAAGGCAATATAAAAAGTTGAGCCTCTATTTTCACTACTAGTAGCCCAAATTTGACCGCGATGTTGCTCTACAATTTCTTTAGCAATTGCTAGCCCTAGGCCAGTCCCGCCTTGAGCACGCGAGCGTGCCTTATCAACCCGGTAAAAGCGATCAAAAATTTTACTTAAATCTTCTCGAGGTATTCCTAAACCTTGGTCAGCAATACTTAAAATAATGCGATGATCATCATGAGTTAAACTTGCAGTAATCACTCCACCATTAGGTGAATATTTAATAGCATTATTCATAATATTATCAATTACTTGCGCTATTTTATCAGTATCAATTTCAACCCATAAGGCCTGTGTACCTAATTGGCGCTTAATTGTATACTTCTTTTTACCCTCTTTTTGATTATTTTTTACAATCATATCGAAGCGGTCTAAGATATGGGCAACAAAATCATTAAAATTAACCCACTCAAAATTGATTTTGACTGCACCCCGATCCATCCTGGACAAACTTAATAATTCACTGATCATACGGATCATTCGTTCAGTTTCTTCTTGGGTAACTTGTAAAAATTTAGGAGCTACATTGGGATCTTTCCAAGCCCCTTCATTTAAGGTTTCAATATAGGCGTGCATACTTGTAAGCGGGGTACGCAATTCATGGGAAACATTTGAAACAAACTGTTTTTGAGAGTTTTCATTTTTTTGTTGCTCAGTAATATCGTGTAACACACACACACTACCTGAAACAAAACCGGTCACTCTTTTAATTAGTGAAAAACTAGCATGTAAAATAACTTCATCACGACTACCTTCGTTAACTGTAAGTACAATTCCTTTCTGATTAGCAATCAAGTCTTGGGAAGATTCTTTTAAACCTAAAATTGTCGCAATTGGCTTATTGGTGATTTTCTCTTCAGTTGTATTCAAAAAGTTAAGTGCCATTTGATTAACCACATTAACATTACCATGCCGGTCCGTTGCCAGAACCCCATCACTCATATGTGACAAAATGCTATCTAATCTTCGCTGCTCACTTTCAGATTCTTCTTGTGAACGTTCAATTCTAACTGACAAGGTATTAAATGCTTGGCCTAGTTGACCTAATTCATCATTAGAATAAATTTTTACTTGACTAGAATAATCTCCGTCAGCAATATTTAGAGCTTGACTTTGCATTTCCTCAATAGGTTTAGTAATTGCATGTGAAACTACTAATGATAAAATAGCACCCATTACTGCTGCCACTAACGAGGTCACTAAAAACATTAAAGAAATATTTCGTAAATCATTAAAAACACCCTGCATTGATGCTTTAACGTAAATTGCGCCCACAATATTGGTAGAACCATTGCCTGCATTCAAAGGTGTCACCTGAATCATATAGTCACCATGATCATTAACTACCTTTGTAGCTTGTCTACCCGTTGAAGTTACTTGCTTAACAATAGTGTTATTGACTCTTTGTCCAATACGATTTTTATCATTTAACCTAGAAACAGCCCGAATGATATCCTTATTATCAACAACAATAATTTCACTAATCGTACCAATTCCGTTACTATAATCGTTGACTATACGATTCAAGTTACTGTTAGTGTGCTTATTATCCCTGACTAACTGCAGCGATAACTGGTTGGTTACAATTGGTAGTACTTGAATTGACGATTGAAAATTATCAATGCTATTTTGTTCTAATTGTCTAGTGAAATATACCCCAATGACCTCAATGGTCGCAATAATCATTGCCATAAAAACAGTTGCTAATGTAGTGTTAATTGAAATAGTTAAATGCTTAAATTTATTTTTTATTCTATTCATAATTATCCAAATATATAAAAAGAAAGCCACGCAAAAAATCATTCTGCAGGCTTTCTTTAATTAGTCTTCTGTTGGCTGTTTCACATAATAGCCAACACCGCGACGAGTTACTAAAATCTGCGGCTGAATCGGATTATCCTCGATTTTTTCCCGCAAACGATGGACTGTTACATCAACGGTACGAACATCGCCAAAATAATCATAGCCCCAAACTGTTTGCAATAAATGTTCCCTAGTCATTACTTGTTCCATATGTTGCGCTAAATAATAAAGCAACTCAAATTCACGATGAGTGAGTTCGATTTTTTTACCTTCTTTTTCAACAATATAAGCATCAGGCATGATCACCAGATTACCAATAGTTATATTCTTGGTTGAAGTATCATCACTATCACTTTCCACTTTTTTAGCAATACTACGGCGCCGTAAATTAGCTTTAACTCGCGCTACAAGTTCACGATTAGAAAATGGCTTAGTAACATAATCATCCGCTCCCATTTCCAGCCCGAGTACTTTATCAATTTCCGTATCTTTAGCTGTTACCATAATAATCGGTAAATCATGAGTTTGTCTAACTTCACGTGCCACTTCTAAACCATCTTTTTTGGGTAACATCAAGTCCAAAATCATCAAATCTGGATTATATTCATCAACTTTTTTAATAGCTTCTTCCCCATCATAGGCAGTGTCGACGTCGAAGCCTTCCTTCGTCAAATTAAATTTGATAATATCAGAAATTGGTTTTTCGTCATCGACAACGAGAATCTTCTTTGGCATCGAAAGCCCCCCTTTGCTTACCATTATACTGGTTTTTAACTATTTAGCCAAAAAAAGCACAAAAATTTAACAAAAAAGCTTGCATTTCATTTAAAATAATAGCATAATAATTTTTGTTGGTTATTTAAGATAACATTTTTTGGGTGGCTAGCTCAGCTGGCAGAGCAACGGACTCTTAATCCGTGGGTCCAGGGTTCGAACCCCTGGCCACCCAT
>NZ_FOMN01000011.1 GCF_900112665.1 Lactobacillus bombicola
CTAAAGGCTTCTTGGAACTAAAAAATCCTTTAGATAAGCATTTTTATTTTCTAAGGTTTTCTAAAATATATATTAAATAGACCACCGGGGTCATTGAAATATAGCTATAATGCTTGATATATCAATGATTTTAGCTTGAAATGTTAGCCAAATGTTAGCCAAGTTAAGCTAAATGCAATTTCTGAGGTTTGTCCATCGATTCTAATGCTTGAGCTAGTATTTTTTGTTGGGTAGCTTTCATTTCATCAATCATGTAAGAATATGTATCCATAGTGATCCCTATATTTGAGTGTCCAAGTCTCTTACTGATTTCATACCAATCAACATGATGGGCAACTAAATATGCTACATGGCAATGTCTTAAGCTATGAAAATGAAATCCTACTTTGTTAATGCCTGCTTTTTTCATACGGATTTTAAGAGCATGATTAACTGCATTGTTACTTGGCAGCTTGTTATTATTTTCAGCAAAGATAAATTTGTGATTATTTTGTTTTAATTCGTTAAGAATTTTAATCAGTGATTCTGAAATATAGATTGTTCTTTTTGAACTGGCATTCTTGGGAGCTTTGACTTTCTGTGAGATATAGTCATATGATTTGTTGATACTGATTGTTTGTTTTTTCTCGTCAATATCAGACCATTGTAAGGCCATAATTTCACCTAAGCGCATGCCAGTATAAATTGCAGTTAAAATCATATATGGAGTTGTATAAATATGATTTAGCGAACTTTTGGTAACATCAATTAATTTTTGTATTTCTGCAATTGATAGGTATTCAATATGGTGTGTTTTCTTATCGTTCCACACTAGATTGATTCTATTAGTAAAATTTTGTGGCACAATTCCTTCATCTTGTGCATCGGAAACACATGCTTTGATGACACCATGCAGTTTCTTAACTGTTATCTTGGAATGGTTTTCGCCATAATAATTGATAAATTTTTGATAATCATTGCGATTAATATTATTTATCTTAGTCAAGCCAAAGTACTTTCTTAAAATATTAGTTTGACTTGTATACCGTCTTTTAGTCGCATCAGTTGTTCCTGGAATGCGGTAGGTTGTGGCCCAGTCCCAGAAGAAGTCAACAAATATTGGGTTTACATTGGTGATTTGATTAGAATTTTTTGCAGAAATCTGCTCGATTTCCCATTTTTTAGCTTCGGCCTTGGTAAGAAAGCCTCCCTTGGTTTTATACTTTTTCTTTTTGCCAGTTTTAGCATTAGTATCAAGAATGTACCAAGATACCTGAACAGTCCAAGTTTTGCCTCGCTTATATATTGCCACTTAAATCACTCCTTTAAATATGATAAAATTGAGTAGACAAAAGACACCGATACGATATCAGTATCTTTTGTTTACATATTTACAGCTCTCAAGAACAGGGTCGCCAAACTTCAGTTCTTGAGGGCTTTTTTACCGCCTCTGTACTTTGCATTGTGGTTTTTAATATGCTGGACCGTAATAATTAAGTTCAGTTGATGAATTTTGAGAATTAGTCATTCCCATAGCGCAGTATTCACCATTTGCATCATTGATTTTTGCATCAATATCGCTACCATCTTCTTTAGCCATATATGGTAGGTGAGCATTGTATTTTGAAAGAGCTATTTGCCATGCTGATTTAATTTTGTTGCGCAATTCTGATTTAGATAAATCATCAGAATTAGCGGTTAAAGTAATAGTAGTTATCATTACTCCGCTTTCACGTCTAACCGTTACTTTTGCAACGTTGCTGTCTGACCAATTCTTAAAGTCAGCTTTTAAAGCTGCATAATTTTGGTTATATTCTTTCTTTTGAGCCTTGGAATACTCACTAGGTAAATCATTAGCTTGCTCATCAACTTTTCTTTGTGCTGCAGCAAATTTATCCATAGTGGTAAATTTATGCTTAGTGTGAGCAGAACGCCAATGATTAACTATGTCAATTGTACCGTCATGATATTTACTCATAATTTGACCATTACCATTTTCAATGACAGCATGATCTACTTTGGTATTAACTTTATCAATATTGTCTGGTCCTTTTTGAGCATCAACTTTGGTACTGAAAGTGCTTGCGATGCTATTTAAATCTTTATATGAAGAATTATTAATGGTGTCATCTGTAAGCATTAAGACTGCATGATTATTTTTATCGATAAAGACTTCACCATATTTATGATAGGAGCCTGCCCAAACATTCATGTTATGGACTAATTTTTGACGTTCGCCTCTTTGCTTTTTGGTTAAGTGAATTGTAGGTTGAGATGAATTACTGTTATTACTTTTACTACAGCTATGAATGCAAAAAATAATAGCTGCAATAATAACAATGATTATTAGGCAACCCCAGCATCCACTACTATCACTATCTGCTTTTTTATTTCCACTTGATGGTAGCGTGTTAGCGTTAGTTTCACGACTGCCACTATCTTCTTTTTCATTCATATTTTAAACCTCCTAAAAGTATGATAAAATTGTTATATGGCAAGCGCTATCATTTAAGTGTATTGTCTATTAGCTTTCAAGACTCAATTATCAACTCTAGTCTTGAAAGCTTTTTTCCTTACTTCGAATTTTAGATAATAATTTTGATTACGTAGTTTATAATATCAGTAGGGTGTTCCCCACGCATGTGAGGGTATTTATATGATCTTACAGTTAAAGTCCCAGTAGTTGTTTTTCTTGGCTTGCTGTGTCGTTTTGGCATTCTTGCTGCCAGACTCACCATTGGAACGGCCTACAACAGATACGGCAATTAGAGCAGTAGTAGCTGCAGTTAACGCATTATTCAACTTAATCATTTTTCCCTCCTAAAAACATTATCCTAGGTTTATTGTCACTGGTGTTATAGACGGAAAAATTAGAAAAACAAATCATCCATTTCTAAATATTCAGTATTAAGGAGTTTTCTTAATTTTTCGATTTCTTTTTTGTTATTATTTCTAAAAGAGAATACTGCTTGTTTTGCAGAATAAAAAGTAAAATTATAATCATGATAAAAATAATTAAACAATCTATTATGCATAGCTGAATAGCTCATACCGTATTGATAACATAATTCTGAAAAATCTTTTTTCAGAATTTCTTTTTTTAGAGAACAGGTTGGAGCATAAAGCAGTGAGGAAATAGTATTTGTTTCCGCTTCGATTAATTGTAAATCTTCGGGATATGGATTTCCTTTTAGATTCGTTTGATTAATCAAGGCTACTTGTTTTTTATAATTAGGTCTACTTGTTGCCAGATAAGAATGAACTAGTTCATGAATAATTGTAAAAATAGTCCTTGCCCAAGTTCTGGTTTCTGCATTTAAAAACATAATGGACCCATCTTGAGGGAAAATAGTAAAGCCACTCACGATTTGACAAAAATTTCCCGATAGAACATCAATAGTTTCAGCATGTAAAGGTATTTTTTGTGTACTGAATTTATAATTATAAGTGATTTTTAAACTGTTAGGATTTATTTTATTAAATTCGAATGATGAGTTGCAAAACTTTTTGCTGACAAATAAACAAAGATTAGATGGTCCCGCTATATCTACTAAATAATCAATTACATATTTATAGTGTATATCATCTTTTGCAACGTTATATTTATTTGATATTCCTTCTAAAATATCGTTAGCTATTTCATTACAATAATCGTATTCATCATGACTAATGGTTTGATATTCAATTGTCATAAATTATTGCCTTCTTTTTCGGATTAATTCTCTTGCAGTATTCATTAAAATCCCCATAGAATTAGTAAAATCTTTTACTTCATCTTCTGGCATGCCTTCTGTTGCCTTTCTGAATAAGGTCAAAACTTTTTGGTCATCCACATCTAACTTTACAGAATCATCAGAAACATCATTCAAAATATCGCTTAAAGGAACTTTGAAAAAGTCCGCTACCTTTTGTGCACTTTTGGTTGAGGGCGTTTTTGAATCCCATTTTTGAATTAAACCATTACTTAAATTTATTTTTCTTTCTAACTCTGCAATAGATTGAATATCAGGCCTTTTGTTTTTCCAAAGTCTTATAACGTTATCTTTAGCACTCATGATTTTCCTCGCATTATTTTTTATAAAACTTTCTATGCTAAACCACTTGCATTTTAGAAAACGTTCGATTATACTAATCGTAGTTCATCAAAAGGTGTCAGGAAACTATTTTGTTGAACTAAAGTAAACCGTTCTAAATGTAAGAAGCTATAAATTTGGTTTATTTAGCATACTTATATGATAGAACACTTTCTAATACTCTGTCAATATAATTATTTAGAAAAGAGGTGAAACCATGTCGTTATATTCAGCAGTAAAAACCGTTGCAAATAAAAATAATAAATCAATTTATCAAATTGAAAAGGATCTCCATTTATCAAACGGTTCGATTAGTAAGTGGAATAAGAGTATTCCGCGAGCTGATGCACTTCAAGCGGTTGCAGATTATTTGGGAGTAACAACACAGTATTTATTTATTTTAGCTAGAAAGGAAAATATTCATGAATAATTTAAGAGTTATTGGAACAGAGCACATTGGAAAAGTTGAATTCACCGGAATTGAGGGTGGCTTTGGCAAAAATAAAAAAGCAATGTTAGTTAAAGATATTGCGCAAATTCATAGTAAAGAAGTTAAGGCGATTAACCAGGCTATTAATATGAATCGTAGTCGATTTAGAGAAGGGATTGATTTAGTTGACTTAAAACAGGTCAATCAAATTGACCTGTTTTCAGAACTTGGTTTCACAAGAGCTCAATGGGGTAATGCGAATCACATCTATCTTTTATCAGAACGAGGATATGCAAAGTTACTGAAAATATTAGATGACGATAAGGCTTGGGATATATACGATCAGCTGGTTGATAACTACTTCAACATGCGAGTAGCGATTAAGAATAATGAGCCGTCGTTAGTTCAACAAAGACGTTTATCAATTATGGAAGAAAACTCAGCAACTCGAAAAGCAAATATGCTTTATAAATTAGCGATGGCTACTACTTCTGAATCGTCTAAACAGGCATTAATTGCAAAGAGTGCTGAAGTCCTAACCGGTGAAATGACAGTTCCAGTCATGAAGAAAAAAGAATATTCAGCTGGCAAAATTGCCAAAGAACTGAACATAAGCGGTAAAAAAGTTGGAATGATTGCTAATAAATTAGGACTTAAAGCTGAGCAGCCAGGACAAAATGAATATGGCAGATGGGCAAATTCAAAATCTAAATATTCTGATAAAGAAGTTCCACAGTGGTTTTATACCGAAAAGGGATTACAGGCAATTAAAAAGGAAATTAGCCTAGACAGAAGATGACAATAGGAGAAAGCTGAAATGAAGTATACAAAAGAAGAAGGAGAAAAAAATAAATAGTTGAAGAACAAGTTAGCAAAAGGCGGTGATGAAGATGAGCGAAAGAATAACGGTTGAACTGTCATCTAAGTCTATTGATAAAATTGTTGAACTTTTGGAACCAAGAGTAATTGCCAAATTACAAAGCGATCGAAAAACCATGATAGAAGATACTGTCAATCGAATTATTAATCTTAATGAGTTTAATAAAAAATACGTTAAGAAAACGCCAGACTGGATTAAGCAAAACATCTTTTATGAGTTTAAGCCGAGCTGGGTCGAAGATATTCATCCTGGCAAGGGAAAGGCATTTCGAATTCATGAAGATGAAGCCAGTCAATGGATGAAAGAACATCGGCATGAAATAGACTGGAACGCAAAAACTATTTAGGGAGTGAGAAGAATGAATTTTAACCAAAATCCAAAAATTGAGCAGGATAAGAATAATGCAGCTAAGGCATTGATTGCATTACTAGTAATGAGCATTGTTGAATTTGCTTTCTATGACGCGAACAGACTGTGGCTGACAAACGTGACACGCTTTTTAGAAGATGTGGGTGCAATTTTACTTGTTGTTGCAATTGGCTTGTTTATCAGTGCAGTTTACTTTTTAAAGCGTGACGAAAAATGATAAAGAAGCTAAAAGAAAGGCTAGAAAAAAAGCAGTACTACGAGAACTTAATAATCGCTAGCAACTGCTTCGATGGATATAAATCTGCATTCACTAGAACTGATTGCAGATACTACTCGGGAGAATTATACCATGAATGAAGCAAAAACTGAAACGCAACAATTAATTTCGTTGGAAAATGTTGATGATGAAATGACAGTTTCATTTCAACCGGCAAAACTGGAATTCCATGGTTATGATGAAATGAAGGCTAAAGTTGACGAACTACATGCACAACTAGACGGTTACAAGGTTACACCGCAAACGTACAAAAGTGATAAAGCGCTGCGGACTAAAATTAGTAAATTTAGGCAACAAATCAATGATGAGAAAAAAAGAGTCGTTAATGAAGCTAGTAAACCAATTACAGTTTTTAAAGAACAAGTTAAGTCAATGACATCTGAACTTGACGACATCTATAACCAAATTGGCAGTGGATTGACGTACTATGACAACAAAGTTAAACAATATAAGCATAATCGGAATATCAAGCGAATTTCTGAGTTTGCAAGTCAAGCTGGATTAACCGAAGAAGATTTAAGGCAATTCAACTTTAAATATAATCAACGCTGGGATAACAAGAGTTATTCAAATGTTTCCTTTGAAAATGAAGTTAGTCAGCAGCTTGAAGTAATTGTAAAACAACAGGCCACATACCTAGACGGTGTAAAGCAAATATCACAAAAAGCAGATGAGTTAGCATTGCCTGTTCAGCATTGGATTGACGAACTAAAAATCAAGCCCGTAAGCGATATTTTAGTAGCAATGGATAATCACGCTAAAGAATTAAAACAAGTCGTTGAGGACAAAAAGAGAAGGCAAGAAGAGTTTGCAAAACAGCAAGCCGAAGATGCACAGAAGCGAAAATTAGCGACTCAAAAGTTAGAGAAACATGGTGATAAGTTAATTGATCCAGATACTGGAGAAGTAAAGCAAACAGTTGCTAAGTCAGAGCCTAAGATTTATGAGCATACGTTTGTGGTTAGCGGAACGTCAGAGCAGTTAACTTCCTTGGCAAGTTTCTTTAGAGAAAACAAAATTGCGTACAAGGTGGTGGACTAAATGACTGAAGAAGCGATCCAGAATACAGGTCAGTCAGTTAGTTTTCCAAAAATTAAGACAGTTGCTGATATGAAACAAGAAGAGGCAGTAAAAGCAAAAAAAGCTTTGATGAAAACGTTTGGCACTGTTCAACAAAAAATTGAGCAACCTAATAAAGGCGCACATGGTTATGGCTATGATTACACCTCTCTAGACCAAGTTTTTAAAGCAATTTATAAAGCAACTGAAGATGAGGATATTGCGATCAGTCAATTACCGGTTATTAAAGACGGTAAAGTTGGCGTTAGAAATATTATTTTAAATTCTCAGGGGGCACTGATTGATTTTGGTGAATGCTTGCTTGATGTTGGTATCAAAAAAAGCAGTGGTAAGACGCAAGATCAAGGAGCTGTCCTAACTTATGCCAGACGTTACTCAATCAGTGCAATCTTTGGAATTGCTTCGGAAGAAGATACTGACGGTAATGGTGCTAAACAAGAACCACAACAGGTACAAGTTAAAACTAAGTTCATTGACAATGAGGCTTTAAGCAAAGTTACTGTCAAGGTTGGCGATAAAAAGACGAGATTAGTTGAAGTCTATATGTTGGCTGTAGCAGGTAATCAAAAAGCTGAAGAGTATATCAAAAACGAACGCAAAAAGAACAAGAATTTTGCTAAGTATGTTGATGCCATTAACGATGCTTACAAACTGATTAAGTCAACAGTGGATACTGACGATACAAAGTCCAAACAGGTAGAGCCAAAATCAGAAAATAGAGAAACGGAACTAAATCAAGCTGTTAACAAGGTTCAGCAAGATGCAAAAGCGGATCCTTTTGCTAATCAAGTTGGGAAGTGATCATATGACCGAAGTACTAAACGGATCTAAAGCTTTTTTGATGATTCCAGCGAGTTCAGCACATGATAAGTCGCTGTTAAAGCATCCTAAAGCAATTTTACTTTTGGGAGAAATCGTATCAATGCTTAATGTTACAGGAGTTTTCTATATTAACAACACTACTTTAAGTAAGAGATTGGATTGCTCTACAAGAACTATCATTAGATATCTTGATATTTTGGAAAGCCATAAATTGATTAAGCGAAAAAATATAAAAAATGAAAATGGAGATATTGACCACAGAAAAATTTATGCTGGTGAAAAACTTGCCAAATCATTTACTTTAGGATGGGAAAGCACTTCTGAAGACATGAGTGACACCCCCCGTGACACACATGTCACTACCCCTCATGACACACATGTCACTACCCCCGTGACACACATGTCACCTAAAGAGAGCATTAATAAAGAGAACAATAATAATAGAAATATATATAGTTCCGCCAAGGCAGAACCAGCTATCTACAAGGAAGTAATTGACTATCTTAATGAGAAAGCAGGTACTAAGTACAAATCTACGTCTAAAGCTACACAGCGACTAATCAATGCACGAGTTAATGACGGCTTTAATATCCCAGATTTTAAGAAAGTAATTGATACTAAATGTGCGCAATGGCGTGGAGATAAGAAAATGGCTAAGTATCTACGTCCAGAAACATTGTTTGGGACTAAGTTTGAGGGGTATCTCAACGAAAAAACGCCGAATGTGCTACAACACGCTGATTTTGCTCCAGATGCATTTACTAACGGTGAGATTGAGGGCGTGAATGAGGACGAATTACCGTTCTAGGAGGATAAAATGACAGGAATTACACAGGAAACTATCAGGATGATTGAGCATCGCCTCCGTAAGTCGGATAAGACGTGCCCTAAGCATCCCGAAAGTCACTTAGTCTATCTAAGTGGAATTGACAAAGTAACACCATTCTGTGAAGTTTGCCAGCATGAGCAAATCCAAGAACAGGATAGACGGATGCACGAAAATTTGCGAATACAGCAAAACAAGGGCTTTTTAAAGAGAGCGTCATTAGTTGACCGTAGAGATGTGTTCAGCTGCACTTTTGATGATTTTAAAGCACAAAACAATTCTACCGAGGCAGTAGCAAAGCAGAGTGCTCGACTAATTGCAGGAGCATATCTTAAATATCCTGACAAAAAGGGGAATAGCTTGTTTTATGGCAATGCTGGAGCTGGAAAGACTCATTTAGCTATGGCTATTTTAAATGCTGTTAATGACAACGCAGAGCCAATGCAGAAGTGTCTATTTCTAAGTGTCAATAAATTAATCCGAGAGATGAAAAACTGGTTTAACGACAAAGCCTGCATTTGGTCGCCTAAACATGTGACAGATGTAGTTCGTACTGCCGACTTGGTAGTTTTAGATGATTTGGGCGCTGAGAGTGCCAATAGTGAAGCTACCAGTTTTGTGCAAGACACTATCTTCGATATTTATGAAAGCAATCAGCGCATTATTACGACCACCAACTTGAGCATGGATGAACTCTACCGAACATACCACGCTAGATTGGTTAGCAGAATGCAGGAAGGAGACAAGGGTCATGTCATTGATTTTACGAGAATCGCCGACAAGCGCTCAAGGCTATAAATGGACGTCTGACTGGGACAGCATCTACTCAAAGATATGGCATGAACGAGCAGACCAGCAGTATGAATACGACTGTGAACATGGTATTGGCGCATTTCAACGTAAAGAAAAAGAAGAACTACAAAAGGCACACAAGTTTTTCGCTGATTTTGAAAAGAAGTATATGGGGGATTAACAATGGTAAAAATGAAACTGTTTAATGACCATTTTCAAAACTACAAAAGATATCAGCTTCCTAAAGCACAACTAGTTATAGCAGACATACCCTACAATATCGCTAATGATGCTTATGCTAGTAGCCCCGAATGGTACAAAAATGGTGAAATTAAAAATGGCGAAAGTGATAAGGCTAACTCAGCATTTTTTAATACCGACGTAGATTTTAGGGTGGCTGAGTACATGCATTTTTGTTCAAAAATGTTGATCAAAGAGCCTAAGGCAACGAATAAAGCACCAGCTATGATTGTGTTTTGTGCATTTCAGCAGTTGGGGATGGTTATCGAGTATGGTAAAAAATATGGATTCCAGCACTACATTCCACTGATTTTTATCAAACAAACATCTGCACAAGTTTTAAAAGTAAATATGAAAATTGTTGGAGCTACTGAGTACGCTCTAGTCCTATATCGAGATAAACTGCCGAAATTTAACAACGATGGTCGTATGGTAAAAAATTGGTTCACATGGGACATTGATAGTAGCTATCCCAAAATAGCACCAACGCAGAAGCCAATACCAGTTTTGAGGCGTTTAATTGAAATTTTTACCGACCCTGGAGATGTGGTGATTGATCCTGTAGCTGGGAGTGGGTCAACTTTAAGAGCGGCTATTGAGCTGAATCGTGACGCTTACGGTTTTGAAATAGATAAAAAAATGTATCAAAAAGCCGCGAAAAAAATGCTAAAGCATGCCGAAGTGCCACTATTTTAAAGGAGGACTAGCAATGACACACGTTAAAAAACTATATCGCAAAAGCAAAAATGGCAAGTACGTGTTCCTTGGGCACGTGCCAGATAACTATCCATTGGGTGAAAACGAGAAATTCGCAGATACGGAGGTAACGAAAAATGGAAATAAAAGGGAATAAGACACTTGTCTTCAATGATGTTCTAAATGGCGAAACTTGTGAACAGCCTTTAAAAAAGTTGCGTGGTGCGACCATATACGTACGAGCACACATAGTGTTTTACATGCTAGTTTTTGTGGATAGAGGACATGAGGTCAGCAAAGAGGACTATGACTGGTGCGTGGATTACTTAAAAGCAAAGGCGGGTAACCAATGAAATTATTAATAATTTTAATCGGCTTTTTGGGAGCAATTGCATGCATAGCAGCGTTCGTGTGTTTTTACCTAGATAACGAAAAATTAGGTTGGTCATTCTTTATAATATTTGCTGTCTTAGCGGTTGTAGCTGGTTTGTTTGAAAAGTATATGTGGTGGACTAGCTGGGGGTGGTAAATGATGAAAATTATAACTAAAGATAACTCTAAAATTAAACAGGGTTCAATAATTAGGACTAATCGATTAATCGGGAAACGTGCAGAGTACTTAATGATTGCTGACAATCTAGACGGTACATATGCTCTAGTTGATCTAGTTAGAGGTGTAATCAAGCAGTGTAAATTTACTAGCTCTGAGTTGACAGAATATTTATGGGAATATCCATTTAATCGTATATATAGTTCTGACGAAATCAAATTAATTCTAGGTGGTAAAAATGACTGAAGAAAAAAGAATATTTAACAACGGTAAATATTGCGCATATTTCAAAAATTATGGATGTAATCAGTTTCTTATGATTCATGAGTTGGATGAAAGGCATCCTAAAGCTGACCCGTTTACTTATGATGACTTAAAAAGTGGCGTATATGGTATCGGTAAGATAGTGGTCGATATTATAGGCATTGATGAGTTCTGGGATAAGTATAGTAAACCTGTTCCAGAGAAAGAGTATCACGTTATTGTCCCACATACTAAAAACAATATGTACTGTAAAAACGGTTTAGGCTTATCAGTTGTAAGTGATGAGGGTGATCTAGATTATTGCGAATTTACCGAAGCAGAAATTAAGAAATTTCACTTAGAGGATTGCGAGAAGGTGCCGGTTGATGGTTGATTTTATGAAACAACACAAATTAATCGTGATTGCCATTTCTGTGTTTTCTTTAGCTATTTTGACCTTGGTATTACTAGCTATAATAGTTAACACATTCAGAATTATTGGCTATCCAATGAGTAAATCGGATGTTCAAGATGTTAGTGTCGCTTTTGTTCTTTTTGACTTTTTTCTTGGCATACCAATTATTTTAACCGAAATTTTAGATATATAAATGCTATGGGAATCAAATCGGAACACGAAATCCAAAAACAAATTCAATTAAATTTATCAGCCAATCAGTGTACAGTTTTTCGCGCGAACGTGGGTAAAGTTCTGATGAAAGACGGTCGCTGGTTTGATACAGGCTTACCTAAAGGTTTTCCTGATTTAGTTGGCTTTCGGTGGATTGATAATCAAATCTTTTTCATTGAAGTAAAGTCGGCAACGGGTAAACCGCGACCAGAACAAATCAGATCTCATAACATGCTACAAAAACGAAAAATTGTGCATGGTATAGCTAGGAGCGCAGATGACGCTTTAAAAATCGTGAAAGAAGGGTTAGTCGGATATGGGTACTGAAATCTGTAAATATTGCCAAAAAAGCGAAGTAATAGTTGAAAAATTAAATGGTTATACGGGTAAAATTAAAATTCGTGAAAATTTGTTAAATACACAAATTAAAGATGACAACAACTATGGTTGGGCAAGCGTTTCGTATCAAATAAACTACTGCCCTTGGTGTGGTAGGGCTTTAAAAGGGAAGTGATAAAAATGAGATTATCGCAAAAAGTTTGGGATTTAATACATAAAATAGAAGATAAATATGGAACGCTCGTCATACCTGACGATAACCCGTTAATGGTTAAATTGCATAAAGAGATGGGTGTAGCTCAAGAATTTGTAAAACATGATTACGACAAGGAAATAATTAGGTTGATAAAGCTCGGCTATAACTATCGCGAAATTAGCGCAAAAGTTGGTCACAATCCTAGCGCTTGTCGCAGAATAGCAGTGCTATATGGTTATCATACTAGACCTGTTTTTAAGTATGTTGTTAACCCAGAAAATCAACCTGAAATTTATTTAGCCGCTACAACTAATCTGCAATATTTTGGTATCTCACAAAGCAATCATTCCAATGAAGTTTATAAGCGAATGCGGAAACACATTAATCTGATAACTAAACGCACTCATTGGTGCGACATACCCCAAGGTGGTAGATATATGGTTCCTAAGAATAATACGAAAATTTTTATTAAAGAATAGGTCGGTAATGGATGATGATTGGAGTTGAGCAATCAGTTTTGTTTAAGAAAGCGAAATTAGATAAAGCAAAAACAGCGCAAGCAGTTAAAAATTTTTTTACAGAAGACTTTGGTCATTATCTTAATCTGGCCAACAAACACCTAAGCGACATATCAAGCCCAACTCTTGACCCTAATAACGTTGGTGGACATGATGGACGCAATCATCAAGATGAACGCATAGTTGTTAATCTCGACGCTCAAGCTTGCGTAAGAGCGGTTGATCATGCTCTTAGCAGTTGCAATTATTCTAGTGGAATAATTTTATATTTATTTTTTATAAAAAAGATGCCAGATACAAAAATTGCAGAAAGATTAGGTTATCAGTCAGCTCGCTATTATCAATTGAAAAATAGTGCGTGTGTTGAGTTTGCAGAACGCCTTGATTACTGGCGGAAAAAAGATAGTGCTTCAATTAGTGATTTACGAGTTTTTTTAAAATCATAGAATCATCATAGGTTTTGCATAGGATTATCATAGGTTGAGTAGAGATAATACGTTGTATTATGGTATTGTCGAAAAACCATTTCCCTTAATCTTTCGACAATAAATTTCTTTTTTTCAAGGTTTAAAAAAACTCCTTTCTAGAAGTATAATTTACAAGTTGCGGTAATGGTTGTAAGCAGGTTCGAGTCCTGCTACCGCAATAGCCCGCGACGACCCATTGAAGTGCTTTAAGAGTTAGCACTGGCGAGCGGGCCTGTGTTAAAAAGAAAATAAACGATATACAAGCATCTTAGCGGTGCTTTTTTTATGAAGAAATTAAATTTGTGTTGTATGCGTGGAAGTAGGTGAGACAAATAGTGGTAAAGAAAAAGCAATATAAAGGTAGGGTAAATGACTGGCTAACACCAGAAGGACTAGAAACACTTAAGCATTGGGCAAGAAATGGACTTACTAATGACGATATTGCTCATAACATGGGAGTCAGCCGTGACACTTTATATCGCTGGAAAAAAGCGAAATCAGACATTTACGACGCCCTAAAAGAAGGACGCATTCCAGCAGATGCAAAAGTTGAAAGTGCCCTGCATAAACGGGCAACTGGATATATGACAGTTGAAGAACATGAGGAATTGATTAAGCAGGACGATGGAAGTTCAAAAATGGTGGTTGTATCAAGAATAAGAAAGTTTGTCCCACCAGATACAACAGCAGGTATTTTTTGGCTAAAAAACCGTGATCCAGAACATTGGCGCGAGCAAAAAGAAATTGGTATTAATGGTAGCATTAAGACTAATAGTAATCTTGATAAGTTAAGTGACGAAGATTTACGTAAACTAACCAAATTAGCTGATGATGACAATGATTAATTTAACTATGGATGATAAGGCTGAACTTGCCTTAAGAGCTAAAGAGGAACTGGCTAGGCGTAATTACGTTGACTATTTTAGTTTGGCAAATCCCAAGTCAAAACTATTTGCTCACACAAAATACATTTGTGAGAAAATGCAAAAGATAATCGATGGTGAACGCAAATTCTACATTGTAGAAATGCCGCCTCAGCATGGAAAATCTATGACGATTACGCAAACTTTTCCAAGTTATTATCTTATGCGGCATCCCGACAAAAGAGTCATGATTTCAGCATACTCACAAGACCTATTTACTACATTTAGTGATGCGAACAGAAAGCATTTTGAAGAATGGGCTTATCCACTTTTTGGATTGCAACCAGAAAAAAATACTTCAAAAGAGTTCCACGTTAAAGATCATCGTGGGACTTTTTATGCTACATCAATGCTTGGTGGTGCATCTGGTAGACCCGCTGACCTGCTAATCATTGACGATCCTATCAAGAACAGTGAGGAAGCAATGTCAACTACGATTAAAGATAAGATATGGAATGAATGGAACCTAACCTTTTTTCCACGTCTGCAAAAAGGTGGTTCAGTTATAGTCATCATGACTAGGTGGCAAATTGATGACCTAGCAGGAAGATTGATGAAGAAAAAGTCACTACCATGGGAAGAGTTGAAGTTACCAGCGATTGCAGAAGACATCCCTGATGGAGAGACTGATGCAATTGGTCGGCATAACGGGGATGCCCTTTGCCCACAACTGCATACGATTGACTCACTTAAGATACATAAGCATGATATGGGATCACAGAAGTTTGCTGCACTATATCAGCAACGACCTAGTTTAGCTGCTGGCAACATTTTTAGACGGGATTGGGTAAAATACTATGTTCCAACCAAAAAAATGCAAGCAGAGCTGCAACTGACCAATGAGCAAGCAATGGTTTTGCCACTACACTTTACAGAAAAGGTACAGTCATGGGATGCAACATTTAAATCTAAGGAGAACGATGACTTTGTTGCTGGCGAGGTTTGGGGCAAGAGAGATGCTAATTATTTTCTATTGGATTGGCGACATGCTCGTATGACTTTTACAGAAACGATAGCGGCTATTACAACGATGACAGCTAAACATCCTGATGCACGTAGTAAATACATCGAAGATAAGGCTAACGGTAGCGCAATAATTGATACTCTTAAAAATAAGATTGAGGGCATTATTCCGGTTGAGCCAGATGGTGGTAAAGAAGTCCGTGCTAGTGCTGTTAGTCCTTTATGGGAAGCAGGCAACGTCTATGTTCCACATCCCTTGTGGAAGCCTGAAATTGAAGAAATGCTTGAGGAAATCTTTAACTTTCCTAATGGTCCACATGATGATTGGGTTGATGCCATGACGCAAGCACTGAACTACATGGGTAAGCAAAAATCATTCTTTGAAGTTTATAAGTATTAGAAAGGTGATTAGATGGGTTGGTTTTTCAATAAGAAAAATGCAAAAACTAAAGTTAACCGTTTTGACTTCGATGATTACTGGTCAAAGGGAGTAACACCGTCACGATTTGGTGATACTAGACCACAATTTGTTGTTGATTCACATGATTATGACTTGCTTAACAACATGTACCAAGAAAATGGATTGGCACAGAAAGTAGTTAGAAAACCTGCAGAAGATATGACAAGAAATGGTTGGCGTATTGTTATACCAGATGATCCGAATAGGCAAGCTATTTATCAAAAGGCAATGGATAACTTACATTTAACTACGCAGCTTAAAAAAGAACTAATTTATATGCGACTTCATGGTGATGGCTATGCCAATATTGGTCTTAAAGAAATAAAGCCAAGTTCGGAATCTGACAAAGTTGATTTTAAAAACATTAAAAATGTTTCGTTTGTTCATGCATTTGGTCAAAAACACGTGCAAAAGACTAAGGCAAATGATGATCCAACTGATATAAATTATGGCCAAGAACAACAAATATTTATTAAGCCGACAACTGCAGGCAGTACGATTAATAAATATGGTTTTGCAATGCCACAGCAACCTCAAAATTACCAAGTTATTATTGATAAAAGCCGTTATTTTCACGTTGATATAGGTAAACTTGAAGATAATGATTTAGGAACATCTGTTTTAACAACATGTGGTGATCCATTAAAAGTGCTTAATTCAGGGTTATATTCTGACGGTAAAATCTTGTACGAATATACGTTGAAGATTTTCCAGTCTAGCAGAATTCGTGATATGGAAGGTAATCCTAAAGAACGTGCAAAGGCGCAAGCCATACTAAATCAAGGGATGTCAACCGAATCAGTTTTTGCTATTGGTGATAATGAAACCATGACAAAATTAGGTACGAATGTTGGCGGTATTGATAAACTTTATGAATTTGCTTGGCAGCAATTAGCTGCAGCAAGTGATATTCCCAAATCAGTATTAATGGGGCAGGAAGCTGGAACTTTAGCAGGTGCGCAGTATGATGTTATTAACTATTACGATGGCATTAAAGCGAAGCAAGAAACAATTTTAAAGCCACAGATAGAATACATCGTTAAATTGCTGATGTATTCAACTGATGTTGCAGGTGGCTTTGATGATCCCGATAAAATTGATTGGCATATAGAATTTAATCCTCTCTGGACAGCTGATGATGTAACGCAAAGTAAAACACTGCTGCAAAATGCACAAGCAGCAAATGCTTTGGTTAGTGCTGGTATTTTAGACCCTGATGAAGCTAAACAAATGCTTGGAGGGCAACATAATTCAGTAAGTGCTAAGACTGATAGTGCTGATAAACAGTTGACTGAAAAAGAAATTGAGAAGATGAGGCAACAATTGATTAGCTTTATTCATGGGGATGCACAAGATGACAAAAAGCAAGAAGCTGATTAAGGAAGAGGTTAGACTGCTTACACATGGCATTCCCACTACAAGGTATCCCAGAAAACTAGAAGACTGGTATGCACGAGAACTTGGCAAGTTGGTAACTAGATGGCGAGCGATTGCTACAACTTATCTTGACCAACTAGTAAAGGAACACGTCCGCGGTGGGGCTGCTTTTTTAGCTGATAATAAAAAAGATAGACATAGCCAAGATATGCCACCGGTTCATAACTGGGTTGATGATATGAATCAAGCTATGAAAATGATTGATGATGCCATACTTGCATCCCAAACAGAGCAAGATTTTACTAAATTGGCGACAAGATTAGTTAATGGTATTGATAATTTTTCATACCTTAACGTCAAAATGCAAACTAAGATTGCTAATATTGACCCAATCAGTAGCAATCAAGCAATTAGCGACTACATTAAAGCCAAAATTGCAGAGAATGCTGGTCGAATAAAACGGTTGAGGTCGGAATATGTTGATAAGCTACAGAGTGAAATTTACAATTCAATTACCAAAGGCGGTGGTATTTCCGACCTGACTAAGGCAATTACTAAGACAGGCGAAGTAACTAACAAACATGCTGCATTAATCGCCAATGATCAGACAGGTACGATTATCAGTCAATTGGATAGCTATCGCTCAAAGGCCGCAGGCGCACAAAAGTATATTTGGCAGTCAATGGAAGATGAACGTGTGCGTCCAGCACATGCCGAGCTTGACCAAACAGAGCAGAGCTACGATGATCCAGACGGTGGTGATGATGGACAATTGCCAGGTGAGCCAATAAGGTGCAGATGTGTTGCAGTACCAATCTTTTAGGGATGATAAAAAAATAAATTCTTTTAAAATATCCCTTTACTTTTATGCACTAATAGTGCATAATAATATACGTAAGGAGGAAACACCAATGCCGATGAAAACAAAAGAATTTGTGAGACTTTTAAAAAGAAATGGTTTTGTAAAGGTTTCACAAACAGGCTCCCATGCAAAATACAGAAACGGAACTAGACAAGTTATAGTTCCAATACATGCACGAGAATTGCCTAAGGGAATTGAACATTCCATGATGAAGCAAGCAGGGCTTAGATAAGCCTTGTTTGGTGTATTCCTATATGAGAAGAGGTATAAAAATGGCATATAAATATTTTGGAACGTTATTACATAATATTGCAGATAATGTTTGGGAAGTTAAATTTGAAGATTTTCCTGAAGCAATAACTTTTGGTGAAACTCCTGCTGAAGCTTACAGTTATGGCAAAGATGCGTTAATTTTAGCTTTAGATGGTAAAACAAATTTTCCTAAGCCTACTGAATTTAAAAAACAGGTTGATTTTAATAGGTCAGACTACGATGAAGCTTTTCAACTACCTTTTGAAGTAACAAAAGCAGAAATTGAAAGCACTGTTAAGCACGAAAAGGTTAGAAAAAATCTTACTATACCTAAATATCTTGCTGATGCAGCAGATAAGAAAAATATTAATTATAGTAAGCTTATGTCTAGGGCTTTAGAAAAAGAATTAGGCGTATAAAATTAACAATATTGATTATGAGCAGAGCGTAAGCCTGCTTATTTTTTTACTTCAAATTGGAAGGAGGTGATGGAAATGTCAAAGGATGTTTCAACTGAAGATACCAAGATGCCTGATAAAACAACTGAACCAAGTAAGCAAGTGCATGCTGAGTCGGTTGGCACTGTTAATTCAGCTAGTGACAACATTGATAAGTTGTTAAGTTCGAATAGTGCTTCAAACTCAACAATTGTAAGTGAATCAGCTACTAGTAGTTCAACAAGTAAGGAGAATCAAATGGATAATTCAGATTTGCTGCCTAATGGTGACCGCAAAGTTATTGTTAAGGAAGGCGATAGTATTTATAGCATCGCACAAAAATATCATGTAGGGATGCAACAACTGCGGTTCTATAACAATGTCAATAAGCATACGATGAAGATTCGTGTCGGTCAGGAAATTATCATTCCTGCACATTTTGTTAGTATTCCAGTAGGTGAATAATTGTGCTGGTAGAAAGATATGATACAGCACCAATCAACCAGTTGAATTTTGATAGTTTGACTGGCTTTTTAATTGCCAAAAATGTGCCAATTGCACGCGCAGGAGTGTTCTCATATCGCAAAGCTGATGGTTCATTTCTTATGGAAGCAAAGCTGCCAGAAGAGTTATTGTCCGATGATACGGTAGCTACTGTTAACTGCAAACCAATTACAGACAATCATCCTCGTGAAAATGGGGAGAATGTGTTAGTTAATAGAGGTAATTCAGCCAAATACATGAAAGGTTTAACTGCCTCAAATGCACATGTTGATAGTAGCGATAATACGTTACGGGTTGATATGACTATTTCTGATCCAGAGCTTATCAAAGAAGTTCAAAACGGTAAGGAAGAACTATCAATTGGTTTTCAGACAGAAGTTGAACCACGCAAAGGCACATATAAGGGTATGGCATTCGATGCCGTACAGAAAAATATTCAAGTTAATCATGTTGCGATTGTTGACCGTGGACGTGCTGGTCATACGGTGCGGCTAACAGGTGACAGCGCAGAAAGCGTGATTGATGACAATCGAGAAAGGACAAACGAGCAGATGGAAACTACAAAGGTAAGACTTGATGGTGAAAATATCACGGTAGCTACTGATGACGCTGATAAAGTTACCAAGTCTAACTCATCGTTAGCATCTCTAAAGGAACAGCTTAAGGCGGAACAAGCAAAAGTTGCTGACTTAGAAGCTAAGGTGAAAAAAGCAGAGGGGGATGCTGCTGATAAGAAAAAGAAAGCAGATACTGCTCAAGCAAAAGCAGATTCAGCTGAAAAAGATAAAATTGAACTGCAAACTAAATTGGATAAGTTCAAGACTGATTCAGTTGATGAATTAGTTAACAATAGATTGCAATTAATTGATACGGCTAGAACATTGGTTGGTGATAGCTATGACTTCAACGGAAAAAATGAGAAGACTATAAAGGTTGACTCAATTAAGGCTGTTGATTCTAATTTTGACGAGAAAGATAAGTCTGATGATTATATTGACGCTTATTTTGATAGTCAAGTTAAGAATGCTACTAAAGGCAGAGTTATAGGCTCACCAAGCTTCAAGGGTGATAATGGTGATGAACTTGGAGTCAACCCTTGGGCAGATTTATACAACAAGGAGGCTAGATAATGGCTATTCCAGATGGAACTTTTTACCAAGGACAACAAATTGGTTTTGGTAAACCAGCAACGCTAGAGCCTAATATTACTAATTCTGATACTGCAGGCGCAGAAATTAAATATGGTCAAGCTGTCAATTTTGATAGTAATGGTAAAGTTGTTCCTGCTACGCATGCACCAATTTACGGGGTCGCGTGGGCAAAACAATATGTTGATGGCTATGCAGTGAATGAAGAAACTAAGGCTGCTGCAAGATGGCACACTGGTGAAACAGTATCTGTTATGCGTGATGGAACTATTGAAGTTTGCGCAACAGAAGATGTTAATAAAAACACGCCGGCAACAGTGGACGCTAATGGTAATTTTAAAATGGCAGATACCAATGATTTTGTGGTTGGACTATTTAGAACAGCTGCAAATGCTGGTGAAGGCGTGGATTTGCAAATTCGTATTACTAATGCACAGCCACAATCAGTGGCACCAACATCACAATCGGCACAGCCAAAACAAGGAGGTAATAGTTAATGCCAGTTACATCATTAATTCCTAAATCAATGCTGACTACTATTGATAAGGTGGTTCGGACACCTAAAAAAGGGCAATTGCTTGGAAGACAATTAATTAAAAGTAGTAGTACTTTACATCCATGGGATGATTACTACAAATATCAAATTGTTAACAGTTTTGGCGAAGCTAAACCAATGGCTGACCATGCTGAAGATTTTCCAGTTACTGATGTTGACGCAACGGAAGCTGGGCAAAATATCATGGACTTTGGTCTAGGTATTACATATTCAGATAAGGAATTAGGTCAAGCACGCCAAGCTGGTGTCAATCTTGATACACAGCAAGCAGAGGCAGTTAATCGTGGTTTTGCTGAAGCGGATGATAAGTTGATTTTTAATGGAAATACAGATTATGGTATTCCTGGATTAATCAACACCAAAGATGGGCAAACTACTACTGCAAGTAAGCAATTTTCAAGTAACGATCCTAAAGCATTAATGGCAGAACTTAAGGCTGACAGGCAAATGATTACACAAAAGGTTGGCTATGAAAATGCGACACCAGTATTAGCATTACCTGGGGATGCTTATGATGCTTTAGATGTACCATATAACGACTATCAACCAACAACTCTATTACAGCTATTGATTAATCGTGGTTGGTTTTCTCAAATTGTTAAGGTTAATGAGCTTGATAAAAAGCAGAGCGGATTAAAGAATAATGTTGGCTTAATGTTTGTTAATACGCCAGATGTTGTGCAAATCAAAGACGCAATGCCAGTAAGCTTATCTGGACAAGTCAAAACACTTACTGGTGTGAAGATTGCTTATCGAATGCGGACTGCTGGTGCTGTAGTATTTTATCCAAGCGCATTTTTAACGATCGATAAAGTTTAGTTTTTAGGAGGGCATAGAAATGGCGATTACACCATTAACAACGGCTGAGGCAGTTAAAAATACAGCACCAGACCTAACAAATTCTATGTCAGATGATACGCTTAAAATGTTAATCCAAGATGCAACGTCTCAGGTGTTGAGTGATCAATTTCCAGAGCATGTACAGGCAGGCGGTCAAGAATTGCCTATCAGAGAAGAAGCAGCACGTTACTTTACATTGCATTTGTGCTCAATGGATAGTAAGTCAGCTCAAGGTATTCAGGCAGAACAGGTTGACGTAATAAAGCGACAATACTTTTCTAAAAATATTCAAGGGCAAAGGTGGATTGATAGCTCAATTTGGGGGCGTAGATATAAACGATTACTTGATCAATATGGTCAGGTTGATGACATATCATGGATAGTAGCGGAGCATTAAAATGGAACATTATAATAACTGGCCTAGGGTCATCAGGCAGCTTGAATCTTTAAACAAGCATGCAGTGGCAATAGGCTTTTTTGGTGAAAAAAATTCTCAGTTGCTAACAATTGTTAGAGCTAACGAATACGGTGCGCATATTGTACCTAAGAAAGGGCAATGGCTGACGATACCAACTGAGAACGTTCCAATAGGTTCAGATGGTGCTCCTAAGTCTGCAAAAGAGATACCGGGGCTATTTAAGCCAAAAGGTAAGAACGTCTTAGCTTTTTCTAATAATGATGGTACTCTGACAGTCATGTACTACTTAGTGAAAGAAGTAAACATCCCTAGTCGACCGTTTATTCGGTTAGCTCTAATTGAAAATACTGAAAAATATAAACATATGATTGAGCAAGGTATTGAAGATATTACCTTTAATGGCAGTAATGCTATAAAGGTACTTACCAAGCTTGGTGTTACTGCGGTTGCTGATATCAGAAAATCAAGTATTACGCTTAGCAAGCCAGCTAATGCGCCAGCTACGATAGCACGTAAGAAGAGTTCAAATCCACTTGTTGATACAGGTAATCTTCAGCGGAGCATCACTTATAGAATCATCTAGGGAGGTGATCCAAGTGGGAATGTATATTCCAGTAAAAGAATTAATTAGAGATTTTGGTCATGATATCAAGGTTTGGGATGCAGACAAGTTTAAACCTAGCAAAAATATTGCAGGTATTCCGCAAAAAGTATTTCTTACAGCTGAAGAAGCTGAAGTTTTACATGAAGTGATATATCCATATTCAGAGAGGTCACAGCTTGCGACATACCTCACGGGTGGTAATCAGTTACAAATCGACCTGATATGGTTATCAACGCATAGATTTCCTAGGGATACTATTGTGGAAGTGGCTAATTTAAACCGTAAGTTTAAAGTTGTTGCAATTGCTAATTGGCAAGACTATTCAGATTTGATTGTCTATGAACTCAAGGGAGATGATCAGCATTAGTGAAGCAATTGTTCTTTCTGACCAACAGTTGTTGATTGAAATTTTAAGTAAAGTAACAGAACGGGCATGCAATACGCCTTTGATTGCTGCTGATTTAGCATCAGGACGTACGGAATACCCGTTTTTTACGTTTAGTATCATTCAGGCTGATCAAGAAATAACGTCAGATTGGATTAACAAACACAGAATTTATAATTGCTACATCCAAGTTGACGCACATGCTGACGATTTCTGGCAAGCCTGCAACTTATCGCAAAAATTATTTGAAGCGTTGAATGACCCTGGTTATCGACGCTTTTTTAGTCAGTGTGATATTGTACCTGGTCAACTTAGTAATTCGGCAAGTCGTAGTGTGCTTGAAGGTGTCAATTACGACTATGATTTTGGCTTTGATGTGCTTTTTCAAGTTAGAGCGGGATATAAGTTCGATATTGACCAACTTAACTTTGATTACAGTGCTGAGACAAGCATTGAGAGCGTAAATATTAGTGATTTGATTGATAATCAATCGAATATTGAAGTAAATAAAGGAGATAAATAATGGCAGATGTTATTACTGCACCATTTGACCGTGTGTCAGATGTTAATGTTGTAGTCAACCTACAGTCACCGAGTCCAAAAATTGGTTTTGGCAACATATGTATTTTGACGGTTACTCCGGCAGCTGGGTCGGATGGTACCGGTGGTGGCGTGCCCAATGTGGCTACTGATAAAGACGGATTACTTTTGAGTAAGACTGATCCTGAAAGTCAGGCGGTCTATAAGGAGTATGGTAACTTTGATGCAATTGCGTTAGATTATCCAGAAACAACAGATATTTATAGAAAAGCGGCAAGCTATTTTGCACAAAAGAATCCGTCAGATAGACTTGCTGTTTTGTCTTATCCTGCAGGTAAGATTTTGCCAGCATTAAAAAATTTTTGGTTTAATAATTTTTATTTTGCTGTTTTTGATAAGCCTAATCCTGATGATGAAATTACGGCTTCAAATATTTTTGAAATTAACAAAAGTAAATTTTTAGTAACACAATCTGTTAAACCAACTGATTATGCTAGCTGGGAGGGCAATGATTATACTGTTAATCTTGTACATCCCATGAATGAAGCATTTGATACAGCATTTCTTGGCCGTTGTGCTAGTTCACTTGTAGGATCGATAAACTGGAAGTTTAAACAGCTGATTGGTATTACACCACAGGAATTAACTGCTAGTGAAAAGAAGGCGATTGACCAGCATCACGGCATTGTATATGTTGATATTGCTGATGTTGGTGAAACTAGCGCGGGTTGGACTTCATCTGGTCAATATATAGATCAATTGCATGGTGACATTTGGATTAAAGCGATGATTCAATACAATGTGCAAAAGTTACTTCAGAATAACGACAAGATTGCTTATGAACAAAGCGGAATCAACCTGATACAAAGTGTTGTCAATAATACACTTGAACAGGCATATCAACAAGGCATTATCTTAACTAATGAAGCTACTAAGCATGGTGATTACAGTGTTACTGCTTCAAGTAGGAATGTACAATCACTAGTTGACTTGTCTGCTCGTCGTTATGGTGGTATCCAGTTTACTTACCATCGTGCTGGTGCTATTGATAGTGTTACAATTACTGGCTTAATTAAATCAGATACAATTGCTGCTTAAAAGGAGGTATAAATAAAATGGTTAATGCAAATCATACTTCAGAAATGCGTACATATGATGCTGCCCAAATAACATTAGTAGTTGATGGTCAAGAGATGTATGGCTTTAAAGGCGGGACTGATTCGGTATCAGTAGCATACAGTTCTGATAAAGTAACTGCTGACCCTGATTCGATGGGAACAACTGTATTTTCAATTAATAATAAAAGTGATGGAACGATTACAGTAAACCTGAATCAACAATCACCGTGTTGCAAGAAACTAGGTGACATCTGTAATAGTAATAAGGTTGTTCCAGTTGATCTTAATGCTGGTACAGAGCATACATGGTCAGCTCAGGCTTATATTTCAAAACTACCAGACATGGGCTATGGCGATAATGCTGGTGTTAGAACTTTTGCAATTAAAGCTGCTGATTTACAAACTGAATATATTTAAGGAGAAAAATAATGGCTGATTCAAAAAACACAAAAATTACAAAAGAAATTGCTGAGACTAAGAAAAAGCAAGCTGAACAAGTAAAAACAAGTTTAATTGCTAATCGTGCTGGACAAACAGAAGAAGTAGTATTGGGTAAAGGTACAGGACATGAGTTATCCGTGACTCTACGTTATCCGGGTACCATTGCAGCTGCTGGAATTATTGATGGTTCTGTGAACCGCTTTGATAACTTTGTTTACAGTGCTGTAATTGAACAGGCAATTGATGCAGGTGTAATCGTATCGCCAGCAATTACTGACTTAACGTTCTTTGACACCCACCACGGATTCATTGACCTAGCTAACGCTATTATTTCCTTTCTTACAAAGCGGCTTAACTAGTCATAGGAATAAATTTGAAATTGAAAAGGAAGCAGATAAAATCGAGCTTCCTTTTTGGTTAATTATGCATGGTGTTCCGAAAGGGTTGGTTGAGGGAGCAACGACTGATCAACTGCTGGTATATGCAGAATTGGTTAATCGTGATTTGAAGGCAAATCGAAATATCATGGCTAATGCAGTAAATCTTGGTGCATGGGGAGGTGACAAGTAGTGGCTGGTGCAGTTAGACAAGAAGGATTTAATCTTCATGCAAAAGTTGACTATTCCGAAATTGTTAAAGCCAATGATGAAACAAACAAGTTTGTCGCTAAGATGCGTGAAGCTAACCAGCTACTACATAATCTTAAGTCGCCCAATAATCTTGATTCTGGTTTTAGAAAAGCTAGGGAAGCAGCAAATGCAGCGGCAGATTCTTTACATAAGTATGAAAGTGCAAGTAAAGCCGCAGGTAGTCAAGTTGCTAGCAGTATGCATGAAGCCCAGAATGCTATTATTGGGCTTGATGGTAAGATTTTATCAACTGGCAAATCAGCAGACAAACTAAAAAATAAAACTGAGAGTGCTGGCAACGATGCAAAGAAAGCTGGCGAAAAATCTAGTTTTATATTAGATAAGCTTGCTGCAAAACTTAATATCAACACTAATGATATTAAGAAAATGAATAATGAAGTGTCCAATTCAAGTGGACATTTTGGAAAAGTAAAAAGCGTATTAGGTAAAGTTGCCATTACAGCTGGTACTGTTACTGCTGCAGTGAGTGGAATTGCACTTGCTTTCGATCAAGCAGCTAAAGGCGGTTCAGCATTACAATCTACTTATTTGGGATTAGATGCAATGTTAGAAGCTAACGGGCAAAGCAAAAAGTCTGCAGCTTTTGATGTTAATAGGATTAAGGCTAGTTCTGAAGCTACTTCAAATAAATATGGTATTGATCAGAATACTATTGGTAGCCAAGCTGTTGAACTTTCTAAGCGTGGCTATAATGGTTCAGCTATCCTTGGCTCGAATACAATTTATGCTAAAGCTGCTGTAGCTGCTAAAGAAACTGGCCAGACACTAGAAGAATCGTATAGAGATGCAATTGATGCTGGTACGTCTGTCATGGAAGCTTATGGGTTAACACAAAAGGCGGGTAATAGTGCAGCTAAAATGGCTCGCTATACTAAGTCCACGATGAATAAGCTTACTTATGTGGCTAATGAGACAGTATCAAGTCTTAGTTCGTTAACAGAAGCTAACTCATATTTTGCTTCAACTGCTAAATCAAATAATCAGAGTATGGATACTGCACTGGCGCTTGAAGGTACACTTTCACAGGCTCATATTGAAGGCTCACGTGCAGGTACTAACTTAGTTGGTATAACATCTGTACTAAATAATCCAACAACGGATAGACAGCAGAATGCCCTTGCTAGATTAGGTTATACATATACCAAGCGTGTAAAACTTAGTCACGGTGAAATTAAACGTGATAAAAAGGGTAATATCCAATATACAAATGATTTTGCTGGTAATTTCGTAGATAAGAAAACGGGAAAGATGAAGCAGTTAACTGACATCTTTGCTGATTTTCAAAAGAGAGCTAAAGCACGACACCTTAGCTCTTCCGAAACAAATCAGATTTACTCTAATTTGTTTGGAAGACAAAATTCCAATGCAGCTATTGTATTAGCAAAGCATGGTTCTGAGGCACAAAAATTAGCTAAAAATACTGCTGATCCAAGTCAGACCAGTAAGGCTGTCGACAGTATGGCTAAAAAGAAATCTGAATCATACGATAATCAAATAGCAAGATTTAAAAATATTTGGAAAAACACTTCACAAGATTTGGTAATGAAAGTATTACCCAATGCAACAAAATTTTTACAGAGTGTAAACAGCTTTATGGAGAGTTCTAGTAAAGCACTCTCACATGTTCCTAAACCAATTCAGAATATCACAGGTGTTGTTGGTGGTCTTGTTGGTATGCAAGCTGCTACCAATCTTTTAGGAAAAGGCAGTAATTTTTTACTTGGTACTCACTTTAAAGGTGGAATAGTTGGCAGAATAGGCAAAAAGCTTATCGGTTCATTTAGTGAAAATGAAGATGGTAAGCGAATTTTTAATAAAGGTTATATTCCTAAATTATCAGGTTGGCTATTTGGCTCTAAAACTAAAAATGAAGCCGGAAAAGTTGTTAAAACTAAAGGTGCTATCCCAAGAGCATATAACGCTACTAAGAATGGCTTTAAGTGGACTGGACGTAAGATTGGCTCAGGCGCAAGTAAAGCTTGGTCTGGAACTAAAACTGGTGCTGGTAAGGCGGCAGATGGTATCAAGAGAGGCGCTAAATCTGCAACAACTTATATCAAAACTAAAGCATGGCCTGAAATTAAAGGTATTGTTTCAAACAATAATCTCTTTGGTCAAAATACATCAGGTAGGCTTACTGGTATGTTACAGTCTACTAAATCTGCTGATGGCTTTGACAATCTCACGACAGCTGGTAAAGTTGCTACAGGTGCAGCTACAGTAGGAGTTGCCGCAGACGCTGGTTTAAGTATCTATAAGGGAATCAAAGCAAAAGCCGGTTCTAAGGAACGCTATCAAAATATAGGAGCTGGTATAGGCTCAGGCATTGGTGGTGGGATTGGACTGTACTTTGGTGGTCCGCTAGGCGCTGCTTTAGGTTCACAACTTGGCAAGTTAGCTGGTAAATGGGGCGGACAAGCTGTTCACAGTTTTAAAAATGGTTGGAATGACAAAAAGCCGCCCAAAAAATTCTGGTCAATTGAAAATCTTGGTTGGTCTACACATGATACGGTCAAGAAAGTCAGTGATGGTGCTAAGTTAGCTATGGGTTCGTTTAAGAAAGGTTGGGATGCTAAAAAGCCACCTAAAAAGATATTCTCATTGCAATATTTAGGCTGGGCAACCAAACATGGAGGCTGGCCTGCAATTATAGGGGATGCTGCTGGAAGAGCAGCTAAGTCAGTACAAACTGGCTGGAACGCAAATAAGCCGCCTAAGAATTTCTGGAGTTTGGAAAACTTAGGATATTCTGCACATAATATGTGGAGTGGCTTTAAATCAAGCGTTGAGGGTGTAATCAAGTGGTTCAAGGATAAGTGGCAAGGCCTTGAATCATGGTTTAACAAAACACAACAGAACTTTAGTAACTTTGGCCACTCAATTGACTTCACAGATAAAAATTCCAATGTTCGTAAAGGTATAGGTTCATTCTTTGGCGCTCATGCTTTAGGTAGCCGTGGAGGTGCTAGTCACTATGCTTTAGTTGGCGAAGCTGGACCAGAGCTTGGCTATCGTATTAACGGCTCAAGTGCGCGTTTGCTTGGTGCCAATGGTCCAGAAGTTGTCAAAGTACACTCTGGAGAAAATATTTTGCCGGCAGCGCACACGGCCAAGGTTTTAAATGGTGGTCTTGGTTTTGGAACAGTTTTACCTGGTTATGCTAACGGTAAAGGCACAGTTACTAAATCTATAGCAACTACTTCTAAGAATGCCACTAATTTGCTCTCTACTTTAAGCAAGAAGAACAAGAGTATTTGGCAAGCAATTAGTTCTGATACTACAAGCCAAACTACTAAAACCCAGAAAGCAGCAGTTAAGAGTTATAAAACCATGAAAAATGGTGTTAATAGCACTATGACTGCTATGAAAAATTGTGTGGTTGATCTTGCTGAAGATACTTCTAAAGGTTTCGGTAAAGCACTTGGCAAGATGGACAATTATGCCCACTCGGCAATGAAAAATACCATTGTTCAGTTAAATAATGGTATTGGCGGTATCGATAAAACATTATCACAATTTGGTGGTAATACATCTGTTATCAATCCAATTAAGTTTGCCAGTGGTTCTAACGGACGTTTGGATCATGACCAATGGGCTGTGATTAACGATGCGTCCACTGGACCACGACAAGAAGCTGTTGTGCGAGACAATAAGTTATACATCCCTCGGGGTGACAATCGAATTATCCATGCACAAGCAGGTGATGAAATCTTGAATGGTAGTCAATTACAAGAATTGACAACTATGCAAGGACTGCCACACTTTGCCCAAGGGTCTGGTGTCAGTTATTCGCGCCTACGTGAAATAGCCAAAAATGGAGCCTCTAATCCGTCAAAGTCTTTTAGCGATAACTTTACCAGTCATGTAAAAGAGCAGGCACCTGACCTACAAAAAGGAACCACAGCGTTAGCTAAGAATTCGTCTACTAAGTATGGTGTGCCGTGGATGCAGGCGATTTGGAATGTCATTAAAGACAAATTCAGTGCTGGCAAAGGCGGTACTCGTGAACAGTTCTTAGATTATGCTGAAGAACATTACTCTGGCAAACCATATCAAATGGGTGCAACGGGTTCAAGTGACTACGATTGTTCAGGAATGATCAGTTCAGCATTAGCTCACTTTGGTGTCAATATTGGGCGTACTACGGTAGCTATGCAAAATAGTTCTGGTGTTCAGTACCTTGGAAAAGATTTGTCTAAGACTACTGCTGGCGACATTGTTATCTTTGGTCATGGCACTGGAGCTGCAGGTCATGTTGGAATTATCAAGAATCCGGTAACGGGTTCAATGTTTAACGAAACACCGCCTCGTGCACGTGTTACATCAATTGCTGACGATAAAGGTATGGGGTATGGTTATTACAGAGTTAAAGGACTGCATAATGCAGCTACTAAACATGCTGATAGTCGACTAGAAAAGCTAGCTAAACGTGAATTAGGTAGCAAGGCACTTTCATGGATTAGCAAAAATCTTGGTGAAGATAGTTTACTAGGAAGTTTTGCAATTGGTGGGGATGTTGCTGATAGGGCAAGAGCATTGGCTAAGGCTTTTAAGTCGGCTGATCCGAGTGCCACCAAGACTGGAATTGCGGCTATTATCGGTAACTGGAGCTTTGAATCTGGTCTTAATCCCGATATCACTAACTCAATTGGCGCTACTGGTTTAGGTCAGTGGCTAGGTGGCCGTGCAGCAAACTTGAAGAAGTATGCTAAGAAGCATGGTCAATCTTGGAAGAGTGCAGCTGCACAACTTAACTTTGCTTTGCACGGTGATGGGTCTGACTCATCAACTTTGCGTGGTATTCTTGAGGGTAAAGGCTCAGTTAGTTCACTTGCTGCTAAGTTCTCCAGTGAATGGGAACGTGGTGGTTATACTGCACAACACGTTGCTGGTGCACAAAATGTTGCAAAAATTCTGGGTTACGCTAATGGTGGTGACCCTGCTGTCGGTAAAGTCGTCAAAGTTGGCGAACATGGTCCAGAATATGCGCAATTCAAAGAGCCAGTACATGTCTACAGTAATAGTGAATCTAAACAATTTGATGAACCTAAACTAATTAAACCTAAGCAACAAGCTCAAGCACCAGTAATTAATATCAACTTCAATGCACCGATTTATGCAGCTGATAAAGCTGGCATTAAAGCGATGATGAAGAAAGCAGCTGAAGAAGCTGTCAATGCCATGATAGAGAAGATTGCTGATGAGTTCGGACTTGACCTGTCAGTCTTTTAAGGAGAGATGCATATGGTAGCAGTAACTGCTCGAAAGCAGACGAAAAGTAAAACTAAAAAAGCCCTAACTGTTAAGCAGTGTAAGGATTTAGTTAAGAAAGATAAGAATAAGTATACTAATGCAAAAAGTAAAACTAACAAATACTCGCGGCTCGCCAAAGAGTCGTCTGACTCGGTTAAAAAAAGTAAGTACATCAAGCTTAATAAAAAATGGTTAGAAGTAGTCAAATCTACTAAAAAGAAGATGTCTCGTGATCAGAAAAAGTTAAAAGTTGCTAAAGCTAAAGAAAAAATAGGTATTTTAGCAAGCAGGCAAGCTAATTTGCAAGGAATTGCTGATCAGGTTGAAGAACATCCTACACTTGGCAAAAATGAAGGTAATGCGGCAATTTATCGTAGTGATGGGAATTCTACTGAAGTTATCTTTATCTCACCTGTAGGTGGTGAAAATGAAGACAATGCAACTGATTTGACTACGTGGGCAGTTGATAAGGGAGCACCACGTAAAGATTATGCGCGTACTTCAAGCAAGACAATTACAATTACTGGTTTGATTACTGGTGATACTTCGCAAGAAGCAGAAAATAAGTACGCTAAACTGGAAGCGTGGAAAATGCATCACTACGAATTGACATATAAAGGCCGCATTTACTATCAGCACTTGATTTTGACAGGGCTTAATCGTAGTTATGACGGTTACCGCGATAACATCAAGTGCAATTTAACTTTTCAGTTTGCTTATGCGGCTAAAGTCACGACTAGCACCAATAAAAAGAGCAAAAAGAAAACTTCTAAGTCGAGTAAGACAACAAGAGGCAGTCGTAATAAAAAGTACGCGGCAATTACACTTAAACCAGGTAATACACTCTGGGGATTGTCGCAAAAATACGGCAAATCAGTAGCTTGGTTGCAAAAAGTAAATCATATTAAAGGGACAACGATCTATACAGGTAAAAAGCTGCGGGTGTCGTAAGTTCCTTTTTTAGTAGGGAGATGAAGATTAATGCGGCAATATGTACCAATTGATACTGACAATTTGCCAGATATTTTTGATATTACGTTGGCAGGCGACCTTTATGTATTTCGGGTGGACTATAACTCAGTGGCTGACTTTTATACGGCCACTATTCAAAAAGATGGGCGCACGATAGTTACGCAGGAACCACTTGTTCTTGGGCAACTGGTAGCAATTGACATCCCTGATCCCGATTTACCAACAGTTGATTTACGCGTTATTGATGAAACTGGTCAAGCTAAGGATGCCGGTGAACAAAATTTTGGTGATTTAGTACAAATTTATCTTGATGTGGTTGATCCAAACGGTTCAGAAACCGCCGATCCAACTATTACACCGTTTGGCTATGATCCAGATGAAGATAGTGATGATGAAACTGATGATGAGGTGGCGATTTAATGACCGTGATAACTGAAAACCCACATGCGTGGTTTAAAGTTGTTAATGATGCAGGAAATGAGCTAGAAGTTGAAAATAACGAAACACCGGAACATAACTATCCGTTTGCGTTTGAAGCAAATTTCTCTGATACGGCAAGCCCGCCAGTTAATACAGTTACCTTGTATAACATGTCTAAAGGACACCGCAACTTCTATCAAAAGAAGCAGAAGTGTTACTTGTACTTTAACTGGGGCGATGAAAAGAAGCTGATTAGTGAGGGGTATATCTCAAAGATTGCTAGTAATCAGTCAGATGGTGTAACCGAATCTTTAACCTTAACTTTTACCGAAGGCACAGACTATAAAAACGTTGAAGCACGTAAGTTGAAGGTTAAGAAAGACAAAAAGGTTAATCACTATAAGACAATCAAACAAATGGTGCCTGGAAAGTACGTTAATAAAAGGGTACATTACTACACTACTGAAAATGGTAAACGTGTTGGTCACTATAAAACTGAGCGCGTTTACCAAAAAGCTACTGTTAAGAAGAAACGCATTAAAACGCGGATAACCAAAACTTTTTTAACGAACAAAACTTTTAAAAAAGGTAAGAGCTACAAATTTATTATTAAGGCCATAGCAAAACAAGCGGGCATTAAAATTTCCAAGATTGAATTAGCTAAGAACCCGACAATGAAAAAAGCGTACACGGCTAAAGGTAAGCCGCTGACTTTGTTGAAGGCGTTAGTTAAAAAATGTGATTCAAAGATGACGTATGTCCGCGGCAAACTTGAAGTTGTTGACCCTAAGAAAAAGAAGCGTAGCTGGGTAGTCATTGATGATGATAGCTTGATGAATCCACCGACAATGAATGATGACAGTGATGGTAAGAGCAATACATGGGAAATTACCACGCCGCTTTTGCCTGATGTTACTGTCAATGTTGGTATCAAGATGGAATCAAAATATTTTAAGGGGAAATTTTATGTGGCTGCTGGTCAGCATTCTAGCGATGGTACTAGACCACAAACACAAATGTCACTTAAGAAAGTTTCATAGGAGAAATTTAATGAGTCAAAAGAGATTACAAAGTAGTTGGTATGAAGCTTTTCAAAAAATCATTTATGGCATTGTAGCAAGTATTGATTGTTCTTATCTTGCAGTTGTAACTAGGTATGATGATGAAAAACATGTTGCTGATATCCTACCGTTAATGAACACTTCGTATGGGGAATCTTCAGCACAATTCTTGGAAGTACCAATGCTAGAGAATTGCTACAGGTTTGATGACTGGCTAAAGAAAGTTAAACCCGACTTTGAAGCCATCGATGCTAAAATTGATACTAAATTAGCAAAATCGGCACCTAAGAAGCCTAAAATGAAAAAAGGAGCAGTTGTGCTAGTTGTTTGCTTAGATGGCAATACGGACAACTGGGACGGCACAGGAGTAACTTTTACGCCGGAAACGAATCGACAGCATGATGCCAACGATTCAATAATTGTGGGGGTAATATAGTGGCAATAGACTTAATGGTTGATGATAATGGTGATTTAGTAATTGATCCAGATACGCATGATTTGGCATTAGTAACTGATGCTGATGAACTTGCACAGCGTATTAGAGCAACACTTGATATTCGCTTTGGAGAGATGCCCAATCTTGATCCAACAATAGGTGCAGATTATAGGAATTTTTTAGGTAAAAACTTAAATGAAGCTGCTGCTGCAGCAGACATGCAAGCAGCAATTACAGCAGCAGTTCCAGAGGTAACTAGTGTTAATGATATTAAATTTAAAAAAATGTCTAATCGTAGACTAGCAGTGACGTTTTGGGTATCGTACGAAGATCCAGATAAGATAGAGCATAAGCTGAAAGGAGATTATACAATTGACTACTAATCAATATGGGTTAACTGCTACAGGTTTTCGTGTACCAACTTATGATGAGTGGGTTGATATACTCGAGAATGATTTTCAAATGCGATTTGGCACAGATATTACATTAACTAGTAATTCAAATTTTGGCATTATTATCAGAATTATGGCTTGGCGCTTAACTGAACAAAGCCAAGAAGCGCAGATGGTTTATTATGCTGCCTATGTATCAACGGCAACTGATACGGCGCTAGACCGCATTGGTGCGAATATGAGTATCACACGGAAAGTTGCCACACCAGCAATGGGTGAGATTCAAATTACAACTGAAGAAGAATATCTAATTCAAGCTGGAGAACAATTTGAAACTGAAGATGGTATTGTCTTTAATCTGATCAATGATACAGTTACAGTTAAGCAAGCAGATAATACTTGGCAAGCGACAGGGATAGTTCAAGCTGATGAAACAGGTAGCTTTAGCAATGTTATGGCAGGAACAGTTACGGTTGTAAGCAATCCTGACGATAATATTGATACAGTTATTAACCCGCAGGCAATGCATGGCGGACAAGATGATGAAACCGATGAAGAATATCGCCGGCGAATTATAATTGAGTCGTCTGCTAATCCTAGTGCTACAGTTAATGGCATTAAGTCTGCTTTACTTAACGTTTCAGGTGTTCGTGGAGTTGGCTTTGTTGAAAACCCAAAAGGACAAACAGACAGCTACGGTAACCCACCGTATTCAGTCCATATCTATACTTTAGGTGGCGCTAAACAAGATATAGCAAATACTCTTGTAAAATATGAAGGCTATGGACCAGTTTTTGTTGGCAGTGAGTCAGTAATTGCAGAAGATATGACAGGTGATAAGCGTGAATATCACTGGGACTATGCTACCGAAATTCCTATTTATGTACATATTAGTCTTAGCGTAAATGCCAATTTTAATAGTGACGATGATGTGGCAGCTATCAAAGAGGATGTTATTAACTACATCAATTCGCTTGAAATGGGCAACACGGTAATCGTGACTAAGATGTACCCAAGTGTATATAGCCTTGATGGTATTGATGAAGCGACAATTACGATTGGTAAAAATGGTGAAAATTTGTCTAGTAGCGATATAACAACAACACCACTTGAAGCACCAAAATGTAGCGTAGAAAATGTTGAGGTGATAGTTAATGGCATATAGCACAACAGATCAACTTATGGCTGAAATATCAGATCACTGGCCTAAAAATCATGAATCGAACTTTTATAAGTTATTAGATATTTTCAATTCGCATGAAGAAGCTTTAAGTGACCTAACAGAAAAAATTGCTGATTGGCGCATGATTGATAAGGCAGAAGGCTCAACACTTGACTTAGTAGGTCAACAATATGGTGTGTCCAGAATTGATAGTGATGATGGCTTTTATCGTTTTATGATTAAAATGAAGCAGCTTACGGCAAAATCAAATGGAACAGTTGATGACATTGCACGCACTGTCGCCTTGTCACTTGATATTGATATTAAAAAAATTCGTGTTGAAAGAACTGATCACAAGTATCATATTAAAGTCAGTGGTATTGCATTTGAATATGCTGATGATACAAGAAAAACTAAAGTGATGCTGACAAGATTGAAAGAAGCAATCATGTTAGGAACGTGGCTTGACAATATTGAATTTGAAATATATACAAAAACACCAATTCTACATGTGGGAGCTGGTGTTTTTTATTCGGAATTTCAGCAACTTAAAATTAAGGAGATGATGATTTGAAACAATTTAAAGACTCAACAGTAACTTCGGTAGGACAAAGCTTGATTAGTTCAGTTAATGAAGGCCGTGACAAGATGATTTACACGCGAGCAGTACTATCTACACAAGATATTAATAGTCTAACAGATGAACAATTAACTGGTTTAACTGAGTTAACTGATCAGCGACAATCTAGTCCAATTACCATTATTGATAAAAATACTAATACAATTAATATTGGTGTTGATTTTAAAAATAATAATGTCACATCTGACTATCAGTTTAATTCTGTAGGTTGGTACGCTAAGGGAACGCAAGATAATCCCAACGAGATTTTGTTTGCAGTTACACCATCAGTTGGAACTCAAACTATGCCTGCTGGTGCTCATAATGCTGCAACAGCATCAATCAGACTTAATCTGTATATTGCGTTGGATTATAATACGCAAGTGCAAGCAAATCCAACAACTTCTGGAGCAATTAATGGTAATGATTTGCAAGCTGGGTTAAATGGTTTGCTCAGTAAAGGACTGATTTATACAGGGAATGAAATTGTTAATAATGACGATGTTAATAATTATCACAATACAGCGATTATTAACATTAACGGTCAGACTGTAGATAATATGCCAGATGGTTTTAGCGGACATGGTTACTTGATTACTGTAGGTTCAAATGATACGCAAAAAGATGGTTGTCATCTGATCTATGATAGTTATAGCAATCATATTTATGTTTCCCAGTTTAATGGTGATAGTAATAATTGGAGCACATGGCAAAGGCTGGCGAACAAGAAGGAACTTGATGACGTAATTAACGATATTAACGAAAAATTAGATCAAGCTGGGAAACTTAAAAAGATTAGCGTTAACGGTGATACGCCAGTTGAACCTGACGAAACGGGGGTAGCTCACGTAAATATCCCACAACCTGATTTATCGGGATTCGTTAAAAAGGTAAATAACCATATACCTGATCAATCTGGTAATGTTGATTTAACAGATCAATTTGCCCAAAAAGCAGATTTAGGTGGTTTAACGGAATCGATTGCAGGTAAAGTTGGTGCAGTAAATGGTGTAAAGCCAGATGGTAGTGGCAACGTATCGGTTCCAACTTATGCCGCCAACCTTTTAAAAGGTACCAGTGAACAAACCCGAGATATACCACCAAATACCTCAACTGATGTTATCCATCTAACCACTTTTAGCAACACTAAGTATACAGTTGCCGTTGATATAGACTATGGCAATTGTCCATCTGGTACAGCTGGGTGTAAGTTGCAAGTAAATAACCGTGGAATACTAGTAGACAGTGAAACAATTGCAGAGGGCACTAAGGGCAGAGTAAGCATTACCTTTACAACACTGCCCAACTGCCCTTGGGTGAAAATTCTACTCACTAGCAACTCTAGCTACACAGGGAAATATAGCTGTCTTAAAGCTAGTCAATGGCAAGACAACAACACGCCACCAGATATGACATGGCTGCCAAGTCCAGATGATACTGGTGGAGTTAAGACAATAGATGGATATAGACCGGACTCAAATGGAAATATAACTCTAAATGGCACATATGAAACCACCGGTGACGTTACTAGAAAATTAAAAAGTAAATTAAGCACTTTAGATCAACCAGACTTCGTTATTTCCACCAATGAGACACTTGATGTTGACAAAGTCGCTTCGGGTGTTTTTGTATTAAATGGTTGCTCATTAATATCTAGTAACAACGGGAGTGACACTTTTGTAAACGTAAATTTGTCAACATATAATTACGGCTGGCTAATAGTAAGCAATTATAATGGTGCCATGCTAGAGCGACTTATTCTTACAGGAACATTTAATGATGTTATAGGCGTATACATTAGAGGATTTAATGCAAAAAATTATTTTAATAACAGCTTTAAGCAGATTTTAAAATAAAAAGAATAAAAAGGAGAACAGACTAAAATGACCGAAAATAATACCAACAACACATTCAAACAAGTCTACAAGTCAACGGGAGAAGTACCATTTGAAATCTGGTTCGCACCCAAAGAAGCTGAAGTGAAATATCCATTTACTGAAATAGCACCAGAACCAAGCATTAAGGCACCTATCTTTATTTGGGAAGGGCAAAAATGGGTAGAAAACACAGAGGTAAGCCAAGCGGCACAATTAAACGACTTGAAGCAAACCGTCACACAAATCAAAAATGCTAACAGTAATAATGCCACTAATTTGAGCGACCTCGCCAAAAACCAGGCAAAACTGTTACAAATGTTAACCCCTAAAATTGTTGGTAAGCCAGCAGCACCATCTGCAACTACCACACCAACAACGCCACAAGTACCAACTGACGGAGGTAATAAATAATGGACACACACGAAATTATGTTTAATTTGATAAAGTTTTATTATAATTTTGGCTGTTATACCAATAATAATGTGGCTTACTTTGTTGGCTATAATGCTATTACAGCTGACGATTACAAGGCAATCACAGGTGACGACTATGTGGCTAGTCCAGTGGTATAAGCAGAAAGGGATGATATTGGCAAGTGATACATTTTATCAACCTCGATTGGGAGTACGTGTTCGACTTTCTGGCATCTGTGGGATTCTTTGGCTGGATTGCCCAATTAATCAAAAATTATTACACCAATCACCAACAGAGAAAGAAGTTGGAAGATCAACTACCACAAATCATTGACGCCATTCATGAGATTCAAGGGACGGTCGACCAGCTTAAAAAAGGAGAAACAGAAGATTTACACGTTGAATTAGACGAACTAGCCCACCAGATTGAAGAACAGGGCTACCAGACAGAGCAACAGTACAATCGACTAACGCAGATTTACAACACGTACCACACACTGGGTGGTAACGGTTCTGGAACTAAGCTCTATGAACAGGTTTCAAAACTACCGATTAAGCAAAAGGAGAATTAAAACATGACAAAATTAATCTTTGACTCTGTTTACGCAGGGTTATTTTTATTGGCAATTTTTACTGGTTTATATGCTAGTAAGCATGCAACGAAAAACAAGGCACTACTCTTCATAGAGGACTTAGCTGCAGCCTTTGTTAGACAAGCTGAAACCACTGACTTAGACGGACAAACAAAAATGGATAATGTTATTTCAGGTGTTGAAGATGCCTTAGTGAGTCATGGTATAAAAGTGGATGCCACACTTGAAGCTGTAATCAGAGCGTTTGCTGAAAAAGAAGTAGCAAAGATGAATACAGAAAAAAAGGAGGATGCCAAAGTTGAAGATAAACAACAAGTACAATCTGGCAAGTAACGAAGGTAGTAGCCAGTTAGCCACACCTAGATTTATTATTGCCCACTCAACAGCTACACCAAATGGCGAGGCGTGGGCGATTGCGCACAATATGAAGACAGGTATCAATGTAAGCCAGACTTATGTTCACTTAGTTATTGATGATAAAAGCATATATCAAGTGGGAGAGCTTGGCTATGTAGCATGGGGTGCTGGTAGTCCAGCTAATAGTTTGGCACCAGTACAAATTGAGTTGTGTGAGTTTAGCAATCACAGAAGAGCCCTAAAAGCCTACAAACACTATGTAAATTGGCTCAGATGGTCAGCTAAAAAGTATGGCATACCATTAGCTCTAGACACTAACTCATATCGTGGCATTAAGACACACTCATGGCTTGTACAGCACGGCTACAGTAATACCGACCACGTTGACCCATGGCAATACCTGCCTAAAATTGGTGTATCAAAGGCCAAGTTTGCTAAAGACTTAACTAAAGGTTTTTCTGGCACTAACATTGCATTAACTAAATAAACTAAAAAGAGGACCGTCTATAGAGTATAATTGCTCTATAGACGGTTTTTTTAGTTGAATTAATTAATATCTGTTAAAATTACATAGGATTAAGATTACCTAGAAAAGATGGATAAATAAAATGGTATTAGCTTTAACGGATAAACAAGCTCAAGATTTAATTAATTTGGCCAAAGTTATTCTTAAAAAATGTGACATTAATCTTGATACCTCACCAGTTGGTAAGATATTGATTAGTTCCAAGAGTGGTAAGCATAAATTTAATCTGTATTATAGATATAAATTGAATGATATTCATTTAAATTTTACTGATGATAAAACTAAATTGACATTAGTAAGAATAAATTTGGACACTAAGTTTCATAAAAATGCTGATAAAGAAATAATAAGGGGAAATAGAGTAGAGTTATTTTCTGAAAAGGAATATAATCAAAAAAATGATGGATTTACTTATTGGAAAGCATATAAGCTTCCATATAAAAGTTTTAAGAAAACAGATGACTTTAGTGACGCTCTAAATAGTCTATTAACTTATGCTAATGTCGTAAAAAGTAATAAAGTTAATGTTTATTTTAATCTTATTAAAGTTCTGTAATTTTGTAGAGAAGGGAGTATAAAAATGACAACAAAAGCAACTGATACAATAGATGTAGATGTGATAGCTAGTGAATGGCTTAAATTTGTTAGTAATGAAAACAAATTTAGACTAATAGATAATAGTCATGTTAATGTAGATACCCCAATTACAGACCCTTTTGGAGATAGTATATCTTTAATGATAAGTAGAGACGGAAATTATTATAAGGTTACTGATCAGGGGTATACTATTTGGAATTTAACAGTAAGAAACATAAATGTTAAAAGTAAAAACTCTAAAAGAAATCAGATATTAAATTCAATTGTGGAATTTGAAAATGTGAAACTTTCTTCTGATGATAATGAAATATTTCAAATAGGAACTGATAAAAATATACCTCAAATGTTAAATGACGTTACTCAAGCAGTATTGAAAGTATCTAATTTAGCATTCTCTAATGTAACTAATACGCAGAAAATATTTATAGATGATGTCAATGAATATTTCAAGTCTAATAAAAGTTTTAAGTATCTAGCTGATTTAAAAATGAGTGGGAAATCTAATTTAACTTATGATATTGATTTTTTATTTAATCATAAAAACGGTAAAAGTGATATAGCACAAGTAGTAGACTCTCTTTCAAAAGGGTTGGTTGAGAAAACGATAGGAATTTATTTTGATACAGAGAAGTTTAGGGATAAGAACAAAAACGCATCATATTCCCTTATTGTACCAAATCTAAAAACTGATAATGATTTTAATTTAGCTGATAGTCTTAGGAGTCATGATATTCCAGTAATGGACTTTACTAGGAAAGATAAACTGAAAAAGAAATATGGTTTTGCAGCATAAAATAATTTTTGTAAAATGCTTATATATCAGTTTTTAAGCTTACGAATTGAGTAAAGTCTATCTTTTTACTAAAATGATATATTTTGTCATGTTTCAACAAATAAATAAGCTAAATAAGCCACTCTGGAGTTAATACTCTGGGGTGGCTTATTTATAAGTATAATAATATAATTATTTGGTACAGTTTTAGCAAGGAGGAAAGAAATGAAAATAAAGAAATATATAATTGCAATTGTGTTAATTGCGACTATGGGAGTAAGTACAGTCTGCACAATTAATAATGCCAAAATTGTTGATGCAAAGATTAATACTGCAGTTTTTCCGAAAAAAATACGGGGTACATGGTATAGTGGAAATGGTAATAAAACTGTTATTACTCCTAAGAAATATATATCTTATGATGGTGGTCACAAATATGTAAGTTATTTACATGTCAGACATAACAATTCTAAGATGTCTAATAAAACACAAAATTGGATTTATTTTTTTGATCGTGGACAAGTCAATGGTAGAAGATGGATTACTATAAAAGGTTGGAATGCAATGATGGGCTTTGGAACACATTACAATGTTTCGAAACTTAATGGTCATTATGTATTAACTACTGCAATAGGAGAACCAATTAGTGGTTCAAGCCATTCGTACAAATCATTAAAACTTGCAAGACAATTAAAGAATCAGCGTTATTTAGGTTTTAAATACTGATAATTCAAGCGCACAATAATAAAATTAAACGCCACTCAGATTAGATTCTGGGTGGCTTTTTTTATGCAAAAAATAATTTATATTCGATAATATATCATAAAGCCTGATACATCAACGTTTCAAATAAAAATATTTATTTGATTTTATGCAAAAAAATTAAATGCAAGAAAAAACAAATAAAAAAGCCACTCTTTACAGAGTGGCTTTTATGTTAGCCAAAATGTTAGCCAACTTTTTTGTTTTTTAAGTTTTCTAAAGGCTTCTTGGAACTAAAAAATCCTTTAGATAAGCATTTTTATTTTCTAAGGTTTTCTAAAATATATATTAAATAGACCACCGGGGTCATT
>NZ_FOMN01000001.1:0-491 GCF_900112665.1 Lactobacillus bombicola
GATTTAGCTGCTGCTAAAGCCAAGGCTAAGGCTGAAATTCAGGCAGAAGCTGATAAGGTTAAACCTGGCTTAACTAATCAAGCAGATAAAGATACAGTTGATACAATTGCCAAAGATGCGATTAGTAAGATCGACGATCCAACAATGACTGATAGTACGGTTGTAACTACAACTAAAGACAAGGCAATCGCTGATATTGATGCTGTTAAGGACAATGCTGGTAAGACCGATTTAGCTGCTGCTAAAGCCAAGGCCAAGGCTGAAATTCAGGCAGAAGCTGATAAGGTTAAACCTGGCTTAACTAATCAAGCAGATAAAGATGCAGTTGATAAAATTGCCAAAGATGCGATTAGTAAGATCGACGATCCAACAATGACTGATAGTGCGGCTGTAACTACAACTAAAGACAAGGCAATCGCTGATATTGATGCCGTTAAGGATAGTGCTGGTAAGACCGATTTAGCTGCTGCTAAAGCCAAGGCCAAGGCTGA
>NZ_FOMN01000001.1:501-341186 GCF_900112665.1 Lactobacillus bombicola
CCGATTTAGCTGCTGCTAAAGCCAAGGCCAAGGCTGAAATTCAGGCAGAAGCTGATAAGGTTAAACCTGGCTTAACTAACCAAGCAGATAAAGATACAGTTGATAAAATTGCCAAAGATGCGATTAGTAAGATCGACGACCCAACAATGACTGATAGTGCGGCCGTAACTACAACTAAAGACAAGGCAATCGCTGATATTGATGCCGTTAAGGACAATGCTGGTAAGACCGATGCAGATGCCATTAGTAAAGCTAAAGCCGATGCTGCAGCAGAGATAGCACAAAGTCATAAGGATGCTATAGACAAATTGCACACAAACTTTGGACCAGATGCGGATACTTCAACAACTGATAAGGCTTTTGAAAATCATAAAAATGCAACTGGATCATCGGCAGCTGCTATAAACAAGGATAAATTAGCCGCTGAAAAAGAGATAGCCAAAGGTGCAGTAGCAGATGCTGCAGCGAATGCTAAGAAAAAAGTTGATGATCTTAAGCATACTGATAAAACAGATTATACTAGTGAAGAAAAGAAAGCTATCAAGGATAAAATTGATCAAGAAGTAGGTAAAGCTAATGGGACAATTACTACTCCTGGAACAATTGATCAAGCACCAAATGCTACTGAAGTAAATAAAGCTCGTGATGAAGCAATTAAAAATATTGTTAATAACTTAGTACCAAATGCAGGTAACGGAGGCGGAACTGACAATGGAACTGGTGGCACAGGTAACGGAGGCGGAACTGACAATGGAACTGGTGGCACAGGTAACGGAGGCGGAACTGGCAATGGAACTGGTGGCACAGGTAACGGAGGCGGAACTGGCAATGGAACTGGTGGCACAGGTAACGGAGGCGGAACTGGCAACGGAACTGGTGGCACAGGTAACGGAGACGGAACTGGCAATGGAACTGGTGGCACAGGTAACGGAGACGGAACTGGCAATGGAACTAGCAATGGCACCGGTAACGATCAGGAAAAAGGTAAAGATATTACTTTAATGCATAATGCATATGTTTATGATAAAAATGGGCAACGCAGTAATAAGGTCGTTCTCAAAGCTGGTTCAATTGTGACAACTTATGGTCTTGAAAATATTGCTGGGAGACAATATTATGTTGCTATAGATCAAGGTGCAAGTAATAGAAAATATTATATTGCAGCTGGTAATGCACAATACCTTGTACAGAAGTTAGGTCATAATTCTTATATTTATAATAAATATGGTAAGAGGATTAAAACAGAACCAACTTTGAAGAAAGGTACGAAAGTGAAAACATATGGCGTTCCTGTAAAGATTAGGGGTAAAAAGTACTTTATAATCGCTACTAATCAGTATGTTAAAGCTGCCAATGTTTTGCGATCTCAGCTTGCTACTAAAATTGAACGTGTTGCAGTAACTTCTAATACACCAGTTGCTGACAATAATACTAAGCCATCAGTTGAAAAGACGCTTAAACATAATGCGTATATTTATGATGGGACTGGAAAGCGTAGCAACAAGTTAATCTTAAATGCAGGCTCTGTAGTTAATACAACTGGTCAGAAGCAGATTAATGGGAACTCATACTATACTTTAGACAATGGTATGTACATAGCTGCGGGAAATATTGACGGAAAAAAGTTAAGCTTAGGTCACAATGCTTATCTTTATAGTCAGTATGGTAATCGGGTCGGCAAAAAGGTTTTAAAGAAAAATCATCTTGTTAAGACATACGGTAGTCCTGTTAAAATTAAGAGTAAGATGTACTATATTACAGACAATAATAAAAATGTTAAAAAAGCTAACTTTAAAGTAGTTTCTTAATTAAGTAAAACGCGCCTAAGATTTATGACTTAGGCAAATAAAAAGGGCAGAGAATTTAATTTCTCTGCCTTTTTATGTATTTTTAGCTACTTAAATTTATTTAAAACGCAAGTCTAATACTTGTTTAACTATTCTGTAAGCCATTTTTTTGCATATCATGAAGAATTTTATATTGCTTTTGCAAGCCTTTCTCAATTTTAGAATTGCCTTTCGGCATAAAATATTGTTTACCTAATAACTTATCAGGAAGATATTGTTGAGGCACCCAATCGCCAGGAAAAGAATGAGGATAAATATAATTTTTCCCATGTCCTAGATTTTCAGCACCTTGGTAGTGTGTATCTTTTAAATTATTCGGAATACTGCCATAATCTTGTGTACGTATATCTGCTAAAGCTGCATCAATTGCACTAATTGCACTATTACTTTTAGGTGACAAAGATAGTTCAATCACCGCATTAGCTAATGGTATTCTTGCTTCAGGCAAGCCTATACTTTGAGCTGTTTGAATTGCAATTACTGCATGCTGAACAGCTGCAGGATTAGCAAGACCAATATCTTCATATGCAATTACGCTGAGACGACGACAGATTGAAATTAAATCACCGGCTTCAACTAACCGAGCTAAATAATGCAGTGCAGCATCAGTATCAGAGCCGCGAATTGACTTTTGGAAGGCTGAAATGAGATCATAATGTCCGTCGCCATCAGCATCAAAATTTTGATTACGCATTTGGATTGAATTAGCCATTTCTTGTTGGTCAATTGTAAAACCTTTAGCAATATTTTTCTTTGCCGTAAGTAATTCCTGTTTGGTTGAACGAGTAGCTAATTCCAAGCCATTTAAAGTTGAACGTAAATCACCATTACCATTTTCAATTAATAATTTTTTGGCCGCAGGAGTTAACTGGACTTGATATTTGCCTAATCCATTTTCTTTGTTTGCTAAAGCGCGATCAATTGCTGCACTTATCTCATCAAATTCCAGTGGTCGCAATTCGAAAATTTGACAGCGAGAACGAATTGCAGGTGAAATTGATATATATGGGTTTTCAGTAGTAGCTCCAATTAAAATGATTTCTCCTGATTCAAGCATTGGCAGTAGATAGTCCTGCTTAGTTTTATCTAAGCGGTGAATTTCGTCTAGCAGTAAAATCACAGTACCACTCATTCTGCCTTCTGTAGCTACCTGTTGCAATTGCTTTTTACCATCGGTAGCAGCGTTAAGCATGCGAAAGGCATATTTAGTTGAACCAGCAATTGCACTAGCAATACTTGTTTTACCAATGCCTGGGGGGCCATAAAGAATCATTGAGGACAATAATTTTGCTTCAACCATGCGCCTGATAATTTTCCCAGGACCAATTAAATGCGATTGACCTACAACTTCATTTAAATTCTGAGGTCGCATTCTATAAGCTAACGGTTTCATTATTTATCCCCATTAAAAAAATATCGCCAAAAGCCAATTTTTTTTTGCTTTGTCTTATTCTGAGGTAATGCTACTTTTTCCATTTCAGGAGCGTAAACCTGTTTAATCTCAATTCTCATTTTATTAATTGCTGTTTTGGCAACAACTAAAACAGCAGTATCATCAGGATTTGTTTGAGCGGTCTCATTATTAATAAGTGTAAAAGTAATCTTATATTTACTACAATTGGTTTCAATTTTACTTAAAAATTCATCTTTCAAATTAATATTTAACAAAATTTCATAGCCAATATAATCTTTAAAGTGAGACAAAAAAAGTTCCATTAAGCTAATATCTTGAGTTTCAGCATTAGTCATTCTAACTAGAACTCGTTCACGCAAGGAACCTAAAAATCTTCTGCGTTCATCAGGCAGCGTTTGGGGACTAATACCTTGGGCAGCATTAGCCACTCTAGTATTTAAATCTTCAGACATTAATTGTTGTCTCCTTTCAAGTAAGAAAAAAACCCCTCCTAAATGGGAGAAGGGGCTTTCGTATAAAGAAATTAAAGTAACTTGTTGTAGTATTCAACAACTAGAGCTTCGTTAATTTCTGGTTCCATTTCATCACGTTCTGGAAGACGTACAAGAGAACCTTCTAACTTGTTCTCATCAAATGAAACAAATGATGGGCGAGCTACAGCTGCTTCAAGAGCATCCTTAACTTGTTGTAAGTTCTTTGACTTTTCCTTTAAGCTGATGATTTGACCAACTTTAACTTCATAAGAAGGAATATCAACGCGCTTACCGTCAACAGTAATATGACCGTGGTTAACTAACTGGCGAGCTTGTTCTCTAGTAGTAGCTAAGCCTAGGCGGTAAACAAGGCTATCTAAACGGCATTCAAGTAAGCTCATAAAGTTAGTACCGTGTTCACCTTCACGAATCTTACCAGCGCGTTTAAATAATGTTCTAAATTGACGTTCGTTTAGTCCATACATCCAACGCAATTTTTGCTTTTCATGTAACTGCTCACCATATTCAGATAAGCGACCACGTGAATTAGGACCGTGTTGACCAGGAGCATAGTTACGACGACTAAGTTCCTTACCAGTACCAGAAAGTGAGATACCTAATCTTCTTGAACGTTTCCAACTTGGACCTGTATATCTTGACATAAAATCCTCCAATAAAATCTGATAACAGTTTTTGGAGTAAAATATTACATATAAGTTCAACATTCGTGCATCTTAATTTTCATTTTCGCCTGTTGCAGCGTCGGTTACTCGTTCACTAAAACGTATTAAGATGTTGACGTTCTTGTCACTTATGGCTGCAAATATTTTACACGTCCCATATTATAACGATTAAACTATGTTAAAGCAAGAAAAAGTCGTTAAGGTCGTTAAGTTAGTATAATAAGAAAATTTTTATCCTTTTAGATTTAATCATGCTTTAGCTAAATTTTTTTGCCAGCTAAATTATTGTCTATTTTGATAAACTGTATAGCACAGTATTAAATAAATTTGGTATAATTGGGTTAGTTTTGGAGGAAAAATATGTCACCAACTCAGTCCATAGTTGTAATAATTACAATTTTAATCATTATTATTGTTATAGCATTTATGCTCATTGTGAATCGAAGACAGCTACACGAAATTATTGGGCTTGATGATCTGATTGCTAAAATAGACCGAATGAACCTAGATGCAGATATTGTCAATCTTGATAAAATGGATTTAGCAGGTGAAAGTCTGACAACATTTAACACTTGGCGTAAAAGTTATGAACAAACAGCCAATAAGAGAATACCTCAAGTTCAAGAACTTCTGGATCAAGCTGCAGGGCAAAATACTTCCTATCATCTCATTAGGGCACACAAAAATATTAAACAAGCTCAAGCAATTATGCAGTCAACTTTTGAAGATGCCAAGAATACGAATGATGTTTTTACGGAATTGCTTGAATCAAACCGTGAAAATCAAATGCAGTATGAGGATTTAAATAAAAAATATCAAAAAATGCGTAAACAGGTTTTAGCTGGATCTTTTGAATATGGCTCTGCTCTTGATAAGTTAGAAGATGAACTAACTAATGTAGAAAGTGATTTTGCGGAAGCCAAAAGTTTGACTGCACAAGGAGATCAAGTTGAAGCTAAGCGAGTTCTGTCAAAAATTAGAGCGGCAATTATTTCTATTGACAATGTCTTGCCTAAAATTAGAGCTGATAGACGTGAACTTGACACAATATTTCAAAATCAGTTAAAGGAATTAACAGAAGTTTATAAGAAAATGAAAGCATCCAGGTTTTGTATTAATCAAGTTGATGTTTTAGCTGAAATCAAAAAAAATTATGAGCTGGTTGATAATGCAGGACAGCTGTTAACCCATTTAAAAATTGAAGATTTAGACCAACAAATTAAAAGTATTAAGTCTAATATAGCTGCTTTATATCAACTTTTGGAGAATGAATATAAGGCGCGTCCATTTGTGGAAGACAATCAAGATAAAATTCAACGCTTGCTGTCACATCAACAGGTCGAGGCGAAAGATTTAATTCAAAAATTAAGGCACATTGATGAAAGTTATGAATTGACACATAATGAGCTCGAAGCTAGTCGTAAGCTTGAATTGGAAGTTAACGATATGAATCGTCAATATACAGTTGATACACAAAATCTTGCTGATGGTAAAGGCGTGTATTCAGAAATTAAAGCTTCATGGTTGCACATATTGGAGAGATTGCGAGTAATCAGTTCTAAACAAAAAGCGATGGCTCAAGATGTTGATGGCTTGTATGACGCTGAAAATGTTGCAATTGATTCAATTAACCGGTATAAGCAAGAAGTGTCATTGGTTTATCGTCGCTTAGAACGTAAAGAATTACCTGGCATGCCTGATACTTTTGTGCAAATGTACACTTTAGTTGTTAATGAGATTGGTCATGTGGCTAAAGAGCTTAATCAAGTTCGAATTAATATGGAAAAAATTTCCAATGAATTAATTAATATCTCCGATGATGTTGAACGGTTAAAGCGTGAAGCTGATGATATTGTTAATTCGGCAAGTTTAGTTGAGTTAACCATGCAGTATTCTAATAAATATGCAACAAATAATGCTGTGAGAGTTGCACAAAAAACAGCACTACAACTATATAGCCAAGAATATAATTATAAGGAAGCACTTGATACGATTGCGACAGCTATTGAAAGAGTAGAACCTGGTTCATATCAGCGCTTAGAAAATCTTTATTACTCAGAAAAAACAAACAGCTAATATTTAAAAACAGACCTAATAATCTAGGTCTGTTTTTAAATAAAGAATGATTAATAAGATTTAAATCTGTTTTTCAACACATTATTATCAATAATTTAAGCCGAGGAACAGTTTTGACCCGTTTTTTTAGAATCATATTATTGTAACTTTTCAGATTGTTTGTTCGTTACATATAAATAAATTTCACGAGTGATTTTTTCGTTTTCGTGATCTATGCAGAGAGCCAGATAATTGCATAACATGATTATGTTATAGGTATGAAGTACAATGATGTAGCTGAGAAATAAGGCATTTCACTAATAATGGATAACAAAAAGAAAAATATCTTAGGTCCAATTAATGGTGGTAAAGGATTAAAAATGCACACAAGATGCAATTCTGAAAGAAGCAGGCTTAAAATAAGTCTTCTTTGCTACATCTGTTATCCTTTAATAAAATAGATGAATTTTATTATTTAGTAAAAAAGAATCCTATAAAATTAGGATTCATTAATGCCATCCGGCTTTGATTTTGCAAACTAATATTAGGGGAAAAAGATTTGTCTTAATTTAGTGCGACTTTTTGTTAACTTTATTTAATGGCTATTATGTAAAGTTGACAGTGGTCTAACTAATACTGATTGGCTATTTACCGATTTGTTGCATGTAGCCGGCACCTTTAACTTCATAAGAATAGTCATGCTTTATTTTATTTCTTGTATAGACAGTGAAATATCCCATATTGTAGTAAGACTTCATTACTCTTCTATCTTGTACTTTGCTTCTGGATAACCAGAACGAACCAATTTCTTGGTAATGATAGTTAGACTTATTCATGTCATAATAAGGTCTACCATTTTGCTTATAGCGCATTACATGCAATTTTTGAGTTCCCTTTTTATTTAAACTACAACTAACTTTGCCGTCATATATAAATGCATGTTTAGTAATTTTTATATGAGTCCATTTGTTGTGTCCTTTATAGGCGTACCAATTACCTCTTAACTCTGTGGGAGTAGCATTATGTCCCACATATTTAGCATGGACTGTTGATGAAAATACCATTCCAGTTACAGTAAACATTAGTGTAGCAGCTAAAGCTTTTAATATTTTTTTAAATTTCATTTTTTCTCCTCATTTCAACACTAAAATATTAGCGCTTAAAGAAAACGCTGTCAATTATTGGTGATAAAGAAATATAGCTAAAATTACGAGTTTTATATAGAATAAAATATACTATACTAAAATCTAATTATGAGTGAGGTAGTCTTGCTGCTTAGCTATATCTAACAACTTATTATATTTTTTTCTAGCAGAAGTGGGTAAAGCGTCTAGTTTACTAGCAAGTAAGTTCTGAATAACCTCATTAACTATTTTACTGTAGGATACTTCTTCTTTTTCATTTGGTTTAGCTGATGAAAACTACTATAATTGAGCAGCAGTCGCTAAAAAGTATAGGGCAATGATTTGGGCGGAACCAAATCCAAATAATGATAAAAAGTTAAGTATGTTTTAAGTATGTTAAAGTACAACGATGGTATTGAAGTTAACTGGTTCACCTTTGAAAGCTGACAAATTGAATAGAGGCTATCTGCTAAGTGGAGTACGGTGAAAAAATAAACATTATTTTGAACAATATTATTAACTGTTTTTTAAACAAGTTACCCATTCTGGACACTGGTCTGGAGTAATTTATTTTTGTGTAAACTTCTATAAAAATTTTCCGATTTGTAAAAGACTGTTAAGATGTTAGAATAACTATTGGCAAAAAATCCTGATGTCTCCCATTTTGGGGGCGTAAAAGGGACAGAAATATGGATTTTTCACGAATTTAAGTGAATTTATACGAAGCTAATTATGCTATAAAACACTGATATGAGCGAAAAGTGTAGAAATACATGGGGATGAATTTTATTACATGATATATTTTGACAATAGCGCAACGACTAAAATTGATCAAGAAGTTTTAGATACTTATACTCAAGTTGCACAGAATATTTGGGGTAATCCATCTAGTTTACATAAATTAGGTGATCGGGCATATCAATTGCTAGCAAGCTCACGTAAACAAATTGCTCAGCTGTTAGGTACTAAAACCAATGAAATTTTCTTTACTTCTGGCGGTACAGAATCAAATAATTGGGCAATTAAAGGAACGGCTTTGCAAAAACAAGCATTTGGGCATCACTTAATCACTTCTAGTGTTGAACATGCTTCAGTAGCAAATGCTTTTACTGCCTTGGAAAATTTGGGCTTTCGTGTAACTCGTTTACCTGTTGATAAAGCAGGACGCGTTAATGTCAATGATTTGCGTAATGCATTAGATTCGGAAACAACCTTAGTTTCCATTATGGGAGTTAATAATGAAATTGGTACTATTCAACCAATTGAGGAGATCAGTGATTTATTAACTAATTATCCCAATATTCATTTTCACGTTGATAATGTGCAAGCACTTGGTAAAAATATTTGGTCACAGGTTTTTACACCACGAGTTGATTTTTCTAGCCTTTCGGCTCATAAGTTTCACGGCCCTCGGGGAACTGGTATTCTTTACAAGAAAGCGGGGAAGATGGTTTTGCCACTGCATGATGGTGGTGGTCAAGAAAAAGGTTTGCGTTCAGGTACTGAAAATTTACCCGCAATTGCAGGTATGGCTAAAGCAATACGTTTGCTCTTAGCTAATGAAAAAAGTAATGCTGTCAAAGAAGAGACCATTAAAGATAGGATAGTTAACTATCTACAGGATAAACCAGGAATTAAAATTTTTTCACCAGTAAATGCGGGGTTTACACCACATATTTTGTGTTTTGCGCTGGAGGGAATTAGGGGTGAAACACTTGTTCACACCTTAGAAGAGCATGATATATATACGTCTACGACTTCTGCTTGTGCATCAACAAAAACTGATCAGGCAAGTACACTAGTAGCGATGCATGTGGATGATAAAGAAGCCACAAGTGCTATTCGTTTGAGTTTTGATGAAACTAATACTTTAGCCGAAGCTGATGAATTTATTAGTGTTTTTGACCAGATTTACCGTCATTTTGCCCCAATTAATCACTTAGGAGAATAAGATTTGATGAAATATACTGAAATTATGGTTCGCTATGGCGAACTTTCAACTAAAGGAAAGAATCGAAAGGATTTTATTGGTCGTTTAGCTGGTAATGTTACTAGGGTATTACGCGATTTCCCGCAAATTGAGCTTCATCCGCGTCATGATCGGATGCATATTGTCTTAAACGACGCACCTTTTGCGGAAATAGATCAGCGTTTAAAGAAAGTTTTTGGTATCCAAACTTATTCACCAACAATTAAGGTAGAAAAAACACTGACTAAAATTGAAGAAACTGCTCTTGCTTTGATGAAAGAGACCTACCAAGAGGGAATGACTTTCAAGGTTAATACCAAGCGTAGTGACCATAACTTTACCTATGATACGAATGAGTTAAATCAATTAGTGGGGGACTATCTTTTTAAAAACATGTCCAACTTAAAAGTAGAAATGAAACATCCTGATTTGGTATTAAGACTTGAAGTTCGCCAAGATGCAGTATATATTTCTAACCAATTATTGCATGGCGCAGGTGGGATGCCTGTTGGAACTGGAGGTCGAGCAGTGATGATGCTTTCAGGCGGAATTGATTCTCCGGTTGCATCATACTTAGCCTTGAAGCGGGGGGTTGACATTGATATGGTTCATTTCTATAGTCCGCCATATACGACTGAGAAAGCCCTCAACAAAGCTAAAGAATTAACAGGAATATTGGCTAACTATGCAGGACGAATTAATTTTATTGCAGTTCCATTTGCCGAAATTCAAGAAACTATTAAAGAAAAGTTACCAGAAGGTTATTTGATGACAGTTCAACGTCGTTTTATGTTACGTTTAGCAGATCAAATCCGAGCTAAAAGAAAAGGACTAGCTATTTTCAATGGAGAATCTGTGGGACAAGTGGCCTCGCAAACATTGGAGTCAATGGCAGCAATTAACGATGTAACCACAACTCCGGTTGTGCGCCCGGTTGCTACAATGGACAAGACTGAAATTATTCGTTTAGCTGAACAAATTGGTACCTTTGATTTATCAATTCAACCATTTGAAGATTGTTGCACAATCTTTGCCCCACCCCGTCCTAAAACTAAGCCAAGAATTGATAAAGCACGCGAATTTGAAGCACGGCTAGATGTTGAGGGCTTAATTGAGCGCGCCCTAGCTGGTATTAAAATAACGACTATTTATCCTGGTGATAAATTTATAGCCGATAAAGCAGCAGAAGATACTGCACTGCTATAAAAAACATGCTATAATGCTATCTAAAGAAATAATCAAGAGGTATTAATCTTATAAGTAGAGAAAGGTCCATAGTTGGTGAAAGACCGAATGAAGGTTAATTGGTAGCTTGATTTAATTGATTAGCTGAATTTAAAGTAGGCTAGTCCGGTATCAAGGTCCGTTATCACTAGATTAAGGGAAGCAATATTTTTGCTTAATGATAGGTGGTACCGCGGTTATTATATCGTCCTAGACAAGATTGTCTAGGACTTTTTTATTGGAGGAAATTTATGACAGATTTAGCACCTAAATACGACCCCCATGAGGTTGAAACAGGTAGATATCAAGCGTGGCTTGATCAAGACTTGTTTAAGCCATCAGGAGATAAAACAGCCCATCCTTATTCTATTGTAATCCCACCACCAAATGTTACGGGAAAGTTACATTTGGGCCATGCTTGGGATACGGCAATTCAAGATACTCTAATCCGCTTTAAACGGATGCAAGGCTACGATACGCTATATTTACCCGGAATGGATCATGCCGGGATTGCTACTCAAGCTAAAGTTGAGGCTAAATTGCGTAAGCAAGGTAAAGATCGGCACCAGATGGGACGTGAAGCATTCGTTAAACAAGTCTGGGACTGGAAAGATGAGTACGCTAATATCATTAAAAGTCAATGGGCGAAGATGGGTTTGTCGCTTGATTATTCACGCGAGCGCTTTACTTTAGATGAAGGACTATCTAAGGCTGTTAAGCGAGTTTTTGTTCAATTGTATAATGAAGGGTTAATTTATCGCGGAGAATATATTATTAATTGGGATCCGCAACTGCAAACAGCACTAAGTGACATTGAAGTTATTCACCAGGATGATAAAGGGGCTTTTTATCACATCAAGTATCCCTTTGCTGATGGCTCTGGTTTTGTCGAAATTGCAACCACTCGACCAGAAACTATGTTTGGTGATACGGCAGTAGCTGTGGCTCATGGGGATGAACGCTATAAAGACCTTGTCGGTAAGGAATTAATTCTACCAATAGTTGGACGTAAAATTCCAATTATTGAAGACCAACATGTTGATCCTGAATTTGGAACAGGACTAGTAAAAATTACGCCCGCCCATGATCCAAATGACTTTGCTGTTGGTAATCGCCACAACTTAGAACGAATTAATGTAATGAATGACGACGGGACAATGAATGAGCAAGCAGGAAAATATCAAGGCATGGATCGTTTTGCTTGTCGTGAAGCTCTAGTTAAGGACTTAAAAGAGCAGGGATACCTTATTCAGATAAAACCAATTGTGCATTCAGTTGGTCACTCTGAACGTTCAGGTGTTCAAGTTGAACCGCGTCTTTCAACTCAATGGTTTGTGAAAATGAAGCCTTTAGCTGAAAAGGTATTGGCAAATCAAAAAACTGCCAACAAGGTTAACTTTGTTCCAGAACGATTTGAGCAAACGCTAGAGCATTGGATGGAAGATGTGCATGATTGGGTAATCTCACGCCAGCTCTGGTGGGGGCACCGCATCCCAGCTTGGTACAATAAAAAGACAGGTGAGATGTATGTTGGTGAAGAAGCACCGCATGATATTGAAAACTGGGACCAAGATACTGATGTTTTGGATACGTGGTTCTCTAGTGCTTTGTGGCCATTTTCGACAATGGGTTGGCCTGATACAACGGCTGCTGACTTTAATCGTTATTTCCCAACTAATGCCTTAGTAACTGGCTATGATATTATTTTCTTTTGGGTTTCACGTATGATTTTCCAAAGTTTGCACTTTACTCATGAACGTCCATTTAAGGATGTAGTTTTACATGGCTTAATTCGCGATGAACAAGGACGCAAGATGAGTAAGTCACTGGGCAATGGGGTTGACCCAATGGATGTCGTTGATGAATATGGAGCTGATGCCTTAAGATGGTTTTTACTTAATGGAACTGCTCCAGGTCAGGATACGCGCTATAATCCAAATAAATTATCGGCTGCGTGGAATTTTATTAATAAAATTTGGAATGCTGCTCGTTTTGTAATCATGAATTTACCAGAAAGTGCGCAGCCAGCTCATATGCCTGATACTAAGCAGTTTGATTTGGCTGACAGCTGGATTTTTGCGCAGTTAAATCATACCGTTAGTGAAGTGATTCGCTTATTCGATGAATATAAGTTTGGCGAAGCTGGGCGAGAATTATATAACTTTATCTGGAATGATTTCTGTGACTGGTACATCGAAGTTTCTAAGGTTGCTTTAAACAGTAACGATGCCCAATTAAAGACTAGAAAACAAAATAATTTAATCTGGATTTTGGATCAAATTTTGCGACTTCTTCATCCGATTATGCCATTTGTAACTGAAAAATTATGGTTGTCCATGCCACATGAAGGTAAATCAATCATGATTGCTCCTTATCCAGAATTTCACGCTGAATTTGTAAATGATAAAGCCCAGCATGACATGGCTTTCTTGATTGAAATTATTAAAGCAGTGCGCAACATTCGTATGGAAGTTAATGCGCCTTTATCTTCACCAATTGATATCATGATTCAACTAGAGGATGCTAATAATGAAAAAATTTTGGCTGATAATGCTGAATATGTGAAAAACTTTTTACATCCGAAAGAATTGACGATTGCCACTGAAATTGTCGCACCTAAATTGGCTAAAACCGCTGTGGTGTCGGGAGCGCAAATTTTTATTCCGCTAGCTGATTTGGTAAACGTTGATGATGAAATTAAGCGTATGGAAAAAGAAGAAAAAGACCTTAGAGCTGAAGTTGAACGGGCAACTAAAAAATTAAGCAATGAGGGTTTTGTTGCCCATGCTCCTGCTGCTGTAATTGACAAAGAAAAAGCTAAGCTGGCTGATTATGAAAATCAACTAGCTAGTGTGCAACAACGAATTCAAGATTTAAAAAAGAGTGAATAATGTGATTTTTAACAATTCTCAAGCCTTTTTAACTTATTTATATGCCTTGCCAAAAACGCATGAAAAAGCTGATTTGACTTACATCAAGCAGGTTCTTAATTTACTAGGTAACCCGCAAAATCAAGTTAAAACAATCCATGTTACAGGTACTAATGGCAAGGGATCAACTTCGTATTACTTGAGCAACTTGTTACAAAAAGCCGGTCAAAAGACTGGCCTTTTTGTTTCGCCCTATGTTTTTGAATTTGGTGAACGAATTCAGATTAATGGTCAGTATATTAGTGAATCTGAATTACTTAGAATTGCAAACAGGGTCGAACAAGTTTTGGCACAACTGCGCCAAGATAATGCGTCTTTTTCATTAGTTACATTTGAATATGAAGTGGTACTGGCTTTTATTTATTTTGCTCAAGCTAAATGTGATTATGCCGTAATTGAAGTTGGTATTGGTGGTCAGCATGATAAAACCAATGTAATTGTACCGGAAGTTAGTATAATTACGACGGTTGGGCTTGACCATGAAGCTTTAATTGGACCAACAATTCAAGATATTGCACGTGAAAAAAGTGGCATAATTAAGCACCAGCGACCAGTTATTTTAGGTAATGTTCCTAATGAAGTATTACCGCTTATTAAGCAAAAGGCTTTAGTTGAAGCAGCTCCTTTATATCAGCTGGGCGTTGATTTTGATGTAAATCTTGCTACAGCGGCAGTGTATACTGATCAAAAAAGGCAAGTAACGCTATCGCCCAGACCATTAGTTGAATGCTATGATTTAGCAGTTGCAATTAAAGCTTTTAGCCTTTTGCAGATTCCACTAGCCGATAATCAAATTGAACTAGCTCTTGATCAAATGGTTATCCCTGGACGCTACCAAATTATTCAAAATAATCCCTTAGTTGTGCTTGATGGGGCGCATAATATTCAGGCAATGCAAAATTTATTGCATTTTGTTCACCAGCAACAACAAAGACGTCAAGGTAAAGTGCGTATTCTCATAATGTTAATGCGAGATAAAGATCTTACCCCAATTTTTTCTTTATTTGAAGAAAATGATGAGGTTCATATAACCACTATTGATTATCCTAGGGCTGCTAACAAGGATGATTTCCCGCAGCAAATTAAAAATAAGTATCCATACGAAGCAGATTGGCAAATTGCCTTTGAACAGCTACGTCAAAAAAGTCAGCCTAATGATATACTACTAGTAACAGGTTCGTTTTATTTGGTTGGCAATATTTTGCAATGGGAGCAAAAGTATGAAAATAAAAGGCATAAATAATGAAATAGAAGGCGTTCTTTTTGATATGGATGGCTTATTAGTTAATTCGGAAGAATTATATTGGCAAGCAAATATCCAAGCGGCGCGCAAAGCTGGTCTTAAGATGCCAGCTGATCTTTATTTACAACTAGTTGGTGCGTCAGCCACCAGTATGGCTGATTTTTATAAAAATTATTTCCAAAATGATCAGCAGAAAAGGGAATTTATTCAGCAAACAGATGATTTAGTGTGGCAATGGACAGACGAAGGGAAATTAAAGTTACAACCTGGTGTGCAAGCAACTCTTGACTATTTGCAAAAGTGCAAAATACCGATGGCAATTGTCACAAGTAATACTGAACAAGTTGTTGAACATAACTTATGGGTAACTGGCACCCGTAACTATTTTTATTTTCATTTAAATGCCGCAGATGTTAAAAATAACCGAGTCAATCCCAAACCGGCACCAGATATTTATCTTTTAGCTGCTGAAAAAATGGCTTTACCGAAAAAGAACCTATTAGCTTTTGAAGATTCATCTTCTGGATTACAAGCAGCAGTCAATGCTGGCATTAAGTGTGTAATGATTCCTGACTTAGTACCGGCGACAAAGGAAGATCTAAAAATAGCTACGTTTATTAGATCAAGTTTTAAAGACTTTTTAGCTAAAATTTAGTTTTTTTGCGTATTAAATAGTGAAAGGGATGATTTATATGGAAATTATTAAATCTAAGCACTATTTAATTAATACAGATTTTGAAATAATGAATAGTCTTTTTGATCAATTAACAGAACAAGGAATTACTCGTTTTGAAGAGCTCTCATTGAAATTGAAACAACTACATATTACTAATTTTAATGAGTTACTAAAATTCATTTCAAATGATGAATGTGATCAGAATATTTCTATTATTTGTGAGAATTTACTTGAGCGTCTACGCTTTGCAGTTCCTGATCGTGAAGCAGTCTTGACCTCAAGTAATGAGGTTGGGATGTATTTAACGGACAAATTAGCAGGACATAAACAAGAACAATTATGGGCAATTTATATTGACAACAGTAACCATATTGTTGCTGAAAAGCAATTATTTATTGGGACGCTAGATAAGTCGGTTGCACATCCAAGAGAAATTTTTCGGTGGGCAGTTATTTATGCTTGTGCGGGCTTCATAGTCGTTCATAATCATCCAAGTGGCAACTTGATGCCATCTAAGAGTGATATCGAATTAACTAAAAGTTTACAGAGTTGTGCCGAAATGATGCACATTGATTTTTTAGATCACTTTATTGTAGGTAAGGGGCAATATTTCAGCATGCAGGAGCATCAATTGTTTTAAATTCATCTTAAACTTATTCTACAAATCTTTTTTCTGTTTCACTTTATGCTATAATTAACCAAGATTTAGAGACTGCAGTAATTAAGGAGAGATTTTCGTGTTTGGATTAGGAGCAAAAAACATTGGCATCGACTTGGGTACAGCCAATACTCTTGTTTATATGGAAGGTAAAGGTATTGTACTTAGAGAACCTTCAGTAGTAGCAAAGAATACTCAGACCAATAAAGTGATCGCAGTTGGTTCAGAAGCTAAAGAAATGATTGGTAGAACACCTGCAAGTATTGTCGCAATTCGGCCAATGAAGGATGGAGTAATTGCTGATTATGATACAACTGCCGCAATGTTGAAGTACTTCATTGAAAAGACAGTTGGTAATGCGAAGCCTTCAGCAATGATTTGTGTACCATCAGGGGTTACAGAAGTTGAAAAAAGAGCAGTTATCGATGCTGCTCGCGTGGCCGGGGCTCGTGAAGCTTTTGTAATTGAAGAACCATTTGCCGCTGCAATTGGAGCAGGACTACCTGTAATGGATCCAACAGGTTCAATGGTAGTTGATATTGGTGGTGGAACAACGGATGTTGCAACAATTTCACTTGGTGGAATTGTTTCATCAACTTCTATTCGTCAAGCTGGCGATAAATTTAATGCCGCAATTATAAATTATGTACATTCCAACTTTAATTTATTAATTGGGGAACGTACTGCTGAAGATATTAAAATTCAAATTGGTTCTGCTTCAGTTGAAAAGGCGGAAACTATCGATTCAATTAATATTCGGGGGCGTGACCTAGTTACTGGTTTACCAAAGTCGGTTGATGTAAAAGCAGTTGATGTTGCAAAAGCAATTCAAGATGTTGTGCAAGATATTATTGTTGCTATTAAAGAGACACTTGAGCAAACTTCTCCAGAAATTGCTGCAGATGTAATTGATCATGGAATCGTTTTAACTGGTGGAGGAGCGTTGCTAAAGAATTTACCTGATGTGATTTCAGAAGCAACTAAAGTGCCTGTATTTATTGCACAAGATCCACTTGATTGTGTTGCAATCGGTACTGGAGAATCACTTAAAAATATTGAAATAATGCGTAGAAGTCGCAAATAATATATAAAGTCGGCTCTTTTTGCCGGCTTTTTTAGGGATCAATTCCAGATGAAAAAGTTTCTACAAAATAAAAAACTATTATCAGTATGTATTGTAATTATTATTATTTTTTCGATTCTCGGCGCTAGTGTTAGTTTACGTAATAAAAGAAGTACGCCGCTAGTTATTCAAAGTTTTGGAAATGATGCAGTGGCAGTTGGTACAAGGTTGGTTGATTATCCAATTAGTCTAATTTCGGGAACATTAAGTAATGTGCACAATCTTTTGCAAACACAAGACGAAAATAATTATTTAAAGAGCCGAGTAACAGAATTGCAGCAGACAGAAGCGCGTAATTCTAGCCTTGAAACTGAAAATAAGCAATTAAAATCAGCACTGAAACTGAAAGAATCATTGACGGATTTTGATACGATTGAGGCCTCAGTCATTGCGCGCTCACCAGATAGTTGGAGCGATTTGCTTATCATAAACAAAGGAACAACTTCTGGCTTGAAAAAAAATATGGCGGTTATGTCTGGTGGAGGAGTTATTGGACGAATCGTAGAAGTTAGTGCAGCTAGTGCTAAAGTAGAACTAATCACTACCTCCGATAAGTCGGCTAATCGATTTGCTGTTGAAGCAAAAGCAGTAAATGGCAAAAAAGTACATGGTATTATTACTGTTATTGGAACTAAAAGCTTAGCCTTTACTCAAGCCGTTGATGGGAAAAAGTTAAAGCGCGGGACTAAAGTATATACCAGTGGTATGGGTGGCAATTCACCTAAAGGATTATTAATTGGTACGATTGCCGCAACGACACATGATTCTTTTGGATTATCTGACTTACTTAAACTGAGACCAGCTGGGGAATTAAATGATCCAACAGTGGTTTCGGTAATTAAAAGAAAGGTGACTGATTAATGCGTTCTCTGCAGAGATTTGTGTTAGCGATTGCACTCTATATTGCTTTAGTTATTAATGCCAGTTTAGCCCTTTATTTACACGATTTTTTTTCGCTTGGTTCAAGCACTAATTTGTTATTACCAATAGGAATAATGCTGATTGCTTTATTTGACGATACAAATAAAAATGAAATTTGGCTTGCACTGGGGGCTGGAATAATCAGTGACATTTATTTTTACGGTATTATTGGAATTTATGCCGTTGCTTTACCTACAACATGTTGGCTTTTACAAAAAGTAGCTCGTTTTTTGCCAGAAGTTTTTTGGGCAAGAATGCTAATAATAATTATTGCTGTAGTTGGTGTAAATGCTTATAGTTGGCTAATTTTAAAAATTACTGGGGTAATAAATGTTTCTGCTTTAGATTTATTATGGAGCTTGCCCACAACGATTGGGTGGTCATTTTTATTCGCTTGTCTTACATACAAAATCTGGGGTAGTTTAGCAATTAAGTATCCGTTTTTGGTTAATTTGAATAATTATCAATAATAAAAAAAGTGGGAAGAGCTCCCACTTTTTTTATTCAAAAATTCCTGATGCACTAACTATTGGCATTGCAATAGCAGCTAATGTAAAAATTGCCATAAGCCAAGCCATAACAATTGTAAGTTTTTGAAAACCTGATTTTTTTTGTTTACGTTTGCGTGACATGATTAACCTCCTGCATGAACAATATTTTATGCTACTTATTAGTTTTTTTCAAACAGTTGTTAAGCTAAAATATGATTTAGTACTGAGGAGGCTAAAGTATGTTTTTAATATTTGGATTACCCTTACTAGGTTTAGTTTGTGCTGTTATTTTAAATAAACTATTTCCAAGAGCTAAATTTCGTGGATATGATATCTTACCCTTCTTTCTTATCTGTGCTTGTCATTTAATTTCATTGAAGCAAAGTAAACCAGAATTTTTACCTTATGGTTTTTTCGTTTTTTTCATTTTAGTTATTATTTTGACAATTGCTGAGGCAATAAAAAATAAGAATATAGCACTAGATAAAATAATGCGTGAAATTTGGGATTATTTAACTGTTAATACAATTTTTTGGTATATTGGCTTAATGTTTATGCTAATTTAATGTATTTTAAGAAGACCGAAAATTTTAAATAATTTCGGTCTTCTGTTATTTTTTAAAAGAAAATATAAATATTTAATGTTTTGTAACTAAAGAGTGGTAGGAAGTGGTGAATTGTGGTAAATTATTCTTTGGAAGGGGGCTAAGTCATGTTCATGGGTGAATATCACCATAATCTTGATAGCAAAGGTCGGTTAATAATACCTGCTCGTTTGCGTAATCAAATTGGTGATAAAATGATTTTCACTCGCGGCATGGAAGGTTGCATTTTTGGTTATACCACAGAAGAGTGGGCAGTCATGGAAGCAAAATTAGCTCACCTTCCATTGACTAAAAGGAATGCTCGTAGTTTTACGCGACTATTTTATTCTGGTGCAATGGAGTGCGAATTCGATAAGCAAGGACGTGTGAATCTGACCACAACTTTAAAGAAACATGCATCCTTGATTAAAGAATGTGTAATCATTGGCGTTTCTGATCGAATAGAAATTTGGTCAAAAGAACGTTGGGATGAATTTAGTATGCAGGCTAATGAAAATTATGATGACATTGCTGAAGATTTCGATGATATTGAACTATAAATAATTATGGAATTTAAACACACCAGTGTACTTTTACACGAAACAATTGATAATTTAAAACTGAAGAATGATGGTCTGTATGTAGACGCAACATTTGGTGGTGGCGGACATGCAGAATATTTATTAAGTAAGTTAAGCAATGGTACACTAGTTGGTTTTGATCAGGATGAGTATGCGATTCAAATGGCAAAAGCTAATTTTGCCAATGTACTAAAATCTAGTAGTAAGCCACAACTAAAGCTAATACATAACAATTTTAGTCATTTAAAATCAGAAATAAATCAGTTAGGCTATGCAACTGGTATAGATGGCATTTATTATGATTTAGGAGTTTCTTCACCCCAATTTGATCAGGCGGGACGTGGCTTTTCGTATAGATTTGATGCTCGACTTGATATGAGAATGGATCAGAGCCAAAGTCTGGATGCTTACCAGTTAATAAATACTTCAAGTCAAAAAGAATTAGCGGATATTCTGTATAAATTTGGTGATGAAAAATATTCACGGCAAATTGCTAAAAAGATTATAGAGAATAGACAAAAAAAGCCAATCGAAACAACTTTTGAATTGGTTGAGATTATTAAGGCGGCAATTCCAGCATTTGCCAGAAGAACTGGGGGGCATCCAGCTAAAAAGACCTTTCAGGCTTTACGAGTTGCCGTAAATCATGAACTCGAAGTATTAGAAAAATCACTTGGAGAAGCAATAGAATTACTTAAGCCAGGTGGTCGAATTAGTGTAATTACTTTTCAGTCTGATGAAGACAAAATTGTAAAAAATATCTTTAAGAAGTATTCGGAAGTTGAAGTGCCGCGTGGAATGCCAATGATTCCAGATAGTATTAAACCTATCCTTAAATTGGTAAATCGCAAACCAATAACTGCTTCTTCTGAAGAGCTAAAAAATAATAACCGCTCACACAGTGCCAAGTTGCGAATTGCGGAAAAACTATAATAAAGGGAAATAACAATGGCTGATAATTTAGCAAGGGAAATAGAATATGATCCCAAAGAAGAACTTGAATCCAAACAGCAACAACACCAATCTATTACGCAGCAGTACGTTCCTTGGAGTGGGTTTGAAAAAATAATATTGTTTTTAGGAACTATAATTACGATTAGTATGATGACGATTCTTGTATCTGCCAGTATTACTGTAACTTCAGCACAACATGAATTAACTAATATTCAACGATCAGTTGACAGGGGAAAAAGTGAGGTTAGTGACTTACATCAAGAACTCGGAGAACTAACCTCAAGCTCGCGAATAAATCGAATTGCGCGTAGCCAAGGACTAATTTTAATTGATAAAAACATTAGGACTATACACTAATGAATGAACAAGACAATAAAAAAAACAATCCCAATTCCAAAGCTCACGGGTACCGTATCATAGTTGGCAGATTTTTTCAGCTGGCTGTAGCTTTGGTTTTTCTTGTATTTACAGGCAGATTTTTATATATAGGTATCTCTAAAACTGTTAATAGCCAGGATTTAACGCAAAAAACAGAGCAATTATATAAGCGTAATCAAATTTTAAAAGCAACTAGAGGAACTATCTATGATTGTAACGGTTTAGCGGTTGCTCAAGACTCACACTTATATACGATTTACGCTATTTTAGATAAATCTTCAATCAATTATAAAAATAAGCCTGAATACGTAATTAATAAGACAAAAACTGCTCAAAAGTTGGCAAAAGTCCTTCCTTTGTCGACTAAGCAAATTCTACATTATCTTTCACCTAAGCATGCTGCTTTTCAAGTTCAATTTGGCTCGGCTGGTATTGGCTTAACTAAGAAACAAAAAGATGAAATTGAGCAGATGAAATTGCCTGGTATTAAATTTTTTGAAACGCAATCGCGCTTATATTTAAATGGAAATTTTGCTTCTCATATTATCGGAATTGCCACTCCAAAATATGACAAAAAGACCAAGTCAGAATCTTTGGTTGGAACAATGGGGCTTGAAGCGTGGTTTGATGATGTTTTATCTGGAAAAGATGGATATCAAATTTCTTCAGTTGATGCGGCTAATTATCAGATACCTAATAGTGTTCAAACATATAAGGCACCTATTGATGGTAAAAATCTTTATTTGACAATTGATTCTCAATTACAAAATTATTTGGAAAATCGTTTATCCTATGTCCAAAGAAATTATCAACCTGTATCGATGACCGCAGTGATAGAAGATATGAAAACTGGTAAAGTTTTAGCAGCTTCGCAACGTCCGACGTTTAACCCGCAAACGAAAAAGGGAATTTCACATTCTTATCGTAATATTTTAGTACAAGATACATTCGAGCCAGGCTCAGTGTTCAAAGTGTTGACACTAGCTGCTGCAGTCAATAGTCACAATTATCATCCTAATCAGTATTACAATTCAGGCGCAGTGACCGTTTCAGGATCAGTTATCCATGATTGGCAAACACAAGGATGGGGTAGTATCCCCTACTCACAGGCATTTCCACGTTCTAGTAATACAGGATTTGTTCATATTGAGCAACAGATGGGAGCTAAGACGTGGCGTAATTATTTGGAAAAATTTCGGATTGGTAAAAAAACTAATGTCACTTTACCTGGCGAACAGCCTGGATTTATAACTTTTCAATCTCCAATCGATCAAGCTGTTACTAGTTTTGGGCAAGGAGTTAATGTCAATGTAATGCAGATGATGCAAGCATTTAGTAGTTTAGCCAATGATGGACAAATGGTTAAACCACAGTTTATTGAAAAAACGACCAACTCTGCTGGTAAAGTAATAGATGGTTATCAAGTTAAAAATGTGGGTGAACCAATTTATTCAAAAGAAACCGCTCAAGTAGTTTTGTCCAATATGAAACGCGTATTAAATAAAAAAATTGGTACAGGATCTATTTACCACATCAATAAAGAAAGTATTGCAGCAAAAACAGGTACAGCACAAATAGCAAGACTAAAAGGTGGTGGCTATCTAAAGGGAAGTAATAACTATATCTTCTCAGTTGTTGGTGTTACGCCAGCAAAGCATCCGCGCTATTGTATTTATATCACAATGAAACAGCCACAGCGAATGTCCAAGCCCGCAGAAGTTATATTGGCCTCGATATTTAAACCAATGATGAACCGTGTTATTTTAATGTCAAAAAATAGTGTGGACAAATCAATAAAAATAAAAATTCCTGATCTACAAAATTTAACTGTTGCTGAGGCAAAGACAAAAGCTCGTCAAACTGGCGTTAATTTGATTATCTTAGGAACAGAAAATAAAATAGCAAAACAAGCTCTTTCACAAGGAACTCAACGAGTATCTGGTAGCAATTTAATGGTACTGACAGAAGGTAATGTTAAGATGCCTAATTTGAAGGGCTGGAAAAGGGATGATCTATATCAATTATCAAGATTGATTACGAACAAAATAAATATTAGTGGGTCTGGAATAGTTTATAAGCAAAACATTGCCCCAGATACTGTAATAGATCCATCAAGCAAAATTAAAGTAAAATTAAAGGAGTAGCATTTATGCTGATTATTAGCATTATCGCATTAGTTAGTTCACTAGTATTGACCGGAATTTTTCTTCCGTGGATGATTATTTTTATGTCGTCACATCATGAAGGACAAAAAATTCGTGATGAAGGTCCAAAGTGGCACCAAAAAAAATCTGGTACTCCCACAATGGGCGGTGTTGTTTTTGTAATTGCAGCCACTATTACAACTATTTGGGTTTCGATATGGCAAAATAAAATGAATAATTTGATATATATTTTGCTAATTAGCCTACTAGGGTATGGAATTATCGGCTTTTTAGATGATGGTATTAAATTATTTTATAAGCGCAATTTAGGATTGAAAGCTTGGCAAAAATTTGTTTTTCAAATTTTTATTGCTATTGCGATTATCTGCATTGCAATGAAAGATAATTTTAAGTTTGCACTTTTCTTACCACTAATCGGAACTATTAGTAGTGTTGTTGTATTTACGGCCTTTGTTATTTTCTGGCTAGTTGGCTTTTCAAACGCTGTCAATTTATCTGATGGACTTGATGGTTTAGCAACTGGATTGTCAATTATTGCCTATGCAACCTATGCTTATATTGCTTTAAAGCAAAAGAATTTTTCTATTTTAATTTTTTGTATGAGCATAATCGGTGGGTTAATCTCATTTTTTATTTTTAATCATAAACCAGCAAAGATTTTTATGGGGGATGCAGGTTCGTTGGCACTAGGAGGCGGTCTTGCAGCTGTAAGTGTATTTTTACATCATCCTTGGTCACTCTTGCTAATTGGTATTGTCTTTGTTTGTGAAACCGCTAGTGTCATTATGCAAGTAATTTCTTATCAAACTACAGGCAAACGAATTTTTAAAATGACACCTATTCATCATCACTTTGAAATGATTGGATTTTCTGAGTGGAAAGTTGACTTTTTGTTTTGGACGGTTGGCTTAATCGGAAGTATTCTATATTTATTAATTTGGGGATAGTGTCATGAAAAAAGTTGCAAAGTATGCAAATAAAAATATATTAGTTTTAGGTTTAGGAAAAAGTGGTTTTGCAGTGAGTAGATTGCTACTTAAACTTGGTGCAAAGCTAACTTTGAATGATCAGGCAGATTTGGCTAAAAATGAATATGCTCAAAAATTAGTGCAGCAGGGTGTACGTGTAATCGGTGGTAAACATCCAGTTGAATTATTGAGTCAAGAACACTTTGATTATTTTGTTAAGAACCCAGGCATCCCTTATGAAAACCCAATGGTAAAAAAGGCACAGGAAATAGGCCTGCCCATTATTACTGAACCAGAAATTGCTTTAAGTGTCAGTGAAGCACCTTACGTATGTGTAACCGGTTCAAATGGTAAAACTACAACTGTTATGCTTACGCAAGAAATTATGGAACATCATATGACTAAGTTAGGTCATCACGCTTACGCAGTTGGCAATATTGGTACTCCTATCTCTGAAGTAGTAATGAAAGCTACTAATCAAGATTTATTAATAGTAGAAATGTCAAGCTTTCAGTTATTAGGTGTAACTGATATCAATCCAGAAGTAGCGGCAATTATTGATATTTATCACAATGTGCACCTTGATTATCATAAAACATTTAATAACTACGTCGATGCAAAATTAAATGTAACTAGAACGCAAACAGCTAATCATTATTTTTTGGCTAATCTTGACCAGCCTAATATTCTCAATGAAGAAAGAAAAACAACTCAAGCTCAAATCCAAACTTTTTCTGAAAACAATCAAGAAGCTGATTATTTTATTGCTGATGGTTATTTACAAACTAAAAAAGAAAAGCTTATAAAAGCTAGTGATATGAAACTGCCAGGCATACATAACCAGCAAAATGCTCTGGTTGCCAGTGCCATTTCTCATTTGATGGGAGCTGGAAGTGATGACATTCGCGCAGTCTTGTCCACCTTTACAGGTGCTAAACATCGTTTACAATATGTAATGACACTAAATGAGCGTAGAATTTACAACGATTCAAAGTCGACTAATATTGAAGCTGCTTCTGTTGCAATTCCCGCTTTTGATTCCCCTGAAGTTTTGATTGCTGGTGGACTTGATCGCGGATTTAATTTCGATTCATTGATTCCTTTATTAAAAAAACACGTTAGAGCTGTTGTCCTTTATGGTGAAACAAGGTATTTATTAGCAGATGCAGCAAGAAAAGCAGATATTAGGGAAATTGTAATTACTAGTACGCTTCAAGAAGCTATACCCAAAGCATATGACTTAACTCTTCCGGGAGATGTTTTATTATTTTCGCCTGCTTGTGCTTCTTGGGATCAATTTAAAAATTTTGAAGATCGTGGAAACTATTTTATTAAATTTATTAAGGAATTGAAGAAAAATAAATGAGAGTTATATTTACTGGTGGTGGAACTGGTGGCCATATTTACCCAATTATGGCGATTATTGAACGCCTAAAAGAAAGAAATTTGGCAACGGATGATGAAATTTTATTTGTAGGTACTGAAAAAGGATTAGAGGCAAATATAGTTCCAGCAGCTGGGGTTAACTTTAAAACATTAGAAATTCAGGGCTTTAGTCGTAAGCACTTATTGAATAATTTTACAACTATTAAAAAGTTTATTAAAGCAACTAAAAATGCCAAAAAAATTATCAGTGAATTTAAACCTGATGTAGTAGTTGGCACAGGTGGTTATGTAAGCGGAGCAATTGTATACTCTGCTGCTAAGATGGGAATTCCCACAATGATTCATGAATCAAATTCAGTAGTTGGCGTTGCTAATAAATTTTTAGGTCATTTTGTTGATAAAATTTGTTACACATTTGATGATGCAGCTAAACAGTTTAGTGAAAAGAAAAAACTTATAAAAACAGGGAATCCCCGATCACAACAAGTACTAAGATTATTGTCTGCAAGCACAAATAATAGTATAAGTAAATATGATTCTAAAATACCCACAGTGTTAGTTTTTGGTGGTTCACGTGGGGCATTGACAATTAATAAAATCATGCTGCAATCACTAAAAAAACTTAACCAAAAGCCATATAAAATCATTTGGGTTACTGGAATGTATTATTATGAAGAAATCAAAAATAAATTAGCTGGTATTCAATATGATAATATTACTATTTTATCTTATGTAAAAGATATGCCAGCCTTGTTACCTAAGATGACTTGCGTTGTTTCTCGTTCTGGAGCAACCAGTATTGCTGAATTTACTGCTTTAGGTGTCCCAGCAATTTTGATTCCTAGTCCTAATGTTACACATAATCATCAAATGAAAAATGCACTTGATCTTGAAAAAGCAGGTGCAGCTACTGTAATTGCCGAAAATGATTTGAATCCTAACAATTTTATTTCGTCAATTGACCATATTTTACTGGATAGTAAATATGCTGACGCAATGAGTATTGCTTCTAAGCGATTAGGGGTTCCGAATGCTTCAGATCAGATAATTAAAGTTATGGAAGAGATTATTAAGTAATAATAGGTGAAACTGTTGACTAAAAAAAAGGTGACAAAGATTGATCCTGAAGAAAAATTATCTCGATATTTAAACTATCAATCTAATCAAAATAAGAGAAACAATCAAGTAAAAATCTCTGCTTCTCTTTCTAAGTTGCATAGTGAACGTAGGTCGGCCCTATTCAAACGAATGGGTTTGATTATTATTGTTTCGATAATAGTCTTATTGGGCTTAGGTTATTATATATCTCCGTTGGCTAATGTTAACAGTATCACAGTAACAGGTGAGAGTAGTCTTCCCATTAAGGAAATTGTGAACACTTCCGCAATTAAAGGCAGTGATAAGGTAATCGATTGTTTATTAAGGCAAAAAGAAATTAATCATAAGTTAGTTAATAAGTATAATGAAATAAAATTTATCAATATATATGTTGAGCATTTTAATCACTTGCAGTTGGAGATAAATGAATTTAAAACTATTGGGTATATAAAGAGAGAAAAAGGGTATTGTAAAATATTGTCAAATGGTAAACTGGGATCGCAGTTACTTCCTTGGAATAGAGTGAGCCACAATAAGCCAGTCTTTATTGATTATAACCACGAAGTTTCACTCGAAGATAATTTAAAATTATTTAATAGTCTACCAAATAGTTTTCAAAGCCAAATAAAATTATTAAGTGGTAATACGCGTCGTAAATCACAGGTGATTTTCGTCATGAAAGATGGGAATGTAGTTATTGGCGATATTTCAACACTCAAAAGCAAATTAAAGTATTATAATGAAATAAGAAATAAAGTTGGAAAAAATAGTTTAATAGATTTAGAAGTGGGAGCTTTCAGTCGCCCACTTACAGCAAATGAAAAGCGAATATATGGCTTAACATAAGCTGATTTTATGTTTCTTTTATGTTAAAATTTTAAAAGAACATCGACGGGGGGTTTAATTTTTGGACGATACAAATCTTTTAGTGGGATTAGATATAGGTACTACTGCAGTAAAAGCTGTTGTTGCTGATGCAGGTAAGGTCATAGGTGCAGTTGCTGTCAATAATAAGGGCATGCGGCATGGTAATATAGTAGATATTGATGAAACAGCCAGCGCAATTAAACAAGCTTTAAAAGAAATTGCTACTAAGACCAACGCTCACATTTATCGCGTGGTAACTGGAATACCAGTTGGAATGTTGCAGTTAGAAAAAGCAAGTGATTTAATTAATGTGAGTGACAGTGGTCAAGAAGTTGGCAACAGTGATGTTAAGCGCGTTATCAGCATTGCAATTAAATCTGGTGTAAAAAGTGATCGTGAACCAATTGCTTTTTTTCCTAATCATTTTGTCATAGATGGAACAGATGTTGTTGATGATCCCCGAAAAATGATTGCTCATTCATTAGCAGTACAAGGAATCGTCTTGACTGCGCCAACCAGTCCACTTCATAATATTAAGAAGGCAATTGAAAGAGCCGGTTATCAAAATAATTTCTTTGTTCCCACCCCGTTAGCAATCGCTAGTGTCGCTTTACAAGAAAGCGAACGAAAATTTGGCTCAATTATTCTTGACTTAGGTGGTGGAGTTACTACAGCAACAGTTATTCGTAATAATCAAATTGTCTATGCCAATGTTGACTATGAAGGTGGCAGTGACATTAGTGATGATATTTCTGTAGTCCTTAGTACTTCAAAGAAAGATGCAAATCAAATTAAGCTCGATTACGGCTATGCTAATCCGGCTTTAGCTTCTGTTAAAAATGAGTTTGCTGTTAATAGTGTTGGCTCAAATGGACAACAAATGGTAGACGAAGTTTACTTAAGTAAAATAATTAATGCCCGCGTAATGCAAATAATTGGCCGGATAAAAAAGGGTTTGGCCCAACATGATGCATTAAAATTACCTGGTGGTGTAATCATTACCGGTGGGAGTAGTTTACTTCAGGGATATGCTGAAATTATTGCAAATGCAATGAATGTTAAGGCACGTGTTTACTATCCGGATCAAATTGGGATGCGTAATCCGGTATACTCTGTAGCTTTCGGGATTGTCAATTATGCATATAAAATGTCAGATATTGATTTTTTGATTACTAGTTCAATATACGGAAATGATATACTTGATCAAAATGAAAAAATGGTAACAAAAAAATCAAAAAGACCGACTTCTGCTAATGAAACAAAAGTAAAAGAAGAATATAATAGACGTGAGCTGTCTAAGCGAGAGACAGACTCGCAAAGCAAACTGAAAAATAATATGCATAACAATGAAAAAGGCATAAGGAATTTCTTTAAAAAGTTCTTTGATTAAAGGTGGTTAATTTAGATGGATTTTACATTCGATTCAGACGACAATAAAAATGCTGTCATCAAAGTAATTGGTGTTGGAGGTGCTGGTGGTAATGCTGTTAATCGAATGATCGATGACGGCGTACAAGGTGTGTCTTTTGTTGCGGCCAATACTGATGTTCAAGCTCTTAATAGCAATAAAGCAGATAATAAAATTCAATTAGGACCAAAGTTAACTAGAGGCTTAGGTGCTGGATCACACCCAGAAGTTGGACAAAAGGCTGCTGAAGAAAGTGAACAGACGATTGAAGATTCACTTAAAGGTGCAGACATGATTTTCATTACTGCTGGGATGGGTGGTGGAACTGGAACTGGTGCCGCACCTGTAGTAGCTAAAATTGCGCGTGAAACAGGAGCTTTAACTGTCGGCGTTGTTACCCGTCCTTTTACTTTCGAGGGTCCCAAGAGATCCAAAAATGCAACAGAAGGAATTGCGCAATTAAAGCAGTACGTTGATACACTAGTAATCATTGCTAATAATCGGTTACTAGAAATGGTTGACAAGAAGACACCGATGATGGATGCCTTTAAAGAAGCAGATAATGTATTAAAACAAGGCGTACAAGGTATATCTGATTTAATTACCTCAACTGACTATGTCAATTTAGATTTTGCCGACGTAAAGACAGTTATGGCTAATCAAGGCGCTGCCTTAATGGGAATAGGTCGTGCAAATGGTGAAAATCGAACAGTCGAAGCTACTAAGCTTGCCATTTCTTCACCATTACTTGAGGTCTCCATTGATGGAGCAAAGCAAGTTTTACTTAATATTACAGGTGGTCCAGATTTGACTTTGTTTGAAGCGCAGGATGCTTCAGAAATAGTGTCAAAAGCTGCTGGAGATGATGTCAATATTATTTTTGGTACTTCAATCAATCCAAACTTAGGTGATGAAGTAGTAGTAACAGTAATTGCTACAGGAATTAGCTCTCAAGCTGAAGAAGAAGCTTCAAAGCAGCTTCCTGGCCGTAGTCATCAAGTTCAAGCTAAAGCAAAGGTCAATAATCATAGTCAAGAAAAAACGGTTATTGATGAAAATTTGCAAAATACGAATTCAGACCCTTCATTGGATCAACCTACTGTTCAACCAGCACCCAAGCATAAGGTAATGGTTGACCCTACTAGTGTATGGGGGTTGAATAGTGATGAGCAGACATCAACTCGTGTAACACCATCGATTGAAGAAAATAACCGAGAAGACTCATTTGATGATGAACCGAATAGTATTTCTCAAATTGAAACAAGTGCATTTGACGATGACACTGATGATATCCCATTTTTTAGACATCGTGGTGAAAACTAATAGGAGGTAAAAAATGTCATTCAGCAAATTAGGTAAATTTTTCGGTGTAACTGATATCGATGATGAAATTCAAGATGATGAAGAATATGAAGACACATTAAGACCTGATGATAATAGTGCATCAAATGGTGTTTACCATGATAATGTTGTCTCAATTAATTCTAGCGCAAGCGGTCACAAAAAAAGTAAGATAGTATTATACGAGCCACGAGTATATTCTGATGCTAAAGAAGTAGCACAAAATTTGTTAGATAATAAGGCCGTAATTATTAATTTTAGTCGAATGGAAGATGCTTCGGCTAAAAGAATTGTAGATTTTATTACGGGGACGGTCTATGCCTTAAATGGTAAGATACAACGAGTAGGAGATAAGATTTTTTTAGCAACCCCACCAAGATTTGTCACTGATGGCAAGATTAGTGAATTAGTTGATAAAAAAGATAACTTAGAATGATGACAGTAATGATTTATAATCTTATCAGTATTCTTGACTATCTTATTTATCTTTATAGTATTTTAATGGTAATTGATGCAATCATAAGTTGGATACCAGGACTACATGAATCAGCAGTCGCTAGAATTCTTAATCGTTTAATTGATCCATATGTCAATCTTTTTAGAAAAGGTCCGATTGAAAGTTTATCTAATACAACGGGAATTGATATTTCATTTTTAGTTGGCGTCTTAGTATTATACTTTATTCAAAGTTATGTGATTAATTGGCTATTAAATATATTATTAAAGTTATTCGGTTAGTCTTTTTCAAGTATTCTGCAACTAAGAATATGTAGTTTAAAACAAGCAATAAAGCATTGAACTTTTTTAGTTTAATGTTTTTTATTTGATAACAATTTTATTTGTTAGTTATGTTATAATTATACCTACTATGTTTGCTAGCAAATTTTAAAAATATGGATTCTCGGTGAAATAATTTGACTTTAGAAAATATTAATCAGCGAAAACACTATGTAGAAGGAATTTTAGGGGAAACTGAAAGTAGTAAACTTGTAGATAAACTACTTCATTACTATAAAAAAGCTCTTTATAGTAATCAACCAGTCTTGTCAGAATTTCTAAATCCAGGGCAAAGGGCAGTTTTAAAAATTTTGGTTGGTAGCGATATTTCTTTCCAAGAATTTGGTGGCTATCCTGCTGCTGAAAAAAAGCGTGTTCTTTTGTCTGAAGGTGCAAGTTATTCATTAGATGCTTTTCAAATAAGTATTTGTCAGATTGTTTATCCTAAAAAATTTGTTCAATTAAATCATAGTATGATTCTTGGTAGTTTAGCTAATTCAGGCATAAAAACTGAAACTTTTGGTGACATTATTACCGATAACCATGGGAATTGGCAGTTTATGGCAGATAACAAGTTACTTCCCTTTTTCAAAAGTGAGTTGCAGTATATTGGTAAAACAAAAGTCAGTATAAAGCAGCTACCACAGACCAGGGTATTAGTTCCAGCCGATGACAGTAAGATGGCAAGTGTAATTGTCGCTTCTTTAAGGTTAGATGCGCTTTTATCAGCAATTAGTAAGCTTAGTCGGTCACAAATAAAAGCTGCTGTTTCGGCCAAATTAGTTAAGCTAAACTGGTTTACAGTTACCGAAACTAATCTTATGCTACAAAGAGATGATGTTCTTAGTTTAAGGAAATTTGGGCGTCTGCAGATTACTGATATTGGGCAAACTAAAAAAGGTAAATATAAGGTGGTGCTGAAATTTTGGCAAGCAAAAAAATACAAATAGAACCATTAACTCCAATGGATATCCATAAACAAGAATTTAAAAAGCGAGGACTTAGTGGCTACGATCGCCATGAAGTTGATAGCTTTTTAGATCGCATTGTTAATGATTATGGAGATGCACTTGATCAGATTGCTGACTTGAAAAATGAGATAGTGCAATTACAAGGACAAGCCGATAAATTTAAAAAACAGGTTGCAGAATATCATGCAATTGAAAGTAAAAAGCAAGCTATAATTACTGAAGCTAAAGAAAAAGCACAAAAGATCATTACAGATGCAACAATTGTAGCTGACAATAAAACTGCCCAAGCTCTAATTGATGCAGATTATCAACGTCAACAACTTGAAACTATTAAATTCGATTATGAACGAGTTAAAAAAGAAGTAGCTGGTTATCGTAATTACATTCAAGAGCTTTTACAAAAGGCGATTGCAAACTTAGCGGATGAAAAATGGCAAAAAGCACTTGATCATTATTTTTCAACTGAGCGTTTTTATCCACCAGATGGTTCAGAACCTTTAACTTTAACTGATGCAGATGAAGAGATTGATGAAGACGATGAGGTTGACAATGAAGCAGGGATTGAAGTAAACTTTGAGGAGAATATTGATGATTCGCATCATAGTTCGCAGCTAATTGAAGGCGATAGTCCGAATATTTCATTTAAAGCTGTAGATTCGACCAGCATGAAGCATGCTAGAGACAAGGATATTGTTTTTTCCGATAATAATAAGGATAATAACTAATAAACTGACAGTAAAATCGAAAAGCAAATTCAGCGAATTAGCGATGGTGTAAGGCTAATACAAAAGCTTAGAGGTTGATCAGCTGTCTAATTTGTTTATTACGTGATTTGCACGATACGCAAAATTTAAGTGGAGCTGAATAAGCTCAATTTAGGTGGTACCACGAATGAAACCTCGCCCTAATTTAGGACGAGGTTTTTTTAACAGAAAGGAATATGAAATGAAGGTCAAAGATACACTTAACCTAGGTAAGACTAAGTTTAAAATGAGAGGCAATTTACCTGTTCGCGAAGCACAATGGGAACAAGAGTGGGATGATGATAAGCTATATGAACAACGGCTTAAATTGAACGAAGGTAAGCCAAGTTTTGATTTACATGATGGTCCTCCTTTTGCTAACGGGAATATTCATATGGGTCATGCTTTGAATAAAATTTCTAAAGACATTATTGTTCGCTTTAAGAACATGAATGGATATTATGCTCCCTTTGTTCCGGGTTGGGATACGCATGGGTTACCAATTGAACAACAACTTGCAAAAAAGGGAATTAAAAGGGAAAAGCTAGGTCGGGCTGAATACCGTCAGCTTTGTGAAGAATTTGCCAAAAAAGAAGTAAAAAAACAGATGGCTGATTTTAAACGATTAGGTATTCTAGCTGATTGGGACCATCCCTACATTACTTTGCAACCTGAGTATGAAGCTGAAGAGATTCGCTTGTTTGGGGAAATGTATCAGAAGGGTTATATCTATAAGGGTAAAAAACCAGTTTATTGGTCACCTTCCAGTGAATCAACTTTAGCTGAAGCAGAAGTTGAATATCATGATGTAGAATCACCGTCAATTTATATTTCTTTCCCAGTTAAAGATGGTAAGGGAATCTTAAATACAACTGATACTTACTTTTTAATCTGGACAACAACACCATGGACAATTCCAGCTAATCAAGGAATTACGGTTAACCCAGCTTTTGATTATTCAGTTGTAGAGGTTAACGATAAGCGTTATGTCATTGGGACAGATCGACTGGAGTCTGTGGCTGAAGCACTAGGTTGGCATGATTATCAAGTTGTGCAACATTTAAAGGGTTCAGAAATGGATCGAATGCTAGCTACTCATCCATTATATGGTCAAGATGTTTTGCTGATGAATGCAATGCATGTAACCGCAGAAGATGGTACAGGACTAGTTCATACTGCATCAGGCTTTGGTGAAGATGATTATAATGTTGCACAAAAGTATGGCTTACCAGTCTTTAGTCCAATGGATAATAAAGGATGTTTTACTGAAGAAGTGCCCGATGCAGATTTAGTTGGCGTATTCTATGCTGATGCTAATAAATTAGTTAGTGATAAATTAAAAAAGTCAGGCAATTTGTTAAAATTGAGCTACTTTACGCACTCTTATCCTCATGACTGGCGTACCAAAAAACCAGTAATTTACCGAGCAACTACTCAATGGTTTGCTTCAATTGATAAGTGCCGCGAGCAAATTCTTGCTCAAATTGATCAGATTAATTTCATGCCATCATGGGGTAAGTTACGTTTGCATAATATGATTAAAGATCGCGGAGATTGGGTAATTTCACGGCAACGCGCTTGGGGAGTACCACTACCAATTTTTTATGCTGAAGATGATACGCCAATTGTTACACCAGAAACCATTAATCATATTGCTGAGATATTTAGTAAAGAAGGGTCCAACGCCTGGTATAAGCGTAGTGTTAAGGAATTGTTACCTGCAGGTTTCACTTCTGAACATTCACCTAATGGTGAATTTAGAAAAGAAACAGATATATTAGATGTTTGGTTTGATTCGGGGTCTTCGCATAGAGCTGTTTTAACCCAAAGAACAAACTTACATTTTCCAGCTGATTTATATCTTGAAGGAAGTGATCAATACCGCGGTTGGTTTAACTCGAGTTTGATTACTGCAGTAGCAACTACTGAAAAAGCACCTTATCGTAGTATCTTGTCACAAGGTTTTGTGTTAGATGATCAAGGACATAAGATGTCTAAATCACTGGGTAATGTTATTGCTCCAAGTGATATCATTAAGAAAATGGGGGCCGAAATTATACGCTTATGGGTAGCTTCTGTTGATGCTACTTCTGATGTTGCCGTTTCTCAGTCAATTTTAAGTCAAACAGCTGAAAGTTATCGAAAAATACGTAATACTTTCCGGTATTTATTGGCTAATACTAGCGATTTTGATCCACATACTAATAAAGTTGCATATGAAGATTTGAATTCAATTGACCAATATATTGAAGTTCGTTTAAACGACTTAGTCCAAGATTGTCTCGCTAGTTACAACAAGTATGATTTTAATACAGTTTATAAACATATTTTTGCCTTTATTTCTAACGACTTATCGGCCTTTTACTTAGATTTTGCAAAAGATGTTTTATATATTGAGGGCAAGGATAGTCATGCTAGACGCTCGATGCAAACAGTTATTTATGATGCAACTGTTAAATTAGCTAAATTATTAACCCCAATTCTACCGCATACTATGGAAGAAATTTGGTCGTTCACAAAGGAAAAAGAAGACCATATTCAATTAACCGATATGCCTAAGATAGAGCAATATGATAATCGGGCAGAATTACTTAACAATTGGGGCGTCTTCATGAATTTACGTGATGATGTTTTGAAGGCTTTAGAAGAAGCTAGAAATAGCAAACTGATTGGAAAATCATTTGAAGCGGCAGTGACTATTTATCCAACTAGAGAAACTAAAGCGGTTCTTGATAAATTAGATGCAGATTTTAGACAAATTCTAATTGTTTCTAAATTAGTAATCACTGATAGCGCAGCTCCAGCAGAAGCTTTTAAGTTACCAAATGGTTCCTTTGTAGTTGAACATGCAGAAGGTGAAGTGTGTCCAAGATGTCGCATGATTAGAACAGATATCGGGGCAGATAAGGAATTGAGCATAATTTGTGGTCGTTGTGCCAAAATTGTTAAAAATGATTATCCAGAACTAATACAAGAAGGCTTAGAAGAATAATGCGCCTAGGTACAGTAAAACAATTTGATCAAAATAGTAGCTTTGGTTTTATTGAAGATGATCAAAATCACAAATCATATTTTGTTTTTTATACGGCTATTAAAGAAGAGGGCTATCGCCGTCTTCAAGTCGGGCAAAAAGTTAAGTATCAACTGGCACAGGGGAAAAATGGTCTTCAATGTGTTAATGTTTATTTAACTAGTGTGTAGGGAAAGTGAATAGATGGATTTAACAGAAACTGAAATTTCTTCAAAACAGATATTTTCTGGTAGAATTGTTGACCTATCAGTAAGAACGGTAAAATTACCAAACAGTGAGGTTACTACTAGAGAGGTTGTAAAACATCAGCCTGCAGCTGCTACAATTGCTGTTAATGATAAGCAAGAGATGCTTTTAGTAGAACAATGGCGGGAACCAATTAAGGAATTGACTTTGGAAATACCTGCTGGGTTAATTGATGCAACTGATGCTAGTCCACTTGATGCTATGAAACGCGAGCTTAACGAAGAAGGTGGGTATCGCGCTGATTATTGGGAACAAATTACTGAATTTTATTCTTCTCCTGGATTCACCAATGAAAAATTGTACTTGTTTTATTGTGATACTTTGACAAAATTACCTGAAAAAAAGCCACTTGATGCTGATGAATTCTTAACTAGTCGTTGGTATAACTTAGAAGAATTAAAGCATTTAAGTGCTGAGGGCAAAATTGTTGATATTAAAACCCTTTATGCAATGAGTGTATGGGAAAATATGCTTTTAACAGGTGCCAAAGCTAAGGAATAATATGACTGAAAAACGATCTGATTACCAAAAAAAAATTAAAAATCAAAAAAGTAATATTATTTTTGATTCGGTTAAGTCTGCTTTTAATAATGATGAAGAGGTTGTTGATGTTAATCCTGACTTTATGCGGTCAACACAATCCAATTCTAAAAGAGTAAATAATTCACACCAAAAAAGAGAGCAACGCCAGAGTAATAATGCTCAAGAATATTTAAAAAAAGAAGACAAGGCCCTTAAACTAAAAAACAAATTAAACTTAGCAATTTTTATTGTTTTGGTATTAATTGTTTTGGTGTTATTGGCATTGTTTCATTTATAATAAGTGAGGAAAAAATGAAAATAGCAATTATTGTCCCAATGGAAATTGAGGCAAAATATTATCGTAAATATTTTCATGCTGGTAACAAAGAAATGTTCGGATCAAGCGTATTCGAACATTTTTGCGTTAAGCACAATGATATTTATATTGGATTAAGTGGTATTGGCAAAGTACAAGCTGCGATGAATTTAGCGAGTTTATTAACTAAGGTTGATATTGACTTGATTTTTATGACAGGAACTGCAGGTTCGCTACAATCAAGTATTCGCAAGGGAGATTTACTTTTAGCGGATTCTTTTAGTTACCATGATGCACATAATACACTTGCTGGTAATTATGTCGAAGGACAAATTCCTGGCGAACCTGCATTGTTTGACTTAAAATCAAAGGAACAGGCAGCATTTGCAGATTTTTTACAAGAGCAAGGAATTCAATACAAAAAAGGATTAATTGTTACTGGAGATTCATTTATTGGGTCCAATGAGCAAAAAAAGAAAATTAACCAAGATTTTACTAGTGCATTAGGCGTTGAAATGGAAGGCGCCGCGTTTGCACAGGTTGCATACCATTTTCAGAAAAAACTAATTGCAATTAGGGCTATTTCAGATAATGGTGATGATAGTGCAAATGAAGATTTTGATAAATTTGCTCAAAAAGTCGGTGCCAAGGCTGCTAAGATAATTTGTGCATATATAGAAAAGATGAATTAATTAATGGATATATATCTTGATAATGCCGCAACAACACCAATGTCCCCAACGGTAATTGCTAAAATTACGCAAGAAATGAAAAACGATTTTGGCAATCCGTCTAGTACATATGGTCTAGGGCGTGCGGCAAGACATACGGTTGACCAAGCTCGGACTAAAATTGCTAAGGTCATTAATGCAGCTGATAATGAAATAATTTTTACATCTGGTGGCTCTGAAAGTAATAATACGGCCATCTTTGGCACAGCCTATAGTAAGCAAAAAATTGGTAAAAAAATTATTACTACTAAAATTGAGCATCCATCAGTCCTTGAGCCGATAAAAAAACTTGAGCGTGAAGGATATGAAGTAACTTATCTGGATGTAAATCATAATGGACAAATTTCACTAGTAGATTTAAAAAATGCTCTAACACCAGATACAATTCTTGTTTCAGTGATGGCAGTTAATAATGAAGTTGGCACGATTAATCCTCTAACGGAAATAGGAGCATTAGTTGCTCAAAGTAATGCATATTTTCATGTTGATGCAGTTCAGGGGTTAGGTAACATTGAACTTGATGTTAAAAAAATGAAAATTGATTTATTATCTACGTCAGCTCACAAAATTAATGGTCCTAAGTTTTTAGGCTTTTTATTTAAAAATAGCCAAATTAAGTTACCATCCCTTATTTTAGGTGGCGAACAGGAATTAAAAAGACGGGCTGGTACAGAAAATGTGCCCGCAATTGCCGGTTTTGGCGAGGCAATTAAAGAAATTGAGCAAATTGATAAAATAAAATTACAAGCAAAATATGCTCATTTTCAACATTTGATTTTAGCTGAACTTGATCAAGCAAAAATCAAATATCAAATAAATGGCGGAGCAGGTGCACATTGTTCGCATCATGTTTTGAATTTGCGAATAAATGGAGTTTCAACAACTCTTTTACAAACAAGTTTGGATTTGGCTGGTTTTGCGGTATCTGGCGGTTCTGCTTGTACAGCAGGTTCGCTTGAACCTTCACATGTTTTAATTGCTTGTTATGGGGCAGATTCTATCCGCGTAGAGGAATCAATTCGTATATCATTTGGTCGATATAATACGGATGAAGAAATTGGATCTTTTGCTAAGCAATTAGTTAAAATTGCTAGTAAACTGCAAGTGAATGAAAATTAATTGCTTTTACAATTATTTTGACTTATTATTAGTAAGTGAGGTTAAATTATGTCAAATACAGTTATAATTAATGGTGATAATCGTAAGTATACACTTAGTTCAGATTTGAAACTTTACGCTTTAATTGATGTCGGATTTATTAAAACTGCCAAGGGTAATTATAGTTATGAACACCCACTGTATAATGATTCACCTTATAATGCGCCAACTAAACTAAAAATTACAGTTGATAAAGATTTTTCGCATTTTACGATGGTTATTACTGATCGAAATGGTTTAAAAAAAGTAAATATTTTTAAAAACAAACAATTAATAGCAACAGTTGAGCTTTTAAATTATATTTTAAAAGATTTAATAGAGCGCAAAATTCTAGTTGAAGTAAAGGATTGATAGAAATTGACAAAAAAGACTCGAGTTGTAGTAGGAATGAGTGGAGGTGTAGACTCCTCAGTTTCAGCCCTACTACTTAAAGAGCAGGGTTACGATGTTATCGGTGTTTTTATGAAAAATTGGGATGACACTGATGATGCGGGAGTGTGCACAGTAACTGAAGACTATGAAGATGTTAAAAAGGTTGCTGATCAGATTGGGATTCCTTATTATTCAATTAATTTTGAAAAAGAATACTGGCATCGAGTTTTTGAGTATTTCTTAGATGAATATAAGAAGGGGCGCACACCTAATCCTGATATTATGTGTAATAGTCAAATTAAATTCAAATCGTTTTTGGAATTTGCTTTAAAGCTTGATGCTGATTATATTGCAATGGGCCACTATGCAAAAACATTGACCGATGTCAATGGAATTACGCATATGGTACGTCCCAAAGATGGTAATAAGGATCAAACCTATTTTTTAAGTCAATTAAGTCAAGCGCAAATTAGTAAGGTGATTTTTCCTTTAGCTAATTTGACTAAGCCTCAAGTTCGTGAGATTGCTATTAAAAGTGGGTTAGCTACTGCTAAAAAGAAAGATTCAACGGGAATTTGTTTCATAGGGGAAAGAAACTTTCGCAAATTTCTAAGTGAATTTTTACCAGCACAAGCAGGTAAAATGGTTACGCCCAAAGGTAAAGTTGTCGGTGAACATGCTGGACTAATGTATTACACAATTGGTCAACGATCTGGTCTTGGTCTTGGTTCCACTAAAGAATCAACTGCCCCCTGGTTTGTGGTAGGTAAGGACTTAAAAAATAATGAGTTAATTGTTGAACAAGGCTATGATAGTAAGTTGCTTTACGCCACCAAACTTGAAGCTAGTGATATGTCATTTTTTACTGGACAGCCTAAACGAGATTTTAAAAAGCATTGTAGTGCAAAGTTTCGTTATCGCCAAGCTGATGTAGGTGTGACAGTTGAGTATCATGCAAAAGAAAACACAGCGAGTGTTTATTTTGATGAACCAGCCCGAGCTGTTACTCCTGGTCAAGCATTAGTTTTGTATGATGGTGAAGAATGTATGGGCGGCGGCAATATCGATTGTGCATACCAAAATAATGATAAGTTACAATTAGTTTAACGATAGTTAAGAAAGAAAAATATTGATTTTAAAAGCATCAAACTATAGTCTAGTTTGATGCTTTTAATTTTGCTTGTTAAATCTAAACATAAAGTTAGCTGGGTAGATGAATTAAATTTTTTCTTTACCATATTAAATGCTAAACTAAAAGTAGAATAAGGAGAGAAAATTATTAATGCAAATTTATTTTATTCGACATGGAAAAACAGAGTGGAATAATATTAAACGATTTCAAGGAGCGCATGGGGATTCACCACTTTTACCACAAAGCTTAATTGACATTACAAAATTAGGAAAATATTTACAAAAAGAAAAATTCGCTGCCATATATGCGAGTCCGTTAAAAAGAGCTTATGATACTGCAACTAGGCTAAAGCAAACAATGGGATTCACACATCCAGTTAACAAAGATGAGCGTTTACGCGAATTTGATTTAGGTAAACTGGAAGGACTAAAGTTTGAAGAAGCTACTTTAAAGTTTCCTGCCCAGGTAAATGACCTTTGGCAAAGACCAGATCAATATGATGGTAAAAGTATTGGTGGTGAGAATTATCTAGACGTAATTACTCGTGGTAAAAATTTTGCCCAAGAAATCGTACAAAAATATGATCATGATGATAAAATCATTGCAGTTAGTCATGGAGCTGCATTAGGAGCAATTATAGGCGGCTTATTAGGCTATCCCTTAAATAATCTACGCCAAAACGGCGGATTAAATAATACCAGTTTAACAATTTTGGAAACAACTAATCATTTTAATTTTAAACTAATTGTATGGAATGAAACGAGTTTTTTGGAAAGAAAAATGGTGGAAACAGATTCATTATGATAAATAAAAAAAGTAGTCTAGCTAGTGAAAGTAATCAAACTAAAGACCAGATTCATACTTTAATTACAAAAATTGATGCGGCTCCTACTGAGACAGATAATTATCTAAAGTTAGCGACCATTCTAATCGGAAAAGGTAGTTTTGAGCAAGCGGTTCAATTGCTTGAACAAGCTAAAAAGCTTGTTCAAAATCCTCAAGATTTAGATTACGACTTAGCGGTTGGCTACTACATGCAAGGTGATTTTAAGCATGCCTTAGAATTACTTAACCACATTCCTAATGATGACTTGGTACTGTATCAAAAAGCGTTAGTAATGCAGAAAGTAGGCCAGCATCAGAAGGCTCTAGCATACGCATTGACAATTAAGCAGCTAGATGATCGTGTTTACGAATTATTAGGTGATATTTGGCTTAGTTTAGGCCAATTAGCAGAGGCACAAGCAAACTATGAAAAAATTTGTCCGACTAAAAGGGGAGCAAAAATAAATTTTTTACTTGGAATTACTGTTTTAGAACGCAATCGTGATTTAGCAGAAAAATATTTTAGTCAGGCAAAAGAAGAAGATTACCAATTTTATCAATCTGCTCAAAAACAGTATAATGCCATTTTAAAAATGCTTAGTGATGTGGAGAAAGACAATGACTGAATTCACTGGAAAAGTAAAGCGTATCGTTTTTGAAAATGATAAAAATTTATTTAAAATATTAGATGCAACACTAATTAGTGAATTACCTGATTATGATCGAAAAGAAATTAAAATTACAGGTAATTTTGGCGATATTCAAGTGGGTGGTACATATCTTTTTCATGGTCAGCTAGTTGTTCATAATAAGTTTGGTCTACAATTTAACTGTGAGAGTTATCAGCAGTCGTTACCACATGAAAAAGATAGTCTAATCAATTTTTTAAGTTCTAGTAAATTTCCTGGAATCGGTAAAAAAGCCGCAGAAAAAATTGTTTCCGTTTTAGGTGATAATGCATTATCGGTTTTAAAGGATAAGCCAGAAAAAGTTGCCACCTTGTCTTTGACGAAAAAACAGAAGGATAGTTTGCTTAATGGTGTAAGCGCCATGGATTCCTATTCAGAAATTGTTTTAAAATTAGCACAGTATGGACTGAATAAAAAAGTTGCTAATCGCTTATATCAAATTTACCATGGCGAAACAATTAATAAGTTAAAGGCAGACCCTTATGCAGCAATTGCAGATGTTTCAGGCTATGCTTTTAAAAGTGCTGACCGCATGGGCACTAATTTAAATATGGCTAGGGATGATCCTAAAAGAATTAGCGGCGCAGTTTTTCAAATTATGCTTGATGAAGTTAATAAAGAGGGCAATACCTATATTAAATTAGCAGATCTTTTGACGCGTTCAAGCAAATTATTAGCGCTTGATCAATTTGATCCGATTGCCAACTGCATTAATAAATTACAGCATGAAGGAAAAGTTGTGGTTTCTGGTGATGAGGCAGCTTTACAGAATATTTTTCAGACGGAAAACGAAATTGCTCTGGCAATGAAAAATTTAGTTAACCGGCAAAATAGTGATCAGTTTAAAGAAAAAGATGTTCAAGCTGCAATTGAAAAAGCGGAAAAACAGTTAAAAATTGAATATGATGATACTCAAAAAATGGCAATTAAGAATGCTTTAACTAATCCGATATCAATTTTAACTGGTGGTCCGGGAACCGGTAAAACTACCATTATTAATGGAATTTTGTTAGCTTTACAAAAATTAGCCGAAATTCCAGCTTCAACTTTATATAGTAGTGACCCACCATTTTTGTTAGCTGCCCCAACAGGGCGAGCAGCTAAAAGAATGGAAGAAATAACAGGCATAACTGCTAAAACAATTCATCGTTTGCTGGGATTAGGAATCGGTGAAAATGATGCAACTGATTTGAATGAGCTTAACGGTGAAATTTTAATTATTGATGAAATGTCAATGGTTGATATGTTTTTATTTAAGCAATTAGTTAATAGTATTGATCAAACTAAACATGTTGTTTTTGTGGGTGATAAAGACCAATTGCCATCAGTGGGACCGGGAAATGTATTTAGTGATTTAATTAAAGCTGATGTTTTTCCTACTACTGTTTTAGAGCAAATTCATAGGCAAGGCGATGATTCAAGTATTATTACTTTGGCTCATGCCATAAATGAAGGGCAAAACCCACAAATTATTTTTAAAAAAACTAAAAATTATTCTTTTATTTCTTGTCCAACACATGAAGTTGATCACGTTGTGCAACAAATTGTTGAAAAAGCTTTAAATCATTTTGATCAAGATGATATACAAGTTTTGGGCGCAATGTATCAAGGTGAGGGGGGCGTTATTAATTTGAATAACGTGATTCAGGCAATCGTAAACCCTACCAAAACAGAAAGTAAATTTTTAGAAATTCATGACGAAATTTTCCGAATTGGTGATCGAATTTTACAGTTACAGAATAATCCAGAAAAAGATATTTATAATGGGCAAATTGGTAAAATAGTCTCAATTGATAATACTAGTACCAAAAATTGTATGATTGCTGATTTTGATGGACGTGAAATCAGTTTTAGCAAAAAAGATATGTTTGACTTAACTAGAGCTTATGCAATTACCATTCATAAGGCACAGGGGTCTGAATTTCCATTAGTTATTTTGAGCTTAACTATGCAAAATTATGTAATGCTTAAACGAAATCTTTTATATACGGCAGTGACCAGGGCAGCCCAAAATTTAGTCTTAATTGGTGATCCGCATGCTTACACAATGGCTTTAACTAATTCGGGAAATGATCGGCAAACTGGATTATGTAAGAAACTTAAGAAACAGCTGGCTAAAAATGGAGAAGAGACGTTAAGTCTTAAGGAAAAAGCAAAGATAAAAGCAGCAGTAGTCAGCTCTAATTCCGAGACTTCGTATATTTTGACGCCCGAATTAATCTATTCTGGAGAAATTGACCCAATGATTGGTATGCAAGATGTTGCTATTAAGCGCAAAAAATAATTGATAAGGAGTAATTAATGACTAAGCAATCAAAAAAAGTGTGTACTGAATTAAAGCAAAAAATAATTAATTGGCTAGCTAGTAATATTAATGTATTGATATTTGATGAGAACACTATTGAAATTGCCACTTCACAAAGAGATGCACTGGGGGAAGAGGTATATTGTTTTGTTGAAAAGAAAGAAACTGCATTAAAAGTTACTGATGATGGTCGTTGTCTATTTAAACTCGACCCTAGTGCTAGTGATGAAGAATTGTTTGAATCTTGTGCCAACTTGATTTGGGATGCAGGATTTGAAGTTAATCCTAGTACTGGTGTTATTTTTACTGAAGTAGATTCAGAAGATTTAGTACCTAAAATTAGTGAACTTGCTCGTTTACAGGTTGCAATTTCTTATTTAGTGTAAATATACTTCTGGAAGGAAATATAGTCATATTATCCTATTGTAAAAAGTGAAAAAACGAGTAGAATGTAATTCTGATGAAATAATTGAATGACAGAGAGCGTTCGTTTTGGAGGAAATAAATGATGAATACTATTAAACAGCACACTAGAGTACTAAGCAAAAATCAAAAGTGGACAATTGCGTCTACTTCATCCGGATTTGCTTTAGAAAATATGGATGTGCTTTTTTTATCCTTTGCAATGAGTTCAATGATTGCTGACCTACATTTATCTGGTGGTGCTGCTGGATTAATTTCATCAGTGACCAATTTAGGTATGCTGGCTGGTGGTATTATTTTTGGTATTCTTGGTGATAAAATTGGGCGAGTGAAGACTTTTAGTCATACTGTAATTATCTTTGCAGTAGCTACGGCTTGCATGGCTTTTGCCAAGAATATTTATTTAATCTATGCATTGCGTTTTCTAGCCGGTATTGGTGCTGGTGGCGAATATGGTGTGGGGATTGCTTTGATTGCAGAAACTTTTCCGCAAGCTCAGATTGGTAAAATGACTTCGATTGCGGCCATTGGTGGCCAAGTTGGTGCCGTCTTAGCAGCTTTAATTGCCGCTTGGATTATTCCTAACGCTGGCTGGCATATGCTATTTCTAGTTGGAATTGTGCCAGTTGTACTAACAATTTTTATTAGAAAGCATCTTCATGAGAGTGAACAATTTTTAACAGCGAAGGCTAAAGAAAAAGGTTCATTGCTATCAAATGTCTTTAAAAAAATGTTTGCTACACCGCAGTTAACTTTTCAAAGTTTAGGCTTAATGTTGATGATGACAGTACAAATTGCTGGCTATTTTGGCTTAATGAATTGGTTGCCAACAATTGTCCAAAAGCAATTACATTTGAATGTTGCTAATTCCAGTTTATGGATGATTGCAACAATTATTGGGATGAGCATTGGTATGCTTACTTTTGGTTCTATTTTTGATTATTTTGGTCCTAGAAGAGCTTTTGGCATTTTCTTAGTTGGATCTGCTATTATGGTTTATACTCTCAGCTTAGCTACTAATATGCTAACTTTACTGCTAATTGGGGCAGTAGTTGGTTTCTTTTCTAACGGAATGTTTGGTGGTTACGGCGCTGTAATTAGTCAATTGTATCCAACTGAAATTAGGTCAAGTGCTAATAATATTATTGTTAATATTGGTCGGGCAATTGGTGGCTTTTCATCAGTCGTAATTGGTATTTTGATGGATCGATATAATTTAACCATTGTAATGGGCTTTTTGTCTGCTTTGTATATTATTAGTCTGATTGTTATGATTAATTTACCGGGCTTAAAGACTCTATCTCGCAATAAGGCATAGTTTAATTTAGATGTACTGAGAAAATTTTTTTCTTAAATATTTCTTGCTTACTTGGCTAATAATGTCATATTTGTTATGCTGTATCCTAGAGACTAGATTTAACAATATAGAAAGTTAGGATATTATTTTACATTTTAAAAACATTAAGTGGCAAACTGAGGAATATCGAAAAGTAAAAGAATTATACGTAAAAGCTTTTCCTGAAGCTGAAAGATTCCATACTTGGCAACTACTAGTTATGGCTTTGCGAAAAAAAGCTCGTTTTCAAGCTATTTACAACGAAACAGAATTTGTTGGTTTAATCTTTTTAGTTGAAGGAGAAACAGCGGTTTATTTAGCTTACTTAGCAATTATTTCAGCTAAGCATGGTCAGGGTTATGGTACGAAAGTATTACAGGCTCTAAGAAAGAATTATTACAATAAAGATATTATTTTAGATATTGAACCAATTAATAGTCTGGCACTAAACTATAATCAACGGGTAAAACGGCTTCATTTTTATGAACGCAATGGCTTTAAGCAAACTGGTAAAAAATTAATTGATGCTGAGGGTCAATATGCGATTATGACTACTGGCACAGTATTTAAAGCGGAAATCCTTAATCAGTTATTACATTATATGAGTTTCGGTCTACATAAATTTAAGGTTGAATGATACCACTAATTGGATTTAGCAAGTAACATAACTTAATTTAAAGGGTAAGCAATTTTTAAAATTACTTACCCTTTTTTGCTTGCGCAATAGAAATTTATTATTTTCAAGTATAAACTATAATTTAGTAAATATATTATTCCTTTTTTATTATGAGGTATAAAAAAGGAAAAAAAGTAAAAAATTAATAGTTAGTTTAGCGGCAGTTGCTTTGGCAGCCGTTCCAGTAATTACCACTAGTCTTAATCAAGTTCAGGCAGCACAAACAATTGACCAAACGCAAAATAAAATTGCAACAGACGGTACCTTAACATTAAACCACAACACGCGCATTTATAATCAAAGAGGGCAAAAATTGTACTCTTACCAGGGAGTAATGGCTTACTTAAAAAAGGGGCGACAGTTAAGTATGCTGATCAGGTTAAAGCAATAACTAATTCGGATACAAAGCGTTACTCCTTCCATAAAGAAAATTTTCAGGACTGGTTCTATTTACCATATAAAACAATCAAGGGACAGGAATATTATAGTATTGGCCATGGTGGTTATATAAAAGCTGCTAATGTTCAAGAAATTGATAGTTATAGGTTGTATACAAATTATGCTACTGTTCGGCTAGCGAAGATAACAGAATCTGGAGTAGGCAGAAGTAATAATGCTAGAATAATTAATTCGCAAGGGAATTTTACTAATAAGTATATTAAGAAGGACTCCAAAATAGTAATTGACCGCACCTCCGATAGGGTTAGTTTAGCTGGTTCAATGGATATACTTGGTTTGTCAAATTCATATATGGAAGTATTTCGCTTAAAAAATAATAAGCAGCAATTCGTTTTGAGGGCAGATATTAAGAAAAGCTCAATACCAAGGCAAGTTATCCTACCATATAGTAATTTTACGAGTGTACGTATTATAAGGAAGAGTCCAATATATAATATTCATGGTATTCAGGATAGTGATAGTGCTTTTCCAACTATTGCAGAAGGTCACGAGACAGATGTCAAGAGTTTACGGTATATTTGGGTTCCGAGCTTAAATAAAGCAGAATTGTTTTATGAAGGAACAGAATTCTATAAAGATGCTGAGTTTAAGTATATTAAGGCTTCAGACGTTGAGTATCTTTTTGGTAAACATTTAACTCCAGTAAATACGGCAACTGATGTAACTCCAATTAACACTGCAGTTGATGTAACGCCAAAAAAAACGATTTTGATAAGTCCAGCCTTTAAGATCAGTCATCTCAGCAGTTGTAAATACTAGCTTGGTCAGATAAGTTTTGGCAAGTTGGCGGTTTTCTTCTGGAATTAAGTGCAATTTGTTTTCGTATTTCATTAATAATGCCTTTTTTTATTATATACAATTATAAATTCAAAAAAAATTATTTATTGCCAAATTTAGTCTTGTGGTTCTATGCTTTAGTAATACTTCGACTAATCTGCACTATGTTAAAATTATGTTGTTATATATTTAAAAAACATACACAAAATTAAAATAAGTGTTATAATGTTATTAAAAATAATATGTAATTTATAATTACTTTTTTGAGAAATGAGGCGTAAAAATGAAATTTAAAAAAATTTTGGAAGTATGTTCTTCTGCAATTATGTTAGCAACAGTGCCAGCATCCATGATGCTGACCACTAGTACTGCGTCAGCAGAGTCGACAGCATTGCCTTCGATTTCTAAGAATGATATAGCTCCGGTTGCTAATAAAGATAATCAATCATTAAGACAAATTGCTGAAAACAATAATCTTGAGTTATCAGTAGTTGAGCAACTTAATAATAATCTTGATCCTGATACACCGATCCCTAGTGGAACACCAATTTACTTACCACAAAATGTTGAACATGCTGCTGATTATAGTGAAGGTACAGTTAACGACAATACCATTTTAGATTTTGGCAATGATCTTTTACGATCTTATGGTCGTAATCCTGTTGGTAATCCGTATGCTAATGTTCCAGCAAGTATAAAAAGTAAGTACTATGATAATTTAAGTAGTGCAAATAGATCAGCAAAAGTATGGATTGCTTATAATGAATCAACCTATAGTTATACAGCCGTCAATGGTCAGTACTATGGGCGTTTTCAATTAACTAAGTCTTACCTTAATGGAGATTACAGTAAAGTAAATCAAGAAAAAACTGCAGATAGATATGTCAAAAATCGGTATGGTTCATGGGAAAAAGCTAAACAATTTTGGCAAGCACATCAATGGTACTAGTGAGAAAAGCATATGAAAAAAATAGTTAAAGTCTTGGTTGTTTTAACGATAGTATCGACGGGACAACTGTTGGCTACCACAAATAATACTACGGCCCAAGTTGCGCAAATAGGAAAGCCTAAGCGTGTAACTAATAAAGCTTGGACTAAGAAGTTAGCTAAAGCTGGGTATGTTTTTGTATTACCTCATGCTGGTAAAGGCGCATTATATAAGAATACAACAGCCAAGGGTGGTAAATCATACAGCCGAAAGGTATTAAAGAAGCTTGTTAAGAATCATACACTATTTAAGGTCAGAAAGCTGACAACCATTAAAAACAGTATTTCCGTTGATTTGATTTCTAAGGATGGAAAATATAAAGGTTATACCAATTATGTGAATGGTATTTATAACAAAAACCTATTTAATAAGGACTTACAACCACTAATTAATGCTGAACTAAAAGTAATGATTGCTAAAGATAATAACGAACCTACTTCGGCTTTATTAGAGCAAGCACAAACGTTAGCTGGCGAGTTAACTGGTAAGAATAAGCCAATAGCTGATACTTCAATTAAACAGTTAAAACGTTATTTAAAGCATAATGATATATCAGAAACACCGGTACTTCTAATTGGTAAGCATCCAGGTGACTTATTAGCAAATTAAAAGAAGAGTGAGTAGCTATTTTTACTCACTTTTTTGTTTGGTCGCATAGTAGAAAACTTATTACTTTGAAGTATAAACTATAATTTAGTAAATATATTATTTCTTTTTTATTATGAGGTATAAAAAATGAAAAAAAGCAAAAAATTAATAGTTAGTTTAGCGGCAGTTGCTTTGGCAACTGTGCCAGTAATTACCACTAGTCTTAATCAAGCTCATGCAGCACAAACAATTGACCAAACGAAAAATAAAATTGCAACAGACGGTACCTTAACATTAAACCACAACACGCGCATTTATAATCAAAGAGGGCAAAAATTGTACTCTTACCAGGGAAGTAATGGCTTACTTAAAAAAGGGGCGACAGTTAAGTATGCTGATCAGGTTAAAGCAATAACTAATCCGGATACAAAGCGTTACTCGTTCCATGATGATAAATGGAATTGGTTCTACTTGCCATATAAGACAATTAGAGGACAAAAATATTACAGCATTGGTCACGGTGGCTATATCAAAGCGGCAAATGTTGATAAAATTGATGGTGCTAGTTTGTATACAAATCAAACAACTGCCACTGTTGAGCATGTAACTCCTAATTCTAAGGGTGGATTAGATGTTTTTGATAGTCATCGAAATAATACTGGCCAAAAAATAAAAATAGGTAAAAAAGTGACTATTGATCGTGAAGCTGCACCATTTGCTTTAGATATGAATTATTATGAAATAGATGGAAATACTCCGTCAGCATTCTATGGTATAAAAAATAAAAATCAATATCTTTATACAGATAAAGTGAGAATTGCTACACGTCAGCAATTGTTACCATATAGTAATTATACTACTGTAATGATAGGCAAAAATCCTATAGTTTACGATATTAATGGTAAACCAAAAAGCACAAATATAGTTCAAAAATATAAGGAACGACCGGTGAATGAATTATTATATATATGGGTACCGAGTGATAGTCGAGCTGAATTATTTTATAGATTAAGTGATAAACCTAATGAAGGATTGTTTAGTAATTCAACTGATTTTATTAAGGCTAATGATAATAAGTATATTTATGGATCAAAATTAAAAGCAATAAATACAGCAGATGAAGCTAAAAATTTTGTGGCATTAGCTTCTAATGATGATAAAGAGAGTCTCCAAAGGTTGCTAGATAAAGAAACAAACATTAAAAACAGCGATCCATATAAATTTGGTAGTTACTTAGAAAAGAATACATATTTACATGCGGTTGATAATGGAAAAAAGGTTGTCCAAGAGTCACAGCCAACTCAAGCAGAAATAAATCAGGCTATTTGGAGTTTGCAAGATGCAACTGAAAAATTAAATGGGAAGAAAATAGTAGTTAAAAATATTAATAATCTAACGAAAGAAGAGACCAATCAAGTATATATGCTAGCTAAAAAGTCAATAGGAGAAGAGTATAAAGGGAAAAATATGAATATTGCAATCGAATTTAATCAAGACAGAACTAAACTTTTTCTTCATTTATATGATAATATAACTGGTTTGAAATCGGAAAAGCAATTAAATATTTCTGATTATGTAATGGAAAAATAATAAAAAGTATACAAATATATTTTTAAACATTATGGCTTGCATAATTTAATTCAATAAAAAAATTATGTAGTTGTTATATGTTTTGTGCTATTACTAAATTGTTAATAAAAATACCCTAATTTCTTATACATGTAATAAATTGTAAGTATAAAAAACTAATATTGCTTTTTTGCACAGAATTCGATTAGCTTCAAGCTAAAAAAGTTGTTGTCTTTGTTTATTGATTAAAGTTAAACAAAAATTATTAAGTATGGCTTAGGGCAATTATTATAATTAAATAGACATGGCCAATTATTACCTAAGATTTTAAAGAGTGGGCAAAAATTAATTGTTGATATAATTGCTATTAGTAATGATTTTGGGGTAGACCTTGGTACTGCTCCTGGAGTGTGTAATTTATTTGTAATCATGATTTTAAAAACATAGTGAGACAACAAATGACCTGGGCCAGCATCTTTAATCAGGTATATGATGTACCATATTATGATAAGGACGATCATAACGAAAGTGCTACGAATATAATTCATTTTGGTAAAAAAGAAGTTATGATAACAATAAAGTAGTATTATTTTATCAAGTTATACTTGGTGGCGGTACTTTTGTTAAAGTATCTAGCTAGTTCGGATTAACCAGTCCTGAAAAGAAATAGTAATAAATAATTTAAATAAAAAAGCAAGAAACTTTAAAATTTCTTGCTTTTTATATTTTTTAATACCTGAACAAGTTAAATTGCTTGACGGCAAATTCTAGCTTAAAAGAGTTAAGCTTAACTTCTTCACCATCGACCTGTGCGAACTCTTTTTTATTGACAGTGACAGTAATTTCTTCTGCTTCAATATAATGAAATTGGGGATCGTGAATATGCGAACCATCCTTTAACAAGTTAATAAAAAGTTTGACTAATTTATTTAGACCAAATTTTTCAACGACTACGGTATCAATTTTATGATTGTCAATTCGAGCACTAGGTAATAGGGGAATACCACCCCCTAAATAAGGATGGTTAGTTGTAGTAACTAAAAAAGCTTTTTGATAATACCATTGTTGATGACCACTCTTAATTTCAACATTAAAAGTGTCTTGTTTACGCAAGCCGAATAAAATATTTAGGCCATAGACAAGTTTACCTTTATCTAACTTATTCAAGATTTTTTTTAATTCGGAAATATTGCTTAAGTGGTTAACACATGCATCAAAACCAATACCAAAACTATTGGCAAAATAATAAAGTTGATTAAGATGACCATCTATTTGAAATGAGCCACAATCAACTTTATCAGGTATTAGGCTTTTCTTTAAGCGTAGCAACAAAAGTTTTGGATCAGAAGATAACTTAGCTGCTCGGGCAAAGTCATTACCAGTTCCAGCAGGTAAATAAGCAAAGGGGGTCTCGGGATTGCTTGAGCGTTTAATTCCATTAAGCGCCTCATTAAGTGACCCATCACCACCAATTACTATTAGTACTTCACCTTCATTATGTATATTGCTACCGTATTCTTGAGCAAGTTTGATTGTTTGTCCCGCATAGGTACTTTTCTTAATATCAAAATCAATATTTTCATTTATTAAGAGTAAAACCAATTGATAAAGTATTTTTTTGGCTCGTCCATTACCGGCAGTTTCATTAACAAGCAGGTGTAATCTTAGTTTTTTGTTCATTAATCCTTATTTTTAAAGCAAAATCAGAAACTTTACTTCTTTTCAACTAGCATTGGTAAAATCATCGGTCGTCTTTTAGTTTTTGAATATAAAAAATCAGCAAGATTATCAACAATTGCCTTACGAATAATACTATCTTTGGGATTGTCAGTTTTATCCATTTCAGTTTTAAGAATATGATAAATATGCTTTTGTGTTTGACTGATTAAATCAGTAGATTCACGCATATAAACAAAGCCACGACTTAAAACATCAGGTCCTGCTAAAACTCGTTTATGCTTATAGTCAACAGTGGCAACTACAACAACTAGACCATCTTCTGATAAAACTTGGCGATCATGAACCACTACATTTCCCACATCAGCTGTCCCGGATGTATCGACATAAACATCTCCAGCAGGAATGTGCCCAGCAATTCGTGAACCTTCTGGTCCAAAACAAATTACTTCGCCGTTCTCTAAAACAAAAGTGTGGTCTGCTGGTATCCCGGCAGCTTGTGCCAGTTCGGTATGAATTACTTGCATGCGGTACTCACCATGAACTGGAATCATATATTTAGGCTTAGTCAATCTAACCATGATTTTTAATTCTTCTTGCCCACCATGGCCAGAAGTATGTACATTATTTACTCGTCCATGGATAACAGTAGCTCCACCTTCCATTAATTTGTTAATCAGGTGGTTAACACTAAGCGTATTTCCAGGAATTGGGTTTGAAGAAAAAATAACAGTGTCTTCTGGTTGCAGACTTATTTGTCTATGAGTTCCATTTGCAATTCGAGAAAGGGCAGCTAATGGCTCACCTTGGGAACCAGTACATAAAATCATTACTTCATCAGGTGGAGTATGATTAATTTCATTAGCATCAACAATTAGTCCTTCAGGAACACTAAGATAACCTAAATCAATGCCATTTTGTACGCCATTCTCCATACTTCGACCAAAGATTGCTACTTTACGTCCCGTATCAATTGCTGCTTGGATTGCAGTTGATACGCGATAAAGATTAGAGGCAAAGGTAGCGAAGATAATCCTGCCATGGATACCTGTAATAATGTCATGCAATGATTTGGCTACAAACCGTTCCGATTTAGTAAATTGGGCTACTTCGGCATTGGTTGAATCTGATAATAAAGCTAGCACTCCTTCATTACCTAATTGAGCCATTTGTTGAAAATTAGGTGCTGGCTGGTTCATAACAGGAGTTAAATCAAATTTAAAATCACCTGTAAAAATAACCGCACCTAATGGAGTGTGCACGGCAATTCCCAACGTATCTGGAATTGAGTGAGTAGTTCTAAAAAAGCTAACGGACAATTTTTTGAATTTTAATATAGTATCTTCATGTTCTTCATGCAATTCTGTTGTTCGTAAGATTCCGTGCTCTTCTAATTTACCTTTGATTAAAGCAAGAGCAAATGGGGTAGCATAAACAGGAATTTCGGGTATTTTTTCAAGTAAAAAAGGTATTCCTCCGATATGATCTTCATGTCCGTGACTTACAACCAGTGCTTTGATTTTTTTTCGATTTTTGATTAGATAGGAATAGTCGGAAATAACATAATTAATACCAAGTAAATCATCTTCAGGGAATTTAATACCACAATCCATAATGACGATTTCATCTTGGTATTGAACACAATACATATTCTTGCCAATTTCGTGCAACCCCCCGATTGCTACGATAGCAACTTCATTATTTTTAATACGCACTTAAATTACTTCTTACTTTCAAAAGATGTTAATTTAAAATCAGCGTGTTCTTTTTCGTATTGCAGTGAATTGCCGGCTAATTCTTGGATGAGTTCGATATTATAGGGGGTATTGTCTTCAACCATTGTTCTAGCCGTAACCATATTTTCTGCCTCTAAATAAAGAGTTTGGGTTGTTTCACGTCGAGGATTGACAACCTTGTCTTTTTGATACAAAACTTTGTAGATCATATTTGTATTCTCCTTAATATTTTTTAAAAAACGTTCTGAATGTAGATACTCAAGGTATCTAACAGCTAGTAAGATTCTACCATAATTGTTATTTCAAGTATAGAAACAAGTTATCAGGATTAATTAAAAAAGCCGCCTGATACAAGTATAAAACTTAGAGTCTGTGAGGCTAAGATCTTAGTATTGGCGGCTTTAATTAGTAAACAATGACAGTATCGTCAGCTAGTTTAAATGGGTCTTGTTTATTAATTCGATCATAAAATAAATGTCCGCGTAAATGTTCAATTTCATGAGAAGCAACAATTGCAGGGTAATCTTTTAAATTAATTATTTTTTCAGTTCCATCAACTGTGTAATATTTTATTTTTAGTTTGTCAGGACGAGGCACATAGCCATCAATTACTTCATCAACGCTTAAGCAGCCTTCCCCTTCACTTAAACAAGCCTGTTGAACAGATTCAGATAAAATTTCCGGATTAACAAATGTGTCTTTAAAAACTATTTCGCCCTCATTATTGGGTACAAGTAAAGCGGCCATTTGCACACTTTCTCCTACTTGTGGTGCAGCTAAACCAACACCAGCACGTAATTGGTGTTTTTGAGCAATTTTGGGATCTTGAGAATTAATCAAATATTCCATCATTCTGTTGGCTAATTTTTTATAGTGATCACTTAAAGGGAAGGATAAAGGTTCAGCTACTTTTCGTAACACTGGATTGCCATCACGGGTTATGTCTTTCATTAAAATCAATTACATTCACTCTTTCACAAAAATTTATACATCTATATTTTTAACATAGGTTAGGCTAATTTGTCCTGTTTTTATTCTATACTAAATTTTTGATTTGAAAAAGAGGGATAAACGTTGACCGTTGTTATAGTTAGGTGTTAAAATCAATGAGCGTAAATATACAGATATGAAACACTTCGATTAGCATGTTTTTGACGTGCCGCCGAAACTGTGACCACGTCACAGTTTTTTTATTGAGGAGTGGAGGAGGAATACTTTTGTCAGAAAAAAGAAGAAACGATATTAGAAATATAGCCATTATAGCTCACGTTGACCATGGTAAAACTACTTTAGTTAATCAATTGTTGAAGCAATCCGATACTCTGTCTGAACACATGACTATAGAAGACCGAGCAATGGATTCAAATGATATTGAACGTGAGCGTGGTATTACTATTTTATCTAAGAATACTGCGGTAAAATTTGGTGACACTACCATTAATATTTTAGATACACCAGGACATGCTGATTTTGGTGGTGAAGTTGAGCGAATTATGCATATGGTTGATGGTGCCTTACTTTTAGTTGATGCATATGAAGGCACAATGCCGCAAACTCGTTTCGTTCTGAAGAAGGCACTAGAAGCTGGTGTTAAACCTGTCGTTGTTATCAATAAAATTGATCGTCCAGGAGCTCGTCCGAAAGAGGTATTAGATGAAGTACTTGAATTATTTATCGAACTCGGTGCTAACGATGAGCAATTAGACTTTCCAGTTGTTTATGCCTCAGCTTTAAATGGTACTTCTTCTTATGATGAAGATCTTTCAACCCAAAAAGAAACGATGGATCCAATTTTTGAAACCATCATTAAGACAATCCCAGCTCCTATTGATAATGTTGATGAGCCATTACAATTCCAGATTACAATGCTTGATTGGGATGATTATGTAGGCCGAATAGGCGTTGGTCGTATCTACCGCGGTCAAGTTAAGGTAGGCGATAATATCACAGTTATGAAGCGCGATGGTTCAAGTCAGAATTTTCGTGTTACCAAATTATTTGGTTTCTTTGGGCTTAAGCGTAATGAAATAACTGAAGCCAAAGCTGGTGACATTATTGCAATTAGTGGCATTAATGATATTTTTGTTGGAGAAACGATTGCTTCAGCTGAAGAACCTGAAGCACTGCCATTTCTTAAAATTGATCCACCAACCTTACAAATGGATTTTGTTGCTAGTGATTCACCTTTTGCTGGACGTGAAGGTGATAAAGTTACCCCAAAGAAATTAGAAGATCGCTTAATTAAACAGACGCGGACTGATGTTTCATTGAAAGTTGAGCCTACAGATCAAATTAATGCCTGGACTGTTTCTGGACGTGGGGAATTACACCTTTCCATTTTAGTTGAAGAGCTACGTCGTGAAGGCTTCGAATTACAATTATCTCGGCCAAAGGTTATTTACCGTGAAATTGATGGTACGATGTGTGAGCCATTTGAAGCAGTTCAAGTTGATACTCCTGATGAATATGTTGGTTCGGTAATCGATTCTCTTTCCCAAAGAAAAGGTGAAATGAAGAATATGGCTTCAACCGGCAATAACCAAACTCGTTTAGATTTCTTGGTTCCATCGCGCGGATTAATCGGCTATAACAACGAATTCATGTCGCAAACAGGTGGTTATGGCATTATGAACCACAGCTTTGATTCATATAAGCCTGTGGTAAAGAATTGGGAACCTGGACGTAAAAATGGCGCTTTAGTTTCAATCAGTCAAGGTAAGTCAACTACATATTCTTTACAAACCGTTGAACAACGTGGTGAGTTATTTATTGGCGCGGGTGTTGAAGTCTATGAAGGAATGATTGTTGGTCAGTCTTCACGTGATCGCGACATTGCAGTTAACGTTATTAAGGGTAAGAATTTAACTAACACGCGGGCAGCTGGTAAGGACCATGCGGCTGCAATTAGAACACCGAAGAATATGACTTTAGAAGAAGCAATTGAATTTTTAAATGATGATGAATATTGTGAAGTAACTCCAGAATCTATTCGTCTTCGTAAAAAGATTTTAAATACTTCTGAACGACAAAAGGCTGATAAAAAGCGTAATCGTAATTAAGTAACAATATTAAAGGCACTCACTAATGAAGTGGTGTCTTTTTTGTTTTATAATTACAGAGACAACTTACTTAATAGGAGGTCTACTTGTGCGCCAAAAATTACATCATCTTGATTTTTCAATTTTGGTACCATATTTATTGCTAGTTATTTTTGGAATAATTATGGTATATTCTGCTAGTTCAAACATTATGTTAGTTAATGGTTTTAAGCCAAGTTTTTATGGTATACGGCAGGCTTGGTATGCCATAATTGCTATTTTTGTTTTTGCTAGCTTAAGTTTCTTTTTAAAATTGGAAATTTTTAAAGAGCGCAAATTTGTTATTTGCTTTTTAGAAATCAGCTTGATTTTATTACTATATTTAATTGCTTTAAAGATTATTAAAGGTTCTGACGCTGCCGTTAATGGCGCAGTTGGCTGGATTGATCTAAAAGTAATCAAAATACAGCCACTAGAAATTGCAAAACTAGCCTTGGTCATTTATTTGGCTTATTTTTTAGATCGACACGATGGCAGTTTTAGTAAGGGTAATATTGTTGAAAACTTATATCGACCTGCAATTTTAGCTGCATTTATGATGTTTTTAGTAGTTATTGAACCGGATTTAGGCGGTACGGCAATTTTAGCAATGATAGTCATTGTTATGTTCTCTTTATCAGGAATCCCGGTTAAAAATGCGTTGATTTTTTTATTTAGTATTGCTGCAACTGTTACTTTACTAGTTTTTTTAATTATTCATTGGAATCCTAAATTCTTACAAGATAATTATCAATATCAACGACTAATGTCTTTTATGCATCCATTTGAACTTGAGCAAAAGGGTGGCGCTCAATTGGTTAATTCCTATTATGCTATTCACAATGGTGGCTTGTTTGGTGTTGGTCTAGGTAATAGTATGCAGAAAAGAGGCTATTTACCGGAACCATATACTGACTTTATTTTATCTATTATAACTGAAGAACTAGGTGTTATTGGTGCTTTGGTAGTGTTGGGCATATTATTTTATTTAATGTGGCGGATTATGGAAGTTGGAATAAAGGCTAAGTCACAATTTAATGCACTAGTTTGTTTTGGCATTACTACAATTATATTTACTGAAACATTATTTAATGTTGGTGCAGTTATTGGACTATTACCAATTACAGGAGTTACGTTGCCATTTATTTCATATGGGGGGTCGTCCTTAATTGTTTTATCTACGGCAATAGGACTTGCTCTTAATATAGCTGCTAACGAAAAGATAAGAAGGGAAATGGATAATAGATGAGTGTTAATCAAGACCTGGCTAATACCCAGTTAACTTCGAGACAAGGACTAATTGTTTATCTTAATTCCATAAGTAATCAATATAAGTTACGTCGTTTCGGTGATATTGTTTATTCTTCAAATAAATTGCGCTATTGTATTCTATATGTCAATCAAAATGATGTGGAAAAGATAATTACAATATTAGAGGCTCAGGATTTTATCAATTGTATTGAAAAAACTATGGCAGATAACATTAATCTAGACAGTAAGCACATTGAACAACAAATAAGCGAAATGGCTAAGACTGCTGGAGAAGAGTTAGAAAAAAATAAAGATATGGAAAATTAACGATGAGAATTATTTCTGGTAAATTTGCAAAACGAAATTTATTTACTTTGAAGAGTCAAAAAACTAGGCCTACAAGTGATAAAGTCAAAGAATCGTTATTTAACAGTTTAGGCCAATTTTTTACTGGTGGGCAAGTATTGGATTTATATGGCGGTAGCGGCGCATTAGCAATAGAAGCAGTCTCACGTGGCTATAGTCACGCAACTATTGTCGATATTAACTATCAAGCAGTCGCGATAATTCGGAAAAATGTCGCCTTGACTGGTGAGGAAAACCGATTTGATGTATATAAAATGTCAAGTAATTTAGCACTTAAGCAATTTTCTACTAAAGGGCAAAAATTTAATTTGGTCTTCTTGGATCCCCCCTATGCTAAGCAGCAAATCAGTACCGATATGCAAAAAATGGTTAGATTAGATTTGCTAGCTGAACAAGCGATTGTTGTAGCAGAAACAGATGAAGGAAGTAATTTAGGTGAAGTTAGTGGCTTTAGTTTGGAAAAACAACATCACCTAGGACGAACGATAGTTAGCTTTTATCGAAAGGAAAAATAATGACCAAAGCACTCTTTCCTGGCAGTTTTGATCCAGTTACTAACGGACACGTTGGAATAATTAAGCAGGCAGCTAAGTTATTCGATCAAGTAGATGTATTAATAATGACTAATACTGCTAAGCATTGTCTTTTTTCACCTGATGAACGAGTAAATTTGGTTGAAGATGCAGTAAGTAATTTAGCCAACGTTCAAGTTATCAAAAGACCCGACCAACTGACAGTCAATGTTGCACGGCAATTAGGTGCGACGGCAATTGTTCGCGGTGTACGGAATACAGAGGATTTCTTATATGAACAGCAAATTGCAGCCATGAATAAAGTTCTGGCACCAGAAATTGAGACAATTTTATTATTTACTCAACCTCAAGAAAGTTTTGTTGCTTCAAGTATCGTTAAGGAAGTTGCACGGTTTGAGGGAGAAGTTGAATCATTTTTACCAGTAGCTGCTGCTCGGGAATTGAAGAAAAAAATGAGGTCAATTAATAATGACTAATACGAAGCAACAAAATAAAAAAAGTAAGCAAACTACATTTGAATGGCTACTTTTAATTCTAACGATATTAGCAATAATTGTTGGCTTAAGTTGGCCAACTAATTATTATATTGAAATGCCTGGTGAGGCTGTGGCCACTAATCACTTTATTAAAAGCCAAAAAAAAGTACCCCCAAATTTTTATTTGGTTACGGTTAGTGAAACTAGTCAACCGGCATCAGTTTTGGAATATCTGCTAAGTTACACCCAAAAATTTGCTACTAGAGTACCCAAAGATGAACTATTAGGCAATGCTACCAATAGTCAATATCAAGAATTACAAAAATGGTATATGCAAACTAGTCAGCAGAATGCCATTTATTATGCTGCTAAAAGAGCTAGATTAAGGCCAAAGTTAAATTATGAAGGCGTCTATGTGATGCAAGTGCAAAAGAATTCTAGCTTTAAAAATAAACTCAAGGTTGGCGATACAGTTCTTGGCGCTGATCATTATAACTTTCATTCAACTGCAGAAATGATGTCATACTTTCAAAAGAAAAAGATTGGTACAAAAGTTAAAATTAAAGTTTTACGAAACCAAAAGTACTATACTTTTTCCGGAAAAATTATTAAAGTTGCAGGCACTGGCAAGGCCGGAATTGGCATTCAGTTAGTTGAACATATTAAAGTAACTACCAAGCCTAAACTTAAAATTGATGCTGGTGAAATCGGTGGTCCATCGGCAGGTTTAATGTTTACGTTAACAAGTTATGAAATTTTTACTCAAGGTAAATTAGCTAAGGGACATAAGATAGCGGGTACTGGTACAGTTACACCTGATGGTAAAGTTGGTGTCATTGGTGGAGTAGACAAAAAAGTTGTGGCTGCTGATAAAGCTGGAGCAGAAGTGTTTTTTGCTCCAACGGATACTTCGGTAGTCAAACAATCTGAAAGTAATTATGTAGTTGCTAAAAAAATTGCCCAAAAAATTGGTACTAAAATGAAAATAGTTCCAGTGCGTACAGTCGATGATGCAATAAACTATTTGACAAATAATTATTAAAAAAGCTCAGAAAAAATTCTGAGCTTTTTTTTCGTATATAACCTTAAGGAGGAAAAAAGGATATGAATTGGGAAAAAATTAGGGATTGGCTCATTGAGCATAAGCAATACGTCATTATAGGAGTGATTTTTATTTTTATTGTATTTTGGAATAAATATGAAAATCATGCACCAACCGTTGATGACCAGTTGGGCATTAAACCAACGCATGTTCAAAAAAATACTTCAACTAAGCAAAAACAGCAGAAAAATGAAGGTGATAAGCCACAGCTTGTAGCAAAAAATAGTGATATAACTTGCGATATTTCAGGTGCTATCAAGCACCAAGGAGTCTATACTTTAAAAAATGGTGCAAGACTACAGGAACTAATAACGGCAGCAGGTGGAATTGTAAGCAATGCCCAGCTAAAAAATGTAAATCGAGCATTAATTTTAAAAGATCAAGACAAGATTCACATTCCATATAAAGGTGAGAAAATCAAAATCAGTGAAATAATTATTTCTGCTAATTCAAGTCAAGGTGAAGCAGCAAGTACCTCTGCGACCGCAGTAGCAGCTACTAATTCTAATCAATCGGCTACGGGGAAAGTAAATATCAATACTGCAAACGAACAGGATTTACAAAAGCTAACTGGGATTGGTGAAAAAAAGGCAGCTCAAATACTTGCTTATCGTCAAAAAAATGGTCTTTTTAAAAGAATTGAAGATTTAAAGCAAGTTTCAGGTATTGGAGATAAAACTTTTGCAGCACTCAAAAATCAACTGGAAATTTAGGCAGCAGTTACAGCCAGGATTTTTTTTACTTACTGCGCTCTTATTTATTGACTTGAGTTTTTTAATATATCAGTGTTCCAAAATAGAACAAACAATTGTTTGTAGTTTATTCGGATTATATTTTATTTATTTATTATTAAAAAAATATTCAGCTTTAAAAAATGTATTAGCATTATTTTTGATTTTAGCAGCTGTAAGTGTAACTTTAAACAGGCCCCATCCAACTTTTTCCCTTACTAGTAGTTCTTCAATTGAACTTTATCCTGATCAAATAAGCTTAAAGGATAATTGGCTTACTGGGGTGGGTAAGGTAAAAGGAACTCCAGTTTTAGTAACAGCAACTATTACGGATATGCAAAAAAAGCAACTGGAACGTGGGTATCAAGTAGTTTTAACTGAACTTAATGGGGAAGTTAAAAAAATTGATCAAGCAACTAATTATGGTCAATTCGATTTACGTAAATATTACTTAGGAAAAAATGTAACGCAGCAGGTTAATTTAAAGAGTTGCCATATTAAAACTAGAGTAGTTGGAATAATAAATTATTTACATTATTTACGCTTTTGTTTACAGTCGTATTTTAAAAAAATGCCACAATTACTGTGCTTTTTTAGTAGTGAGTTGATACTAGGGGAAAATCCTAGTCAAGCTAATCAGTCGATTCTAGACAATTATCGCGATCTTGGCGTTATTCATATCTTGAGTATTTCAGGGTTACATGTAGGCATATATACTATACTTATTAGCACAATCTGCTGCTATTTTAAATTAACAGAATTTGAAACTTTTGCTTGCTGTGTGCCACTTTTATTAGGAGGAATTTTTTTTAGTAATTACCAAGCAGGTTTTATTCGGGCCAGCTTATCTTATTTTTTAAGTCAGATGCTTAAATTTCATCGCTTTCCAATTGCTAAATTAGACTTACTAGGGCTGACATGCTTAATCCATTTATTAATTGATCCACGTTTAATGATGCAAGCTGGGGCTCTTTTAAGTTATGTACTTAGTTTGGGCTTAGCTATTACAGATAAGCTACCTAATTTTAAACAGTCATTATTATTAAATATCTTTTTAGTCCCTTTGCTATTATTCTTCTTTTTCCAGTTAAATCTATTAACTGTAATTTTCAATTTGTTGATTGTGCCTTATTTTAACTACATTATACTGCCACTTACTTTTATAAATTTACTAACTTTTAACCTTGTACCTAGCATGGGTGCGGCTTTTGAAAAAATTTTAATGCTAGGAGAGCAACAAATTGGTAGCCTATCGGCTTCTAAAATTGGCCTATTAACTTTTGGTAAAATCAATTGGTGGCAATGCCTACTGCTAATTAGCTTAACAGTAATTTTACTAGCTGATCAGAATGAGCCCTATTTTAATCGGTCACAACGAAAGTGGCTCTTTCAAAGTATAGGGTGGCTATACCTGATCTTGTTTTTAATGATTCATTTTCCATTAACTGGTCAAGTAACTTTTATTGATGTTGGGCAAGGAGATAGCATTTTAATTACAACGCCTTTTCCTAGAAGAGCTTATCTGATAGATACTGGTGGTAAGCTTAATTTTAGTAAGCAAAAAGTACAACCACAAATCAATAAAATTACGCTTCCCTTTTTAAAAGCTCAGGGAATTAGCAGACTTAATGGCATTTTTGTAACGCATAAGGATACTGACCATATTGGAGATTTAGGACCACTTATGAGTCAAATTCCAGTCGAAAGATTATATTTTGCACAAGGGTTGATGGCTAATCCTTCTTTTAAAAAGCGTATAGAAAAGCACATAAAATTGAATCAGCTAGTACAATTACTAGCGGGACAAGAAATTAAGGAACCACAAATTAAATTTAATATCGTTTATCCCTTTAAGCCGGGACAAGGTGAAAATAAAGATTGCTTATCAATTTTTTTCAAAGTTGCAAATAAAAGCTGGTTATTTACCGGCGATTTAGACCAAGAAGGTGAACAAAAGTTGATGGCTAAATATAATTTACAGGCTAATTATTTTAAATTAGGTCATCATGGTAGTAAAACTTCATCTAATCCTGATTTTTTACATAAATTAGCGCCAGAAATTGTTTTTATTTCAGCTGGTCGTAATAATCGCTTTGGACATCCTCATGTAGAAACTATTGCTACACTTAAAAAATTAGGCATTCCCTGGGTTTCAACACAGGATTGCGGCATGATTTCTTGGACATATAGTAAGTTTACTAAACCTAAATTTAATCGTTTCCTAAAGTAAAAATAAGTTAGCGATATTGCCATTTTATTAACTTGGCTAAATTCTAATTTTGAATATATACTTTATTTCATCACAGATTAGGCATGGGTTTCAACAGTAGACTATGATATGATTAATTAGATTTATACCAAATTTTAGGTTTTGATAATGGTGAGTAGCGATGACTTTACTTTCTTTATTTAAAAATTCAAGTAAGAATAATCCGCAAACGTTGATTACGGGAAATGATGCCTTTTTAAATGATTATTTGGCTGCCTCATTTACACATGAAGAAGCTTTTTCTGGCTTTGACTATCTAACTATTGATTGCGAAACTGATGGGCTAGATTTGTTGATAGCTGATTTAACTGAATCAAGTCTATTTAGTCAGAAAAAGGTAATTTTGGTGAAAAATCCATTTTTTTTAAAGGCTAAAGTTCCACAAAAATTAAAAAAGCAAACGGACCAACTACAAAAAATTTTTACTAATATTGAGCAGCTAGATGATATTGTTGTGCTAGTTGCTTCATATGACAAACTTGATCGACGTAAAAAAATAACGAAAACTGTTTTAAATAAGTTTAATGTTGTTGATACCACAGTAAAAAGTTACGAAGTTGGGAAAATAATTCAGTCAATTATGAATACCCAGGGTTATGAAATTTCAAGATCAGCATTACAATTGCTACTTGAACGAAGTGATCAAGTTTTAGATACTGCACTAAGTAATTTTAATAAGTTAAAGCTAGTTGCAGATAATGGCAAAATTACATCTGAATTAGTTGAAAAAAATATTGACCTTTCTTTGGCACAAAATATTTTTGCAATTTTGGAAGCTGCACTAAAACATGATTATCAAGAAGCAATTGATCGATTAGAAAATCAGTTGCGTGAAGGAACTAATCCAATCCAACTACTTGCTGTTTTTGAAAATCAGTTAGAATTAATTTTGGTAGTCAAAATTTTACAGCAGCGAAGCAGAACAGAAATGGAAATTGTTAAAACACTAGGAGTACATCCCTATCGGGTAAAGGTGGCTCTTAGTAACAAATTTGCAGTTACTCAGATAGAAAAGTTGCTTGAGCAGGCGATTGAGCTAGATTTCAATTATAAAAATGGTCAATATCGGGAAAGTGTTTTTTTGAAATTATTTATTTTAAGTATATAAAAAAGCAAGAATGAATTCATTCTTGCTTTTTTATTTTAGTTATACAAGTTTATTTAGCTAACTTAGCTAAGCGGCTCTTGTCACGACTAGCCTTGTTTTTATGAATAAGACCCTTTGAAGCAGCCTTATCTAATGCACGGGCAGCAGCAACATGTAATTCGGAGGCGTTTTCAGCACCAGCAGCTTGAGCAACCTTGAACTTCTTAACAGCAGTTCTTAATTGATTCAATTGAGCGGCATTGCGCTTTCTAGTAGCGTCTTGAGTTTTAACACGTTTAATAGCTGACTTGATTTGTGGCATAAAATTCACCTCCAATAATCGTAAATTCACTTAGTAAATTATACTGAAGAATAATTGCAGATGCAAGCTAATTTATACTTGCTTTTTAAAAAAATAATCTGTATTATACTATTGTTGTGAACCGTTAACGCTGTTTGCACGCTCACACCTGACGGTTAACGTTGTTAACGGCAATTATTTAATGAAAGGTGAAATATTATGGCAATTTCAAAAGCAGAAAAAGATGAAATTATTAAAAAGTTTGCGACTCATGAAGGTGATACTGGATCAACAGAAGTTCAAGTTGCAATATTAACAACAGATATTAACAATTTAACTGAACATATGCGCAATCATTCGCATGACCACCATTCATATGTTGGTTTATTGAAAAAGATTGGTCATCGCCGTAACTTGCTTCGTTATTTGCAAGATAATGATATTAATCGCTACCGTGAATTGATTAAGAAGCTTGGTTTACGTCGTTAATTTAATAAAATAAAAAGTCAGTTCGAACTAGGAACTGACTTTTTATTTTTCTCATCATTAATTTTTATGCTAGAATGAAAAAAGACACTTTTTTACGTTGAGATCGTAATGATCCATAAAATAACAATTGAATAGCAATAGAAAAGGAAATATGATGACTGATCAAGTTAAAATAATGATTTTGGGCGGCGTACGTGAGCAAGGAAAAGATATGTTTGCTGTCCAAGTAAATGACGAAATTTATATTCTTGATGCTGGTTTGAAATATCCTGATAGTACCTTGTTTGGAATTGATTTGGTTATCCCAGATCTTGATTTTTTTGAGCAGTATAGTGATCAGGTAGTTGGCATCTTTTTAACACATGGACATGCTGATTCTATCGGGGCATTGCCATATATATTACGTAAGTATGATATTCCGGTTTTTGGTTCGCAGCTCACAATTGAATTAGCAAAAATAAAAGTCAAACGTGAAAATAAGCGTCTAAAGACAAGCCTTTTTCATGTGATTGATGCAGATACAGAAATTGAATTTAAAAATTCTAATATTTCTTTCTTTCACACCACGCATTCAATTCCAGATTCATTAGGAATTGATGTTCATACAAATGCGGGAGAAATAGTTTATACCGGTGATTTTAAATTTGATTTATCTGCAGCACCAAATTATCGAACTGATTTAGATAGATTGGCAGAAATTTCACAAAAAAACGTCTTGGCTTTGTTAAGTGACTCTTCTAATGCTGAAGCCACCTTACCAAATGTTTCGGAACAAGAAATTGGCGAATATGTGACTAATGTCTTCCGTAATGCAAAGGGAAGGGTGATTGTTGCAGCCAAAGCTTCCAATTTGATTCGTATACAGGAAGTATTAAATGCTGCTTATAGAACTGGCAAAAAAGTTTTGTTAACAGGCCGAGATGTTGCCAAAATTGTCCGTACAGCGATGGGCTTAGGCTATTTAAAAGTGCCAAAGGAGCTTTTGATACGTGTTAAAGACTTAAAGGAAATACCAGAAAATAAAGTGGTTATCCTTGAAACAGGTCAAATGGGCGAGCCCCTTAATTCATTACAGAATATGGCCAAGAAGCGACATACGATGATTACCATTCATCCTGGAGATCTCGTTTTTATTGCAACTACTCCTTCTCATGCAGTTGAAACAACAGTGGCACAAACCAGCGATATGGTTTACCAAGCAGGTGGAAGGGTTATTGAATTAGGACGTGCTAAAAGTACGAGTGGGCACGCTACAGGGACCGATTTGCAAATGCTAATTAGTATCCTCAAGCCTAAATTTGTAATACCAGTTATTGGTGAATATCGCTTACTTGAAGCTCATAAAGACTTAGCAGTTAAAGCAGGGATAAGTCAGGAAAATGTAATAGTTACACGTAATGGTGATTGTTTAAACTATGATTTTAAACAAGCTAAATTTTATTTGACTGACCCGGTTCCAGGTGATGATATCATGATAGATGGCTCTGGTATTGGAGATGTAGGTAATATTGTGCTACGTGATCGGGAGGTTCTTTCTGATGATGGTATTTTTATTGCAGTAGTAACTATTGATCGTCGAAAGAAAAAAATCATAGCTCAACCTCAAGTTACTAGTAGAGGTTTCGTTTATATTAAAGCAAATCGACAATTGATGCAGGATAGTGTTGAGTTAATTAAAAGTACAATTAAAAATAATTTTGAACATAAAAAGTTTGATTGGACTGAAATTAAACAGGATGTACGCAATGATTTAGAGAAGTTTTTATATAAAAAAACTAATCGGCGACCGGTTGTTTTACCGGTGGTAATGGAAGTTAACCAGAATCGGCACCGAGCTTTACAAAAACGCAACGGCAAAAATAACGATTACCATTCAGTTGATGTAAATAAATCTGGCAAGCGAATTATTAAGAAAGATTAGTCATGACTACATTAAGTCAAAAAAATTTATTGCAACTTGCAAGAAAAAATGAGTTAGATAACAATGTGACACTAGCCATTCAAAACTTAGAAGAAGCACTACGTGAAGGTTCAAGTCAAGAAATAGTTTTAATGCTTTGTGAATTATATTTAAAAGATAAGCAGGAATATGCTGCATATAGTTTGATTAAAGAAGAAGGGGATCTTTTTTCAGATAAAACTATTTTTACTGAATATAGCAAAATTTTAAAGGCTAATCATTTTGCTATTGAAGCTTTTGAAGTAACTAATTTGACCAAAGGAGAACTAGCTATTTCTGTTGAACCAGTAAGCATAACTGAACAACAAGAATTGATGCTTAAGTTTAAGCAACTAAAACAGCCTACGCAATATGATTATCAGCAATTATTTAAATTAAGCTTAGCTAATTTTAAGTTTTTTGCACAAAGTTTGTTAGTTGATCCAACTTTGAACTTTGCAGTAAGAATAGCACTCTGTGAAGATTTTGTGCGGCTTGGCTTGAAAGATGAGATTAGCGTAGTCATTCTAGGTGATTTAGTGAAATTTATCCCAGCTGATACTAATTTATTAAAAGATGAGCCAATATATCGTGAAGTAATATCGGGTATAGGAGCAAAATATTATCATCGACCAAGTCAATTACCAGTAGTTTTAGCTGAAGTTAACTTGATTTTAGGTAGTCTTTATCCTATGATAAATAAGTACGTTGATGAGCCTGATAGTTTCGCTAGCGATATTGCTTCTTACATTGATAACCACGATGGTAGGGGTAATCAAAAGCTGTTCGAAACAATCGAACTTAATTTGCCTAAATAATTTAAACAAAGGGGTTTACTTTTTGAAAACATTTAGTATAATAGCAAAGGATGTTTTCATTAGGCATGGCTCTATGCATTAAAATACTAGGCATTTGCCCATGAAAGTAGTACAATATTCAACAGAGAACTATCCGTTATTATCTCAACGGACTTCTTGCAAATTTACAGGAGGGTCATTTTAATGGCAGAAAAAGAACATTACGTTAGAACGAAGCCACACGTAAACATTGGTACTATTGGTCACGTTGACCATGGTAAGACCACTTTAACAGCGGCTATTACTAAAGTTTTATCAGAAAAAGGTTTGGCTAAAGCTGAAGATTATTCAGAAATCGATGCTGCACCAGAAGAAAAAGAACGTGGTATTACTATCAATACCGCTCACGTTGAGTATGAAACTGAAAAGCGTCACTATGCTCACATGGACGCTCCAGGACACGCCGACTATATCAAGAACATGATTACTGGTGCTGCTCAAATGGATGGTGCCATTTTAGTTGTTGCTGCAACTGATGGACCAATGCCACAAACTCGTGAACACATTTTGCTTGCTCGTCAAGTTGGTGTTAACTACATCGTTGTCTTCTTAAATAAGACTGATTTAGTTGACGATCCAGAATTGATTGACTTGGTTGAAATGGAAGTTCGTGACTTATTATCAGAATATGATTACCCAGGTGACGACATTCCAGTTATCCGTGGTTCAGCTTTGAAAGCTTTACAAGGTGACAAGGAACAACAAGACGTTATTATGAAGTTAATGGATACTGTTGATGAATACATTCCAACTCCAGAACGTCAAACTGATAAGCCTTTCTTAATGCCAGTTGAAGATGTATTTACAATTACTGGTCGTGGTACTGTTGCTTCAGGTCGTATTGACCGTGGTACTGTTAAGGTCGGCGATGAAGTTGAAATCGTTGGTTTAGTAGAAAAAGTTATCAAGTCAGTTGTTACTGGTTTGGAAATGTTCCACAAGACTTTAGATTCTGGTGAAGCCGGTGATAACGTTGGTGTATTGCTTCGTGGTATTGACCGTGACCAAGTTGTCCGTGGACAAGTTTTAGCTGCACCTGGCTCAATTCAAACCCACAACAAGTTCAAGGGTCAAGTTTATGTCCTGAAGAAGGAAGAAGGTGGACGTCATACTCCATTCTTCTCAGACTACCGTCCTCAATTCTATTTCCACACTACTGATATTACTGGTGAAATCGAATTGCCAGAAGGTACTGAAATGGTTATGCCTGGCGATAACACAGAATTTACTGTTACCTTAATTAAACCAGCAGCCATTGAAAAGGGTACTAAGTTTACTATCCGTGAAGGTGGTCGTACTGTTGGTGCTGGTCAGGTTACTGAAATCCTTGACTAGTTCATAAAAGGACAGTTTAAAAAGATGTACTTCTTCATAGAAGTACATCTTTTTTTGCCTAAATTTGTTTTTTTCAATCGTTTAATGTAAGATAATTTAGTATGTACGATGAAGTGATACTTGACATTGGAGGTATTTAATTAATGTCTGTAAATTGGAATAAAACCGGTGAAAATAACGGTGAACTTACTTTTGATATTCCCCAAGCTGAAGTTAAGCGTGGGTTAGACTCAGCTTTTAAGCGAGTAAAAAATAATTTACGTGTTCCTGGTTTTAGAAAGGGACATGTTTCTCGAGTAATTTTTAATCAATATTATGGTGAAGAAGCATTATATGAAGATGCATTAAATATGGTTCTTCCAACTGCATATGCTACTGCAGTTAAAGAGGCTGGTATTGAAGCTGTAGGGCAACCACAAATTATTCCTGTTTCAATGGAAAAGGGTAAGGACTGGAGTGTAAAAGCACTTGTCAATGTTAAGCCTGAAGTTGAATTAGGTGACTACAAGGGTATTGAAGTTCCTAAACAAAATACTCGGGTATATGCTAAGGATATTGACAATGAACTTGAGCAAGATCGCCAGAAGAATGCTGAACTTGTGCTTAAGAAAGATGCTTCTGCTAAAGGTGACACTGTAACTATTGATTATAAGGGTACAGTAGATGGCACGGCCTTTGATGGAGGAACAGCTAATGATTATGCTCTTGAACTTGGCTCAAATACCTTTATTCCTGGCTTTGAAGATCAACTAATTGGTCATAAAGCTGGTGATGATGTAGACGTTGTAGTAACATTCCCAGAAGACTATGGTGCAAAAGATTTAGCTGGTAAGGAAGCACATTTTGCTACAAAGATTCATGAAGTTAAATCAAAGCAACTTCCTAAATTAGACGATGAATTTGCTAAAGATATTGATGATTCTGTTGAAACGCTTGATGAATTAAAAGAAAAAATCAAGAAAGATTTAAAAACTAAAAAAGAAGAAGAAGCTAAATCAGCGATTGAGCAAGCCGCAATTGAAGTAGCAGTTAACAATGCAACAATTAAAGAAATACCTGATACGATGATTCAAGAAGATGTTAATACTCAAATGAATCAATATTTAGGTAATATGCAACGTCAAGGCATTAATCCAGAAACTTATTATAAATTAACTGGGACTACTGAAGAACAATTGCGTTCACAGTTTAGCAAGGATGCAGAAGAAAGAGTTAAGACTAACCTAGTTCTTGAAGCAATCGTTGAAAAAGAAGCTATTAAAGCCTCAAAAGAAGAGATTGATAACGAAATTAAAGAGCTTGCAAAAGAGTACAATATGGATGAAAAGACTGTCCGTAATACTTTAACTGATGACATGCTTTCACACGATATCAATATTCGTAAGGCAATTGATCTTGTCACTGACAATGCAAAACAAGTTGCTAAATCCAAGATTAATGACGACGATAAGAGTTCAGACAACAAATAGAACTTAAATCGAAAGTAGAAAGGTAGTTATTTAACTACCTTTTTATTTTTCTACAAGCAAATAATTCAAGTACCTAACATATTTATGATACTCTTAAACTTGTAGACATAAGGAGGAATAGAATGGCATCACAATTTACTGATCAAGAAGAAATTAAGTGCTCCTTTTGTGATAAAACACAAGATCAAGTTAAAAAAATGATTGCTGGTAACGGTGTTTATATTTGCAATGAATGTGTTAATTTATCTAAAAAAATTATCGACGATGAATTAAAATCGGATTCATTAAAAGAGGCAAAAGACTTACCGAAGCCGATGGAAATCAAGAAGCAGCTTGATCAATATGTTATTGGGCAAGAGAGAGCCAAGAAAATTTTATCAGTATCTGTTTATAACCATTATAAACGGATTACTCAGATGGATATTGATTCTTCAACAGAATTGCAAAAATCAAATATTGCTCTTATTGGGCCTACTGGTTCAGGTAAGACCTATTTAGCTCAAACTTTGGCTCGTATTCTGGATGTTCCATTTGCCATAGCAGATGCAACAACTTTAACAGAAGCTGGTTATGTTGGTGAAGATGTTGAAAATATTTTACTGAAGTTATTGCAAAATGCTGATTACGACATTGAAAGAGCGCAACGTGGAATTGTGTATATAGATGAAATTGACAAAATTTCTAAAAAATCTGAAAATGTATCGATTACACGCGATGTATCTGGGGAAGGAGTGCAGCAATCACTCTTAAAAATCTTAGAAGGCACTATTGCCTCAGTTCCACCACAAGGTGGACGTAAACATCCCCAACAAGAATTGATTCAGATTGATACCACTAATATTTTATTTATTGTTGGTGGAGCATTTGATGGAATAGAACAGATAGTTAAAAGTCGGTTAGGTAAAAAAGTTATCGGTTTTAGTGCAGAAAGTAAGTTAAATTCAATACAAGATGAAGAATGGACAGAGCACTTGACAACTGGTGATTTAGTTAAGTTTGGTTTAATTCCAGAGTTTATTGGACGTATACCAATTATAGCTACCCTAAATAAATTGGATAATAAAGATTTAGTTCGTATTTTAACAGAACCTAAAAATGCTTTAGTAAAACAATATAAAAAATTATTTTCTCTTGATAATGTTGAACTAGAATTTACAGATAGTGCTTTAACAGCAATTGCTGATTTGGCAATTGAACGTAATATGGGTGCGCGTGGGTTAAGAACAATTATTGAAAATGCAATGATGAGCATTATGTATGAAATACCTAGTGAGACAGATATTGAAAGAGTTGAAATAACCGAAGATGTGATTACTAAGCAAGCTGAACCTCGAGTTGATAGAAAAAAAGAAAGTGATAAGCCACTTAAAGAAGAAATTAAGGTTGTAAATGATCATTAAGAGTAGTGACTATGCCATTAGTGCAGTTAAAGAAGAACAGTATCCTCAAGATAATTTAAGTGAGATTGCTTTAGCGGGTCGTTCTAATGTTGGAAAGTCCAGTTTGATTAATTCATTATTAGGACGCAAAAATTTAGCTAGAACATCTTCACAACCTGGGAAAACACAAACTTTAAATTTTTATATTGTTAATCAAGATTTTTATTTAGTAGATGTTCCAGGATATGGCTATGCGAAAGTTTCTCAGACACAACGAGAAAAATTTGGCGAAATGATTCAAGATTACCTTGAAACTAGAGAAAACTTAAAGGGATTGATTATTTTAGTTGATTCAAGGCATGAACCTACTAAAAACGATGTTGCGATGTACAACTATGCCTTGGTTCTTGAATTGCCAATTTTGGTAGTCTGTACAAAAATTGATAAAGTAAAGAAAAGCCAGCAAAATAAAGTTATATCCAATTTGAAGAAAAATTTTGATTTAGCACATGATAATGTTAGTGTATTAACTTATAGCTCTGTGCAAAAAACGCATGTTAAAGAAGTATGGACTTGGATTGAACAATATTTGTAAGACTAAAGTAAATAAAAATGGCCCATTAATGAGCCATTTTTATTTTGCCTTTTTTTTATCTTTATTGCTCTTCTTTTTTTTATCTTCAGGAACTGTAGCAAACTTATCAAATAATCTTTCTAAATTATCTTGCTTTTTAAAAGTTAATCCCATAGTTATCTTCCTTTCATTTGTCTTATTATAATAAAAAAAGAAAGATTCGGCTAGTGCTAACTTACTATTAGAAATAATTATTATTATGTAAAGTAAATTGTTAATTTAAAAACCCATCCAGGCTTCCAGAAAGAAAGTTTGTGATAAAATTGATTCAGAAAATAAGGAAGTGAGTTTTTGGCAACAAAATTAATTGAAAATAAATTAAAGCTTTTGCCTGCTAAGCCAGGATGTTATTTGATGAAAGATATAAACGGTAAGGTTATTTATGTTGGTAAGTCAAAAAATCTGAAAAGCCGCGTTCGGTCATATTTTAAGAGTAAACAGGTTGGACGTAGGGCTGAATTAGTGCGTGAAATTCGAGATTATGACATTATCACTGTATCAACGGATAAAGAAGCATTTCTATTAGAAGTTACCTTAATTAAAAAATATCAACCCTACTATAATGTACAGTTGAAACAAGGAACAGGTTATCCTTATATTGAAATCACTAATGAACGCGATCCTCAAACTAAGTTAACTAGTATTGTGCGTAAGGATGGTGGATATTACTTTGGTCCATATCCTAATGTTTATGCGGCACAAGCAACATTAAAATTTATTCAAAAGCTTTTTCCTTTAAGAAGGTGCAATGGTAAACAGAAAAGACCATGTTTATATTATCATATGGGGCAGTGCTTAGGGGCTTGCTTTAAGGAAGTTCCCAAAGAAGAATACAGAGCACAAATTAAAAAAATCAAAAGTTTTTTAAATGGCGACATAATAGCAGTTAAACAAGATTTAAATAAGAGAATGGGTAAAGCTGCTGAAAATTTAGAATTTGAACGAGCAGCAGAAATTCGTGATCAACTCGCATATATTGAAGAAACAGTCGAAAAGCAAAAAATAATTTCTAATGACAATACTCAGCGTGATATTTTTAATTTTTATGTAGATAAATCATGGATTGCGATTCAAATTTTCTTTTTAAGACAGGCTAAGTTACTTAGAAGCGAAACAAGAATGTATCCCTTAACTGATGAAAGTGACCCCGAAGATGCATTTACTTCATTTATTGTGCAATTTTATGGTCAAAAAAATAGAGTATTACCTAGAGAAGTCTTAGTGCCAACTGGAATTGATAATGAAGTCTTAGGTGAAGTTTTACAAGTTCAAGTTAGAACTCCCATCAGAGGACAAAAAAAAGCACTATTAAAAATGGCAAAGGAAAATGCTAAACTTAAATTGGATGATAAGTTTAGATTGTTAGAACTTGATAACCGCAAGACTAAGGGGGCACAAAAAGAAATCTTTGATGCTTTGACTCTGCCCTATGGACATGTGATTGAAAGCTTTGATCACTCCCACATTCAAGGAACAGATCCAGTTTCAGCACTAGTGGTTTTTAAAGACGGAGAACCTGACAAAAATTCATATCGAAAGTATAAATTGAAAGGTGAAGTTGAACATCAAAACGGGGGTGATGAAGTTCGTAATACGCGTGAAGTTGTTCGTCGTCGATATAGTCGTCTTTTACGTGAACATAAAAAAATGCCTGATCTCATCTTAATGGATGGTGGACAAATTCAAATTGATGCTTGCCAGGATATTTTGCGTAATGAATTGGATTTAAAAATACCGGTTGCTGGTATGGTTAAGGATAACAAGCACCGAACAAATCATCTGCTTTATGGTGACCCAATTAATGGCATACCCATGAAATTGATTCCACTTGATCCTAAATCACAAGGATTTTATCTAATGACTAGAATTCAAGATGAAGTACACCGATTTGCCATTACTTTTCATCGGCGTACACATGCGAAAAATGCCTTATCAAGTAAGCTTGATTCAATTAAGGGAATTGGTCCAAAAAGTAGAAATAAACTTTTAAGACAATTTGGATCTTTAAAGAAAATAAAGGAAGCAAGTATTGCAGAATTATGTTCAGCGGGATTAACTTTACCACAGGCGCAAACTGTTAAATTAACGTTGTGACGCTAATTTTATCGAATGTGCCAGAATTTTTGTGGTATAGTATTAAGGTTAGTGCAATTGGGAGGAAAAATACATGCCAACATTTGTCGATCAAACTAAGATTGAAGTGCAAGCTGGTAAAGGTGGAGATGGTATTGTTGCCTTTCGCCATGAAAAATATGTACCAAATGGCGGACCAGCCGGAGGTGATGGTGGTCGCGGTGGAAGTATTATTTTTGTTGCTGATAGTGGGTTAAGGACCTTGATGGATTTCCGTTATCGGCGCAAATTTAAGGCCGAGAATGGTGAAAACGGTCGTATAAAATCACAATATGGTCGTGGCGCCAAAGATCTCTATTTACGAGTACCGCTTGGTACAACTGTATACGACTTTAACACTAATGAAGAAATCGGAGATCTAACCGAAAATAAGCAAGAGTTAATTGTTGCTCATGGTGGTCGTGGTGGTCGTGGAAATATTCATTTTGCTAATAGTGTTAATACTGCTCCAGAAATTGCTGAAAATGGTGAACCTGGTGAAGATCGTGTTCTACGCTTAGAACTTAAAGTACTAGCCGATGTTGGTTTAGTAGGCTTTCCATCAGTAGGTAAATCGACTTTATTATCAGTAGTAACAAAAGCAAAACCTAAGATTGGGGCCTATGATTTTACTACACTTACTCCTAATTTAGGAATAGTCATTCTTCCTGATGGTCGTGATTTTTCAGTGGCTGATTTGCCTGGATTAATCGAAGGAGCCAGTCAAGGCGTTGGTCTTGGTATTCAGTTTTTACGTCATATTGAAAGAACTAAAGTGATTTTGCATTTGGTATCAATGGATCCAGATAATGGTCGTAGCGCAATTGAGGATTATCAAAAAATTCGTAAGGAACTATTGTCTTATGACCAAAATCTAGAAAAAAGACGTGAAATAATTGTAGCCACGCAAATGGACTTACCTCAAGCTGCTGACAAGCTAGCTAAATTTGAGCAGGATTTAAAACAAGCTGCTATTAATGAAACGGTTTATCCAATTTCAAGTGTTACTCATCAGGGTATTGAGCAATTGATTAATAGTACTGCTACTTTAATAGAGCAAGTAGAGCAAGAACAGGCTAAAGAAAAAATAAAAGCTGGACCAGAGACTAAGGAATATCGATACGAAAAATCTAAGAAAGATGAATTCACGATCGAAAAGCTTGAAGAGCATTTATTTGAAATTAAGGGTGAAGGTTTAGAAAAATTAGTTGCAAGAACCAACCTGGATTATCAAGATAGTATTATTCGTTTAGCTCGGCAATTAAAGAACTTAGGTGTAGATGAAGCACTACGTAAAAGTGGGGCTGTTGACGGTGACGAAGTTGTTATTGGCACATTTAATTTTGAATTTGTGCAATAAATTTAATAGAAAAGTTTGAAAATATGGAAAAAAATCGGTTTATTACAGGATATTCTGGACTCAGAGCATTGGCAGTTATTGGGGTGATTTTATATCATCTTAATCCCGATACTTTTATTGGTGGCTATCTTGGTGTACCGATATTTTTTGTTTTATCAGGATATTTAGTTACTTGTCAAATGTTAAAGTCATATGAAAAAGATGGTTTTTTTGATAACGTAAATTTTTATTGGAGTAGAATTAAAAAATTATATCCATCATTACTTTCGGTCTTATGGCTTTCTTCGGCGTATATATTATTATTTCAGCGCAATTTACTTGCTAATTTATGGCAAATCGTAGTTTCTAATGTACTAAGTGTTTATAACTTTTGGCAAATCTTTAATGGGCAAAGTTACTTTGAACGGTTTGCTGCTAATGAGTCACCTTTTGTCCATCTTTGGACAATGTCAATTAATGGGCAATTTTATCTTTTATGGCCATTAGTCGTTTATCTACTTGTCAAGTATGCAAAGAATAAAAAAGTAATGGTCAAAATTCTTTCGGGGTTTTCTCTACTTTCTGCTCTTGAAATGGCAATTATGTATCGAATTGGTGTTAATATTAATAGGATTTATTACGGTACTGATACACGTTTTTTTGCTTTAGGGATAGGAGCAGTATTAGCCGTATTATGGCCAATAAATAAACTGAAGACCGAAATTAAGCAAAATAAAGCTTATTTTTTGGATGGCATGGGTTTTGTTGCCTTATTTATTATTTTATTGATGTTTTTTAGTCCAGCAATGAATGCTGAAGGACCATTTCCTTATTATGGTGGGATGTTGTTATTTACGATAGCAACAACTATCTTTGTGGCTGTTATTGCTCATCCATGTAGTCACTGGAATAGATGGATGACTAATCCAGTTTTTAATTGGCTCGGTTCTAGAAGCTATGGTATATATTTATATCAATTTCCAGTTATGATTTTTTTCGAAGATAAAATATCTAATCTAGCTGAATATGCTTTTTTATACCATTTATTTGAAATTACGATAATTCTTGTCTTAAGTGAATTGTCATATCGTTTTATTGAAAAGCCATTGAGTAAAATTAGTCTATCTTCTACCAAAAAATACCTAAAAAAAGTTTTAAATTTTAAGACAAAAAATTACGGTTCTAAAATCCAGGCTTTAGTAATAAGTTTAATTTTTATTTGCGGTAGTATTGCTATCATTGTTTCACCAATGGTTAAAGCTCAAGATTATAATCAGTCGCAGTTAGCTGTAAGAATTCGAAAGAATTGTCGGCAGCAAAAAAAAGAGAATCAACTGGCCATTGCCAAAATAAAAAAAAGTAAGAAAAAAGATCAAAAAAGAGCTAAACTAATTAAAGTAGCTAATAAGACTGCAAAGAGCCACCCAGTCAATCGGTTATATAAAAAATATGGAATTTCACAACTTGATTTACAATTAGCACATAAAGTTCAATTAACGGCAATTGGTGATTCTGTTATGGCAAGTTCTAGTAACGATTTAACACGGTTAATGCCTAAATCTATTATTGATGCGGCTGTTTCCAGACAAGTAAACGCATCTTTTGGGTTACTTGACCATTACAAGTCTCAGCATGTCTTAGCTGACAATGTATTAATTGCTTTAGGAACAAATGGAGCTTTTCCAATGTCTGACTTAAATCAACTAATGCAACTAATAGGATCTAAGCGGCAAGTTTTTTGGATTAATACTTATGTGCCCAATAAACCGTGGCAAAATCAGGTCAATCAGTCTTTAGCTAAAGCAGCTAGACGTTATCATAATTTAAATATTATTGATTGGTGCAACTATGCAAAAAGTCATCCCAATTGGTTTTATGATGATCATACTCATCCTACACCAATCGGTTCAAAATATTATAGCGCTTTTGTTGTCAAAGCAATCGTTAAGCATGCAAAATTTTAGAATGGGAAATTTATGGAGTTACAATTTTTAGGTACAGGAGCAGGGCAACCATCAAAGCAACGCAACGTATCAAGCATTGCCCTTAAAATGCTTGATGAATTAAATGAGATTTGGTTATTTGATGTAGGTGAAGCTACGCAACATCAAATTTTGCGGACTAATATTCGAATGCGCAAGATAACAAAAATATTCATTTCACATAATCATGGCGATCATATTTTTGGCCTGCCTGGCTTTTTGGCAACTAGATCATTTCAAGGCGATGTTGGTCCCATAACAATTTATGGTCCCCCAGGCTTAGAACAATTTGTTAGAACTTCTTTAAAAGTATCAAGAACAAAAATTTCCTATCCAATTAGGTTTGTACCGCTAGAAAAGGGTGGCCTGATTTTTCAAGGCAATGGATTTAGCGTTTTCGCAGAAAAATTAGAACATCGAGTGCCTAGTTTTGGCTATCGCGTAGTTGAAGATCCTCATCAAGGTGAACTTTTAATGGATAAATTAGCGCAATATAATATACCTAATGGACCATTACTTGGTAAACTAAAAAATGGGGAGAAAATCGTTTTGGATGATAATACGATTTTGGATGGACGCGATTTTTTAGGTCCATCTAAGGCTGGGCGGATAATTTCAATTATTTATGATACCCGTTCAACGGCAACAATTGCACAGCTAGCTAAAAATGCTGATGTCTTGGTTCATGAGTCTACTTTTGCTGGTAACGAAGCAGATTTAGCGTATTCTTATTATCATTCGACTGCGGTAGAAGCGGCTAAGGTTGCGCAAGCTAATGGGGTAAAGCGTTTGTATTTAAACCATATTTCAGCTAGATACTTAGGTGCAAAAGCAAAAAAATTAGTGCAACAAGCGAAGAAGATATTCCCCAATACTAAATTAGCTAATGATTTTGATCGAGTTATAATTCCAATGAAAGGTGAAGAAAAATGAGCGATTCATTAAGAGATAAAGTGGTTGTTATTACAGGAGCTTCAAGTGGTATAGGTCATTCAATTGCCTTAGAGAGTGCTGGTCGTGGTGCTACAGTTGTTTTAATTGCAAGAAGAAAAGATGAACTTGATCATCTTGCAGCTGAGGCACATGAACTTTCCGGTGCTCCAGCTTATGCATTTGTCACTGATATGGGGGAGAGCGACGCAATTGATGTTACTTTTAAAAATATAATTAAGGTAACAAATCATATTGATTATTTAGTCAATTGCGCCGGATTTGGAAAATTTGGTAACTTTGTCGAGATGGATCGGCGCGAAATAACTGCCATGTTTCAAGTCAATGTATTAGGTTTAATGTATTTTACGAGACTAATTGGTCGAGTGATGATGGACCAAAAGGCAGGGCAAATTATAAACTTTGGTTCAATTGCTGGCAAAATTCCAACAGTTAAATCTGCGGCATACAGTGCATCAAAAGCAGCTGTTATTCAATTTTCTAATGTCTTGCGCTTAGAATTAAAACCCTTTGGCGTTAAGGTGATGACTGTTAATCCAGGTCCAGTTTATACTAACTTTTTTAATATTGCTGATAAAACTGGACATTATGTTGAAAATATTCAAGGATATATGCTTGACCCTGATGATGTTTCTTGGCAAGTGGTACATTATTTTGGTAGCAATAAGCGCGAACTAAATATTCCGATTAGTCTTGCCGTGTATGCGAAGCTGTATAATTTATTTCCAAGTATCGGTGACAAATTATCTATTAAGTATGCTTCCAGAAAGTAGTTAAACCAATGAAAAATAAAATTGATCAGTTAAAATTAATTTTAACTTTAATTCTTAGCTTGTTATCGGTAATTTTTGTAGTTATTAATACTGGCAATGTGGCAATCAATTTTGGTTTATTTAAACTCAATTTACCCTTAATTATTATTTTAGTTTTAATGCTAATTATTGGTGTTTTAATCGGCTGGTTTTGGGGTTCAAATGGACATAATCATGATAAGAATAACTAATATATCTTGATTTATTTGGGATACAATAGTATCATTAACAAACGTGAAGTGTTTAAGGCCCTTATTAATAGTGACCGGAAAACCTAATTTACAATAAAGGAGATCAATTAAATGGCAGTTCCTAAGAGACATACTTCTAAGCAAAAGAAACGTTCACGTCGTGGTCATATCAAATTAACTGTTCCAGCAATGCATTACGATGCAACTACTGGTGAATACCGTTTGAGCCACCGCGTTTCACCTAAAGGTTATTACAAAGGTCGTCAAGTTGCTACAGAAGCTAATAGCAGTGACAACCAATAATATGAAAAAAACACCGATTATTGGTGTTTTTTTTTACCTAAAAGAATCTGTTGAGTAAGAGGAAAATGATGGAAATAGTATTTTTGAGTTCAAGTGACATCCATGGCTATATATTACCGACTGATTATCAAAATTTCGGAACTGAAGATGCTTCTTTTGGTTTAAGTCGAGTAAGTAGCGTAATTAAGTCAGAGCGAGCAAAATATGGCGCTAATAACGTTATTGTAGCAGATACAGGAGATTGCTTACAAGGCTCTCCTTTAGCCGCATATGTTCATACAGCAGATGAGACTGCCCTAAAACAATACACTGACTTATATAATGCTGTTGGCTATGATGTACGCTGTTTAGGAAATCATGATTTTAATTTTGGCCTAACTTATTTAAGCCAATACATTAATTACAATCACTCAACTTTATTAAATGCCAATATTTTAGCAAAGAAGACTGCTCAACCGGCTTTTGGTCAAGGCTACTGTATAATTACTAAAAATGGCATCAAGATAGGCATAATTGGAGTAACAACTAAACGAGTTCCTGCATGGGAACCAGCAGAGAATGTTACAGGCTTGAAATTTTTGTCTGCTTTTGATCAAGTTAGATATTATACACAAATTATACGAGCTGAAGTTGATATTTTAGCAGTTATTTACCATGGCGGCTTTGAAGCCGATATACATACTGGTCAAGCAACAGAACCAAAAACTGGTGAAAACGAGGGATATCGAATTTTAAAAGAAATTCCAGAAATTGATGTTTTTTTAACAGGTCATCAACACCAAAAAATGAGTTTAGAAGCTTTTGATACGGCAATTGTTCAACCTGGATATCGCGGAGAAGCTGTTGGTAAGGTTGTCGTTGAAATAGATGAAGACACTAAAAAAATCCAATCAACAACTGCAAGTTTAATTGATACAAAAGATTATTGCCCTGATAAAGAAATAATTTCTTTATGTTCAGGTTTAAATAAGCAAACTGAAAACTGGCTTGATCAACCAATTGCTTATTTAAATGCTCCAGCAAAAATAGATAACGCTCAAAAAGCTAGACTTCAAGGAGCCCCTTTTGTCAATCTTTTACAACAAATGCAGCTATATTATACTCAGGCGGATATCTCGGCAACTGCAGTAATGAGTGAAACCGCAAAAGGATTCGAGCAAAAAGTAACAATGCGTGATATTTTGCTTAACTATCCGTATGCTAATCAGTTATGCCGTGTAAAATTAACTGGAAAAGAATTAAGACAAATTATTGAACATAGTCTTTCATTTTTAATTAAAAATGATCAAGGTAAAATTGAATTTGCTCCTAAGTATCAGAATCTACTTTTTAATTTTGATACGTTCTATCCTATAAATTATCAAGCTGAAATTGATCGTCCCATTGGGCAAAGGCTAACCAAATTAGAACTTGATGGACAAGAAATTGCAGATGGACAAATCTACCGTTTGGCAGTCAATAATTATCGCGCAATGGGTGGCGGTTTTTATCCCGTCTATAATTTAGACAAAATTGAAGAGATATATGACAAGGATTATGTACAAATGTTTCAAGAATTTTTGACTCAGATTAAGCCGAAGGTTGATTTAGTTAAAAATTATTCTTTTAAATAAAAAAGCAGGCGGTATTGCCGACTGCTTTTTTATTTGAAATTTGAATACTTATTTTTATCTTTAGTTGAATGAGCTGTAATTGTTGGGATAGTTGCTGCAAATAGTAGTCCAAAAATGATACCTACAACTATAGCTTCACCAAAATTAAAGACGTTCTGCGTTAAAGGTGCAGCAATAAAACCAACGATTAACATATAAACAATACTCCAACCAATAGTTACAATATATCGCCCCATAAAAGTTCCCTCTTTCATAGATGAATTTTAACAAAGTTAGCGTTTGATTTCAAATCTTAAAGGTGGTTTTTGGTATACTTATATTAGGAAGAAAGGTGGCATGAAGAATGAAAATGGCTGCGTTGCAGAATATTAGTGCATTTACATTGTTAGAAAGTCCAACAAAAATTAAAGACTTGTTGCTAGCTGCCAAAAAACAAGGTTATGAGGCAATCAGCCTAACAGATATTAATGTTACTTATGGGTTAGTAAATTTTTTCGAATTAGCTCAAGAAGTAGGTATTAAGCCACTTTTAGGAATGCAAATTCGAGTGAATGGCTTAATTGATACTTTTAATCAATATGATTTGATTGTCTTAGCAAAAAATGATGCCGGTTACCGTAATCTTTTACGCTTATCAAGCAGAATCAACCTAAAAACTGATAACGGGACTAATAAAAAAGTTTTGACTTTGACAGAGCTAACTAAAGATTTGACCAATTTAATTTTAATTGTTCCAGCCAATTCTTATAGTGAACTTTTGAATTTGCAAGGACAAGACGAACGATTAGGCAATGATTTTGTACGAAAACTAATTGGGATTATACCCAAATCAAGTGAATTGTATTTAGGAGTTTACGGGTCACCAAAACAAAAAGTTTATATTTCATATGTAAAAATGCTAGCTAAACAATTTAAACTACCCTTAGTTTGCGTTGAAGATACACGTTATTTAAAGCCCGAAAATCAATTCTTACGGCATACTTTAAAATCTGTTAAAAATGGTAGTGTATTACCCGATGTTCAATCTTTAGCAAAGCAAAGTGGCTCGCACTATTTACCTTCAACTGAGGAAATAAGTGAGCGTTACCATAGTTTAGACCTTGATCAGGCAGTCAGCAATACATGGGAAATAGCTAATAAATGTACAGCACAAATTACCTTTCAATTGCCAGTTTTACCTAAGTATAAACAGAATAAGTTTCAAACTTCTAAAGAATATCTTAATGAGTTAGCGCAACAGGGATTGAAACAGCGTTTCAGTGGACAAACTGTGCCAATGCAATATCAGCATCAATTAGATTACGAGTTAAAAGTGATTGATGAAATGGATTTTAATGATTACTTTTTAATTGTATGGGATGTTGTTAGTTATTGTCACCGTGTGAATATTGCTATGGGACCGGGACGTGGTTCAGCTTGTGGTTCACTTGTCTCGTATGCTTTGAAAATTACTGAAGTAGATCCAATTCAATATAATTTGTTGTTTGAACGCTTTTTGAATCCTGCGCGGCATGAAATGCCAGATATTGATTTGGATATTCCAGATAATCGGCGTGATGCTGTAATTAAGTATATGTACGAAAAGTATGGCATGGACCACGCTGCTCAAATTCTTACTTTTGGTACCTTAGCAGCAAAGCAGGTTTTACGTGATACTGGGAGAGTTTTTGGTCTAAGTGAGGCCGAATTGAGTAAATGGTCAAATAGTGTTCCTTTTTCTAAAGGAAAGATTACTCTAAAACAAGCATATGAATCTTCTCCTGAAATGAAACTCTTGGTAAATGCAAATGAAAAAAATAAGCTGTTATTTAAAACGGCGCAAGAATTAGAAGGCTTACCGCGGCACTATTCCATTCATGCTGCAGGGTTAGTTATTAGTGATAATTCAATTGCAGCAATTAGTGGCTTGCAAGCAGGGCAATTTGGGATACCTGTTACTCAGCAAACTAAGGCATATGTTGAAGCTTTAGGACTACTAAAAATTGATTTTTTAGGGTTGCGTAATTTAACTATTTTAGGCGAAACTGAGGAATTAATTCATGCTCAAGGGAAGAAATTTAATGCCAATCAAATTCCACTTGATGATTTTGAAACCCTCAGGTTATTTCAAACAGGTAATACAGGGTTGATTTTTCAGTTTGAATCAAGTGGTATCAAAGAGGTGTTACGCCGGCTTCATCCAGATAATTTTGAAGACTTAGTGGCAGTAAATGCGCTTTATCGACCTGGCCCAATGCAAAATATTTCATCTTTTATTGCTCGAAAACAGGGAAAAGAAAAAGTAACTTATCCAGATGCTAGTTTAAAGAAAATATTAGCGCCAACATATGGTATCTTGGTTTATCAAGAACAAGTTATGCAAACCGCACAAGTTTTAGCTGGCTTTTCTCTAGGAGAAGCCGATATCTTACGGCGTGCAATGTCGAAAAAAAATCAAGTTGTCATTGAACAAGAACGTAGTAAATTTATAGCTGGTGCAATAAAGAAAGGCCGTTATAAAGACGTAGCTGAAAAAGTTTATAATTATATTGCAGAATTTGCTAATTATGGCTTTAACCGCTCACATGCGGTTGCTTATACCAAATTGGCCTTTTGGCTGGCTTTCTTACAGGTTCATTATTCGACTGAATTTTATACAGCAATGTTGAATTCCACAAGTGCAAATCAGTTGAAGACAAATGATTTAGTAATGCAAGCTCAAGAATTGGGGGTGAAAATTTTACCGCCAGATATTAATCAAAGCGGCTTAGATTATGAAATTAAAAATGGAAAAATAATTGTTGGTTTACGTGCCATTAAAAATATCCGTCTTGATTTTTTAAAGCAAATAATTGAAGTTCGAGCAAAAAGTAAATTTACATCTTTTAGTGATTTTTTACGGCAGGTTGATCCTAAATTCATTCAACCCAAAGTGATTCAAACGCTAATTAAAGCAGGTTGTTTTGATCGGCTGGATTCCAATCGCAATGAATTATTAGAAAATAGTCAAGAAATCATTGAAAATGTTGAACTAACAGGTAAAAATATTGCTCTTTCAGAAAGTCTAGGGGGTGTACCACTTAAACAAGCTCCCATGCCTTCGAAACAAGAAAAAGCGCAAATGGAAGAAGAAACCTTAGGCTTTTCAACGCTTACGTCGCCATTAATTGCTGTACAAAAATATGCAGTAAAATTTAATGCCAAGCCTTTGAGTCAATTTAACATAAATGAAACGGGTATCGCCGTTGGAAAATTAATGGCTTTAAAATTAATTAAGACTAAAAAAGGGGCAGCAATGGCTTTTAGTGTGTTTGCTGATTCAACTAGTCGCCAAGATATTGTTATCTTTCCTGGTGTTTATGACCAGTTTAAAGCAAACTTAAAGGTCGGTACTATTTACTTATTAGAAATAAAAGTTCAAAATGATCGTTATGATACAAGCCGAAAACAATATTTATTAAATAAATTAAAAATTGTTAATTTTAAAAGTTAGGGTATCAAATAGCAACTTATTAACTGTTAACGCTAACACATTAAAAGTTAGCCAAAACGGGATAATATATAATTTTTTTGAGATTTTTTTATAAATTAATGTTAGAATTTAACTGATGTGAGAAATTACACAATAAAATCTTGATGAGGTGAATTCATGAAACGAATTGGTATTTTAACAAGTGGCGGGGATGCTCCTGGTATGAATGCAGCTATTAGAGCTGTTACTAAAACTGCTATTCATCATGGACTTGGTGTTGTTGGTATTCGTTATGGTTTTGCCGGGTTAGTTGCAGGAGATTTTGTTACACTAACTGCTGAAAATGTTGACCACTTGATTAATTTAGGTGGTACATTTCTTTATAGTGCTCGTTATCCAGAATTTGCACAAAAAGATGTGCAAGAAAAAGGTGTGGAGCAATTAAAGAAGCACGATATTGATACTGTTATCGTAATTGGCGGTGATGGATCTTATCATGGTGCACTTGCTTTAACTCGCTTGGGCATTAATTCAATTGGTTTGCCAGGTACTATTGACAATGATATTCCATATACTGAATATACAATTGGATTAGATACTGCATGCCAAACAGCCATGCAAGCTATCGATAAAATTCGTGATACGGCAAGTAGCCATCATCGCGTGTTCATTGTTAATGTGATGGGCCGCAATTGTGGTGATATTGCCATGCGGGTAGGTTTAGCAAGTGGTGCAGATGCAATTGTTGTTCCTGAGCAATCATATGATATTAAAGAAATTGCTGAAACATTGAAACGCGGCTTTGCAGATGGCAAGGATAATGGTATTATCGTATTAGCTGAAGGTGTGATGACTGCCGATGACTTTAGAAACGAGCTTTTAAAGTATGGTGATTTTGATGCCCGAGCTAATATCTTAGGTCACATGCAACGTGGTGGTTCACCATCTGTTTTGGATAGAATCAATGCTACAAAGATGGGAAATTATGCGGTTAAGTTACTTCTTGATGGTAAAGGCGGTTTAGCTGTCGGTATGGAGAATGGAAAACTTGAAACTCATGATATCCTTGATTTATTTGATGGAAAACATGACAGTGATGAAACATTAATAGATATTAATAAAGAAATGACTAAATAGTCAATTTGAGGAGATTTTTAGATAATGAAGAAAACTAAAATTGTTAGTACGTTAGGACCAGCTTCTAATGATGTTGCAACTATTACAGCTTTAGCTAAGGCTGGTGCAAATGTATTTCGTTTTAACTTCTCACACGGGGACCATGCTGAACACCTTTCACGGATGAACATGGTTCGCCAAGTTGAAAAGGAAACTGGTTTAGTTCTAGGTATTGCATTAGATACTAAAGGGGCTGAAATTAGAACTACTGATCAAGAAGGTGGCAAGTTTACTATTAATACTGGTGATGAAATTCGTGTTTCAATGGATGATTCACAAGCAGGTAACAAAGATAAAATTCATGTCACTTATGAAGGATTATACGATGACACTCATGTTGGGGGACACGTTTTAATCGATGATGGTTTGGTCGACTTGTTAATCAAGGAAAAAGATGATGCTAACAAAGAATTAGTTTGTGAAGCTCAAAATACTGGTGTCATTGGATCAAAGAAGGGTGTTAATGCACCTGGAGTTGAAATTCGTCTTCCAGGAATTACTGAAAAAGATGCTGATGATATTAAATTTGGTCTTGAACATGGAATTAACTTCATTTTTGCCTCATTTGCCCGTAAGGCACAGGATATTTTAGATATTCGTAAGCTTTGCGAAGATGCTGGTTGTGATTACGTTAAGATTTATCCTAAGATTGAATCACAAGAAGGTATCAATAATGCTGATGAAATTTTACAAGTTTCAGATGGTTTAATGGTTGCTCGTGGTGACATGGGAGTAGAAATTCCATTTATCGATGTTCCATTTGTGCAAAAGGATTTAATCAAGCGTGCTAATGCGCTGGGTAAGCCAGTTATCACAGCCACACAAATGCTTGATTCAATGCAAGAAAATCCACGTCCGACTCGTGCTGAAGTCTCTGATGTTGCCAATGCAGTTTTAGACGGAACAGATGCTACAATGTTATCTGGTGAATCAGCTAATGGTCTTTATCCAATTAATGCTGTTAAAGCGATGGCCGAGATCGATGAAAGAACTGAAGACGAATTGCTTAAGCGCAATACTTTGGCTTTGCAAAGATTTGAAGAGTACAAGGGTTCTAATGTTACTGAAGCAATTGGTGAATCAGTAGTTCGGACAGCTCAAGAATTAGGAGTTAAAACAATTATTACTGCTACTAATTCTGGTTATACTGCAAGAATGATTTCTAAGTATCGTCCAAATGCAAATATTTTGGCTTTGACTTTTGATGAAAAGATTCAACGTTCATTGGGAATTACTTGGGGTGTACAAGCACTACTTACTGACAAGCCTTCATCAACTGATGATATGTTTGAAGTAGCTGCTAAGGTTGCTAAGGAACAAGGTTATGTTAAAGATGGTGATTTAGTAATTATCGTTGCTGGTGTACCGGTTGGTGATTCAGGTACAACTAACTTAATGAAGTTGCAAATTATCGGTAGCAAACTAGCTCAAGGACTAGGTGTTGGTAACGGTTCCGTTGTAGGAAAAACATTAGTAGTTAACAGTGCCGAAGAAGCCAATAGCCAAATTAAAGAAGGCGATATTCTTGTTGCTAAGACTACTGATCCTGATTACTTGCCTGCAATTAAAAAAGCTTCTGGTTTAGTAGTTGAAGCTTCGGGATTGACTTCTCATGCAGCAATTGTAGGATTATCGCTTGGAATTCCTGTTGTAGTTGGGGTAACTGATGCAACTGAAAGAATTGCAAGTAATATAACTATTACTGTTGATGCACGTCGTGGTGCCATTTATCAAGGTGAAATTGCTAACCTTTAATTAGCAGTAATAAATAATTAAAATAGTCAGCCGATTGGCTGGCTATTTTAATTTTAATCAAGTATTCGCCCTTAATTAATATTGACTTATATCACTTTACTATTCTAAAATGTTATACTTAATGAAAAGAAATATTATATTTTAGGGGAGTGCAGATAATGCTGGGCACGATCGCAACAGGTAAGATAATTGATCAAAATGAGAACTCATTTTACGTTCAAGTTGAAGGAATAACTTATGAATTAAAGCAAAAAGAACTTACACAAGACGAAAGACCTAATTTGGGTGATCAAATTCAAGGTTTTTTATATGATGATAAGCAACATAATCGCCAAATGACGCAGTTTTTGCCCTTTGTTCAAGCTGATCAATACGGTTGGAGTAAAGTAACTGAGGTGAAATATGATTTGGGGGTTTTTGTTGATATAGGATTACCTGATAAAGATGTAGTGGTATCAGTGGATGACTTGCCCTTTGATAAAAGCCATTGGCCCCATAAAGATGACCAACTTTTGGTTCATTTAGAAACAGATCATAAAGATCGTATTTGGGCCAAATTAGCTGACGAAGATATTTTTAATCAGTTATCGACGCATTTTCCCAATAATATGGAAAATAAAGATATTTTTGGCACCGTTTATTCAAGCCGCGAGGTAGGGGCATTTGTTATTACTAGCGATTATTATCTAGGCTTTGTTCATTCTTCCCAAATGGGAAGACCATTACGTTTAGGGGAACAGTTCAAGGGTCGCGTAATTGGAGTGAGTCAATACGGTCGTTTAAATTTAAGCAGTTTACCACGAGCCTTTGAAGAAATTGATGAAGACGCTGAGATGATTTTAATGAGTTTGCGCCGAAAAAGTGATTTAACTTTGCCTTTTTACGATAAATCAGATGCTCAAGAAATTAAGAATTATTTTGGTATATCTAAGTCTTCTTTTAAACGGGCAGTAGGTCATTTGCTTAAAGCAAAATATATTACAGAAGATAAGGTAGCTGGAACAATCACGTTAATTAAAGATCCTAAAGCAATTGAAAATGAATAATTTACAGGAAAATGTTGATGATTATTTGAGACATTGTCAAATTGAACGGGGCTTAAGTAATAATACTTGTATCGCTTATCGGCAGGATTTAACTAATTTTTTAATATTTTTAAAAAAAGAGAAGATAACTTCTTGGCCAACTAAGGCAATTGATATTGATGCATTTTTGGCTGAATTACGGGATGAAAATAAAGCAACCAGTTCGATTAGTCGTATGATATCTAGTTTACGCAAATTTTATCAATGGCTTGTACGCCAGCATATTCAAAAGTTAAATCCGATGCAAGAAATTGATTCACCTAAAAAGCAACATTTATTACCAGTCGCTTTAAGTGTTAAAGAGGTAACTACCCTTTTAGAACAACCAGATATAAATAAAAAATTGGGCATACGTGACCGTGCTTTATTAGAAACGCTATATGCTACTGGTATTAGAGTTAGTGAATTGATTAATTTAAAATTTACCGACTTACATACTGATTTAGGATTGTTAAAGGTATTTGGAAAGGGATCAAAGGAACGCTTAATTCCAATCAGTGAGGTGGCTATCTCCTGGATTGAAAAATACCAAAAAGAGGTACGTGATGGACTGCTTTTAAGTGTTGGCAAATATAATGATTACATTTTTCTTAATAACCGTGGTGGGTCGTTAACTAGACAGGCCGTCTGGCAAATAATAAAGCATTATTGTCAAACAGCCCAAATTCAAAAAAATGTAACACCACACACTTTACGCCATACTTTTGCTACTCATTTGTTAGAAAATGGGGCCGATTTGCGTGTGGTTCAAGAAATACTAGGACACACTGACATTAGTACTACACAAATTTATACTAATTTGTCACAAAAGCACATTTTAGAAGTATATTCAAAGACGCATCCGCGAATTTAGGTAATTTATGCTAATTGAATGTAAGAAGGACAATGAAAAAATTGCTATGGGACTTTTGTCTTATTTAGATGATTTTAAAAATATTAATGTTTTAAAAGAAGAAATTAAACTAAATAAAAATAGTAGCGAGTTTCAGCTTTATTTGTATCGTGAGTTAAATTCAAATTTTATTGGTGTAATCGGTATTCAAAATTATAAAGATTTTATTGTCGTTCGGTATCTTTCATTGTCTCCCAACTATCGCCAACTTAGGTATAAAGGTAAAATTATACATGAACTGGCATGCAATAATCCTGATAAACGGATTACGGCACTGCCTGAATTTACTAAATTAGTTGAATATTTTAAAAATAAGGAATTATGAGTAATAATCTAACTTTAGAATTACCAAATTTTGAAGGTCCACTTGACCTACTGTTACATTTGATTAAATCACAAAAAATCGATATTTATGATATTCCGATTGCTCAAATTACTAGTCAATATTTGGCATATCTCCATGAAATGCAACGACTAAATTTGAAAATTGCTGGTGAATATTTTGTGATGTCTTCTATATTATTGCGGATAAAATCACAATCACTTTTGCCACAAAATGATTTTGTCAATGAAGATGAACCAGAAGAAGACCCTAGAGACGAATTAGTTCAGCAATTAGTTCAATACTCTGTTTTTAAAAAAATTTCGGCATACTTTAAAGAACGTAATGAAAAAGTACCAATTACAGCATCTAAAGAAGAGAGTGTGCCCCAAACTAAAGAAATTCAACCTCTACCTTTAGGACAAATAACTTCATTTGACTTAGCTAATACTTTTATTGTGATTTTACAACGTTTAAAATTACGCCATCCTAATCTTGCTTCAGTCAAAGTAAAAGCAAAATCTATAACGCAAATGATTGATTTTTTGCGAGAAAAACTCGCTGAGAATAAAGTTATTAGTTTTTTTTCTTGCACAGATCAATTACAAAATCTATCTGATTTTATTGGTCTATTTTTAGCATTACTTGAACTTTGCAAGAAGAAGGAGATTAAGGTTAAACAAGCTTGTACTTTTGGTGATTTAAAATTAGAAAGAATTGATAATAATGGTAAGTAAAATAGCTCAGCTAGAAGCATTATTGTATCTTGCTGGTGATAACGGAATTGAGAGTGAAAATCTTTGTGAGTTATTACATGTGGAGCAATCTGCTTTAGGTGAAATGGCTACCAAATTGACTAGCCAACTTAAAGCAAACGTTGATTCTGGATTACAAGTACTACATGTTAATCATAATTATAAGCTGACTACTAGGCCTGAAGTTAGTAAAACTGTTACTAGCTTTTTTCAAAGAGATTTAACTAAAACTTTGAGTCAATCAGCGCTTGAAATATTAGCTATTATTGCATATAAACAGCCTATCACGCGTATTGAAGTTGATCAAATTCGGGGAGTTAATTCATCAGGTGCATTACAAACGTTAATTTGGCGCGGATTAATTAAGGTTCAAGGTAAAAAGGATGTTGCTGGACACCCCAATTTATATGTTACTAGTGATTATTTTTTGCAATACTTTGGATATCAAAGTTTAGCCGATTTACCGTTAATTGAAGATTTTGAAGTTAACGAAATTAATGCTGATGGAGAAATTGACTTATTTACCACTAAAGGACAAGCAGATAAAAATTTAGCGAAGTTGCCAAAAGGAGAATAATAATGGTTTTAGAACGTTTACAAAAAGTAATTGCCGAAGCTGGTATTGCCTCGCGCCGAAAAGCCGAAAAAATGATTGAAGAAGGTAGGGTAACAGTTGATGGCGCAATTATTACCCAACTTGGTACTAAGGTAGATACCTTTAGCAATATAACGGTTGACGGTGAACCAATTGAACGTGAGAGTTTGCATACGTATCTTTTTTATAAGCCGCGAGGTGTAGTTTCAACCGTAAGTGATGATAAAGGCAGAAAAACGGTAGCTGATTATTTTAAAGATTTACCGTATCGTTTATACCCCATAGGTAGGCTTGACTATGATACATCAGGGTTGTTGTTAATGACAAATGATGGCCAGTTAGCCAATTTACTAATGCATCCACGCAGTGAAGTAGCCAAGGTCTATGTAGCAAAAATTAATGGTCAGTTACTGCCTGAAGAAATAGGGCTGCTTAAACGAGGAGTAACGATTGATCATCAAAAATGTGCTTCGGCAAAAGTTAAAATTATTCGGACGGATAAAAAGAAGAATATGCAAATAGTGCAATTAACGATTCATGAAGGTCATTATCACCAAGTGAAGCGGATGTTTAAAGCCGTTAATCATCAAGTAAGAAAACTTTCACGCGAAAGATATTCCTTTTTAACCTTAGATTCATTAATTTCTGGTAAGTACCGTGAATTAAGTCATGCTGAGGTTGACAGATTAAAGCAGGTAGATTAGTATTATATTGTAGTTAAATATCGAGTTTGTTGTCTTCATGGCAGGGTGAAAATCCCGACCGGTGGTGAAAGTCCACGACCCACGTAAGTGGTGGAATCGTTTAAGATACCGATAGTTAAAGTCTAGATGAAAGAAGACAGACTAAACTAAGAGCCAAGATGATACTTACTTTTAATTGGTCTGTTGCTAGAAGCAATAGACCAATTATTTTTTCGGAGGTAAGTTCATTGAAAACAAAGAATGGAAGTAAATTGGCCAATATTATTGCTTATGCGTTGATTGGTACAATTGCATTTATTTTGATGTTTATTGCATTTCCCTTGCCAGTAGCAAGTTTTTTAAAGTTTGATTTTTCAGACGTAATTGTTACTATTGGGACATTTTTATTCGGCGCTGGGCCAGGAATATTTATTGCTTTTATTAGAATGTTTATTTCTTTAATTTATAAAGGTTTTTCATTGCCGAGTATAGTAGGTCAATTAGCAGCTTTTGTGGCAACAATTTCATTTGCATTGCCTTTTTACTTTTTCACTAAAAAAATTGATGTTCATGAGAAAAATATGGTAAAAAGACATCTACAACCAATATTAGGAGTTATTTTAGGAATTATTGCAATGACTTTAGTTTTGTCTGTACTCAATGCATTAGTTTTGACCCCTGTTTATGCTGTAACAACTGTGCCCAATTTACCAAAAATTGATGGTTATTCGGGTTTATTAAGTTTTACAGAAAAAGTTTACTTGAGGCAATTACTTCATATTCCATCAATGACCAGCTATATTGCAGGAATTATTGTTCCTTTTAATTTAGTTAAGGGTGCCATTAACGGCATAGTAGTTTATTTACTTTTTGAAACAGTTTTGGGTAGTTTAAAGCCATTTGTACAGCGCTATTTTAATTTAAAAAATTAATTTTTTACTAGATCTTAATCGACCACGTATGAGGTCGATTTTTTTATCCAAAATAATAATTAAATATGCTAAAATAAAACAAGCTAAGTGAAGGAGGTTTTTATTTTAGATGAGCCATGAACCCAAGGGCCCGTATTTACATTACGAGCGTCCAAGTGAATCTAGAACAGTGATCCATAAAGCAACATCAAGAGGGTGGATTGTGTGGATGGTTATTCTCGTTCTGAGTATTATTGCACTTGTACCGCTTGTGCATCACTTAGCTGCAAATGGACAAACAAGTGAGCAAGTAGTTGAATTAAAGAAATCGGTAAAAAAGCATGACAAGCTAAAAAAATCGGTTGTACCTCAAAACCGACTTCAGCCAAAAGTTGAACAAAAGAAAAAAAGGCACCCCCCAAAAGTGCAAACTAAGCCTACACAGTATGTAGCAAAAAGCGGAGATTCATTATCAAGTATTGCCGAAAAATTTAATTTAAGTATTGAAGAGCTCGCAAGTCTAAATCAGCTCAATGTAGATAGCCAAGTTAAAGTTAATCAAATACTTAAAGTGAAATAAATATAGAAAGGATAGGGACTGAATGTCCCTTTTTTATTGGAATGCAAGTAGCAATTGATGGTCCAGCTTCAGCTGGAAAAAGTACAGTGGCAAAACTGATCGCACAAAAATTAAATTTTATTTATATTGATACTGGAGCAATGTATCGTGCATGTACGTTAATTGCCCAAAAGCATGGTATAGATTATAGTAATGAAGCAGAAATTTTAAAAGCAGTTGAAGCAGAAGGAATAGAATTTCAAACTGTTAACAATGAGCAAAGGGTTTATGTTGGTAAGCAGGATGTTTCACAAGAAATTAGAACTCCGGAAATTTCAGCTAATGTTTCACAAGTTTCAGCTTTGGCTGGAATTCGTGCAAAAATGGTTGATCTTCAAAGACAAATGGCTGGAAAAATGGACGTGGTAATGGATGGACGTGATATTGGAACTACTGTTTTGCCTAATGCCCAGGTGAAGATATTTTTAATTGCTTCAGCTTATTCTCGTGCCAAAAGGCGAATGCTAGATTTTAAAGAACGTGGTATCAAAAATTCCCAAACAATTGAAGAAATTGAAGTAGATATTACCGCTCGTGATTATAAAGATTCTCACCGCAAAATCTCTCCTTTAAGAAAAGCTGCCGGTGCAATTGAAATTGATACGACAAATATGACAATTGCCCAAGTAGTTGATGCAATTTTGGCAGAAATTAAAAAAAGTCAAAAAAAACTAGAAAAAAGGGGATAAAACAGTAGAAAAATCTCTAACTTTCATTTAAAATTAGGTTATGATATCGGGAGGTAAATAATGTCAGAAAATAGTAATCAATTTTTAGATGCATTAAAGCAAATGCAAGGGGTTGAGGTCGGAGATATTGTAGATGTTGAAGTGTTGGATGTTGAAGAAGGCCAAATCGATGTCGGTGTTGTAAATGCCGGTGTTGAAGGTGTAATTCCTCGTCGTGAATACACTTCAGATCGCAACGTCGATCTACGTGATGCTGTTAAGCCAGGTGATAACTTTAAGGCTTTAGTTTTAAGAAAAGCTGGTGGCGATAAAGAAAACGGTGAATTTTTCTTCTCAGTTACTCGCTTAAAGGAAAGAGAAGCATACGAAGAACTAAGAAAAGATTTTGAAGCAGGCAATCCAATTGAGGGTACTGTAACTTCTTCAGTTCGTGGCGGTTTACTAGTTGACGTTGGTACTAGAGGATTTTTACCAGCTTCACTTATCTCAAATCGTTACGTTTCGGATCTTAAGCCATATATTGGTAAAACAATGAAACTTAAGATTACAGAAATTGACCCAAGTAAGAATCGTCTGATTCTTTCACACAAAGATTTAATTGAAGAAGAGCGTGAAGAAGCTTTTGACAGTGTTGCATCACAATTAGTTGTGGGAGACATAGTTGAAGGCAAGGTATCTCGTTTGACTAACTTTGGTGCTTTTGTTGATGTTGGTGGAGTTGACGGATTAGTTCATATTTCCGAAATATCATATAAGCATGTAGATAAACCAAGTGATGTTTTAAAATCTGGTCAAGAGGTTAAAGTTAAAGTAATTGGTATTGATGATGACAGACATCGCATCTCCCTTTCAATTAAGCAAACTGAACCATCCCCATTCGAACAAGCAACAGCAGAACTTCATGAAGGTGATATTTTTGAAGGTGAAGTTAAGTCTTTAACTAATTTTGGTGCTTTTGTTGAAGTAGCTGATGGAATTCAAGGTTTGGTTCATGTTTCTGAAATATCATATAAGCATGTAGATAAACCAAGTGATGTTTTAAAGGTCGGCGAAACAGTTAAAGTTAAAGTACTTAATATTGACCCTAATGATCGTCGAATTTCACTTTCAATGAAAGCTACTGAAGCTAAGAGTTCAGATAGTGAAAGTACACGTTCACACAATTCTTACAATAGAAGCGCAGTTAATAAAAAGTATATGAATAGCGATGACAGTGGCTTTGCTTTAGGTGACATTATAGGTGACCAATTAAAAGATCGTCGTTAGTTTTAATAAAAAATGCCGACTTTAAGTTAAGTCGGCATTTTTATTTTTAAGGGAGGCTGGAAATATGGTTTTACCTGTAGTTGCAATTGTAGGACAACCCAATGTTGGTAAATCAACTCTTTTCAACCGGATAATCAATGAGCGTTTAGCAATCGTTGAAGATAAGCCTGGCGTTACTCGTGATCGTAATTATGCTCAAGCTGAGTGGATGGGGCATAAGTTTGATTTGATTGATACAGGTGGAATAACCTGGGAAAATAGTCGAATTGAAGATGAAATAAGAGCGCAAGCAGAGATTGCAATTGAAGAAGCGGATGTCATTGTCATTCTGACAAGTGTTACTAATCATTTAACTGACTTAGATGAACGGATTGCACAGATGCTTTATCAAACTAAAAAGCCAATTGTTCTTGCTGTAAATAAGGCCGATAATCCTGAACAAAGAATGGATATTTATGATTTTTATAGTTTAGGATTAGGAACGCCAATACCAATTTCAAGTGTTCATGGGACTGGAATTGGAGATTTACTTGATTGTATAGTGAGTGAACTGCCTAAAGACTTAGACCAACAAAATGATGATCAAATACGTTTTAGTGTGATTGGTCGTCCCAATGTTGGTAAGTCTTCTATTGTTAACAAACTAGTTGGTGAAAAGCGGGTAATTGTTAATAATGAAGAAGGCACAACACGAGATGCTGTAGATACTCCATTTATTGACGAGGAAGGCACTAAGTTTCGAATTGTCGATACAGCTGGAATTAGGCGTCGTGGTAAAGTTTACGAAAAAACTGAAAAATATTCTGTCATGCGAGCAATGAGTGCAATTGAACATTCTGATGTAGTTTGTCTTGTATTAGATGCAAGTACTGGTATTCGTGAGCAAGATAAGCATGTTGCAGGTTATGCCCATGAAGCTGGTTGCGGTATTATTATTGTAGTCAATAAATGGGACTTGCCCAAAAAAACTAGTAATAGTGGAAAAGAATTTGAACAAGTAATCAGAGAGGAATTTCAGTATTTAGATTATGCGCCAATTTTATTTGTTTCTGCCAAAACTGGCCAAAACCTTGATCAAATAGCAAAATTAGTTAAATTAGTGCATCAAAATCAAACACAACGTATCCAATCAAGTATTTTAAATGATTTATTACTTGACGCAAGTAAATTAGCCCCTGCACCAATGATAAAGGGTAAGCGACTTAGATTATATTATATGACCCAGGTTGCTACAGCGCCACCTACATTTGTGGTATTTGTGAATGATCCAGAATTAATGCACTTTTCATATCAACGTTTTTTAATCAATCAGTTGCGTAATAATTTCAATCTTTCTGGAACTCCAGTTAAGATTATTGCACGTAAAAGAAAATAGTTTGTATTTAGCAAATAATAAAAAACACAAATTTTGATTAAATTGCTTGTTGTACTAAGGGTTTTGTGCTATTTTAAGAACAGAGAAATGATGATTTAAATAATCATTTATTCCTTATTCTTTTTTGAAGGATAAGTTAAGAATCTCTAGATGGAGATTTTATTTTGGGAGGTGAATTCCAGATGGCAAATAAAGCTGATATAGTTAATGAGGTAGCATCAAAAACCGATTTAACTAAAAAGCAAATTGCTGCAGCTATTGATGCAATTTTTAGCTCAATTCAAGATGATCTTGCTAAAAATGAAAAAGTTCAATTAATTGGTTTTGGTACTTTTGAAGTGCGTCAACGTGCAGCTCGTAAAGGTCGTAATCCACAAACTGGTGATGAAATCGAGATACCAGCAAGTGTTGTTCCTGCTTTTAGACCAGGTAAAGCTCTTAAAGAGGCAGTTAAATAGTTTGTAATAAAAAGATGATGGTATTTTGGCCATCATTTTTTTTACTTAAAAAAATTTATAAAAGAGCTATAATAGACACCTGGATGTAATCTGATTAAGTGGAGGAATAATATGAGCTATTCAGAACAATTACTTGATTCAATTGAAGAACAAGATTTTTCTCAAGCAAATATTTTATTAAAGAAAGCATTAGATAGCGACCAACCAGAAATTTTAGCATCATTAGCTGAAAGTTTAACTAATATTGGTTTTACTGATTTAGCTAAACAAGTCTATCGTAGTCTTATCGCTCAATTTCCCAAGGAAGATATTTTTAAAATTTATTTAGCTGAAATTTTATTAAATGATGGCAAAGATGACGATGGCTTATCTTTACTTTACAATATTTCTAATGCATCACCAGCTTATCTTGATAGTCTTTTAGTACAAGCAGATTATTATCAGACCAATGGCTTTTTAGAAACAGCTTATAGTAAATTGACGGAGGCATCTCAGCTTGCTCCCAATGAAGATGTTATAAAATTTGGCTTAGCTGAGATAGATTATCTTAGTGGTCGATATGAGAATGCACTTGAGTTATATAAGGATTTATTAAAGCGACAAGAAAGTTTTGGTGAAATTAGTTTAAATGACCGACTTTTTCAAACTTTAGCAAAATTAGGTCGTTATGAAGAGGCTAGCCAAGTGATTAAAAGTAATAATAGTTCGTTATTAGACATTGATAGCAAATATCAAGCCGGATTAGTGTTATTAACAGTCAATGAAGATGATTTGGCAATTAAGTATTTGAATGAAGTTATTGAACAGAGTCCAGACTATGCTAATGCTTATCGCTTGTTAGTTACTGCTTATAAACATAAGAATGATAATGAGCAAATTTTATATATGGCCCAAACTGGTATTGAATACAACGAATTTGATCCTGTCTTGTATGTAGAAGGCGCCTTAGCGGCGGTTAAGCTTAACAATAATAAAACGGCTGAGGAATTGCTTAAAAAGGGCTTGAAGAATATTCCTGAAAGTGAAGATTTACGCTTGCAGTTATCTAACTTATACCTTCGTGAAGGCAAGGATACAGAAAATCTGCAATTGTTCAAAAATGTTGCTGAAGATGAAATTGAGCTGCGAGCACATTGGAATATGGCTATGTCATATCAAAATTTAGAACAAGCCGATAAGGCTAAAAGTGAGTATCTATTGGTTTATCCAGAATTCAAAGATAACGCTGCCTTTTTAAAACAGATGATTCGCTTTTTTAAAACTCAGGCTCACTCAACTGATATTGTGAAGCAACTACTACAAAGATATTTAAAATTAGAACCTGAAGATTTTGAAATGCAAGAAATGTATGCTGATTTATAATTAAACAAAAAACTGTTGGAATTTCCAACAGTTTTTTAATTAAAGACTATTTTCGGATAAGAAAGTGCCGTTGCTTTTGCTTATAGGTGAAGCCTTCACCAACAGCTTCATGAACTTTGATTACGCTAACGAATGCCTTAGGATCTTCTGCAGCTATTAAATCTTTAATAGCAGGCAATTCTCTTGGCGACACAACTAAATAAATGACGGGACGCTTATGCTTACTATAGCCTCCTTGTGCTTCTAAATAAGTAAAGCCGCGGTCCAATTTCAAGTCAATCATTTTAGCAATTTCTTGATATTTATTGGAAATAATTAATAGACCTCTAGCTGATGTTGTTCCCTGCTGAACGGCATCCATTACCCGAGATAAAATAAAAGAAGCAACCAAAGTATACATAATATGTTTAATATCCAAATATGAAAGCGAGGCCAAGAGTACTAGTGCATCACAGATTAACAAAACCTTACCAGAAGAAATACCATAATTCATTTGTAAAATACGGGCAATAATATCTGCGCCGCCAGAAGTACCGTTGTAGCGAAAAACTAGTCCTAGTCCAATTCCTGACAAAGTCCCAGCCATTATTGAGGATAAGAAGAGGTCGTGTTCTAGATTTAATTGCGATATAATAGGTACCAAGCGCCAAAACCATAAAAAGAAGGATAACCAAAGTGTCCCCCAAATTGTATAGGCTAAAAGACGCTTTCCCATGTAACGATAACCTAGAATAATTAAGGGAATATTTAATAAAAGGGATGATAGTCCCATATTAATTCCCCAAAAATGACGTAAAAGTAGTGAGATACCACTTATACCACCGTCAGTTAAATTATTTGGAGCTGAGATCATATCTAGACTAATACCATAAATAGCGCAGCCTAGCATAATCATTAACAATTCTAAAAGATTGTGTTTATTAAACTTTGACATAATATAAATCTTTCTTTTAATTTCTTAAATATAGCCCCTTAAACATACCAGAAATAAAGTCTTTTGAAAATAAAAATACTAAGTTAAATGAGTTGATTAAGAATGAAAATAGATAAATTACCTTCAATTTTTTTATCGGCACTACCAGTGCTGGAAATATTAGAACAAGCTGGATATGAAGCGTATTTTGTTGGAGGATCAATTCGTGATTTGTTGCTAAAGCGGCCAATACATGATATTGATATCGCAACAAGTGCTTATCCTGAAGAGGTTAAGAAGCTTTTTCCTAAAACAATTGATACCGGAATTAAACATGGTACAGTAACAGTTTTACATCATGGGGAAAGTTATGAGATAACAACCTTTAGGACTGAATCAGGCTATCAAGATTTTCGTCGCCCTGATAAAGTGACGTTTGTACGTAGTTTAGCTGAGGACCTTAAACGACGCGATTTTACTATAAATGCTCTGGCAATGAATACTAGTGGAGATATCATTGATTTATTTGATGGATTAAGTGATTTACATAAGCATTTAATCAAAGCAGTTGGCAATCCGTTAGAACGATTTCATGAAGATGCTTTAAGAATGATGCGTGCGGTCCGATTTATGAGTCAACTAGGTTTCAAATTAGAAAAACAAACAGCAACTGCACTAAAAGAGTTGCATCCGTTGCTAGCCAAAATTTCAGTTGAACGGATTCGAGATGAATTTGTAAAAATGGGATTAGGGAATGATTCTAGAAGAGCTTTTGCAGTATTTTTGAATACCCATCTTAGTGAAGAAGTTCCAAATTTTGCTGGTAAAAAAAACCTGCTAGCGATCTATCCCAATTTAAAGTTTAATCCGGACTTAGAAACGAGTCTCTGGAGTGTGATAGCTATTTTACTTAAGATTCCTAACCGCCAAATAGCGAGCTTTATGCGTAGTTGGAAAAATTCTAATTTAATGACTAATAAGGTAGAAAAAATTATTACCTTATTTGATGTGATTTCTGCTCATGTGCCAACAGATTTTGAATTATTTGAGGCTGGTGAGGGAACTTTAATGAATACAATTGATGTTGCACGTATTTTAGGACAACCAATTAGTTCAGAAATCCTGGTTAACCGATATCGGGCTTTACCAATAAAAAAAGCCGCTGATTTAGCGGTTGATGGTCGTTTTTTGATTAACTTGGGAATTAAACCGGGGCCGGAGTTAGGCAATTTATTGCTAACAATCAAAAAAGCAGTTGTTGCAGGTGAATTAGAAAATAGCCCAGAAGCAATTGCGGCCTTTTTAAACGTAGAATAAAACTGAAAAATACATTAAAGCAGATGCTAAAATAACAAAAAGGTGCCAAATAACGTGTATATAAGGAATGCGTCTCATGGTATAAAAAAATGCTCCGACAGTATATGCTACTCCTCCACTAGCTAGTAACCAAAATCCAGTTGGGCTCAGACGAACATATAGCTGTTGGGCGACTAAAATTACTAACCAGCCCATACCAACATATATTATGGTATCTAAAATACGATGTTTGCCCCGATTGAAAATGTAGTAAAGTATGCCCAGAATTGCTAATAGCCAAACTAAACTAAACAAGAACCAACCCCATCTGCCACCAATGGCTACTAATGAATAAGGCGTATAGGTACCAGCAATTAAAAGAAAAATTGAGGAATGATCAAAAATTTGAAATATATTTCGTGCTTTCGTAAATATTAAACTATGAAAAAGGGTTGAAAAAAGGTACAGTAATAATAAGCAAATTCCATAAACACTGAAGGTAATAATTCTTACTGTACTATGGGTTGAAATAGCCTTAATAATTAATAAAATTAATCCAGCTATAGCGAGACAAAAGCCGATGCCATGTGTAATAGCACTCAGCGTATTGTCAATAATATAGTATCTTTTTGTTCTTTTTTGCGGCTCCTGCCAAAATTCTTTTAATTTCATAATGAATCAAGCCACTCACTTTCTTCTTTTTGTTTATTTTTTTGATATAATACAAATAATTGATATTAATATTCTATCATAAAAATGTGATAGCAATTCAGAATTGAGGGCGAGTAAAGTTGTCAGAAATTAAAATTTTGACAGATTCTTCGGCACAATTGACGCCAGAAGAAATAGAAAAATATAATATTACAGTCGTACCGTTATCGGTAACCGTTGGAGGTAAAACCTATTTAGATGGGGTAGAAATCACTAGACAACAATTTGTTGATGAAATGGTTATTGCAAAAGAATTACCCAAAACAAGTCAACCACCAATCGGGACTATCATAAAAGCAATTAATGATTTGACAGCAGATGGTAGTGAAGTCATCGGTATATTTTTAGCCAAAGCATTAAGTGGTACGATTGATGCAGCAAGGCAAGCAGCCAATATGGCTGATAAGCCTGATGCTGTTCATATTGTAGATTCAGAATTAACAGATCGAGCTGAGGGACTACAAGTTTTAGCTGCTGCACGTGATGTTGCATCTAACAAAACAGTTAACCAAATTTTAGAGCATATTGAAAACATTAAAAAAACGCAGCGTTTGCGGATGATGATTGTGAACCTAGAAAATGTTATTAAAGGTGGACGTTTAGGTCCTATCTCTGGGAAGATTGCTAATTTACTTAATATTAGAATTGAATTACAGATGCCAGGTGGAGAATTAAAAATTGCTAAAAAGGGCCGTGGCAAAAAGTTTTCGCTTGCCTTTGATCAACGCGTTTTAGCTGATATAGCGGCTAACAAAGATAGTATTAAGGAAGTGGGCATTTCTTATGTTTCAACTGGTGGAGTACCAGAAAAATTACTTGATTTGGCTCAAAAAATAAAAGATATTAATTCAAATATTAATGTATTGGTACGTGAAACTAGTCCTATTATTGCCACCCATGCTGGTATGGATGCGTATGCCATTTTATATTATACGGAGTAAAACATATTGTCATATCGAGAGAGCTTTTATCGTTATTTAATGACCCAGTGTAGTGCAGATGCAAAAGATGATGTAGCACAATTTGCAAATAATGCTCAAAATGATCAAACTTTTCCTAAGCAAGAGCAAAGTTATGAAGAATTGTCTAATTATTTGGAATTAAATGCAGGTTATTTACCAAATATGAGTATTTTTGATGAAGCATATCAAATGTACCGCGAAAAGATGTCATATTAATTATATATGGTCACATAGACCTTTTAGTGTAAAGAAGGCAAGATAGTAATGGCTAAAATTCAGTGGTATCCAGGTCATATGAATAAAGCTCGTAATCAACTTGAAGATAAGATGAGCTTAATTGATGTATTAGTTGAAGTATTGGATGCACGAATTCCACAATCATCAAGAAATCCAATGATTGAAGACTTAGTTGGTGATAAACCGCATTTAATTATTTTAAATAAAGCAGATTTAGCAGATCCTACAATGACCAAGCTTTGGCAAAAAAAATTAACTGGCAAAGGTAAATTTGTTATGGCAATGGACTCCTTGCATAGTAATAATATGCAAGTTTTAGTTCGTATGATTAAAAATGCCGCCAATGAAAAAATTAAACAGCGTGAAGCCAAAGGAGCTACTAATCCTATAATTAGAATTGCCGTAGCTGGTGTACCTAATTGCGGGAAATCGACAATTATTAATCGTTTAGTTGGACGTAATGTGGCAGTAGTTGGTAATAAGCCAGGCGTTACTAAGGGACAAACTTGGCTAAAAACGCAGTCTAATATTCAAATACTTGATACGCCAGGAATTTTGTGGCCTAAATTTGAAGATCAAGATGTTGGTTATAAGTTAGCTGCGTTTGGAGCAATTAAAGATACAATTTTTAGTGCAGATGATGTTGCTTTATTTTTGCTTGCAAGTTTGCGCAAAAATTATTTAGCTGATTTGGTGAGATTTACTCGTTCGACCAAAGATCGAGTAGAGAAGATTAATAATACTGATTTGTTATTAGCACTTACTGAAGAATATGGCATGCGCGATGACTATGACCGTTTCTCTTTGTATTTACTACAACGGCTTCGTAAAGGTAAGGTGGGAAGGATTACGCTTGATCGTCTATGAAGATTACTGAAATAAAACAGTTATTAACTGAAGATAATGTTAGTGAGTCAGATTTAGCAATGTTTTCGTTAGATTCAAGAGTTGGCGTCCAAAAATTATTAGCAAGCTATTATAAACGTAAAGCAAAGTTTGCCGAAAAAAAACTTGCCTTTAATAATCGTTTTTTTTATGAAAAAAAATATTGGTCGAAAAAAAAGATTGTAGCTGGAGTAGATGAAGTAGGGCGGGGACCGCTTGCTGGTCCGGTAGTTACTGCGGCAGTTATTTTAGACGATAGTTTTGATCTTATTGAAGTCAATGATTCTAAAAAATTAAGTGGAACTAAACGTTTAGAGCTCTATCCATTAATTTTACAAAAGGCAGTCAGTGTAGCTATAGGAATAAAGAGTGCCCAAGTAATCGATCAAATTAACATTTATGAGGCTGATCGTTTAGCAATGGCTGATGCGGTAAAAGGATTGGACTTAAAACCAGATGCATTATTAGTTGATGCGATGAATGTGCCAATTAACTTGCCGCAAGAGCGCTTGATTAGAGGGGATGCTAAATCTAATTCGATTGCAGCAGCTTCGATTATTGCGAAAGTTTTTCGTGATCAGTTAATGGAAGATTATCATGATATTTATCCCGAATATCATTTTAATTGTAATGCGGGTTATGGCACTAAGGACCATATTGCAGCATTACAAAAATATGGTCCGACGCCGATTCACCGTAAAACTTTTGCTCCAGTAAGTGATTTTTATAAGTAAAATAAAAAATCTGCCTCCTTTTCTGCGTATTATACAAATGGGAGGATTTTTTATGAAAATAACAGATTTTCTTTTACGTCTAAAACTACAAAAAAATATTGGTTATGTTAAAATGTTACGAATTGCTAGTCAAATCACTAGCAATGATATCAGTATTCAGACTATTAAGAATATGAATTTGCCTGATAATTTAACTCAGTCATGCTTAGCTGCGTATAATGATACAGGGATAGAAAAAATTATTATTCGTATTAAGAAACAGTGTTACCCCATTAGTTTTTTTGATAATGAATATCCAGACGCCTTGCGTCAAATTTATCGGCCACCTTTAGTTTTATTTACTCAAGGAGATTTGAGTTTATTAAAAAATAAAATAGTAACAATTGTTGGCGCTAGGCAGGCTACTAATTATAGTCAAGTAGTGTTGGATAAGTTGGTACCTAATTTAATCAAAAATAAGATAGTAATTGCCAGTGGTCTAGCCAAAGGGGTAGACGTCATGGCGCACAAAGCAACCTTAAAAAATAAAGGTAAGACTATTGCTGTAGTAGGGAATGGACTTAATCATTTTTATCCCATGAGTAATTATCAGGTTCAAGAGCAAATTGCTAAATCTGGTCTAATTTTAAGTGAGTACCTACCTGATACTCCACCCAGACCCTTTCGATTTCCAGAGCGTAATCGTATTTTAGCTGGCATTGCACAAAGTGTGATTGTAACTGAAGCTAAGGAAAAGTCTGGCTCATTGATAACAGCTAACTTAGCTTTACAAGAAAATCGTGATATATTTGCCATCCCGGGGCCAATTACTAGTCTCCTTTCTGCAGGACCTAACAAGTTAATTGCAGCTGGGGCTTGTCCAATTACGGATTTTGAATTTCAACTTTAAAGATTTGACAATTAGCCAATAAATATTCTATTCTCAGTCTAGTACTAAAATTAAGAAAATTAATGAGGAGGCTTTTGATGCCTACTAAGTCAAAGCCAAAAAAGCGTAAAAAAACATTAGTAATAGTTGAATCGCCGGCTAAAGCTAAAACAATTGAAAAATATTTAGGACGTAACTATCGTGTGATTGCTTCTAAGGGACACATTCGTGACCTGCCTAAATCACAAATGGGGATTGATTTTGAAAATCACTACGAGCCTAAATATATTTCAATTCGTGGTAAAGGTGACACAATTAAGGAATTGAAAGCAGAAGCCAAAAAAGCTAAAGAAGTATATTTGGCTTCTGACCCCGATCGTGAAGGAGAAGCTATTGCTTGGCATGTGGCCCATGCCTTAAATTTGGATGATACAGCTAAAAATAGAGTTACTTTTAATGAGGTTACTAAGGATGCTGTCAAAAACAGTTTCAAGCATCCACGGGCAATTAATATGGATACAGTTAATGCCCAACAAGCTCGCCGAATTTTAGATCGAATAGTTGGTTATTCTTTATCACCCATTTTATGGGATAAAGTAAAAAAAGGTTTGAGTGCTGGGCGTGTTCAATCTGTTGCGCTTAAGCTTGTGATTGATCGTGAAAAAGCAATAAATAATTTTAAGCCTGAAGAATACTGGACAATTGATGCTGAATTTAAGAAAAAAACTAAAATATTTAAAGCCCAGTTTTGGGGAATTAATGGTAAAAAACAGGACTTACCCAATAATGACGCTGTCAAAAATGTTTTAGCTAAAATTGATAAAAAGCAAGAATTTAATATTAATAATGTTGTTAAACGTGAACGTCGGCGCCAACCAGCTGCCCCGTTTACAACTTCAACAATGCAACAAGAAGCCAATAAGCGATTAAGTTATCGTACTAGAAGAACTATGAGCATTGCCCAGCAGTTATATGAGGGAATTAGCTTAGGTAAAGAAGGTACGGTCGGCTTAATTACATATATGAGAACAGACTCCAAACGAATATCTCCAATAGCCCAGGCTGAAGCATCTAAATTTTTGAATGAAAAATATGGTGCCCAATATGCAGCTAAAGGGGCGCGGCATTTTAAAAATCAAGAAGATGCCCAAGATGCTCATGAAGCAATTCGGCCAACTAGCGTTTATCGTACACCGGAGTCACTTAAAGCAGTGTTAACTACTGAGCAATATCGTTTATACAAGTTGATTTGGTCACGCTTTTTAGCCAGTGAAATGACACCAGCTGTTTATGACACAGTTAGAGCAGATGCTGAACAAAATGGGGTGATTTTTAGAACTACAGGTTCAAAAATGAAATTTGCTGGCTTTACTAAGGTATATGACAATCAACAAGAAAAAAGTAGTGAATTACCTGAATTGGAAAATGGTGATATTGTTAAATTAGCAAAATCTGATAATAAGCAGCATTTCACTCTACCACCAGCTCGATATACTGAAGCTAGTTTAGTTCATGCTCTAGAAGAAAATGGTGTTGGTCGGCCTTCAACCTATGCTCCGACAATTGATACACTGCAGCGACGTTATTATGTTAAATTAGAAGCTAAATCTATTGTACCAACAGAATTGGGTGAAATTGTTGACGATTTAATTGAAAAATTTTTCCCAGACATTGTTAATATTGATTTTACAGCTCAATTAGAAAATGACTTAGATAGCATTGAAGCGGGCCAGAAGAATTGGGTAAAGGTGGTAGATGAATATTATCATCCCTTTAAAAAGGAACTAGATAAAGCTGATGCCGACATTAAAAAAGTTCAGATTAAAGATGAACCAGCAGGTTTTAATTGTGATATCTGTGGTGCGCCCATGGTCATTAAAATGGGCCGCTATGGCAAATTTTATGCTTGTTCGCGCTTTCCAGAATGTCGTAATACGAAAGCAATTGTTAAAAAAATAGGTGTTTTGTGTCCCAAATGTGGTAAGGGGGATGTGGTTGAAAAGAAATCCAAACGTAACCGTAAATTTTATGGTTGCTCTCGTTACCCAGAATGTGATTTTGTTTCATGGGATAAGCCGATTAGTCGCCAATGCCCTAATGATGGCCATTTCTTAGTTGAAAAAAGAAGTAAACACAATTTAGTTGTGTTATGCCCTAATGGTGATTACAGCGAAGAACCAAGGGAAGAAGAAAAAGAAAACCAATAAAGTTAAATTTATGTAAATATCATCAAATCAATCTGATTTGATGATATTCTTTTACATAAATAATATTTTTAGTAAAGGAATATTGATATGCCTAAAAAAGTAACTGTAGTAGGTGGTGGCTTAGCTGGAAGTGAAGCTGCTTGGCAATTGGCTAAACGAGGAATTCCAGTTGATCTTTATGAAATGCGACCGCAAAAAATGACATCCGCACATAAAACAGGGCAGTTAGCTGAACTTGTTTGTACCAATTCAATGCGGTCGAATCAACTATCAAATGCGGTAGGATTGATAAAAGAAGAAATGCGTCAGTTAGATTCACTTATTATTGCTGCAGCGGATAAGACACAAGTTCCAGCTGGTGGAGCACTAGCTGTGGATCGGGATGATTTTAGTGACTATGTTACCGCTAAGTTGCACGCAATGCCGAAGATCACTTTTCATGATGAAGAAATAAAAATTTTGCCAACTGAAGGGATAAATGTTATTGCTACAGGTCCTTTAACTAGTGATGCATTAGCTACACAAATTCAAAAATTTTCTGGAACTGAAAGTTTACATTTTTTTGATGCTGCTGCACCAATTATTGCTGCTGATTCAATTGATATGGATATTGTTTATAAGAAGTCACGCTATGATAAGGGTGAGGCGGCATATTTAAATTGTCCAATGACGCAAGAGGAATATGAAAATTTTGCCCGTGAATTGGTGAGTGCAGAAACAGCTCAAGTGCATAGTTTTGAAAAAGAAGATGTATTTGAAGGTTGCATGCCGATTGAAGTTATGGCTGCTCGTGGTGAAAAGACTATGTTATTTGGTCCACTCAAGCCAGTAGGGCTAGAAGATCCACATACTGGGAAACAGCCATATGCAGTAGTCCAATTGCGGCAAGATAATGCGGTTGCCTCAATGTATAATATAGTTGGCTTTCAGACTCATTTGAAGTATGGGGCCCAAAAGCGAGTTTTTTCAATGATACCAGGACTAGCCAATGCACGTTTTATTCGTTATGGTAAAATGCATCGTAATACTTATATGGCCTCACCTGAAGTATTAACGGCAAGTTATGAAGCAAAAAAATGTGCTGGCCTCTTTTTTGCTGGTCAAATGACAGGTGTAGAAGGATATGTTGAGAGTGCAGCCAGCGGCTTAGTTGCTGGAATTAATGCGGCCAGAAAAGCGAGCGGACAAGATACAATTATTTTTCCTAAAATTACTGCAATGGGTTCAATGGCTAATTATGTGACTACAGCTAATGTTAAGCACTTTCAACCAATGAATGCTAGTTTTGCTTTGATACCTGGTCTTGAAGGTAAAAAAATTCGTAATAAGCGTGAACGACATGAAAAAATTAGTGAGCGTAGCTTGGAAACGCTAGCAAAGTTCAAGCAAGAAGTGATAGACTAAAATGGTAGCGGAAGAAAGTAATTTTTTGCAACTTTTTATTTCGTATTTACAAAATGAGCGTCAATATAGCAAGGCAACTATTAGGTCTTATCAAACTGATTTGCTTGAAGCAAAAATGTTTTGGCAAGAAAATGGTGGCTTTACTGGTTGGGAAAAAGTAGTACCCAGGGATGTAGAGATTTTTTTACAAAATTTGGTTCAACGTCAGCTTGCACGAACTACTCAAGCGCGAAAAATGTCAAGTTTACGTTCTTTTTATCATTTTTTGTCTAAACGAAAAATGATAAAAGTTGATCCGACTCAGACTATTGTCTTGAGAGCTAAGGAACGAAAACTGCCACAATTTTTTTATCCATCAGAAATTGAGCAAGTTATAACTGCACTAAGTAGTAAAGATCCATTAACAATGCGCAATCTAGCGATGTTTGCATTGTTTTATACAACTGGTATGAGGGTTAGTGAGGTTAGTGGATTAAAAATTAAGGCAATAGATTTCGATTTAAAGATTATCTTAGTCCATGGTAAAGGGAATAAGGATCGTTATGTAGCTTTTGATGATCAAACTAAAATTGTATTAGTAGATTATTTAGAAAGTGCGCGTAAGCAACTTTTAGCAAATGCAAAAGATACAGATCATGTTTTTTTAAATAGTCGAGGACGATCATTAACTTCGCGTGGCATTGAGTATATTATGCAAAAAGTGTTTAACAGTGCAGGAATTAACGGTAAAGTACATCCACATGAGTTACGGCACTCCTTTGCGACGGCTATGCTCAATAATGGTGCCGATTTGCGTAGCGTGCAAGAATTACTTGGTCACGTTAATCTTTCAACCACCCAGATATATACGCATGTGACTATGAGCCATCTACAAGCAAATTATAAAAGATTTTTTTCCCGCAATGATAAGAAAGACGAGGCAAAATAATGACGACAATATGTTCAGTAAAATATAATGGTAAGACTGCAATTGCAGGCGATGGACAGGTTACTTTAGGTGAAAAAGTAATTGCTAAGTCAACCGCTAAAAAAATTCGCCGGATATATCATGATCAAGTAGTAATCGGTTTTGCAGGTGGGGTTGCGGATGCTGTTAGTCTGCAAGACATGCTTGAAGGAAAGTTAGAGGCATTTAGTGGAGATTTGCGCCGAGCAGCTGTTGAAATGGCGCAAGCATGGCGTAAAGATGCAACTTTACAGAAATTGGAAGCCATGATTATTGCTTTTAATGATCATGACCTATTGCTTATTTCTGGTAATGGAGAGGTTTTAGAGCCAGATGAGAATGTTGTTGCAATTGGTTCAGGTGGCAATTTTGCTCAAGCGGCAGCAATTGCAATGATTAGGCATTCTTCGAATATGACAGCGAGTGAAATTGCACATGAAGCAGTTGAAATTGCTGCTGGTATTGATATTTTTACCGATGACCAAATTAATACAGATGAACTTTAAAAGCAGGTGAAACTCATGGAAACAAAGACCCCTAAGCAAATTGTTAGTTTGCTAAACGAATATATTATTGGTCAAGATCATGCTAAAAAGGCAGTTGCAGTTGCCCTTTATAATCGTTATCGGCGCATGCAATTACCCAGTAAAATGCAGGCAGCAATAACTCCTAAAAATATGCTGATGGCAGGACCAACAGGTGTAGGTAAGACAGAAATTGCTAGAAGGTTAGCCACAATCGTTAATGCACCTTTTGTTAAAGTAGAAGCAACTAAATTTACAGAAGTTGGCTATGTCGGTCGTGATGTGGAATCAATGGTACGTGACTTGGTTAATGAAGCAGTTCGCATGGAAGAAAAAGAGCAATTTGATCAAGTTCGTTTACAGGCAACTAAAGAAGCTAATAAAGCTTTAGTGCGATTGTTAGTTCCTGGTATTAAACGTGAAAAGCAAAAAAATATGATGGAAGAATGGCAACAGATGATGTCGGCGATGACTTCAGGTACTCAGGCAAGTGCTAATTCAAATGAAGAAGAAGTAACTGATGCTATCCGTAATGAGCGTTTAACTGTCGCTGAACAATTAAACAAAGGCTTACTAGAAAATCGAGATGTTACAATTAACGTTGAACAGGCACCTAAAGTTAACCCGATGGGTGATATGATGGGACAAATGGGTATTGATATGAGTTCCATACTTAATGGCTTAGCACCTAAAAAGAAAATTAAGCGCACTTTACCAGTTCGAGAAGCACGTGAAATTTTGATTCAAGAAGAATCACATAAGATGGTTGACTATGATTCAATTTATCAAAAAGCGATTGAACGGACAGCTAATAATGGCATCATTTTTATTGATGAAATTGATAAAATTGCTGCTGGTAATAAAAAAACTTCTGGGGAAGTATCACGTGAAGGGGTACAGCGGGATATTTTACCAATTGTTGAAGGATCGACCGTGCAGACAAAATACGGTCCAGTTGAAACAGATCATATTTTGTTTATTGCAGCCGGTGCCTTCTCTGAATCTAAACCTAGTGATTTGATTCCTGAATTACAGGGACGTTTTCCGATTAGAGTGGAACTTAATGCGCTGACAAAAAATGATTTTGTGAAAATTTTAAAGGATCCAGCTGATTCTCTGTTAGAACAGTACGTTGCTTTGATGAAAGCAGATGGTGTTAAATTAATTTTTACACAGGAAGCTATAAGTCGAATTGCACAAATTGCTTATGATGTCAATCAGGGAACTGATAATATTGGTGCAAGAAGATTGTCGACTATTTTAGAAAAATTGCTTGAAGATGTGCTTTATGAAGGACCGGATATGGCCATGGGTGAAATAACGATTACTGAAGCATATGTTAATGAAAAACTTAGTGATATAATAACAAATAAAGATTTAACCAAGTTTATTCTTTAATAAAGGCGATGAATGATCATGGATTACACTATTAAAAATAGTATTTTACAAGTTGTTATTTCAAATATAGGTGCTGAGATTCACAGTGTTAAAAGTCTGCATAGTAACTATGAGTATATTTGGCAGGCAAATCCAGATGTATGGCAACGTCATGCACCAATCCTATTTCCTATCGTAGGTAAATTGAAAAATAATCAATATACTTTTCAAGGTAAGACCTATCAAATGGCTCAGCACGGTTTTGCCCGCGATATGGCATTTGAGGTTGAGCAACATACTGCTGAGAGTATTACTTTTTTACTAACAGATACAGCTCAGACAAGAGAAATTTATCCCTTTAGGTTTGAACTGCGGGTTAACTATAATTTATTAAATAATTTACTTGAAGAAAACTTTAGTATTACCAATAAATCAGATTATGAAATGATTTTTGGAATTGGCGGGCATCCGGGATTTAATATTCCAACAAGTTCGGTTATTAGCAAGTCTGATTTTTATTTTAGTACTAAACCTTCACTTACTCGTGTGCAAATTCCAATAAAAAGTAATGGTCTTCTAGACTGGTCTAATCGCTCTCTAGCATCGACTAATAGTTTGATTACCTTAAGCGAACATTTATTTAAAAATGATGCCCTGGTTTTTGAATTACATGGTCATGATAATCGCGTATCGTTGAAAACTGATACTAGTAATTATCATGTTAATGTATGGCTGCGGGATGCACCTTTTGTGGGAATTTGGTCACAGTATCCCCAAATGGCGGATTATGTTTGTATTGAACCTTGGTGGGGAATTGCTGATCGATCGGATTCGACTGGGAAGTTAGAAGAAAAATTTGGAATGAATCATCTTGCAACAGGTAAAACTTTTACTGCTGGTTTTAGTATGGCTTTTCATGATTAAGGTAAAAAGTGTAGTGGTAATTATTGACTGAAACTAACCCCTAGAATTAGATGTTAATATTATTTCATTTTATAAGGCCGTATTCCGATATTCAATCGGGGTGCGGCCTTTTAACTTATACTTAATTCTAGTTTGAGTGTAGTATTTGATTCACTTTAATAGACAATCTGTTTTCCAAAAGATATAGGTAAATCTAAGAATGTAGAATCTATTTCTAACTTCTGCCATTGCAAGCTTGAGTTTACTAATACTATAAATTGCTGGCTTAACGGTAAGTCTTTCAGGTAATAACTCATTTATAAGCATTTTATGAAAGAATATTAACATTGACTTTAAAAATAACATATTTTTTTATTTTATTCTATTGCTATATGGTAAAATATAGCAATAGTTTTTTATACAATTGAAAGAGAATTACAATGACACTTAAGAATCTTTTTAAAGTCAATCTTTTGCGGGGAAGTTTGTTACTAGTTATTTACCTTATGTACTCTTATACAGGGACTGCAGCGGCATATCTCTTTAGGTACGCCTTAAATGCCTTAACACATAAAGACCTAATAACTTTTTTATACTGGTGCAGCGTTGAAATATTGGTTGCCATTGTGAGCAGCTTGTTCTTAACTATTAGTACTTACCTGTTTAACAAACAGATTCAACAATATGTCCATGTGCTCAGAGATAGGATTATTCATCATTATTATCACAATAGCTATAGGGAAGTTGGCGAAATACAGAACATTTTAAATAATAATATGAAGATATTGACGGATGAATATGCCAGACCTTGGATTCTTATCTTAAGCAGCAGCTTAATGCTTTTGATGTCTATCGGTGTGTTGTTTTCTATGCATTGGACGCTGGTCATAGCTACAGTACTCACTTGTGTCATAGTACTTGCTCTGCCTCAATTAACCCAAAAAATTACCACGCGTGCAACTAAGGCAGCTTCCCAGAAAAACGCCGTCTTTTTAAAGACAGTTGCTGACTGGTTTAGTGGATTAAATGTATTACGGCGCTATCATGCAATTAACCGATTGCAAAATGTGCTTAACCAAAGTAGTGGTAGGTTTGCTGATGCAAATGAAAAAAAGCAAAAAGCATTGAGTACTGCTGATGGACTAAATGGGGTAGGTAATTCAATTGGTCAAGTTGGTATTATCTTCTGGGGTGGTCTACTTTTCTTTCACCACCAATTAGACATCGGTGGTTTGCTTGTTGCTAGTAACTTTGCCAGTTCTATTTTTGATGAATTATGGGACATAATTGACTCCATTACGCAGATAAAGGCCACTAAAGACCTGCGCACCGAATTGCACACGTTGACTCAGGATACTGAAACAGATACTGAAGTGGACGCTTCTCCTGCTGCTATCAGTGTAAAAGGGCTAGTGATAATTTACGAGGGCCACCAGATAAGGTATCCAGATTTTGCAATTAAGGCTTGCGACAAGGTCTTGCTTAGCGGAGACTCGGGCACTGGGAAGTCAACTCTGTTTAAAGCTATCTTGGGCAAGTTGCAGCCTACGGCTGGCTCGATTGAATATTACAATAAAAAAGGTGAATTGATTACGCCTAACTACAGACAGATCGGCTATGTAGCCCAGGACGGCGTTCTTTTTCCTGATACAATTGCAAATAATATGACAATGTTTCAACATTATCCAGAAAGTCAGTTAAATAAAGTGATTGATTCGGTTGAATTAACTGACAATCTGACCAAGTTTCCCCAAGGTGTAAACACGACAATCAATCTCGATAATCTCAACGTATCTGGTGGTCAGCAACAAAAAATCATCTTAGCGCGGGCCAAATTAAAAAGACAAAATTTGTTGCTACTAGACGAGCCAACTAGTGCAATCGACAGTAAAACTAGTACTAAGATTATCAAATCACTGCTAGCAAGTGATCAAACCATTATCATGATCGGTCATAATTTGCGACCGGAAGTGCAAAAATTATTTGATTATCGTATTAACTTAAGCAGATAGAAGTATGGAAAGATTATGAAAATCAAAGATTTTTGGCAGGTGAATCCTGTTGTTTTTATTTGTACGATAATAGTTAAGCTACTAGCGCCTGCTTTGGCCCTGCTAAACACACAGGTTGGAATATACCAGGTTGATGCTATTCAACAGGTTAGTTTACCCAAGTTTTTAAAACTAACGGCGCTTTCCTTTGTTTTGCTAGTAGTTAGTTACTTAATAGAATATCTATTTGATTATATTTTAGCCAAACAAAAAGAACGATATAAAAAAATTATAAGAGCAAAAATAGTTAGCCATCTCTGTTATACCAAGCAAGAATATACAATTGCTCAAATACAGAATTTTTTAACAAACGACCTAATTCAAAGTGAGGAAAACTATCTTGATGCTTTTTTCAAATTGGTTAGTGGCATCGGCTATTTTGTTTCTGCTTTAGTATTGTTGTTTACTATCCATTGGGCCATGTTAATCGTTATTTCCTTGATGGTAATTGTATCATTACTTTTACCCAAGTTAATAGCAAGGCCGTTACAAAAAGCTATGATGACTATTTCTGCTAGTAACAAAAACTATCTTGATACAATAAGAAGTTGGTTGACCGGAATAGAAGAGTTACAAAGATATTTTGCTGGTAATCACCTTTTTGCAGTATTAAGCAAATCTTCACAAAAATTAGAGAACGCTAATGTCAAAGAAACTGGAATAAAGCAATATCTTAAGTTTGTTAACGAAGTCTCCTCTCAAGTTATGTTACTGTTGCTATATGCTGTCACTGGCTATTTAATTATTACCAAGCAAATAGCTTTTGGGGTGATTTCAGTAGTTAGTGATCTCAAATATTATTTAACTAGTGGTATTGAGATGATCACAGAGGCTCGTGGAGCCATGATTGGAGTTACTGATCTTAATAGGCAGATTGAAGATTTAGTCATACCAGTTATTAAGCAGGAAGAAGCCAATGTAGGTTTAGAAGAAGTAGATGAAATTATTACAGCTGATTTGCAAATGGCTTTCCCGAATGGTGAAAGTTTACAATTACCCGATATTAAAGTTAAACCTGGCCAAAAAATATTGTTAACGGGTGAGTCAGGTGTGGGCAAATCAACCTTGCTTAAAATTCTGGCCGGTGAACTTAGACCTAGTTCTGGTCATGTGATCTATTGCGGTAGGCATGGCAATCTAGCTCACCCTGATTTAAGTACAATCGGATACTTGCCTCAAAATGCAGTTTTATTTCCTGCTAGTATAGTTGACAACATAACCATGTTTGATGATAACTTAGCGCCAATGGTGCCAGAGTGGGTCAAAGATATGCAGCTGCAGCAAGACATTGACGAGCAGAAACTGAACCTGCAAACAAAACTTGATTTAAATAAAACGAATATTTCTGGTGGTCAAAGACAAAAAATAGTTTTGGCACGTGCACTAATTCATCAAAGTAGAATCATTCTGGTTGATGAGGGAACAAGTGCGATTGATGAACAGGCAACTATAAAAATCTTACGTAAAATTATGGCGACCGACGCCAGTGTGGTCTTTATTGCGCATAATTTAAATCCAGAAATGAAACAACTTTTTGATTACGAACTTCATTTTTTTAGAAACAATAATAAAATCAAGGCGAATATCATTGCCAACATAGCTATTTAGTAAATTTAATATAAACTCGGAATTTTAAGTTTAACTAAAAACTTAGACATTTTATTATTATAAAAGACCCAATGCGCGGTTTGAATATTAATGTGAACCCCAAAATTAGGATAGTTTAGTAAATTTAACCATAGTAAAACCCTCTAGCTGGATTTCTGGTCCATTCTAGAGGGTTAATTTCAGTTAATTATTACTACTAAGCTTTTTTATTAATTATTTTATTGCGAACTTTTGTTCTGATGATTTATAATTATAACAGCCAGTTTTTCTGGTTGTATTTATTTTAGTTTATAACTTATGGTGCTTTTTTTTATACCAGTACCATAAGCCGAAGGGAATAATATTTTCTTGGTGGTGAATAAGTCGATTTATATTACTGCGATGGCGATTAAAAAGTATAATCATAATGCAGCCAACGATGATCTCTAAGAAAAGATCATGAAAGAAAAAGGTAGTAATAAAAATCAAAACAACAGCGATTAAACTTGATAGGCTTACATAAGAAGTAATAAACACAAGGGGCAAAAAAATCAAGGCACAAATGCTGAAAAACTTCAAATCGTAGCCTAAGAAAAGTCCGGCACTAGTTGCAACAGCTTTTCCCCCCTTAAATTTAAGGAAAATAGAAAAAGTATGTCCTAAAATTGCTAAGCAACCACAAATTAGAAGAAGATACTTTGGACCAGAAATTTGCAATAATCTTGGCAGATTAGTTGCTAAGGTTCCTTTAAGTACATCAATGATTAACACAAAGCTACCAGCTAATGGTCCAAAAACTCTAAAAGAATTAGTTGTTCCTATGTTACCTGAACCATATTTACGTATATCTTCTGCGAAAAATATTTTTCCGATAACAACCCCGGTCGGAAATGATCCTAGTAAGTATGCTAAAATAAATACCAGTATTAATTTTAGATTTATCATTTATATCCTACTCTCTTAATTTCTAATCTTATTCTATCAAAGATTGTTTAGTGTGAGAACAGAACAAAAATAAATGATTAAAAAACTGGAGGAGTTTATTTGGTTAAAACAAATAAAAATATAAATTCATATGATGATTCGTCAATCCAGATTCTTCATGGTTTAGAAGCTGTACGTAAAAGACCAGGAATGTATATTGGATCGACTGACATTCACGGTTTAAACCAGTTAGTTTATGAAATCGTTGATAATTCAGTTGACGAAGCTATGGCTGGTTTTGGCCAAGAAATTGATGTAACCATTCACGGTGATAACAGTGTGACTGTGCGTGATTTCGGACGGGGGATGCCTACTGGCATGCACAAGTCTGGTAAGCCGACGATTGAAGTGATATTGACTGTTCTACATGCCGGTGGGAAGTTTACCGAGCAGAATTATAAGACTTCTGGCGGGCTTCACGGTGTAGGATCATCTGTTGTCAATGCTCTTTCTAGTTATATGTGTGTAAAAGTAGTGCGTGATGGCATATTGTATGAAGAGGAATTTACTAATGGTGGTCATCCTGTTGGTAGTTTAAAGCGCCTTGGTAAAACTAAGGAACCAACGGGTACTACTATAACTTTTAAGCCAGATGAAACCATTTTTTCAACTACAAAATATAAGTATGAAGCTATTCAAGAACGAATTCGAGAGTCTGCTTTTTTACTAAAGGGCGTTCGTTTTGTTTTAAATGATGAACGTGAACCTATACATCATGATGACTTCAAGTATGATAACGGAATTGAATCTTTTGTATCATACCTTAACGAAGGCAAGGATACATTAAATAATGTCTTTTACTTTGATGGAAAACAAGATGAAATTGAAGTCGAATTTAGTGGTCAATATAGTGATAGTTATTCTGAAAGTCTTGTTTCTTTTGTAAATAACGTGCGTACAGCTGATGGTGGAACACATGAAGTTGGCGCCCGAAGTGGCTTTACGCGAGCATTCAATGATTATGCTAAAAAGCAAGGCTTACTTGGTAAAAAAGATAAAAACTTGGATGGTTCGGACTATCGTGAAGGTCTAAGTGCAGTATTGTCAGTAAAAATACCTGAAGAGCTTTTGGAATTTGAGGGCCAGACTAAGGGAAAACTGGGTACCCCACAAGCTAGATCAGTAGTTGACGCAATTGTTTATGAAAAAATGTCTTACTATTTAATGGAAAATGGTGAGCTGGCTCAAGAATTGGTTAAAAAGGCCCAGCGTGCAAGAGATGCTCGCGAAGCTGCAAAAAAAGCACGTAATGAAAGTCGAAATGGTAAAAAAAGACGTAAAAAAGAAGTATTATCAGGTAAATTAACCCCCGCCCAATCTCGTAATCCGAAAAAAAACGAGTTATTTCTTGTCGAAGGTGATTCTGCTGGTGGTTCCGCTAAACAGGGGCGTGATCGTAGATTTCAGGCAATATTACCTTTGCGCGGTAAAGTATTAAATACGCAGAAGGCTAAATTGCAAGATATTTTTAAAAATGAAGAAATTAATACTATGATCTATACTATCGGTGCAGGTGTGGGAGCTGAATTTAAAGTTGACGATTCTAATTACGATAAAGTAATTATTATGACGGACGCTGATGATGATGGTGCTCATATTCAAATTTTGCTATTGACTTTTTTCTATCGGTATATGAGGCCAATGATTGAACATGGCAAAGTATATATTGCCTTACCACCTTTATATCGCTTACAAAAAGGACATGGTAAAACTAGACGGGTTAAGTATTCTTGGACGGACGAAGAATTAGCAATTGATGAGGAAAAAATTGGCCGTGGCTATACTCTGCAGAGATTCAAGGGATTGGGTGAAATGAACGCTGAACAATTATGGCAGACAACGATGAATCCTGAATCTAGAATGTTAATTCGAGTTAAGATTGACGATGCGGCATTAGCTGAACGCCGCGTAACTACTTTAATGGGTGACAAGGTTGATGCTCGGCGTAAGTGGATTGAAGAGAATGTTAAATTTAGAATGGGCGAAAGTGCATCAATTTTAGAAGAAAATGAGTAGAAATAAAGAGGTTTTTGATTAATGGCTACAAATGAACGAATTCGTGAAATGCCGCTTGAGCAGGTTATGGGTGAACGTTTCGGACGATATTCGAAATATATCATTCAAGAAAGAGCATTACCAGATATTCGTGATGGCTTAAAACCAGTACAAAGGAGAATCCTTTATGCTATGTATCTGGACAATAATACTTATGATAAACCGTTTAAAAAGGCTGCTAAAGCTGTAGGTAATATCATGGGTAATTTTCATCCTCATGGTGATAGTTCAATATATGGTGCTTTAGTTCATTTATCCCAAGACTGGAAAATGCGTGAGACTCTGATTGAAATGCATGGTAATAATGGATCAATGGATGGTGATGGTCCAGCAGCTATGCGTTATACAGAATCACGTTTGAATAAGATTTCTAATATGCTTTTACAGGATATTGACAAAGATACTGTCAATATGGTACTTAATTTTGACGATACAGAATATGAGCCAACTGTTCTTCCGGTTCGTTTTCCTAATTTATTAGTTAATGGATCTACTGGAATTTCATCAGGTTATGCTACTGAAATACCCCCGCATAATTTAAGCGAAGTAATTGATGCTACAATTTATTTATTGAAACATCCTAATGCTAGTTTGGATGAATTAATGCAATTTGTTAAAGGCCCAGACTTTCCTACAGGGGCAATTGTCATGGGGCAAAAAGGACTTCAAGAAGCATATCAGACTGGACGCGGTCGAATTCAAATTCGAGCAAAATCAGTGATTCAAGAAATTCGCGGTCATCGGGAAGAAATTGTGGTTACTGAGATACCCTTTGCAGTTAATAAGGCTCTATTAGTTAAAAAAATTGACGAAATTCGGCTAAATAAAGAAATAGATGGTATTGCTGAAGTTCGTGATGAAACAGATCGTCATGGACTATCAATCGTAATTGAACTTAAAAAGGGTGCAGATGCTCAAAATATTTTAAATTATTTATTTAAAAATACAGAACTACAAGTTTCCTATAACTTCAATATGGTGGCAATTGATCATATGACACCGGTACAAGTTGGTCTGAAACATATTTTGACGTCCTATTTAGAGCATGAAAAAGATGTTGTTATCAAGCGGACTAAGTATGACTTAAATAAAGCTGAAACACGTTTAGAAATAATTCAAGGCTTAATCCATGCGATGGATATCTTGGATGAAGTAATAAAAGCAATTCGTGCATCTAAAAATAAGGCCGAAGCTAAGAAAAATTTAACTGCTAAATTTGCTTTCACTTCAAGACAAGCAGAAGCAATTGTCTCATTACAACTATATCGTTTAACTAATACCGATGTAAATGCCTTAGTTGCAGAGCAAAATGATTTAAAAGACAAAATTTCCCGTTATCGTGCACTACTGTCAGATGACAAAATTTTACAAAAAGAAATTATTAAAGAATTATCAACTGTTAAAAAAGAATTCGGAAATCCCCGAAGAACAGAAATTTCTACAGAAACAGCTCAAATTAAAATTGATGAAAAGGCACTTCTGGCTGATGAACAAGTACGAATTTTAATTAGTCGTGATGGTTATTTAAAACGATCCTCTTTACGATCTTGGCAATCAAGTGATGATGAAGATAATGGATTACCAGATGGCGATCAAGTTGTGTATGAAAAGACAGTGTCAACTTTAGATAATTTATACTTGTTTACTAACCGTGGTAATGTGATTTATCGTCCAGTAAATGAACTTGTTGAAGCAAAGTGGAAAGAAACCGGTCAGCATTTATCACAAGAAATAGGCTTGAGCAGTGATGAAGAAATTATTCGGGTGTTTTCATTTAGCAAATTAGATGAAGACGTAAATTTTGTGTTAGCTAGTACAGATGGCTATATTAAGCAAGTAAAATTAAAGAATCTACCACCAACTAGGACCTACCGTTCACGTGCAATGGTTGCAATGAAAATGAAAGGTGATACCAGTACCATAGTAAGGGTTGACTTGGTTAAGCCAAATGAAAAATTTGAGGTCATTTTATTTACTCATGATGCCTACGCTGTTAGATATGATCTCAGTGAGGTACCAGAATTGGGGGCGAAAGCGTTAGGCGTTAAATCAGTTAACCTAAAAGCCGATGACTTTATTGTTTCATATACACTAATTCCTTCTAATTACATTAATTTAGTTCGAATAGGTATAGTTACACAGCGTGGTGCCTTTAAACAAATTAAGGCTGATTTAATTAATAAAATTTCTAGAGCTAAAAGGGGTGTACTTGTACTTAGAGAACTTAAGTCGCACCCACATAAAATAGCTTCTTTGGTCTCATATGGACAAGAACATGTATTAGTAATAACTACAAGTAGTAAAAGACAAATCATGGTAAAAACCAATGAATTTCCATTAAGTGATCGGTATTCTAATGGATCTTTTGTTGTTGATACTACAAGCGATGGGGTACCAATAAGTTTAAAATTAGGTAGGCCTTTGAATTATAGTTAAATAGTTTTTTATTTATGATTCTATTTATATATATTTATTATTTTGCACAAGTTATTTAATTATTTATAAAATATACTTTGACACAGAGCCGTTTTTGATTGATAATAGCATATAAATGTAAGCCATATTATTGTTAAGATAGAAGGAATAATTTATATGCCTAAAATGGATGCTATTCTCTCAAGTAAATCTCTACACTATTTTTTACAGTTAATAGATACAATGAATTATACTCAAGCAGCACAAATTTTGGGAATTACTCAACCAGCATTAACGCAGCAAATTAAAAAAATTGAACATGCAATTGGGACTCCTTTGTTTGGACAAATGGGTAAAAAACTATATCTTACTGAAGCAGGAAAGCAATTACAAGTTGGAGCAATTAAACTTTTGGGAACTATGAACTCTGTCGTAAGTGATATTCAGGAGTTTACCCAAGCTGATCGAGGAAATATTTCAATTGGAGTTTTAGAAAGTGTTAATTGTGAGTGGTTACAAAGGTTCTTAATTAAGTTTAACCAGAAATACCCTGATATTACTATTAATCTTAGTTGCTTTAATCGTAAGGATTTGTGGTATAACTTGGATAATAATTTGATTGATTTGGCAATTTTATATATTCCAGATGTTGCTAAGAAAAGCCAGGCTAGCTTGAATAATCAATATGAACAAATGAAAATTAATGATGAACGCTTAATAATTTTGACGCATCTCGCTAATTTAAAAGCTGGTGAAGCATACCCAATTTCTACGTTTACTAAACAAAAATGGGTAGCATATCCAGATGGATTTTTTTTAACTCAACTAATGAAAGAAAAATTTGAAAGCAGAGTTAATATAAAAAAGAAATTGGATATTTCTATGAGCTTTTCATCAACAGAGCAGCTAGTAGCAACAGCTATAGCAACAAACTACGATACATTTGTTAGTCATTCGTATTATCAAGCTCACAAAAATGACATTAATTTAACTCCAGTCTTTTTAAAAGATGACAAGAAGTTCCTTACTTCAATAGTTTATCGAAAGGGTAAAAAAGACGTTCCTCGAGTTGCTAATATTTTAGCTGAATTTAAGCAATTCTTACCTAAATAGGCTTTATTGAATAGGAGTTATTAGGTAAACTAATTATGTACAATAATTTATAGAAAAAGAGGAAAATTAATGGAAAAAGAGCTAGTTTTTGGTCATCAAAGTCCGGATACGGATGCTATTGGTACAGCTATTGCTTATTCATTTTTACAAAATAAACTGGGTTATAATACTGAAGCAGTGGCATTAGGTGAGCCTAATGACGAAACTATGTTTGCATTAAACAAGTTTGGTTTTCAGGCACCTAGGGTAATCAAGACCGCTGCTAATGAAGTTGAAAAAGTAATGCTAGTTGATCATAATGAACCACAACAAAGTGTTTCTGATATTGATAAGGTAAAAGTTACCCATGTTGTTGATCATCATCGGATTATGAATTTTAACACTAGTTCACCGCTTTTTTATCTTGCTGAGCCAGTTGGCTGTACAAGTACAATTGTTTGGAAGTTATATAAACATTTCGCAATTGCTATTCCGCAAAATATTGCTGGAATTATGCTTTCTGCTATTATTTCTGATACTTTACTTTTAAAATCACCGACTACAACTGAAGATGATTGTAAAGCAGTAAAAGAGTTGGCTAAAATTGCTAATGTTGATTATGAAAATTATGGGCTTGCAGAATTAAAAGCAGGCACAAATATTGCAAGTAAGTCAGAAGATGATCTAATTAAGTTAGATGCGAAAACTTTTGAATTGAAAGATAAAAAAGTTAGGGTAGCTCAAATTAATGTAGTCGATTTACCTGAAGCAATGGGACGTAAAGCTGCTTTTCTAAAGGCAATGGAGTCTGCAATAGCTACCGATCATTATGATTTATTTATGTTACTTATTACGAATGTATTGGATTCTAACTCAACTGCAATAGTAGCAGGATCTAGTGAAGCACAGCAGCTATTTGAAAAGGCATTTGGACAAATTATTGATTCGGAAATCAGTTTACCAGGTGTAGTTTCACGTAAAAAACAAGTTGTACCACCACTTACAAATGCATTTAGTTAATAATTATTTCAAATTTTAAAGATTAAAAAACACGAGTAGGGAAGTAATCCCGCTCGTGTTTTGATTTACGTTTCTAAATTTAAATAAATTATTCTTTGTTAATTTCTTTAGCCAGAATAATAAAAGATTTACACACTCTTTCAGCCTTTTCTGGAGACATTTTTCTTAATTCATTGAGAACTTTTTTAATGAATACAGGTGTATTATCCTGATGGTTCTCAACTTTAACTTCCTTAAATCTATATGCGTTCATTATGATATCAGGTGTAGTAGTATTCAAAGCTCTAGCAATAGAATCAAGTTTTTGAATACTGATATTTTGATTTTTAGTACGCTCAAGACGAGAAATAAAGTTTACAGACAAATCACTCAACTCTGCCAGATCCTCCTGCGTCAACTTCTGTTCGCGTCGACGACGGCATATTTCTTTTCCTAAATTTATACTCATGGAATAAATTCAACCCTTTCAAAAAATATAATTCCATATTCCATAATAACAGATTAATTATAGAATTAAACAATAAAACAAAAAAATTATAAATAAAAACAATTAATTTCAACAAATCTTTAAAACATCAAAGTCGATTGTTGAAATAATAGTTTTAATCTATACTCCAGATAGTATTATAAGACAAATACTAAAAAATATAAATAATAAAGTTTCAACTAATTAAACTTAAAATGAAAAAATATAAGTTTTAAAATATTATTTCAAGTCTGAATTTCCTTTGATACTATAGATAAAAAGTTTAAATTATAAAAACAACCTTTAAAATTAATGATAATATATAAATTAGATATAGAAACCGCTTTACATATACTTAGTTAAGAAAGTATATGTAAATTGATAGCAAATATTTTTAGATAAAATACTATCTAAAAATAATTGATAATAAAAAATAATAAAAAAAAGTAAAAAGCAATATTTTAAGGTCTATAAATAAAATTCTTATGTGTACATGAATTATTTGTATAGGGGAATAGTAGTAGCTAATTTGTAAGTTAAGTTACTAGTTCATTAATAACTTCGTATAATATATATTATGTAAAGTAAGAACTAAACTTAAACCATCAAACGGAAACACACTAATTAATTAAAAAGGCAGCGCTAAAACTTAACACAGTAATCAGCAAGCCGGTTTAGCTGAATAATCAATCAAAAGTAGCAAATAAACTTTTCTTGTTTTGCCAGTTTCTAAAAAGAAGCAAAAATCACTTCTCTTACTACAGTGAAAAAAACTTGTTTATGACAATCATATCAAAGTAAAATTATAGTTTTTAAGAGCATGAGTTTTTAAGAGCATGAATTTTAGCTGCAGTGCCAAAAACTAAAATGCTAAAGAGAATAATTTAGAAATGAATATTAACTTTAGCATGCAAGCAAAACTGATAACACTTTTAAGCAAGTTGCTAGTGAGTTATTAAAATCTAAATAAGTAGTTAATTAAGTTCATGCAAAATTCACTTTAGAATTAATTGGTACAGTTGCAGCTAGAAAATGCGTGTAAGTTGATCTGATTTTTTCTAATGTATTACATGTGTATTACATGTAAAGAACGTATTGAAACCAGCAAAAATTTTTGCTCATTGGCTTTATTACAACCATAATGTTTTCTCAGCTTACTTTCATTAAAACTATAATTTTAATGAAAGGTAAAAAACAACAGCAATAAGGGTTTTTTACTTTTCTACCTAATGAGAATAATTTTATATATAAATGTTTTCAAAATCCAAACAGACATTCTTATTTTGCTTTATAATTTAACTAAGATAAATTTATTTAGGAGAAAATGATATTGGAAACAAAAAAATATTTGGACTTAATTGAAGATGAATTAACAAAAATGCCTGACTTTGTCCAGGAATACAATTTTGGTACTAACCATTCCTTAGCAACTACCTATCAATATTTAACAGAAATTCGCAGATTTTTTGATTGGTTACGCAAAGAAGGAATTTCTTCTGCTCAAAAAAATAGTGATATTACAACTACTACTTTAGCTAATTTACATCGTAATGACATTATGCTTTATATCAATTATCTAGGTCATGTTAAAAACCAACAAGGTCATTTAAATTCACCTACAACAATCAATCGCTCGATTAACGCCCTACGCTCACTTTTCAAGTTTTTGACCATTACTGCAGATAATAATGACGGCCAACCTTACTTTGAGCGAAATGTGATGCTGAAAATTGACTCCCTTAATAATACTAAGACCCTTAATTATCGTGCACATATTCTTGAATCTCATATGTATATTGGAGACTTAAAATACCAATTTTTAAATTATATTGAGAACAACTTTGAAAAGCACTGTAATCCTCATGCCCTCCCCTCCTTTAAGCTTAACAAGGAGAGGGATATGGCAATTATTGCCGTAATTTTAGGGACAGGAATCAGAGTTTCAGAATGTGCGGGTATTAATATATCCGATTTAAATTTAAAGAAAGCAACTTTAGACGTTACTAGAAAAGGCGGTCAAAAAGATAGTGTGCCAATAGCCGAATGGACGTTAACTTATCTAGTTAAATATCAAAAAATACGTAGCCAACGTTATAAAGCAACCAAAAAAGAAACAGCGTTTTTTCTTACTAGGTGGCACCATCAAACGCGTCGAATGACAACTAGCGCAATTGAAAAAATGGTTAATAAGTACTCGGCTTCATTTGGACACCCACTCACCCCACATAAGCTGCGTCATACTCTTGCTTCAGAACTTTATGGAGTTACTAAAGATCAAGTTTTAGTTGCACAGCAATTAGGTCAAAAAGGTACATCAGCAACAGATTTATATACACACGTTGACCAACATAAGCAACGTGAAGCCCTAAATAAAATCACCCAAAGTAATAATTCAAATAATAAAAAGAGCTAGTAATCATAACTAGCTCTTTTTATTATCGTTATTAAAATCTTACTTGCCAACTAGAACCAGCCTGCGCAGCATTGAAACACATTTTAATTTCATCTTCATTAGTTTTATTTTGTGAAAGTGGAGGAAGATTATTTAAATTGAAGTAAGCACTCTCGCTTGTTTCAATATTGGGTGTGAAATTTGAACTTAATTCGCGACACAGAAAAATAACATTACACACGTTGACTAGCCTTTTAATACGCTGTTTATCATGAATGGTAGTTTGACTATCATTAATTGCAATTAGATAATCAATTGCAATATCACATCCGGCTTCTTCTTTTGCTTCTTTAATGCAGTTATCTTTTACCGAAAGATTAGGTTCACACCATCCTCCAGGCAGGGACCAACAGTTGTCTGTGGTTTCTTTAACCAACAAAATCTGCTTATTTTTAAAAATTGCTGCTCGTGTGGCTAATTTAGATGTTTGATAGCCATCTTCACTACTGAAAATTTCTTTTACTTGTTTCAGTGGTAATCCGGTTTTGGCAGCCATCATTTCGGTAGCAATTAATCTAATTTGTGTATACCGTTCTATATCAAAACAATCATTGCCATATTCTAACCCATTTTGGGCAATATTTTGTAATTTTAAGGTCCAATTTAAAAATTTATCTGTATTGTCCATTTTTAATCCTTAAAATATTTTTTATTTAGTTAAATCAATTTTATCAATATCAATCATCCAGCCAATTGCAAATGATTTTTCGCCTAAGTGAGTTGCAATTCCTGGACTAAATTTAGTAATTGAAATGTTTTGCCCAGGAAAGTTTTCTTTCAAAAAGACTTTTGCTTCCTCTACTTGACTACTATCATTTGAATCAATAATAAATAATTTGATTTTATCTTTGTATGGAAGTGTAGCAATTTTGCTTAAAATTAATTGCTGCATTTTCGTAAAAGCACGTTTCATTGATCTAATTTTATCAAAAGCCACAATATTTCCGTCTTTAAAAGTTAAAAGTGGCTTTATATTAAGCATTGAACCAATAAATGCTTCAGCATTACTTAAGCGACCACCTCTTTTAAGGTTCTGCAAATCGTTTGGTACAAAAATTTCATCAATTGTGCCCCTGATCTCTTCAAGTCGTTTAAGTATTGTATCTAAGTCGACCCCATTTTTTATCATTTTTGCGGCAGCTAAAGTAAGTTCTCCTTGAAGACGGACCGTCATTTTAGTATCAATTGCATGTAAGTTGTATTTGGGATTATTTTTCGAAATGTTACACAAAGTATGATAGAATCCAGAAATTCCACTGGATAAAGTAATTGCAATAATTGCTTCATATCCATCATAATGTAGTCTTTCAAAAAGACTAATTAAATCACCCATACTTGGTTGAGACGTTTTGGGAAAATCTGCCCCATTCTTTTGCATTTCAAAGAGTTGTTCAGACGTAATGTCAATATTTTCTAAATATTCTTTATTACCAATAATAATGGGTATTGGCAAAACAATAATGTTATTATCCTTTGCTTCTTGTTTAGTTATAACGCTAGTACTATCAGTAACTAATGCAATCTTCATCTAATTAACCTTTCGCTGTATATACAATATAGAAGATTATAGCATAAAAATAATGAGGTTACGACTAATAGTTAAAATCATTTTGAACCTTTTGTTTTTTGAATTAATTTAGTAAACACCTGGTTAAACGTGTCAATTTCATTTTCAGAAAATCCAGTTAGGAAAAATTCTTCTATATTTTTGACGGTACTCCTTAACTCAGCAATTTTTTTAATGCCATGCTCATTTAAATGGACAGTTTTGCTTGAATCGCTTTCCGAACGAGTAATTGTAATAAGGCTTAATGTCTTTTTTTGTTGTAGTTGTCGGCTTAAAGTTGATAAAGAAATTTTAAGCTTTTTTGCCAAATCACCCATTTTTTGTTCTTTATTGTCATTGTGAGCAAAATAAAGCAACAAACGAGTCTGAGAAAGGTTAAGACCGCACTTGTGCTTAATCTCCTTTTTAATAGTTTCGGAAATTAAATCGAAAGATAAAATGTCCATATAAACCTACCTTTTCTTTTAAAATCAATAATAAAAACAATTTATACAACTTTTAATTATTTGTGAAACATTATCAAATAACCTATTAGCGAATGATTATAGTTTATCGATTAATATTCTAAAAATCTAAAATCAGTATACCAGCTTTTTTAAAATAATGCTTGGCAAAAATTACAAAACATTTATATATGCACAAAAGTAACTTATTTTCAGATAATAATTCTTATACTTATTGCGGTATAATTGATATGATTAATATCGTATTTTTGAGGTGATACTTATGGCATATGATGGCTTATTCATTCATAGTTTGTTAGGTAATGTAAGAAAGCTTTTGGTTGGTGGACGTTTATCGAAAATTTATCAACCATTTGAGCATGATTTAATTTTAATTTTTAGAAAAGAAAGAAAAAATCGCCAATTGCTTATTTCGGCAAATGCGCAATATCCCAGATTTTATATAACTGACCAATCGATTAATAACCCAGATAAGGCTCCTACTTTCGTAATGGTACTAAGAAAATATCTTGAAGGCTCTATTTTGCAATCAATTAAACAAGTTGGTGTTGATCGAATCATTAATTTTTATTTTAGTAATCGCAACGAATTAGGCGATCAAGTACAACTTGTTTTATCAGTTGAATTAATGGGTAAGCATAGTAATGTTATTTTATATAATCAAACAAGTGGACGGATTATTGATTTACTTAAACGGATAAATCCAGAAGAAAATCGGGTGCGTTTACTCTTACCTAAAGCTAAGTATGTATTACCGCCACTTAATCCAGGGATAAACGGCTTTGAGATAACATCAGCTGAATTTAAGGCAGAAATTAATAAGGTAGCACCAACTGAATTTGTGCAAAAGGTTAATGGACTTGATCGTGATGATCGTAATGAATTACTGGGCTATTTAACAGATGATTATTCTTATTCTTCGTTTATGACTTTTATAAGTCAATTTGATAAGGGCAGAGCATATATTTTAACAACTAAAAATAATAAACGAAAAATTTTCCCCTATCTTCCCTATCATCTTGATTTGCTTAAAGAAACTACTGATGATGACTTTAATCATGCACTTGATGAATTTTATCGCTACCAATCAAATCATGACTGGGTTAGACAAAAGTCAACGCAGGTCGAACGAATTATAAAGAATGAGCAAAAAAAATTAACAAAAAAAATAGTTAAATTACGCAATCAACTTGAATTGGCTGAAAACTCTGAAGGCTACCGAATCCGAGGCGAAATTTTAAATGCTAATTTAGCCCAAGTAAAGCCAGGAATGACCAAAATTAAACTACCCAATTATTATGATAATAATAATTTGATTTCAATTACACTTGATGTTGCATTGTCTCCTGCCCGTAATGCGCAGAAATATTTTACACGCTATAAAAAAATGCGTGACTCAATTAAGCATGTCAAAGAGCAAATCCAAATAGCACAAAATAACTTACTTTATTTTGATTCAGTTCAAACAGCAATTGATAATGCTGAACCACAAGATATTGATCAAATTATTGATGAATTAACTAGTCAAGGGTATATTAAACCAATATCGACGAAAAAGCGGCGTAAAAAGATAATAGAACAGAGCTTGAATAAATTCAAACTCTCTTCGGGCAAACTTGTTTTAGTGGGTAAAAATAATTATCAAAATGATTGGTTAACATTTAAAAAAGCTAATAAGCAAGATATATGGTTTCATGTAAAAAACATACCCGGTTCGCATGTGATTTTACAGGATTCTCAGCCCTCAGAAGCTGATATCATAGAGACAGCTGAAATTGCAGCCTATTTTTCTAAAGCGAAAAACTCTGCTCATGTACAAGTTGATTTTGTTAAAGATCAACGGGTTAAAAAGCCCAATGGTGCAAAACCAGGATTTGTTATATATACTGGCCAAAATTCGATTGAAGTTACGCCGCAAAAAGATAGAGTTTTAAGTAAAAGAATAGACTAATATTTATTAAAGAAAAAAAGTTGATAAATCACTGTTTTATAACAAGATTTATCAACTTTTTGCTTCTTCTTTAAGAGCTTTAACTTTGAAGACGGAAATATTTGCTATATAGGCAAAGTAGTCAAGGATAATGATTCTAAAACTTCCAAAATCAATTCTGTAGTTTCAATACTTGAAAAAACCGGAATATGAATATTTAGAGCAGCATCACGAATTCTAATTGCGTCACCACTTGCTGTGTCAGATAAATCAGTAATATTAATAATCATTACTATTTTATGTTGATTTATTTTATCTAACAAATTATTTTCGTTGCTATATACTTTAGTGATTACACCTGTTGTGATTCCTGCTTCAGCAAAATTATTAGCTGTTCCTTCAGTAGCAACGATTTTAAATCCAAGTTTATAGAATCGTTTAGCTAATTCAGTCATTTTTTTCTTATCTTGATCTCTTACTGAGATAAAGATGGTACCGTAACTAGGAATGCGTAGCCCACTTGCCTCGTAGCCTTTATATAGAGCTTTTGCTAATTGCGTGTCTCTACCCATTACTGAACCAGAAGATTTCATCTTAGAGTCAAAAGTATTATTGCTTGAGTAATTAATATAAGAAAAAACCGGCATCTTAACATAAATGAAATTATTAGACGACCATATTTTATTTTTATAAGCTAATTCCGGCAGATTATGACCACATAATACTTCAGTTGCACAAGCTGTAATATCTTTATCCAATGCCTTAGACAAAAATGCTATATTATGTCCAGCATATGGTTTAATTTGAAGTAAATAAATATCTTTATTAACGATTAAGAAATGTAGTGTGAAAATACCACGCATTTGTAGTCGTTTGATCAAATTAATTGTGTACTCAATAAGAAGTTTTTTGCTAATTTTGGCCAGATTTTGAGGCTTAAAAACTGCAATCGAGTCTGATGCATGAGAGCCCGTTTGTTCTAAATGCTCAATAATGCCTGGAATTGTCACATCTTTGCCATCTGAAATGGCTGTAACTTCATATTTGTTTCCTTCAATAAAGTGTGACAAGGTAATTTTAGCTAATTTATTTTCTTGCAAATATTTTTCTAAGGCAGGCAGATCATAAACAACAGCTGACTTTTGCTTGATACCTTCATTATTATAGCCACCTATTAAAATCGGAAAGTTCTGCTCTTTAATAAAATCAGCTGCTTCTTGTTTATCAAAAGTAGTTAATAATTGATTCTGCTTTAATGATTTTAAAGGTGCTTGCAAAATATTATTAATTTTTTCTTTTGGGTCAAGAGTATTATTACCCAATACATTCAGACCATATTTGGTTAATTTTTTACTTAATGCACTAACTTCTTTTCCAGAAAATTGTAGCAGAACATCCTTTATGGCCTCTTTTTCTGCAATATCTAGAATGTTTTCTAGTGTAATCGGTTCAAAGTAAATTTTATCAGCATTTTTATAATTAGCTGAAACAGACTCATCATTATTTGAAATTAAAACTATAGCATAATTATTATTATGTAAAACTTTGATAGCATGACTAATCATATAGTCAAATTCACTAGTTACGGATACTTGTGATGGTAACATACCAATAACTAATACTTTTTTATCGGCATTCAGAGGCTGTGACTCATCTTGGATGCTGTAGGCACTATAATATGCATGAACTCTAGGTTTATAGACACCAGCTGAACCATCAATTTGCAAATAGACAGGCTTTAGATGGATCTTTTTAAAGTGTTTGTATAGCACACTTTCTTTTATTTTCGTCAAATTAGAAATTAACGCATTACCAAAACCATATTTTTTTGCCGTAAGCAATAAATTGTCAGTAACTTCATCTTCAGCTAATTGCTGACCAATCTTAACGATATGCTCCAATTTTTGGTAATAAACAGGATGAATATATACAATATGTTGTAATTCCTGATAAGTAAAGCCTTGATAAATTGCTGCTAAAAGCTTGATTATATGCAATTCATTTGGATGATTTAGGTCAAAAATAATTTCAGCTTTGTCTTTAATTTTTTCAGCTTCAAAAACTTTTAAAGCCATTTCACTATTAATAGATGAAGCTAGTCCCTTTAAAAAGGCAGATTCAAAATTTCGTCCAATACCGATTGTTTCACCACTAGCTTGAGTTTTATTACTTAAATCATAATGATTACTTCCAGACTGTGTTAATGACCAAAATGGCATTCTTACAGTCACTTTATCTTGTATTGGTTCAATAGCAGCATTTAAATCGGTCATCGGATCAATAATCTCGTTTAGATTATAGCCCACAGCTATTTTACAAACAATATAGCCAATACTATAAAGACAAGTTTTTTGTAACCACAGAGCACTCCGCGTTAGTCGAGGTTTAATGGTTAAAATCTTTACTGTGAATTCATTGCCTTGATGCTTTACCGCAAAGTGAATATTTAAAATACCAATAATTTGTAAGCAATCAGCAATTTTTTTAGCAATTAGTCGAATTTTTTGGACTTGGTCATTATTTAAAGTTAAAGCTGGCATTACAGCAGCTGAATCACCTAAATTGACGGCAACTGGTTCAATTGTATCAGCTAAACCAGTAAATAAAATATTACCTCGATTATCACGTATTACATTAACAATAACCTCTTCCCATGAGGAAAGATCTTCAATTAAACGATAATTATCATGTAAAGCAATTTCATTTTGTTGCTCTTTTTTTAAATAATCACTCACTTCTAAGGAATTTTTTAAAATAATATGTTTATTATGTAAATAAGAATTATCTTTAATTAATAATACTGGAAAAGTAACTTGTTCCTTTAATTGTTGTTCTAGTTTATCAAATGCAAAATCAGTCATTTCCCAGTATTGATTTGCAGTAATTTTATTTCTTTCTAAAAAAGATGTCATATCCTGTTGGGAATTAAGTTTTAAAGCCTGTTCATTTAAGGCGAGCAAACGTACTCCCATTTGCTTAAGAATACCATCATGAACTAATTCACGTGTTACTTTAAGTCCAGTTGATGAACCATAAGCTGAAATAATTGCATCAGGCTCTTCCATCCTAATTATTCTTTTAAGAAAATCAATTGTCATTGGCTCCAAATAAACGGTTACACCTGGTTGTTTATCAGTAGAAACAGTTGCAGGATTGGGATTAACTAAAATAACGTTAATATCTTCTTCTAAAAGTGCACCGATTGCATCAGACATTAGGATATCTGTTTCCGACACACTACCAATTAATGTAGGACCTGATCCAATAATTAAAATTTTATCTAAATCATTTTCTAAAGGCATGCTTTACTCCATCATCTTTACAAAATCATCAAAAATTTGTAGTGCATCTAAACTACCCGGAGCACCTTCAGCATTAAAAGCTGTAGCAATTGCTTTGTTTTTAGTGCTGAAACCAGCTAGTAGTTGACTATGTAAATCATAGTATTTTTGGTCTAATTCAAGCTGGACACTATTTGGTAAAACTAAACAATCAATATTCATTGCTACTTGCCAAATTTGCTTTGTTAAATCATTAATTATTGGATAATTTGTGCCATTATATGCTTTAGGTAATTCCACTAATTGAAAATTCAAGTAATCACTAAGTACGAGAAAGCCGAGTCCAATTCCCCAGATGGGATACTCGCCATAAAAATTATCTAAGATAGGTCTAAGCTCACCTTGAACTTCTTTAACTTTACCAGGCCCACCAGAGATAATAATACCCTCAGGTCGTAAATTTTTGATATCTGGTACAGCAGTGTTATATGGCAAAACAGTTGCATTAATCTTTCTTAATGATAATTCTCGGAGCATTGAATGTTTAAGACCAAAATCAATAATAGCTACACTTTTACCAACATTTGGTACAGCATATGCATTTTTAGTTGAGACAGACGCAGACCTATTTTTTGGCAAAACTAGTGCTTTAATTTGATCAAAGGCATGTTCGTCATTAGTATCCATAATAGATGCTTTAATCGTTTTAGCTTTTGTTAATCGGTGAACTAAAGCCCGTGTATCAATATTATAAATTGCTGGAATATTTTTTTCTTTTAAAAAAGAATCAAGGTCTTGAAAGTTTTCATTATCTGAAATATTTAGAGCAACATCGTTAGCAATTATGCCCTTAACAGTAGGATTAATGCTTTCATAATCAATGGCATTAATTCCATTACCACCAATCATGGGTGTAGTAAAAACTAGAATTTTTCCAGCATTTGTAGGATCTGTAAGCGCTTCTTGATAACCGAAATTACTAGTTTCAATGGCTAACTCGCCAGTTGAAATAATTGAAGAACCAAGACCTTCACCAGCTAGTGAACTGCCATCTTCAAGAATTAAATATCGCTTCATCTCATCACATTTTTTCCTTTAGCTCGGCTAATCTTTCCGTAAAGATGGTTGGTGGAGCAACTTTAAACTCTAACCATTTATCAGTGCTGGGTTGCATGAACCCCAAAACTTGCGCATGTAAAAATTGACCGTTTCCTTGTAAGGTATTCTTTGGACCATATAATGGGTCACCAGCTACAGAATGACCAATATATGCCAGATGGACTCTAATTTGGTGTGTCCGCCCAGTTTCTAGTTGACAACTTACTAAGCTATAGCCCTTAAATTGTTCTAAAACTGTAAAATGTGTTATAGCTGGTTTACCATTATCAACTACAGCCATTTTTTTACGATTAAGTCGATCACGTCCAATAGGCGCATCAATTAAGCCGGATTGCTCGTTAAAGTTGCCATGAACAATTGCTAAATACAATCTTTTGTTACTTTTACTAGCAAGCTGTTTTTCTAAGCTAATTCGTGCCTTTTGATTTTTGGCAACCATTAATAAGCCCGAAGTATCCTTATCAATACGATGAACAATCCCTGGACGAAAACCTTCAGGACTACTTGCTAAATCTTTTGTATGATATAAAAGTGCATTTACTAAAGTGTGATTGGGGTGACCGGCAGCAGGATGAACTACCATACCTTGTGGTTTGTTAACTACAATTACATCTTCATCTTCATAAATAATGTCCAGTGCAATATTTTCTGCAGTTACTGCTAAAGGGGCTAATTGTGGTACAGTGACTGATATTCGATCTCCCGTTTGAATTTTATATGATACTTTTTCTTTTTTATGATTGACCATAATTCGTTCATCCTGAATCAGCTCTTTAATTCGAGTCCGTGATAACGAACTAATTTTACTTGCAATAAATTTATCTAATCGGCCCTGTTCTGTATTAACTTTGAGTTCATAATTTTTTTCCATGCTCTTTTTCACTTTCATCAAGAAATAGTAGATAAATAAATACCAAAACTATCCCGACTGTTATAGCAGAATCAGCAATATTAAATATATTAAAGTTAATAAAATCGAGTTGAATCATATCGATTACATATTTCAAATGAATCCGATCAATTAAATTGCCGATAATTCCTCCCAAAACTATTGCTAGACCCAATTTCATTAGTTTACTTTGATTTCGTCTTTGAAAAATATAATATAGACAGATTAGAATAGCTATTACACTAATAATATAGAAAAGCCACATTTGACCAGTAAGAATGTTCCAAGCAGCGCCATTATTTTGAATGTAAGTTAATGAAATAACATTAGCTAAAACTGGACGTATTTCCCCAATTGAAAAATTGTGGGCAACAAAACCTTTTAGAGTTTGATCAGCAACAACAATTAATAACGAAATTATTAAATAAACAAGTTTCATATATTTTTTAGAATAAGCCACTAATTTTACCATTATTATCAACATCAATATCTAGTGCCGCAGGATGCTTCGGTAACCCTGGCATATCTAAAACATGGCCAGTGGTAATTACAATAAAACCAGCACCATTTTTTAAACTAGCTCCTGTAACATGCAAAGTGAAATCTGTTGGTGCTCCTAATAATTTTTGGTTATCAGTAAAGGAATATTGAGTTTTAGCAATAATTACTGGCAACTTATCTTTACCAAGCTTTTCTAGTTCCCGAATATCATTTTCGGCTTTTTCAGAGTATTCAACTTTGCTAGCATGATAAATGTTAGTAGCGATTTTATCAATTTTTGTCTTAACTGAATCGTCTTTTTCATAAGTTGACACGAAATTAGACTGATTGGAGTTAGCTAAATCAACGACTGCTTGAGCAGCTGCAATTCCACCTTTTGATCCTTGCTCATGATAATCAACAACGAGAGCTTTAATTCCCTGTTCAGCTACCAACTTTTGTAATAAATTGAGTTCTGCAGGAGTATCAGTTGCAAAATGATTAATTAAAACTATTACTGGCACACCATAATTACGCATATTATTCATATGACGCTCTAAATTTTTAAATCCAACTTCTAATGCTGTAAGATTTTCATCATCTAAATGATCTGTGGTTCCTTCTGCTTGATATTTAAGTGCACGAACAGTAGCAACAACAACACAGGCATCAGGCTTTTTAGCAAGATTATTTGAAACAAAGTCCATAAACTTTTGCCCACCTAAATCACTACCAAAACCAGCTTCTGTTAATACATAATCACTTAAATGCAAAGCTAAATTAGAAGCAATAATGGAGTTAGCCCCATGAGCGATATTGGCAAAGGGACCACCGTGAACTAAGGCTGGAGTATGTTCAATAGTTTGTACTAAATTAGGTTTAAGTGCATTAGCCAATAGAGCTGCAATAGCTCCTTCAAAACCTAATTCTTTTACATAAACAGGTTGGTCTGTTTTGGTATAGCCAACTAGCATTAAACCAATTCGCTTTTTCAAATCATCAATATCAGTAGCTAAACATAAGATGGCCATTAATTCATTGGCAACTGTAATGGCAAAGCTTGATTTGTGTTCTATACCGTTAAACTTAGACCCCTGACCAACAGTTATGTTACGCAAACTACGATCATTTACATCAATGCCCCGTTTTAACAAGATTCTTTCCGGATCAAGATTAAGTTCATTTCCTTGATATATATAATTATCGACTAATGCAGCTAAGGTATCAATTGCCGCAGTTAACGCATGCATATCGCCAGTAAAATGAAGATTTATATCCTCCATTGGAATTACTTGTGCACGACCGCCTCCGGTTGCCCCGCCTTTTAGACCAAAAACTGGTCCCATTGAAGGTTCTCTAAGTGCAATTAAAGTTTTTTGATGGAGTTGATTATTAATTGCGTCTCCTAAGCCAATTGTCATAGTTGATTTACCTTCACCAGCTGGTGTAGGTGAAATCGATGTAACTAAAATCAACTTTCCTAAATGATCTTGAGCCATACTTCTGTTAATGGCAGACCATTTTATCTTAGCTTTATTTGAGCCATATAATTCTATATCTGCTGAATTTAAACCAATTTTAGTTGCTATTTTGTCAATAGGTAGTGAATGTGATTCTTGCGCAATTTGAATATCTGATGTCATTGGGCATACTTCTTTCTATAAAAAATTATTTGTCCTGTTACTTAATTGCATCTTCGAGATTAGAATTTAGGTTCCCCCTTTGACTTAATAAATTAATTATAGCAAAAATATAAGCTTGTGTATCTTAATTATTAACTAACTGAGAAATTCTGCTTTACCTTCGTTCAATGCGCAAAAGATGATATTTTTTAAAATTGTCTATTTTGACTACATAAATTGAAAAACAATGCCATTTATTATTAATTTGTGGTACTGATTCTAGCTGCGTTTTCACCTTAAATGGTAATTTGAAAATATTCCCCTTCCAATAGGAAGTTAAAAATGTATAGATAACAAGAAAAATAAATAGAATTCCCCAAGCAATTGCTGACCAGTTGATAGTTTTAGTGCCCTCGTAGGTAATAATTAAACTCAAAAAAAGAACAATAAGTAACCAACTATAGTAAATAATCCCAACGTTACCTAAAATAATAAAATGTTTTTTATTCATTTTGCTTCTCTTTAAAATTAATTTGTATATTTAGATTACTATGATCAGTCGTATCAAATAATGTCTGCAAATATCGACCCAGTTTTGGTTGATATTTAGTCAATAGCCGATATTGCTCAGAATTATAAAGTTGAATTAACTTTTTTTCATTGATATGATTGTGTCCGGTAAAATAATTATAATTTGCTTCAATAAAAAATTTATTTATTTTTTGCCCAGAATTTTTATCTTTTTGCGTCATATTATGGGTTAGATTTTTTAATTGTATATCTTTAAGATAATTATGAAAATGGGTTAAAATATAACTTTTTTGTTCTTCTGCAGATAAGTATGGTCGCATATTAAAAGTTTGGCGCTGATATCTAATTTGATTTTTTTTGACTTTTACAAGACCATAAGCTTGATCAAAGGAACAAAAACTAGATGTAACTATTTCAGTAGTTGGAATATTTGGCTGTGGTTTTACAATGTTTTGTGCATGAATATGTCCAGAAAAAGCTAACTTAACATCATATTTTTGGCAAAGCTGACTTAATGAACTAGCATTATCGATAACAAATCCATGATTAACTGCAGGATTATGAACGTATAAATTATGATGCATAAATAAGAGCGGATATAAATTATGCTTTTGGGCAAATTTTAGCTGTTTTTCAAGCCAAGCCAACTGCATTTCGCCTATAAAACCAGCTGTTACTGGTGACCGCAAAGCTTCTTTTTGACCATATATATTAGTGTCAAGCATTAACAACAAGTATTGTGGATTTAACTGAATGCTGTATGCTAATGAAGAAGAATCTGTTGCCCAAGCATGATCATAAGATTCATGAAAAATATTGCGCCAATCAGTGGGACTAATTTGTTTTGTATAAAGTTGCTGGTCATTACTAAAAGATCGCGCCCAGCCATCAAAAATATCATGATTTCCTGGTAATAAAAATAGTTTGGTGTCAGTTAAGCTACTAAAAATTTTTTGAAATCTTTGTGCTGATAATAATTCGCCATTAAAAGTGACATCGCCAGTGACAATAATTGCTGCTGGTTTTTTTTCGTTTGCAAATTTGCAAAAAGCTCTAAGAGCAATTTCTTGATATACCAAATCTTTGCCTTGGCTAGTACTTTGAATTTGCTTGAAGGCAGGTCCATTATCATGAAGTTGATTAGCAATTAAATGGGTATCAGTAATCACCCAAAATTCAGTATCTAGTTTATTTGTAATCATTTTTTGCCCAATATTGATAAAAATCAACACGTAAGTTGCCATTAAATAACTTACGTTTCTTAGTTGCTTTTTTGCCAAAAAAACTTTCGAAATTGGGATCACCAACTAAATAATATTGACTAAAACTATCATATTTTAGTAAGTTTGACCCCATTTGGGTGTATAAGGCTTCGGCCGATTGTTTATCTTTTAACCTTTTCCCATATGGAGGATTAGCAATAATCACCCCATTTTTTAAATCGGTTGCTAAATCTTTAACAGCAACTTGCTTAAAGTAAATATCTTGTAATACACCAGCATTGTTAGCATTTAACTTAGCAATTTCCAAGATGGATTGGTCAATATCGCAAGCCCAAATTGGGGCTGCTAGTTTTTTGATTTTACTTTTTGCTTCAATTAATAAGTCTTTGTGTAATTTTGCATCAAACCAATCAAAATTATCGAAAGCAAATTTTCGCCATGATCCGGGAGCAATATTTTTCCCAATTAGAGCAGCCTCAATTGCTAAAGTACCTGAACCGGTCATTGGATCGATTAGCGGATGACTTCCGTCAAACGGAGTTAACTTTATTAAACTTGCTGCAAAATTTTCTTTCAGGGGTGCGCCACCATGCTCAATGCGATAACCACGTTTAAAAAGACTGTCACCACTAGTATCAAGTGAAATACGGGCAGTATCTTTATAGAGGTGAATGTCTAATGGATAAAAATTACCACTTTCTGGTAAAAAACCACGGCGATGATATTGATCGGACATTTTGTTGACGATTGCCTTTTTTACAATGGATTGAATACCTGGCTCAGAGTGCAATTTTGAGCGAACAGACCGCCCTTGCACTGGAAATTTAGCATCAATAGGTAAAATTGTTGCCCAATCGATATCATATACTTGATTATATAGTGTATCAAAATCAGTTGCTTTAAATTCTTTAAGTAAAATTTTTACGCGATCAGCTGTACGAAGCCAAAGATTGGTTTTAACGATATCTGCTTGAGTTCCCTTAAAAAATACACGACCATTTTCTGTAGTAGTTTCATAACCTAGTGAATGTAATTCTTTAGCCACAACACTCTCAAAACCGGCACCCATTGTTGTATATAATTGATATTTTTTCATTAGTTATCTCTTTCATTTTAATTTCAAAAAAAGCGTTGAGCCCTTTTAAAAGCTCAACGCTGCCTGTACAAATTTCTATAAGCCACGTTCTGTACGGGTAATTTTGGCAAAATTACCTTCAGCAGCCATCTATCTTTACTATCAACATAGTAATCTAACCTTTAGTTCATTTTCTTAGGTTAAGACGCCCCCACCAAATTTGGGTTGCACGCTCGCAGGGTTTACCTCGTTCCACCAATAATGTTTCCACTACTGCTACGTCACTGTGGCACTTTTCAGAATATTCATGCATATTAAAAAACTTAGCACTTTTTTCGCCGTAATTATAAAAATTCTTTAGTTTATTGGACTAAATACGAGCACTACAAGCATCTCAGCTTGTGCGTGCGTGGACTTTCCTCAGCTCAATTATAAAAATCAAACCGCGACTGCTCAAAATTTGTACTATAAAAAATTATAGCAAAGCTTACTGCTTTTGCAAACCATAAACTTGTCGTTCTAAGTTATAAACTTTACGTTCAAGAGCTGAGATACGTTGAATGATTGCCATGTTAGTAGAACTTTCTGTTTGGTTAGTTTCGCTATCACTAATTGAAGTAAATGACGGATTTCGACTGTGTTTTGGAGTATAAGTACGTATAACTTCATCGGTTGCTTTTGTTTGATTAGTTTCTTTAGAAAACTGGTCTTTTTGCTTTTCTTTTTGTTGATCAGCCATTAGTTGGCCTTGTAATTTTCCGATTTGACCATATAAATCTTCAATGAGCTGTTCAAAAGTATCGTAATCAGCAATTACAATATCTAAAAATGCATCAACTTCATCGGGATCAATACCTTTAACTTTAGTTCTAAATTGTTTTTTTAAAATATCCTGTGTAGATAACTGTATATCATTTAAATCAGCCATGAGAATGCAACTCCTTTATCGTTATAATTTATTTTAGCAAAAAGTTGTTTAGCTTAAAACTTAAACGATAATTTTAGGCAAACTTTTATAAATTTTATTAGAATTGATTTTTTTCCTGATCACGATATTCTTCAGCAGCATCTTGTAAATCATAAAAATCAATTAATTCAAGTGGATAGTTTGTAGTTTGTTGATAGTTACGAATTAAGTCATAGTCATATTTAGCTTTCCCAGGATATTCTGCGTCATATACCATTAAAGCAGCATCAGTATGTAAAAGCATAAAATTTTGATAATTTCTAAGTTGGACTGCGTCATAATAAGCTTGATTTGAAGTTGATGCAAAGAAGTCAACTTTTTGCGTTAAATTAATAAATTTAGTTTGATTAGTTTCGTTCCACCTATGAGCAAAATCTTCGTAAGGAGTGATGATTGAAACGCGTAAGGGATATTTTTTACGTAGTGCAATTGCTAATTCACAGGCCCATTGCTCTATTCCGAGGTTAGCACCAGTAATTACCCAATCAAGCTGTCCATTTTCAAGTAAATTAACCAAACGAGTTTGCAAGACATTTTTGATGATTTTTATTTTTGGATCTTGATCGTTAAAGGTATTTAATTCAAAATTTCGATATCCAGTAATCCAAAGACGTTGCATAGTAAAAGAGATAGCTCCTTGTTCAAAAACTTTTCTATTATTGCTATAATGCTAACAGGAGTGAGATAGATGGTCAAATATCCAAACGGTACTTTTGCCGCATTTCGTAAGTCTGTTGGAGATCCTACATTTAAAAAAAATCAAAAAAGCAACAATTATCGTAAAAATATAAGCTTTTCTGATCGTGGCATGACTCTAGAGCAGATGATTAACGAATCAAATAAATTTTATCGTCTTAAAGAAATTGCGGTTGTACATAAAAAACCAACCCCTATTCAAATTGTAAAAGTTGACTACCCTAAGCGATCAAGGGCCGTAATTAAAGAGGCTTATTTTCGCCAAGAATCTACAACAGATTATAATGGTGTATACAATGGCTATTATTTGGATTTTGAAGCTAAAGAAACTAAAAATAAAACAAGTTTTCCTTTAAAGAATTTTCATGAACATCAAATTGTTCATCTTACAGAATGTTTAAAACAAAAGGGAATTTGCTTTACAATTATCGGCTTTACTAGTTTGAACCGATATTTTGTCACTCCAGCCAATATGATTGCTAAAGCTTGGTGGACCCAGAATAAGAGTTCAGTAACATTAACAGAAATTGAGGAATGGTCAGTCGAAATTGAAAACGGTTTTCAACCTACCCTTCCGTATTTGGAAGCCGTGGATTATTTTATCGCAGATAGGAAATCGAAGAATGGCAAATACAAAATATAAACGTGTATCGCGCAAAAATTATCGGCAAAATCGGCCTAAGCCAATATGGCGGCGGATAATTAAGTGGGCATTTTTAGTAGTTTTTCTGATTTTATTATCGGGTGTAGGCTTGTTTGCCTATTATGCCAAAGATGCTCCCAATATTAGTCGCTCACAACTAGAAAGTGGTGGTTCTTCAAGTCTATATACCACTGATGGTAGATTTTTACTGTCGCTTGGTTCAGAGAAAAGAATCTATGTCAAAGACAGTCAGGATTTACAATTATTAAAAGACGCAGTTGTCTCGGTTGAAGATAAACGATTTTATAAGGATAAATTAGGCATCGATCCCATCAGAATTGCTGGATCAATGTTAACAAACGCTAAAAGTAATAGTATTTCAGCCGGTGGGTCTACTATTACACAGCAGTTAGTTAAGTTAACCGTTTTTTCAACTGATGCTTCGCAACGTACTTTAAGGCGTAAAGCTCAAGAAGCTTGGTTAGCGATGCGCGTCCAGCGTGAATATACCCATGATGAAATTTTAGAGTTTTACATTAATCGTGTCTATATGAATTATGGTAATTATGGTATTGGGACTGCAGCTAATTACTATTATGGTAAAAAAATTGGTCAACTTGACTTAGCCCAAACGGCTCTATTAGCTGGTATCCCTAATCGCCCTACAGCATATAATCCTTATGTTTATCCTAAATATGCTAAATATCGGCGTGATCTAGTTTTAAAAGCAATGCTTGATAATAACAAAATTACGCAAAAACAGTATGAGCAAGCTACCAAGGAAAGTATTAAAAAGGGTTTAAAAGCACATAATCAACGTAAACAATCCAATTTACGTAAAATAGATGATCCTTATATAAAGGAAGCAATTACCGAAGTCAAAGCCAAGGGCTTTGATCCTTATCGTGACAATTTAAAAATTACCATTAATATTGATCAAAAGGCCCAAACTAAGTTATATCAATTAGCAAATAACGGCTTAGTCCCCTTCACTAATGATCAAATGCAAATAGGAGCAACTGTAATTGATCCAAGTAATGGACATGTAGTGGCAATTTTGGGAGGCCGCCATTTACCAGCTAGTGTTCAACTAGGCTTAGATCGGGCCGTACAAACTAGTCGTTCTACAGGTTCGTCAATTAAACCAGTATTAGATTATGCCCCGGCTATTGAGTATTTAAATTGGTCTACTGCCAAAATATTAGATGATAGCAAATACATTTATCCTGGAACTAACGTTCAATTATATGATTGGGATAATAAATATGATGGAGCAATGACGATGAGGCATGCTTTAGAGCAATCACGAAACGTGCCTGCTGTTAAAACTTTAGCAGAAGTTGGAGTTAGTCGAGCTGCTAAATTTGCCGCTAACATGGGTATTAATGTTCCTAAAGACTCAGGTTTATCTGTAGCAATTGGTGCTCAAGCATCTAGTCTGCAAATGGCTGGGGCATTTAGCGCCTTTGCTTCTATGGGGATTTACCATAAGCCACAATTTGTTTCTAAAATCGAAACACCTGATGGGTTAACTAGAAACTACGATTCTGCTGGAATTCGAGTTATGAGTAAATCTACTGCCTATATGATTACGGATATGCTCAAAGGTGTAATTAAACATGGGTCTGGTACTAATGCGCAAATTAAGGGACTTTATCATGCTGGCAAAACCGGTTCGGTTAAGTATTCTGAACAAGATTTAGCCCGTTATCCAGGTTATGCAGCAACCCCCAAAGACTCTTGGTTTGTTGGCTATACCCAGAGATATTCAATTGGGGTTTGGACAGGCTATGATAACCTACGCGATGGGACAATTTCGGGAATTGGTCAACAATCAGCACAATTATTTTACAAAAATATGATGTCATATTTAATGCAAGATAAAGAAAACACAGACTGGCAAAAACCAAATTCAGTTATACGAGCAAGAATTGCCCGTAATTCTAACCCACCTGAAGTTTCGCCAGCTGGTGATTGGCAATTATTTGTGAGAGGTCATGCCCCAGTAGGAATTATTGATGACAGCAGTTCTTATGATGAAGATGACGAAGAAACTAATATTAATCGTTCTAATTCTACTAGTACAACTCAAAATTGGCATGAAAGTGATCAACATATAAACGGTGCGACTACTCAGTCGAATACCAATCAGCATAATTCTAATCGTCAAGCTAAAGATTATTACCTCAAGGAGCCTGATGAAAGTCATGCTCATAGCAGCTCTGATTCTGGAGCTAATGATGCTAATAGTAATAAGCCAAAGCAAGATAATGATGATGCTGCAGATAATAGTTCACCTACTAATGAATCTAAAAATCAGCATAAAAGTCAACATTAAGTAAAAAGAGTAACAATAACTATATTGTTACTCTTTTTCTAATGTATCGATTTTTGTTTTAGCTTTAAATAACTGTATGGGTCATCTTTGTCACGTGCTGTCATCGAATAACGGCCAAATAATATCATTGCATGGTGGGTATGAATCCATTCATTTTTAGGTAAAATTTGTTCAAGTCGCTTTTCAATCTGAAGTGGTTTGGCATTTTGGTCAACAATATGAAATCTTTTAGCGATTCTAGCCACATGTGTATCAACAGCAATTGCTGGGACACCATATCCGTCTGCCAAAACAACATTAGCAGTTTTTTCACCAACTCCGGGTAAAGTAACTAATATTTTTTTGTCTGGTGGTATTTCACTATGATATTTATTAACTAAAATTTCTGCCATAGCTTTTAAATGTTTGGCTTTAGAATGATAAAGTCCTATTTGAGAAATATGTTGTTCGATTTCGATAATTGAAGCTTGCGCCAAGTCTTTGGGCGTAGGATAATCTTGCATAAATTTCGGCATAACACGATTAACCATCTTATCAGTTGTTTGCGCGCTCATTAAGACTGCACATAATAAATGAAATTTATTGTCCCAGATTAGTTCGCTTTTAGCATCTGGATACATTTCATTTATAGTTTGCAAAACTTGACGGGCTTGCTTTGTACTTAATAATTTATCTTGTGCCATTAACGATTCCTTTGCAAAAAGTTTTGAACTTCATTACTTGTCTTTAAGTTATGTCGTTGCCAATTTAATAATATGCGATCAACATATTTGAGACTATATGCTTGAGCTAAAACCGCCTCGCGTAGGGCCAATCTGATTATTTCTGGATCATAATGATCAACTCTTAGCCAAGCTGAAATTTCTTCTCTTTCAATTGGACTTAAATAACGTCCAAATTCAATTTCAAATTGACGCAGTAACTTGTTTAAAGGGCTATTATCTATTTCAGTTGTGGGCTTAGCATGATTAGAATTTGCTGCTGTAATGTTCACACGCAAAACCTCATCTAATTTATCGTAAATTTGATCAAGATTATAACAATTGTAAATTCTCCCTTTATTATCAGTACTTTCATCGATTGCTAAATATTTTTGCTCAATTAACTTTTGAATTAAACTAGCAATTTCAGTAGTTGAAAAATTGGTATTTGCAGCTAATTCTTCATTAGAAGGAAAATTATTTCCTTTCTGGGCAAACATTTCAAGCTGAATGATTAAAATTATTTCAGCATCGCTTATTTTAAGCTGAGGATAATAAGCGATTAATCCATTCGAAATGGTGGTAAACCCTAAATTACGATAGTTATTGTAATGCAATATAATTTTCTCCTTTTAAAAAATTGGGCCAAAATAATTTTAGTCCAACTTTTTAAAATATTCACTTTTCATGTTTTATGGCTGAACACGATTAATCATTCTTGGAAATGGAATTGCTTCACGTACATGGTCTAATTTACATATCCATGCAATCACACGTTCAAATCCCATTCCAAATCCAGAATGAGGAACACTACCATATTTACGTAAGTCTAAATACCAACTATAATCATTTTCGTTCAGTCCCGCTTCAGCTATTTGTTGCCGTAAAGTTTCATAGTCACTTTCTCTTTCAGAGCCACCCATAATTTCTCCGTACCCTTCAGGAGCTAAAACGTCAGCACATAGGTATTCTTTTGGATTATCAGGATTTTTCTTCATATAAAATGGCTTAATTACAGTAGGATAATTTACGATAAAGAATGGACGATCAAACTTTTCAGAAATAAATGCTTCATCTGGTGCACCAAAATCATCGCCCCATTTAAAGTCACGTCCAGCTTCTTGCAGCATTTTAACGGCATCATCATAAGCAAGTCTAGTGTAGTGACCTTGAGTAGCCGGTTCTAATTTTTGCGGATCACGTCCTAATAGTTCTAATTCATATTGACCATGTTCCAATACTGCTTTAACCACGTATGACAGAAAACGCTCTTGAATATCTAATGATTCATCCTGATGCATCCAGGCCATTTCTGGTTCCATCATCCAAAACTCAGTTAAATGACGTCTTGTTTTTGATGCTTCAGCTCTAAAAGTTGGTCCAAAGGTGAATATCTTATCAAATGCAGCGGCACCAACTTCTCCATATAGTTGTCCAGACTGTGATAAGTAGGCATCCCCACCAAAGTATTCTGTATGGAATAATTCAGTTGTACCTTCAGGTGCAGAATGCATAAAAATCGGAGCATCAAATTTCACAAATCCTTCTTTTTCAAAGAAATCTATTGTTGCTTTGTAGATAATATTTCGAATACGCATAATAGCAAACGGCCGTTTACTTCTTAGCCATAAGTGGCGATGGTCCAATAAGAAATCAATCCCATGCTCCTTATTTCCAATTGGGTAACCTTCGTTATTGGTAACTACTTCCAAATCAGAAATTTGAATTTCATAACCAAAGTGGGATCTTGAATCTTCACAAACCGTTCCTGTAATATAAAAACTGGCTTCTTGATGTAATGATTTTGCTGTTTCAAAAACTTCAGCAGAAACATTATCTTTACGAATAACTCCTTGGAAAAAAGCTGTACCATCTCTTAACTGTAAAAATGCTATTTTCCCACTGGAGCGCTTATCTGTTAACCATACGTGCATTTTAACTTCTTCGTTAACATGCTTGTCGCAATCTCTAATTGAAATTAATTTTGTCATAAATCTTGTTTCACTTTCCATATCTTATCAATTTAATAATACCAAAGATTTGATTAATAATCGACTTAACCTAGCAATTTCCCATTTTTAAATTCATACAATTGATAGGTATATCTATTTGCTTGATCTTTAGCTGTAACTTCCCAAACAGCTTGTTTTTTGTACCAACCAAGATTAACTTTAATTATGCTATAATTTGCCCTTTTACCAGAAAATTTATTGCGAACCACATGTTCACTGACTCCTTTATTAGCTGGAAATAAATAAGCTTTTTTTGATCCTGGTAAGTAAATAAAGTAGTAACTTTGTTTTTTGACTTGTCCTTTAAGTGCATAGCTATTAATACCACGATTTAAATGGTAGTTTTTTTCAATATGCTTTATTGGCGTTTTTGATAAAGCAAGGGCATTTATTTCTTGAACCTGACTTCGTTCTGGCTTACTTGCTTTATAAAAAATTGCTAATAGTAAAAAATATAGCACTATAATTATCGCGGTCAACCATGCTAAAAAAGTTATTGCTTGTTTTGTATCATCTTTTATCATAATTATCTAACTTATTTCGTAATTTATTCAACTTAATCTTTTTAATTTTAACAGGAATGGCATCTAAAAAATTAATACCATAATCCATATTCCATATTCGTGTATCTAGGATTAGGAACTGACCATGATCTTTTTCATTGCGAATTAAACGCCCCATTCCTTGTTTAAACTTGATGATGGCTCGTGGCATTGTATCGGAAGCAAACACATTAATGCCTTGACTTTGTAAATTTTTTTGTCTTAGTTTTACACTTGGTTGATCAGGTGATTCAAATGGTAATTTTGCCACAATAACAAGATCAATACTGCAAGTATGAAAATCAACCCCTTCCCAAAAACTATCAGCGCCAATAATTATTGCCTGTTGAGCAATTGAAAAACGCTTAGTAATTCGATTATTAGAACCGGATACACCTTGTGCTAATATCTCAAAATCACGTAAAGCTGGTTCATTCGCTATTGCACTAAATACTTCCCTAATTTTATCTAGATTAGTCATTAAAACTAAAACATGATGCTTAGTTTTTAGACAGCTTACTAAAATTTGCGCTAACTTTTCGTCAAAATTAGTGCTGGAAATATCAGGCATATCGGTAACTCCCAAAACTTCCAGATTCTGTTTTAACTCAAAGGTGTTAGCTCCAATATAAGTTTGCGGTTTTAAATTGGCTAATGCTAATTGCTTAATAATAAAGGAAAAATCATTATTATTAGTCAAAGTAGCACTGACAAATAGAATATGATCAAAACGTTCATAAATTTGATTTAATTCGTTGGAAGCGTCGAGCATCATCCAGCTTAAATTTACACTTAACGGATCTTGCGGATTGGTCAAAGTTATTATAAAGCCCTCATGCTTTAAGAGATTTTGTTTATGTAGCAAATCTGATAGTTGATAGCTTTGGGTAATGTAAGAATCTAATTGATCAATCTGTGTCGTTAAATCACCTAATAAGGCTTCCTGCTCAATACCAGAACTATCAGTTTCGCTGTACAATTTAAATATAATTTGATTAGTTTGTTGGCGAACATCTTCTAGTTTTCGCTGGAAATTAGCTATTTCCTTTTGAAAACCACTATTTTGTGGGAACAAATCAGCTGCTTGAAAACTAAGTAGCAAATTACCATTGGCTAAAGTATTACTGCTTACAGCTAGTGCTTTTTTACTATATAAGGAACGTTGTAAGTTAGTAATTGCTTCAATTAATGATAAAATTGCAGGGTTTAATTTCTCCAATAAAAAGTTAAACTGAACATCACTGCCATATTGATTTAAAATGCTATCATCGGCATAGTAAAGTAAATTACGTAAATGATTTAGTTCACCCCAAAGTGATTCAAACTGAAAAGAATCATTTCTAGAATTAATGACGTTTTCATTAAATCGATGTGCTTCATCGATTACTAGGTATGGATTTTGCCCCCAAATCGTATCATGATAATGATTAGCTAAATAAGCATGATTAGTTACTAAAATATCAGCAGCTTCTTGTCGTTGTCTAGCTAAATTCCAAAAATCAACTTTTGCAAAAATACTCCCGACACGAGCATCACCTGGATGACTAATTTGAGCAAATAACGGTGCATGATAGGTGGTTAATTGTAACTCATCTAAGTCACCAGTTTTAGTTTTAGTTAGCCAAACCAAAATTCGCATTTGCAAAGTTAAAGTTACCCGATTGACAGTTCGATTTTGGTATAAACTTTGATAAAAACCATCTAAGTCTAAGTAATGATTACTAGATTTGACTATCTCAGCTTGTAAATCTAAATTAGTAACTTTTAATAACTGCGGTATTTCTTGATTAATTATTTGATCTTGTAGGACCTTAGTTGGCGTTGAAATTACTAATTTTCGATTTGTATAAAGACGATATGAATAAGCAAACAAATAAGAAAAAGTTTTGCCTGTACCATTGGGGGCTTCAACTAAGAAGGCTCTTTGTTGCGGATCTGTGATAAATTTATTTATTTGGTTAATTAAATTGACTTGCGGTTGCCGATAATTAATTTTACCCTTAAATAAGTTATTTTTGCTTTGATCACTTAGAGGAAAAGTAACGTTAGTAGCATTATTAGTTTTGTTACTAATCACTTGTTGTTGCAAAATAATATGTTGGACTTGTTGGTACTGCTTTGCTAAAGGCCGTTTTTGCTTACGCAAATTATCCGCAATTGTTGTAAAAATCCATGCTGTATCTCTAATTAGCCCATGAGCCAATGAACTAAGTGTATTTAAAGTGGCTTGGGGCAGTTGTTCTAACGCTTGAATACTTTTAATTAGTAAAATAGCTGTGCTATAAGCATCAGAGTCGGCTTTATGTGGGTTTTGGTGCTTAATTCCCAAGTGACTTGTTAAGTCACTTAGTTTATATGAAGGCATAGTGGGAAAAGCAATTTTTGCAAGTTCAACAGTATCAATTGCCTTATTAGTCAGCGCATCATAACCATGTTGAATAAGTTCGTAATTTAAAAAAGGTAAATCAAAATTGACATTGTGCGCTACAAAGATAGTATTTTTTAGTATTTTCATGATTTTAGGGGCATAGTAATTAAAATCTGGTTGAGTTGTGACATCTTCATTGCGAATATGGGTCAAATTTTGTACGGCTATGGGAATCTCGCAATGAGGATTAATCATAAAAGAATATGTTTTTACTACTTCCATTTTTTTTATGATGGCACAGCCAAACTGAATGATATGATTATTTTCTTCATGTTGTGTACCAGTAGTTTCCAGATCGACTACTGCAAAAGTGTCATTCATAAATGAAACCATATGTTCTTTCTTGCCCCCCTATTTGACTTCAACTATCTTTTGCGCATTAAGTAAAATAAGATATTTATGCTTAACCTTTTTATTTGCAAAAGAGTTGAGTGCTTGTTCATATAAGCGTAATTGTCCCGTGTATTTATGCTTAACTTTTTCGATTGCTTCATCTTGATGATTAGGGTCAATATAATCAGTTTTATAATCAAACAATATTATGCCATCATCTTGGATAAAGTAACCATCAATTGTCCCATGAATTAGAGTTTTCGCATCAGGATCACTGAAATCACTAAATAAAGTACTAGCAGGAATTAAACTTGAAAACTCTATTTCACGTTTTAAATTATGCGGCTTTTGCCAAAACTCTTTAGCAAAATCACTGTGAACAAACCAGTTAATTTGATCTTGATTGAGACTAGACACAATATCGGGATTAAGTTGATGATGTTTAATTAAATCTTTAATCTCTTCATCAAGTTGCTCCTGATCGCCACGACCATTGTAATCATAATATTGTAAAAGCAAATGCATAGCCGTACCGATTTCAACTCCGGTAAAAGTTGTTTTAAAAAGAAATTTTGGTTTTGTATCAATTGGTTGTAAATAGCGGTTAGTAGAAGATAAAAGATGAGCATTTTCAAGTTCCGTATCTAAGGGATCATTGAAGGCTTTTTTAATTTCAGAAACTGACTGGTAGGCAGTTGTTTGGCTAGCATCTTTAAATGTATATGAAAAATCATATAATTTTTGGGCCGTTCGCTGCAAAAGTTCTGGACTGTAATTTGCTTTTTGCTTTGTATTAATCTTTTCATGAACCGCTTCAACTGTCTTAGCTTGCTTATGATAATTTACAAAAATAAAATCTTTGCTGAGATCAAGATCCATATTAAGATCATTTAATGATAAACTGGAGCATTCCTTTAAACCAAGTGCTGGACCAATAAAACCTAAGGGATTAGTAACGGTTAGTTTATCATTTAATGATATTTTGTGCTGTTTTGCTTTTCGATGCCATAGCTCAATATTTTGCTCAAAATTACTAATTTCAGCGGTTAAAATCAACTTTTGCCTTGCCCTAGTCATGCCAACATATAAAATACGTGCTTCTTCTTCTAAAAGTTGTTTTTCTTTAGTCATATTATCAATGGCTTTGAGCAAAGTATCGGCACAATAATGATTGCGTTGAATAGTAAGTCCAACATTGTCAGCAGTGATGATGTAGTCGCCACTTATATCACGTTTTTGAAAGCGATGATGTAATCCAGCATAAAATACAATTGGAAATTCCAATCCTTTGGAACCATGAATTGTCATAAGTTTAACCGAATCATCAACTTCATTTGTTAGCAATGGTTGTGCTAAATCCTTTTGACTACGACGCATGCGTTCAATAAAATTGATGAATTGATACAATCCTTTGAAACCAGCGCTTTCATATGAACTCGCACGCTCATAAAGAGACTCTAAGTTGATGCGCCGCTGCTTGCCATTAGGAAGTGCAGTCATAATTTCTAATAAATCAGTTCGCTCATAAATGCTCCAGATTAATTCAGAAATACGATGATTGACAGCAAATTGGCGTAAAGAAGCTAATTGATTTAAAAAAATTTTTATCTTTTGACTAAGTTCGTCATTAATTGCAACATAAGCAGTTAGAGCATTATAAAACGTAACTTTTTTGCTATTTATACGAATTTTTGCTAAATCTGGTTCCTTAAAATTAAACAAGGGAGAACGTAAAACGGTCACTAAAGGGATGTCTTGATCTGGATTATCAATGAGACGCAAATAATTCATAATAATAGTCAATTCTATGGTTTGAAAATAATTTTTAGCATCAGTGACTAATAATGGAATATTCTCATTAGCAAATTCTTGCATCATAGCTAAATTATCACTGCGACTTCTAGTTATAATTGCGATATCACTATATTTAAATGGTCTCTTTTGACCCGCTTTTACATCATAGATTTGTAAATTTTCTTGTTTAAATTGTTTGATTCGACTAATAATCATTGCAATTTCGGTAGAATCAAAAGTTTGCTCATCATTTTCTTTATCGTCTTCTGTTTGGTAATAAAGAAATTCTGTTGCTTGAGCTAAATCGGCTGGATAATATTGCGCTCCAAAAGTTAATTCCCCTTCTTTTGCATAATCAATGCCACCGAAATCAGGGGTTAAAATGTTATCAAATACTTGATTAACGATTTTAATAATCGGTTTAGTAGAACGAAAATTATCAGCTAGTAAAATTCGTTTTTGTGTTTTATTTTCGACAGTTTCTTCATATTTACGTAAAAACAAACTCGGATCGGCTTGGCGAAAGCCATAAATTGACTGCTTAACATCCCCTACCATAAAAAGAGTATTATGTTTGTCCTTTTTAATCAATTGTAAGATATTTTCTTGTAATTGATTAATGTCTTGATATTCATCAACCATAATTTCTTTAAACTTATTTTGATAAAAAGAACGAGCCATAGCTGAACTAGATGTATCTTGACTTAGAATTTGATAAGCTAATTGTTCCATATCACTGTAATCAAGCAAATTTTGGGCCCTTTTTAGTTCATTAAACCGGTTAATTAAGGCCGTTTCTGCTTTAGTAATACCCAACATTATTTGCTGGCCTTGCTTTAAGATACTTAATTGTTCTTGTTCATCAGTGGCATAAAAAGATGTAAAGGAGTTGAAAACTAAAGTATTGGCTTCACTTTTTAATTCTGCACATTCATCAATAAAGTCTAGAATATCTTCATCCCATTTTTGGGATTTATTAAATCTTGAAAACTCACAACTGCGCAGATTTTCACGTTGTAAATCGTAATCATAATCTTGCTTTAGGCTAGTTAAATAATTATCAAGACCTCGTTTAAATAGCGTAAAGCTTTCTTTTACTTTCTTGAGCTCTTTAGTTTCAATGATACTAGTAGATAAATAATGATTGATTTTTTCCCTTAATGTTGAAAAACTTTCAAAAAGATAAGGTTTAACTTGTTCTTGCCATAATGGTGAAGTTATTAGGTTAGCTTTTACCTGATACTTTTGGGGTAAATTCTTTAGCCAGGCAGTATAGTCAGGCTTAGCCATTGCATAATTATATAAATCCAAGAGTAAATTACGGGCTGTTTCTGCATCGCGATCTCCTGCAAAATTATTATAAAAAGCTAAGAAGTCTTCATCATTATTGGTTAGAAATTCATTTTCAATCTCATGCAAAGCACGTTCACGCATTAAGCTAGCCTGAGTTTCATCAGTTAAAATACTAAAACTTGGATCGAGGTCAATAACGTAATAAAAGCGATGAATAATATCTAAACAGAAAGCATCAATTGTTGAAATATTTGCTGCATCAATTAAATTAAGCTGTTGCCGCAAATAACGTTGCTTACTTGGTTCGGTAGTTTGGTTTAATTCAGCTTGAATAATCATCTTAATGCGATTTTTCATTTCTTGAGCAGCAGCTTTAGTAAAGGTAACGACCAGTAGCTGATCTACGCTAATTCCACCTAATATTTCTTGCAGTAAACGTTGAACCAAAACTGTGGTTTTACCACTACCAGCAGACGCTGAAACTAATATATCGTGTTCTTTTAGAGTAATTGCCTGCTTTTGCTGATTAGTATAAGAAGTCACTATCTTATTCACCCTTTTCTAGTTTTGCTTTAACCTTGTCAATCAAATCGGCTTTTTTTAAGTTTCCAATTTGATGATATTTATTTTCTTTCAACATGGCATCAAAGAAGAAAATGTCACGATAATCAGAGTAGGTTAATGCATTGCTACTCTTTCCATATTTATATGGATTTAATTTGATTTCACCAGCAAGTATTTGTCTGGCAGCATTTTTAATTAAGACTTCATCATATTCGAGTAATAGATCAATTTCATCATCACTAAAAGAATTACCATAAAAAATTAAATGGCCATCTTTAGCAGATGATTTAACATTAGCATATAAGTTTGATGATACGCCTTGTTTTTTAAGTTCGGTGTCAGCTTTTAAAAAAGCTAACTGATCATTATTGATGATGCCCTTATAGCGTAACCGATTGTTACTATCATAATTAGTCTCTTTAATTTGCAAGTTAGTGTTATAAAGCATCTTACTATTGAGCTGTTCTAGCTGCCTGGTAATTGTTTGATAAAAGGCACCTAATAAGGATAAAGAGTTCTTTCCCGCAAAAAAGGGTCTATTTTGCTTTAAAACATCAAGATACGAGATCATTTGTAAAGAAATGCCTTCATAAAAAAGACCTAAATCAAACTTTTTAGCAGAAGACTTATAATCAATTATTTGGGCAATTGTTTCTTTTGTTTCTGGTAATTGAGCTAAGTCAATACGATCAATTTTTCCCCGTAAATTAACTTGATGATTAGTAAAATCAGGTATAGGGAAATTAAGTCCGCTTACTTTTTCACCCAAGCCAAAACTTAATTCAGAATATTTTGCTTGTAGAGGTGTTACTTTACCATTACGATGCCAATTATTTACTACCCGCGATGTGGTTTTATCAAGGCATTTGAATAGAAATTGATTGAACGGATCGTTTAATAACTGCTGATATTTGATTTCACTTGTTATATGCAAACGTACATCCTCAAGTATTTGATTTAGGGTTTTATCATCAATTTCTGCTAAATTAAGTGCTTGCCGATTAAGTTCCTTAACTAAGAAATCAAAGGTTTCATGACAATAATTACCTGCCTGAATTAAATCTAATTCATTTTCGAAACGTTTATGTAAATGTAAGCCATAGTTTAAAAAATATTCATAGGAGTTTTCATAGAAAGTCTCTAATTGTGACACCGAAGCATTTAAGTCAGAACCATATAATTTTTGCGCCAACGCTGGGCCGATGTCTGTAGGCTCATTAACAAACTGACTAGCTGCTGTAACTAAGGCCGTTTGATAAGGTAAATGTTGTTGGGTCATTTGAATTAAAGCCGTAACATTGTTGTTTTGTGTTTGTCCTAAGTATGTTAAGTATCCCAAACTTGCTTGTGGGTTAGTCAAAAAAGTTAAGACGTCCTGCATTCCTTCTGGCAAATCGTGTTGTTCAAATTCCGGTGCGCCAGCTTTTTTAATTCGTTCATAAAAAATTGAAGGAAGGGCTTTTTCATTGTCAGATCCAGCTACAGAATATGAAAGATAAACTTTATCTTCTGCTAGAGCTAAACAATCGCCAAATTGATAATTTTGATTCAAATTATTTAGTTGTTGAAAATCTTCCAAATAAGCTTCCTCACCAAAGGCTGGTCGCAGTTTTTCTAAATTTTCAGTACTTAAAAATCCTGGTGTTGTTTTAATTTGTGGTAGATTGACATTGGTTGCCCCTAAAATAAAAACTTGCTTATAGCCGCTAACTTGAACAATGCCAGTTTCTGATAAATTAACAGCATCTAATGTTGCTGGTATCTGAGCAAAAGTTGCTTCTTTAAAGCCATTTATCAAGACATCAAAAAAACTCGGTAGATTAAACTCAGTTTCATTAATTAAAAGATAATCATGCAATAAATTAATTAATAAATCCCAAATTTGTTCAGATTGGCGGGCTTGTTGTAAGTCTCCTTCTTCTTGAGCCTCTTTACGCCATTTTTCTAAGACTTGTGTAACTCCATTTTGGATTAAAAAATCAAAAAAGATGGTAATTGCTTTTTGCGCGTCTTTTTCTTTTTTAATACTAGTTAGTAACCCTGTTAATTGCTTGACAAAGTAGTTTTTTAACTTGTTTATTTTGGCTACTTCATCGGAATCTTGGTCAAGATAAATAACACCTGCAGCTGTGAAATCAGTAAAATCTCGTTTCCAAAGATTGTTATTAATACCGTGAGCTAAAACAAAATTTTCTAATTCATCAATATCATGTAAATAAGCACTCTCAGTTTGATACCAGTTCGGAATAATTAATCGGGTTTTCATTACAGCTAATATATTTTGGGTAGCAAGTGGACGAGTTAATAGTTGGGCAATATTTTCAATTAAGACTACTAAAGGATGGTATTTCATTTCTTGCTGTAAGTCATTAAAGAAAGGGATTTTATTTTGTCGCAAAATTGGAGTTAGATAGGTTTCATATTCATGTAAGTTTGGTGCTAACACCAAAAAATCACGATAGCGATAATTATTTAAGGCTACCTGCTGGTAAATAGTTCGTGCGACAAAATAAGCCTCAGAGTAGCGGTTATCAGCCCGAACTAGCTGTATTTGATCTAGGTCGCTAATATCATCTATTACATTAATCCAAAATTCATTAAGTAATTCCCGTTTTGTTGGCACTGGTGCCATGGGTGTCTCACTAACTTCAAAGTTTAGTTTATGCCCATTTAAATAATTGATTAACTGATTAATTGTTTTTTGAATAACATAATCATAATCTCCTGGTTCAGTTTGCTTTTTAATTTTGCCTACTTTAGTTTTAAAGGCTAAAGTAACACTATGTGCTTTCATCATCAAAAGCTTAATTGTTAGACATTCTTGTAAAGTAAAATGAGAAAAATCGCTAAAGTAAAAATCAGTTTTGCTTAAATCAATTTTTCCCGCCAGATACTCATTTAATTGCAATTGAATTTCATTAGAAGTAGAAAATTTATCATTAATACCTGCAACAAAACTATCATATATAACTTTTAAATCAGCAATTTTATTTTGAGTTTCCAAATCTAGTTTTTCTTCATTAATTTCAGTTAAATCTAGATTGCCTTCGCGAATTTGTAAAATGGTGTCATAAATTTGCTTTAGTAATCCGGGGCTAGTGCTAACATTTTTGAATAAATGAAGTTGATCTCGATTTTGCTCAATAATTTTAGCTAAAAGCATTGCAGCAGCTGCATTATCTAGTTGAGTTGGTAGTCCTTTTTCAGCATCTTTTAAAAAGTACCATGCTAAGCGTGAAAAAGATAGCACTTGTAAGTTTTTAACTGATTGTTCAGTATGCTGCAAACTAACGGCTAACTTATTAATTGTCCTAATTTCTGTGGTAAACTTAATATGATTGGGAACGATAACGAAAGTTTCATGTTTTGGAAAGCGAATATAATTTTCTACCGCCGCCTGCAAAACTTTTTCTTGTAAGGAATCTGTCTGTCGACCGATTAAAATCTTAATCATTTGTTCTCTTCTCCTCTATTCTTTTTATTTTAGCATAGGAGGAGCAAATTTTTCACAAACAATGAGGATCTTAAATAAAATGAAACTTAGTTACAAAGCACATGGAAAGGTAATTCTACTCGGCGAACACTCAGTTGTTTATGGGTATAACGCTTTAGCAATGCCAATAAAATCTTTATGGCTTAAAGCAACAATTGAACCATCTACCATCTTATGGATGGATACTGCTCTATATCACGGCCCATTTTTGGCTGCACCAGCTGAATATGATGGCTTAAAGTATGTTGTTACCAAATTGTTAGCTAAGACTAACTCCCAACAATTGATAAAAATTACTTATACAGGAAAAATTCCAATTGAACGCGGCTTAGGTTCAAGCGCGACGGTAGCGACTGCAACTGTTAGAGCATTAAATGATTATTGGCAATTAAATTTGAGTGAAAAAGAAATCATCACCATGATTAATCATGCAGAAATGATTAATCATGGTAAGGCGTCAGGAATTGATGCCGCTACAGTTAATTCTGATAATTTGCTTTTTTTCAACAAAAAAAACGGTGCTCTCCAATTAAAAAGTAAATTGAAAGCCAGTTTATTAATTATGGATACTGGGGATTTAGGTAATACTCAAAAAGCAGTTAAGCAAGTTCATACAATAGTAGCTAATTCGATCTCAGCTAGGCAAAATATTAAAAAATTAGGTAACCTTACTGATCAAGCTAAAGTTGCTTGGGTGAACCAGGATAAGCAACAATTAGGACAAATTTTTAATTTAGCCCAAGATATATTACATTCTTTTAATTTATCGACTACTAAAATTGATCAAATACAAGATATTGCGCTTGCTAATGGTGCTTTGGGTTTTAAATTATCAGGTAGCGGTCTGGGCGGCATTGTGATTGCGCTTTGTGCCAATCATGAAATAGCTGAAAAAATTGCTGACCTAAGTCATAAATTAATTGTTAACCAATGGATTGAGGAAATTTAATGAATAAAACAGCCCGTGCTCATACTAATATTGCCCTAATTAAATATTGGGGTAAAGCCGATTCGAAAAATAAATTACCTTTAATGTCCAGCTTATCTATGACTTTAGACCAGTTTTTTACTGATACTAGGATTACGGTTAGCGAAAAAAATGAATTTGTTCTAAATGGTGTCCTGCAAGCAGGCAAAAACTATCAAAGAGTTTTTACTTATTTAAAAATTTTACAAAAAAAATTTGGTGTATCAGACAATTTACGGGTTGAATCGACTAACCACGTTCCCACCGCTGCAGGTCTGGCCTCTTCTAGTTCGGCTTTTGCAGCGATGGCTGGAGCTTTTTGTGCTTGCTATAATATTCAGCTTAGTAAACGTGATTTATCAAAAATAGCTCGATTAGGATCTGGTTCGGCTAGTCGTTCAATATATGGTGGATTTGCAATTTGGCAAAAGGGATTTGATCATGACTCATCTTATGCCTATGCTCTAGATGAGACTCCGGCTATGGACTTACATTTGCTTGCAATTGAATTAAATCCTAATCCTAAAAAATTATCTTCAACTGCTGGGATGCTTCAAGCACAAACATCTCCATTTTTTATACCTTGGATAAAACGTAATGAGCAGGAGCTTAGCGCAATGGTTGCAGCAATTAAGGCCCAGGACTTTTCAGCGCTAGGTCAATTGGCAGAACTTAATGCCAATGAAATGCATGCGATTAATTTAACTGCTAACCCTGGCTTTAGTTATTTTGAGCCAGATACAATTCATGCTATTCACTTGGTACAGCAATTACGTGCTAGTGGGATTGAATGCTATTACACAATTGATGCTGGTCCTAATGTAAAAATTTTAGCGCAATTAAAAAATGTCAAAGAAATTATTAAACAGTTTCTATCAGAATTTGAGAATGTTAAGATAGTAAATGCAAGCTTTGGTCCAGGACTTTCATACTTGGATCAATAATGTAATTTAATTGATTAGGAGCTTAAATTCTTTTGATAACAGAAAAAGCACCCGGAAAGTTGTATATAGCTGGTGAATATGCGGTTTTAGAACAAGATTGTCCCGCAATTTTGGTTGCTGTTGATCAGTTTATCCGAGTTTCAATTACTAAATCAAATTCAAAAATGGGCTTAATTCATTCTAAGCAATATTCGCAAAATTCAATTCATTGGGTACGCCGTGGGGCGAAAATGGTAATTGATAATCGTGATAACCCTTTTGAATATATTTTGGCAGCAATTTCGTATACTGAGCAGTACTGTCTTGAACAACATGTTAAAATGAAAGTTTATGATTTATATGTTAATTCTGATCTTGATTCAGCTGATGGCAAAAAATATGGCTTAGGTTCAAGTGCAGCAGTTACAGTGGCAACAGTCAAAGCAATTTTACGCTTTTATCATGTCGTATATAGTAATGAACTAGTATATAAGTTATCTGCTATTTCGCATTATTCTGTACAAGGTAATGGGTCTGCCGGCGATATTGCAGCTAGTGTATATGGCGGCTGGTTAGCATACCAAACTTTTGATAAGGCCTGGTTAAGTAAAGAATTGGCTACTAAAAAATTAGTAGCAGTGGTCAGTGAAGCTTGGCCAGGATTAAAAATTCAGCTTTTGACCCCTCCTAAAGAAATGAAATTACTTATTGGTTGGAGTCAAACTCCCGCATCTACTTCACGTTTAGTTGATGAAACAAATGCGAATAAAGATGCATTAAATGAAAAATATAGTGAATTTTTGCAAGCATCAAGAAACTGTGTTTTAAAAATGATTGCCGGCTTTGAAGAGAATAATATTACCATTATTCAGCAAGAAATTCGCAATAATCGGCACTTACTTCAGCATTTTGCGCAAATCAATCAAATTGCTATTGAAATTCCTCGCTTGTCAAGACTAATTAATATTGCAGAAGACTATGGTGGAGCAGCTAAGACTTCCGGAGCTGGTAACGGTGATTGCGGAATTGTGATTGCTGATCATACAACCGATATTGCTGCTTTAATCAATAATTGGAAACAGAATGACATTTTGCCATTAAACTTCCATGTGCATCAAGTAAAATTATTACAATAAGGGGGGAATAAAATGTCCATTCGATCTCAGCGTAAAGAAGACCATCTGGCTTTAGCTGGTCAATTCTATAAGACAAACAAGCCAAATAGTTTTGACCAAATGCATTTATTGCGCCCGGCTTTGCCCGAAACTAAAGTTAAACTGGAACAATTAACAACTGTAATGTTTGGCAAAAAAGTAGCAGTCCCCTTCTTTATTAATGCAATGACTGGTGGAGCCGATAAAGCCTATGCAATAAATCAAGCATTTGGTAAGATAGCTGCAAAAACACAGATAGCACTAGCACTAGGTTCAGCCAGTATTTTAACTAAGGAACCAGAAGCCCTTACTAGTTTCTTGGTTGCTCGAGAAGAAGATCCAACTGGAGTTGTAATTGCTAATCTTAATGCTAAGACTAAAGCTGATTCGGCCCAGAAAATTGTCCGAGCACTCGAGGCTGACGCACTGCAGATTCATCTCAATTCTGTACAAGAAATAGCTATGCCAGAAGGAGAACGAGATTTTACTTGGCTAACAAATTTACAAGACTTACGCCAAAAATTGACAATTCCAATTATTATTAAAGAAGTTGGTTTTGGCCTTGATCCAACAACTATTCGCTTACTCAAAAGTGAAGGCTTCACTTTATTTGATATAGCTGGTAGTGGTGGTACTAACTTTGCTCAAATTGAAAATGCTAGAAATGAACGTGATTTATCTTATTTAGAAGATTTAGGCTTACCCACTGTTTTAGCAACTATCCTTGCTAAAAAGGAGCAAGTTGAAGTAATTGTTTCAGGTGGTGTACGCCAACCATTAGATGTCTTTAAAGGACTTGCTCTAGGTGGTAAATATATTGGCGTAGCTAATGTTTTCTTGCAAGCATTGGAACAAAAGGGAGCTAATTTTTTATTGCAAATGATAAAGAATTGGCAAGAAGAACTGGCATATTTGCTGGCTTTATATGGGATAAGTGATTTAAAGCAAATAACCAAGTTAAAAAAATATTATGATGAGCCTCTTTATAGTTGGCTTCAACAATTTAAATAAAAAAATTCATTTAAAAGTGAATTCCCAAAGTTAGACTAATAAATTTTAATAATGACGGGCTAAGGCTTGATGACGATATTTAATTGGCGTTAAGCCTTTTTAGCTACACTTTATGCGTTCTTAATTATCATACGCAATGTAATTAAGCTTACTCAGTTGGATTATAATAGCGGACTGGTGGGCCACATTTTCAAGCTGATGTAGCTTAGCCAAATGGTTAACTAGCTACCCTGCCATTTTTTCATTGATAATAAAAATTGAGTTTCTGTTTTGTTCCGTTCCTTAAATAATTTTAGTTATAGAAAAAAGCTCGAAAATTGTCTAACTTTCGAGCTTTCTTTCATTGGATGTCTTTTTTATTAACTATTTAAAATCTGCCAAATTTCTTTTTGTACCGCACTGTCATTACTTGAGCCAATGACACGACTAGCAGCGTTTTTAGCAATTGGTAAAGCTGTAGAAGTAGCAAAACTTTGGCCAACATATTTGAACATGCCCACATCATTACCGCTATCACCAAAGGCAATCATTTCACGTGGATTAATTCTAAATTTTTGACTTAGGTAGTCAAGACCAATTGCCTTGTTCATCCCCTTAGTGGACATATCAATTGAGGTGGCTGAGCCAGCTACAAAACCTAATTGCGGATATTCGCGTCTAAGTAAATCAATTAAGGCAGGTAGTTTTGCTGCTGATACGTCAAAAGTTACTTTAAAGATTTTATCAGCCAAATCTTCAAAATTAGCGACCAGGGTCAATTTTTCGTAATATTTTTTAAGTTCCTGAGCGTAAGCTTTGCCATCTTTAGTTAAAACATAAGCACTCGCTAGCCCTGAAACGGTTACCTTTTCATCAAAACGATTAATAATTTCCAAAAGTGTTTGCCAATCAGTTTCAGATATGCTAGCTGTATGCATAACTTGTCGGCCGTGAGCAACTAAAGCTCCATTTTCGGCAACAAAGTATATTTGACTTGCAACTTCTGGGAAACGTTGATAAATATTTTTGAATTGATTACCACTGGCCACCACGAACTTAATATTTCTTTTCTTCATTAACTCAAATTCGCGTAAAAATAGTTCATGATCATACGTCTTTTCATCAGTTAACCAGGTGCCATCCATGTCTGTTGCAATTAACTTAATCATTTTGTAATCCTTTCTTTACTGTACGTAACCCTTTAGGATAAAAATTTTTTAAAATACCATCCCCACTTACTTTACCAAAACTAAAGATTAAATTATGACAACTAATTAAAACGAAACCCCGTATTTCAGTGTCAATTCGAACAGTTTCGCCATGTAAATAGCACAAATAATCTTGCTCAGATAAATTAATTACTTGATTTTGTTTAATTTGACCTAAAACCATTGCCAATTGATGACTGGGTTCAAATCTTTTTTTCTTTAAAATCCCAAGATCTATTCCATTATTGATGATTTTTAGATGTAAACTGGCAACTTCAGGAAATGCTGGAATACAAACGTGATTATTTTGGACAAGACCTAATTTTGACCAGTTTTTTAATTCATTAGGTAAATTAAAGGGCTCTAAAACTTTTTTGATTAATAAAATTTGTTCTTTATTAAGATTAAGTAAATTCTGGTTAGTTCCGCGTTTACGTCTCTTTTTTTGTGAGCTTTTTACTAGCTGGGATTCAGATTTAACTAATTTTAGTTTTGCAACAAACTGCCCTTCACCTAATTCATCAAAAGGCCAAAAACGTAAGGTGTTTTTCAATGACAAATTCCCATCAGCCCATTCTGGATGTCCATGGTCTACTGCTATTTTTGCTAATTTAATTGGTAAAATTTCGAAATTAAAGTTGGTGACTAACCAAGAAATTATTTGTTCATTTTCTTCAGGAGCAAAAGTGCAAGTCGAATATATTAATTCACCTCCTGGACGTAACATTTTAACTGCTTCAGTTAAAATATCTTTTTGCCTTTTTTGGCAAACCGAAATATAGTCAGGTGACCAATAGTTGATTGCTTCATTGTTTTTCCGAAACATTCCTTCACCACTACAGGGAGCATCAACAACAATTTTGTCAAAAAAATGTGGTAATTGTGATGCTAATTTTTGTGGGGTCTCGTTTGTAATCAAAGCATTGCTAATTCCCCAGCGTTCAATATTTTCGCGTAATATTTTTGCCCGTGAACGGGAAATTTCATTAGCAAGTAGCAGACCTTGACTTTGTAATTGTTCTCCTAGAGCAGTACTCTTACCTCCAGGAGCAGCACATAGATCAAGAACACGCTCACCAGGCTTAGCCTCGGCAATCATAGCTGGAAACATGGCAGCTGGATCTTGCGAATAAACTGTACCACTAACCCATTCAGGATCAAGACCAGTTATTTTTCCATAAAAAGCGGCATTAATATTTAAAATTGGTTCATCTTGCTTATAAGAAACCTGATTTTGCCATTTTAATGAATTAATTCGATAAGCTTTTTTGGGTGAATATTCAAGTGAAGTAAATAGTTCTTTAGCCTTTTCAGCTCCTAGTAAAGCTTGATACTTATTTAGAAAATCAACTGGTAATTTAAGCATGCTTTTTTTCCTTTCTTAAATGCTGTAAAATAGTAAAGCTATAAGCGGCAATGATAAGAAACCAACTAAGTAATAGTAACAAAATCATTTGCTGAGGTTTAGAGATGAAAGCACGCCATGAAAGAAAAAGGTATGCTCCCAGTACTAGAGCTGATTCTAATAGAATTGTTCTAACTCCCCGATTAAATAGCCAATTATGCAACAGCTGCCCAGTTAACGCAGTATTTTTTACCACAGACCAGTCAAAAAGTGCTAATAATGTATTGCAGGACATAGCAATTATGGTAAAAACTATCACTAAACTGATTTCTCTAATTATTGAAAATTTATGAATTTGATGATTTTTAACAAAAATTGGTGTTTTAATTTTAACTTTGTAGCGTGAAGCTAGTTTATTTATCATTTTACTTGAGCTATCAATTATAATGATGTAATTTGTTAGCTTAGCTTTTCCTGTTGGTTGTTTTGGACCAGTAGAAAGATAGTAACCATTTTGTTTCATTTGATGATAATGTTTTAACGTCCCAATCACTGAATAGTAACTATTATCCAAAACGACATATTCATTTCCTTGAGTTGCTAGAGTTTGAACTTTAGCATTAAGACTTAAAACGGCAAAGGATACCCTGCCTTGAAAATCGTCAGCTGTAAAATAGCGCCCACTTTCAGTTGGCAAAGTAATTACATTATGGTTAGCCCAAATCAGTGTTTGCTTAGGATCTATTTTACTTTTAAAATGTAGTTGAATTTTATATTTTGCATAATTTTTTTGTAAATATGTCAAAAAAGAGCTAATTGTTTGATTATTTTTGACTTCTATATAACGTGTATTATTACTTAAACCGTAGGCTTCGAGAAGTTGATCGGCTTCCCTGGACTGTATATTAGATAACATAGAGCCAATGCCCAAAAGGGACAAAAAGATTGTCACAAAGATTATTATTTTTTTAAATTTCATGCTTTATCTCAAATATTTGTTCATTAATAAAATCGTAACTTTTAAAGGACTGATTAATTTTATCAAGTTTTTGGGAATAGTTAAACTTAACTTCTTGCCAAAATGCCATCGAATTAGTGGCTCCGTTTTTTTCGCCAATAAAAAGCAAATGACTTTGCGGATTATATTTTTGCCATGCTTTAATTGCTAAAAGATCGCTTTTGGTAAAATTGGGGGCCCAAGAGCAGATAATTAATTGTGCAGTAGCGAATTTTTCGATTGCCTTAGGGGCATCGTAATTTTTAACTGCCATATATGGATTATTTCCAGTTAAGGAAGTTTTTGCCCATTCCAGTGAGTCAGTTGCAATAGTTTCAATCCCAACTTCAGTTAAAGCTTTAGCCCAACAAGCATTGCCGGCCATGATTTCTAGTGCTTGATCAATTTGAAAATAATCTTTTATCAATTTAGCTGTTGCTAAGTTTGGTAAGGACCAAATACCATATTTAATGGATAAAAATTGGCGTACACTATTTAAAAGTTGATTAATTATCCTTACTTTTTTCTTTTTATTTGCTGCAACTTGAAAATAAATTGCTTCAATTTCATCTGGTAAAAAGCCTAGTTTTTTGGGGGCAAGTGGCATGATTTTCTTTTGTCTGGTAAAAGAAATCATTTGATTAACTATTTGCACTTGCTCATGAACCGACTGATTATCAATTTCACTATCTAGTTGGTTAATTTTATTTAAAAATTCTGTCATTATCAAATACCTAATAATGATTTTAACATTCAATTGCCAAGATTTCAGTTATAATAAAAGGTAATGGAATATAAGGAGAATATTTTATGGCAAAAAAGATAGTAAATAAACAAGATGAGCAAGAAGAAAGTTGGGGAAAATTCCTTTTAGATGTTGTAGTAATGATGGCAATCATTCTTGGGATTTTTTACCTGCTATTTAATTTTGTACTTTCAAATGATCGTGTGTCGGGACCATCGATGCAGCCAACTTTTGAAAATAATGAGCGATTAATTTCTACGCGTCATTTCACCCCAAAAAGAAATGATGTTGTGGTTTTACTTGCGCCGAAAGCTGCTAACGACACACCTGGAGCTTTATATATTAAACGTGTAATTGGTCTACCTGGCGATACTTTGGTTTCCAAAAATGATAAAATGTACATTAATGGTAAGCTTTTGAAAGAACCCTACTTAGAAAATTCTTTCAAAAAAGCAGCTAATGATGCTGGGCAAACTTATACCAGTAATTTTACTTATAAAGTACCGCAGGGCTATTATTTTGTTATGGGTGATCACCGCGATATTTCTAAGGATTCTCATATATTTGGACCAGTTAAACGTAGTAATCTTGTAAGTAAAGTAGTATTACGTTATTGGCCATTTAATCGAATCCAAAGTTTTTAGGTTATTTTAATTTTTTTAGCAAAATAAATTCTAGAGGAGCAATTTATTATGAATCAACAACTAGAAGAATTATCCGATACAATTATTAATTATCAAGTTAAACACCATGTAACTGATACTGATTTAGCTTTTGCTAGTCATTTATCAGTAGAAAAAATTCATTCTATGAAAACTGGTAAGGGTGAATTTACAGCTGAAGAAATTAGTCAGTTGTATGACTATTTGGCTGCTAGTCATTAAAAAAACAAATTAAGTTAAAAAACCATCAAGTTAAGCCTTGATGGTTTTTTAATTTTAATAATTATTAAACAGTTACTTTTTCTCAATTGCTTCAAAGTAATGTTGCATTAAGAAAACGTTAACGATTAGGAAAAATAGATTCAAAATTAGTAAGACCAAAATGATTAGTAAAGAACTTTTATCATTTACCATAAAGCCGGAAAAAATATTGTTCATTCTAATTAAATTACTAATTTTTACTAACAGCCACGCAATTAACCAAATTATGACTAACCGAATAATACTTGATACTCCTCTGCCTGATACATGGGGCAGGAAGTTCATAATTGCCCGACTTGTGAAATTTAAAAAGCTAATGATAAGGTAAGTTAGTAAAGCAAGCAAGACCATAATTGTGATGAAAATTAATGTTTCATCAAAAATATTATATAATTTGCTAAGATGGGAATTCGTATACTTATTTAACTCATTAAGTGTAATTGCAACATTTGTTCGAACTTGAGGACTAATTACGTAATAAAGGCCACTGAATATGGCTAGGGTTAGTAGTTCAAGTAATTTAAAGTAAACCATGGTGACAAATGAACTTAAGATATTACTAATGTAAAATAAACTATCGTTAATTGGTGTCAGCCGCCAGGTTTGACTAAGATTGATTTTTTCATTTATAAAACAAATAATAATATAAAAAGCAAAAGTTGAAAAAATCATAATAGTGCTATATATAGAAAGCAATTTAATCATAAAAGTATCTAATACAGAACTATTATAAGAATACCTACTAGAGAAAAAAGTAATGGCAATTGAACCAATGAACTCGATTAACAGGATTAAATACAAATTTTTAGTTTTTTGTTTAAATTGCTGGCTAAATAAACTCTTAAAAATTGACATTATTCATCCTCCTTTAAGTAAAGTCCTTCATAATATTCCTCAATACTCAGATTATTTGTCCTAATTGCTTCAGTTGATTGATGTGTAAGCACTGTTTTATCTTTAATAACGACAACTTCATCAAGCATGGTCGCAATTTCGTTAACAAAATGATCGGAAATCAAAATTGTCGCTTGATCAGCCTTCCAGAGAATAATTGAATTAATTATTTTTTTGCGAGCCATTGCATCTATCCCTGAAAATGGTTCATCTAACAGATATAAATCAGCTTTACGTGAAAAAGTCAATGCAATAATTAATTTTTCACGCATCCCCTTTGAAAGATGAGATAAACGCATATTAAGATCAAGTTTCATAAAACTTCTTAATTGATCAAATTGCTCGTCATCAAAATCGGTATAAATAACTTGATAAAAATGCACAATATCCTGGATTTTCGTTGAGTCACCAAACCCGGTTAACCCATCAGTAAATGATAAATGCGCTTTTCTCATAGCTTCTTTAGTTTCGTTAAGAAGTGTAACACTACCTTGATAGTTTTTAGCCATTCCAGCAATGATACGCATCAAAGTAGTCTTGCCTGCCCCATTTTCACCTAAAAGCGCCACAATTTTTCCTGGTTGTAACTCTAAGTTAATTTTATCCAAGATGATTTTTTGGTTCTTTTTATAGGTTAAATCTTTAATTTCTAAAAGATTATCCATATTTATTCTCCTATCAGATAATTTGATAAAATAACACTAATTTGATCATCAGATACTCCCAAAGCATTCATACTTTGAACAAACTTTTCTAATTCAGCCTTAATCAATTTAGCCTTTGTCTGTTCAAGTAAAGCAGTATCTTCGGTGACAAAATTGCCTTCGCCTCTTTTAGTGAACAAAATACCCTCAGCATTCATTTGTTGTAAAGCTCTTTGAACAGTATTAACGTTGACCGTTAACTCAACCGCTAATTCTCTTACAGAAGGTATTTTATGACCAGGCTGTAATTTACCAGTAATAATTTGCCGATAAAGGTACTGTTTGATTTGGAGATAAATAGGTATATTGTCCTTAAATTCCACTAGCACACCATCCTTTATATACTGTATTATATTTCTATTACACGATCATATCGCAAATTGTTAATTTATGCAATATTTATGTTTTTTTCATATTATTAATCACTCTTGCCTAACAAAGACATGTCTATGACAAACTGGTAAACTTTTCAATAACGGTAATTCTGAAAAATAAAGCCTAATTTTTTTATAAAAGCTGGCCAGCTGCGTTAGCAGCCATTTATGATCATTAACATAAATTTGGCCGTTAAAAGCTAGATTAAGCAAAGTGAGTTTACCTGAACCACAAGTTTCTATAATGGCAGTAAATTGTTCAATCGGAATACCTTAAAGAAAGATTGTTAATGACATAACTATCTTTCTTTAAGTATTTTTTGCAAACAGATTCTATTTTAATTATTTCTTTTTCTATGATGATATCCTTTCATTAGCATTTTTAAATCTGCTATATTAAGTATCATTAGATTAACACCCTATTATTCGATAGCTGCTTAAAAAGGCTTCAACTTTTTAATAATTTTTTCGTTGTTTCACGACCATGTAATTTATTTACTTAAGGCAAAAAAATACCCACAAAGCCATCTAAAACAATGTTTTTGTGAGTAAATTTATTTTTTTATAATAGATGTGTATAATTAGCTAATTTTAAAAAACAGCCAACTATACCTGGTATAAAAGCTTTTTAAAAAATTAATCAGCATATTAAAAAAGTGTGAATAGCTATAATTTTGTTTCACTATTTGTTATTTGTCACATTTAATTCAACCATTTTTACCATAATGTCAACTGCCTTGTACATTGATTCTAAAACTGTGTACTCGTAGCGTCCATGCATGTTTTCTTGTCCAGCAAAAATATTAGGACATGGCAGACCCATATAGGTTAACTGAGACCCATCAGTGCCACCGCGAACCGGATCTTCATTAATTGATAATCCTTCACTGCGATAAGCTTCACGAGCTAAATTAATAATATCCATACGTTTAGCTAATTCATCCGCCATATTATAATATTGATCCCACATTTTCAACTTGATTCGTTCAGTACCAAATGCTTCATTCATTTTATGAACAAGTGATTTGACTAATGCTTTTCGTTCTTCTAGGCCTTCGCGCTCAAAGTCGCGAATGATATAGTCCATATGGGCATTATCAACCGTTCCGGTTAAATTCATCAAATGGAAGAATCCTTGTCGCCCATCAGTCTTTTCTGGAACCTCATCTGCTGGCAATTGATTTTGAAAATCAATTGCGATTTGAAGTGCATTAACCATTTGTCCTTTGGCTACTGCTGGATGGACGTTCACTCCTTGAATATCAAGCCCAAATTGGGCAGCAGAAAAAGTGCCCCAATCAAGTTTTCCTGGTGCTTCGCCATCAACGGTAAAAGCAAAATCAGCTCCAAATTCTGCTACATCAAAATGCCCTGCTCCAGTGCCAATTTCTTCATCTGGCGTGAAAGCTAAACGAATCTTGCCATGCTTAATTTCTGGATGGGTTAAAAGATATTCTGCTAAAGTTACTATTTCTGCTACCCCACATTTATCATCGCCACCAAGTAAAGTATCCCCGGAAGTGGTAATAATAGTTTGCCCCTTATAATTTGCAAGATGGGGAAAAACTGCGGGATCAAGGTAAAATTCGGAATTTCCTAATTTTATTTTTGATTTGCCATCATAGTTTTCATGAATTTGCGGTTTAACATTTTCGGAATTGAAGTCTGCCGTATCACAATGAGCTAAAAAGCCCATTGTTGGAACTTCAAAATCAATATTAGCGGGAATTTCAGCGATTACACAGCCGGAATTTTGGTTATAATGAACATCGCTTAGACCTAATTCTTCTAAGTCCTTGATAATTACTTCTTTTTGAAAGTCTTCTTCACGTTTAGTTGAGGGGAAACAATCAGCATGCTCGTCTGATCGTGAATTGACTTGCACATATTTTAAAAATCTTGGCAGTAAGTTTGGATATTCCATAATTCTCCTTTATTAAAATAAATCTTGAAATGGATTAGTTGAAACAGTAGACTTTTCCACTTGTAGGTCCCAATTGTTTTCTTTATTCCATTGAGTTAACTTTTGATACATTTTATCTTTAAATAGTTTTTCTGTATAGTGACCAGGATCAATAACTGTTAATCCTGAAGAAATTATATCATGACCGGTATGATAATAGACGTCACCAGTAATAAATGCGTCAATTTTTTCTGCAACCGCCTGGTGCCAAAACTTGCTACCATCGCCACAAATAAAACTCACTGATGAAATCATCTTATTAGAATCAGCAGTTATTAACCGTACCATCTTAACTTTCATTTTAGCTTTAACATAATACGCAAAATCGTGTGCTGATAATGGGTGTGGTAATTTTCCTTTACGGCCAATGGCTATACCATCAGCATCAAAACAGAAAGGTTTAACATCAATTAAACCTAGTTCTGTTGCCTGCCAATCACTAGAACCGTCTTGTGCTTTATCAGAATTAGTGTGAATTGAATAGACAGCAATTCCGTGAGCAATAATTTTGCCATACATTTCATTTTGTGGATCAGCAAAATTAAGGTTAATAACAGGCCGAAATATAACTGGATGATGACTAATAATTAAATTAACTCCTCTTTGAATGGCTTCATCTACTACTTCTGGTCGCACATCAAGAGTAGTCATTACTTTATTTACTTTTTGATCAAGTGAACCAATCTGCAGTCCTACGGGGTCACCTTTACTAGCAATTCCTTCAGGAAAGTGTTGGCAAAGAATGGTGACAATATCTTTAACTTTGGTCATTTAATTCTCCTTCAATTAACTCGATTTCTTGTTCTACTTTTTTGATACGCGAAAAATCCTTTTGCTTAGCCTTATTTAAATTATCTAAAAGCCGCTCATGATAATGCAACTGGTCTTGCCACTTTTGGTAAAAGACTGGATTTTTTTCTTTAATAATTACTGGTCCAAAAAATAACTGTGCCTGAGTTAATGTTTCTAACTTAGCTACTTTTTTAGCCTTAATTAATTCATAAATATGACCTGCTTCAGTAATAATTTGTTCAGCTTGAATATGATAAGAGTGCTCAATTAGCCATTTTCGTACCCCATACTCACCAATATTTGGTGCTAAAATTAGCGTATCAAAACTTAAACCATTTTCCCAAGAAGTAGTTAAAATTTGGGTCATGAGTTTGCCCCCCATACCAGCGATTACCACAGTATCAATCTGATCTGCTTTATTAACTGTGTCAAGTCCTGCACCTAGACGTGGTTCAATTTTTTCTGCAAGTCCGGCTTCGATAATATCTTGCTTTGCATTTGCTAGGGGACCTGATGCAATGTCACTAGCAATGGCAAAATCAATTTTACCTGATTTAACTAATTCAATTGGTAAATAAGCATGATCAGTACCAATGTCGGCAACCCGACTACCTGTATCTACCATATTGGCTAAAGTATTTAAACGTAAATTCACTTTTTCCCCTACTTTCTACATACTGAAATTTTAGCATATTACTTAAGCTGGTTTAAGAATTAAATGTTTTTGAAAATTGGTGTCTTGAATAAAATTTAGCTTTACCAAAAAGCTTCATTTTGAGTTTAATTCAAAATGAAGCTAATAAAGAACAATTTAATATGAATACTTATACCAATTATTTAATTAACTGCTTTAAGCTACACTTTATTAAAAATAAAACTAGGGTTACACCAAGATATACTAAGCAGACAGATGGATTTAGTTTATTTATGGGTAACAAGTTAGTAATTCCATTTAGGTAGATAAAACAAAAAATGACCATTAAAAAAATAAACATGCGGTTACCCTTGGTAATTAATCCTAAAACTTGTGCTAGCATGCAAATCATAATGCTAAAACATACTAGTAACAAAGCAGTATAACTTGACTTTAGCATAAAAGGTAAAAACAAGATTAGTGTAAATGTTAAACTAGCTACATATTCAAAAAATTGTTGCTTATTTTGTGCTTTAGGAATCGTCATCAGCCATTGATAGAAACTAAATTGAGTAATTTGTGAACCTAAATTACTCAATAATGGTAATTCTGTTAATAAGATTAAAGGTAAAATTATTAATTGCTTTATGGCTAATGAACTAAGCCATGCTGTTAACCACAAAATAATTAATGCAAGTTTATTATAAATAGATAGTGGTCTCCATAATAAAGCAAATGAAGTTTTTAATAAACTACTACTAGCCGATTTTGAATTGATTGTTTTCAATTTATGATGGTCGTGAACTAAGTTAATAGGGATGGAATTTTTACGAATTTTATTTGAGTATTTGTGCGGAGAAAAAATAAAACCTGCTAAAATTAGCATTACAATGCAAATTATGAGCTGAATAATAAAAATTAGTAGATCTTGCTGAGTAAATTTAATCGGTAAAAAAAATAAAGTCTGCTTTCCTGTTTCTTTAAAATTTCCTGAACTAAGTAGCATTGTTTGCTTTAATGGTTGCCCTACTGTCTTAACGCAAGTATCTTGAATCATTTTGAATAAATAGGAGCTACCAGATGGATTAATTATCTTTAAAAAAAAGGAATTATAATTTTCGATACTAACTCCATAACAAATTAATGAAAAAAAGCTAACAAGAATTATTCCTAGAATACCTCTTAGAAAAGGAACAATTTCTGTAAATATCGCAAGCATCGAAATTATGAAAATACCAGGTAATAAAGTTAAAAATGGCGTTAAGAACTGATAAAAGTCAATAAATTTCCCTGGAAACTGTAAAATCACCATTATAATTGTCCCTAATATGATAACAATCCAGAGAATAAATAAAAGTAAACAATTCGCCAAGAATTTTCCACCAATGTACTTAATTTTAGAAAAGGAAACTGACGCCATTAAAACATTAGTATGATTTTGATCATCAATTCCAATTGTATTTTTTAAAAACAGGTAACTAATAATTGGTAAAAACAAGCCTAATACTAACACCACACTAACTGGAACCCAACTAGGATTGCTTGCTTGAATAAATAAATTCGGCTCAAGTACAAATACCTTAATTGGACCCTTAATTCTTGGATATCCAATAACAGCTGCGATTAAGGCCAAGATTATTAGAGCCCAATATGACAAGCGGCGACTTCGTTCTAAAAATGTAGCTTTAACAATTCTAGTCAAACTAATCACCGCTTTCTAAAATAGCCAGACTGGCATCTTCTAAGCGTGGTGTTACATTAACGGCTTCTGCATTAGGTTTAGATTGAGAGATTACTCTAATATGAACACCATCAATTTCTTGCGTAATAGAACTAACATTTTCTAGTTGATTAAGAACCTGATTAACTGGAGCAGTATATTCCCAAACTGAATTTGTTACCCTCTGTAAAAGTCTTTCCGGTGAACCTGTATATAAAATTTGCCCCTCTTTCAAAACAATAATTTTAGAAGCAACTGCTTCTATATCAGAAATAATGTGAGTTGATAAAATAACAATATGATTAACAGCCATTTCTGCCAAAACATTCCTAATAGTTACTCTTTCTAATGGATCTAATCCGACTGTAGGTTCATCAACAATAATTACTTTTGGATCACCTAGTAATGTGGCGGCTATACCTACTCTTTGTCGCATACCGCCAGAAAAGTCGGCCAATTTTGTATTTTTTGCATTAATCAAATGAAATTTAGTTAGTAAATTTTCAATATTACTTCGTGCTTGCTTTTTAGAAATACCTTTAAGAGCCGCAATGTATTGCAAATATTCAATTGCAGTTAAATGAGGATAATATGGAACTTGCTGTGGTAAATATCCTAATGAAATTCGCATCTTTTTGGGATATTTAACAATGTCTACTCCATCTAAAAATATGCTTCCTTTTTCAGGTTGCAAAATAGTTGATATTATCCGCAATAAAGTTGATTTCCCGGCACCATTAGGACCAATTAGTCCAATGAGCCCACCTGAATGTAAGTTAAGGTTAATGTTATCAAGTATTAGCCTTTGACCAAACTTTAATGATACGTTTTTGATATCTAATTCCATAGTCAATTCTCCTAAAAGTGTAAACTATAATATCATTTATATATTGTATTACTATGCTATTATAGTACAAAAATAAACAAAAAAGACCAGATTTTTAATAAAGTTATTGACTGTAAGTAAATTAATGTATTGTAAATTTACCTAGTTAATCTTTCATCTTTTTTATATAATAAATTCAATAAAAAGATGAAAGAAGTTATACGGAATGGATAGAACTGAAAGAGTAACATTAACAAATATGTGTATGATTGAAAATAAGCAAAAAATATTAGTGATTAATCGTAACGATCCAACGTGGCCTGGACTCACCTTTCCCGGCGGACATGTTGAAGCGCATGAATCATTTCACGACTCGGTCATCCGAGAGATTAAAGAAGAAACTAATTTAACAATTAAGAAGCCACATTTAGTGGGAATTAAACAATTTTATGACGATAATAATAATCGCTATATCGTCTTTTTTTATATTGCTACAAAGTTTAGTGGTCAGCTAAAAGCATCAAAAGAAGGAGAGCTTATCTGGATGACCAAAAAAGAATTGCAACAAGAAAAGCTTGCATATAACTTTGACCGCGATTTAAAAGTTTATTTTAATAATGATATTGATGAACATTTACTTGATGGCAAGCGTGATAAACTGTTTTAAGTCTAGAAAGGTTTTTAATGGTTACAGAGAAAAAAATAAGAAGTTGGCACCTACTGCAGACCTTATTACAATTGCTACTTGTAATATTTAGTTTAATTTATAGTTTATTTATTCATGCTGGTGGGATTACTACTTTTAAAGCATTTATTTTGCTAATTTTGATTAGTTTACAGTTTTCAGTATTAAATAAAAATGTAAATAGTAAGTTAATTCAATGCAATTATTATTTTCAGGCAATTAGTATCACTAGTACCCCCATTTTTTTCTTTACTTTTGTAAATGATCTTTTAATTAAGTATACAAATAAGACTATAACAACATTTGTTTTGTGTCTTATTACAATTTATAAAATTTTTATGTTTATTCCTATGGGCGAATTGGCTATGGGAAATGTTCAGAATAAATGGGGACGTTTTTGTTTACTATGGTTTATATATTTGATTATCGAAATAGAATCTACTTATCCTATTCCCACTAACCCTTTTTTAAAGGCTTGTACCAATAGTGCAATTATTGGTAGTTTAAGTTTTGTTGTTACTACATGGTTTGTGATGAAAAAATGGGGATTTGTTACTCCTAATTTTAAGTTTAGTTCAAGAGTTTCAAAGGTAATTTTGAGTATTCTAATTATTTTTATTGTCATAGATTGTCTGTTTAATGGTTTTAATGATGCCAATTCATTGAACGGTATTCTTACTAACTGGAATTTTAGGGTAGCTTCAAATAGTAATCTTTTATATTTAACTTTAAGTGCTTTTGCTGCTGGAATTGGTGAAGAATGGATGATGCGCTTTTGCATTTTAAGTTTTTTATTGAAGTTACTCCAAAATTCTAGTAGGCAAATCTTTTGGGCAATATTTCTTGATGGCTTAATTTTTGGTCTAATTCATTTTTTAAATGCTCCTGTTCAACCATTATCAGCTACTATTTTGCAAGTGATTAATGCAATGGTAGGAGGTATATTATTTTCAACACTCTATTTATACACTGGTACAATTATTAGCAATATCGCATACCACTTCTTATATGATTTAGCGGGGATGATTGCGTCTGGGAGTACTTCGATGTTAAGTCCTACAATATTTGACTGGCAATTATTAATTTTTATAGTTTTAATTTATCTCGGACTAGCTTTGTTTCTTGTTACAGGTAAACGTAAAAAAGTTGTCGAATATAATTTGAATCTTCAAGGATTAAATAAAAAGGCATTTTAAATTTATAAGAGAAAAAGTTAAAATTAAGATAAAGCAAAAAAGCTTCACTTCGTACAATAAACGAAGTGAAGCTTTTTGTATAGTATAAAGTTAATCCAAAAAATCACGTAACTGATTGGAACGACTAGGATGACGCAATTTCCGTAAAGCCTTGGCTTCAATTTGGCGAATACGTTCACGAGTAACACCAAAGACTTTCCCGACTTCTTCTAAAGTTCTAGTTCGGCCGTCATCAAGACCAAAACGTAAGCGTAAAACATTCTCTTCTCGATCAGTAAGTGTATCTAAAACTTCTTCTAACTGCTCTTTCAACATTTCATATGAAGCATGTTGTTCTGGACTAGTTGCATCTTTATCTTTAATAAAGTCACCAAGATGAGAATCGTCTTCTTCACCAATTGGTGTTTCGAGTGAAACTGGTTCTTGAGCAATCTTAAGAATATCACGTACCTTGGAAGTTGGCATATCCATTTCGGCACCAATTTCTTCAGGGGTTGGTTCACGACCTAAATCTTGCAATAACTGTCTTTGAATTCTGATCAATTTGTTGATTGTTTCTACCATGTGAACCGGAATTCTAATTGTCCGTGCCTGATCTGCGATTGCACGGGTAATGGCTTGCCTTATCCACCAGGTCGCATAAGTTGAAAACTTGAAACCGAGGCTATAATCAAATTTATCTACAGCTTTCATTAACCCCATGTTACCTTCTTGAATTAAATCAAGAAAAGACATACCACGACCAACATATCGTTTAGCAATTGAGACAACAAGACGTAAGTTAGCTTCAGCTAATTCTTGTTTGGCTTCTTCGTCACCTTTTTCAATTCTTTTAGCTAAAGAAATCTCTTGATCGGCGTTTAAAAGTGGTACACGACCAATTTCTTTTAAATACATCCGCACAGGATCATTCATCCTCACGCTTGATGGGGCCGACATATCTTTTAGCTCGGCTTTTTCAATATCTTTTTGTTTCTTTAAAGCTAATTTAGAAGGATCGCCATTCTCATCGACAATACTAATACCGTTGTCTTCAAATTCCTGAATTAATTGATCGACAGCCTTATTTTGTAAATCATAAGGCTTAACTAGGCGATCTATAAATTCAGTTTCAGTAATCGATTTATCTTTTTTTACGTCTTTGACAACTTGCTTAACAACTTTGTCTAAAGACAATTCTTCATTATTATTGGTATTTTTATTTTCTGTCAAAATAAAGCCCCCCTTTAACCCTGAATTCTTTTTAACTCTAAAATTTTCTGAGTAATTGTCATTATTTCTTTAGTGTCCGTCTTTCTTTTGGCATCTTGCAATTCATTCATTAAGTGATGCAATTGCGTACGAATTTCTCGCATTTTTAATGCATCAATTTGCTCATCAATTTCTTGATCTGAAAAATCCTGGGGCATGTCTGTCATTTCGGTATTAACTATTATACCTTGAAGTTGACTTGGAATAAAATTTAAGAAACTATTGACGGATGGATTTTCTTGTTCTTCACTAAAACTTAACCATAATTCCGCTAATCTTTGAAAAGCCTCATCTGGAAATAAAAATTTTTTATTTAATAAATAATCGCGTGCATGAGTAGAATGAATGAATAAATATAATAAACGCACTTGAATCGGATCAATTGCGGTCTCTTGAGTCGATTTAAGTGGCGGCATTTGCCTACTTTGATCAATCAAACTATTTTCTTTACGCCGTTGAGCAATATTAAATTGACGTCTATAGCGTGCTAAGGTCGCCTTTAAAGAATCAAAAGAGACATTTTGCTCGCGCGCTATTTTATCTAAATATAAATCTTGTTCGACGGGATTAGTTAATTTAGCAATTGCTTTAACTGCTTCATCAATATATGCTAATTTTTCGCGATCGTTATCTAAATTATATTTTTTAGCCAAGCGTTTCAAGAAAAAGTCAGTTGGCGTCAGTGCCCCCTTAACTTCTTTAGTATAATTTTCTGCGCCATATTTTTTTATGTATTCATCTGGGTCTAATTTTTCCGGTAATATTACAATACCTAGATTAAATCCACCAGCTTGAGCAAACATTTTAACTGCACGATCTTCCGCATGAATACCAGCGTCATCGCCATCGTAATTAATAATAATATTTTTAGTAATTCTACGAATCATGTAAAGCTGCTGATCGGTAAGACTTGTTCCCATAGAAGCAATTCCCGATTTTATCCCGGCTTGATAAGCTGCAATTACATCCATATATCCTTCATATAAAACTAAATGGTTTTCATCACGAACGGCTTTTTTGGCCTCAGCAAAATGAAAAAGTACCTTTGATTTTGCAAAAACTTTTGTTTCTGGGCTATTAATATATTTTGCCTCAGTTTTGTCATTAGTAATTCTTCTTCCCGAAAAACCAATGACATAACTACCCTCATTTGCAATCGGAAACATTAACCGGTCACGAAAACGATCAAGCAGGCTACCATTTTTTGTCTGAACGAATAAGCCACTTTTTAACAAGTCACTATCTTGAAAATCACGTCCTCTTAAGTAAGTCAAAAGTAAGTCGTTTTGCCGGGGCGCATAGCCAATTTTAAAATGGTCAATTATTTTTGCATCTAGTTTTCGCTGCTTGGCGTATTCAAGTCCACGTCTTCCTGCATTAGTTGAAACTAGTACACGTTGATAAAATTTTGCTGCTTGCTCATTTATTTTAATTAAAATATTAGAGTTTTCTGCTCTAGCATGGGTTACGTCCCCAATATCAATATGCGCAAAATTCGCTGCCTTTTGAACACTTTCCGGGAAAGTCAAACCATCCTTTTCCATTAAGAAGGTAAAAACATTACCGCCTTTACCGCAACCAAAACATTTAAAGAATTGTTTACCCTCATTAACGGTAAAGGAAGGCGTTTTTTCTTGGTGAAAAGGACACAGGCCAATATAATCTTTACCTTTTTTTTCAAGTGATACATATTGGCTGATAACGTTCACAATATTGATATTTTCTCGTACTTTAGCAATTGTTTGCTCAGGTATTAATCCAGCCACTTCATCACCTACAAATAACTATTTAATAACCAGCTTACTTAAATCCCCTAATCCAGTAGCTAATTCTGAAATCAACTTAAGCTGTGCTAAGCGATTATTCTTAACTGTTTCATCTTTGGCCATAATCATATTAGTTTCAAAATAAAGATTTATAATTGGCTGTATTTCAACAAAGCCTTCATATAAAGCTGTCAAATTGGTAAGCTTACTTAAATTATTTACTTCGATAAATAACTTATTCTCACTTTCATTTTCAAACAAGTCTGGATTAATTATGTTTTGCCCTTTGAATTCAGCTTTCTTTAAAATATTATTTATTCTAATTAAGCTTTCAACAACTGGCTTAAATTGTTCATCATCATGGTGCAATTGCAACACATTAGCTGCCGACAAAATTTGAATCGGATCCTGTTGATTTGAAGCTAACACGGCATCAATAATGTCATACTTAAATTGATTTCTTTGTAAGTATTGATTAATCCGATCCCGAATAAATGAAGCAATCTCATCATCTTGTAGCTCAGTCTTAGGTAACTTAGCCGAGGTTTGACCGTCAAGTTCGGTTACAATTTCAGGCAAAACTTTATTAAATGGTAAAGACCAACTTTGATTTAATAAAATACGCACTATCCCATATGCATAACGGCGTAGAGCATATGGATCGTTTGATGAATTGGGAATCATACCTGCCGCAAAAAAGGTAATGATTGTATCCAATTTATCTGCAATTGATAAAAGAGAACCAACAATAGTTTGTGGTAATTCACCTTCGGCAGTGGTTGGCATGTAATGCTCTTTAATTGCAACAGCGACTGTTTGTCTCTCCCCAGCTAAGCTAGCATAATGCATGCCCATCACACCTTGCAATTCAGCAAATTCACCAACCATTTGAGTAACTAAGTCAAATTTATATAATTCACTAGCCCGATTAAAATCAGCGATTGTTTGTTCATCTAATTGCCATTTCTCAGCTAAAAAGTTACCAATGATGCGAACACGTTTGATTTTTTCTGACATTGAACCAATCTTGTCATGAAAAGAAACATTATCGAGTTTTTGTATAAAATGACTAAGCGGATATTTTCTATCTTCATCATAAAAGAATTGGGCATCATCAAGACGTGCAACTAAAACTTTTTCATTCCCTGAAATAACATTTTCTAGAAAATCTTGGTTACCGTTACGTACAGAAATAAAATGATTAACTAGGTGTTCATCTTGATCGTAAACTTCAAAGTACCGTTGATTATCTTTCATTGAAGTAATCAATACTTCTGCTGGCATTTGTAAGTATTTTTCATCAAATGTTCCTGCAAAAACAGTTGGATATTCAACCAAATTAGTCACTTCCTCAAGCAAACTGGAATCTGGTTTGATTTTCCAATTATTTTCTTTAACCAATTCAGACATCTGCGTCACAATCATTTCTTTACGTTTAGTTGCGTCAACAATGACAAATTGATCTTTTAAAGCATCTTCATAATCGCCCGTATTAGCTAATACTACTGAATCACCTAAGAAACGATGACCTTCAGTTTTACGACCAGCTGTAATATCCAATAATTTGACAGGAATAACTTCATTGCCAAAAAGAGATACAATCCAGTGAATTGGTCTGATAAATTCAAAATCATTGACCGCCCAACGCATTTTAGTAGGGAAGGTCATGGCCTTAACTACCTTATTCATGTTTAACAAAATTTCACTAGCTTTTTTCCCCGTTTTTTTAACATGAACATAGGCATACTCTACACCTTTAAGTTCTTCAAAATAAATATCATCAACGGACATTCCTTGCCCACGAGCAAAACCTTGAGCAGCTTTAGTCCAATTATTATCTTGATCTAGGGCGATTTTTTTAGCTGGTCCCTTTTTGATTTCATCAATATCATCCTGCTTTTCAGCAAGTTCTTCGACTAAAATCGTTAGACGTCTTGGCGTAGAAAAAGTTTTGATATTCTTAAACTTTAAACCATTTTCATTTAAAAATTTTGTGGTTTTGTCAGCTAGTTGATTCACACTACGGGTGACAACATGTGCTGGCATCTCTTCGGTCCCAATTTCAAATAAATAATCTTTAGTCATTTTCAAGCCCTGCTTTCTTATCTTCTGCACTCTTTAATAGCGGGAAACCTCTTTTTTCCCGTTCTTTGACAAAACAAACAGCTACTTCATGGGCAAGATTTCTAATTCTCGCTAAATATCCCGCCCGTTCCGTTACTGAAACTGCTCCGCGTGCATCAAGCAAGTTAAACGTATGCGAGCATTTTAAAATATAATCATATGCTGGCTGAACCAAATTTAATTTAATTAATTCCTGTGCTGTTTTTTCATAAACATCAAAGAATTTTAACAAGTCTTCCTGGTTTGATTCTTCAAACGCATATTTTGAATTTTCATACTCTGCTTCTTTAAAGATATCGCGGTATAAAACACCATTGCCCCACTCCAAATCAAAAACAGAGTTAACATCTTGAATATATGAAGCTAAACGTTCAACCCCATAAGTAATTTCACTCATTGTTGGTTTAACTTCGAGTTCACCGACAACTTGAAAATAAGTAAACTGACTTACTTCCATTCCATCAAGCCATACTTCCCAACCGACACCGGCACACCCCATTGAAGGATTTTCCCAATTATCTTCAACAAAGCGAATATCATGCTCAAGTGGATTAATTCCTAAAACTTTTAAACTATCTAGATAATATTGTTGAATATCTGTCGGCGCTGGTTTAATTACTACTTGAAATTGATGATGTTGGAATAAGCGATTGGGATTATCACCATAACGTCCATCAGCTGGTCTTCTTGATGGCTCAATATAGCAAGCAGCCCATGGCTCTGGCCCCACAGCCCGTAAAAATGTATACGGGCTCATTGTACCAGCCCCTTTTTCTACATCATATGAAGGCATAACCATGCAGCCTTTGGATGACCAAAATTCTTCTAATTTAAAAATCATATTTTGAATGTTTAATTTTTTCTTTGTCATTTTTAATCCTTTCTGCATTAGACCATAAAAAAAGCCTATGCAAAACTTGCATAGGGACGAGATTTAATCGCGGTTCCACCCTAATTCAGGGAAAATATACCCTGCACTTAATTATTGACTAAAGGTGCCTTTTCCCAGATGTCCTTGCACTATCTAACACTCGCTTAACTGGTACTTTTCTTCTTCCTTATCATTGCCAAAATACAAATTAATTTTACCATAATCCAAGGATAAGCTAAAGCAAACTAAGTTAATAAATTTAACTCGTCTAAAAATTTTTTGGTTTTTAAGTTTAAGTCAATCGTTGCCTGATAAATTTGGTCAATTGCTTTTCGCGTTGCTTTTTTAGTTTGAGCGCTAATTGTAATTTCACCCAATCGTTCAGCTGGTAATAGCCCAATCGTTCTTAAAACAGCCGTTTCTTTAGGCTTTAGATGGAGGCGATTATGATCAGTATAAAAATGGTCGCTACATAAAACCCCGCCATACTTTATTGAATAATCAAAATTGCCTTTTTCTTTCCTACAAATAACGCAGTGACGTAGTTCTGGCTTTACCCCAAATGCAGCTAAAAGTTGCATTTGAACGATTTGAGTAATCATTTCTGCGTCAACTCCAGCATTGATTTTTTGCAAAGCAAAATCAGCTAATAAGTAATATTGATCTATATGTTGATATTCAATAAAGGCATGATCAATTAAATCTAAAATGAAAGAAGAATACGCATTTTTATTTATATCAGTAAAAATATGATTAAATTGTTTTATATTTTTATAAGTTCGTAAATTACTAAGCCCATGACCATTGGTATAGATAATGTAAGTACCGTAAGAAAAGTTAAGTAAGGCTGCGCCTAACTTCGACTTGGGACGTAGTGCTCCGCGAGCAAGCATGGTAATTATGCCGTAATTTTTAGTTATAATTTTAGCTAAGACATCAGCTTCATTGTATTTTTGCCGTTTAAAAATTATTCCTTGAACTTCTTTGAGTTCACGTGCCATTTTTAGGACAAATCCTTCTTATTATAACCAATCTGCTTCAAAAAGCGGGGATCAGATCGCCAATTACGTTGAACTTTAACCCACAAGTGCAGGTTAACTTTTTCACCTAATAAGTCCTCAATTTGTTTACGGGAATTAATGCCTATTTGCTTAAGCATTTTCCCCTCTTTACCAATAATAATCCCTTTTTGCCCACTTTTTTCGACATAAATTGTAGCTTCAATTTGCAGCTTGTTATTTTCATGCTGATTCATTTGTTCAACCCATACGGCAGCTGCATGGGGTACTTCTTCGGCAGTTAAATTTAAAAGTTGCTCACGAATTAATTCACTAACCATAAAATATTCTGGCCGATCGGTAATTTGCTCAGAGTCATAGTAGGCTGGACCTTCTGGTAAATAGTCATATAAAACTTGATTTAAGTCAGAAATACCAATTCCCTGAGTAGCAGATATTGGTAAAAATTCTTTAAAAAGATTTAATTGACGATATTCATCAATTATTCCTAATAAGTCGTTTGGATTAACCTGATCGACTTTATTAATTAATAAAAATGCTGGTACCTTAACTTGTTGTAAAAGATTAACGATATATTCGTCACCTTTACCCATTTTTTCTGGTTCAACCATAAATAAAATTAAGTCAACATCATTTAAACTGGATAAACTTGCTTTATCCATGTAGTCATCAAGTTCACCATGTGGCTTAAATATTCCTGGTGTATCAACGAAAATTACCTGCATACTTGACGTAGAGTAAATACCTGATATTTTATTACGCGTTGTTTGCGGTTTGTTAGAAGTTATTGCGACTTTTTGACCCACTAAATAATTCATTAAAGTTGATTTACCAACATTGGGTCTACCAATTAACGCAACAAAACCAGACTTATTTTTTTCATTATTTGACATTATTTACCTCTGCCCTCATCTAACTGGTCTGCATATAAAGGCAAGCCATAGTTTTTTAAAATTTTACCTTGAATGGCAAACATTTCTTTTGCTTCGTCAGGTTCTATATGATCATACCCATTAAGGTGTAAAAAGCCATGAACAAGGGTGTAGCCAAACTCACGCTGCCAACCAGTACCATATTCTTCACTGTGTCTTCTTATGACACTCGGACACATGAACAAATCACCAATATCTTCACAAAAATCAGGATCTGCTGCAAAAGCGGCAATCTCAAACTTATCTTCACCGTCTTCAATCGCAAAGGAAATTACATCAGTTGGTCGATTTTTATCACGATATTTATAATTGATTTTTTGACTACGCTCTTCATTGACAAAGTTAATACTCATTTCTAAATTATTTTCTTTACCAATTTCATTTTTGGCTAACAATAATAGGTCAGTAATCCACTTTTGCCAGTTACATTTTTTATCTTGTAAAAAATCAACTTCATCATTATAAGTAATATCGATTGGGGTCATTAACTTTGTTCTTTCTTTTCATATGCATTAATGATTTTAGCTACAACTGGATGTCTAACAACATCATTAGCTGAAAACTGAATAAATTTAATATGACTGATATCTTTTAAAATATGCTCAGCGTCTACTAAACCGCTACGCTGGCGTCCAGGTAAATCGACTTGCGTCATATCACCATTAACAATCATCTTGGAATTAAATCCTAAACGAGTTAAAAACATCTTCATTTGCGCATCAGTAGTATTTTGAGCTTCATCTAATATTATGAATGCATCATCTAATGTACGCCCACGCATATACGCAAGTGGAGCAACCTCAATTACTCCCCGTTCCATCAAATGATCAGTCGTATTCGTACCCAAAATAGAATAAAGAGAATCGTAAATTGGTCTTAAATATGGATCAACCTTTTCCTTTAAATCTCCAGGTAAAAATCCAAGTGACTCACCTGCTTCAATTGCTGGTCGGGTTAAAACAATGCGTGAAACTTCACCCTTTTTAAAAGCTGCAATTGCGCAAACAACGGCAATGAATGTCTTACCAGTACCAGCAGGACCAATACCAAATACGACATCATTTTTTTCGATTGCTTCAACATAATTTTTTTGACCGATATTTTTCACCCTAATCGGTTTGCCTTTAGCATCCCGAATTAGAATTTTTTTATATAGATCAGGAAAATATTCGGTAATCCCTTTATCCGCCATTTTCATTGCGCTGACAATATCAGGAGCACTGATATTAATATTAGCACTAACTACATTGTCTAAGGCTTTTAAAACAGCAATTGCTTTTTGACAATTATTGCTATCGCCTGCAAGCAGAATTTGGTTTCCAGTATCAGTGATACTGATATCATATCCTTCTGCTAACAAATCAAGATTGCTGTCATTAACCCCAACTAACTTTTGAATATTTTCTGGATTTCTAGGAATAAAATTAGTTTGAGCCAATATCTTTGCTCCCTTTCTTGCTTAACTCAGTTTGTTTTTAACCAGGTTAGAGGCAACTTTTCCATCTGCCCTACCTTTGATTCTAGGCATTAAAATTTTCATAATCTTACCAAAGTCAGCTTTAGTTGCACCACTGACTTCAGCAATTGCTGCACTAACGATTTTTTCCAACTCAGATTGTGAAAGTTGCTTAGGCATATAGGCTTCAATAACGGTTAATTCTTTTTTAGTCTCCTCAACTAAATCAGTACGCTTAGCTTTAACAAAGTCAGCCAATGATTCTTCACGTTGCTTTTTTTCACGATTTAAAACTGTTAATTCTTCATCGGAATTCAATTCACGCCCTACTTTGATTTTTTCGTTCATTAAAGCAGCCTTAATCATCCGCACAGTGTTCAACTTAACTTTATCATGTGCCTTCATCGCATCTTTCATATCAGCCATTATCTGTTCTGATAAACTCACAGTAATCCCTTCTTTCTAATATAGCTTGCTTAAATTATAACAAATCTTGTTATAGGTATAAAATAAATATTCTTAGTAAAATATCTAAAAAACGACCTCTACCATATATAGATAGAAGTCGTTTTTTTATATTAATAATGCTTACGCTTGCGAGCTGCTTCTGACTTCAGCTTTCTACGTACACTTGGCTTCTCATAGAATTCGCGCTTGCGATATTCTTGCAAAGTACCACTTCTAGAAACGGAACGTTTGAAACGACGAAGAGCATCATCAATAGACTCGTTTTCGTGAACAACAGTCTTGGCCATATGTGATCCCTCCTTCCATTTCTTGACGTTTCCGTCATACATTTATTTAAATTATATCAAACCATATTCATCGGTCAATACATACAAGCAATATTTTTTAAAATTATTTTTCATTGCCGTTTTAGCTATTTAAAATCTGTTAATATTAAAGGGAGATTGTATAATAAATGAAAAAAGGAGCAGACAATGACTGACGAAACCCCAAAAAAAGAAGTTAATATTATAATTATTTCTGATTCTGCTGGTGATACTGCTTTTAATAATGCAGTGGCAGCAGCAGCGCAATTCCCCGATGCTCAAATTAACTATCGGCGATATCCATTCGTTTATAATAAAGAAAAATTGGCAGAAACTTTTCAAGAAATCGAAAAGTATCCTAATTTGGTAATTATCTATAGTTTAGTTAAAGATGAAATGCAGTTACCAGTAATTCGTTTTATTCGGGAACATAATATCCATGGGATTGATATTTTATCTCCAGTGGTTGAAGCAATTCAAAGCGCTACTGGTAGCCGACCGCTTAAGAAAATTGGTGCCCAACATAAAATGAATCAAAAATATTTTGATCGAATATCTGCAATGGAGTTTGCCGTAATGTATGACGATGGCAAAGATCCAAAGGGCTTTTTAGAAGCTGATGTCGTTTTATTAGGTGTTTCTCGAACTTCAAAAACACCACTCTCTTTATTTTTAGCTAATAAAAATTTAAAAGTAGCTAACTTACCATTAGTACCAGATACGCATATTCCAAAGGAGATATATCAAGTTAATCCTAAAAAAATTATTGGTCTGACCAATGACTTATCCGTATTAAATGAAATTAGACGGCAAAGAATGATTGCCTATGGGTTAAATCCCGATACCACTTATTCAAATACAGACGCAATTAAAAAAGAACTTGATTCTGCCCAAACGCTTTACAATGAACTGGGGTGTTTTGTTATTAATGTTGCCAACCGGTCAATCGAGGAAACGGCTGCCTTGATTTTAGATCATCTGGGAATTGAAGAATAAACAAGCACTTAAGACCGGTCTTAAATATTTTTTACCTAAGTCCGGCAAGATGAAATGAGGTCAATAAAATGGCAAATATAAATAAGGATAAAAAACAAAATTTTCAAAAAGCCATCTTTGCTGGGGGCTGCTTTTGGTGTATGGTAGAGCCATTTGACACTTTACCTGGTGTCAAAAAGGTGATTTCTGGCTATACCGGCGGTCACGTCCCTAACCCTACTTACGAGCAAGTAGCCAGTGGATTGACTGGGCACACAGAAGCAGTTGAAATAACTTATGATCCAGAGCTGATGTCTTATGACCAATTATTAGAATACTATTGGCAAGTAACTGATCCAACTGATGCCATGGGCCAGTTTCAAGATCGAGGTGATAATTATCGCCCAGTTATTTATTATAATTCTGGCCAACAACAGTTAGCTGCCGAAAAATCAAAGCAGAAGCTCCAAGAAAGTGGCAGATTTACTGCACCGATTGTTACCAAAATAGAACCGGCTCAACCTTTTTATCCAGCTGAAGAATATCATCAAGATTTCTATAAAAAGGCCCCCAATCGCTATGCACTAGAGGAAGCTGGTGGTCGGTTAACTTTTATCAAAGAACACTGGCAAAAATAAAATTAACTGAATTTTCTCAGTTGGTTACCTCCCCAACTTTTGTTACACTGAATTAAATGAATTACTATTATTTAGGACAAAAGGAAAATGTGAATAATGGATCGACTCGATACCTTTAACAGACGTTATAATTTACTTTCAAAGATTTCAGCTTCATTTTTTTATTCAATTGCAGTAGCAATTGCGTTAAATCTTTTTTGGGGTCCGGGGCACATGTATTCTTCTGGTATTACCGGATTTGCTCAATTAATTAATACATTGAGTGAACGTTATCTCCCCTTCACTTTGACAACTTCGGCAATGTATTTTGCCTTAAATGTGCCACTACTTTTAGTTGCTTGGTTTAAGATTGGGCACAAGTTTACTTTTTTTACAATTATCACGGTAATTTTGGGCTCGCTTATGATGCGCGTGCTACAACCAGTTAATATGCATGTTGATCCCCTTGTTTGCGCAATTTTTGGGGGAATGATTAATGGCTTGGGAACTGGTTTTGCCTTAAAAAATGGCATCTCAACTGGTGGCTTAGATATTGTGGGAATTGTTGTTCAGAAAAAAACGGGCACAAGTTATGGCAAGGTAAGTATTTTTATTAATTTAGTAATTATTGCTGCTGCCGGTGTTGCCTTTGGCTGGAATCGTGCTTTATACTCGGCCCTGACTATTTTTATTAATGGACGGGTGATTGATGCTGTCTATACCCAACACCAAAAATTGCAAGTCACAATTGTCACAGATCAGCCACAAGCGATTATTGATGGAATTCAAGAAAAAATGCATCGCGGCATCACAATTTTTCACGATGTCGAAGGAGCGTACAGTCACATAGAAAAAAAAGTTTTAATAACAGTTATTAATCGCTATGATATGTACGATGTTTTACAAATTGTTCAAAAAAGTGATCCCTATGCCTTCATGAGTGTCACCGAAGTAGAACGTGTTTATGGGACATTTAAAGAACAAGAAATTGTTTAAAATATATCTATATGTGATACCACAAAAGCCACTCCATGATAAATGGAATGGCTTTTTAGTTATGTTAATTAAAAAATTATTTACTTCTTAGAAGTGGTAGCCAGGCATTCCAGGTATGTTGCTTAATATCTGTTAAAAGTAGCAGTAAGCCACTGCTTCCAGTAGTCAAATCTAAAGAACACTTAAAGCCAAAGCTGCCAGGTACCCTTACGCCGCCATTTTGAGCAACTAAGTAATTATTAAGTAAATTGTACTTCTTCTTTAAAGTCACTTTATTATTGGTACAAATTGCAAAGGCATTATCTAAAATCAGCAGGCTAAGAAAACCATCGAATAATCCGGCAAAAAAAGTTACAAAAACATCATTTTGCTTTAATATTTTTAATAAAATTTCTAATTCTTTTTTGGTAAAAACCTTAGGATCATCTTGTAAAAATTCTATCATTAATAAGGCTAAGCCAGCACTACCATGATTAACATACGGGATTAAACGTTCATATGAGTAGGAATTATCTTTAATAAATGCACCGTCACTTGTAAGTTGTAATGAATTTTTTATTACTATCTGGTAGATTCTTAAAGCTGCTTGCTTATATTGATTTGCCTTTGTAACAATACTTAATTTCCATAAAAATAATGCTGCACCCAACCAGCCAGTAATTAATCCACTATCAGTTTTTTCGGTATAGCGTTCATGCTTAATGATTTGCATTACTTGTTTACCAAGATCAATTGCATTTTGTAAGTAAATAGTTTTTTTGGTTTGTCCATAAAAGCATAAAAAAGCTAGCCCAACTCCGGCTAAACCAGAGTAAATTGAAATGTCATTGGTTAACTTAAGTGCCACGTTAGTCTGTATTTTTTTCATTATACTGTAACTAATTTTAGTGTAGCCTTGTTCATACAAAACAGTGGCAATACCGCTTAGGCCAGTAAATAATCCGATATCTGTTGCTGGCTCAGCTAACAATTTTTTTAAATTTGGTAATTGCTGTTCGAGCCAAATATTAATTTCTTGCTTACTTTTCTGATCTAAAGTCTGTGATCTATTTAAAGCCATTATAGCGCCAAAAGCACCATTGGCCACGGAATAATAACTAATTTCAGAACTGTATTGCGGAATGTCACCATAAATTAATCCTTTAAAGTTGTAGTTCAAGTTGTCGCTGATTCCCTTAGCTACTTCGGCTATATTTTGATTTAACTGATTCAGTGAAAATGGTGTAGACGGTACTGTTAAATTTTGATAATAATACTGCGGGTGGCGTGAGTCAGAATTAAAATTCAAATTTAATTGCTTTTTTAAATTATGCAAAAATTCTACAATTTGCTTGCCAAATTCATTGCTAATATTCTTATCTTGCACGGCTTCTAATTCAGGCGCCCAATCAAAGCCAGTTGCGGTTGGCAAAATCATATAACGTGCTATTTTGTATAACGCAATTCGATCAGCTTCCGCAAAAGTCTTCGCATTAAAATCAGAATAGCCAGGCGTTGCCAGACCAGGATTGTAGGCTGCTGAAGCTTTTTGAGCATTTTCAAAATCAATTAACTTTACTTTATCTGTATCTAATATAATTATATTATCCGGTTGTAAATCACCAATTGCGATTCCCTTTTGGTGAATTTGGTTAATTGCCTTTAAAAGTGCCGTAATAATTTTGACCGTCTTCGTAAGATATTCATTTTTCTTTTGCTTATTTGCGGTAAAGGGATATTGACTATCAACAAAATCAGCTAAAGTATCTCCTTGAAGGTACTCTTCAACTAAATATTGATGTTTCCATGCCTTAAAACTTTCATAAACATTAACAACTGTTGGTATCTCGGCTAGTTGCTTTAATATTTTATACTCGTGTTTAATCCGATTAAAACCATCATTGCCATTAGCATCTAAGCCCGCAAAAGCACGGCCTTCTTTTAGAACCCATTCCTTACCCTTGAAAACTGCATGATAAACTCCACCAGCATTGCTATAGTGCAAAGAAAAATCAACATTATAATTCATTAGTTTTTTGAATTCATTTTTATCATAATGTTGTACATTATTTTTCAATTGTTCAGGTTCTACAATAAAATCAGGCTGATAATAATATGGTAACCGTTTATCTTCAACTAAGTTATGTTTATTATCAATAATGGCGTAAACTTCTTCACCGTCAATCACCGTTTTCATTGCCTTAAAGGCACCGTAACGGTAAAAGACATGGCTATCTTGCCATTCTTGATCGCTTAATATATATGGCCCCTCTAAAAAGTCTTGGGTGATTTCTGCTAACGCAGTCAGAAGTTGGACAAATTTAGTAGTATTTACGGGATAAACTGTAATAAACTTTCCCGACTCTGTTCGGTCACCATATTTGGAATTACTTAAAAGCATTGCATCTACTGTATCAATAAATTTATAACTAACTTGTTGATTGTTTAAGTACTGGCTCACCGTCAATAATAGTTTTTGTGCATCCTTAATATTAGCAGTTAGATGAATTTTCCAGCCTTGTTGGGGCAATTTATGATCAAATAAAATATAATGCCAATAGCTATCAGTTGATTCTTGAAAGCTAGTTTTAGGTTTTGTAAATTTAAATTTATTTTTTGGTTCATCATTAGGATAATAAAAAAGTGAACGGTCGTTTTTAACAAATTCCAGGTATTCATTACCAGTTAAGTCCATTTATCTGTTTCCTCCTTGTATAATTATTTTTCAACTGCCAATAGTTCTTCATTAACAAATTGTTTATATTTAGGAACCAATTGCATCAACTCTTGGTGGGTACCACTGCCGGTAATTTGATGATTATCTAAAAAATAAATTTTGTCTGAATCAACAATTGTCGATAAGCGATGAGCAATAACAATTAAAGTCGTCTGGTGATTAGCAAGCAACTCATTCAAAGTATTAGTAATAATTTTCTCCGAATTGGGATCCAGGTTAGATGTTGCTTCATCTAGAATTAAAAAATTGGCTTGGCGCAAGTATGCGCGAGCAATCTGTAATCTTTGCCTTTGACCACCTGATAAACCAATTCCTTGTTCACCAACTAAAGTTTGTAAGCCATTGGGCATTTTTTGCACATCTTCTAACAAATTAGCCTTGTCCAGGGCGGCCCAGATGTCACTTTCTTCAGGAATAGCAGTCAAACCAAACGTTAAGTTTAAATAAATTGATCCTGAAATAATCGTGTTTTCTTGGGTTACTACGGCAAACAAATTACGCCAAGTATTTAGATCATAGTTAGTTGCACTTACTGAATTTAATAAAAGTTGTCCTTTATTTAATTCATACAATCTAGTTAATAAATTAATAATTGTTGTTTTACCAGCACCAGAGGGACCAACTATTGCTATTTTTTGGCCACTATTAAAACTTAAAGAAATATTTTGTAAAACCGGTTCCTTTTGATATGAAAAAGAGGCATTTTTCAACGTTAAACAACTATTCTTAGCAAACAATATTTGAGAATTAACTTGATAAACACTTTTTTCTCCTGGTGTATTCAAAATATTATTTAATTCCAAAGTAGCTCCTTTAGCTTGCTTGTAACTGGTATAAAAATTGCCCAACATATTAATTGGCTCAATTACCTGAAAGAGATAAATTAAAAAGGATACTAAGGTGCCAATACTCAAACTAGCCTGCTGTACACGAATACCACCATAAATAATAATTAAAAGAATAATTCCTAAAGTAAAAACTGTTTGAATGGGACCTACAATTGAAAATATGCGATCAGTTTTATTTGAAACTTTAAATAATTCAACTACTACCTGCTTAAAATTTAACAAGACTGGGCGATAAGCATTATTCAGCTTAATACTGCGGATATTATATATGTTTTCTGTACTTTGACCAGAAAGTTCACTTAATTTATTCTGGGTAGTGAGCGACAATTTTTCACTAATTTTTCCAATTGGATATGCAATTAAGATAATTAGTGAAAAAGATAAGACAATAAATACCGTCAATTGCCAATCTAAATGAAATAAAACAATGAATGATCCTAGCACTGCAATTAAACTATTAATGGTGGCTGGAATACTACTAGTCATAAAATCTTGAACTACTTCAGCATCATTAATTAAATGACTAGAAAGTTGACCACTTTTTTGATTAGTAAAAAAGCTCATAGGCAAAGTAAGTAACTTTTGCTCAATTTCCATTCTGACTTCAGCAATTTTTAAATTTCCGGCCACACTGATCAAGTATTGGCAAAAAGCACTAATAATTGCACTAAAAATAATGGTTAACACGATTACCGCAACTAAACGAAAATTGATATGTGCACTTATGTGCGTTTTACCGTCAATAAATTGTCGCACTATTAAAGGTATCAAAACCTCAATAAAGGTACCAAAAATCCCTAAAATAAGACCTAAAATGAACTGCCAAGAAATTGCATACAACTTTATTTTCTTATTCATAAATCTCACATTCTTTTACAATTAATAAAGACATATCTCATGACCAAAGATATGTCTTTATTAATTTATTTACTTAAAATATACCAAAGAAAGTATGCCCGCAAATTAACGACTTTCGTTTTTTATTATTGTATTTACTATGTTTTTGATGTTTGACCTTCTTCTTTTGTAGGCCAAAAATATGCCGCATTAATGAATCCATGTAATCGCTCCCTTTCATTGATATAATAGCATATTTGTCAAATCGATTAAATATTGTTTCTTCCTTTTTAAAAAAATCCTTTATTCTTTATTTGAATTATTTATAATTGATGTACTAATTTGATTAAAAAGCTAATACTTGCCACTATATAAAAACTCACTGGTCCCTTTTAATTTCTAAGACTTTTAAGTCTTTAGCAATTTTAGCTTCTAGTGCAGCGATGTCTTTTTTATCTTGGACCAATAATCTATCGATTTCAGTTAAATCAATTTTTTTATTTTCAGAAGTAGTAATATATTGTGAAACATTTAAATTATAATCATTAGCACGGATTTCTTCGATGGATGCTAAATAAGCATATTGTGGCATAGCTACACGTTTTTGATAGGTCTTGAAAATTTTATCAATGTTTTCCTGAGTTAAATAATTTTTCATTTTACCTTTAGCAAATTCTTTTGAAGCATCAATAAAAAGAATATCTTTGCTAGTACGCATCTTTTTTAATACCAAAATAATCATTGGCCTTATGCCCTCATAAAATAGATTAGGCGGTAGCCCTATTACAGCATCGATCTGATTACCATCCGGATGCTCAACCAAATTTTTGCGAATTGTAGCTTCTGCAGCACTACGGAATAAAACTTCGTTAGGAAGAACAATCGCCATGATTCCCTTTTCGTTTAAATGATAAAGACCTTGTAAAACAAAAGCAAAACTAGCCTTAGTCCGAGGAGCCAATTTGCCATAATTACGAAAACGGGGATCCGTTAACTTATTTTGGTTATTGTTCCAAGATTGAGGATATGGTGGATTAGCCACAACCGCATCAAAGGTACGTGGATGAGCAATTTCTTTAGTATTTGGTTCGGCCGGCCAATCGTTTTCGAGCGCATCATTGTTGAACAATGTCATATTAGTAAATAAAACATGGTGCAACATTAAATTTATTCTAGCTAAATTGTAAGCGGTCAAATTTGCTTCTTGCCCATACAATTTAGCAATTGCTGAGTTATTATCATTTGCGACCGCTGACAAAATTGAACCTACCCCACAACTAGGATCATATACTGTGAACGATTGGGTTGCTTTAGGTAAATGTGCTGTCACTATTTTAGCTATTAATTTTGCAACTGCCGGTGGTGTGCAAAAAGTAGCCCCCTTCTTACTAGCTGCATATTTGCTAATTAAACCAGTAGAGATATCACCAAGAATATCTTTACCAGCTTCATCTTGATAATCAATACTATCAACTAATTTGACAATCTTCGCTAAAGACTTCACTCGTTCATTATCTGATGACCCCAGGTAGGAATCGGCTAAGTTAAGATTACTAAAGATCCCCTTGAAGGTTTGACCTGCCGCTTTAGATAGTGCAGCATTCTTATCAAAATTAGCAAAAATAGTTTGATAGTCACTTAGATTTACTTGGCCCTTGTCAATTTTATTTACTAATGACTGCCAAGTGTCAAGTGGCGCAATGGCATAACCAAGATTTGAAAAGATATCCTTAAGATAAGCATTTAATTCAACACCGCCTGCTTGTTCTAGGTAAGCTTCATTAATTGCTTGGTCTTTCTTAACATTTATAGCACTGCTACTAACAAGATACTGTTCTTGCTGTTCGGACAAGTAACGATAACATATGAAGGCTAAAATATAATTTTTGGATTCAGTTGTATCCGTATTAGTCTCTAGCTCATTGGTCAGTGTCCATAACTGAGAACTAATTGTCTGTAATTTTGTCATTATTCTTCCTTTCTCATGTACCCATTTAGCGCAATAGTACTTTTGCTTTTGAAGATGGACTATTTGCTATTGCCTCATACTAATTAGCTTATCAAGTTTTTAGAAAATGTTAAATTAAGAGAGCTAAAAATAAAAAAAGCATCTAATTTATTAAAGAAATTAATTTGCTTTTTTATACTTTACATAATTATTATTATTTAAAAAGTTTGCGATATTCGCCATATCCCTCTTTTTCTAATTGATCAAAAGGAATAAATTTTAAAGCTGAAGAATTAATACAATAACGTAAGCCTCCTTGATCTACAGGACCATCGGTAAAGACATGTCCTAGATGAGAGTCAGCCTCAGGACTCTTGACCTCGGTGCGTTCCATATTATGAGACTGATCACGATGATAAACTAGTTTTTGAATTGGCTTAGTAAAGCTAGGCCATCCACAACCAGCATCGTATTTGTCTTCACTTGAAAATAGTGGTTCCTTAGAAACAATGTCAACATAAATTCCCTTTTGGTAAAAATCATCATATTTACCCTTAAAAGGATAATCGGTAGCCCCATGCTGCGTCACTTCGAATTGCTCCTTGGACAAATGCTTTAATTGCTGCTTTTTTTGTTCTTGATCCATTATTGTCACTCTCCTTAAATAACTATCATAAATCTATTTCTGAACAACAGAAAAATTAATTGCTAAATTAATATTAATTTAAATATTCTTAAAGCGACTACTGCGTTATAATTGTATCTATATCAAAATTCAAGAAAGGTTCTTTTATTATGCCAACCCTAGCAAATAATTTATCTGATACAATTAACAAAAGGATTGAAAAATTACCTAAATCCGAAATTCGTTCATTTAGTCAAAAAATATCTCAAATTCCTGGAATAGTTAAGTTGACTGTCGGTGAACCCGACTTGAACACTCCCGACCACATTAAGCAAGCTGCTATAGATGATATTAACCGCGATGACTCACACTATGCGCCAGAAGCCGGTAAAGAAGAATACTTAAACGCAGTAAGTGATTATCTCAAAAAGAGTTTAGGTGTGTACTATAACCCCGAAAATGAAATTTGTGCAACTGTCGGAGTATCAGAAGCCTTAAATGTTTCCTTTATGGCTATCCTTAACCCCGGTGATAAAGTGATCGTTCCTACACCTGTTTGGGGAGTCTATTTTGGTATTATAAAAATGGCTGGCGGCGTACCTATAGAAGTAGATACTTCTGCTGATAATTTTATTTTGACTGCTGCACATCTAGCAAAAGTTATGGAAAATGAAGGAAAAGGAGCAAAAGCAGTTATTTTAACTGATCCATCTAATCCGACTGGACGAGTTTATGCTAAAAAAGATTTAAAAGAGCTAGCAAAAGTTATTGTCGATTATAATTTATTTGCCTTAAGCGATGAAATTTATGCCGAATTAATTTATGCTCAGAAAAAGCACTATTCGCTTACACAAATTATTCCGGATCGGACTATCCTTCTTTCAGGATTATCTAAAAATTTTGCCATGACTGGTTGGCGAATTGGTTATATTGCAGCGCCAAAAGAAATTATGCAAACGATCTCCAAAATCAATTCCTTTATGATTACTTCAGTTACTGATAATGTTCAAATTGGGGCAGCAGAAGCTATCAGTCATGGTGAACAAGATTATATCGAAGCCCGAGCAATTTATGAACGCAGATTACACATAATTCAAACAGGTCTTGAAAAAAATGGGTTTACAATGGCTACACCTGAAGGCGCATTTTATATTTTTGCTAAAATTCCAAGTAAATTCGGTACAGATGATGTAGCTTTTGCTACTGACTTAGCCAATAAAGTTAAGGTAGGAGTAATTCCTGGTAGTTACTTTGGGGCTGGTGGTCAAGGATTTGTACGTTTATCCTATGCATCATCTGAAAAATGTTTAAGAACTGCCGTTGAGCGCATTACAACTTACGTAAATGAGCAGCTTTAAATAATTAGCAAGCATTTTATTTTGGTCCAGTTCAGTAGATAGTTTAGACTTTAGAGTAACAGTTTTAAAGAAAGAGTAAACAAAATGCAAATTACAAGACTAAGTACCCCATTATCGACTAATGGTCAACCACCAAAAGTTGGCGAGATATTACCCGATTTAAAAATTGAAAAAGCTGATGGATCTATCGTCAACTTGTCAGAATTAATTAACAAACCCACCTTAATTAGCGTAGTACCCGACATTAATACTAGTGTATGTAGCATTTCAACCAAGCGCTTTAATAGTGAAGTTGACAAATACGACAATATTAATTTTTATACCATTTCAACTAACTCACCTAGTGACCAACGTAACTGGTGTGCAGCAGAAGGAGTAGTAAAAATGGAATTACTCTCTGATGAAAAATTTGATTTTGGTAAGAAGATGGGACTATTTATTGAAAAAATGGGACTTGATTCACGAAGTATTTGGATTGTTGACACTAACCAAAAAATACTTTATCAAGAATTAATTGTGGAAATGACTAATGAACCAAACTATGATGCAGCTTTAGCATTCTTAGATACTTTAAATTAAGCAAAGAAAAAGGCAACTAGGTAAAATACTAGTTGCTTTTTTGTTTAAAAAACTGGTCGTTGTAAAACTTGCCAAGTAGAAAAAGTTTGATCTTCTAAATTCATTTGCTCAGGATTGATGAGATACAATTTAGCCCACATAACTAAAGGAGAAGCATTGGTGAAACTGAGCTTTTTCAAAGGTACGCGTACTGCTCCTAATGAGTCTTGGCCATCAAATTGGCTAACCTCACCTTTTAATTGCCCGACTGCTTTTTGGATATCATAAAAAACGCAGAAGTGCTGGTTAAAATGCCAATTTTCATAGTCCCAAGGGTATTTAAATGATGTAATCCCTAATTGTTGATAAGCTTGAACTAGTAAGCCGGTCTCTTCTCTTATTTCCCGTAGCATAGCTTGATCCAGTCCCTCTCCATCCTCTAAACTGCCTCCAGGGAGATCATAACGATTAGTGTATGGACCACCATTCTTTTTAATAACAACAAGTTCGGACTGATTACCAATTATTCCATAACAGCCAAAGGCCAAGTGATATTTTCTAAGCATTGTTTTGTTTCCAATCGCTATTAAACACATTATGAAAATAAGCCACAAAACTAGAAGGTTACATCAAACAGTCAGTTTTGCAGCTTATTTTCTTTAAATTTATCTATTAATTTTTATCCCAAGAAGTATTTTTAGCAGCAGTTTCTTCTGCTTGTTGCTTAAGAGTTGTTTCAATTTTAGCTACACTTTCGTGATACTGTGCTTCAACTTCGATCCCCAAGTCAGCTAATTGCTGCTCAGCAACTGGGGCTGGTGCGTGCATCATTGGCTCTGAAGCATTAGCATTTTTAGGGAAGGCCAAGACATCACGAATATTATCTTTTTCTGCTAGTAGCATTGCAAAACGATCTAAGCCAATAGCTAATCCAGCATGTGGCGGGAAGCCCATATCAAGAGCATCTAATAAGTAACCAAATTGTTCATATGCCCGTTTTTTGCTAAAACCAAGTGCTTTAAGCATTTTTTCTTGAATTGAACGCTTATGGATACGAATTGAACCTCCACCCAATTCATCACCATTCATCACAATGTCATAACTACGAGCATGCGCCTTGTGCGGATCAGTATCAAGTAATTTAATTCCCTCATCATCCGGCATAGTGAATGGGTGGTGAGCCGCAATCCAACGACCTATGCCTTCATCATATTCAAATAGGGGCCAGTCAACTACCCAAACAAAATTAAAGACATGCTTAGGAATGATATTGGTCTCTTTAGCAAATTCCCGGCGTAAATGATCTAATGAATCACAGCAGACTTTCCATTTATCAGCTATAAAGACCAATAACTCACTACCTGTAAGAGAAAATTCTTTAATTAGGGCAGTTTGATTTTCCTCATTTAAAAAGCGCGCAATTGGTCCATTAAATTCCCCATTTTCAAATTTAACCCAAGCTAAACCCTTAGCGTGGAAACGTTTAATGAAATCTTGTTTTTTCTCAATTTGTTTGCGCGAATAAGTCTCAGCGCCGTTTTTAACCGCAATCCCTTTAACAAAACCGCCCGCACTAATTGCATTAGAAAATACTTTAAAGTCACTATTTTTAAAAATTGGACTTAAATCATGAATTTGCATGCCAAAGCGAAGATCAGGCTTATCAGTACCATAATTGTTCATTGCTTCAGTCCAAGTAATGCGATCAATTGGCGTTTTTAAGTCAATCCCCATTACATCTTTCATAACTTTCTTTAATAGTCCTTCAGTATATTCTTGCACTTGTTCTTCATCAGTAAAGGACGTTTCCATATCAATTTGGGTAAATTCTGGTTGACGATCGCCTCTTAAATCTTCATCGCGGAAGCATCTAGATAACTGGTAGTACTTATCAAAACCTGCTCCCATTAACAATTGTTTAAATAATTGAGGTGACTGCGGCAAAGCATAGAAACTACCTGGATAAATTCGCGAAGGAACTAAATAATCTCGTGCACCTTCTGGTGATGATTTTCCTAAAATTGGTGTTTCAATATTAATGAAACCATTTTCATCAAAATATTCATGTGTTGCCTGTAAAATTTTCGAACGTAAAATAAGCGCTTTTTGTAAGCTGGGGCGCCGTAAATCTAGATAACGATATTTTAGCCTAGTTTGCTCGCCTACTTCAATATTATCTTTAATTTCAAAAGGTGGATTTTGTGATTTATTTAAAATAATAAGTTCTTGCGCATTAATTTCAACTTCTCCTGTTTTCATTTCTGGATTAATGCTCGAACGCTTAACTACCTCACCTTTAACTTGAATAACATATTCATTACCAAGTTGATCAGCAAGGTGCATCAATTCTTGGCCTGAGTCATGATTAATGACTACTTGAACTAGACCTTCACGGTCACGTAAATCAATAAAAACTAAATTACCTAAATTACGAACTCGTTGAACCCAACCATATAGATTAACTTTTTGACCAATATATTTAGCAGTAATATTACCACAATAATTTGTTCTTTTTTCCATAATTTTAATCCTTTAAATGTTCTAAGACTGAATGCATATTTGCTAAATCACTTAACAGCAAATCAATTTTTTGTCCATCAGCTAAGCGTTTAATATTCAACTTACCCTCGGCTATTTCTTTAGCTCCGATAGTAATTACATATTTGGCCTTAACTCGATCAGCTTTTTTAAATTGCGCTTTTAACTTCTTTTGATCAACGTCATATTGAACCCTAAAACCTTGCTTACGTAACAAACGAGCAATTTCAACAACTTTAATTTCAGTCTCTTCACCAATATTAGTAATAAAAAAATCAATTCCTTGATCAGTAAATAAGCCTGGGTTTTGTTTTTGCAAAACTAGCATTAAGCGTTCTTCACCAATACCAAAACCAACTGCTGGGGTTGCAGGACCATCAAATTCTTCAACTAGGTGGTCATAACGTCCACCACCAAGAATCGTTGTAGCCGATTCCCATAAACTAGCGTCTTCAACCATAAATTCAAAGATAATCCCGGAATAATAATCCAGCCCTCTAACCAAATCATTATCAATTACATAATGGATATCTAACAGGTCCAGCATCTGAATAATTCGATTAAAATTATTTTTAGAAGCTTGATCTAAATAATCAATAATTTTTGGTGCATTAGGTAAAAATTGCTTATCTTGTTCATCTTTAGAATCTAAAATTCGGAGCGGATTTTTCTCTAAGCGTCGTTTAGAATCATCGGAAAGCCGGTCTTTTAAGGGCGTAAAATAGTCAACTAGTGCATCATGATAACTTTGACGCACTTGACTATTACCCAAGGTATTAATGTGTAATTCATAATTTTTAACACCAAGTTTAGCCAATAAATCGTTAGCTAGAACAATGGTTTCAACATCAGCTAAAAAATTACTTGAGCCGAAACTTTCAATACCAATTTGATGAAATTCTCGCTGCCGCCCAGCTTGCGGGCGTTCATAGCGAAAGGTTGACTCAATATAATAAACATTAAATGGCTTAGCCATTTCTGGAGCATAAAGCTTGTCTTCAACATATGCTCGAACAACGCCAGCTGTTCCTTCTGGACGTAAAGCAATGTGACGTCCACCCTTGTCATTGAAATCATACATTTCTTTTTCAACTACATCCGAAGTTTCACCACTTGATCGAGAAAATACCTCATAGTTTTCAAAACTTGGTGTTCTAATTTCTTGATAGTTTGCCTGTTTGAAAAAATCACGCAATATTTGTTCAACTTTTTCCCATGAACTAGATTGCCCTGGCAATATATCAACTGTTCCTTTAGGTTTTTGCACTCTCATCTAATCATCCTTTTAATCTAAAAAGCACCCTTGAATTAAATCAAGGGCGCTTCAAATTAGCACGGTACCACCTTTTGCCTGCTGCGATTAACGCTCGCGAAACGTTTATTATCTGTTAAAGGGGTCACAGTTAGCTCATTATCTGTCCTTGCACCATAGATAGACAGTCTCTGAAATAAAATTGCTAAGCTTCATTCTTTGTCATTGATAATTCTTTTTTAGCTTATATTTTTACTAGCAAAAAGTCAACCTGTAGTATCATTTTGCACCGATTTTTACATATCTAATACAATCGTGAACGGACCATCATTTTCTAAATCAACTTTCATATCCGCTCCAAACTGTCCTGTTTCAACCTCTAAGCCCAACTTTTCTAATTCATGATTAAAAGATTGCCATAATTCAGCAGACTTTGGTGGCTTCATGGCTTGAACAAAGCTAGGACGATTTCCCTTTTTGGTATCTGCTAACAGAGTAAATTGGCTTACACTAAGAATTTTTCCATTAACATCCTTAATTGCCAAATTAGTCTTACCACCCTCGTCTTCAAAAATACGCATCTTAGAAATTTTGTTTGCAGCTTTTTGAATAATTGCTAAGTCGTCCCCTTCACCTATACCAACTAATAAGAGTAGCCCTTGATTAATCTTACCAACTGTTTCCCCAGCTATTTTTACATTGGCCTGGTTAACCCTTTGAATTACAACTCGCATTAATTATCTGCCCTCCTTGTCTCATAAACATCAGGAATGTCTCTTAATTTAGTTAAAATACTGGCTAATTGACTTGAATTATTCACAGCAACGGTAGCATAAATGTGTGCTATATTATCGTCATTAACTTTACCTGAAAGATTATCAATATTAGGCGTTAGTGCATTTAAGCGGTTGATTACATCACTAAGTAGCTGGGCCCGATTGTAACCAAATATTTCAATATTTGCATTAAATGATTGATTATTATTTGACTCAGTGCCTTCCCAAGAAACTTCTACTAATCGACCTAAACTATCATTATTGTTTACAATATTACGACAGTCATTGCGGTGAATAGTGACACCACGTCCCTTAGTAACATAGCCAACAATTTCATCGCCGGGAACTGGATTGCAACACTTGGCTAAGTGGAGCATCAAATCGTTAATTCCTTGGATAGTAACACCATCGTTATGTTTTGACTTAAGTGTTGCAGCATCTAAGCGACCGTTAACTGACTTGTTAGCAGCTTTTTGACCAGAGTTCAAAATTTCTTCTTCTAGTTGCTTTTGCTTTTTTTTCTCATCTTCACGGCGCAAATCAGATGTTAGGCGGTTAACAATACTAATGGCAGACAAATCGCCAAAACCAACTGCAGCATACATTTCATCAACTGTATGATAATTCAGTTGAACCAAAATTTTTGCAACATGCTCCTTATCCATAAACTCTTTAGGTGAAAGTTCCTGGCTACGAAGCTGTTCAGCAATCATTTGTTCCCCTTGAGCAATACTATGGTCGCGATCAAGGTTACGATAATAACGACGAATTTTATTGCGCGCTCTAGAAGTCTTAACCATATCCATCCAATCGCGCGATGGTGTTGCATTGGTTTGGGTCATAATATCAATGACATCACCATTTTTTAATTTATAATCAAGCGGAACTAGCTTTCCGTTAACTTTAGCTCCAACTGCATGGCTACCAACTTGAGTATGAATTTCATAAGCAAAATCTAAAGTAACTGCTCCCTTAGGCAATTCATATACTTCCCCCTTAGGCGTGAAGACATAAACTCGATCCGAGAAAATTTCACTTTTGACGCTTTTCATGAATTCACCAGCATCTTGGGTTTCATCCTTTAATTCAAGAATTTCACGCACCATATCTAGTTTTTCATTTGAACTTGTTTGCTCAACCCCATTAAAGTTGCCCTGTTTATATGCCCAATGTGCTGCCACACCATATTCAGCTACATCATGCATATGCTGCGTTCGAATTTGTATTTCTAAAGGTCGCCCACCTGGTCCAATAATCGTTGTATGCAAAGATTGGTAGCCATTAACCTTCGGAACAGCGATATAATCTTTAAAACGCCCCGGCATTGGCTTCCACTTTGTATGGACAGCTCCTAAAACTGCATAGCAATCTTTAACAGTTTGCACAATTACTCGTACAGCTAAGAGATCATAAATTTCTGCGAAATCTTTATGTTTGTCAACCATTTTTTTATAAATGGAATAAATATGTTTAGGCCGCCCATGAATATCATATTTAATATTTAAGCCGTCTAAACTTGCAGTTAGCGTGTTGATTGTGTCTTGAATATAATTTTCTCGTTCGCTACGCTTAGAATCCATTAAACTTACAATTTGATAGTATGCCTTGGGATTTAAGTAGTGAAAACTCATATCTTCTAATTCCCATTTGATTGTTCCAATTCCAAGGCGATCGGCAAGTGGTGCATAGATATCCATTGTTTCAGAGGCAATACGTCTCTGTTTATCAGGGCGTAAATGCTCTAAAGTATGCATATTATGAAGGCGATCTGCTAATTTAACCATAATTACACGTAGATCTTTTGCCATAGCAATTAGCATTTTTCGATGATTTTCTGCCAAAAATTCTTGATGTGATTTATATTCATACTTATTTAGCTTGGTAACTCCATCAACAATAAAGGCTACATCTTTACCAAATTTATCTTTTAAATCATTATTAGTTACTGGAGTATCTTCCACTGTATCATGCAAAAACCCTGCTGCAATCGTGTCGGGATCAAGCCCTAGAGTTGCTAAAGTTCCAGCAACTTGAGTGGGATGAACAATATATGGTTGACCAGAAGCACGTTTTTGATTTTGATGCGCTTTTTGAGCAAAGTCGTAGGCCTGCTTAACAAATGCCAATTGCTCCTCATTCATATATTTTTGACACGCATTGATTACCTCATCATATGTCATTTCTACGTATTTAGACATTTTAATCACCTTCAACTATATATTTGCTTATCCATTAAGCCAAAAATTTCAAAAATAAGATAAATTAAACCAAATAACAGATTATAATTTGCATATTTTAATAATACTATCAAACAAAAACATGTTGGTAAAAGAAGTAGCCAATAATGCTTTATATTGATAGTTTTAACCAAATTACCTACATGATATCCGATGAAGCAATTAATTACAGTGAATAATAGTCCCACTCGCCAAATAACTGAAATTTTCAATAGACTAAAAATAAAAGGTAAAGTAACAACTAAAATACTCCACCAAATTACTGGCATTGGCTTATACTGGTTTATCTTGCGAATAAAAGATATTTGTTTGAACTTATCAATCAATTTAATAATTCCTTACTTAATTTAACTTAATTTTATATTATAACTCTTTTCAATTATCTTTTCGCGTAATTATTAAACCAATCCAGCGATCTTGCTTTAAAGTAAGGATAATTTTAAAACCATTCTGATCAAGCAAATGGGCTATCTTATCCAATTGCAAATAATCTATCCCTGAAAAAATCACTTTTCCTGCTTGAGTTAAATGTTGATCTAATTGTGGAATTAGTTCAAGTAATATTTCAGCCAAAATATTAGCAACAATAACGTCAAACTTTTCATTAACATCTTGTAGTAAACTTGTTTTTTTAATATCGATATTAGTTAATTTATTCAAAGCAACATTTTCTTGGGCAGCTGTAATTGCCTGATCAGATATATCAGTTGCCATTACCCTGTTTGCTCCTAAATAGGCAGCTGCAATAGCTAAAATTCCTGAACCAGTCCCGACATCAATAACAGTCTTAGGTTCAACCAACACTTGTTCAAGTCCCATCATTGCTAAACGAGTAGTTTTATGGTTACCGGTACCGAAAGCAAGACCTGGATCGAGTTTAATTAAATGTTGATCACTAAATTTAGCTTGATAGTTTTCCCATTCAGGAACAATGGCTAAGTGGCGTGAAAAATTCACAACATGGTAAAATTTTTGCCAAACACGATTCCAGTCGCTATCCTCAATATAGGTATAATCAATTTTATTTAGACCAATATTTAAACCGTATCCTTTCAATTCGACTAATTTATTTTTATAAGCATTAATTAAATGAACTTGACTTTGATCTGCTGCAAAATAAGCAGCAAATTCCATATCTTGTGGCAAATCAACAATTTCATCTAAATCTACAATAGTAGAATCATGTTTTGTATTTGCATCTTCAAAATCAGAACGTTTACGTGTTTCTGTACCCAAGCAATGAAGAATATCTTGACTAAAAACATTAAGTGCATCTTCTACTTCATGACTGGTTTCAATTTTAATAACTAGTACTTTCATGCTTAAACTCCCTTTTTATTTATCTTTTATCAATGCTATTATTAAGAAGGTGATTTTTATGGTAAAGAAGAAACGACAAATTGAAAAAACATTGGTTGAAAAAATTTTAGATCAAAATAAAATTTTATATCAGCAAGCCCAATTCCCTACTCATTCAGATTCTAGTGGTATAGCACAAATGGATACTTCTATTCTAAACGAGAATGAACATTTAATCTATAAAACACTTGTCTGTTTAGGAAATAAGACTGGTGTTTTAGTTGGCGTTATTTCGGTAACGGAACATTTAGATATGAAAAAATTAGCTAAAGTATCTGGTAATAAGAAATGCGAACTTTTGCCACTAAAAGATTTAGAAAAAACAACAGGTTACGTCCATGGGGCTAATACTCCCATCGGCATTTATTTTAACCATCATTTTCCCATCTATCTAGATAGTAGCATGATGCAAGAAAACAAAATTGCTGTTTCGAGTGGAAAAATCGGGCGTAGCGTGTATCTCAAACCCAGCGATTTAAAAAGAATTACAAATGGAACATTCTGCGACTTAATAAAAAATAAAAATTAAGTATCTATTAACTATCTTATGTGTATTTTAAAATTTATAATTTAATAATTTTTTAGCATTTTACCTTTAAATAAACAGTACTTTTGTAATACAATGTAAACTAAAATAAAAGATAGGGATTATAAAATGACATTATTAAGTGATGAACAGCTAGCAAATATTGCTCACGATTATTTTTTGAGCAATTTAAATATTGCAGATATTTCTAAAAAATATGACCTTTCGCGCTACTTAATTGATAAAGCAATTAATGAAGCTCGTGACAAAGGAATTGTTAAAATAAATATATATCAGCGGCCAAAAAGGGCACATAAATTAGAGCAAGAATTTCAAAAATTATTCAATTTAAAAGAAGCTTATATATTAGAAGACTTAGAAACAAAAAATCAAGATAATGAAATGATTGTTCATTATGCTGCTAAGCAAATTCAAAATTATATTAAACCAGCTCATGTAATTGGTCTGAGTTGGGGAACCTTAATTAAAGACATCATTGACAATTTTACTGAAAGTAATCATGAAGATTTGACCTTTGTTCAATTAGTTGGTCTAGCAGTCAATACTAGTAGGCGAAAAAACCAATTAACCCAGCAAGCAGCTGAAAAATTCAATGCCAAATGTCTAAATATGCCTGCCCCACTTTATACAATAAATTCTAAATTAGTAAAAGAAATTAAAAAGGAACCATATTATGAATATATTGATCAATATTTCAAAAAAATAGATTTGATTTTTGCCAGTATTGGTACTGTTAAATCACTTGAATCTGGGAAATTTTTTATGGACTATTATTCTAATAAATTATTAAAAGATCTTGATTATAGTCAAATTGCTGGTGTGATCTTTGGCAGACCTTATGACATAAATGGCAATTTTTATCAGCCGATTGAATCACATATCTGCGGCATTAGCATGCAAAATATATTACAAATTCCTACTCGTTTCATCGTAGTTAAAAATCGTTTTAAAGATGATGCCCTATTAGGAGCTCTAAGAAGCGGTATAATTACACATCTGGTAACAACTAGTGGCATTGCCCAAAGAGTATTGCAAAAAGCAAACATTAACTAAATGTTTTTTTATATAAATTGCTGATATAATTTTGTAATTCTTGCACAGAATGACGTCTAGAGCGAGCACAATCTTTGGCTGGTCGCTTACATAAAAAACATTTTCTTCCAGAATAGCCAATTTCAGACCTTGATAAGGCCTGTTTTTTATTTTTAACTAAGACATCAGCATCAAATAAACGATTTAGTGGCGCAGAATCTTCAAATTCAATCGCTACTTTTTTAACTTCAATTTTATCTGCAGTTAAAAGATAAAAATTTTCACAACCTGCAGGTTGATTATGACTTTGCAATAAAACAAAAGGTAATTTATTTTTAGTTAATGACTGTTCAAGCTCAGAAATTCCTGCATAAAAAATATTTTCTAAATAACTGTTATTTTTTATTGGACCTGGAATATTTAATTTTATATCTAATAAAGTATCATGCGGATATTTTTGAAATATTTCTTGTTGTAGGTATGCTCGTTGATCTTTATTTTTTAAAACTTGATCAATACTTAATTTTTCCCCTTCAATAAAAATTGACTGATTCATTTCTTTCCTTTCAGATATATTCATAGTAAAAATCAACATATTAAATTAGAACGGCTTACTTAATATTACTATTTTATTTTAGCTACTAAACAAAAAACCTAACATTTTTGTTAGGTTTTCGCTATATTGATGTTGCCAAATGAATTTTTTAAACATACTTAAATTTGTTAATTGAATTTAACTAAAATCGAAAGCTGCTTTTTAAAATTTTTATGGCAAATTTTATTCTTTAACTTGCTTAATAGTATCAATGATTGAACCATCGCGGTATTGGATAAGAGCAACTGTATTGTCAGTATATTCCAGTGCCTTTGGGCTACCAACTTGCTGTTCAGCCATTTTTTGCAATTCTTTAATATCAATAATATTTAGATTTGTTACTTTACTAAAAGCAGCAAGTAAATCTGGCCGCTTTGGATTAATAGCAATTCCGCGTTCCGTTACTAAAACATCAATTGAATCTCCCGGAGTTACAACTGTTTCAACAGCTGGAACTACAGTAGCATTTCGACCACGAACAAGTGGCGCAGTAATAATTGTCATTTTCGCTGAAGCTGCATCTTGATGTCCACCGATTGCTCCACGAATAACTCCGTCAGATCCTGTCATTACATTAACGTTAAAGTCGGTATCAATTTGCAAAGCAGATAAAATTGCAATGTCTAAATTATTGACTACCGCACCTTTATTATGTGGATCAGCATACCAAGACGCATCAATTTCTTGTTGATCTTTATTCTTAGCCATTGATGCAGCAGCACCCTTGTCAAAGTCCTGCACATCCATAACTTTCTTAACTAAACCCTCATCAAGCAAATCGGTAGTTGGTTTAGTAATACCACCTAAGGCAAAAGATGCTGTAATACCATCATTAATCATTGATTGCCGCAAATAGCGAGTAACAGCTAATGCTGCGCCACCTGATCCAGTCTGGAAAGAAAAGCCTTCTTTGTAGTATGGCGAATTAACAATTACTTGATTAACCATTTGAGCAATTTTTAATTCTTTAGGATCTTTAGTAAAACGAGTTGCACCGGAACCAATTTTATCAGCATCACCAATTTGATCAACCTTGACAACATAATCGACTTGAGTTTGTTTAATTGAAGCTGGTGTATTGGGATAATCAACAATATTGTCAGTTAACAATACTACTTTATTAGCATATTGGGCATCAATTAAAGCATAACCAAGTGAACCAAAAATAGCGTCTCCCTCTTGACCATTGGCATTACCAGCTGGATCCGCATTTGGCACTCCTAAAAAGGCAACATCAATCTTAATTTCTCCTTCTTCAATGGATCGAGCTCGGTTACCGTGTGAACGAAAAATAACTGGTTTTTTCAACCCACCATGAGAAATGAAATCGCCTAAACTGCCACGCATTCCTGAAGAAGTGATATCCGTAATCACTCCTTTTTTAATGGCTTCAATAACCTTATCGTTCATAATTCCGGTCAAAGAGGATGGGGCTAAGGTTAAGTTTTTGTACCCCAATTTAATAATTAAATCCATTACCTTATTAAAAGCAAAATCACCGTTTCTAAAATGATGATGAAATGAAATAGTCATTCCATCTTGCACGGTTCTTTTAATTACTTCTTCAAGCGAATTAACGACTTTATCTGCACCAGTCGTAACTCGAACTTTAGGTGCTACCCTGTTTACTTCGGGATTGCCAATATCTACTGTTTCAAAAGGCTTTAAACCCATTTCTGACATTAGATTATCTGGTAAATTACGCTTTACTTTATTTTCCAATATAATTACCCTCTTCGTCAATCAAACTTGATGCCTTAGCTGTCTCAATTACCCGATTAGCTTTTTCAACAACTGGCTTATCGACCATTTTACCGTTCATTGAAATGACGCCGGAACCTTTAGCCTTAGCTTCACGAATTGCACTCTGAACCGCTATCGCATTTTCAATTTCATCTTTTGTGGGATTGAAAACTTTATTGACCATCTCTATTTGCCGCGGATTAACTAATGATTTTCCATCATAACCTAATTCATAAATATAATTGGTTTCACGATAAAACCCTTCAGGATCGTTCATATTTGAAAAAACTGTGTCAAAGGCATAAACATCCGCTGCTCGAGCAGCTTGTAAAACCATATTACGGGCAAATTCTAACTCACGTCCATCAGGATAACGACGCGTATGCATGTCAGCTGTATAATCTTCACCCGATACGGCAAGTCCCATCATCAGTGGAGTTGCTGTAGCAATTTCAGGCGCATTTAATACTCCCTTCGCACTTTCAATTGCGGCCATAACACCAATTGAGCCTTTTTCAACACCATATTCTTCTTCAGCTACTTCCATATCTTTTACAAGTTTTTGAATCATTGCAGCTGATTCAGTCTTAGGCAAACGAATCACATCAACACCAGCGCGAACCATTGCTTTAACATCTTCATCATAAAATGGTGTATCTTGACCATTAATCCGAACTACAATCTCGGCTCCACCAAAGTCTACAGTTTTAATAGCATTATAAACTAGCATTCGTGCTGCATCTTTTTCTGTCAAAGAAACCGCATCTTCCAGATCGAGCATGATGGAATCTGCACCATAGATACCAGCATCCTTAATCATAGAAGGGTTGTTACCTGGAACAAACATCATTGTTCGACGTAGACGATTTTTTACATAAGTCATTGATTACAATACCTCCAATTTAGGTTGATCTGAAGTTTCTGTAGCACGTTGGACTGCCGTCAAAGTTCGAGCAGCAATTACACAATCAAGTGCTCCTTTATCAGTAGCTTTAACCTTAGCATTTTGAACACCATATTTTTTTAGGGTAGTAATAATTACTTCTTTAATTTGATCACCATAGGCTTTAATAACTTCTGAATCCAAATCAATTTGAATTCCATTGGTACCCTTAGAAATCATGATTTGAATATCTGATGATTCCAAGGTGCCTGCTACACCAATTGTCTTAATTTCCATTAATATTTATTCCTTCCTTAATTCTAGCTTGTAGGACTTCTTTTTGACGATAAATAAATTGCATTGTTTGTGGTGGTACAAAGTTTGAAATGGCTGTCAAATTGTCTTCCTTAATTAATTGTCGCACACGGGTTGCAGTTATTACTTTTCCGTTAATCTGAAATCGATTAACAATTCTAACATCTACTAAGGGACTTAGCTTATTTGTTAAGCTTTGGTTATAAAAGTTAGTTGTTCTTGAGAATGGTTCCGTCCCTAAGTAACGGCGCTTAATTGCTAACTGAGGTGCAATAAAATTTTTAAAAACTAAAGCATCAATATCTGTTTGGGTTGTAATTAAATCAGCCGAAGATTTTAAAAAGTATGCGGGGAAAGTTGACTGTGAAACCATATAATCACCACCGCTTACTACTAAGACATTTTTCAAATCGCTAGTTCCGCTTTTGACCAACTGCATTCGTTCTTTTGTTTTAAACAAGGAAAGATCAGTCGCTACAACAAATACATAAACTAAGTCATTTTCTTGACTAGCCAGCTGAACTAACTTTCTATGTCCCAAAGTAAACGGGTTGGCATTCATGACAATTGCTGCCACTTGTTTATTAAATTGATCTTCAATTTTAGGTATTGCAGCTATAAAGTCGTTGATATCTGGAGTCCCACTTTCTAAAAAGGCAGCATGTTCAGTATGTGCTAATTCTGAAAAACCTAAATGTGAAAAACTAGTAGCATATTTTGCTTTTGTAAATACAAAACTATGAAATATTTTCTGATCAAATAAGTAGTGCTGCAAGGCAGTTACCATCTGATTAAAGCGTGCACCGGGGACGGCGTCTTGATTACACACCGCAATATACTTTAAAACATTGTTTGCAATGCTACCCGTGCCAACCAGCTGACCATTTTCATCAATTAGGGCTAAAGTATGATCAATTGCCGCTATTTCACGCAGGCCAAAATCAGTTATACCCATTTTTAACAAAAAATTTTGCCATTTTTTCTTTGTCGCTGGATTATTCAAATATAAATCCACTACTTTATCCATTAAGTCACTTCCTTTTCAACCAAAAAATTAAGTACTTCTTCATACATAACATTGGGTTGCTCAGCTTGAATAATGTGTCCACATTCAGGAATAATTTTAGCGCTAATTTGAGAATTGAGTTCAGTCATTTTATAAGCAAAATGATAATTAAAGAAAGGGGAATTTTTTCCAGCTAAAACTAGCATTGGAATTTTCAAATTAACTAACACATCGCGCCAATCTTGTTCCGCATGATTAATTCGACACAAATAATTACTTTTTGGAAAATAAGGATATTTTTGTGCAAACTGATGTGCTTTTTCAAACATCGCATCGTCTATTTGAGCATAAATACCACTACCAAAATCAAGCTTTAAGTAATCAGGAAAGTTAGCCCATGTTAAATCTTTAAAACCAAACTTCCAAGTTGAATCGTTAATCATCTTGGGTGGCTGGTCTAAATCAATTAGTGCATTTAATCTATCAGAACCATAGATAGAAATATACGCCCAGAAATTGGCAGCTCCCATTGAATTGCCAATGCCAATAATATGGGATAAATCTAACTTTTGAATTAACTCAGCTAAATCTGCTGCATGCCGACTAATTCGTTGCCCTTGAAAAGTTCTTGCAGACTTACCTTGATTACGTGGATCAATAATGATAATTCTAAATTTTGACTGAAACTGTTCCAATGCTTTTTCCCAAAGCAAAGCAGATCCACCGATACCTGGAATAGCTAATAATGGTTGTTTATCTAATTGAGTATCATAATAATGAATTCTTATACCATCATTAGTTATTAAATCTGCTTGATGAATCATCTACCACATTCCAATCATTTTCATCCAAATTGTCCCAATTCCACCAAAAATAACCAAATAAATGATGCCTAGAACAAAGTTATACTTCCACCATTCACCTTGCTTAATATAGCCAGTAGTAGCTAAAATCGAAGCGGGACCGTTGGCATAGTGAGTAGTCGACGCATTAATTGCACCAGTAAATGCTAGTAACATTGCAGCTAAGGCCAACGGAGTACCAGTTGCAACAGCTACTGACAAAAACGGTAAATATAAAGCAGTCATATGGGCAGTACCACTAGCAAAGAAGTAATGCGTATAAAACATTAATACAATTAAAATGGCTAAGACAATCCCCCAACTAATGCCATGCAATCCACTTTGAATAGTTTTAGAGAACCAGTCAATAAAGCCAAATGAAATCAACTTACTAGCCATAAAAACCAATATTGAAAGCCAAATTAAAATATTCCATGCTCCAGTTTGATTTAAAGCATCTTTCATTGTCAAAACACCGGTTAAAAGCAGTAATCCGACTGCTAAAAAAGCAATGAAAGTTGAATCTAATTGGGGAATATCAAAAATTCCAGATAAAACCCATAAAATAATAGCTAGTAAAAAAACAATTGACATAATTTTCTCAGGCTTAGTAATCGCTCCCATTTTTTGCAAACGATCGTCAGCCCACTTTTTGGCGTTAGGCGTTTCTTTAACTTCTGGTGGGAAAATTTTATAGATAACTATCGGAATTACAGCAGTAGCAATTAATACTGGAACAATAGCTGCTGTGAACCAGCCAATCCAAGTCATCGTATAACCTTTTTGCGACGCCATCTGTGAAGCCACCATATTGGGCGCCGCACCGGTAATGAACAACGCAGTTGATAAGATGTTGGCATGAAAAGCGGTAAAACTTAAATAAGCTCCGATTTTCTTACGAGACAAATCATTAGGTAGAGAATCATAATCTTTAGAGATTGATTCGGTAACTGGCCAGACTACTCCACCAGTTCGTGCACTATTGGACGGGATTAATGCCCCAAGAATTAATTCTAAAACAGTTATTGCATATCCGATACCGATTGAGCGCTTACCAAAGCGTCGAATCATCCAATAAGCAATCCGATTCCCTAACCCCGTCTTACTAATACCATATGCCATAATAAAAGCCATCGCAATCAGCCAAGAAGCTGAATTACTAAATGCACTCAGTATTCCGGAAGTAACCACTCCTGTTTTAGGATTTACTTCATCTTTAATTGGGGCTAAACCAGCCAAAACAGTTACAATTAAGCCCAATAATGTTGTCCCCCCAATTGGTAAGGGCTTAGTAATACAACCTATAATTGTCGCCACAAAAACGGCAAACATTTCCCAAGCTTGAACAGACAATCCAGCTGGTCTTAGTGGCGTGTAGCACCACAGAGCAATACCAATTATTAATGGCAAAATAAAACCTTTATAATTTACTTTTTCTAACGTCTTCATCATTATTCCCTTTTAGTTACGGGCGATAAATATCGTCAATAATTTTATAATCTTTATTCTTTAATTTTTCATCAAGCCAATCTATATTTCCGGTGCCATTATGAAAGCTAGCAGCCTTGGCCTCATCTTCTTGACGAAATTTTTCTACTATAGGTAAAAGTTCTGCTGCTTTTTCGCGAGCAATCTTAACAACACCATCTGCATCCCCTAGCATTAAGTCACCCGGATTAACACTAATATTTCCACAAGAAATTGGAACATTTATTTCGCCTGGGCCCTCTTTATATGGTCCATTTGGTGTTGTACTAACGGCATAAATAGGCAAGTCCCAATTGCGCAAACTATCAATATCACGTATTGGTCCGTCGACAACAACCCCTGCTACATGTCTTTGGTCACGTAACCAAGTCATCATTACTTCACCAATAACAGCTCGAGTATTATCGCCTTCATTATCAATCACAATAATGTCACCTTCATGACAATATTTTAAAGCAGCATAAATTGTCAAATTATCTCCAGGACGATTATGAACTGTAAAAGCTGGCCCACACATTTCCGCTTTAGGCTTAGACATTAATTTGATTCGCGGAGCCATTGCTCCTCTTCGATTCATACAATCTGCTACATTAGATGATGGTAATTTTTTATATTTTTCAATGAGATTTTTGTCTGGTAGCTCTCTTTTCAAAAATATTCTTTTTCCAACTTGCATACTTATGCCTTCTTTATGCTTAATCTACCTTAATATTGACCAAAATTTCATGCATTTTATCAGCCGAATTAATCATTTTCTTAATTTCGCGATCTGACAAATTTGCTTCAATTACGTGACTAATTCCTGAACCGTCAATTGCAGTTGGCGTTCCTAAATATAATTCATGCTGGATGCCATATTCACCGTTAATTGGTGCTGACAATGGTAAAACAATCGCATGGTTATCTAAAATTGCACTAACAATTTGAGCCAACATCATGGCAATTCCATAGAAAGTAGCACCCTTATTTTCAATGATTTTGCCACCCTTTTGTCGGATATCAGTTTCAATTTCGCTTAAAACTTGATCATTTATTGCACTGTACTGGCGTAAAGACTTGTCCGCTACCGTTGATTCATCAAAGTTTTCAAATGATGTGTCTCCGTGTTCACCAAGCACCATTGAATTAACACTAGCGATGGGAACACTTAATTTTTGGGCCAACTCTACTTGTAAACGAGCTGAGTCAAGTGAAGTTCCCGTTCCAATAACTTTATTTTTCGGAAAACCAGATAATTTTTGGGTTAAGGTGGTCAAAATGTCTACCGGGTTAGCCGACACAACAAAAATCCCATTAAAGCCAGAAGCTACAACCGGTTCAATGATGCTCTTTAAAATAGCAGCATTCTTATTAACAAGATCTAATCTAGTCTCGCCAAGTTTGCGGGGAATTCCTGCAGTAATTACAACGACATCTGCATCTTTTGCATCAGAATATTCTCCAGGATGAATATTACAGTCACCAATAAAGGGGGTGATATCTTCAAGATCCATAGAATCGCCAACTGGACGTTCTTTAACAACATCGGCAATAATTAATTCATTAACATGTGTCTGTTGTAGTAAGTCATTGGCAAAAGTTGACCCAACTGCCCCATCACCAACGAGTAACACTTTTCTATTCATAGTTGTTTCCTTTCAATTTATGAAAAAATGTAATCCTTTACATATTTAATTATAGAATTGAATTATTCTATTTGCAATATTCAAAATAAATTATTTAAATTTAAATTTTTTAAAATTTAAAAATATTTTTAAAACTTAGATAAATAAAAAAGTTAATTACTTAGTTTACTTAAACCCAGCAATTAACTTTTATTCTTTATTTTTTATTGCGAACAAATTTAGTCATCTGCATTCCTGCTTGACGTCCAAATACGACTGTTTCTGCGACAGAGTTTCCCCCAATTCGGTTATTGCCATGAAGGCCACCAGAAACTTCACCAGCAGCATATAAACCATTAATCACATTTCCATTAGTATCCAAAACTTCAGTCTTAGAATTAATATGGATTCCACCCATTGTATAGTGAATAGCTGGATTAATATGAATGGCAAAAAATGGGCCCTGATTAATCGCGCGCTCCATGCCAGTTGTTCTACTATATTCTTTGTCGACTTTGCTATCTACAGCTGTATTCCAAGTTTTAACAGTTGCTTCTAAATTAGAACTAGCAACACCAATTGCTTGAGCAAGATCAGTTAAACTTGTACCGTGTTCAACTAAGCCAATATGATCATAAAACTCTACCGCGGTAAAATTATTGCGAATACTTTGATCAAAAATCAGGTAAGCACCATTTTCATTCAAAGCTGTAATAGCATTAGAAACAATTTTTCGCGTATCCATTTCATTAACAAATCGCTTACCCGATTTATTGACTAAAATTGCACCCTCACCACGTAGGCCTTCACCAATTAAATACACGTGATCAGTGTCAGTTTGAGCTGTAGGATGAACCTGAATAAGATCCATCTGTTCCAATTGGGCATCAACCTGATTAGCTAGTTTTAGTCCATCTCCAGTTGCGCCTGGTTGGTTTGTTGTCTTGTAATCAACTAAATCTGGGCGGTATTTTTTAATTAATTCCTTTGAAGAACCAAAACCACCAGAAGCAAGTAAAACTGCCTTAGTTTTAACAGTCTTAACCCCATCTGCAGTTTTAATTTCAACGCTATCCACATTTTTATTTTTATCTTGTAATAATTTTATTACTTCAGCATTATTGAACACTGGAATTTTTGCTTGTTGAACTTGTTTTAAGGCATTAGTAATTAAATAATTACCAACTGGTGCCATTGATGCCGGGCGATGAGCTCTTTTTTTACTCATTCCACCAGTAATAGTTAAGTTAGTTAGCTCAATTCCATGGTTTAAAAGCCAGTCAATAGCTGCTGCTGAATGATCGACAAAATAACGCAATAATTCTTGATCATTCATAAGGCCGCCGCCTTTAAGCGTTTCTTGATAGAAATCTTCTTTATCGTCAATAATTCCTTCAGCTAGTTGAACTAAGCTCTCAGATGCATTCATGCCTGAAGAAGCGCGCATTGTATTACCACCTAAAGCAGTATTTTTCTCAAAAACTGCAACTTGCAAGCCTAATTCATGGGCTTGAATGGCTGCAGTTAACCCGGCACCACCAGTACCGACAATAACTGCGTCGTAATAATTAGCGATTTCAGTACTTTGATTAGGGGTAAAGACAAATTTTGCCATTTAAATTATTCTCCTCTTGTATTTCACTAGTCTTCTGGTTTAGTACGATCAATGTTAGTCATTTGCATGTAATCCATCCATTCATCATACTGCTTTTCTGAAACTTTACCACTCTTAAGGGTAGCTTCTTTTAGAGTAATACCCTCTTGATCAGCTGCCTGTGCAATTTTAGCGGCAGCATGATAACCAATGTGGGGGGATAAAGCTGTAACGGTCATTAATGAATTTTCCAGTAATTTATCCATCTTTTCCGAATTTACAGTCAAGCCAGCAATCATCTTATCAGCAAAACCAGTAATTGTTCCTGTCAAAATATCACAACTATCCAGAAAAGCAGCAATCATCACTGTTTTGTAAACGTTCATCTCAAAATTACCTTGTGCGGCAGTGAAGGTAATCGTAGTATCATTACCAAAAACTTTAGCAGCCGCCATCGTAACTGCTTCTGCTTGAGTAGGATTAACCTTACCCGGCATGATTGATGAACCAGGTTCATTAGCTGGAATATTTAGTTCATGATATCCAGCGCGCGGACCTGATGCCAAGAAACGAATATCTTGTGCAATTTTAAACATGTCGTCGGCCAAAGTCTTAAGGGCCCCGTGAACCACTGCAATACCAGAATGATGTGCCAACCCCCAAAACTTATTTGTTTCAACTTTGAATTCATGCCCATAAATTTTAGATAACTTAGTAGCAATTTTTTCAGTCATGCCTGCTGCTGCATTCAAGCCAGTGCCTACAGCAGTACCACCGATTGCTAATTCGTAAAGTGTTGGCTTCAATTTCTGAATATAAGTTAGATCATGCTTTAATGCAGAAATGTAACCCGATACTTCTTGACCAAAAGTAATTGGAGTTGCATCTTGCAAGTGGGTACGTCCTACTTTAACTGTCTGCCAGTATTTGTCTTGCTTAATTTTTAATTCAGCAATTAAATGTTGCACAGCCGGCTCCAACTTATCAAGGGCCTCAACTGCTACAATATTCATAGCTGTTGGGAAAGTATCATTTGATGACTGGCCTCGATTTACGTCATCGTTGGGTAGAATATTTAAACCAGGATGTAATTTATTAGCTAAATTAGCTACAACCTCATTTACATTCATATTACTCTGAGTGCCTGACCCAGTTTGCAAAACGTGCAATGGAAAATCTTTACGTAAATCAGTGTCATTCAAGGCAAGCAATTGATTGATTGCTTCTTCTATTGCTTCACCTTTTTCTTTTGGCTCATCACCAACTTCAACATTTGACTCTACAGCGGCTTTTTTCAAATTTAAAAAAGCACGGATAATCGCTAAGGGCATTAATTCCCCACTTGGAAAGTTGTGGCGGCTTCTTTCAGTTTGTGGCCCCCATAAAGCATCTTGAGGAATTTTAACTGGTCCAATTGTGTCACTTTCAATACGATATTCTGCTTCGCTCATTGTAATTCTCCTTACTATTAAAAATTATCATGACTTATCTTCATGAATATCATACCTGTTATATTTTTTTATTTCAATATTTAAAAATAATTGCTATTTATTTAAATTTTTAAAAATTCAGCATTGATTGCAACAATAACTGTTGACAGTGACATTAAAATTGCGCCTACCGCTGGCGGTAAAACTAAGCCCCATGGTGCTAAAATTCCAGCAGCTAAGGGTAAGGCAATGATATTATAACCTGCGCCCCACCAGAGATTTTGAATTGTTTTGGTTTGCGTTTTCTGCGCTAAGTCCAAGAAACTAATGATTGCTTCTGGCTCACTATTAACTAAAATCACATCAGCAGAATCAACCGCAACATCAGTCCCAGTCCCAATCGTTACTCCAATATCAGCCTTAGCTAAACTAGGAGCATCATTGATGCCATCGCCCACCATCATAACCTTATTACCTGCAGATTGTAGTTTTTTAACTACCTTTTCTTTATCTTGAGGCAAAAGTTCAGCATAAACTTGATCAATTCCAAGTTGAAGAGCTATATTATCAGCTACTTTTTGATTGTCACCAGTTAGCATTACGGGGGTGATTTGACGTTCTTTAATTTGCTTAATTAAAGTAAAAGCTGATGCTTTAATCTGATCCCCCACTGCTATATAACCTAAAAGTTGACTATCTTGTATAAGATAACTAATTGTATCTTTATCAGCTGCTAGCTTAGGAAAATTACTGACTTGTTTGCGTGCTGCTTTTTCATTAACTAGTTGATAAGTGTGTTGCTCAATAGTTCCACTGACGCCTGCACCTGTCATGTTCTGACTATTAGTTAATGGCAGTAGGTTTATCTTTTTAGATTGAGCATAATGTAAAATACTTTGAGCTAAAGGATGAGTTGAATCCTGTTCTAGCGATGCCATAATGGTCAAGACTTGGTTAGAATCAAGTTTATTAGTTAAACTAGCATAGTGCCGAACTTGAAACTTTCCTTGAGTTAATGTTCCCGTTTTATCTAGCAATAAATAATTAATTTGGGAACTTAAACTTATTGCATTATGATTGCGAATAAGTAGACCATGTTTAGCACCAAGAGCAGTACTTTTAGCATTTACCAATGGGATAGCCAGTCCCAAGGCATGTGGACAGGCAATTACTAACACGGTCACCATCCGTTCTAATCCACTAGCGATTCCTTGAAAACTAGTCCAAACAATCAAAGCCAAAAGTCCAATTATTAATGCAGCATAAAATAACCAACCTGAAACTTGATCTGCCTTAGTCTGCAATTTCGATTTATCTGCCTGTGAAGACTGAACTAACTTATTGACACTAGCCAGAAAACCAGAATTAGCCGTCTGGGTAACTTTGATAGTCAGCGTACCTGGGCCATTGATTGAACCACCAATTACTCGCTGCCCCTTTTGCTTGGTGATTTGCTTTGCTTCACCGGTAACTAAAGACTCATCAGCAGTACTCGAACCACTGATAATTATGCCATCTAAAGGAATACTTTCACCAGGTTTTACAATGATTGTTGCTTGTTTTTGAACATCGTTAATCTTGATTTCTTCAATTTGATTGCTTGTTTGTACATGTACTTTATCTGGCAATAACTTTGCTAAGTCATGAACTGAACTACTAGCCTTCATCACAGAAGTCATTTCAATCCAATGACCTAAGAGCATAATCAAAATCAAAGTTGCTAATTCCCAAAAAAAGTCCATTACCTTCATTTGACTGTGTACCAAATTATTTTGAATAAAGGCGTATACGCTATAAAGATACGCAGTGACAATCCCTAAGGAAATTAGCGTCATCATCTCTGGCTTTTTTTGCTTTAATTCCGCATAAGCTCCTCGTAAAAATATTTCTCCCCCATACCAAAATAAAATAGTAGCAAAAATAACCACTAGCCAATCTGAACCCGGAAAAGAGAATTGGAATGGTAAATTAAATCCCATTGCTGGTGATAACAATAAAATTGGTAGTGCTAAAATAAAAGACCACCAAAATTTTTGCTTTAAATTTCCCATCTGCATCATCTGACCACCATGCATCATCATCTTATGGTCACTCATCGCTTGCTGAGAATCATTTTTCATTTGCATGTTATCTTTTTGATCTGCTTGCTTTAGGTGCTGTTCATGCCCCATATCCATATTTTTCATATTTGTATCCTACCCTTTTTGATCAATCCTATCTATAACTAGTTACCTTTAATTTACGTTGCTTGGTAAATGATGTCAAAGAAGAGGCTCAAATTATAAAAATGTTATTTTTTAGTTTTACCTATTTTGCGTAATTGTCAGGATATAATTTTAATTACGTCTAGATTTGTTTATTAACAATCATATGTGCAAGAAAAATAAGCCAAATAAAAAAGATGAAATATGTTCATCTTTAAATTAATATCTATTTTTGCTAATTTTAAATTTAATTTATACTATCTGATATCCTACTCATTTAATCACTATTTTTGTACCATGAACTTGATTAACTCCCAGTAATTGCGCTACTTGATTACAGTTATCAACGGTAATTCCTCCTCCTGGCAAAATCGTTATTTGCCCCTTTGACCAAGTAATCAATTCGCTCAAATAGGCAAGATGAGTTTCAATGGGCTCCGTTAGTGGTCCACCGTGAGTTAAAATCCTTTTCACACCATGATTTGCCAACCAATCTAAGCTTGAATGTTGCTGTGCCAATTGTAGTTGGTCAAATGCCATATGCATAACCACTTCTAAATTCAGTTCCTGAGCTAAAGTAATTAATTTTTGCATCTGTTCGCAATTAAGTACCCCTGACTCTTTCAAACAACCAAAGGTGACTGCATCAGCATCTAACAAGGCAGCTAGCTGCAAATCATTAATCATTATATTTAATTCCGTTTCATTATAGACAAAATCACCACTACGTGGTCTAATCATAACTACAACTGCTACGCCATGTTGGTGCGCATATAATATTGCTTGTTTCATTACACCAAATGATGGTGTAAGTCCACCTTGAGCTAAATCACTGTTAAGTTCAATTCTTGTTGCACCAGCAGCAATCATTTGGGGAATAGCAGTAAAATTTTCAACGCAAGCTTCTTTTAGCATAATTAATCCTTTCAGCTTAGCCTCATTAGATGGGCTAATTTCTCCTAACCTATGAGTGACTAGCTACTTACTCATTAGTTTTATAATTTTTTATTTTAATATATTAAGTTAAATAAGACTATTTTTCTGATCAAAATCTCTAACAAATGCAGTGCAACGAAAAGGTTAGACATTTTATTATTTACCTATCTTGATAATCCGCTAAATTAATTACCTGATCATACTTGTCTAAATCAGCAATTTGATAATGATGAATTACCTCTACGAAGGTTAAATTTGAATGCAATAATATCTGATGAATTGCGGCTGAAGTTGCTTGATCAAGTGAAGCATTGATTTCATCAAGTAATAAAATTGGACGTTTCGATAAAATTGCTCTTGCTAATTCAATTCTCGCTAACTGTCCACCAGATAGCTTGTCGGCATTATCCCCTAATTGATAATCAAATCCCTTTTCTTCTACCATAGTATTTAACTCTAGTTGCTCACAAACTTGTTCAACTTCGGTCACAGATAATTTTTCACCTAAGGTTAAATTAAACCAAAGTGTATCAGCAAAAATAACTGGTGCTTGACTGGAATATGCAAATAGATTAGATATTTGATCAGCTTTGACTTCTTGATTATCAAGCAAAATATTTGATGCTTTCCCAAATTTATTAGACATCAGAAAATAGAGCAAAGTAGACTTACCACTGCCAGAAGGCCCAATAATTGCTATCTTTTCTTCAGGATTAATAATTAAATTAAGCCCACTGAAAAGTTGCTTTTTATCCCTTACCAGACAGATATTTTGCCAATTCACTTGTTTATGGAAAGTATATTGGGCTGCTGATTCCTTGGTAGCTGCCAGATCCAAATAATAATTAACCTTTTTTACAATATCTTGAGTCGTTGATAAGTGATTGCGCTCTTCTAAAATTTGCATAAGCGGATTAATAAATGAATTTGATAATTGAACAATTGCAAACAGAACACCCATCGTTGTTTGCCCGTGTAATACCATTAGACCACCTAAATAGGCTGGAATGACAAATGTACCATAAATTCCTACAAAGCCTACAACTGTATGAATATTATTACTCAATAAATTCATCTTACACAGCGCTTGTTCTAATCTTGAAACTTTTGGTAAATTTTCATTAACAGCATTGGCTTGCTTGTGATATAACTTTAATGAATCCGTTCCTGCTAAGATATTTTTTATTTGACTAACATACTTACTATTGGCTTCAGTCCACTGCTTTGAAGCTTTACGTATTGGCTTTTGTAATAAAGCTGAAACTAGGATTGGAAGCGTAGAACCGATTAGAAAAAATACCGTCAAAATCATATTAATATATATTGCATAAATTAATGAAATTGCCACCGTCACAAAATAAAAGGCAATATTAATTTCAGCATTAAACCGATTAGTTTCTAATAATTTAAAATCATTGGTTAAAAAGCCTAGAGCTGAAGCATTATCTTCTTTAGAAGTTTCTAACATTCCTGCGAGAATTTTAGTTCTCAAAAGGGTATTGACTTCCCTAACAGCATCATTTTTTAAATAATTATAGCCTAACTCGGCTACTAAAACGATTAAGAATAAAATTAGCGCAACTAAAAACATATGAGGTAGCTCATGCAAATTTTTGTCTGCTAATGCATTTGTCATAGTTTCTAGCACATAAGCCATCACAATATTTTGTGTACTAGCAATTATGCCAAGTATTATAAGTGCTACAAGCTTCCATTTAGTATAATATCTAACAATCATAATGCTCCTTGCCTAATATTAATAATTGCTTATTAATCATTACTACATAATTAATTTTCGGTATTCACTAGCTCCTACCCATTGCTCAGGAGTAGAAAAAAATAAGTTGTTCTAAATTATGGTAAAAATCTTTCCAATAATTAAAAATACCTTCTTTAAAACTAATAATAAGTTGGTCATTAGAAATTCTTGTAAACATCGACACCTAAGCAATAGATAATTTTCTAATCATATCTTCTAATCTAGAAGAATAAATATATCTATTCCCCATAAAGGATAAAGTTCTTCTGTATCTTTTAATAGGAATCTTAATTGAAACATTACCATCAATTGTAACCATTTTATTATAATTTAATATAAATAATAAATTAGATATTCTCTACATGAACACTAGTTGAGTCCCAAGATATCACAAAAGAAATATATTGTTAATTTTAAAAAAGATTAACTGTAAAATGAAGTTAAATACTTGCCAGTATTATAGAATAAAAAAGTCTATTTACCTTATTTAATAGAATATAATTATATAAATAAGGTTCCCAATTAACTAGCTTAATTTACCCTATATAATCACCAAATGATCCAACAACTTATTTGTAAATAATAAGGAAAGCGTAACTGAAGAAACACTTATATCTTTATACTAACCAACTACTGCCTCTAATTATCAAAGTCAAAAGTTAATGCTACTTTGCAAAGATCTGTCTCCTGTTAATCAAAAACAAGTAGCTAATAATTATGTTGCTTGTTGTTCATAGGCAACGGTAAAAGTTGCATGGACGATGCCACAGGTTGATATTAAGAAGCAGAACCTAATTAATCTCTTTAACTAAAAAATTTGAATCTAATTTAATTGTTCTTAACTTTCTAGAAAAATGAATATCAAATAAGCTTATAACCATTATAAAATTTGAAACTAAGTTATTATATTAGCCGATTATAGTTAAATTTTTGAGGAAATTTAAGCAAAAATTTAAAGATTTTTAGAGCACCACCTTGCTTCCTATTGGATTTTTATTTATAGAATATAGAAGGGAGCAATAGTAGGACATATGTTGAATAATATTAAAAATCATGTCTTTATTTTCTTGAGATACTTTTTGACTGATTAATAATGAATTAATTTCTTGAAGTGACTTAGTCATATTAGAAGATAGCTTTTCGTCAATCACCTCATGTAAATAACCCGCAGCTTCAATAATAAAAAGACTAGTTTTATTATTGCCGTAATAAGTTACATACATTTGTTTAGTCAGAATAGCTACTCTAGACGCATGTAAAAACATGTCTTGTTGGCATCATCATAAATTTTTCTTTTGCAATTTTTTTAGTCATTTATTGGTCATTTTTTTATCTCTTAAAATTATTGTTGTACAAAATATTAAAACTATTATCGATAAAAAGAACAAAACTTTAAAGTTAATCTTTAGGCCAGCTAATGTTCCATTTATAAAATTAAAATAATCGTTTTGTGTAAATGTTAAAATTGAGGCTGCTATTGCTGTTCCCATTGCTCCAGAATATGATTGTGCAGTCATATAGATTACATTGCCGTCATTGGTCGATTGAATAGGTAAATTTGCTAAGCTTCTTGTCATAATATTACTATACGACAAACCCAATCCAAACATAAAAATTGAATAAATTATAATCAGATTAATTGGTGCAACTGATATAATATTTGCTAATAGAAAAGAGACGCAAATAAGTCCTTCTCCTAACAAGATTGGAAAATCATGATTTAATTTATCATAAATTATTCCAGCAACTGCTGACATTATGGCATCAATTACTGCTGCTGGTAATACAAGCAAGCCCGTTTTTGCCGTTGATAAATGAAATATTATTTCTAAAACATTCGGCATTAAATATGACATGCTTAATGACATTAACTGTAGTAGAAAAAAAGAAATCAGAAATATATCAAATTGTCGATTTTTAAACAAAGATATATCAATAATATAATTTTTATTATTTTTTTCGAAATAAATAAAGAGAATACAACAAATAATAGCAGTTAACAATAAAAAAATACGATAATTACTTTTACTTGCTGTACTAACTATTAATAATAGTGTAATTATTAATAAACCAGTTAAAGTAATACCACCACGATAGTCAAAAGAAATACTAAAAACGTTAAATTTTTGCGTAATACTAAATTCACCTAATAGCCAAATAACTAATACTATAGGTATTATTAGTATAAATAAAGTTTGCCAACTATAATACTTTAAAACAATTCCACCATAAACTGGACCAATTGCAGGGGCAAAAGCAATTACTAAACTTCCTAGTCCCATAAAAAAGCCTACTTTCTTTTTAGGAGATTGCTCTAAAATAATTGAAAACATTAATGGTAAGCCAATACCATCAGCAATTCCTTGGATAATTCGACCACATAGAAGCAAGAAAAAGCTTGAAGTAACTCCTGCTAAAACTGTTCCAATTAAAAAACTAATTATTGCTACTCTAAACAACGTAATTGCACGAAATCGCTTTCTCAGATATGCTCCGAAGGGTATAATTACAGTAGAAACTAACATGTAACCAGTTGTTAACCACTGAACTGTGCTAGCGGGAATTTTAAACTTTACCATTAATTTTGGAAAAGCAATATTAAGCGCTGTTTCAATTACAATACCCAAAAAGCTTAGTGTTCCAATTGCGACAATTGACATAATTAATTTTTGATTTTTTTTCAATAAAATCTACTCTCCTTTTTATCACTTATTTTCCACAACATATTGTACTTTAACTATAATAAAAACACAATATGTTGAAGGAGTTATTGTTTTTAGTCTTTAGCATGATTATGAATCCGGTTTCTTTTTCAGCACAAAAAAGCAAAAAAATAAATCAAGTCTTTTCCAAAAGAAGTACTTGATCTATCTTTTTGTCTAAAAATTAAATTTCTTTTACATTTTCTACTATTAATTTAAGCCAGTAGCTTGTTCTTTTCTCGTAAAGTAAACGAAACTACCAAACATAAATACAATACTTAGTGATAGTATTTGCAGTTTACTGTACCATGGTTATATTCGGCTTAAAGGTAGCTGTTGCTATGACAGGTACACCATTTTTAACAACAGGTAATCCAGTACTTGGTCCATTAACTTACCTCTAACAGAATAAGTTTGACCAGGTATTAATTCCACATACTGAACCACATCCTCTACCGTATTTAGCGGTTTAATTACAACATCCTTAACAAACGTTCTAAAAAGAAAGAAAGTTATTGTTTAAACTTAGTTTGCTATTGAACTATAATGGGTATAATTATTATTTCTATTTATGAGGTGAAATACATGAAATTAAGTAAAAAAATCTTGCTTGGATCTATTGCTGGTATTTTAACTTTGGGGGCTGGATTGCCGGTGTCACAACAACTTAAATCTACTCCTATTACTGCAGCAACAACATCTAACAATAACACTCTAAAATTAATTCACGGTGCATATGTCTATAATAAAAAAGGTAGGCGTCTTAAAAAATATTGTGGCAGCTGGTCTAACACTCACTTACGCAAAGGAACCAATGTACAATATTCCGGCACAGTCCAACCAATTGAAAAAGACAGCAAGCAATACTATCTACTAAATGATGACAACTACAATCAATCATGGTTACCTTATAAAAAAATCAAGGGTAAATATTATTACAGCATTGGTCACGGTGGTTACATTAATGCGGCTAACGTTAACGAAATTGACGGTCAACCACTTTATGTGGCAAATACTACTGTTACTCTTAAGCCTGCAAACATTCATAATCATTTAACTGGGGGATATATTGGATCAGGAGCGAGCAGAACTTTAGTTAAACCTGGTCAGAAACTGAAAGTTGATTGTATTACTAAAATTCCAGATGGTAATTCAACGTCAAAAGTTTATCGTATAGCTGGTACAACTGACGCTTTTATTTATATTGGTAATATAAAAACTCAACCTAGACAAAAATTAGCAACTTACACGATGTATACTTATGTTGGTTTAAAGCAAAACAGTAATACTTACAATATTGCAACAATTCTTAATCCGAAAACTACTAATAAAAATATTACTCTTGCAAAAGATGAAGATATTCCCGTAGTCAGAGAAATTTATGTTTGGGTACCTAACGACAATAAAGCAGAATTATTTTATCGTTTAAATTATTACACTCCTGACGCTAGAAGTAATCTTTATAACGCAACTACTAATCAACTGTTTTATATTAAAGCAGCTGACACGACTTACTTATCAGGTCCACAATTAACACCAGCAAATACCCCTGAAGAAGCTTACACAGATGCAAAAGTTGCGGCAACAACTGACAAGCAAGACTTACAAAAATTAATTGATCAAGAAAAAGTAATAGTAGCTAGTGCTAACTATAAAAATGAACTTTATGTAAATACTTATAAAGCTCGTTATGATGAAGCTTTAGAACAAGCTAAAACCGTAAATTCTTCAACTTCCGCAAGTATTACTGAGGTTAAAGAAGCCGTTTGGTATTTAACTACACAACAGCAAGCTTTATTGAACGCTTCAAAATTTGGCAATGGAGTTATTGAAGACACTATGCCTGTCAACTAAAGTTTAAGCGAAATTAGGTCATCTGACCTAATTTTTTTACGCCTTTTCCGAACGCATGTTTGAGTGATGCGTTTTCAACATGTTTTTCAGTTGCTCCAATAACTACATAGTAGTGTTCAAACTCCCCTTCTTTAATCACGTGGGTAATGAAAAGAAAAGGTAAATCCTTAATTTCAAATAAAGACATATCGGCCTTAATCGCTTTGGTCTCAAAATTGAATTTTTCCGCCGTTTTTACTAGTCCAAGAGCTGTTGTCTCCATTTGATCGATCTTAGCCGTGTTACGTACCTTCGCTAAAGATACTCGCGTACCAAAATGCTTAAACAACATTGTCAGTGCGGCAATACCGCAATCTGTTTCATCAATCTGTGATATATAAATTTTATTTCTCATAATTTTCATCATAAACAAACGCTTACAGTATTACATTTATAATTATACTAATAAAATTTTAAAAAAAAGCTGAAATTTCAAAAAAATTAAAAAATTATTGACGAATTTAAGAAAGCGATTTAAAATGAATTTAGTTTTAGAAAACTATATAGTTATAAAATTTTATATGTTTTAATTTCATATGTTTTAAAGGAAACAAATTATGGAAGTTACAACATTATCTGATAAAGACCTAGTAACTATCGTTGGTGGTAGAAGAAATACTTGGAAGGAAAATGTAGAGGGCGCCGTAAAGGCTATTTCAAAAGGTGCCGGTCTTGGTGTTGCAGTTTGCGGGCCAGAATGTGCTCTTTTAGGTGCTGAATTCGAATGAGAAACAATTATCATCCATTACTGGTGGCAATAGATGGGGCAACACAGTTTTAGGAGGTTTAACTGGTGCTTGGGCAGGATACCATAAAAAATAACAGTAAAAGAAGCATATATATTACTTATATTTGTTTCTTTGTTTATTAAATCATTAAACAGAGTAGGAATTTAATATGTTCGAAAACAAATTATCTAATAAGTTGGCTTTTTTTCTTTGTGGTTTGATGCAAATATTTATAGGAATAATATTTCTATTCATTGAAAGCAAAAAGTATCATTTTGTATATTTTATGATTTTTATTTTATGTGCAATTTTATTTTTCTTTGCGTCCTTTTCTCCTAGGATATCATTTAAAAAGAATGCAAAAAAAGATGAAATGTCTGCGATAGACACTGGGGATCAAATTTTAGGAATGATTTGCTGTCTTCTTGGGCTAATTACAATAATTATAATAAAAGACCCTTGTTCCGGCTTACTAGCAATGGATTTTGGATTCTGTTTATTGATCCTACCTCCAGTTAAGAAATGAATAATTACAAAACTCTTAATCAAGAAGAACTAGTTGACATTATTGGTGGAAATAATTGGGGAGATGTATTTAACAATGCTTTATCGACTGGTGGAACTGCTGCTGGTTTGTATTCTCCTTTTGGTCCTTGGGGAATGGCAGCGTGTGGTACGGTAGCTGCTGTTGGTGCTGGCTATTTGACTTACAAGCCAAGTCACAAGCATCACAAGCGTTAATTGTGTAAACTTCACGAAGACAGGATGTTATATGTATAAAACTAAGCTAACTACTAAAGAAAGATTAAGATTAATTAGTTTTCTTCAAATTATAATAAGTGTCTTTTGTTTTGCGACACTTAATTCTAATAAAAAAATTTACTTTCTAATATTCTTTCTATCTTTTTCAATTCTCATTTTCGGAATTTCTTTTTTTAAACCAGTTTCTAAGAAAGATTTTTTTAAAGGAAAAAGTCAGGTCATTTTAAGTAATTTTTTTGGAATGTGCTTTCTTTTGATTGGAATTTTAGAGTTACTTTGTCACAAAGATTTGTTTTCAATTTTACTTGCATTTGATATTGGTTTAATTTGGCTAATTTTATAATATTTGTTTTTAAGTGATTTTCAGGCAAAAGTATTATTTTTTACTTCTAAAGTAACTTTTATAATCTATTATTTTGCAATTACAAGAACATTAGTAGTTCTTTAATTACCATAGATGCGGGAACTTTATTTATGATTAAACCCCCAAATAGTTTTAAACATCAGACTAACAAGTAATACGAGCAATTTTACTTTTATGCACCTTAATTAGCGTTGTAAATATTATAAATGCTTTATTAAATTCAGGAGTTAAAACATGAAAAAATCAATTAAATATTTAATTGTTAGTGCTTTTACTTTACTTTTAGCACTTTCTATCTTTCCTTCACATCAAGTCTCTGCTGAAGAAACAGTGTATCCCATAAGGAATTGGTCCTTGGGGATTTTAGCCGCATGTGCTGCTGTTGGTGCAGGAATAGGATATATGGGATAATCAATTATAATTAACAAAAAGCACACGTAAAAGTATTTTTGTGTGCTTTTATTGATGGAAAGGTTAAAAATATGTTTGAAAATAAACTAACCAATAGTCAAGCAATGAGAATTTTTGGTTTAGTTCAAATTTTGATTGGAATCATTTTCTTATTTACAGTAAATAAATATATATGCTTTGTTCTTTTTGGAAGTTTTTTAATAATCGGAAGTTTTTTTGAGATTGTTTCTTTTTCTAACCACTGTAAATATACTGAAAAAGTAAAAAAAGAAGATATGACTATCTATCAAAAAGGATTGCAATTAATAGGAATTGTCTTGTTTTTTAGTGGACTAATTTATTTATTTTTCAATTATAATAATATAAGTGATCCTTTAATTCCCATGGACGCAGGAATTTTATTTATGATTGAACCACCAAATAATTTTAAACATCAGACTAACAAGTAATACAAGCAACATTATTATAATATGCCTTAATTTATTTATAGTATTAAATATCGAAAGCGTTTTATCAATTTAGGAGTTAAAAATGAAAAAATTAATTAAATATTTAATTATGAGTGCTTTCACTTTACTTTTAGTACTTTCTATCTTTCCCTCACATCAAGTTTCTGCTGAAGAAACAGCGTATCCTATTCGGCAAGTTTCAGTAGATCGCTATCTTAGAAATATTAAACGAACTAAGCAAATTACTTCAACATGGTCAAAAATTTATAGTCTGTCTAATTAAGAGTTTTAAAAATAATTAAATGTCTATCACGATAGTGATGATCGTCGACCTTGAAGTCAATTGTGACTTCACCATTAGCACTTGTTGGTATAAAAGTCTTAGAATATTCTACTTTTTCACCATATATTAAGAACAGCACTATTTATATCCTATCCATAACAATACCTTGCAAAGTATAGGTTTTTCCAGGAATTGATTCCTTATAAGAAACTGTATCTTGGATAATTTTCCCAGCTGTTGGTTGTAATTACTTACTACTAGTTTATTTATTATTGTTCAATGCTCTCAATTACATCGTTCGGACATACTTCAATAATATGTAAGCCTGTACTTAATTGAAAATTTGTAAGTAAATGAAAAAATAATTTACAATAAGTTTTGGAAATGGATTAAACGACATTTCAATTCTTAAAGCTACTAATTTAACTTTTAAAATGAAAAAAGTAAAGCATTAGTACAAACAAGATTATTAATGAAATAAAAGAACTAAGTAAAAAACATGGCTACTCACCATATGCTGATTAATATATTATCAGAGTGACCTAGCCATAAAGATATTAAAAACCGATCTGTCCAATTATTAGGCAGATTGGTTTTGTTCTCTAATTTTTCCCTTTCATTTTAAAATTAAATATTATTAACAAATATATCAGCTGATATTAAACCAAAGACTTACTATCTTCGATTCGCTTATATAATAAAATTGATTTAATGATATTTGCGGCAAATTAACGGCAAATTGTGGTATAACATTTTTGATAGATAATCATGATTAGGAGGTATATATCATGAAAAACAAAAAAATGATTGGGACTTTTTTAGCAGCCACATCATTAGCTTTAGGTTTAAGTGTTTCTACTACACAGGTTCATGCCGAAAAATATTATTGGATACGAAACTATTCATACTCTGCTAGACCGTATCATGCCAAAGATCCTCAAGCGAGTGTAGCCGTTTGGAACTGGAATCATACACATAAGTTACATGATTTAATTAATTTTCCCCATACAACTTGGTATGCGACTTCTTCAGTAACCATGCGCCATGGCTCTACTAAGGCTGTCTATTATAAAGTTATTAGTGGCAATAAAAAGCATAGTGGTTATATTTGGCGTGGCTTTTTAACAAAGGGTGCCTATGTTTACTCAGATGATACAGATGGTAGTATAGATGTGCATGATCCAGCTGAGAAATATTACGATCCGGTGCCTCCGGTAACGTATACAGGAAAAAAATATATTGACAGTAGTTTGAATAATCAACTTTCTGCTTTATTCACTGGCGCCGAACCGGATAAGCAAGTACAGTTAGCAGCCGATTTAGCTAATAGAAATGGAGATCATTTATCTACATCACTTCAAAAACTTCAAAATGATATATTAGGTACTGAAAATTCTGCTAACATCATAAAAATTGTTAATAATACGAAATATGAAGGTACTACTGCTGGGTTACTTCAATTTGAAAAAGAGCAAATAAATCAGCAACTAGCTGCGCAAGGCAAGACAATCTCTGATTTTGCGAATTATAAAGTTGGTTCATATGTTTTTCCAAGTAATAATAAAAATTACGGTCGCTTTATTGTGTTCTTAAGCCCAAAAGATGCTGTCTTGCCTAAATTAGGAGATGTTTACTATGATCCGATTGACACAGGGATTGCTATTCCCGCTAATTTAATTGATAATAATTTAAATAATCAAATAGCGGATTTGTTCCCTGGTACAATTAAGGATAGTCAAGTACAATTTGGTGCTAATTTAGCAAGTGTCGCTTTTCAAGAAGGTGATGCTACCAGTGAAAGAGATTATGTATTAGATCATATCGTTGGTAAAGGTAATCATGATAATTACTTTGAATCTGTTGAAAGATATACTGGCTCTCCAGATGGTCTTGTTGAATTTGAAAAAGAGCAGTTAAAGTATAAGTTAGCACTAAGGGGAAAAACATTTTCAGATTTTAAAGGCTATAAGATTGGTGCTTATGTAGTACCGCAAAGTAAAAATGAATTTGAAAGTAGACAATATGGGGAGGTTTTAGTAGTCTTAGTTCCACCGAAGGCAAAACTGCCTGCAGTACCTCCTAAACATACTTTTAACGTAAATGATGTAAATTAAAATTAAAAAATCAATTCTAACGAAACTTAGAATTGATTTTTTTAGTGTATAAGCTATTTTTTAAGATTATTTAAAAAAGTAATGGTTGCCAAGCCAACCCAATAACTTCTTTCATTAGCTTTAAGCTCTACTCTTATAGTAGCCTCACAGTTGGCATAAACAGAAGTCAATTACATTGTAAATGATAGATATATTTTGCTTCTAGTTTTATCCTTAAAAAAAGCATAGCCACTGAATAAAGCAATACTTACTTCATTACGATTGCTAGTAGTTTCAATTAGATGATGATGATGTAATGCTGAGGGGACGATTCTAAGGAGCTTTTTATTAACTTACATTGATAACTTTACGTACTTATTCTTAGAATCGCGATTCTATATTTAAAGCAAAAATTTTATTAAGCGAATACAAAGCCATGAAAAATCACATGCTAGTTACAAGATTTATTTCTCACAAAAAAGGGCGCTTTACCTGCGTCCTTCATTCTTTTCTTTATACCTAGCAATAATCATTTTCAAAATTGAAACTGCCATAAGTAACTGCCAACTTTAAAATTTTACATCTGCTGAATATTGAACCTAAAAATATTTAGCAACTATTGCTCCTATATCAGATAAAGATTGTCTTTCACCAATGAGTTTATTATATATACGGCTTAAATTTTCTTGTATGACAAAAGGTGAGCCGCTTTCCAAGTCGAAGTAACCTTATCACTTAAGGGCTTAATTATTCCAAACCAGTTACAACTACCCTATTCAATTATTTTTCACTACCCATTCACTTACGTAGTTAGCTATTTTTTCCAAATATTCATTTCTTTTGTTCATACTACTATGATCAATATTACCAAAATTTTTCCATACTCGATTTTTAAATTTAAGCTGCTTAAGTGTACTATTAATAAAAACTTTTTTAATAGCATTGCCACAAAACATCTTCAAATAAAATGTCGGAGAAGTCGAGGTTGTAAGAACTAACGTCTTTTTTATATTGTTAAGGTTTCCTATTAACCCAGTACTGCCTACATTGTAAGCAAAGTCCTTCTTCATTACCTTATCTATGAAGCCTTTTATAATAGCCGGCGTATCATTCCACCATATTGGAAAAATAAATATAACTTTATCTGTATTTTTGATAATTTTCTGGTACTTACTAACTAAAGGATCAATTGTTTTTCCAACACTAAATAAAGATAACTCTTTAGCAGAATATGTTGGATCAAATTTATCATTATATAAATCTATAATTGTATAATCTTCTTTATTATCTCTCATCGCTTTTATAACTTTATTAAGTATTGCATGGTTAAAGCTTTTTGTGTAAGGATGTGCGTATATTATTGTTGTTGTCATTACTTTATCTCTCTTGTCTTAAATTTATTGATAATATGTAAAATATTTTTTAGTATGCATACTAGAGACAAAAAATATAATTCTTGCCTCACTCTTAAGCCATCCTTTAAACAGCTCATTTACTTTGCCATACAATAGCAGCAATTCAAACTTGATATCTGTCGTATTAAAATTATGTCTTTTTTTATTATCTATAACTTCCTTCTGAAGTTTTTTGGTATCAATTATCATTTTTATACACCTAAATTAATAACTTGGCCATACCTGGAAATTTCTTATTCGCTTAATTCATGAGCTATTTGTATAAAGCCTCTATTTATAGAAAATAAATAAGTTCTAACCTTACTAGAAGTAGCTTCATCTAATAGCAAAAACTTGTTAGTTAACAATAAAGCCCTTGCTAAAGCTATTCGCTACTTTTTATCAAATTTATTATAAATGACTAGTTTTTTAATTTCTATTATTTCAATCTAATACTTTATTTTATATATGTCAACATTATTATTTAAAGTAATATTATCAACCGCAGTACCAGGAAATAAAGGTTAATTTAAATCAATATAAATAATATTTTATTTTTTAACTTAAAATATTTAACCCTTTACAAGATATACCATATTGGTCAAATATTGCCTTTAATAACGGTGCCTTCCCTATTCCTGCGCCTACAAATGATAATACGCATCTAATATCCGGCTTCCCAAACTCAAGAGCCTTATTTGTTTAACCATTTTTTCATAAACTACCCCTTTCTATTTGAATATTTAGTCATGAAAAAAGCGCTCCTAATAGTTAAATTAATGTCTAACTATTATGGAGCACTTCAAAGGCTGAAATTTTTCAATTAATTACCACATACCAATAACTTTAGTCCATAAAAGACCGCCGCCAAGCCAGATAATGTTAAGAATTATTCCGATAATTGCACTAAGCCGCCACCAGTCTTTATTTGAAACATAACCAGTTGATGATAAGAGTGCAGCCGGACCAGCGGAATAACTGGTAGTTGACAAGTATAATGAACCATCTAGCGCCAACATTAATGCGGCCATAATTGGAGGTACACCAGCACCGATCGCAATTGAAAGAAAGCCAGCATATAAGGCTGAAATTTGAGTGGAAACACTAGGAAATAAATAATGTAAATAGAAATAAGCTAGATACAAAATTACTAAAACCCAGACCCAATTCATACCATTTAACATACTTCCCAAAGTTTTTGAGAACCATGGGAAAAAGCCAAGTTGCATTAATTTTTGTGACATTAACATAATAATTGAAAGCCAGGTCAAAATATTCCATGCAAAACTTTGACCAAGAATGTCTTTAACATTAATAACACCACAAATTAATAATAAAGCCACGGCAATAAAACTAACTAAAGTAGCATCAATACCAAATTTAGGACCAATTAACCAAAGCGCTACTGCTAAAATAAAAACTACGGCCATAATTTTTTCAGCTAAGGTCATTTTGCCTAGTTCTTTTAACTTATTATCTGCCCAAACATGCGCATTAGGAGTTTCTTTGATTTTGGGTGGATAAATTTTATATAAAACAAACGGGATAACTAACAAAGAAATGATTCCTGGTACAATTGCTGCTAAGAACCACTGCATCCAAGAAATTTCAATATTTTGCGTCTTCGCAATTCCTAAAGCTACCATGTTTCCAGCCAATCCAGTCAAAAACATTGTTGACGTAACAATATTAACTTCATATTCATTAAAAACCAAGTAAGATCCCATATCTGCTTGGGTTCCCTTTTTAGGATCTGATCCCATCTCTTTAGAAAGGTTGTCAATAATTGGATACATAATACCATTGACTCTAGCATTATTACTTGGAATTCCAATGGCGAGCACTGTTTCAACCATGGATAAGGCATAAGCCAAACCTAATGTTCGCTTACCAAAAGTTTTAACAAAGAAATAAGCAATTCTTTTTCCTAAACCTGATTTAATAAAACCAGCTGCCATGAACATACACATTGCTACCATCCATGCAGTTGAATTTCCAAAGCCAGCAGTGACTTCTTCCATTTTAAAAATGCCGGTTAAGGTAGCAATTACAATAGCAATAATTGTAGTAGCCATCATAGGTAATGGCTTAGTGATACACGCCACAATCGTTGCAATAAAAATTGCAAACAAGTGCCATGCCTGAATATTAATAGCTGTTGGTCTGATAGGCGTTAAAAGCCATAACCCTAAGCCTAATACAAGTGGTAAAATCCACTTTTTCCATTCAAATTTATCTAACATTTTCTCTACTTTCTATTTAAAATTAGCGTATTATCAAGTATAAATTAATGCTTTTGAATATTATTAATTGCTTGCTTAACTGCCTCTTTAAAGGCAGCACTAGTCGTACTTGCGCCACTGACTACATCAACATCAGTTGTTTGCTTCTCTAGCATTTCCTTAGTCAATACTGGAATCGCTTTACCACCCAGCGAAGGTGTTTCTTTCTGTTGCAAAGTTTCAATCTGGGTCAGCTGCTTACCATTAGCTGTAACTCTAACCACTATTGGTACATCATTAATCCCGTTTTCACTAATACCAATGCCTTGATTTTCGCCAGCTTCATAATCAGTTGCCAAAGCATGGGCATCGGATTTGAGCTCAGGATTTGCTGAAGCGCCAGTAACCACATCAACTGCAGGTAGCTTACGCTTTACTAAAGCAGCATTTTCACCAGCAATCTTGCCTGAAATTAACAAATCCGCAATGCTATTTGCACCAACATACTTGGTTGCAAATATGTCGCCAAGTTCACCAGCTTCATATAAGTGTGGTATTACGTTATTTTGCAAGTCAAGCACTTCACATTTTTCATTTCGCCGTGCTCCACCATGAGTATGTAAAATATTATGTCTAATTGGAATTGCATAATATGGTCCTGCACCAAAGGCACGCATCGTTTCAAGCTTGCGATTGAGGAACATATCACGTTTTTGTTTTTCAACCAGATAATTAAAATCGGCAACTGCTTCAGTTAGTTTAGGGGCAGTAATCTTTTCCGCTAATTCTGTAAGAGAATCTGCTTTGACTGCATACGAAATTAATTGCTTAATCTGATCGGCTTGAGCTGAATCATCATTGGCTAACTGATGATATTGTTTTTCATCCATTACAATGTGTGGATGATTCTGATTAGGAAGCATAATCCAGTTGCCATGATTATATTTGTAACCATGACGATCTTCTTCGTCTTCACGGTAATAACGAGTACCATCATCACCGGCAACAAAAATGCTCCCATTAAACAAGCTCTTCCAATTAATCATATACGCAAATTTTTCACGTGGCTTACCTTCATTTAAGGAAAAACCATGTGAATCGTAATTAGACATATGCCATAATCTTGCTCCAGCTTCAATTGCTAAATCGATTCCTTTACCCTGATTATAAAGTGTACCGATTGGCGCTAATGATCCTTGGCCCAAAAAAGTCTGCACCATATCTTGGTTATTCTCAAAGCCACCACAAGCTAAAACAACCCCGTTGCGAGCTGCAACATTACGCTTGATCGCGTTGTGTTTAATTTGTACTCCTAAAATAGTCTTAGTTTCTGGATCCTGAATTAAATGCTCTGCTGGACTTGAGAACCAAATATCTATTTGATCAAGACGTTCATATACTTTTTTACGTAATAATTTCCAGAATCCACCATTATACATTCCTGTAGTCATACTTTGTGAACGCATAGTTTCAGCGTGATTATATTCAGGATATTCACCTTTAGGTCGGCGTCCTGTATATTGAGCTTCAATATCAAAGTATTTTTTAGCATATTCCTTCATTTGCAAAACATTGTTTACAAAAGTATCCAAGTCTTTAGGATCATACTTAAAAGGATAATAAGTTTGCTTATAATATTCGCGCAGGTCATCGAAGTTATCACTCCATGCAAAAGCCCCACCTGCATAACGGGTATTGCCTCCTTCATGACCTTCTGGAGCCGCATCAATTAATAGAACTTTAGCCTTATTATCAGCAGCAAATCTTGCAGCTCCAGCCCCAGCTCCACCAAAACCTACGACAATTACATCATAGACTGCATCCCATTTTTGAGTTGAATCGTAGATCAAATTAATTACCATCACTTTCTTAAGAAATATTTACTACATGCAATATAATCTGTATTTTAAATTTAGTCTAATTAAATTTTTTCTCCAAAAAGGGCAGACAACATGAGCTATATACTACTCTATCTAGTGTTCTTGCATTTTTATTTAAAATTTAATATAATTTAAACAGATAAATTTATAAATTTTTTTTATTTAATTTAAGGTAAGCATATGAATGAAAAAGACTTATTATATTTTTGTAAACTTGTTGAAACGGGAAATTATACAGCAACTGCTTCTTTTTTTGATGTAACCCAACCAACGATTTCAATGGCCGTAAAACGATTAGCTGAAAAATTTGATGATCCTTTGATCATACAAAAAAATCGTAAAAGTAAAATAATGTTAACTGACGCTGGCGATTTACTATACCAAAAAGCTAAAATTTTACTTCAAGATATTGCTAGTATCAATTATGACGTTAAGCATGCCAGCGATAAAAAAATACGCTTAGCCTTTTCTGGCGAAGCCGGTAGTTTATATATAGCAGACATTGTCCAACAATTTCATCAAGCAAACATTACTAATTTAATCGAAACTCATATTGAACGCTCTGCAGATGCTTTTGCAGACTTAACAAATGGGAATGTTGATGTAGCAATTTACTCTTGGATGGTACCCATTAATGATCCGGAATATTTTATTCATAACTTACAAAAAACAGAATTAGTAATAATCACTGGTACAAACGATCAATGGAAGGATGCACACGAGATTAGTGCTAAAGACCTGCGTAATCGTAAATTTATTGCGCGAGCACGCGGTTTTTTAACTCGTGAATGTCTTGAAGAGGAAGCAAAATTAGGTGATTTTACGCCTAATATTATTTACACTGCACCGACAATGAAATTAATGATTGATTTGGTTAAACGAAATGTAGGTATTGCCTTGGCGATGGAAAGTAGTATTCAGGATGAACAAGGAATTCATATTATCCACCTACGACCTGGCCAAAAACTTTGGGCTTATATGCAAATCGCAATGCGTAAAAGTTTTGTTCCTAATAAATATCAACGTCAAGGAATTGAAATTTTACGTAATTTTGATCCTAAAAAGTAAAAAAGGTAGTAAACATAAATGGTTTACTACCCTTTTTACTATAATAAATATTTATTCAGCTAAAACTTCTGCACTTTTTGGATCCAAATCAGCCCATTTAATAAATTGCTTTTCTGATATACCAACAAGTTTAATTCCCTTGACTTTCTTAGTTGAAAATACTACTACTTTTTTGCCTTTTTTTATATAATAACGTGAATCCCTTACTCCCTTTGCATTATAGACAAAAGCATTTCGCTTAACTCTGTATCTAACCGCCTTTAAAATTTTCACATTAGCCGGTTTGATAAATTGATTCTCTTTATTATTAAAGCCAATTAGGGATTTGCCATTTACAGTAGTAAAACTACTAATACCAACAATTAAACCTTTCTTCAACTTTTTATTCTTTACTCTTTTACCGTGCTTATCATAAACATAAGAATTTCGAGTTAATCTAACCGTTTTACCCATTAAAGCAATAGCATTACCATTAGGCTTTTCTGTAGATTTCGGAGTCTCAGTAGCTGTTTTATTACTATTATTATCAGTTTTATTCGCATCCGTCACTGGTGTCTTAGAAGAATTACTTGCTTCTAATTCTGTTTTACCTGCCACTGGACTATTCGCCTCAGCTGCTGATACTGGTATACTAGCACTTAAGCCAATAAGGGCAGATGCTACACCGACAAAACTAATTAATATTTTTTTATTCATACTTAAACCTCGTTAACATTTTAAATTGAACTAAACATATTATACAACTTTCTTTTTATAATAACTTGAAATATGAATAACTTTTAAATATTGTCAATTTCTCTTGAAAGAGGATAATAATGAAACAAAAATTTACCGAAACAATTGAAATTTTAGTTACAATTGATCAAAATTATGTACATCCATTAGAAGTTATGCTCTACTCTTTAAAATTAAATAATCCAGATAGTGAATTTTGCGTATGGCTACTGTATATTAACCTTGAGGCACGCACTTTAAAGCAACTTGAAATTTTTAGTAAAAAAATAGGCATAGAACTACGACCATTAACAATTAATAAAAAGATTGATTTTTCAAAATCATTGCTTAACTTCAATGATTACCCGCAAGAAATGTATTTTCGGCTTCTAGCAGGGCAAATTCTACCTGCCAGTTTGCATCGAATTATCTATTTAGATCCAGATATCCTAGTCATTAATTCAATTAAGCCCTTATGGCACATTAACTTAAATAAAAAAATATTTGCTGCAGCAGTTCATGAGGGCTTAACAGACATTATGAGTTCCATCAATAGTATTAGACTGGGAACAAAGAATAGCTATTTTAATTCTGGTGTTATGGTAATGGACTTAGATAAAATGAGAGAAAAAATCAGTTTGAGTGCTATATCTTCTACAATCAAAAAATATCATAATATTTTAATTTTACCAGATCAAGATATTTTAAATTATCTATACGGGCAAAATATCTTAAAAATTCCAGAAATTAATTGGAACTATGATGCACGTGCGTATTCAGTTTATTTAGCAAAAAGTGCGGGCAAGATAAATACCGAATGGGTGATGGCAAACACTTCAATCTTACATTTTTGTGGTAAACCCAAGCCTTGGCAAAAAGAGAATCATACACATTTCAAAGTACTTTATCTTAATTATCAGCAAATGGTTAAAAGAATACTTGCGAACCAAAATAATTATAAGATTTAGCTTTTTTCTATTGAAGGACTAGCTAACTGTGCTAAAATAATAAAAGTTGTCAAAGGGTAAGTGAGACAATGCTTTACAAAGTTTACGTATAGTTTATTGCGAACTTGCTTTGACTAGTAATAAATTTTATAGAAAAGAGAAGGAAATATGGCTTCAATTAATAAATCTGAGCTTACTAAAGAAGTTTCAGCGAAGACAGAACTTAAGCAGAAAGATGCTGAGAAGGTTATCGATGCCTTAATTGAATCAATTAAGGAGAACTTGGCTAAAGGTGAAAAAGTACAAATTATCGGCTTTGGTTCATTTGAAGTTCGTGACCGGGCAGAAAGAAAAGGTAGAAATCCTCAAACAGGTAAGACTTTAACTATTCCAGCAACTAAGGTACCTGCATTTAAGCCTGGTAAGGCATTAAAAGATGCAGTTAAATAAGATTTATAAAAAAAGCAGCGACTAAAATCGCTGTTTTTTTTATAAATCTTATCTATTTTGATGATTTAATTTCTTGGCAAAAAAGTCACCTACCACTTGTACAATAAAAATCATAATTACTATTAGTACAGTAGCTATAAATGTTACATCATTATCATAACGAGTATAGCCATAAGAAATAGCTGTATTGCCAATTCCACCTGCGCCAATTGCTCCAGCCATCGCCGTTAACCCAATTAGACTAATGATTGTTACAGTTGATACTCGAATTAATTCTGAGCGTGCTTCTTTCAAATAAACAGTAAAAATGATATCCCAAATAGTTGCCCCAAGACTTTGAGCAGCTTCAATTTTACCATGGCTGACACTTTCTAATGCTACTTGTACTTGACGAGCATAAAAAGGAAAAACACCCAAAGTTAAAGGGACAAGAGCTGCTTTAATTCCAATCTTGGTTCCTACGATTTTCTCAGTAACTGGCTCAATAAAGGCAAGTAAAATGATAAATGGGACTGCACGAAATATTGATACCACTTTATCACAAAAATTAAACCAAAAATGGTTAGGCCGGATACCGTTACTATTAGTTAATACCAAGACAATACCAAAAATGATGCCTAAAAGTCCCCCAAAAATAGCCGACCAAAAAGTCATATAAAGTGTTTGACCAATGCTAGTCCCCCAGCCAGTATCACCTAACCAGCCTAAATTTACAACATTTGGAAAAATCTTGCAGAACCAACTAACCATACAAATTCCCCTTCTCATCTAATCTAGTAACTGTTACATTTGCTTCTTTAAGAAATTTAAGCGTTGCTTCTTGCTTAGTTGGATTACCTTTAACTAAAACCAGCAATGTGCCAATTGGTTCCCCATCAAGAAGTTCTACGTTACCATATAACATGCTGGCTTCAACGCCTATTTCGCGATATAGGTCAATCACGATTGTTTTAGTAACGTTAGCCATACTATAGACAAGTTGATATATTACTTCATTATCTTTCAACTCGGCTAATTTTAAGGACTTCAAGGTATTAATTACTGCACCTGAACCGCCAACAAAACTTTTTGCCAAGTCAGATTGTGGCCTAAGCACTATATCATGTAGATTCCCTTGCTCAACAATTTCACCCAACTGCATTAATGCGACTTGATCACAAATTTGTTTTACTGCTGCCATTTCATGAGTAATCAGCACAATCGTTAAATTTAATTCTTGTTGCAATTTTTTTAATAAAGACAAAATTTGTTGAGTATTTTGAGGATCAAGCGCACTAGTAGCTTCATCTGAAATCAAAATATCGGGTTCATTAGCTAGCGCCCTTGCAATAGCTACACGTTGTTGTTGACCACCTGAGAGCTGAATCGGATAAAAATTTGCTTTATCTTTTAAATCAACTAATTCTAATAATTGTAGTGCTTTGGCGTTAATCTCTTTTTCTTTCAGTCCAGAGTGTTTTAAGGCAAAAGCCACATTTTCAATAACTGTAATTTCATTTAATAAATTAAAGTTTTGGAAAATCATGCCGATTTTTCTACGAGCAATTTGCAAATTTTTATTAGTAATAATTTGCTGACCATCTTTGATAAATTCTGTACCATTAACTTTAATTATACCCGCTGTTGGCTTTTGTAATAGGTTAATTGTTCTTACCAGAGTTGATTTACCCGCTCCAGAAAAGCCAACAATGCCAAAAATTGTCCCCTTTTCGATTGATAAATTAACATCATGAACAGCATGAACCGTTTTATCAGTATGATTAGCAAAATCGACATTTACATGTTTTAATTCAATAATTGCCATTAAATTTATCTCCGTTTATTAAAACTTAACATCCCAAGCTGGTATTGTTGCATCACCGTAATATTTTTTAATTAATGCTTTAGTTTCAGCAGTTTGATAAGCCTTAACTACCGCTTGATAATCTTTATTATTTTCTTCTCCTTTACGTGTGCAGATGATATTAACCCATTGCAAGGAATCCTTATTTACTGGTTCAACAAAAATAGTTTCCTTTTTACCAAGACCGGCTGGACGAGCAAAGTCATTATTAACAACTGCTGCATCTACGGAACTAACTACCCGACCACATTGATCAGCGCTGACTTCCTTGATTTTTAGCTTCTTAGGATTTTTAACAATATCAGCAATTGTAACCAGGGCCTTGCCTGGACGTAATTTAATGAAACCAGCATTTTTTAAAACAAATAAAGCACGAGATTCATTAGTTGCATCATTAGGAACCGCAATTGTTGCACCACTAGGCAACTGACTTAATTGGTGATACTTTTTTGAATATAGTCTAATTGGATTAATTTCAGTTCTACCAATTGCAACCACACCGTTATGATTTGCCTTATTCCATGCCTTTAAAAAAGCATAATGTTGGAAAGCATTTAAATCAATATCGCCATCCTTAACTGCACTATTGGGTTGATTATAATCAGTGAAACTTTTAATTTTAATAGTTACACCATACTTTTTCTTTGCTAAAGCAGCTGCATGATCCCAAATGTCCTGCTTAGCTTTAGTCGAACTTACAATTCCAACTGTAACTACATGACTTTTTTTATTGTTAGTAGTCTTATTTTGACTAAAACTAAACCAACCAGCAATACCGATTATTGCTATAGCAATTAATCCAATGATAATATTTTTATTTTTTTTTGTCATTTTACAACCTCCAAAATTAAACAAGCAAAAAAGCACTCGTCCTTAGCAAAAGGACGAGTGCTTCGCGTTACCACCTTAATTTCATTTATTACTCACGTAATAAACCTCATTAGCTATCAAACAATAGCTTGCAAATTTAACGGGCGCAACTCCGCTACTAGCTAAATATCACTAATAGACATCATTTCAAGCCCATGTTCACTAACTTTTACTAACTGAGTTTCACCATATCCCCAGCTCTCTTTATTAGTAAAGAGTATAGCTACTCTGCTTTTCAAGATGTATTAATATTTAATTGTTTATTAATTTAGCACTTAAAATTAATCTTGTCAACTGAATTTTAATTTTATTTTTAACGATTAGCAATAATAATTTATAGTTAAGATCTAACTTTACAGATTAAAGAATTAGCGTCTTAATTTTTTATGCTTTAACCAGAAAATACTAACTACAGATAATAACAATGTCCCTCCTAAAGAAAGCACCGCTATATTTTCACGTTTTTTTGCTCGAGTTTTAGGTGATAACTCATTTATAGTATCTTCTGATTTATTATTTAGTTTTGGTTTAGTTACTTCATCTTTTATTGCATCATTAATTTTTTTACTGTAGACATAAGCAACAGACTGCGGAATTTTAGTAAAGTAACCATAAACTGAACCTTTAATCTCTTTCAAAGTATAACCAGGAATTGTCTTTGCTAGGGTGTGATACTCATCACCAATTTTTCCCTTTAAAACTTCGTCAGCTACAATTTTTGCCCCAATTTCATCTACAAATTGAATAAAAACCTGTGCTTTAGTATAGACAAAAGTAATAACTTTATTTTTTCTATCCGTAAATCGATCACTTGTCTCGCCGATTATATTTTTAATCACATAGCCTGAAATGTTAATACTTGAAACGTCAGTATATTGTTCATCGATTAAACCCATTCTAACATGATTGGGCGCCAAAACATTGCCATCCTCATCTCGGTATTGAGTCGTCACAATACCAAAACGAATATAGGTATCGGTATCTTGTCCTACCTGATATTTGGTCGACATTTCGCATGGATACCAAATATTAGAGCCCTTTGCATCTGTGATGGTTCCTCCATCCAAATTGACCCATCTACTATCTATTGGTTGGCCATAATTTACTCCTTCCCGATATAGCCAGCCATCCATATTTGAATTTTTTAAATCACAATTATTATTTAATTTTAAAATTTTCAGTTTGGTCATACCTGATAGCATTGCAAATGTACTTTGATCATCGGAACCAATTGGCGCTTGATTAAATCGTGGTATGCTTCTCATATCAAAATGGCTTAAATCCAGTTTTTTAATATTTGCACAACCAGAAAACATTTCACCCATATCGGTTACTTTAGCTGTATTAAATTTTTCTATGTTTAAACTAGGCAAATTATAACAATTGCCAAACATCCCATGCATATTAGTGACATTTGACGTATCAAAGTTACTTACGTCTATAGTTTTTAAATTACAGCAATAATTGAATAGCCCACTCATATTTGTAACTTCAGTAGTGTCGATATTTGCTAAACCATCAATCAGAGTCAATTTTTTTAAATAGCTAAACATGTATTCAGCAGAACCAATTATTTTTAGCTTTCCAATTATTTTGATTTGTTTAACATTATTTTGACCAGCAGCACCAAAAATTGAATAAATTTGCTTTGGATTATTTAAAATTGTAGGAGAGACTTCTGTACCACCTGGAATTGTTAAAACTTTTGAAACATCATTATAAAAAACTGGTATTTCATTCCAAACGTAATTAAAAATTAAACGTTTTGCTTTCGAAGCTTTTACAAAAAGATTAGTCTGTTTTGTTGCTTTTTTAAAATTTAAATCACTTTGTTTACAGTTCATATTATCAGTCATATCAGTACAGTTAGTTATATTCTCTGAAAAGTTTTTTATACTTGATTAGCACTCATCTGATTAAATTATTTACATTGCTATTATTAGTTTAAATATCTTCACAATGATATTATCAACTTTGACTATCTTACTTTTGTTAAAATAAGTTCGTCTACTTGTGCAGTAATTAAGTTACGTATGTTATTAAATTATCGCTTTTTTAAAACAAATAGTCAACTTAAATAGCAATCAAACTAGTAAAATAGTCCCTTGACTTACAATAGTAACGCTAGTTTTAATTAAAAATAAAATACATGTACTAATATTGGTTAGTATTACCATTAATCTATTAATTCAAAACATGTTTTTTTAAAAATAATCTTGCTATAGTAGTTATAGATATAATTATGAGGAGAAATAGAAATATGTCAAAAAAAGCTGATAAATTTGCAGAAGAAAAATTCAATAAACTAAAAAAAACTGAGGCCGATTTAGTACGTGATTTGCAAACCGTAATTAGTCATCCTGAAGAAGAAAATAAACTTAGTAAGCAAATTTTTCAAAATCATCAAACTTGGCTTAAAATTATTATGCCAAATTATTCTCCGGAAATTCATCTAAGTATTGTTAATAGTTATCAGTGTGATAAACGTTATCGTTCGTACTATGATGATAAAGCTGGTAAGGGAGCAACCAAAATTTTAATCAAAAGTGTCAAAAAATATTTAACTAAATAAAGGCAGTCCCATTATTAAGGGACTGCCTTTTAAGATAACTATCGTTTCACGCAAAAAATATTTTCAACACACTAGTGGTTTTCTTAGTGTCATTTACTTCTCTTAAAAAATTTTTATTCTTTTTAAATTATAAAATTGAAGTAGCAGACTATTTTACTTATGATTCTTCGATTAGCTAATTTTTAATGGAACCAATGAGTATGCTTATCAGTAAACGCTAATAAATCATTACTCAAATACAAAATGTAAGTAAAAAATAAAGTTAAATTAGCATCTCCTTGAAAAGCCGTTACTCCCCAAAGAACAACGGATAAGATACCCTGAATTGTCCAAAAGTAATACTGCTCCCGAAACCGCAAGGTACACAAAAGTGAACCAGTTAAACCAATTGCACCTGCAACTGCATCAATTAAAGGTCTAGGACTAATGAAAACTTTTGTATCCATTAAATATAGCAATCCAGTAGTTACAGCAAAAAAGAAAAACGTTAACAGCCATTTAGAAGCATTTAATCCGCGAATATGTTTTGCGGCATCTTTATTCCAAACTGGCAATAATAAGACTGGCAAATCTAACAGAAAAATATATGATGCTTGCAAAACAATGTTGGCATAATTTTTAGCTGTAATTGATATTATGATGTAAATAATTGAAGATAGTAATCCTAATACCCCGTTGATTGCTTTAGCATTAGTGATTGCTAACGTACAAGTAAAACCCATAATTGCCGCGATCATTGTTACAAATGTAATTAAATTAATTGGAGCAGATATTGTTGTACCAATAATCACACCAATTCCGAGCATTAAGAGCATATAAGTTTTAAAACTCCAACCTTGCATTTGGTTAATGTACCAATTTATTTTAAATACATTTGTATTTGGTTCAAATTTCATGTATTATCCTACCTTTTCTTAAAAGTCATTGGTTAAAAAACACGTTCTCAATCATAACATTCTTGAACAGATATAAACAAGAGTTTAACCAAAAGTTAATAACAAATAGAGCTATAAACTATAACTAATTGAACAATAAAAAGCTTATAGTTTTAAAAGCAATTTACGTGTAATCACCTAGCTAAATAAAATGGCGGACAAGAGCTTAAATGGTTTTCTAGTACTTTTTTTATATATTTGAACTAAAAAAGTTCGCTATGGGACACAACGGACTCTTATTAGTACTCAATATTATACAGTTATACGCCAAATTTACGAATCAATTAAGTTTTATCCTCATCCTCTAAAAAGTGACATTATTCCTACCCCAAATCTTCGTTTTCCAGGAAATTTGGGGTCAAGTAATAACCGATAAATTTTTTTACCACCATCAGATAATTCTTCACGAATTGCCAATGGAGTTAATGCATTTTGAAGAGAACTTACTATAGCAGAAAGATATTTTTTCTTTTCCAAGTATCTTTTGGCTAAAAGAAAAATTCTCTTTTCTTTTGCTGAAATAGGTTCCTGAAGACACGCATTAATTTCAGCTAACAATACAGTTTTCGGTTTCTCTCGTTTCACTAGTAGTACCTCTTGATTTTAATGACTATATCTATTACTGCCAAATCCAAACCCGCTACCTAGAGCATCTTGCCATCCTTGTGCTATAACATGACCAACAGTTTCCCATGGAGTTCTAGTGACAACGTACTGATAGTATCCGTGATTGCTTTGCATTAAGTAGCTATTAGAACCCGTAGTTGTATCTACTACATGCCATTTTTCTTTTGCTTTTGGGTAATATCCTGTATTTGTTACATTTGCCGCACGTAATAGATTAACGTATTCATCAGGTTCCTGTGCAGCCTTAATAGTTTGTTTTGTTTCAACCTGGTTGTCAGATACTTGTACAACTGGTGTTGTGGCTGCTACAACGATTTGTGGTTCTGTTGCAGTAAAAATTCCTGCCGCAGCGATTATACTTGATACTTAAAAAATTTTCTATTCATTTTTGAATCATCAGAAATCCATTGCAATATTTCAAAATATTGTACTGTGGATTTTATTAAAAGTAAATGCAATAATTTGTTTTTATTTAATAAATATTAGATAGAAATGTACTCCGGATTTTATTTAAGCACAATAGAATACGCTCTATTGGACTAACTACTTTAAGAGATAGTAGAAAAAAGCTATAAATTTACTTTTTCTTTTAGATTCAATATGAAATTAAGCATGCGTGAATTCAATTTTTACTTTTCTATTGGCCGCTTGAGCAATTTCGCTTAGCAACATAGTAAAAGCGTTAAACGAGCCATTTTCAATTCTTGCAATTGTTGATTGCGGCTTGTTTACCAGATTAGCAAATTCCCTTTGCGTTAAGCCCAGATGCTCTAATCTCGGTATGATCAACGCCGTATTCCCGCTCTAAACTAGCTAAAGTTTCTTGGGGAGACAAGTATTTACTGCAAATTTCAATTTTGTAATCACTTGAATATTTAGTCATTAAAAAAGTGCTCCTAATAGTCAGATTAATGTCTAACTATTATGGAGCACTTCAATTTCGGGGGTCATATCGCTTTAGTGACCTGATACTCAAGCAAAACTTTACCAAATTCTATCAACTATATTTAATAAAGAGTCGATAAAGCTCCTACTAATCTAAATGATATATTGATTACTGCTGCGCTAATTTGAGATATTTTCTTTTAATTTACCATCGGTTAATAGCCATTGTTTATATCCTAAATCTTGTGCTTGCCGACTATTAATATGATGGGAAATCATAATCACTGTTTTATCAATGTTTGCAAGCAAATTATCTATTTGAACGGCATTTTGAGGATCTAAATTTGCATCAATTTCGTCCGCCAAGATAATTTGCCTATCAAAAACTAGAGCACGAGCAATCTCTAGGCGAGCACGTTGACCTCCCGATAAATTATTACCACCATCTTTACAAACATAATCTAATGGTTTACTGCCAAGTTCTTTATCTAAATTGACCTCTTTTAGACATGATTCTAAAATCTGATCTGAAAATCTCAGTCCTAAGCCTAAATTGTAGCGAATAGTATCATTGAAAATATATGGATCTTGTTGAATTAGAGCAAAATCATTTGGATCAAGAGCTGTTTCTCCATCTTTAGTAGTATAAATTATTTTGCCTTTTGACGGCTTAAGTGAACCCATCAATAAATTAAAAACGGTACTCTTACCAATACCCGAGGCGCCTGCTAACAAAATTTTATCGTTTTGATTAATTGTGATCATAGCATTTTTTAGAATTATCTTGTTACCAAAAGAGAAGGTAATATCGTTACTGTATATCTTTTTTAAAATTGGTGAAGTATTAGTATTGATTTCAAATTTTTCATCAAATTGATCAATTTCACTTGCAAGTGTTTGTTCAATTGTCTTTCTAATCATTTTGGTTGTTTTTATAGAAGCAAAGTCATTTATAGCTTCTCTTAAAGGCTGCATTACCTGACTGCTTGCTAAATAAATAGATAGAATGATTGAAATCGTAACGGGTTTGCCAGTGTTCATTAAGAAAAATCCTAGAGCAACTGGTACGAATAGAGCAATTATGGACCATATCCAAGATATTAATTGAACATCTATTCTAGAGTTATTCATTTTCTGATGAGACCGCTCTGTTACAGAGAGCTGTTGCTTAATTTTTTTGAAAGCTGGAGCAAATGCACAATAACGCAGTACGGTATCCCGACCACCCATTAAATCACGTATTTGTTCAACAAAATCGCTATTATTATTCGACCATTTGGCTGAACGTCGTAACAAGACAGGCTGAAAAATATTTGGGATAAATATTTGGGGTATAGCAAAAATAATAAAGACTGTTCCTAGTAAAAGATTAATCTTCAGTACAAAAGATGTCGAAAATGCAGCCATACAAAAATCAGAAACAATTTGAATAAGTAAGTTAAAATAATTAGTTTCGATTAATTTGAAATCATTAATTAGTGTAGAAATCTCTTTATTAGTATTAACCTTTTTAAAAGTTGCCTTCTTAATATATTCGGATTTAAGGTTTGTATTGAGTAAATAAATGATTTTGTTTTGTATCTTCGAAAACAGCCAAATCCAGAATATAACTGTACGCTTCGTTTAAGTTAATAATCTCCAGCGTTTCCCTAATGGTTTTCCCATGAATAGTTGCGCCGAGCCCGCCGTTAAGAATCTCGGCAGTTTCGGCTTCGGTCATTGTGTTGCCCTCAATTGCAGCAGAAGACCAGACGTGTTCAATTCTGATATTTTGCTCGAGTTGCTTAACTTCAAGCGGGGATAATGGTCTGTAAGTATCCATCTTGTTTTTTAGGTTTGTAATTGCGGCTAATTTTCCCCCGTATTCCATTGTGATACCTTCTTAATTAAATTAATATTTTGGGCCAACTAAAGCTCAAGTCCATCGTTGCCCAGTTCCTGCTGCTCTTTTTCCTGTTGTTCAGCGTATTTTTTGGCAAGTTCAGCTTGGCTATCATGTGTTTGTCTACCATGCTCTCCTTCACCCTGTTTGCTCCATGCAGCTGCTTTGAGCATTTTTTTGAATTCGGCAATAGTTTCTTTTTCTTCATTAGCGGATAATTCCTGACTTTTATGTTCCGCCCGCGCCTGCAAGTTTGGCTCCATACCAGAAATACCATTTTGATACGTCCAGTCCTTAAGGTCGGTCATGTCATTTGAAAAGTAATAATCAGCCAGCTTTTTCTGCCATGTGGGCATTTGTCAAGCGGCACATTAATCATACCGGCTCCGTTATCAATCATTATCTTGTTAGCCGCAATTGTGGCGGTCCGCTTGTTGCCATCGTAGAACATTTGTTGGCGCATATTGTGATACATCAGGGTTAGTGCCTTATCGGTAGCAGTATGATTACTGGCTAGCAGCTGCTTTAAATACTCCTGTTCTTGGCCCTCTTCAATCATAGGTGGTTCAAACTCACCTCGGTAAGTTTCCACCCCGCATGATCCATTACGCAAATATCCTGGAAAGGCCGCCGTATCGCGTGCAACAATCTTATTAATCTTCTTTTTAAAGTTTAAGTCTAGGGGCTTTTTTTCATTGATGGCAAACTGCCAGCCACGCTTAAGTTGAACAATAATATTAATATCATCGATTGGAAGGCCGTCAACACCCAGGCCATCAATGATTGTCTGGGTTTGCGGCATGGTGGTAGTCAGGCCTTCAAAGCGTGAGTTAGTGAAGACCAATTTGGTTAGATTGGTTTTGGCAAAGCGTCTATTTTCTTCAGGCGTTAGCCTAAATTTGTCTTCATACTTCAATTGATTTATCCTGCTTTTTAATCTAATTCAAGGCCTTCATCTTAATCTAACGCCTGTTGTTCTTTGCCATACCTATTAGCTAATATAGTAAAAGCATTCTCTCGGCTAGGCATATTTTGAATCTTAATTAATTGCGCAATTCGTCCCACATCAGCGTCTATTTGCGCTTGGATCATCTCTTCATTTTTTCGTGGGTAGTCAATCACTTGGCCATGGTTTGCTGCATAGGCAGAAAGAAAAACTTTACAGCTCCGACCGTTGCCCTCTCTAAACGGGTGCATAAAATTGATTTCATCTAATAGTTTAGTGTAATCCTCAGCTGCTAAAGCCCTCTTTTCGGGCTGATTATGCATGATGCTATTAATATTGGTTTCCGCATACCCAAATCTTGAATGGTCAAAAAAATCATAACCGTTTTTTTGGAAATTACCCGGTCGGTATTTTCCGGCCCAATCATATAAACGGCCAAACATGATTTTATGAACCTTTTTTATATCCTGAATATTTTTAATTTGGGGCTTGGAGTGGAGAAAAATTGCTGCTCTGCGCGTTGCTTGAAGATATTCTACTTGTTCAAGCTTTTGCTGATCCCGAATATGATATTTGTTTTTCAAAACGCCGTTAGGGTACAGCGTATCTTGTATCCAGTCACTCATTGTTACTATCCCAAATTGCAGCAATTTCCTTAACTTCTTCTGGATCAGGATTTACAACTCCGTCCAGAACGGCTTGAATATCCTCCTTAGTGGGGTTCCAGCCCTCTAAATGACTAGCTTCTACTACTCCCCGGATTTCAAAATACATTTCTTTATCTGGTATAAAGACGCCCTGAATGGTCTGCGCGTCATCATCAATTTCTAAATTATATGATTGTGGTTTTAACATGTTTAATAAATCACCCGCTCTTTTATCTAAACCGACCGCAAAGGCGTCAAGAATTCTGATTGACCAAGCTTCAATAGGCCTAGCAATTGCTTTTCTTAGTGTACTTTCTGAAACGTGACTCTTTTCGGCAACTTCCCTTACCGAAACGTGTTTATTATTCAGTAGTTTTGTAATTGTTGCGCTCATTTTAAAATGCTCATTTCTAAAATTATTTCCTAAATATATTATACCATATTTGGAAATATTTATTCCATTTATGGAAGTATCTTAATGCGAAGCGTATATCTGTTAAAGTTCTAGACCTTCATCTTGAATTATGTCTTGCTGTTTAGCGTACATAGCTGCCAACTGCTTTTGGGTCATTGGTTCTTGTTCTAATCGACAACTTTTGCCCCAATAAATAATTGCATATTGCTACAATATCGTAGCTATTTTTCTCAGAACAACAGAGAATTAAATTAATGAAACTGCTAAAATTGCCTAAAGTTTCGGTAAAATGTCTCAAAATAGAGCATTTTTTAGCCAAGCAAAAAACCTAACTGTTGTTAGGTTTCAATCGTTGATATTCTGTTTATACAATAAATGTTAATACTTAGCCTACATGTCCACCAAAAATTGTTGCTAATCCTATGCCCAACCCCTTGTCTGCAGGGAATTGTGGATCAAGTAATAATCGATAAATCTTTCTTCCGTTATCTGATAACTCTTGTCGAATAGCAAGAGGAGTTAGTTCCATTTTGAGAGAATTAACTATAGCAGGAAAATATTCTTTTTTTTCTAAACGCTTTTTTATATTAAGAAATATTTTTCTTTCTTTTGTCGTAATGATGCCTTGTAAACAATAATTTATTTCATTAAATAAAATAGTTTCACTTTTTTCTTTGTTCATATAAAACCACTTTCATCAGTTATGCCCGAATCCAAAGCCCTTACTCATAGCATCTCCCCAACCTTGTTTCATTACATGTAAAACTGTTTGTGTGGGAGATCTAGTTACAACGTATCTATAATGCCCTTTATTGCTTTGCATTAAGTATCCATTAGAACCAGTAGTTGTATCTATTACGCGCCATTTTTCTTTTTCTTTTGGAAAATATCCTGTACTTGCTGTATGTGCCATCGAGCGTAATAATGGGTTAACGGCTTCATCAGGAACTTGTCCAGCTTTAATTTAATATCCTGTTTTACTTTAACTTCTCTATTAGAAGCTTGTGCTGTGTTTATAGCAGCCTGTTTTGCTTCTGCTCCTTTATTAGAGGCTTGTACTGTGTTATCAGTAACTTTTTCACTATTGGCAGATTCAACAGAATCGGCAGCTACAGTTTGCGTTTTAGCGGCAGTGAGGAAAACTGCTGATAACATCATACTTGACATTAAAGTAATAACTTTTCTTTTTTCCATTTTATTAACTTCCAATAATGTAGTATGTCCAATATTATGATATGTATCGAATTAAAAGTCAATATTTTTTTAATTTAATTATTATAAATATAAAATATTGGTACAGGCAAGGCAAAGTTAAACAAAATAGATTAAAGCTCTAACTCTTCTTCTTTCTCTTGTCCTCCTTTATATTGATTATATATTGTTGTCAATTCTAGTTGAGAAAGTGGTTGTGATGTCGTATGCTTCTCAATATTCTTTTCAAATTCCTGCTCTTCGATGAAATTGATCATGCAACGGCAGCCTTAGTGGTATTTGAAAGAATTTTTGCTTGCATTTCTGGATTTAATTGGTCAAGCTTTTTCCCGTTGTCTGTCTAGCCAGCAATGTAGTCTACAGTGTACTCCCGATTATCAATGCCATAGTTTTGGGCCACTAAATAAGAAGTCATTTGAGCTTGTAGCTCTTGTAGTGGCCGTGATAAATCTTTGGTTTTAGAACCAGACAGGCTGTGCAATTGTGCATGCCCTAATTCGTGCATTAGAGTCGTCGTCATTTCATTCCCAGTATTGCTAGGATTGAGGTATATTCCCTTTTTTGACGGCACGGTAACCCCCCTTTGCAATTCCAAAAGTATTACTGTAGTCGGCTTCAGGCAGAGTTCTATTAACTGAATACCCTAATTTTTGAGCAAATTTATCCAGCTGCTGATCAAGTTTAGTCTTATCAATCGGATTATTAATGTCAAAGTCTAAATGCCGGTTAGGATACATTTCTGGATATTTTTCTTTGGGCATATTGGTCTGAGTAACGTCAAATACGTTACCATGAACAAATCTAAGCTCCTTATAGACGAAAATTTGTCCCTTTTTAATTTTGCTTTTTTCTGCGGCTGTCGCATATTTAACGGGCACCTTGCTTTTATTGCGCATAAAAGTTTTGGACTCAAAGGGAACGAGAACTTTGATTCCTCTTTTGACTGCATATCCCAAATCCTCAATTTTTTTAAAGCTTGCTACAGCTACAACTGCAGGTCTTTGACTATTAATTAGTAAGCATTTTTCATTGAATAATGCGGGAAATTATTTAAAAAATTAACCAATTCTATAAATTTTTCTGGAGAAGTAAAATATTTCTGTACATCTTTCATTAAATCAGAAATAGTTGTTTTATCAATTCTTTGCTTTGTCGCTTTGTTTTTCCATTTTTTAATTTCTTTTTTCTAAAAAAAGCACTTAGTTAAACTAAGTGCTTTAATATAAGTTACAAAAAAGGGCATTAAATCTGTCCTTTTAACGATCTAGCCCTCTTGATTTATTAAGTTGTTGCTGTAACAAGGATTGTTGCAGTGAAGTTTGGTGTAGTGCTTGACAATCAGCTTTAATACATTCTTATGCCCATTTGATAGAGCCGTTATATATTTTCCCGCAAACACATAGAACGCTGGCGTCATCTGATAAATTCCTTATTATTTATAATTTCTTTTTGATTTAATTGCAAGTTTCGGTCATAAATTGTGCTCCAAAACTTTGCTTCATCCGGATTGGAAATATTCATTATTTTTTTGTCAAGTTCGCAAATATCCATATTTAAAATGGCTTGATCTAATTGTTCTGGAGTAATCATAAGCTGTTCTCCTTTTTTAAAAATATTGTTAATTATATCATGTACTTTTTAAGAATTACTGATTTTATCAAATAATTAAAGTGTGGCAAACATGACCAATAAGTTGTTGATTAGGTGTGTAAAATAGGGATAGGCTAAGTCTTTTGTTTGTGTATATTCGTAAGCTAAAATTATACCACAAATTGTATATACTAAAGTACACCAATCTAGTTTTGGCTCATGACACAAACCAAAGATTATTCCGTTTACTAAAATAACAGTAAAATATTTAAGTTTACTGGTTGTTGAACTGCTTAAAAAAGTTAAAGAAAAATGTTTTTTATTCTATCACTTTAGTCCAAATATTCTCAATTTATGTATCAATATTATATTCAACCTTACTACACAAATTTAAAATATCAAGTAGAAATATACACTCATTGACAACAATTATATTCATTACGAATATCATATATTCGAATATACTCAAAATGAAAATAAATATGTACAAAAGAAGGAAACTATGACAACTTTTAGTAAAAGACTAGAAAAAAGACGTTTAGAAAAGGGATGGACAAAAACAAAAACGGCTAAAAGGTTAAAAATAGGCTTGTCAACTTATGCTAATTATGAATATGGGTTAAGGGAACCCGATATAAAAATGCTTACGTTAATAGCAAACTTATTTGATACTTCAACTGATTACCTTTTAGGAAAGACACCTAACTTTGATGATTTTGAAGATAAACTTAACTGGTCTTACTTTGATGTGGGAAATAAGTCTACTCTTGAGACGACAGTGCAGAATGTACATAATTATTTAGATTATTAACCATTGCTGTATATAAATAGCCTTCGTAATTAGTAATGCGTTTACTCGAATCAGTGTCTACTGTAGGGATTCGGTTAAAGTAATTACGTAACCACTTTGGCATTTCATCGGTTAAATTTTCTAAGTCTAACAAGCCTGTGTAAGCTTCAAAGCCTTGATTAGTCATGTTTTTAGTTACTGCTTTTTTGGCATTCAAAATAATCTGAACAAAACGATAAACTTCTTTTGGTGTTTTGCACCACGACTTGATTAAGATTGCTGATTCCTGATTTAAAAATGGGGGTCTATCTTTACTGTTAACTAAATCAGGTAAATGCATGTATCTTAGTTAGTATCTATATTATTATATAAATTGTGTTTCATTTCGATAATGTCTTGTGGCTCTAATGTTTGTGCTATTCCTTGTGTTATGTATACATCTTTAGCTGTATCTTCTAAGTCAGCTAGGTAAAGTCGATTAGGTAGATTATTTTTTTGTTTTAGATCAAAGCCTTGATTTATTTGAAATAATAATCTTTTTGTTCGAACTACTTTAGCAGAACTCCAGCTAAAAAGATTATGTAGTTCTTGATTAAGTAAAAATAAACTATATTTTTCGTTCATAGGCTAATTTTTCTTTTTCATAAGTAAGTAATTTATCATCAAAATGGTCAATTTTATAGTTTAAATAATTTATTGTTTTTTGAAGCTGGGCTTGTTGTTGCTCTAATTGCTCACGTTGCTTAATTAGTAAATTCAACCGTTTTTGCGCTGTTTCTTTTTGACGATAATTGAATAGGAATACTTTTAGTTTGGATACAGGCATCCCCGCATTACGTAAAACTTTAATATAAAAAATCCAATTTTGATCTATTTCGCTATATTGGCGATAGCCGTGTTCATCGCGCTTAATTGCTGGCAGTAACCCCATTTTTTCCCAATAGCGTAACGTATCTTTTGATAAGACAAACTTTTTACTAATTTCATTAATACTCACAAACTACCCCTTTTTATCTACTTTTTGTATCATATCATAAATACGTTGTACCGCAGCTGGATCTTGATGATCGAAGAATTGACTTTTCTTTTGATCTAAAGAATTAATTAATGTAACTTCTTTAGCTGTTAATTCAAAGTCAAAAATATTACTATTTTCAATTATTCTTTTTTTATGAACAGATTTCGGAATAACCACAATTTTTCTTTGAATTAGCCATCGTAGAATAACCTGACTGACTGATTTATGATATTGTAGACCAATTTTAGTCAACAAAGAATTACTAAAAAGTTCATTTTTTCCTTCAGCAAAAGGAGCCCAAGCTTCTGGCTGAATCTTTTTTTCTTTTAAAAATTTAACTGCCTTAGATTGTTGCATCCATGGATTAATTTCAATTTGATTAATAGCTGGTTTTATTTCATTATACAACGTTAAATCTAAAATACGATCTGGCTCAAAATTTGAAACTCCAATTGCCCTAATTATACCTGATTTATATGCTTCTTCCATTGCACGCCAGGAACCATAGACATCACCGTATGGCTGATGAATTAAATATAAATCAAGGTACTGCAATTGTAATTTATTTAACGACTCTTTAATTGCTCTTCTAGTTGCTTCATATCCTGTATCGGATACCCAAAGCTTAGTGGTAATAAATAAATTTTCCCGTGATACCTTACTATTTTTAATTGCTCGTCCGACTGCTGCTTCATTCCCATAAGAACTTGCGGTATCAATCAGGCGATAGCCTGCTTCAAGTGCTGACAAGACAGATTTTTCCACCATTTCTGCATCAGTAATTTGAAAAACTCCAAAGCCTAAAAGTGGCATTTCAACTCCATTATTTAATTTCACTTTTTCCATGTCTTTATTCCTCAATATCTTTTTAATCATACTTTTTAGGTATTATAGGCCTTGGTGTGGGGACTAAGGCAAGCTAATATTTTTAATTACTCATATCAAATTACTAGTTCATATAATGCTGCTTTAAAAATAGATTATGTCAAACTTATTTAATATCTACCTGCAATACAGTAACTTTTTAGATAATTTTCCACAATAAATACAATAGTTAGATTAAGTGAGCGTTAAAATAAAAAAAGCCCGAAAAGAAATAATCTTGTGGGCTTTTTAATATCAAGGAATTATAGATAAGAAGTTGCTTCCAGATGAAACGATGACTTTTACAGTAGAATATTTATCTTACTAATACACTTTCTGCTTACTCTTTTTCTAGTTTCTGTTAATTCCTCCATAAAACCAATGTTAAGAACACCTTTTTATTTTTAAAAGTTTTTCTTATAATACTTTATAATTGATAATACTTTCAATTACTACGGCAATAATTAGACTTATTATTACAGTTTTAATTATTATTTTTGGTCTCAAATCGATTTTTGTTTTAATTGTCCAATTACCCTTTGATTTTTTAAATTCATAAATTTTGTTCATTGTTATTTTTCTTTTCATAGTACACTAATTTATATACAACAGAAACCAAACTCTTCTTTGTTGTTATCATCTATAAATATTTATAAGCTTTTTACCATATAGTTGCAATTAAACTCACTTTTTTCCCAAAAATGGGAAATACTTTAGTCTAGTTCCAATAATCAACGCAATTCTTTTATCGTTAATGCTATTTTCTATTAGGTTTTCGCTTAGTTGCAGCATTATTTAGCCAACTTACCCTCGCCTAAATTTACTAATAGTAGAAAAATAGATACTTGATTGCATAATTTTTAGCTTACATAAAAAACTACTAAGAGAGACCATTCTCTTAGTAGCTATGTTCAAATTTATCAATAAGGAAATCGATAAATAGAAATAAATCTCTAGTTGAACAATTATAGTTTAACATAAGTCGCAACTTAAAGATAGGAAATTATAGAGCAATTGTTAATACCAAAATAAACTATACTTAAAAAGTCGCTTTATTATTCAAAACAGTGCATTTTTAATTTTTTACCGTTTGTAATCGTTGATATTACAAGCTTTTTAAAAGTATTTAAGGAGATTAAAGTGATTAATTTATATTTTTGTATAAAAAGAAGCCCTACTAAGGGTAATATAACTCCTAAGTGTGGAGCTATCAAATGACGGTAACTTAAACGTTTTTATATTGGCCTGCAATCTGACTCTGTAAAGATTTATTGGTCTTGCCCAGCTCACCTGTCTTGGTTTTCATTGCTTCTACATAAGCGCCATGTAGGCTCATGACCTTGTCAATTTGTTCATCGGGTTAAAGCTAATTTTTTTAATTCTTCATGTTTCATATTTTTCCTTATTTCATGTTTTCCTCCAAGCAAAAGCAGGGCGCTCGGACTGTCAAGGGACGAGCGCTCCTTGCGCTGGCTATCACTTGATAGCAACGACTAACAGTAGTATTATTAATTAATATAAGTATTATATCAGTCAAGGTAATCACCCTCGGATAATGCAATCCAACTTGTTGGATTAAGCTAAGGAGAGGTGATTACTTTTTTTGCTAGCCAGCGCAAGAAATCCTTTAAGGTACCTATGAATAAAATCAAAGAAGTTCTTACTAAACATAAGGAATTAACCTTTGATTTTAATGAGTATCGTGATACCTTGTATATTGAAGAGCATTAAAAAAACAGCTACTAGAGCTGTAATGTAAAACATTAAATTTTCTGCCCATAGCTTCAACCTATGGCAGATTAGAGGGAGATTAATTATGAAAAAGATAGTAACTGCAGCATTCAGTACCCTATTAATGGGTTTAGGTCTGATAACTACTAGTAGCACTATAATTAATGCCACAGTAGCTACAAACAATAGCACTTCAAAAATAAACTTTAAACAAATTAAAAAGGGAGACTACACTAGCTTATTAGGTAAATGGAAGCAAGTTGCAGGAATGCACAATGCTTATGATGGTAGAGGTATTACTTGGTATAAGTTAGATCCTAAACATCCGATATTTAAGTTAAAAATCACAAAACATCAAATAAAAGAATTTAGTGGAGATGGAAGAACTAAATTTGAAACTTTTCATGGAAAATATATTACTGTCAAATCTGCCTCTGGTAAGGGATACGAAAGTGCTAAATTAAAATGGTCTAAAAATAATCACTTCTTTGGAGCTAGTGAAAATGTCGGAGCAATCAATTATGCTATTACATTTTATCCTAAAAATGTTCCAATTTACGATGACAAATATCATAGAAAGCAACCTAAGGAGATAGATAATAAAAAAGATCGTATTGAACTTTGGTGTAGCAATATGGGGTCCGTGCAAATTTTTCAACGGAATTAGCCGATTACGAATAAAACAAAAAAGCCCTTAAGAACTCGTCTGGAAAACTATTCTTAAAGACTTCACATGTAAACAATTAGCCAAAGCTTTTTTTGTCTACCCTATTTTAGCAAATTTTAAAGGGGAAATAAATATGGCGTATTTTAAAAAACGCGGCAACTGTTGGTAAGCACAAGTGTCGTGGTATGACGCAGACAATACTAGGAAGTATAAAACAAAAAGTGGCTTTGCCACCTCCTAGCAATATGCCACCATCTAACACTGGTGAAAACGTAAGTCCTTTAATGTAGCCATCATCACTTAGCATCTGTAGCGTGCGAATGAATTATTGCTGAGATATAATCGAAAGTATCAGCTTTCAATATATTAGGGTCTGCATCTTGACCATTTTCATAGCAATATTTTAGGTAACTCAATATTTTGTAAGCAATTGTAAAATAATCGTTGTTACTCATTACTCTACCTATGCTGGTACTGCACTAACTACATCCGAAATCCAAACCTGATTTTCATAAGTATCTCCAACAAAAACCAATTCAGGTTCATCATCATCTTCGTTTAAAATATCTTGGACAAATATCGTCTTATGTCTACCATTTTTTAAAATAAACTCAACATTTCTACCATAAAAATGTTGATCAATTTCTTTAATCGTCATTTTTCTAGGATCCAAATCATTCACCTTCTATATTATTAATCCTTTTGGCTTTTGTGGTGTTAAATGACAACCTTTACGCTTAGTATAACTTATTCTGCCTTCCTTGGTATAGTATAATTTCCCGTCTATGTCTGCCCATTTACCAACATACGTTTCTGAGGTAAAAAATACTTGTTTTCTAAAGGACTTCTCTGATAAATTTCCATATTTATTTATCATTGTTTGAGCTTCTTCATAAGATATAGTCAATTCACTTATTGGCCGTTTACGACCTTTAGCATAATTATCAAATTCTTTTGTACCTCTTACGTGTTTATTATACCCTTCAACATTAAGTTCGTTCCATTCATATTTGCCATCCTTTTTTGGTTTAGCCTCTTTTGCGTGATTCTCTAAACTGTTGCCCAAATTATTTACGTATTGCTGTTTCCACTCATCAAAGGTCATGTTTTCAACATACGTACCCTTACCAGTTTCAGGGTTACGTGCCCATCTTTCGGAACTATCAAGCAAGCCCTCAATGTATGGCATAGTTGTGCATCTACAATAAGGATGAATTAACGGATAATTAACGCCGTCTTTTTTGCCGTACGAAAGTAATAAAAAAGCTTGTAATCATTGATATTACAAGCTTTTTAAACATATTTAAGGAGAGTACAGTCTAATTTATTAAAAATAAATAATTTAACCATCTCACAATCACTGAAATATCAATATTTATAAATTGATTGATCATAATTAATAACAACTAATTACAAAGTCGGCGAACATTTTGGCGAGCATCACACTATGCTTTTAATTCAATCCTACGTTGTCCAACATATTCTGAAATGTTTTCTATTTAAAAGCTTGAATTAGCAAGTTTTATAGCACACAAAAAAGCCACTCAGAATCTATTCTGAATGGCATTTAATTTTAGTCAATATTATCGTGATCCTTATTGTTAGTTAAATCGTCATTTCCCGATAACGTATCAATATTATTAGATATAGAACCCATAAATGTAAAAAACGATATTAGTCCTGATGCTCCACCAAAATAAGGATGTCCATTCATAATTAAATAAACTGCACCTATAGTAAAAAAGAGAACAAAGCAACCTGTTATAATCAAACTAACCCAAGCTAACCTTCCACGTCTTCTTTGACGTTCTTCTTCTAATTTTCTTCGTTGCTCAGACTCTGCAATACCATTATCAATAATCTTTTTTGCGGCTCCTTTATAAAGTGCCTCATATCCAGCTAACAACTTCGGGTGAGGAATTGGACCTGAATACATCGACATTGCCGCAATGATATGTTCCTGCTCATCCTTTGGAATATCAGAATTTTCAACTTGCTTAATAATTTCTTTGTCAAGCTCTTGCCCTTCCTCATTCTGATTCAAAGTTTGATCAGCTTTAATGTTAATATTCTGTTCCTGACTCATTATTTAAATTTTGATGTCCCATAATCTAAAATTCCACGTCTTAAATCATTTCCTACGTTAATCCAGTCTTGTTCAATAAAACCCCCTATAGGAGCCTTTAAAGGTGTTTTATTATGGCTGTAATTATGTCCTGTTCTATTATAAGATACACTTAAAAGCTTAGTAGCTTTTTTAATTATAATGTTCAATTCAGTAAACATACTAATATACCTCCCTTAGAACTTAGAAAAATACTAATTTCTACATCTAACTCTACACATTGCAAACTTATTTGTAAACTATTTTTTGTTCTTACAATCAATCTTAAATTAATTATAAAATTAGTTACAAAGAAAAAATAAACCATCCCAAACAGCAGTCCATAGTGGCTTATTTTATTTGTTCAATTCATTTTCGCGTTGTGCCACATATTTCTTAATGGTTTCCAAGTCTTCTTGAGTGGCTAAATTTAGAATAAAACTTTTAGCAGTCGAGCGTTTATTTAAATAGCGCTTGCGCTCTTTATTTTTGCTATCCCACTTTCGATTGGCTTTTTCTCGTGCTTCAGTCAATTTGTTCATTAAAATAAAACCTTTCTTATCGTAAATAATATTATTGCTATAATAATTGCCAAAAATGCAGATGTATAATATTTCTTTTCTTTATCACTCATGTTATTATTTAGATGACAAAGTAGTGAGGACTTATCCTCACTACTCAGTTATTTCAAAAATGCTTTTACAAGACTTCTGATAAGCCTTAGTAACTCAACTACTGGGGCTGACCAAGCTGCTATTGCTGTATATTTAGCAATTTTAGCTTGAGTTTCTTGTTGAAGCATTTTTTTCTTTTTCTTTGCCACCTATTTCTCACCTCCTTACATATTATATAACACACTATCGAGCGTATATTGTAAATAATATCTGACAATTAATTTATATTTTTATACATGAAAAATAAGCACTCCAGGAATTACTCCCAGAGTGCTTATTTAATATTTTGTAAAAAAGCGCTTTTTTTAAATTTTCATTAGTAAATTTACTTCGTAATTTGCAAAAACCAGATTTTTTAACAAATTAAAATTAAACGTAATTTTAAGCACAAAAAAGCCACTCACGTTACTTCCTGAATGGCTTTTATTTTTCAATGTAAAAATAACTCGACCAATTAAAGATAGTAAGAGTGCTGACCATTATAACACATCAAAAAATCAAAACTTTATTTTTAGTCCTATTGACTTTTATACGTAAATTACGTATAAAAGTTATATAAAGTTGAGAAGGGAGGAATAACAGATATGACAATGAAACCACAACAAATAGTAAAATTGTTGATGAAAAACGGTTTTGTGAAAAAACGCAAGAATGGAACCTCACATTTAATAATGTATAACAAAAATAAAAATATCTCAGTTCCAGTTCCCATTCATGGCGGCAAAGAATCACGCAAGACGCAATTCTGAAAGAAGCAGGCTTAAAATAAGCCTTCTTTGCTATATCTGTTATCCTTTAAAAAATAGAGGTGTAAAAAATTATGCAAGAAAAAGATCTATTAACATATCCAGTAGTTATTTGGGCTGCTGAAAAAGGCTATAATGTTTTTGTTCCAGATTTAGGGGAAAAAGGTCTAGCGACACAAGGAACCAGCTTAGATAATGCTATCTATATGGCAGGCGATTTAATTGGCTGTATGCTAGCTGATACCACCAACTATCCGAAAGCAACACCGCTTAATGAAGTTGACATTCCTGCCGAGGCTAAAAAAGCAATCACAACACTTGTACCTGTCAATATTAAAGATTATAGAAAACGGGCATCAAAGACAGTCAGAAAAACAGTATCCTTACCAGAATATTTGGTGGATTTAGGAAAAAAAGAAAAAATTAATTTTTCTAAAATTTTAACTGAAGCATTAGAAAGCAGATTACTATAACTAGACCAGTACCAACTTTACATAATGTGCATTATCGGAAATACCTAAAAAATACTACTAAGTCAAGGCTGATAATTGCCCATGATAAAACTTTGTGAAATTATCATGTTTCACACTTAATAATCCTAATTTTATAGGGTTCCTTTTTTCGTCCAAAATACAATTTCACAAAGTATACCAATTGCATAAATTCCTTGTTGTGCTAAAATACGTATATAGGCGTATTGTTTATTTGTGAATAAAAAATAATTATGCACGTTAAAGGAGGAAAAATATGACGGAACATAGCGCCAAAGAAATCATTAACTTAATTAAGAAAAAGGGATATGAAGAGCATCATACAACTGGTGACCACCATATCTATAAGAATAAATCCGGAAAAATGATTTCTATTCCCTACACTCACTTGAAAGATAGTATTAGCATTGGGACGTATAAATCAATCGTCAGAATGCTTGATAGTAAGTAATTACTTAAAAAGACAGTCATAACTGTTTTTTTTTATTGACTTATATGCGTACTAATGCGTATAATATTGTTAATAAAAAATAAAAAGAGAGGTAAAATTAAAATGTATAAAGGGACAAAATACTACAAAGAAAAATTTTATACATATCCTGCGGTACTAGATGATTCTGAAAATGAAAAAGGTACATATACTGTAACGTTTCCAGATGTGCCAGGTGCTATCGGAGAGGGAAAAGGTATTTCTGAAGCTATTGCCAGTGGTAAAGAGGGCTTAGAATCTATTTTGATTGCTTCAAATGAGCTATATACTAATAGTCCAATTGAAAAAGTAAAAAAAGACAATCCTAATAAAATTGTCACATATATTTTAGCCGATATGGAAGAAGCTAGAGAAATCACTAAACCAGCGACTGTTAAAAAGAATACAACTATCCCAAGAGATTTAGCCATTAAAGGTGAAAAAGCAGGAGTTAACTTTTCAAAGTTATTAACTGATGCTTTACGCGTTAAATTAAGTTAAAAAAGCGGGTGACTTTTTTAATTTATCAAGGATTTTTTGCAAAAAAATCAAAAAGATGTATAATACTTTTACTCCGATGTTTTCGGTCTTAACTTTATAAAAAAGACGCCTAGATTAATTTCTAGGCGTCTTTTTTATAAAGTTTAATTCATCAATAATGTCTGGTTATAGTATCCAACAATTTTGTTCTTTATCGAACTCTAAAGTGCCGTATTTCTCTTCGTCTAAATCCTCGCTGGTAGCAAAGCGACGAATGAAACTCTTGGCTTGTGACCTGTAGACTAAATATTTTTTTCGGTCTTTATTCTTCTCGTCCCACTTTTTATTAGCACGTTTCTTTGCTTCACTTAAAGTCATAATAATTCACCAATTTCGAATAATATTATTCCAAGCAAGATAGCAATTATTGCTGATCTATAGTACTTTTTTCTTTATCAGTCATGTTATAATAGATAGCAAAGAGTGGAATTTAGCTCCACATCTTTTGGTTATTTACAAAAGGCTTTAGCAATTTTTTCATTTGATTCTTGTTGAAGTCTTTTTTGCTTCTTTGCCATCTATCTCTCACCTCTTTACATATTATATAACGCACTACATAACGTGTACTGTCAACTATTTTTTTAAAAAAAGCCACCCTAGTTTTACATAGAGTGACTTCAAAAAGGAATTAAATCATGCGATAAAAATTTAATTCATATTACATTCGTATATAAGTATACATCAACTATTTAGTTAATGCAATATTTAGCCCGCTAAAACCTTTGGTCAAATCCTTAGCAAACTTGGCTTTTGATATGCCAATTTTAGGCAAGTATTGCCAAGGGTCAGTATGGTCTGTATTACTGTAGCCATGTTGCACAAGCCAAGAGTGGGTTTTGATGCCACGATATGAATTAGTGTCTAGAGCTAATGGTATGCCATACTTTTTAGCTGACCATCTGAGCCAGTTTACATAGTGTTTGTAGGCTTTTAGGGCTCGTCTGTGATTGCTGAACTCGCACAATTCAATCTGGACTGGTGCCAAACTTTTAGCAGGACTACCAGCACCCCAAGCTACATATCCAAGTTCTCCCACTTGATATATGCTTTTGTCGTCAATTACCAAATGCACGTAAGTCTGGCTAACATTGATGCCATTTTTCATGTTGCGGGAAATAGCCCAGGCTTCTCCATTTGGTGTAGCGGTTGAGTGAGCAATAATAAGTTTCGGTGTTGCCAGTTGTGAACTTCCTTCATTGTCACCAGTTTGCTTTTTGAGCGTCTTTAAATCCTTGTCACGCTCTGCAATTTGGCTTTGTAGCGACTCATTGATCTTGCCTAGCTCATCTGTCTTAGCTTTCATTGCCTCAACATCAGCGCCATGTAGGCTCATGACCTTGTCAATCTGTTCATCGTTTAAAGCTAATTTTTTTAATTCTTCACGTTTCATCTTATTTCCTCTTTCGCAATCTTTTACGTGGGGCGACCACTTTCAAGGTATAAAAAATAAGCCTTTTTACGCCATGCTCAGGGCAAATTTTGAGTACAAAAAAAGCAACTAGAACAGTTGCTTAAATATATTTAATTATTCCATTTTCATTGGGCTTGCATGATTGATTCATTGTTTTTTGATATTCATCAAATTCTTCTTTAACCCAATTAGGAGCATTTTTTTCTATTACCGCACCACTGTCAGTATAGTGCCAGTATTTATATCCCTTTGGTATGTCCAGCATTGTTTATTACCTCCAGTGCCATTTTTTCAAAGTAAGCTTTGAACTCTTTTGCTTGGTTTCCAGGCGTTGATCCATATGCTTCTGCCATTATCTCTGCAAATGGTTCTGCTAAACTATTTGATTTCATATAACTACTGTAAGCATAATCACTTATTTTTTTAATGTCAATAGTTTTTGAATCTTCTTTCATCTTGCCAAATATTGCGGTAGAAAAATCACTGCCTGATAGTTTTGAAAGCTGTCTATCAATATGATGAGAAAACTCATGTAGCATCACATGATTTGCATCCGAATTGTTTGAGAGCCAATGACTTTTTACCATTTTACTTACTGAGTCTTTAAGCTCTGCTTCACTTTTAAACCATTTGACATTTAAACCAAATTCATACGGCATTTTGCTTTTAACATATGAGGAATAACAAGCAATAGTATTGCCCATTTTGGAAGGAGGATATGCTGTTAATGTTGGTATTTTATCTGGCAGTGCATCATACAGATTACTGAATTGTCCAACAGTCTTTATTGTTTCTTTAAGTGCTGTTCTAGACAACTTAGTACGACTGGTTTCTTTTAACTGCATTCCAAATTTATCAGTAATATACTGCCTCATTTCAAGCTCTGTAGCCTTATCAAGATTGATATCATGAAACGGCTTAGGTTTTAACAAACTAGCAGTATAGCCCTGTTTCTGTCCATCGACATATTGCTTTTTCCACTCATCAAAGGTCATGTTTTCAACATATTCACCCTTACCAGTTTCAGGGTTACGTGCCAATCTTTCGGAACTATCAGGCAAGCCCTCGATGTAAGGAACTGTTGTACACCTACAATAAGGATGAATTAACGCCATCTTTTTTGCCGTGCGTTTGCCGTGCGAAAGTAATAAAAAAGCTTGTAATTATTGATATTACAAGCTTTTTTAAAATATTTAAGTGAAGAAGCTTTACTCTATTTTTATCGTTCCATTTTTTATTAGCACGTTTCTTTGCTTCACTTATTTTGCCCATAAAATTATTCCGCCAATAATTGCCATAATTGATATTAATAATAGCAACCGTTTTGGGTAAAATTGAAAATTAGTTTTAACAATACCGTTTTTATTTTTTAGGGGCCTTTCCCGATGGTAATAATAGTTTTTCATTGTAAATTCCCTCCATAGCATTTATAATTAACTTAGATATGGCAAAGAAGGCAATGCCTTCCTTGCCTGTCTTGTTTCTCGTATGAGATATGATATTCAAAAGCTACAAAATAGAGGTTGATTCTGATGGTTATCTCTACTGTAGCTTTTTTCTTTTTCCGTTTTTTCATATCTCTCACCTCCTTACATATTATCAACAACATTTTTTAAATATAATCAAAAAAATTTCTATTTAAAAGTTTGAATTAGCATACTATACAGTAAAAAAACAAGCCTTTTTACGCCATGCTTGGGGCAAAATAAAAAGCAGCTAATCAGCTACTTAATTCTTTTACTAAATTATAAGGGTAGCCAATCTCTGACTTCTTTTAATAGCTTATACAATCTTGTCATGTCAGAGTTTTCTGATAAATAACAACCCATCATCTGTTATAGGACTAGTTTCTAAAATATTTACTGTCATGTGATTTTGAAAATCTATATTGAAAGCTCTCTCATCAACATAGCCCTTTTCTATCAAGTCTTTTAAAACATTGATGAATTTTTCTGAACCCACATTATTCATTATCTTTTGTAACTATTCTGGATCAATCCTTACAATATTATCATGACATTCTTTAAAATACTGTAATATTTTATATGTAACAGTTTCATAATCATTTTTCAGCATGTTTTTATACACCTCTACTCGGTATCGCACTAACTACATCCGAAATCCAGATATCATCTTTAGGCTCATTTGCCATAAACAGTAACTCTGGTTGATCATCAGATTCATCTTCAATTTCATTAACAAAAATTGTTCGCTTTGTACCGTCTTTCAATGTAAAAGTTACTTTTCTAGCTCTAAAATTGTCTAAAATCTCAACTAATGACATTTTATGTGGATCCATACTTATCTTCCTTATTTCAAAATTCAGGAATAGTTCCTTTAATATCTTTCAACGTATTTTTGACACGTTCCATCATTGAATTACTGAATAAGTATTCAATTCCTTTCGGAGTAATTTGCACATTGTCATATTTAATGGACTTACCACCTAATGTGTTAATAAATTTAATACCTACAATGTTAGCCATCATTATTAATATTGGTCAAAATATAATTCCAATATTAATCATTATATTGACTAGCAATTTCATTCAATTGAAATATACTTACCTTGCTTCAAGTAATCAAGCATTTTAGAATTACATATACAATTATCTTGAGCTATAAATTTCTTCTAACTTTCCTAAATTTGCGTCTTCGTTAGATAACCAATCTAATTCCTCAACAGTTAGTTGATCTAACCAATCAGGCATGTTGAGATTATCATCTTCTTCTTCAGTAGGAAAATTATCAGCTGGTGTTTGTTTCAACTGCTTAGCTATCCACTTTTTTCTATCCTTAGTTGGTTCTTTCATTAGACTAATCACCTATCTTTCCAAATTTAACCCCATATTTATTAGCAAATTCTGCTAAAGTAGCTTCTTGAGCTACAACTTCATTATAACTCATATGATGATTCTTCTTTAGTCTAATACTGTAATTTAAATTGTCGTTTTTCTTAATTTTTTTATCAGACTAGATATACCAATACATACTATCATCATGACCAATAGTTAATCCCATTGCAGCAGTACCATTTTTAGATACTTAGCTTAAAGCGACTATATCACTTGGATAAGCTCGATAGCAAAAATAAAGTTTTTCAGAGCAGTTTATGTTGTAAACTATTCCTACCAGTTTCTACCCTATAATACTTATATCTCATCTGTCTTGGTTTTCATTGCCTCAACATCAGCGTCATGTAACCCCATGACCTTGTCAATCTGTCCATCGGTTAAAGCTAATTTTTTTAATTCTTCACGTTTCATCTTATTTACTCTCTCGCAATCTTTTACATGGGGCGACCACTTTCAAGGTATAAAAAAAATAAGCCTTTTTACGCCATGCTCAGGGCGAAATAAAAACCAGCTGTTACTTTAAATTCTAACTATAGATTTTGATCTTCTGGCAAACCATATTTTTTGTTTGCCGCCTTAATTTGTTCTCTTAATTTTTTATGGTGCTTATTGTTAAAGGCTGAATCAGGAAGATTTTTAGCAAACTTAATTAACTTCTCTGCTTTCTTTCTTCTTCCGTTTTAGGGTGATCTCTACCAATTACTTTGGCTCCACCAGGTAAGTGCCAGCGTAAATCTGAATAAGGTTTCTTTTTAATCAATTTCGTCAACCTCCAATATAATCTGTTCGCCTTTAGTATAACCTTTTAGAACTTTGAATTTTGTATTACGCCAAAATAATACTTCTTTTTCTTCAGTCAGTCCATAATCCGATAAAACAATACCGTTTTGACTATTATTAATAATAATCTGAACGTTATCATTGTTATTATAAATTCCTTTACTAGTAGAAGTATAACTAGGTTCTACGGCTACTTCTCCTGGTTTCCATTTTTTCAAGAAATCAACCAAGTCATCTTTATTCCAAAAACTAAGTGAGCATTGCAAAGGTTTATCAGACTGACATTTAGGTAACTTGCTTAAAGCTGAGTCAAGATTTGCAATATTTGTCTTGTCATAATCACTCAGTTCTAAGCCTCTGCGTAATTTATCATTAACCTTATACGACCATGATGAAAGATAGTTGGTTAAGCCTTGCTTTTCTGCTGCTGTCAGACTTGTGACCATTCTAGTCTGTTGGCCATATTGTTTCTTCCACTCATCAAAGGTCATGTTTTCAACATATTCACCCTTACCAGTTTCAGGGTTACGTGCCCATCTTTCGGAACTATCAGGCAAGCCCTCAATGTATGGCATAGTTGTACACCTACAATAAGGATGAATTAACGGATAATTAATTCCGTCTTTTTTGTCTTTCCGGTCAAAAATCTAAAAAATATTTTTGATATCAATACCAGTAACTACTTAACATTAGCAAAATTATCGCAACGGTTAGCTCAATAATTGAATATTTAACAATAATGACCTTTTTAAAGGTTAAATTATTTTTTTATTTCTTTTTTACCGTACAAAAGTAAATAAATAAGGTTGATTTTTTTGAAAGACTTTTTGACTGACCTGTCTTCTCACAGATAACTGTTCAACCATAAAGCTGGTGAGGACTTTAATCGGTGTATCTACGATAAGATGCAAAACCTGCTGGAATACAATTTGTTCGCTGTTCGAAGTGTATTCAATAGAGTCTATTTAATCAGTGTAAGGACAGACTGATTTAAGCAGGACTACACTTTAAAGTTGAATAGCTGAACTAGATACAGGTTTGGGAGACGATACCATTTAAGTTCTAGTTGATGTTTCAGGATACATTTGAGAATAAATTTAATTTCGCAGCCATAGCTAGCCTGAGAGCTATGGCTTTTTCTAATACTTAAATTTCAATTCCCAAAATTTCAGCAGCAGCTTTCCTGATTTCTTGAGATCTTTTTGCTGGATCGCCTGAAATAGCTTTGCTAAATTGAAATTCATTGGTATTGCAATATTTAGCTACTTTCCTCTTGGTAGTATGATGTTCCTTACTTGCAACTTGAAATTTAGGCTTTAATTCTTCAGCGTTTTTTACTAAAGCTTGCTCGACCATAAGGCCACCTTTTTTCTAAAATTAATCAAGTTCTTGATTAATTTTAGACTAAGGTCTAATATATAATCATGACAAATAAGCAGAAAAGCATTGCTATATCAATCTTTACTCGCCAAAGTTTCTGAATTGATAGGCTAGTTTTTTCTTGCTTAATTACCTGATGACTTAATAATACCACCATAGTCTAAAATTGTAACAATTTATTTTTATTTTGGTCTAATTATTTTAGTCAATAGTCGGAGGAATACTATTGTGGCACTACTTGATACCGTTAAAATAATGGCAAAAAAACATGGTTATAGTCTTACAGAATTAAACGAAAAAGCTGGACTCGGCAAAAATACAATATATAGTTGGAAAACAAAAACTCCTTCTACAGAAAATCTGCAAAAGGTAGCTAAAGTCCTGCACACGTCTACTGATTATCTTTTGGGAAATACAGACGATCCCTCGCCTGCTAACAATGAAGGACGTAAAAATATAGATATTTCTAATACAGATAATATTTATTCTTACAATGGTCAACCAGTACCTGAAGAATACCTTGATGTAATCAGAAACTTAATGGATTCTGATTTTAGAAAGGGGCGAAAGAATGGAAAATTTGATTAGCTATCTTTTGAATTACACTTTTGATCGAGGAGTAAGCTATGCTCTAGTGGATAACGCCAAAGACACAGACCCATCAGTTTCATTTACTGATTCAAAAAGAATGGTCATTAATTTAAACTGGAAAAACAAAAAAGAACTCCCTTTCATAATTGGTCATGAAATTGGACACTTCGCAAACGGTGATTCTGGCAAGTTTTATTATCGGAACTTCAATACTCCAGTTGAGCATCAAGCAGATTTGTATTCGTTGAACCTAATCTTTGACTACGCCACTCGACAATATGATTGTTTTAATGAGCCAAGTGAATTCATGCAAGCATATGGTATACCGGTACGCATGTATGATGATGTGGTTGAATTATTTAGAAAACACAATGATTTATTGTTTTAAAAAGAAAAAAAGCCTTCAAGACTCGGGTCGAATTTGAATCTTGAATGCTAATATAACAATACGCTTAAAATGATAACGCTTGCTATATATAATTTTATCATAGTTTTTAATGCTAAAAGAGGTAAAAATGAAACAAAAGCACTGTGGAGTATGCAGTAAGAAAATAAACTTATGGTCGTCACAATATATTTTAAAAGATGGCATAATTTGTAATAATTGTGCTACTAAAACTCAGCTTTTGAAAAAGTCAAGCCAAGCTAAAATGAATGATTATTTTCAATCTCATACAATTGCTGAAATAAACAACTTGCTTAATATTCCAAACCAATCTTCAAATAGTGAAAACCAAAAAGTAAGCGATTCTTTAAATAAAGCAAATTCTTTTTTTGATATTTTTCATGTTCGAGAATTAAAAGAAGAAATTATAAACCTAAAGACTGAAAATGCTAATTTAAAGAAAGAAAATGAGCTTAAATTGAGCGTTCAGCAAATGAAACCTGTTGAACTAGATGCTCTTATTGAAAAAAAGAATGCTGAATTAAGTAAATTAGATAAAGAAATTAATACTAAGCAGAATAAAGAAAAACAACTTACAACTACTATAAACTCACTGTATACCAAGGTAGACGAATTAAATAACCAAATTGTAGACTTGTCTGAGGAAATAAATTACGAAAGCTATGGTCTCTATAAACCACGTTATGAATTTTCGAATTCAAGTACTTATAAAGGTAAACTAACTGAAGTTCGGTCTAATCAAAAAACAATGATTCGTAATGAAATAGCAGCCGAAATATTTGAGCCCATGACCATGAATGGCTCTTCAGCTAAGGGAAAATCCATGCAGAAGAAAAATATAAAACAATTACTTCGCTCTTTTAATGGTGAATGTGAAGCTGCCATTAACAAGGTAACAAAATCTAATATTGAAACAATTGAAAAAAGAATAAATACTTCATTTGTTCAGCTGAATAAATTAAATGAACCAAATGGTATTCGTCTCACCCCTGACTATCTTGATAGCAAATTGGACGAAACTCATATTGCGCTTGAATATGCATTGAAAAAAGAAGAAGAAAAAGAACAGTTACGAGAGCAACGTGAACGAGAACGTGAGGAAAAGAAACTACAACGTGAAATTGCATCAGAACGTGCTAAATACGAAAAGGACGAAACTCACTTTACTCAAGCAAAGGATCGCATAACTGACAAATTAAGCAACACTACAGATACAGCTGAGATGTTAGCTCTTAAACATCAATTACAAGAATTACAAGATAAACTTAATGATATTCGTGAGAGAAAAGAAAAATTACAAAATAGAGCAACTAACCCCACAGCTGGTTATGTTTATATAATTTCTAATATTGGTTCATTTGGTAAAGATGTATATAAAATCGGAGTAACTCGTAGATTAGACCCAATGGATCGCATTAACGAATTAGGAAATGCTTCTGTACCATTTAAATTTGATGTTAATGCTTTAGTATTCAGTGAAGATGCATTTAGCTTAGAATCTAGTTTACATACTTACTTTAAAGAATATCGTGTTAATCGAGTAAATAAACGTAAAGAATACTTTAAGGTACCTATGAATAAAATCAAGGAAGTTCTTGCTAAGCATAAGGAATTAACCTTTGATTTTAATGAGTATCCTGATGCTTATGAATATCGTGACACCTTGTATATTGAAGAGCATGAAAAAGAAAAAACAGCTACTAGAGCTGTAATGTAAAATATTAAATAATTTTTCAACAAAAACTGCCGTGCTTTTCAGCACAGCAGTTATACTACTAAATTTAATTTACTCCAAGCTTGTTACTTTGAACTGTAAACTTTCCAAGTTTGAATGTTTTTTGACCAATTTTGGGACCATTAACACCTTTGGTAGCTTTCAAAGTAACGGGAATCTTATTACTATCAAGGTTATAGGCAATAGCACCTTCGAGTTTTCCACCTTTTTTTATGGACTTATTTTGATTATTCAAGATTTTACCAGCATAGTTCAAAGGTGTTGAACCAACTTCTAGTTTGCCATCTGTATTTTTATTATCTTGATATGCATTGAATACGGCCAACCAAGAAGTTGTGATATCTAATTTCTTTTTACTCTTATTTTTCACAATATATTCAAAAGCTATTTGATTTTTGTCCTTAGAAGTTAATCCCTTAAAAAACCTAACTTTTGTAATAGTTATATCTAAATCACGGATACTTGCCTTTTCACCATCAAAATAATACTTTGGCTTAGGTTTAACTGTGGATGTTTTAGATTGATTATTACTCTTGTTAGTAGAGGAACTAGAGCATCCCGCTAATGACAAACTTGCAACCACAGCAGAAATAATTGTAACAATTTTCTTCATTATGTACTCCTTCAAAAAAATGATTATTTCATATATATAATTATTATATATATAATTATTATATTTGATTGAAAATATAAAGAAAAGAGTAATTTTGTCCACAATGCCAGCGACACTAAACCTACGGCAAATTATCTATTGTTAGGAGGAAATACATTGGAACAATATGATGTACTTGATATTCCAAGTAATACAAAGTATTGGTTTATTCGAGCAAACAGTAAAGCTCAATACTATGAAGATTTTAGATTAAATAATTATATTGCAGTTGATTCTAATTCTTTTTCTTTAGAAAGATTATTAGATATACCCGAACCCTTACGTAGCTCAAAAGATGCCGTAAAAGAGGAATATAAACAGTTGTTTCAAGAAAATGACTTAAATATATTTGAACAACGTATAAAAAAGGAACATTTATCTGAAACTATAAAAAAGAAAGAAAAAACTGCAGAACTAAGACGAAGCACTAATAGGGCAAATAGAGTCTTTAACTTTGTTGAAGAAATTAAAATTGGTGACTTTGTTGTAATTCCATATACGTCAGCTGAAAAATTTTTAATAGGTACTGTCATATCTGATTGCTTTGAAAAAGATATAGAGCATATTGAAGATCTAGATGAAAACAATGAATCTACTTACCCCATATCAAATTTTGAATTTAAAAGAAGAATTTTATGGATCAAAGAATTACCAAAAAGTAAATTTCCCGATAAATTATCTTGGATAGAAAATGCACACCAAAGTCTTTTTAATATAACTAAATTTGGCAACGACATAAATCCATGCATAACTCCAATATATAAGTATAAAGAAAAAATTTATGCCCGTATGGGGGTAAACACTACAAGCTTCATTAGTTCAAGCTCTTGGTTAGAGTATCAACTGGCAATGAAAGATATTCTAGGGGAAAATCTCGATAATGTTTTTCAAAAGCAATACGTTCAATCCCCAGGTCATATAATTTTGTATGTAGAACAAAATCTTTATTGGTTACTTCCATTGATTTGGAGTTGTTTGTTCGGTAACGTTAAATTCGGTCATGGCGATTTCCAAGTAAGATTTCAAGGAGTATTTAAATTTTTTTCTAAAAGTGGAAAACGTGAACGACAGCTTGATCTAAAGGAAAAAGAAGCTAAGATAAACAATCTTAATGCAGATACTCTAGCTAAATTAAATTCTTCAAGTAAAGAATCTGAAGAACTAGAAAAGAAAATACTTAAATCAGTCAGCGACTCAATAGATAGTAAAAAGAAAGAAAAAGAGACAAAAATCAGATTTCTTGAAAAAATTTCACATAAAAAAATCGACTATCCCCCAAGCATGGAAAATGTCGATAATAGTAATATAAAAAAGAAATTTAAACTTTCAAATGAGGATTTAGGCTCTGTAATTCAATATGACAGCCAAAAGGATAATTTGATTTTTCAAGAGGATAAATTCGAAAAAGAAGAAGAGAAATAAAAACAATTAATGATAATGATAAAGTGGAATAATATCCAAAAATAAATTTAATTAGTTCGGAAATGAATTTATCAGCTGATAGCAATATGACATAACCCCAAACTATTTGAAAATATTTCATTTTTTTCTCCTTCCATAGTACTATTCTTAAGTAATTATGTTTTACGAAAATATAAATGTCAACAAATATCAAACTATCCTAAGTATTATTTTTAATAAAGAAGCCCCTAAGAACTTGCTTGGAACCAATTCTTAAAGGCTTAATCAGTATAGACAATTAGCCAAAGCTTTTTGTCTACCCTATTTTAGCAAATTAATAAGGAAAAATGAATATGGCACATTTAGAAAAACGCGGCGACAAATGGCGTGCGCAGGTATCGTGGTATGATAATCTGGGCAAGCGAAAATTTAAAGTAAAAAGCGGCTTTGCTACTAAAATGCAAGCTCGTAAATGGGCCAATGAAATCGAAGTAGCCAAGGATCAGAACCTAATTTCGAATCAGGACCCTATCTTTGCCGACTATTTTAAAGATTGGTACCTAAGATATAAGGCACCAGGCAAAACTCATGGCACCGTTAGTCGGTACGCTCATATTCACGATATTATCAAAGAGAATTTTGGCAATATTAAATTATCCAAAATGACTAGAGCTAAATATCAAGATTTTCTCAATGTCTATGGTAAAACCCACGCTAAGGATACTGTTCAAAAGACTAATGGTAGTATCCGTAGCTGTATCAAAGATGCTATGAGTGAGGGCTTGTTAAGAACAAATTTTACCGAGCGAATAAATTTAACCTGGAATGATGATAAAACACGTAAGATTGAATATCTTAACTTTAAGCAGGTTCAGCAATTGAAAGAATTACTGCTTACTGACATTAAACCTACATACGTTAGTAGATATATGCTGTTAACAATAATATACACTGGTATGCGGCCTGGTGAAATTAGAGTGCTAACTTGGCATGATATTGATTTTAAAAATCAAGAAATACATATTACGAAATCCTGGGACTACGATAGCAAAAAAGTTGTTGACTACGATTCAGATGAAATCAACAAGGAAACTAAAAATAAGTCATCGACACGTGTGATTAAAGTCGACCAAAAGCTACTAGATATTTTAAGTCAATTAAAAGTCAATAATCATGAAAGATTATTCATCGACAAATTTGGTACAATTCCAACATCTAACGCAGTCAATAAAACATTGAGAAAGCAATTAGATAAACTGGGCATAAAGAATAAAAGTTTCCACTTCCACAGCTTGCGGCACACTCACGTGGCTTTGCTACTATTTAAAGGAGTTGACCTCTACTCTATTTCAAAGCGTCTAGGGCACTCAAATATGAGTATCACAGCCAACACTTACGCTTACATGTTAGATGAATTGAAGCAAAAGTCAGACAAGCAGATTGTCAGTATTCTTGATGAAATTTAATACTTTGGATACCTTTTGGATACCTTAAGTAAGCAAAAAGCCTATAGTATCAGTCACTATAGGCTTTTATAAAAGGAGAGTACAGGATTTGAACCTGCGCGCCAAGGAAAACTTGGTTCGCCGGATTTCGAGTCCGGTGCATTACCACTCTGCCAACTCTCCACAACAATCATAATTATACATGATATTGGCAAAACTGCAAAATTAATTTTACAATTTTGCCAAATTTGTTCTTATAATTGTTATCCATTTTAACTATGACTTCTTTAATTTTTGCCAAAATGGCTTACTATCGTTTTGCAACATTAACCGTTTATATGATTTGCCAACAGAAAATACTAATAAACCAATGCATCCAATTAAAATAAGTAAAGAAAAGGCACTCTCCCAATTATTAGCCGTTTTAGTAATTAAGCGTAAAGGCATGAAAAACGATGAGAATCCAGGAATAAAGGATAAAAAAACTATAATCGGATTCTTTAGTGTACTGATATTGCTTGATATTAATCCAATAAATAAGATAACAAATGAGAAGTAAGTAACTGGCTGTGCAGCTTTTGAAGCATCTTCTGTCCGTTTGACCACTGCTCCACAATATGCCGCCAAAATCATGAATAGAATTATTCCCAATAAAAGATATACTAGTTTAATTCCTAAAAGACTTTGGACAATAGCTCGGGCGTAAGCTAATAAATTAGTTTGCGCCATAAAAGGAGCAGCTTGCGGTATATGTTTAATCATTTCTAGCCCAGTAGCTCCAATGATTAAATAAATCAATAATTGAAAAACTACAAGCCCTAAAATACCAGTAATTTTTCCAGTGAAATATTTAACGGCAGAAATGCTTGAAAAAATAACCTCAATTATCTTTGTCCCTTTATCAGCAGCAATTTCTTGTGCGGTAATATTAGTATAAATACCAACGATAACAAACATAATTCCAAATATAGTCGATAAAAATAGATGAGGATCTTCACCGAGATTAATGGTCATCTTCTGCAAGTGCTCGCTTAATACTGGAGTCAGATGAGTCTGAGATGAGTTTAGTTTAGAATCTTTCTTGCTACGCTCATTTTGAAGTTGTTTCAGGTATTTTACTAATCTCTTTTTAAACTTTGAATCAATTTTCTTAGTACCAAAATAATCGGCTTGAATTTGACCACGTTTAACTTCAATATCAACATAACCGTCAATATCAACATTTTGTAAACTCTTTTTAGCAATTGAAACTGTTTTGATAGTGTCATCAACGTAATCTTCAACATTAGCTTTTACAAAAGGTTTACTTATCTCCGGATTATTGCTGACAACAGCATAAGTGTCACCCATGCTGTTAATAATGAAGTATTCGGTTCCAAATGTAACAGCTAAGAGCAAAAGTGGTACTGAAAATAACATCACGAATGACCATGATTTTACTTGTTTGCAAAATGTGTGCCAAACAACAATAGCAAATTTACGCATTCTTCTCACTCGCTTTCATCCGAAAAATTTCAGCTAAAGTTGGTGCTTGCTGCTGATATTCTTCAATATACTGATCTTTTGTCAAAGCTGCAAAGACTTCCGGACCGCTTTTTTCGTCATCTATTCTTAATAAATAGCGATTATTTTTCCTCTGCTCAACAGTTTGAACATGTGGCAATTTAATTAGTTCTGCTAGCGGTGTAGCTGTTTTGACAAGAATTTCATTTTTAGAAAACGAATTTCGAACTTCTTCAACCGGACCTTTTAAAACTACCTGGCCTTTTCTGAGCATCAAAAGTGAATCGCAAATTTCCTCAACATTCACCATATCATGACTTGAATAAATAATAATAGCTCCATTATTCTTAGCGTCTAGAATTGCCGTTTTTAGTAATTCCGTATTAATTGGATCAAGCCCACTAAATGGTTCGTCTAAAATAATTAATTTTGGTTGATGAATCAAAGTACAGATCAGCTGTACTTTCTGCTGATTACCCTTTGATAAAGTCTTTATTTTGTCAGATTTATTTCCATTAACCTCAAAGCAATCTAGCCAAGCATCGATTTTACTTAAAATATCTTGCTTTTTCATCCCTTTGAGTTGAGCATAATAAATAATTTGATTTTGAAGCGTCAACTCTTTCATCAAACTGCGCTCTTCAGGTAAATAACCAATTTGATCAAAATTATCTTCAGTTATCTGTTTATTTTCCCAGGAAATCTTACCGTCATAGCTAATAAAGTTCAAAATACTATGAAAAGTTGTAGTTTTACCAGCACCATTTTGACCAATTAGTCCTAAAATTTTACCTGGTTCAGCTACAAAATCAATATCATCTAGTGCGACCTTGTCATCAAACTTTTTACTAAGATGTTCAATTTTCAGCATATAAAACCACCTTTTTAATTTTTTCTAAATAATTGATTTATAAAATAAGATAGAGCGTTTTCCTTTTTTATTAGAATTGTTGCATCACCCTTCATGCCGTAGTGAATATTTTCGCCTGCTTAGCTGATAATTTAGTTTGAATCTCAACATAGGATGTATAAATTGGATGTATAAATTAAAACTTCCTTTTAAATAGCCATCAATTTTAAAAATGTATCTCTTATTCCAGTTTGGTCAGAATTTTGGTTTTTCCATTTGAAAATGTGAGAAAATATATCTTTCAGGACTCCTATGACGCAATCTTAGTTTGTAATGAAACACTTTACGCCAAATATTTTATGCTTGAAGCAAGTATTTTTTCAAGCTAAGTTTCTAAGACATAGTTCAAAAGACTCTATTTAGAAGGATTTTTTGATCATTTATAGTTAAGCCAAAAATAATTATTTTTGGCTTAATCAACATCTATTATCAATTTGTACCCAGACCTAACAACAGTCTATGAATAATTGGTAGTTAGTGCTAGGTACAAATTATTAAGACCAAACTGATTTTTAAATTTAACTGAAAAATGGTTTAATATATATTTATATGTATATGGAATTTTGAAAAGGTGGTTTAAAAATGAAAATAGGTTTAAAAATTAAGTTTTATCGTACCAAAAACAGGCTTACTCAAGAGCAACTTGGCAATCAACTACTTGTATCAAGAAAAACAATTTCAAGCTGGGAAAATGATCGTAGTGTGCCTGATCTCGAAACTTTATTAAAATTAAGCGACATTTTTAATATTACTTTAGATTACGTACTGCACCAAGATATTACTAAAACTCAAAATATTAAGACACAGTATTATATTGGTATATCCTCCACTCATTAACATAGCTTTGTCTGTCATCTATTTACTATTATTCAATGACTGGGCTCGTTTTCAGCAAAAAAAGAAACTAGTTTTATTACTAGTTTCTTTTTTCTTACTTTTTAATTCTGTCATTATAATATCCAATAATTATCTTATTGCCTCTTCCTCAAATATACCTTCACATAACCTGGAAACCTTATTTGATGCGAAGACCCTTGCCCTCACCCAGTCGAAAAGCAAGATGTCGACCCTTTAGATGCCGCCTAGATATGTTAGAACTAAGCAAGTTCTATGGTAACTTTTTATTTTCTAATCAGGGCAAGTGTCCAACTTCATTCTATAATTTAGGAAAAACATTTTGAAGATTTCTAATTAATTTTCCAATAGTAATTAAAAATCTATAGCATCATTGTCGCTCTTTTAACCCCACTATTAATTTTACCTAAATCTTTGTTATTGCAAATGTAAAATTTACTTTTATTTAACTTGTTCATTATTTGTTTCTCTCATATTCAATTTTTTACATACTTATCAAAAAACTAAGAATGGTGGTTAATAAACAATTTTTGAAGGCCGACACCTATCGCACTTGCTACAATCCCCAGCAGAACTACTAACCCTACATTTATTTTAACTTTTGAGAAAGACTGAATTACTTCTATTCCAGCTATTGCAATAACTAGTCCTCTTAAACCAGATACTATCATACTTGAATGTTTAATTTGTTGGGTATACATACCATTATCAATACTTTTTTTCAATAAGTGCTGATAAATAAAAATATCAGCAGAAGCTATAGTTAGAGATACTAGGGCAATTAAACCACTTTTAAAATCATTTTTTTGTAAAAAAATTGCGTTTGGAATTGGAAAACAAAAAATTACAATCGCCAGTGGCAAGAGATTACCCTTTTTTAAAGCAGAGCTAGGATCTGACCATTCTTTCAGATGATGATAAATATCTTTTAACGCCTCGAAAACTTTTTCTTGTTTTTTCGTCCTCTAATTCCTCCTAGTTTGAACTTCTAAGATTATAATATCTTATAATCAAAGTTGGCATTTTTTCAAGCTAAGTTTCTAAGATATGCATTAGAGCTTGATTTATTAAGTCATGTAGAAATTGCTTAATAAATTTTTTGAAAAACGGATTATTATTTGATGCAAAAGAATTTAAGCAAAGACAAACAATTATTATTAACATTTTTCTCGCGATTTTTGAAACTTATTCGAAAATTCAAAGTAACATTAATTTTCCCAACAGTTTTTCTTTATTAAAAAACAAACTTGAAGTCCATCTCCTATTAAGCTAGCTATTATTGAAAATATTAATACTGACCAAAGATTAAATTTCATTTTAGTATAAGTACAAATTGAAAGCATGATACTAACAATAATCAAGCTCATTCTTATAGATGTATTAATTAAAATCCATCTTTTCATTGAATCGTTGATATTATTAGCGTTAATTTCTTTAATGATAGCACATTGATAACAAAAGCCAGTCCATATTTCTGCAAATACATCAAAAACAAAAAGTGGGCCCATAACACTTACAGATTCGTTACCCCCATAATTAAAATTTAAATCTTGCAATACCATGAAAACACAGAACCATAAACGGGAATCGAATTTTAGAAAAGTATTTTTTTTCTCTAATTTATCCATATTTAATCTTTTCCATTTAGAAATATGGTTATGGATATCCATTAAGCTTTCTATAATCCCGTTTTTTTTCATTTTAGTCTCCCCTCTTCTATGCACCCAAACAATTTTTTAAAAAAATATTTTCAATAGTATGATATTAAAAGTTATTACTTGATGTACTCTACAGTAAGCCATAAAAATGATTTCTAAAAAAATATCATCTCAACAATTGGTACTGAAAAAATCACAAATAATTAATATAAAATTTATCTTTTATAATTTTTAAATATTATATTGTCTTTTTAAACCAATAATGCTTGAATGTCATTATGTATGTACACATGATTTAAATTTTTTAATAGAAAGTCATAAAGATGGAATTAGGAGACAAAATTAAACATTATCGTATTAAATATGGTCTTACACAAGAACAATTGGCTAAAAAATTACTAGTTTCTCGTAAAACAGTATCAAGCTGGGAAAATGATCGTAGTACACCAAATATTGAAATGCTTTCTAAACTTTGTAGTATATTTGAAATTTCACTTGATGAACTAGGTAGTATACAAGATACAAAATTAAAAAAAGACAATAATGTAAAAAAGAAAAATAAGCCGTTAACCGTTATACTATATTTATTATTATGTGCATTTGCCGTAATGACTTATCTGAGATTTTTTGGATTTAAATTGATTATTAAATATACTCCATTTATAGCTTTTATAATCAATATTGTTTATCTTAATTTTTATTCTGAATGGAGTAAATTTTCTAAACCAAAAGCACTTGTCTTTCTTTTATGTTCTATTTTTGTTTTTCTTATACTAAATTGCTGTTTATTATTTAAAAACAACTACCTTTTTTCTTCTTATTCGACAGATTATATAAATAATATTTTAGTTACTTTAGCTTCAATTACATATGTTTTGATTACCACATTTATTATTACAACAATAGTTTTTTTTAGTCCTTTTAATATAAAAAAACTCACAAAAAATAATTTCTAGCCTACTTCTCTCTTAGATTAATCAACTTTTTCATTAGACAATCTTTGCTATAAGTCTATAGGTAACAGTAATATGTTTTTATTAATTTTAAGTAGAACAAAATTATTTTTGATTATAATAAAAACCCCTTAGCTTTAATTTCTTTAGTCTTTGATACTTCTGAAAAAACCCATGTATTTATGTATGTATTTATTTAATAAATTTGTTTCAGAATGTTTGCCTCCGCGTATTTCAATTAAATCCGCATTTTTTAGCAAATAAAATTGTATTTTTTTTGTTGCATTTTTCATAATTAATTCCTCTCTTAAATTAATATTATTTTAAAAAAAGTTAACTAAATAATCTAAAAAATCGTACTTTCACAAAACTAAACAAAAACAAGTTAGAGTAATTCAGTAAAACTGTTTCTTGTTTTTTCATCCTCTAATTTCTCCTATTTAGACTTTTAAGATTATAATATCTTATAATCAAAGTTGGCATTTTTTCAAGCTAAGTTTCTAAGACATGCATTAGAGCTTGATTTATTAAGTCATGTAGAAATATTTTTTCCTAGGAATATTCAATTACATTTGACTAAATTTTTAAAATTAATTGTTTATAATTCTAACTAAACCAATAACAAGTTAATGACAAAAAAAATTTATAACTAGCAATTTTCTTAATTTTTACTCAAGAGTGTACTTTAAAGTATATTGAAACCTCGGTAACTGTTAAAATACAGTCAAATAAAGTTAAAGTTTGATAGGTAGGGATTTATCTTGTATTTAAACATCTGGGTTGCAATTATGTCCGCTCTAATACTGGTACTACTTATTTTTAATGTTAGAAACTCACGTCGATTTAATCTGTTTGACCATTGGCTCCATCACAAATTAGTTGGGCAACATGATGGTTTTAGCTGGCAAATAATTACTTTCATCAATGATCCAAAACTCTTAGTAGTTTGGGATATTTTTTTGGCTAGTTTCCTAATTAATGAAGAAAAGAATTTAGCCGCACTTTGGGTTTTATTTACTCTTGGTTTTACCGATTTAAGTGGGCTGCTATTAAAAAAGTGGATGCACCGCAAGCGTCCACTCATGCACTCCAGTCTTGAAGACGGTTATAGTTTTCCTAGTGGTCATGTCTTAGGAACTACTAGTATGATCTTAATTATTTGGGAAATTTTTGGAACAAAATTTGGTAATGGGTTAATAATTACACTAGCTGTCATTTGGATAATGGTAGTGATATCAAGGATTAGTTTGAAAGCCCACTATCCTTCAGACGTTATTGGTGCAACTTCTTTAGCTGTCTTCTGTTTTACCTTATCACAGCAAATTTTTCTTGCTTTTTTATAAATACCAAATTATTAGAACAATAATACTATCTTAGCTAAATAGCATAAGACATATTTCATAGTATCGGATACGATTTATGGCTTACTTCTTAAGGTTTTACTCAAATTGGTCTTTTACTAATCGCCAAAATTACTATCAATGTATCTTAACCGTCATTTTTTTAAAGTGTAATAAAATAATTACCAAAAAAGCAGTTCACATCGCTATCACATCGCTATGTTGAACTGCTTTTCGCTATTTAAAAATTACCGCTCATCGAAACCAACCATTAAACTACCGGCTTCTGCGTAAAAAGTACACAGACCATGCATTGGTCGAATTATTATTTCTGCTTGCGGATATGATATGAGAATTTTTTCTTTAAGTACTTGCGCATCTTTTTCATTATTACACTGATCAATGATTACTCGCCCACCTTGATAGTTCATTTCATTCATCAATTTTAATATTTCATTTAAAGAACGCTTCATACCACGTACTTTAGCAATTGGTTCCAATTTCCCTTGCTCACTAGCTGTCCCAACAAGATTGATTTTTAACATTTTAGCTACTTTAGCTACTGCCATACTTACACGACCGTTTAAAGCTAAATTATGTAGGGATTGTAGCACAAACAATAAGTGTGTATGCGTTTTGTATTCCGAAATTTTTTGTTCTATATCTACAAACCTAGTTTGATCATCAACCAAGCGTTCAATTTCACGTTGAATCATTGAAACCTCTGGTCCAGCAGTTCTAGAATCAATAACGATGACCCGACTATTAGGATTATCTTTTTCATATATCTGCTTTGCTTGATAAGCTGAAGAAAAACTACCACTAAGTCCACTAGTAATTGTTAACATAATTGCTCGGCTACTACCTTCTATGGCTTTAAGCCACTCATCGATACTTGGACAAGATGTCCTTCCCTCTTCGGTATTTTTCGCCATTGAATCAAGAAAATCAGCCATATTTAAATGTTGATCATCTATAAAGTCTTTACCTGAAATTGATATTGTTAAAGGAACGACTGTCAGTCTTTCACTTATCTTTTCATTAGCACTAGAATCGATTATTAATTTTACTTCTTCCATTTATTGAATATCCTTATTAAAAATAAACCAATCAAAGTTAAGATTGTATAGTTAAATAATAATGCAAATCGACTAAAAAAGCGAATAAATGCTTATAAAATTTTTAATACTAGAAAACGGTTACAAATGTTTACATAATCACAAACTTAGGCTAAAATTTGTCATGTAGACTTGGAGCTCTGCTCCACTAATGTATGTACTAATTAGTACAGCATTTATTATTTAGGAGGTTTTTAGATGTTAAAATCAGTCATTGAAAATGTTCATGCACTGGAAATCTATGATTCACGTGGTAATCCAACTGTTGAGGCATTTGTTACGCTTTCAAATGGTGTTGTAGGCAAGGCCGAAGTTCCATCTGGTGCTTCAACAGGTGAAAACGAAGCTGTTGAATTGCGTGATGGTGATAATCGTGTTGGCGGTAAAGGTGTTGCCAAAGCCGTTGAAAACGTTAATACTAAGATTGCCGAAGCTTTAAAGGGTTTAGATCCTCACGATCAAGCAAATATTGACCGTGTTATGATTGAATTAGATGGTACCCCTAACAAGGCTAAGCTTGGTGCTAATGCAATTTTGGGTGTATCAATGGCTACTGCTGCTGCTGCTGCTAAAGATACTCATCAACCTTTATACCGTTACCTTGGTGGAACTGACCTTGAAATGCCTCAAACTTTCCACAACGTTATTAACGGTGGAGAACACGCTGACAACGGTATCGATGTTCAAGAATTCATGATTACCCCAGTTAAAAAGACTTCATTCCGTGACGGTTTTGAAAAGATTGTTAACACTTACCACACATTAAAGAAGGTTCTTGAAGACATGGGTTACGAAACTGGTCTTGGTGACGAAGGTGGTTTCGCTCCTAACATGAAGAACTCTGAAGAAGCTTTGCAAGCTTTACACGATGCTATTGTTAAGGCCGGTTACAAGCCTGGTGAAGATATTGCAATTGCTTGTGACTGTGCTGCTTCATACTTCTACAACAAAGAAGATGGTAAGTACCACTTTGAAGGTAAAGTCTTTGACGACGATCAATTAGCTGAATACTACGACAAGTTACTTGATGAATTCCCTGAATTAATTTCAATTGAAGATCCATACGATGAAAATGATGTTGAAGGAATGATTAAGTTTACTCAAACTCACAAAGACAGAATTCAAATCGTTTTAGATGACTTCATTTGTACTAATCCTCAACTTTTAGCTAAAGCTATTAAGGAAGGTGCTGGTAATGCATCATTAATTAAGTTGAATCAAATTGGTACTGTTACTGAAACTTTGGAAACTATTCGTCTTTCACGTAAGAATGGTTACAACACCATGATTTCTCACCGTTCAGGTGAAACTGGTGATACTTTCATTGCTGACTTCGCTGTTGCAATTAATGGTGGTCAATTGAAGACTGGTGCTCCAGCTCGTTCAGAACGTGTTGAGAAGTACAACCGTTTACTTGAAATCGAAGAAGAACTTGGTGCAGGTGAACGTTTAGCTACTTTCCCACATAACGTTAACAAGGACTAATTAGTCTTATCATAAAAAAGCTTGCTTATAAGCAAGCTTTTTTTGTGCCCTATTTGTTGTAAGTAAAACCATTCCGTTTTATTTGCTAGAAAACGGGGCATATTTATGCTAACTTAAATAAAGAATTACTTGTTAAGGAAGGAAAATTATGTCTGAAAAAATTGCTAGCTTAAGTCAAGCCGAAGCAGATGAATTACTAACAAAAAATGGGTTAAACGAAGTACCCGAACCTCAATTTAACTTTTTTAAAGAATTTTTAGCTAAATTATGGAATCTATCCGCCTGGATTTTAGAAGCTGCCTTACTTCTTGAGTGTCTTTTAGGTAAATGGATCCAATCTTTTTTCGTTTTATTAATGTTACTATTTGCTGCTTGGAATGGTGCTTCAAAGAAAAAGCAGTCTCGCCGTGTTTTAAACACTATTTCTCATAAATTAACCCCGCTGGTATCAGTTCAACGCGATGGAATTTGGAAAACTATTGATTCCAAATATTTAGTTCCAGGCGATTTGATTAGTATCCAATCTGGCGATGTGCTAGCGGCAGATGTTCAAATACTTGATAGCCCAGTTTCTTTTGATGAAAGTTCTATTACGGGTGAAGCAAAAACCGTAAAAAAGAACATTACAGATATCGCCTTTGCGGGTACAACTGTAACCGAAGGAAGTTCCCTAGCTCGTGTAACCGCAACTGGGGCAAATTCACGTTCTGGGAAAACCATTAATTTAATTAATAATTCAGCTGCTCCAGGTCACTTGCAACAACTATTAACTAAAATTATTTATTATCTCTGTATCCTTGATGGAATTTTAACTTTAGTAATCGTGATTGCTTCCTTCTTTAAAGGTGGTGATTTAAAGAATTTAATTGATATGCTACCATTTTTGGCAATGATGTTTATTGCCTCCATACCTGTTGCGATGCCTTCAACCTTTGCCCTCTCCAATTCCTTTGAAGCTACTAGATTAAGCAAAGAGGGGGTTTTGACATCTGATTTAACCGGTATTCAAGATGCAGCTAATTTAAATTTAATTTTATTAGATAAAACTGGAACAATTACCGAAAATAAAACAGCTGTTTCTCAATGGACTAATTTTAGTGAGATGAGCAATGATACGGTATTAGAACTTGCTTCTGCCGCCATTGATCAAAGAAATAAAAAAATTATTGATACTGCGATTACCGATTATATTTCCAACTGCAACTTACAGATTAAAACTAGTAAGGACTTTACTCCTTTTACCTCTGCAAGAGGCTATTCAATGGCCAATGTTGATAACCATAATGTTAAATTAGGGTCATTCAAGCAATTATCTTTAATTGATTCAACTGCCCTAACCAAAGTTAAAGATATTGATTTTAGTTCAGGACGATCAGTTGCTGTGTTAATTGATGATATTTTAGCGGGAGTATTTATTTTAGAAGATAAAGTAAGATCTGACTCAAAAGCTGCTCTAGCTGAACTTAAAAAACGTGGTGTTCTGCCAATTATGCTAACTGGTGATAACCAAAAAACCGCTCAGGCTGTTGCAAAACAAGTTAACCTAAGCGGAAAAGTTATTTCTATTCATGATTTTAATGATCAAACTGATATTCAACATCTTGCTGGAATTGCTGACGTGTTACCAGAAGATAAATTACGAATGGTCAAATTTTTTCAAGAAAAAGGTTATATTGTAGGAATGACTGGGGATGGTGTCAATGATTCCCCTGCATTAAAACAAGCCGAAGTTGGAATCGCTGTTTCAAATGCAGCCGACGTTGCCAAACGATCCAGTAAGATGGTTCTTCTTGATGATGGCTTAACATCCATTGTTAAAATTCTAGACGCTGGACATCGGGTATATCAGCGAATGACTACCTGGTCGTTAACAAAATTAGCTAGAACTGCTCAACTCACTATGCTACTTACTTTTGGCTATTTATTTTTCGATTATATCCCTATGGCCTTAAATGCAATGGTTATTTATACCATTATGAATAACATGGTTACAATGATGATTGGTACTGATCGCACCCACATCACTTACCGACCAGAAAATTGGGATATGGCTAAGTTAGCTAAAATTGCTTTTTCACTAGCATTCGGCTGGACCCTAATTGGCATAGCAGGTATTTGGTACTTAAATAACCATAACTTTAGTCATGGTACTATTTCAACTATGGTCTATGTATATCTAGTTTTAAGTGCAATGTTTATTATTTTAATAACTCGGACAAAGCATTACTTTTGGCAAGACTATCCTTCTAAAGCCGTTGGATTAACGCAAATGGGAGATATTATTCTAACAATTGTGCTTGCACTAAGCGGAATTGCGATGACTCAGATTAATTGGATAAATTTGCTAATTACTATTTTTATTAGTTTAATAGCAGCAATCTTAATTGATTTATTTTATCAACCAATTATGAAAAATAAATAACTAAAACTGAAGTAGATCGCTCCAAATATCTCTTGTGATAAGTTTGGGAGCGATTTTTATTGTCTCTCAAATATGAGCTGCTTCTTGTTGCCTCTTTAATAATTAAAAAAGCTGAGCACGCCATTTTGACGTACTCAGCTTTTAAAGATTATCAGGCGTTCCTGACTATCCTCGCCTAATAAAATATGTTTGTATATGTGTTTGTATATGTGTTTGGTTATAAAAATTAAAAATAGGAAAAAATATTTAATTAATCAGGAAATTTAATTAGTTTATTTAAAATTTGAATCATTAACATAAATCATAATATATCAATGACCCTCTAACCACCCCCTTAAAATTGTTGATTTTATCGAGTTATACGGTTTTAATTTAATAAGCTTTAACTGTTTTATTTTTTGCAATAAATCAATATATAATTTGTATTTTAGTAGTTATTGTTTAAACAGTTTATTTAAATATACTACAAAACTAGCTAAAAAAACAACAATAAATTAAAAAAGATTCCCAAAGTTAACGGAACCTTTTATTAATTATTACTCTTTAATTCATACACATAAGATGTTTCATTTGGTCTATATACACCATGCAAAGTACCTACTCGAGTAAAGCCCATCTTATTAATTAAATGTTGCATTGCCTTATTATCTTCGTGAGTATCAATGCGAATTGAATCAATATCTGTTCTATTATCGAGAATATAATTAATAACAGAACTTAATAATTCTGTTGCATAGCCCTTCCCTGCATAATTTGAATGGATTGCTACTCGATGAATAACTACATATTTATCAGTATTACATAACCACTGGCCAACTAACTTATCGTAAGCATGATCAGGAGCGTTTACAATAGAAATTGCCCCAATTGTTTCACTATCTGCTGAAGAAGCTAGGTATGCTGAACCATGTTCAATATCCTCTTTAATTTGAGCTTTAGAAGGATAATCTCCTTGCCATTGATCAACTCCTCTTTCAGCTAACTGGTTAGCGCCATCTTTCAAAATCGTCATAATTTGGTCAAAATCGGCCATGGTTGCTTTTCTTAATTTCAAATTATTATGCTCCTTTTTTGAGATACCGTCCCATTATAAATACTTGAACACTATTTGTAAAAAGATTTCGTCCTAAAATTAAAAAAAGTTTGCGATGATTACGTTCTGTTTAAGAAAATTAAGTTGATCCCTACTTTTAAATACCAGAGTCCTATAAATAAAAGGCTTGATACACTTGTGCATCAAGCCTTTTTTATTGTTCTTAAGCTCCGTGATACTGAACAAGAGAAAAGACATCTAAGCCTGGCAACTTCTCTTTACCCTTTAAATCAGGTAGTTCAATATAAAAAGCAGCTCCTACTAGTTCGCCACCTAGTTCTTCAACAAGTTCCTTACATGCTCTTAAAGTTCCAGCCGTAGCAAGCAAATCATCACAGATGACTACTCGTTGTCCGGGTTTAATTGCATCTTTATGCATTTCCAAAATATTGGAACCATATTCTAAATCATAGGATGCGCGCTCAACTTCACGTGGTAGTTTCTGTGGCTTTCTGGCGGGAACAAAACCTAAGCCCAATTCAGTTGCTACTGGACAGCCAACAATAAAACCGCGTGCCTCAGGGCCTACAATTACATCAGCCGCTCTACTTTTAGCGTATTCCGCCAATTGGTGAGTAGCTTCTCGAAATAACTTCCCATCTTGCAAGATGGGTGTAATGTCGCGGAAAGTAATTCCTTTATTCGGGAAATCCTTGACACTTGCAATATGATCTTCAAAAACGTTTGCCATAAGAAGAAAAAAACCTCCAAATTCAATTGCTTGCTACAGCTTATTTGACTTATCTATTCTACCAGACTTTTATCTTAAAAGCATTAAATGCTATTAATTATTGTTCTTTAATTGCTGATTAACATACATTAGCAACTTTTCACTTGGCATTTGTCGTAATTGTTGAATAAAATTAAGCTGTGATTGAATAGCACAAAAATACTTTGAAGCAGTCAAGGCTTTTTTTTCTGGATTTTTAATACCCCAAATTTTATTTTGCTTAATTGTAATAAATTTTAATTCATAAAAAACACGCATAATAAATAGTATATTCTGATAATCAATACCTAAAAATGGTGCCACCTGTCGATATTCATTAATTTCTAATCCTGGATGCTGGTATACATATTTAAGAAGTACTTCAAAATATTTCTTTGCCGGCATTAATTTAATTGGTAATTGATCTAGCAGAAAGCGTAAATAAAGCTGTTTATAATTTTTACTCAAGGCTTGATCCAATTCAACCTGATTATGAGGTGTATCGAGAAAGACCACAACTTCACGATCACTGTCATTATCATATTCATCAATTAGGGTGATTTTTTTAGAATCAATATCAAAACTATTATTTGCCACTTCTAAGTTTTGCTTGTCAAATAAAAGATAGCGATCAGCAAAGCCCATTATATGCTTTTCTTGACGCAAATCAATTACTGGAGTTGAAAACAAAAATTTAGGTGCTGAAAAAACAATTCCCTCGATTATTCCCTGTAATTTAACTTGATTACGATAATTATTTTCACCAAGTTGGATAAACAATTGGTTTATATATGGTAATAAACCTTTAGTTATGTATTTTTTATTAAAGCCCACTACCTCTAATTTATTATTTTTTTGGCTTAATGTTAATTTAATATGGTTCTTATCCTTACCCATAAAAAAGCAACTGCTGATTTCTAAATTAGAAATACTGAAAATTGGCTTTACATTGTCAGTTCCATAGGGTCCAACTTGATTAATTTGGTGCATAATATCAAGAGAAAGATGCGTAAATGGTAATTCAAAATCATAATACTTAACTACTGTACTTTCATGAATATCGTAACTAGCTTCAAATTCGGTTCTAAGGGTAGCAATTTTGCTTTCTTCCATTGATAGCCCACAAGCAAAGTCATGACCACCAAATTTAAGAAATAAATTTTGTTTTAAGCTATCTAACGCATTAAAAATATTAAAATTTGCAACTGAACGCCCTGAACCTTTGATAATTCCTGCTCTATTTTTAGTTAAAATAATTGTTGGCTTATGTAACTCTTCGGCAATTTTATTAGCCACCAGTCCTAAGACACCTTCGTGAAAGTCAGCAGAATAGATAACAAGTGTTTCCCTTGATTGCCAATTATTGACTTTAACTTGCTGTAAGCATGCCTTATATACTTTAGCTGTTAAATCTTTACGCTGTTCATTAAGGTTTTCAATCTTATCAGCTATTTTTTGCGCTTCAGCTTCACTTTCACACAACAATAGTTCAACTGCCAAACTAGCATTATCGAGTCTTCCCACTGCATTTAATCTGGGAGTAATATTAAAGCCAACATCATTCTCATCAATTTGACCACTTTGCAATCCTGAATTTTTAATTAGTGCCTTCAGCCCAGGTCTATCGGTTTGATTTAGTACTTCTAAACCACGTTTGACAACAATGTGCCCCTCACCTGAAACTTTCACCATGTCACCAATTGTGCCAATCATCGCAAGCTCTAATAATTCAGGCATCGGATCTTGCATCAATTCACGACAAATTGTATAAGCAACTCCCGCACCACAATAATCATCAAACGGATATTTTTGTCCCGGATAGTTGCAGTGCACTAGGGCATAACAATCAGGTACATTTTCTTGCATTTTGTGATGATCCGTAATTATGGTATCAACACCCTTGTACTTGGCATAAGCTACTTCTTCTACTCCAGTAATACCATTGTCAACGGTAATAATTAAATTAGTCCCATTAGCAACTATTTTCTTATATGCCGCTAAATTGGGCCCATAACCATCTTCAAAACGATTAGGAATAAAATAGTGCACATCAGCCCCTAAAATTTCCAGTGTTTCCATCATAATAGCAGTAGCTGTTATTCCATCTGCATCATAATCGCCATAAATAGTTATTTTTTCATTATGCTCAATAGCTAAATTAATACGTGCGACTGCTTTAGCCATATCATGCATTAAATTAGGATCAGCTAAATCTTCCTCGGTAGCATTTAACCAATATTCTAATTTCTCTACTGTATTTAGATTACGTAATGCAAACAATTTTGCAGCAATGGGTTTTAGCTGATATTTTTCAACTAATTCAGGAGCTAATTCTTTACTAGTGCGCTCTTTCCACTTTATCATTTACTTAATTATGCCTTCTCTAAAATAGTAAAATTCCAAAGTTAAATATTGCGATGCTGGAACTTAAAAATTGTCACAGTACCATATTAAATCTTTGGAATTAAAATATCTTGTTAAAATTTATTTTGAGTTTAAATCATCGTCATTCATTCTTAGAACTGCCATAAACGCATCTTGGGGAACTTCAACTTGTCCAACAGCCTTCATTCTCTTTTTACCACGTTTTTGTTTTTCAAGTAACTTTGCCCGACGATCAGGGTCACCTGTATGAATTTTCCAAGTAACATCTTTACGATACGGCTTAATTGTTGCTCGCGAAATTATTTTTGCTCCAATTGCTCCTTGAATATCAACTTCAAAGTTTTGCCTTGGAATCAGCTTCTTTAGCATTGAAGTCATTTGTCTTGCTCTATTTTGTGATTCATCGCGATGAGCAATAAAACTCAAGGCATCGATAACTTGTTTATTTAGCAAAATATCAATCTTGACTAAATCGGTTGCACGATAGCCAGTAATTTCGTAGTCTAGTGATGCGTATCCTTTAGTAGACGATTTTAAATCATCAAAGAAATCATAGATTATTTCGGCTAAAGGCATATTATAAATTACATTAACCCGGTATTTATCTAAATAATCCATTGTAACAAATTCACCGCGTTTACGTTGACAAAGTTCCATTACCGGACCTACAAAGTCATTTGGTACCATTACTTCTGCTTTAACATAAGGTTCTTGAACTTCACGATATTCTCCAGCTGAAGGCAAATCAGATGGATTGTCAATCACTTTTGTAGAGCCATCGTTCATAATTGCATGATAATCGACTGAAGGGGCTGTCATAATTAGATCTAAATTAAATTCTTGCTCTAATCTTTCTTGAACCACATCCATATGCAATAGACCTAAAAAGCCACAACGAAAACCAAATCCTAATGCAGTAGAAGTTTCTGGTTCAAATTCCAGTGCAGCATCATTTAATTGTAATTTTTGAAGTGCCTCTTTCAAATCGTCATATTTTGAGTTATCAACTGGATACATACCCGAATAAACCATTGGTGGGATTTGACGATAGCCAGGAAGTGGTTCAGCTGTCGCATTTTCGCTTGAAGTAATTGTATCTCCCACCCCAGTTTCACGAACTGACTTAATATTAGCTGTTAGATAGCCAACATCTCCAGCAATTAAAAGATCTTTTTTCACGGGATGCGGACTAGAAACACCAACCTCAGTTACTTCATACTCTTTTCCCGTGTTCATGATTTTAATATGGTCACCAGGTTTAACCATTCCATCTTCGACTCTAATTGATAAGACGACCCCACGATAGTCGTCATATTTTGAATCAAAAATCAAAGCCTTAAGTGGTGCCTCTAAATCACCATCCGGAGCAGGAATATCTTGTACAATTCTTTCTAATAAATCACCAATACCTTGCCCAGTTTTACCTGAAACTTCAGCCGCATTAGACGCATCTAATCCTAACATCTCGGTAATCTCTTCTTTTGCTTGCTCGGGATTTGCTGATGGTAAATCAATTTTATTAATAACCGGTAAAATTTCTAAATCATCATCAATAGCTAAATATGTATTGGCTAAGGTTTGTGCCTGTACACCTTGAGAAGCATCAACGACCAAAAGCGCTCCTTCACAAGCAGCTAGTGACCTTGAAACTTCATAAGAAAAATCAACATGACCTGGTGTATCAATAAGATGAAAAATATAATCTTCACCATTTTGAGCATGATATTTAATTTCAACTGAGTTCATTTTAATTGTAATTCCTCGTTGACGCTCAAGTGGCATATCATCTAGCATTTGATTCTTTAACTGCCGCTCTGAAACCGTATCGGTTAACTCTAAAATTCGATCAGCAATCGTTGATTTACCATGATCAATATGAGCAACAATTGAAAAGTTGCGAATATGTTTTTGATAATCTTCTAATTTTGTTAGATCCATAAATCATTTGCATCCTTTTATTTTTTCTGTCATTGACCAATCAACGTTTTAATGCTGATTGATGCAATTTTTATTTCTTAATTACTTTCAGATTAATAATTATTTACTATATTATTGTGAAGACTACTTTCTTCTTTCTGTGTAAGACAATTATACCATACCCCCATATTGAAAAAATAACTGCAAGTTAGACCTATGTTTCAGAATAAAGTCTTAACATTAACTTTTAAGTAATTATTACTACTAAAATCAATTAAATTAATTATCTAGCAGGAATTTTTAAATGCTGTGATTTTCATTGACTGTTTAGCAGAATAAAAAAACGCAATAACTAAATTGCGTTTTCTTAATTATTGCAGTTTTTCTTTTAATCTTTCAAAGAAACCTTTTTCTTGTGGATTAATGGATCCCCCGCCAGCCTTAACAAAGTCAACCAAGGCTGCTCTTTGTTTTTCGTTAATGGTCTTAGGAATCTGTACTTCAACTGTTGTTACTTGATCACCACGTGCATTACCACGTAAATATGGAACTCCCTCACCTCTTAATGTGAATTTTTTATTAGGCTGGGTACCAGCAGGAATTTTTAATTTTTGCTCCCCATGAACAGTTTTAACTGTAATTTCATCCCCAAGAGTAGCCTGAGCAAATGAAATTGGCACCGTTGTATAAATTGTATTCCCTTCACGCTTAAAGTCCTTGGACGGTTTTATCCGATATGAAATATATAAGTCACCATAAGGCCCACCGTTTTTACCAGCTTCACCTTGACCTTCATAGCGTAACTGCTGACCATTGTCAATTCCGGCTGGAATATTAACTTCTATAGTGTTTTTACCATCTACAACACCATTTCCATGACACGTACCACAAGGATGTTCAATAATAATCCCTCGTCCATTACATTTGTCACAAACCGTTTGTCGTCGAATCATCCCAATCATTGACTTCTGCGTAACTGTCATATAGCCAGTTCCATTACATTTGTCACAAGTAATTGGATGGGTACCCTTTTCAGCACCACTTCCCTTACATGTCCCACAAATTTCACTACGAGTATATGAAACTTGCGTTTTTTTACCAGTAATAGAATCCATGAAATCAATAGTTAGAGTATAGTCTAAATCTTCGCCGCGTGTTGGTGCAGTCGGATCTGCTCGTCGCTGTCCACTAGAAGCGCCACCAAAGAAATCGTTAAAAATATCACCAAAATCACCAAAACCACTAAAGTCACCGTAGCCTTGACCTGCACCACCAAAGCCAGCTTGGCCATTCACACCAGCTGCACCAAATTGATCGTACTGACTCTTCTTTTGTGGGTCATGAAGAACTTCATAAGCTTCATTTATTTTTTTGTATTTTTCCTCTGCACCTGGTTCATGATTGATATCAGGATGGTATTTCTTAGCTAATTTACGATAAGCAGAATTAATTTCTTTATCACTGGCATTTCGATCAACACCTAGCACACTATAATAATCTTCTTGTGCCATCTAAAAGCTCCTTACTTTCCAAAAGAAAAGAACTACTTTCATGGCAGTTCTTTTCTAATTTATTCAATTATAAACCCATTACTTGTCAGGGTCTACTTTATGAAATTCGCCATCACTAGCTGAACCATCACCTGCATTGCCATTTTGACCATCAGCTTCAGCACCAGGTTGTCCTTGAGCTCCACCATTAGCTTGGTATAACTTAACCGCTAAATCTTGAGCAACTTTTGATAGTGCATCTTTCTTAGTCTTCATTTCTTCCAAGTTATTGTCCTTTTGTGCCTGCTTCAATTCATCAAGCGCATCTTGAACCTTCTTAATATCGTCTTCAGAAACTTTATCCTTAACTTCACCCAAAGTCTTTTCAGTTGAGAAAATTAATTGGTCAACTTCATTGCGTAAGTCAACTTCTTCTTTCTTCTTTTTATCTTCTTCGGCATGCTCTTCAGCTTCTTTTTGCATCTTTTGAATTTCTTCATCGGATAAACCAGATGAACTCTTAATGGTAATCTTTTGTTCTTTACCGGTACCCATATCTTTAGCCGAAACATTTACAATTCCATTCTTATCGATATCAAAGGTTACTTGAATTTGTGGAACACCACGAGGTGCGGCAGGAATATCAGTCAGTTCAAAACGACCCAAGGTCTTATCATCAGCAGCCATTGGACGTTCACCTTGCAAAACGTGGACATCAACAGCAGGTTGATTATCAGCAGCAGTTGAAAAGATTTGACTCTTAGACGTTGGAATTGTGGTATTCTTTTCAATTAATTTAGTGAAGACACCACCCATGGTTTCAATACCAAGTGAAAGTGGAGTAACATCGAGTAAAACGACATCCTTAACATCACCTGAAATAACACCACCTTGAATAGCAGCACCTAAGGCAACAGCTTCATCAGGATTGATTGAGTGGTCAGGTTCTTTGCCAGACCACTTCTTAACTGCTTCTTGAACCGCTGGAATTCTAGTCGATCCACCATTTAAAATAACCTTATCAATATCATTAACAGTTAAGTCTGCATCTTTTAGTGCATTATCAAATGGAATCTTAGTTCGATCAACAAGATCAGCCGTTAATTCATCAAACTTAGCACGAGTCAAATCAGCTTCTAAGTGTAATGGACCGGCTTCACCAGCAGAAATAAATGGAAGTGAAATGTGAGTTGAAGATACACCAGATAGATCTTTCTTAGCTTTTTCAGCAGCATCTTTTAATCTCTGTAGTGCCATCTTATCAGTTGATAAGTCCACGCCATTTTCATCTTTAAAGCCTTTAACAAGCCAGTCAATAATCTTATTATCAAAGTCATCACCACCAAGACGTGTATCACCATTAGTGGACAATACCTGAAAAACACCATCACCTAGTTGCAAAACAGAAACATCGAAAGTTCCACCACCAAGGTCATATACTAAAACTTTTTCATCTTCAGCATCTTTATCCAAACCATAAGCAAGTGATGAAGCAGTTGGTTCGTTAATAATCCGTTTTACTTCTAAACCAGCAATCTTACCAGCATCTTTAGTAGCTTGACGTTGAGCATCATTAAAGTAAGCTGGAACCGTAATAACTGCTTCAGTAACCTTCTCACCTAAATAGTCTTCTGAAAATTTCTTAATATATTGTAAAATCATTGCAGAAATTTCTTGTGGTGTATAGGCCTTATCCCCAATTTTGACTTTATAACCAGCCTCACCAATGTGACGCTTAATTGAAGAAATAGTATTAGGATTAGTAATTGCTTGCCGTTTAGCTACTTCACCAACTTGAATTTCACCATCCTTAAAGGCAACTACTGAAGGAGTAGTTCTGTTACCTTCTGGATTAGTAATAATTTTTGGTTCCTTACCTTCAAGAACTGCAACTGCAGAGTTAGTTGTTCCAAGATCAATACCGATAACTTTTGACATTAATAAAACTTCCTTTCAATTATTGTGCAACAACAACCATTGCTGGTCTTAATGTGCGATCCTTATATAAATATCCCTTTTGTAAAACCTGAACGATATAATTCTTCTGCTCATTATTTTCAGCAGTAACCGTTTGAACTGCCTGATGTAAGTTTGGATCAAATTCTACACCTTCAGCATCGATTTCACTAATTCCATGATCTTTCATCGCTTTAATCAAGGAGTCAAGAGTCATTTGAACACCCTTTTTAAGCTGCTTTGAAGCTTCATCATCTACTTCAATTGCTAAAGCTCTTTCTAAATTATCCATTGCCGGTAAAATATCTTTAGCTAAAGACTGAGATTCATACTTAATCAATTGTGCACGTTCATTATTATAACGATTTTGCATATTTTGCATTTCTGCTTGACTACGTAAGTATTTATCTTCTAAATCTTTATTTTGTTCCTGCACCCTAGTTAACTCTGATTTGATTTTATCTTTTTCAGATTCAGATGCTTGTTGATCATCTACTTGAGCTTCAAAATCTTTCGTTTCATCCGTTGCCGGTTGATTTTCTATAAAATCTTTTTCATTAGTCTGTTTTTCTTTACTCACAGTTAACCCCCTTTATTTAAATCTACCATAATATTCCAGTAGCTTTTTAGCTAATTCATTTCTAAAATATTCTAGTAGGCCAATCACTTGCGAATATGGCATATTATTAGGACCAAGTAAAGCAATAATACCCTTACCATATGACCCTACACTGTACTCTGCAGTAAGAAGACTATAATCCTTCAATAAATCATTAGATAATTCCGAACCTAAACTAACTCTTATGGGTGAGTGACTATCACTTGAGTTCATTACATTAGTCATTAAATTCGAAACTATATCTTCATGACCCAGTAATTCATAGAGCGATTTCAAACTTGAAGCATCGCTTAGTGAACTGTTATTTAAAAGGTTTAGCTGCCCGTCAACATACATTTGCTCACTAGTAGCCTCTTTAACCACATCTTCAACCAATTCAATTAATTCAGTGATATGATGAAGACCAAATTTTTCACTTAAATCTTGACTTAATGAACTCGGGTTTATTTCGTTTAAAGTCTTACCTACCAATTCATCGTTTAGCATTCGCACAGCTTTTTCAACTTCATCGCCACCAATATTATAGGGTAAACGATAAACTTGACTGTGAACATTCCCATCACTGGTAACCAAAATAGCCATAACTTGCCTATTCACTAATGGAACAATTCGAAAACCAGTAATAGTTAAAGAATTACTCTCTGGTCCTTCAGCAAAAGCAGTATAATTAGTCAAATTAGATAAAATCTTGGCCGCCTCTTGAACAATTTCATTAACTTGATGAAATGGCTGGCTAAATTGTAGCATAATTCTATCATATACTGATGCTGGCAAACGTAATGGCTCAACTAAATTATCTAAATAGTACCGATAGCCTTCAGTTGATGGTAAACGGCCACTAGATAAATGAGTTTTTTCAATTAAGCCCTTGTCTTCTAAAAGAGCCATTTCATTACGAATAGTTGCACTGGAAACTTTAATTGGCAGTTGGTTCATTACAGTTTTTGAACCGACAGGATCATGTGTCTGTGTAAAATTATTAATAATTGTTTTTAAAATTAATTCTTGACGTTCGGTCAACATAAATATCGCCCTCACTTTTAGCACTCTTATTTGCTTTGTGCTAACAATTATTATGATACTAGTATTTAGCAGAATGTCAAGCTGAGTGCTAATTATTTTGAAATAAATTTTTGCAACAATTTCAACTTACCTGTACCGCTCAAAATAGTCTGTAATCTTTAATTTATCCTGTTTCATTTGCTCTTTTAGTTGATTTAAATTAGCAAACTTTATTTCGCCACGTGTATACTTATACCATTTAATTATTATCTTTTGGTCATAAGCCTCTTCACTAAAACCAAATAAGTTAGATTCAATATATATTTTTTGGGCACTGTTAATTGTTACATTATAGCCTACACTAGTCATTGATTCATACCACTTACCATTAATCATTGTCCTTGTAGCATAAACGCCAACTTTAGGAATCACCTTATTCTCATCCCAAACTAAATTAGCAGTTGGAAAGCCCAACTTGTGACCATTACGTAGTCCATGCCCAATATAACCGGACATGACATAAGATGTGCCAAGTAAGTCTTTAACTAAGTCCATTTTCCCATTTTTAATAGCTCTTTTAATCTCTGTTGAGCCAATTTTTTGGCCATTGTATGTTTGTTCCGGAACCGTAATAAGCTCAAATCTGTTTTGCGCAAATTTGGGTAAATTCTGCATATTGGCAATATTTTTAGGTCCATAGGTATAATCAAAACCAGCAACAACAGTCTCAGTATTAAGTTTAACAATAATATTATCTACAAATTCTTGGGCACTTACTTTGCTAAATTGCTCATTAAAATGCATCACCAACAAATAATCTACTCCAAGCTGCCGCATTTTATATATCTTTTCATCTAGGGTATCAATATAACTCACTACTTGGTTTTGATAGACCTCCTTAGGATGCCGATCAAATGTCATTAGCACTAAGGGTAAGCCCTTACTATTGGCAGTGTTCTTTGCAACCTTTATTAACTGCTGATGTCCACGATGAACACCATCAAAAAAGCCGAGAGCCAATACAATTTTACCCGGGACAATATTCTTTTTAACTGGATAAGATAAATGAATAATTTGCACTGTTGAACCTTCATTTCATCTAATTATTTTGCAAAAGCATTAATTCAGGACGGTACATTGTACCTCTGGCTTGATAAATCGCCTTAACTTTATTATTGTACCTTAATGCAACTTTTTTTGCATTCGTTTTCAAAGCAATTGCTGCCCCATTTTTTACCTTTAGCCATTGATTTTCGTTCAAGTCAATTGTCTGATAATCTTTGAAAAATACTTCGATTGGTTGTATTGCTTTTTTAGCTATAGCTGGATTGCTAATAATTTCATCTAGTTTAACAGCTTGACTGAGATTAAAGCCTGAGCTTGCTGTCCTTCGTAAGGTTTGCATTACTGCCGGAACACCTATATTTTCGCCTAGGTCATTGACAAGTGAACGCACATATGTGCCTTTACTACATTCAATTTCAAAATTAAAAGTTTCTTGTCCCTTTTCTAAGTCAAATTGAGGCTCATCAACCGCGTTGTATGCAAAAATTTTAACTAATCGCTTTGGTCGTTCAACCTCAATACCTTCGCGTGCATATTCATAGAGGTGCCTGCCATTTAAACGTACAGCTGAGTAAATTGGTGGAACCTGTTCTATTTTTCCAATAAACTCTTGCATCCTTGTTTGCAGAGTATCTTTACTAATTTTCGTTGTTAAACGCTTAGTTTCGAGCACTTTACCAGATGTGTCATAACTATCCGTGGCATAACCTAACAGGCCTGCACCACAATATTTTTTATTTTTTTGATGCATTAATTCAATCAATTTTGTTGCTTGTCCAATTGCAATTGGTAAAACTCCAGTTACATCAGGGTCTAAAGTTCCCGCATGGCCAATTTTTTTAATATGCAGTACTTTACGCAAATGGTAAACAACATCTGCACTCGTCATACCCTTTTCTTTATCAATTACTAATATTCCGTTAATCATTTCCCTACCTACTAAAAAAGCGCTAACCAGCGCTTTTCTTAATTATTGCGATCTGCATCTTGCTTTTTTACTTCTGCAATTAAACGATCAATCTTACTACCATATTTAACTGAATTATCCCGTTTAAAAATTAATTCTGGAACTTTATAAACAGTTAAAATTTGTCCTAAGAGATGACGCATCATTCCCTTAGCTTTTTCTAAACCAATAGCCGTTTCTTCTTCCTTTTTTGGATTTTCAGAAAGAATGCTGTAATAAACAGTAGCATAAGACAAATCATTGGTACATTCAACTGCTGTAATCGTTACATCTTTAACACGTGCATCACGTATATCTTTTCGTAAAATTTTAGTTAATTCACGCAGAATTTCGCCTTCAACACGACCAATTCTATGTTTCATACTTTGCTCCTAATCACACTATTTTTGTGGCTTAACTTCCTGTTGTTCAACTGCTTCCAGCTCATCGCCAATTTTAATGTCATTATAACCTTCGATTGTTAAACCACAGTCAAAGCCCTGCTTAACAATTTTGGTATCATCTTTAAACCGTTTTAATGAACCAACTTTACCAGTATAGATTACAACACCATTACGTATCAAATTAACATCCGCATCACGTGAGATATAGCCTGAATCAACAAAAGCTCCAGCAATAGTGCCGACTTTAGAAACTTTCCATGTTTCACGCACGGTCAAATTCCCAACAACTTTATCTTCATATGTTGGCTCAAGCATTCCTTGCATAGCGGCTTTAACATCATCAATTGCTTTATAAATAACACTATATAAACGTATGTCGACTCCGCCATCTGTTTCCGCCTGCGACTTAGCGGTTACAGTCGGACGAACATTAAAACCAATAATAAATGCGTTCGATGCGGCAGCTAATGTTACATCGGATTCATTAACTGCACCAACACCAGCGTGAATAATATTAACCCGGACACCCTCAACGTCAATTTTTTCAAATGATTGTTGTAAAGCTTCAACAGATCCTTGAACATCAGCTTTTAAGACAACACCAACTTCTTTCATATTCTCTTTCTTCATTGTATCGAAAAGATTATCAAGGGTTACATGTTGTACATTTTCCCTGGATTGCTGTAATGCTTGTTGCGCCCTCTGTTCGCCGACACTACGTGCTGTCTTTTCATCATCAAAGACAACTATCTTATCAGCAGATTCTGGCACATCATTTAGCCCAGTAATTTCAACTGGCATCGATGGAGTAGCTTTTTCAACTTGACGTCCACGATCATTGGTCATTACCCGAACGCGTCCAAAACGATTCCCCACAACAATCGGATCTCCAGTATGCAACGTACCTTGCTGAATTAATAAATCAGCAACTGGACCACGTCCCCGAGATAACCGAGCTTCGATTACTGTACCAATCGCCTTTTGCTTAGGATCAGCCTTTAGTTCCATTAAATCAGCTTGGAGTAAAATCATTTGCAAAAGCTCATCAACATTTTCACCAGTTTTAGCAGATATTTGAACATAAATGGTATCTCCACCATAATCTTCTGGTATTAAATTATATTTCATTAATTGTTCGGTAACATGTTCCGGGTTAGCACCTGGCACATCCATTTTGTTAATTGCAACAATTATTGGCACTTTTGCACTTTTAGCATGATCAATTGCTTCAATAGTTTGTGGCATTACTCCATCGTCAGCTGCAACAACTAAAACAACAATATCTGTTATTTCTGCACCACGTTCACGCATATTTGAAAATGCCGCATGACCTGGAGTATCCAAAAATGTTATTGGCTTATTATCTATTTTTACTTGATAAGCTCCAATTTTTTGAGTAATACCACCAGCTTCATGTGCTGAAACTTGTGTATGGCGTAAGCGATCTAATAAAGTTGTCTTACCGTGATCAACGTGTCCCATAATTGTAACGACTGGTGGGCGTTTAACTTGTAATTTCGAATTTTGCGAAGCTTCCATTTGTTTTTCATAAAGAGTATCAATGTCGGAAATATCTTCATGAATTTTTTCTTCAGCGTTAATCCCATATTCAGCCGCAATTAACTCAATTGCATCTTTATCTAATGATTGATTTTGATTGGTCATCACTCCAAGCATAAATAATTTTTTAACAATTTCTGCTGGTTCACGATGCAATAATTTACCCAAATCTTGAGCATTCATCCCAACTTCATAAACTAAAGTTTCTGGCAATGGGCGCTCTTTGCGTTGAGTTGGTTGTTTTTTAGGTAATTGTTCAAATTGCCGCTTTTTACCCTTATTTTTGCGCTTTTCTTGATGCTTTGAAAAATTATTGCCAGCATAATTTTGATTTTTTCCCTTACGACCAGGCTTACCAGAATTGCGAGTATGACCATTACCACGCCGATTCTCATCTTTTACAGGCTCTATCGTGGTATTATCTTCAATAACTCGATGCTTATTAACCGAAGATGACGCCTGATTTTGTTTCATTCTTGCTGGCGAAGGCTTAATTATTTTAGGACCGACTGTCTTAGGAGTAACTGCTACTTTTTTAACAGTTTGCTTTTCATTTGAACTTATTTTTTTCACTTCTTCTATTTTTTTAGTTGGCTTTTCTTCATTTGACTTTTCAAAATCATGTCGACTAACCTGTTTTGTTTGCTGATTTAATGAATTTTCTTCAACTCGCTGTTTTTGCTTTAACTGCTTAAGCAAGTCTTGTGCTACCGGCTTAGACGTTTTTTCATTATGATTTGTTTTAATCTTTTGTTTTTTGTTTACTTGATCACGATGCGCCTGATCATTTACACGATTAGTATTCCGCTTTTTAGTAGTCTTTTTTTCATCAACCTTTTTTTCGTTTTTACGAATTGAAGTTACAGAAACTTTGATTTTACTACTTTTCGAAGCGGATTTCTCTTCCTTTTTAGTGGGAGCGGGGTTTTGAAAACTACCCTTTATCTGATTCACTTCTGAATCTTCCAGTGATGACATATGATTCTTTACATTGAAACCGAGTTCTTTCGCTTTATTAACCACAACTTTATTCTCGATGCCTAACTCTTTTGCAATTTCATAAATTCTTGTTCTAGTCATCCAATCACACTCCTTCATTAATCTTTTGTACTAATGCTTTATAAAAACCAATATCAGTAATACCTAATACTTTACGCTTTTTGCCAATTGCATGTGAAATTTCATCACTATTAAAAGCAGAAATAATACTTATCCCACTTTTGGTAGTAATTCTATTGACCTTTTCACTTGTACCTTCATGGCAGTCATTAGCCAAAATAACAACTTTGATTTTCTTTGCTTTAAGACCCGCAAGAACAAGTTCCTGACCTGAAATTATTTTCCCAGCTCGCTCCGCAAGACCTAGCAAATTCAACGCTTTTTGTCTACTTTGCAAATCTAACTATCACCAAATAATTCTTTTCTTGCCTTTTGATGATCGACATAAGCATATAACTCGTCATAGAATGCTGCTGAAATTTTAGTTCCGAGACTGCGATCTAACACGCCTTTTTCTTGTGCAGACTTGATTTTGGTAGGATCTAATGAAACATAAGCACCACGACCTGGCTTTTTACCAGTTGGGTCAACAAAAACATTTTTTTCTTTATCAATTACAATGCGAACTAACTCTTTTTTAGGTTGCATACTATTAGTTAATAAATCTTTTCGCATTGGAATCTTTCTTTTTTTCAAAAAAATTCCTCCTTGCCTTATTCATTATCAATATGCTCATTTATTTCTAAATTTTGCTTAGTCTCTTGTATATCACTCAATTGGTCTTCATTGTCAGTACCTGATTGTTTCTCATTTGATACAGAATCAGTGCTTTCTTCTGTATTGTCATTTGCTTCATCAACAAACTCAACTTCAGATTCTGGTCTAATGTCAATTTTATAGCCAGTTAAGCGTGCAGCTAAGCGAACATTCTGCCCCTTCTTACCAATAGCAAGTGATAATTGATAATCAGGTACAATTACCAATGCACTTTTTTCATCTGCTTCATCGCCAAATTGAACTGCAATAACTTCTGCAGGATTTAGGGCATTAGCAATAAAGTCTGACGGATCTTGCTCGTAATTGACAATATCAATATTTTCACCATCAAGTTCATTAACGACATTTTGCACACGTGTACCACGTTGACCAACACAGGTTCCAACAGGATCAATATTAGGATCATTTGATTTTACCGCGATTTTAGTTCTATCACCAGCTTCACGCGCAATAGAAATGATTTCAACTGTACCATCGAAAATTTCTGGGACTTCCTGTTCAAATAATCTTTTAACCATATCTGGTGCAGTTCGTGAAACTGTAATTTGAGCTCCTTTGGAATCAGAACCAACATGAGTTACTAGTACACGAATTTGATCTTGAGGATTATAAATTTCATTTGGCATTTGATCATTGCGAGGCATAACAGCTTCTACATTACCAATTTTAACATAGACAAAGCGATTATCACGTCTTTCAACTGTTCCAGTAATTAATTCATCTTCGTACTTTGAATATTCACTAATTATCTGATTTCTTTCAGCTTCACGTAAATGTTGCATGATAACTTGTTTGGCTGTTTGAGCTGCAATGCGACCGAAGTTCTTTGGTGCAACTTCAAAGCGAATTGTATCCCCTAATTCATATGCACGGTTGATTGCTAAAGCATCTTTTAAACTAATTTCTAGTCGATCATCATGAACTTCTTCCACAACAACTTTCTCAGTCATTAACCTAAAGTCGCCCTTACGTTCATCAAATTTAACTACAACATTAGTTGCTTGGTTATAATTCTTTTTATATGCTGCAACGAGGGCTGCTTCAATTGCTTCAACAATTACCTCTTGCTTAATACCTTTTGTTTCTTCTAAAGTAGCAAACGCCTCTAGCATTTCTTTAGACATAAGTTTTAATCAACCTTTCTAAAATTCAATTGCAAATCGAACATTTGCAACTAGTTTACGGGGAATAGTTAACTGCTTCCGCCTTGTTTTAATTTTAATTTCCAATTTTATTTCGTCATTAGTATATGACTTTAAAATACCTTCATATTCTTTTTGGTTATCGATTTTTTGATAAAGTGCAATGTGAATGTAATTATTCAAAGCCTTTTGCCAATCATTATTAGTTTTTATTGGTCGCTCAATACCAGGAGAAGAAACTTCTAAAATATAGGGGTCAGGAAATGGATCGGGGCTTAATTCATCTAACTTAGTAGAAATCAGCTCACTAAGCCCAGCAATTTCATCCATATCAATTCCATCATCTCGATCCACATATATGCGTAAATAATTTTGTCCTTTTTCTTTCACATATTCACTATCTACCAATTCATCTCCACGTGACTTTATAATTGGGATAATTTCTGCAAGAACAGCTTCTTTAACTTTCGCCAAGTACTTTCCTCCGTAATAAAAAGAGTGAGCAATCAATGCTCACTCCGAATCACTTATTCGAACTTCTTTATTAATTATATCATATTTATACTAATACTGCAAAAATCAAAAGAGTGATAGTTGATTTTGATCAGGCAAGCCTTCCAAAACACCATTTTCTTCTAAATAGTCCATGATTGTCTGCGATACTTTGCCCCTTTTTGCCAAATCTTCTTTTGATAAAAATTCTTGTTCTGCTCGTGCAGCAACAATTTGTTTTGCAGCATTTATCCCTAAGCCAGGAACGGCATTAAATGGCGCTAAAATTGTATGTTGGTCAACAATTGTAAAATTAGTTGCTTCAGATTTATTAATATCAACCATTTTTATACTAATACCACGTTCAAGACACTCATTAGCAATTTCTAAAACAGTTAATAGACTTTTATCTTTAGCAGAAGCATCATTACCTTTGGCTTGAAGGTCACTCATTGCCTTTTTAACAGTATTTTTACCATGACTCATTGCTACTAAATCAAACAGATCAGCCCGAACTGAAAAATAAGCAGTGTAATATATTTCAGGATAGTAAACTTTAAACCAAGCAATTCTTAAGGCCATTAAAATATAAGCAGTAGCGTGGGCCTTCGGAAACATATATTTTATTTTCAAACAAGACTGAATATACCAACTAGGAATTTTATTATTTTCTTGTAAAACAGCCATGTCTTCCTCACTGATACCACGACCATGCCGAACCGATTCCATAGTCGAAAAGGCAACTTCAGGTTTAACGCCCCAGTGAATAAGATCTGTCATAATATTATCACGACAACCAATTACATTTTTCAGTTTGCAAATACCATTATTAATTAGTTCCTCTGCATTACCTAACCAGACATCCGTCCCATGAGAAAGACCAGAAATCTGTAATAGTTCGGAAAAAGTAGTTGGCTTAGTTTCTTCAAGCATACCACGAACAAATCTCGTTCCAAATTCTGGTACTCCTAAAGTTCCAGTTTTAGATTGTATTTGCTCTGGTGTCACTCCTAAGATATCAGGACTAGAAAATAATGACATAACGCCGGGATCATCAGGTGGAATAGACAGTGGGTCTACTCCTGATAGGTCTTGAAGCATTCTAATCATCGTTGGATCATCATGTCCTAAAATATCAAATTTCAATATATTGTCATGAATCGAATGAAAATCAAAATGAGTTGTTTTCCATGTTGCATTAACATCATCTGCTGGGTATTGTACTGGAGTAAAATCATAAATATCCATATCATCCGGAACTACAACAATACCAGCTGGATGTTGCCCAGTTGTTCGTTTTACTCCGCTGACTCCTGCTGCTAAACGATCTAATTCTGCTCTTCGCAGATTTAACTCTTTTTCATCATCGTAATGTTTAGCATAACCATATGCTGTTTTATCTGCAACTGTCGCAATTGTCCCAGCTCGATAAGAATTTACGGGGCCAAACATCACCCGAATAAAATTATGTGCCACTGGTTGATAGTCACCAGAAAAGTTCAAATCAATATCTGGAACTTTATCTCCGTGAAAACCTAAAAAAGTGGCAAAAGGTATATCTTGGCCGTCTTTGACCAAATCTGTATCACATTTGGGACACTTTTTATCAGGTAAATCATAGCCAGAACCATATTCACCATTCTCAAAAAATTGGGAATATTTACATTTCGGACAACGATAATGCGGCGCGAGTGGATTAACTTCCGTAATTCCAGACATTGTTGCAACAAGACTAGAACCAACTGACCCACGTGAACCAACTAAATAACCGTCTTTATTTGACTTAGCAACTAATCGTTGTGATATTAAGTAAATTACTGCATAGCCATTTGAAATAATCGAATGCAATTCCATATCAACACGGTCTTGAACTAGCTTAGGTAGCGGATTGCCATAAAGCTCATGCGCTTTATCATACGTCAGCTTTTTCATTTCTTCATCAGCATTTTCAATATGTGGCGGATAAAGTCCATCTTTAATTGGTGCAATTTCTTCAACTGATTCAGCAATTTTATTTGGATTTGTAATAACAATTTCTTGAGCCGCTTCTTCACCCAGAAAACTAAAAGCATCTAGCATTTCTTGAGTAGTATAAAAATGCAAATCAGGTTGTTTTTTATTTCGATCAGGGTTACCCCTTTGCGCAGAAATTAAAATTGTCCTGTAAATAGCGTCATGCGGTTCAACGTAATGGGCATCTCCAGTTGCAACAACGGGCTTATTTAATTCTTGCCCTAATTGATATATATTACTTAAAATTTCTTCTAATTCTGCTTCATCGGCAATTAGGTGATCGTCAATCATTGCGGCGTAATTTGCAGGTGGTTGAATTTCCAAATAATCATAAAATTCTGCCTTCTTGCGTGCTTCATCATACCCTTTTTGCATCATTGCAGTAAAAACTTCACCTTCACCACAGCCAGATCCATAAAGCAAGCCTTCATGGTTTTCAATTAAATCAGATTTAGGGGTACGTGGAATACGATAAAAGTCTTCAGTGCTCGCAATAGAAATTAAACGATACATATTTTTTAAGCCAGCTTGAGTTTGAGCCAATATAGACATATGTTGCGGTCGTGCTCTTTTAAACACTTGACCGTGAGCCGCATAATCATTCATTTTCCCCAAATCGTCCTCACCAAATTTTTCAGTAAAGGCAGTAAGTAGTTTAAACATTAAATAGCCCGTTGCTTCTGCATCTTGATTTGCTCTGTGATGATGTTCAAGTACAACATTGTATTTTTTAGCTAATGAATCGAGGGTGTGTCGCGTTTGTTCTGGATGAAGTAGCCTTGAAATTTCAAGGGTATCAACTACTGGCTGTGTGATTTCACTCAAATTTGCTCTTTTTAAAGCAGCATTTACAAAACCGACATCAAATTGAACATTATGCCCACAAAGCGGCCTTGCACCATAAAAATCCTGAAACTGTTTGATTACAACATCTTCATCATCAGCAGCTTCTACCATTTCATCCGTAATAGAAGTTAAGTTAATCGTTTGTTCACTTAAAGGGTGATGCGGATTTATAAATTTATCAAACCGATCAATTACTTCGCCATTTTTCATTTTTACAGCACCAATTTCGATAATAGTGTCATAAACTGACGATAATCCAGTTGTTTCAACATCAAAAATTACGAATTCTTGATCTTCATATTTCATTGGCGCAGGATTAAGGATCAATAAGGCATGATCATCAATCATATTTGCTTCAAGACCATAAACAATCTTTATACCATTCTTCTTGCCAGCATTATAAGCTTCAGGAAAGGCTTGTACATCTGCATGATCTGTAATAGCAATCGCCTTTTGCCCAAATCGTTTAGCTGCTAAAACAAAATCAGTCGCTGTATTAGTTGCATCAAGCTGACTCATATTAGTATGCAAATGCAATTCAATACGCTTCTCTTCACCTTTATACTTTTCAATTCTCTCAGTATGCTCAACTATTTCAAAAGAAGAAATATTGAAAACAACGTCGTGGCTCCATTGATCTTCAGCTGCAGTACCCTGCATCTTAGCCCAAGTTCCCCGTTTCAATTTACTAATATTTTCTAGTTGCTCATCATCCGAAATAAACTTTTTGAATGAAATTGAATCAGTATAATCAGTAATTTCTCCCATATAAATATGAGAGCCGTTTTTAAGTTCCCGTACATCAGTATTAAAAATGTTGCCCTCAATAACCACATTTCTGGTTCCGGCAATAACATCCTTAATTTGAGTTACTGTCATTTTTTTATCAAGTGTTCGGTTACCATAGCGCGTTTTTTTAGTTTGATAAATCGGTTTTTTAGAGTATTCCTTTGGTGGGGTTGCCAAATAAGCCTCTTGCATATTTTGCTCATGCTGCTCCTGTAATTGCTGTAAACTTGCTAAATTACTTTGTGAGCTGGCCTCATCGATTTCCGTTACAAACTTTAAATTGAAAAAGCCGTAATCTCTCATTTCAATTGCTAACTGGTCTAATACCTTTTGTTCCAATAACCCATCTACCACTAAATTGTCAACCGGAATAATCCACCGTCCATCTTCTTTTCGCGGTTGATGGCTTGCAATGAACTCTCGTGCAACTGGTTGCAATAGTTGCGAGGTTTGAACTGCATATTGCCAATAGTCAGTTAAATAATTATCATCTCCGTTTTCTGATCGCACAAACAAATGTGTTTTAACAAATGAAGAAAAGCTTGCCGTCATTGCCTTATTTAGAGCATCATAAGTGGCAAACTTTAACGGTGTAGCAAAAAGAACATGGATATCCCATCTATGCTCTTTAGCGTAAACATCCACGTTCTCAATTTGGCCCTTTTGCAGTATATCCTCATCTTCAAATTGTTTAGGGAAATTAATCTGCTCTAACAGGCGTAAGAAAAGTTCGTTTTTATTCGTCACGAAAATTATCCTAACTCTTTATTTACAAAATCTGCTAGTTCAGTAGTTGTCATCTCAGTAGCCACTTCATCACTTGGTCGCTTAACTTCAATAATTCCTTCACTAGCCTTTTTACCAATTGTAATACGAACGGTAGCACCAATCAAATCAGCATCAGCAAATTTAACACCGGGACGTTCATTGCGGTCATCGTATAAAACATCATAATTTTTACTGAACTCTGCTTCAAGTTGCTCAGCTAATCTAGTCTGTGCTTCATCTTTCATTTTCATTTGGACTATGTGCAAATTGAATGGAGCAATTTCTTTTGGCCATGCAATACCAAATTTCGTCAAATGCTGCTCAATTACAGCTGATAAAACACGTGTAACGCCAATACCGTATGAGCCCATAATCACTGGTTGTGATTTTCCATTTTGATCTAAAAAATCAGCTCCCATTTTTTCAGTATAATATGTACCAAGTTTAAAAATATGTCCTACTTCAATTGAAGTAGTAAATTTAAGCGGTAAATGGTCGACTGGATCAGGTTCACCTTCATTGGCAACACGAAGATCACTGACTTGGTCAATTTTAAGATCACGATCAAAATTAACGTTCTTTAATTGGTAACCATTCTCATTTGCGCCAACAACAGTATTGACTAAATTCTTAATTGTTTCATCAGCAATAATTTGATCAGCCCAGGTAGCATTTATTGGACCTACGCTTCCCTTTTTCAAGCCAGTAAGCTGGTATAATTCATCATCACTAGCGACTCTTACTGAATCTGCATCAAGTAGATGAGTAAGCTTTACTTCATTAACTTGCTTATCACCACGAATTAAGACCAGTACATGATCTTTTTCATTAACTATATAAAGGATGCTTTTTACAATTTTAGTTGCTGGCACATTTAAAAATTTCGTTAAATCAGCAATGGTTTCTTGTCCTGGAGTGGCAACCTTAACAATTGCTTCTTCCTTTTCTTGACTAGGCTTGAAAGTATCAACACTAACCGCCATTTCTAAATTAGCAGAGTATGTATTAGTTTCGTTAGTGGCAATTGTATCTTCTCCAATAGCTGCCGGAGCTTGGAATTCAGTAGAATTTTTACCACCCATGGTACCAGAATCGGCAATTACTGCTGTCACATTAACTCCACAACGTTTGAAAATAGCTTCAAATGCCTTCTTTTCATCATTAAATTGTTCATCCAATTGTTCTCTAGTAGCAGCGAAACTATAGGCATCCAGCATAATGAATTCACGCGTTCTTAATAAACCAAACCGTGGCCGATTTTCATCACGAAATTTATTTTGAATTTGGTATAAAGCAATTGGCATTTGCTTATAGCTTTTGATGCTTTTAGCAACAATTTGCGTAAATGTTTCCTCATGAGTCGGTCCTAGTAAACTTTGCCGACCATGCCGATCATTTAATCTAAACATTTCTAAACCGTATTTTTGCCAACGCCCTGATTCTTCCCATAATGAAGCAGGTAGTAATTCTGGCATAGCCATTTCCGGCACATTGATTTTGGCCATTTCTTCTTTTATTATCTGTTCAACTTTGGTTAAGACGCGATAACCTAATGGTAAATATGCATAAACACCAGCAGTTACTTGCCGAACATAACCACCCCGAAGCATCAGCTTGTGACTAGCCGCAACTGCATCAGCTGGAGCCTCCTTTAAAGTAGGTATAAATAATTTAGATTGACGCATTAATTTCTCCCCCAAAATAACTTTTTAAAAAATTCTATTTAATAAAATAGCGATATATGTCATTGCCAGTCACTGCAATAATCAAAATAAGTAACAGTCCAAAACCGATTAGTTCTACTAACGCCTCATGATCTTCTGAAATTGGTTTACCACGAACAATTTCAATTAAATTAAGCAAAAACTTTCCTCCATCTAAACCAGGAATTGGAATCATGTTTACAATCCCCAAGTTTATTGAAATCATCGCTAAAAATGCCAAAATATACGGTAACCCTAATTGTGATACTTGTGATGTTTGTGAATATATTCCAACTGGACCTGATAGTTTATTTAAACTAAAATGTCTGAACAATCCACCAACAGCATTAAAAATCATTCCAGTTGTTGATACGGCCATCTCCCATCCTCGTTGAGCCTTGGCAGAAATATGCTCATCACTTTGTGCATGGATTCCGATTTGATAGATGGTTTGGCCCTGAACTTTAATTGATTTTGGCTTAACACTAGCTGTCTTTGTTTGACCATCTTTATTAATAAAGGAAACTTTAATATTTTTTCCCTTACTATGATTAATAAAGTCAGAAACCTCTTGAAAAGTAGTAATCTTGTAATTGTTAATTTTAATTAGTCTAGAGCCTGGTTCGATTTTCGCCAATTTAGCAGGTGAATTAGTATCGACATGACTAACAGTTGTTGTAGCTGGACCTGGAATTGTAAAGGTCCAAATCATAAAAACAACAAAGCCCAAAATAATATTCATTAATGGACCAGCGATATTAGTCGCTAATTTTTGCCAAACATTGGCTTCTTGAAATTGAGTATCACGCGGAGCAATAATTAATTCGGTTTTTGTTTGATCGATTATAGTAGCATCATGATTAACATGATAGGTTACTCGATCTGCCTCATTGCCATTTTCATATCCTGAAATAAATAACTCATCAACCAAATCAGCTTTTGTAATTAAGACTGGGATGCCCTCAATTGGCACATCTGATTTAGAAGCATCAATTTTGATAACTTCGTTTTGCTCATTTAACTGTAGAATCACCGTCATCCCGGGTTCAAGTGCTGTGTCGTCATCTTTACCTGCTAAACGAACATAGCCACCTAATGGCAGCCAACGGATGGTATACGTGGTTGGATTACGACGCACTTGAAAAAGTTTTGGCCCCATTCCAATCGAAAATTCACGTACCAAAATACCACATTTTTTAGCAACAATGAAGTGCCCGAATTCATGGACAAAAACTAACAACCCAAATACAATTAAAAAAATTAGTATACCTTTCAAAAGAAATCTCCTAGTGGACAATACCTAATAAAGCAGCAAAAACTGGCAAAACAAACAGCATACTGTCGAATCTGTCTAAAATTCCACCATGACCAGGCAAAATTTTACCAGAATCTTTTACATTATAAAAACGCTTGTAGGCAGATTCAACTAGGTCCCCCATCTGGCCAACAATGGATAAGATTAAAGCAAAAATCACCAATTCAATTAAAGAATAACCTAATGGAACAAAATAGGCATAAATTGTTGCACAAATAACTGCGCAAATTGTTCCTCCAATTGAACCTTCCCAAGTTTTATTGGGACTAATCACTGGCCATAATTTATGTCGACCAATTTTTCGACCGATCATATAAGCCCCTGTGTCTGTTAACCAAACCACTACAAATACATAGCAAAGTAAAGCCAGTCCATGCGAACTATTTCTAATTCCTGCCATATAGTGAAAGCCAGTGCCAATATACAGTGATCCCAAAGTATAAACACCAATATCATCAAAATTTGTTTTATTCTTTGATAAAACAGTCCATGTTAACATTAACATGATTAATGCAAAATAGATGCCATACTTAGTCCAATTAAATGGCATTGCCTTAATAAAGGTATCTGGAATTGCCCAAGTTATCGTTGCCAATAATGCTAATACAAAATTAACTGATACTAAAATTTGCTTTTTCATTAAAAATATTTCACTGATTCCAATTGCTGCAAAAGCAACAGTGAGCCAGTCCATCCAAAGCCCACCTGCCCAAACAATCGGAATAAACAAAATTAAAGCAATAATTGCTGTGATTACACGTTGTTTCATATATTTACCTAACTACCTTATTCATCAAGTTTACCAAATCGACGATGACGATTTTCAAAGTCGTTGACAAATTCTTGTAAATCATTTTTATTAAAATCCGGCCAATTTTTCGAACTAAAAGCCAATTCAGAATAAGCAAGTTGCCAAAGCATAAAATTAGAAATTCTTTGTTCGCCAGAAGTTCTAATTAACAAGTCTGGTTCTTGAAATTTACCAAAATTAGCGGTCATTAAATGTTGAGCAATCATTTTTTCATCAATCTGTGCACTAGTTAATTGCCCCATTTCAATTAGAGACCCTAATTCTTGCATAGCTGTTAGAATCTCTCTTCTTGAGCCGTAATTAAAAGCAAAATTCAAGATTAATCCGGTATTATTAGCTGTTTCAGCCATTGCCTGTTGTACAACATCGTATGTTTTACTTGGCAATTCGTCAAGATAGCCCATAATGTTAACCTTAACATTATTTTCCATTAGCGTAGGCATAAACTTATCAAAAAAGCGTACTGGTAAATTCATTAAATACGCAACTTCTTCTTTGGGACGAGCCCAATTTTCAGTTGAGAAGGCGTACAATGATAGAACTCTAATTCCCAGTTCATTAGCGGCTAAGGTAATACGTTCGACATTATACATTCCTTCTCGATGCCCCATAATGCGTTGCTTACCTTGTTGTGTAGCCCATCGCCCGTTGCCATCCATAATAATGGCAAGATGGTTTAACTGATTCCTTTTTTCTACCATTACTTATCCTTGAGTAATTTCTTTTCGTTTTTTATCTGCTAACACATCGATGTTTTTAGTTGCTTCATCAGTAACCTTTTGAACCTGCTTTTCTAAGTTTCGCTGTTCATCTTCAGTTATTTCATCATCTTTTTGCAATTTTTTCAAACTATTCATTGCATCGCGACGCACATTTCTAACCGCAATTTTACCTTCTTCAGCCATTTTATTTACTTCTTTAGCAATTTCTTGACGCCTTTCTCCAGTCAATTGCGGAATTACTAACCGAATAACTTTACCATCATTGGCTGGGGTTAGCCCCAGGTTAGAAGCTAACAAAGCATGTTCGATATTATCAATACTAGTTTGATCATATGGTGTAATCAATAGCACACGTGGTTCGGGAATTGTTACACTGGACATTTGTGTTAAAGGCGTTGGGGCACCATAATAGTCAACTTTAATTCCATCTAAAATCGCTGCATTGGCAACCCCAGCTCTAACCGTGCCCAGATTCTTTTCAAAAACATGAATCGATTTATCCATATTTTCCTTTGCCTTATTAATAACTTCGTTACTCATTTTTTCCTCCTTCAATCATTGTACCAATATTTTCACCCATGACAGCTCGCTTAATATTACCTTCAGTATTAACGTTAAATACAATTAGAGGTATATTTGTATCCATTGAAAGTGAGCTTGCCGTTCGATCCATAACTTTTAAGTTCTTTGAAATAACATCAAGTTGGGTCAACTCAGTATATTTAGTGGCATTAGGATCAATTTTGGGATCAGCAGTATAAACACCATCAACACCGTTTTTGGCCATTAAAATTACATCTGCACCAATTTCTGCTGCCCGAAGAGCTGCCGTTGTATCAGTTGAAAAATATGGGTTACCAGTACCTCCACCCATAATAATTACGCGTCCTTTTTCTAAATGACGAATTGCTTTTCTTCTAATATATGGCTCAGCAATTTGTCTCATTTCAATTGAAGTTTGCAATCTAGTAGGAACACCTACATGTTCTAATCCATCTTGAAGTGCTAAACCGTTCATTATGGTAGCTAACATCCCCATATAATCAGCTTGAGAGCGTTCCATTCCTAGCTTAGCACCAGTTTCACCGCGCCACATATTGCCACCACCACAAACAATGCCAATTTCGACGCCTAAGTCGTGAACCGCCTTTATTTCTTGTGCTAAATGACTGATAACTGTAGGATCAATTCCCGTACCTTTAGTTCCAGCTAATGCTTCACCGGAAATTTTTAAAACGACTCGCTTATATTTAACTTCAGTCATGACAACCTCCTCTATTAACTTAAATTATTCTACCATATAAAGCATACAAATGTAGTACATCAAAACAGCCGGATTCAGTAACCAACCTTAACTAACTTATTTTAACAAAAAATCCATTCCTAAAGAATGGACTTTCACAATATTATTTTTCATTATTGACTTGCAACAATAGATTATAAAGCGCCCCATAAAGATTCGAATCATTTCTAAACTTGGCAGAAACGATATTAGGTTTGACTAAAGTTTGACCAATAATTGGGTTATCTATTGTAGTAAAACGGTCGTAGGCTGCATTAATTTCCTCGATTAAAATTGATTGTGCACTAATACCACCACCAATTGCTACTTTATTAATATCAATAACCGTTTGCAGATTTAAAATTAGAATTGCAATTTTTAAACAATACTCATTAAAAATTGCCACAGCTTCTGGAACTTGATTTTTTATTGCGGCAAAAGCATACTTACCATCAGTCTCATCTTGATAGTGCAGCACCTGATTAATTTTTCTAATAAACTGCACAGCTGAACCGCGATATGCCATACTACCCAGCATTGTCTTTGCCTGCGAACTATCACAAATCATAAAGCTCAATTCTCCAGCTTGTGCATGTACCCCAGATAATAAATGACCATCAATCATGATGCCACCACCAACTGCCGTACCCAAAGTAATAGCGGCACAATTCTTTTCCCCTTTTAGATTACCTAACCAACTTTCTGCTAAAATGCTTGCTTTTCCGTCGTTAATTACTGCTACTGGAAAATCATATTTATCGCCATATACTTGTGCAAAATCAATGCCATCTAAAAAAGGTAGCGCCCCACCAAAGCAAATTTTTGTTTTATCAATTTTACCAGGAGCGCAAACTGCCAGCCCCTTCAGGTTAGCTACATCTTGTTGGATTATCTTATCGATACTATTAAGAAAATCAACTTTATTTTTTGAAGTTTCAATTTTACCCTTATTAATAATTTTCCCAGATGAACTTAAATGGGCGTACTTAACTTCAGTACCGCCAATATCAATGCTTAAATAGTTTTTCATAATTTTCTTTCATTTATAACTTTCTAATATCTTAATTAGATTCTATAATTTTACAATAGAAAAAGTAAAAATAACAACTGAAAGAATAAACTTAATGGTAAAACTTTTCATGTTTCTTACTTTATAATTAGCTGTTTTCTTCAATTTTAACCATACATTCAATGATTAACTCGACAAAAAGAGAAACTAATGACTGGATATCAAATGAAGCGTCATAGACAAATGACTACCTGGCAAAACAATTAAATGCCTAAAGTCTTTTCTGAGACTCGCATCTGGATTAAAAGTAACTAAATAAGTTATGATCAGACTTAGATTTTCACTTAAAGATATTACCAGAACAAATAAAAAAATTTAGAAGATATTGATAAAATCCTAGGTGTTGTGTGTGCAGGTGAGTAATACCTAGAATTTTAGGGTCAAACTTACTTCCAACTTATAGTGCAGTCGTTCAAAACTTTAACTTAACTACAGAAAAACCTGTCAATGAAAATCTTGATAACCCAGCAAATATCTAGCAAAACGTTGGTAGTAAAACCATAGGGTTTATTCCAGCAGCATTACTCCAATGATCCCAGGACTTATCGCAGGAGGAATGATCAAAGTAGTTTTGATCTTAATTACTACATTTGTTAATTCAAATTTTGTTAAAACCTCTAGTTATATGCTACTTTCTGCTATCGGAGATGCCCCTATTTACTTCATGCCAATTGTAGTCGCATATGGCGCTACAACCAAATTAGTTGGAACGCCAACACTTTTTACCCTCCCGGTAAGAATTTTGAATTATGAGACTTCCTTATGGAATTAGTGGTCTAAACAAGATTAAAATGGAAGCTGAAGATATAACTACACTTAAAAATAGTCAATTGGATTTTATTGCCTTTAGCTATTACCGTTCGACCATTTCAAAAACCGGTGATTCTTGGTTTAATATCGGTGTATTTACCTAATCCATATTTAAAAGTAACCAAATGGTTATGGGGACTCGATCCTCTTGGCTTACGCTATACAATGAACATGATTTATGATCGAATTCAAAAACCAATCTTTATTGTAGAAAATGGCTTAGGAGCTATTGATCAGCTAGACGAAAATAATTATGTAGAAGATAATTATCGAATTGACTACTTACAGAAACATCTTTCAGCAATGGCTGATGCAATTAATATTAACAAAGTTCATGTATTGGCTATACCATGTGGGCTCCAATTGATTTGATTTCACTTTCAACCGAAGAAATGAAAAAAAGATATGGCTTTGTATATGTAGATATGGATGACTTAGGAAATGGTGGTTTAAAAAGAATTCCAAAAAAATCGTTTAAATGGATAAAAAAACATAATCAAAACTAATGGAAAAGCATTAGATAATTAGTTCAAATTAACCAATAATTGTAATAAATAAAAAAGGGGGTCTCTTTTAGAGACATCCCCTATTTATTTATACCCGACTTACTTCATTTGTTCTTGTACTTCAGCCGCAAAATCTTCTTGTTTCTTTTCAATACCTTCGCCCACTTCGTAGCGAGTAAATGCAACTACTTCACAACCTACTGATTTAGCGTACTCAGCAACTGTCATATCGCCATCCTTAACGTAAGGTTGATCAACCAAGCAAATTTCACTTAAGTACTTATTAACCCGACCTTCAACAATCTTAGGAATAATGTTAGCAGGCTTGCCTTCATTTTCAGTTTCCTTAGTAAAGACTTCTTTTTGACGATCAAAGTCAGCCTTTGGCACTGATTCTTTATTCAAATATTCAGGATTTATTGCTGCTACGTGCATTGCAATATTCTTAGCTGCTTCTTCGTTATCACCCTTTAAAGTAACAACAGCAACAATTGCACCACCGTTATGCTTGTATGCGCCAAAGACTTCATCATCATTCTTAGAAATCAAGTCAAATCTTCTTAAAGTGATCTTTTCACCAATGACAGCCGTTAAGTTAGTAATCTCATCACCAATAGTTGAGTCACCCATAGGTGCCTTCAATGCTTCTTCGACATTTGCTGGTTTAGCACTTAAAATTGCCTTAGTAACGTCATCAACTAATTTAATAAACTTATCGTTTGATGAAACAAAATCAGTTTCGGAGTTAATCTCAACTAAAACAGCATCGTTGCCTTCAAATGCAAATTCAGCTAGACCTTCAGCTGCGATACGACCACTCTTTTTAGCAGCTTTAGCAACACCATTTTCTCTTAAGATATCAATTGCCTTTTCCACATCTCCGTTAGCTTCAACTAAAGCCTTCTTGGAGTCCATCATACCGGCACCAGTACGATCACGTAACTCTTTAACTTGTTTAGCAGTAATGTTAGCCATTAAAGTTTCCTTCCAAATAAAAACTAATTTTCATCTGAAACTTCTTCAGTTTCAGTAACTTCTTCGCTACTCTCAGTCAATTCAGTTTCAACTTTTTCTTCATTATCATCTTGACCTTGCTTACCTTCAATAACAGCATCAGCCATTGCGCCTGAAATTAGACGGATAGCACGGATAGCATCATCATTTGAAGGGATAACAACATCAACTGGATCCGGATCAGTATTAGTATCAACCATAGCAACAACCGGAATACCTAAAATATTAGCTTCATGAACTGCAATCTTTTCCTTCTTAGGATCAACTACAAATAATACATCAGGAATTCTTGGCATATCTTCAATACCACCTAAGAATCTCTCTAATTTATCCATTTCTTTAGTAAGAAGTGAAGCTTCCTTCTTTGGTAATCTGTCAAAAGTACCATCTTCTGACATCTTCTTTAAGTCTTTAAGTCTTTGTACTCGGCTTTGGATTGTCTTCCAGTTAGTTAAAGTACCACCTAGCCAACGTTGGTTAACATAATATTGACCAGCACGAGTGGCTTCTTCAGCAATTGAATCTTGCGCTTGCTTCTTAGTACCAACAAATAAAATAACACCATTATTTTGAGCAACAGCTCTAATAAAGTCATGCGCATCATCTAGCATCTTGATTGTCTTTTGCAAATCAATAATGTAGATGCCATTTCTTTGCGTGAAGATGTATGGAGCCATCTTAGGATCCCATCTTCTAGTTTGGTGTCCAAAGTGAACACCAGCTTCAAGTAATTGTTTCATTGAAACTACTGACATAATAAATTCCTCCTATGGTTTTGTTCCTCTCAAGCGGTCATTTTAACGATTCACCAATGTCTGGCACCAAAACGTTAATCGCCCTTGATGTTTTATCCATGTACTTATAGCACACTAGAAAATGATACTAAATTTTTATTAAAGATGCAAGACTAAAAGTCAACACGGTGTTCCCTTAAAAAATCTTCCTTCCATTGTCTGGAGTGGTGTTTAAACCAGTATTCACGTTTAAGAGCCAACTTTTTATCAGCAAACTTTTCGTGGTAAATCAGCTTGACCGGTCGACGTGCCTTGGTATATTTAGCACCCTTACCATCATTATGTGCTGTTAAGCGTTTTTGTAAATCATCAGTAAAACCGCCATAAAAACTATTGTCATTACATAATAGAACATAAAAGTAATATGTTTTTTGTGCTCGCTTATCCTCTGAATTGGGATTTGGCTCATGAATAATATACTGGATTGCAGGCAAATAATTTCCCTGTTCATCATGTACCTCAATTGCATCTTTTAAAATCAACCCATCTGTCCCTGTATGTTTAACCGCTTCAATAACAATCAAGTTACTATTTTCACCGCGGTGAGAAACATATGGCTGAACCACTTTTATACTAAGGTCGTGTTTCATACAAAAATAAGCAATTTCATTTAAGCGCTCTGGGCGATGCACCATAAATAATTTGCCCTTCATTTTAAGCAAACTGCTAGCAGAAGAAATTATTTCTTCTAAATTAATTAATATCTCATGGCGAGCAATTGCCTTCTGTCGCTCAGGATTAATTTTATGATTTTCGACAACTTTAAAATAAGGTGGATTAACCACCACCAGATCATAAGAATCTTTAGGTAAGAAAACAGCTACATCTTTAACATTTTTTTGATAAACGGTTATGCGGTTTTCCATATGATTCAACTCAATTGAACGTCTAGCTTGAGAAACAATTTCAGGTTGAATTTCTACTGCATCGTATTTAGCTCGATTAAAATATGCCATATACATTGTTGCTGCACAATTACCAGCACAAAGATCAGCCACCTTAGATCGATCACGAATTGATTCTTTTGCCATTGCAGCTAATAATAACGTATCAAGTGAAAAACTAAAGGAACTTTTGTCCTGAATAATCTTTAAATTGTCACTATACATATAATCTATGCGCTCATTTTTTTCCAAATTTACCATAAAATTTTATCCTCTTCAAAAGCTTTGTTATAATATTTTACATCAAATGGAGGAAATTATGTTTTATCATTTTATTCGCGCCGTTGCCCGGTTTATTGTTTGGGTAATTAACGGTCACTTACACGTTAACCATAAAAATCGCATTCCTGAAGGAAACTATATTTTAGCTGCACCCCATCGAACATGGTGGGAACCAATTTTATTTGCTTTAGCTGCAAGCCCTGCAGAATTTATGTTCATGGCCAAAATCGAACTATTTAAATTCCCACCATTGCGCTTCATCCTTAAGCATGCTCACGCTTTTGCAGTAGATCGACAAAATCCCGGTCCCTCTGCAATCAAAACACCTATTAAGGGATTAAAAGAAAAAAATTATTCATTAATTATTTTTCCATCTGGTACACGCCATTCTTCCGAACTAAAAGGTGGCACCATTGCAATCGCCAAATTGTCCGGTAAACCAATTGTTCCCGTCGTTTATCAAGGACCATTGACCTTTATAGGGGTATTGAAGCGGCAACCACTTGAAATTTGCTTTGGTGATCCTATTCAAATTGATCGTAAAATCAAATTAACTCATGAAAATGAAAAAATTTTAGATAACCAGTTACAAACTGCTTGGGAAAAGTTAGATTATGAACAAGATCCAGCTTTTCATTATCAACCAAAATAAAAGATAAAAGAGATCGAGTTCATAATGAATTCGATCTCTTTTTTTAGTGTTAGAATAAAAATAGTGACAACGGAATGGAGGTATTCGAAAATTGTTAGAAAAAACATTTTATCGAACAATGTTGAGCAAGTCTTTTCCCTTCCCTGTAAAAGTAACTTATTGGGACGGAAAAAGTGAAATTTATGGAAATGGCACGCCAAATATTGAAATTATTTTTAATGAAGAAATTCCTGTGTCTTCTATTACTAATAATGCTTCACTGGCTTTGGGTGAAGCTTATATGAATAAAAAAATTGAAATCAAAGGTAATATCCAACACTTGATTTTGGGAGCTTATGAAAGTGCTGGTAGTTTTATGCGCTCAAGTAAATTTCGTAAATTTTTACCACATGAAAAGCATACGGAAGCTCAAAGTGAAAAAGATGTTCAAAGCCATTATGATATTGGGAATGACTTTTATAAATTATGGTTAGATCCTACCCTTACTTATTCTTGTGCATATTTTGATGAAGACAATAAGGATGATTTAGAAAAAGCCCAAATAGCTAAAATCAATCATATTCTTGAAAAGTTACATCCCCAAAAAGGTAAAACGCTACTTGACATTGGCTGCGGCTGGGGAACCTTAATGCTGACCGCTGCTAAAAAATATGGTCTGAAGGTTACGGGAGTAACGTTAAGCGAAGAGCAATATAAATTCGTACAAAAGAAAATTTATGATCAAAATATGCAAGACATGGCTGAAGTTAAACTAGAAGATTATCGCGAATTAGGTAACCAAGAATGGGACTATATTACCTCCGTAGGTATGTTTGAACATGTTGGGCAAGAAAACTTAGGTCAATATTTTAACGATGTCGCTAAATATCTAAAAAAAGACGGCATTGCCTTAATTCATGGTATTACCCGTCAACAAGGTGGGGCAAAAAATGCTTGGATTAACAAATATATCTTTCCTGGTGGCTACGTTCCAGGTTTAGGCGAAAATATCAATCATATTGTGGCTAGTGGTTTACAAATTGATGACTTAGAAATGCTACGCCGTCACTACCAACGAACATTAGAGATATGGGATGAAAATTTTAATAAACAACGTAATCTTATTCAAAAGAAAATGGGTGAGCGGTTTACTAGAATGTGGGATTTATACTTGCAAGCCTGTGCAGCCTCTTTTGAATCTGGCAATATTGATGTAGTCCAGTATCTACTAACCAAAGGACCATCAGGTGAAAATCTACCGATGACTAGGAGATACATGATTAAATAACATTTATTTAAAAAAGGTATGGCTTAACCATACCTTTTTTGGTCTTTTCAAAGATTAAAAATCTTAGCTGGATTTAAAACGTTTTTCGGATCAAATAAATTTTTAATTTGTCGTAATAAGTCAGTATATTCTTTACCATAAAAGTCTTCATAGTTATTAGCACGGGCAAAGCCAATACCATGTTCGCCGGACATATTACCATCATAAGATTTAGCAGTTTTATAAAGTTCAGAAATAACTTTAGCGTTTATTTTTTTATATTCATTATCGGTTAAGTTATCTGAACAAAGATAAATATGTAAGTTGCCATCACCTGCGTGACCAAAATTAGGGATACGAATTTTTAATTCACTTTCCAATTCGGCAATTCGTTTTAAAACATCTGGAATATGATTAATTGGCACACAAATATCAATTTCATCCATTTTGGGAGTCGATTTTTGGATTGCAAGCAAAAGTTGTTCCCGACATTGCCAAATTTTCTGAGCTTCTTTTGAATCAGCTGCTAAAATTATTGCATCCTCAGCCTTAAAGTCTTTTACTACTGTTAGTGTTTGCTTTAATTGAGCTTGCCATTCTTCATCAGTAAATGAATCTAGACCGATAATAAGGAAGCCGTCTCCATTTGAAATTGGAAATTGCTCATTAGAATATTCCTCCCATAATTCTATTACTTTCCGCCCCATGAATTCAACTGTTGTCGGCACGACGCCTGATGCTAAAATTGCCGGAACAGACTTGATTGCATCATTTAATGTAGGATATGGAATGATGGCATTAATTGACTTACGTGGTTTAGGATAAAGTCTCATCGTAATTTCAGTTATAACACCCAACGTGCCTTCAGCACCAATAATTAAGTCTTTTAATGAATAACCCGATGAAGACTTTACTGCTTTTGAACCAAATTTATATAGCTGACCATTAGTTAAAACAACTTTTAACTCCCGAATATGTTCCCTAGTAACACCATACTTAATTGCTTTAAGTCCCCCAGCATTTGTCGATACATTACCTCCGAGTGTTGCCCAATGCATCGCTGGCGCTGGCATGTAAGTAAATGGCTTATCTGCAAGGTATTCTTCAATATCTTTTAGTCTAATACCAGCTTGAACTGTCATAGTCAATCCTTTCGGATCATATTCTAGAACCCGATTCATTTTAACCATATCTAAAGATATGCCACCCTTAACAGTTAAGTTGGCTCCCATTAAGCCAGTGGAGTTTCCCCTAGCTACAATAGGAATATTATTATCATTAGCATATTTAACAACGTTTATTACTTCTTCATTATTTACTGGCTGAATAACTAAATCAGGCATAGCCGTAATTGTTTTGAATTGATCATGATCCCAGTGCTGCGTTGGATTAGTAATAAATTGATCTGCTTCTGAGATAAATCTAGATAAATTAGCGCAATCAGCTTGAGTAATTTCATGGTACTTCATGGTATATTCCTTTTCATTTCTAAATTTACAAATTAACTTACCTAGTAAATTTATCTTTTTATGTAAGCGGTGTCAATAATAAAGAAATAAATTAAAATAGCCAATCTTATTTTTGCGTAAAGGTAAATACTATTTCATGACTTTTTGTTGTATTTGCTGGCAAAACAATATTACCAAAATCGTCATTATTAATTGCGTCAGGCAATGTTTGTGCCTCTAATGCCACTGCTTCACTAGGTTGAGCAAATTTACCTCCATCACGTATAAACTTAACCCCCGGTTGATTTTGCGACATAGTATACACAACTAAGCAATTACTATCGCTAGATATTGTTATTGCTCGACCACTTGTCTGTTCACTTAAAACTGCAACTGGTCGTAAATTAGTGCTTGCTCCATCAATGACAAAGGCATCGTCAAAGCCATTATTCTTACTTATGGCAGATTCAAGATTTTGAAAGTCGCGAAAATCATAGGGAGTATTTTCAACCGCAAGCATATTTCCTGTTGGGATTAATTCCGTATCTAATTCTAAATATTGTGTACTATTAATTTTTAATTTATGTGAAGCTAAATTAGGCTGGTCACTCAAGTTAAAATACGCATGGCAAGTTGGGTTGAATAATGTCGATTTCGAACCACCTTTAGCCGTATACAAAATCATTACTTGATTTTGATTATTTAGTGTATATTTAATCTCTACATTAAGATCCCCAGGAAACCCATCAATCTTTTCGCTGATTTTATTGCTAAAAATCACGCTAACACTATTATGCTCTTTTTGGGTAGTTATCTTCCAATTCAAAAAACGGAAGCCATGATTACCACCATGTAAAGTATTGCCATTCTCATTAGGTAGCAATTGAACCTCTTGCTGATTTAACTTAAAATGTCCTTTTTTTATTCGCCCAGCGACCCGTCCAATTGATTGACAGCAACACAAGCCATTTGAATAATAGTCAGCACAGTGTGCAAAATTCATTATCAAATTGTGCTTATTTCCATCTTTGTCTGGTACTAAAAATTCATACCAAGTTGCCCCCATTGATAAACATGAAATTGCCACACCGCAATCGTTTTTTAGAGTAACTTTTTTAATTTCTTGAGCTTGATATTTTTCAAATTTTTGTGTAATAATTTCCATTTTTCTTCCTTACTAGCAAAATACACTACTCCAAAAAACATTGAAATAGTGTATTTATTTTTAATAATTGTCCTTACTTTATGCTACATAAATCAATACCATACATTGTAGCCAGATCGCTAACTTGCTCTTCAGTTGCCGCAAATGAAAAGACTGTATGGTGTCCACCACCTGCTTGAATCCACTGCTTAGATCCCTTTTCTAAGCCGACTTTTGGTGTCCACATTTGTTTAGCAACTGGTAAATGTGGCGTTTCTTTTTCAGCTTTATGCGCATCAACTTCATAAGTAACTAACTTAAAGTTATTTCTAAAATCTGCCAGAGTAACATCAATTGCGTCACCTTCTGAACCTGAAAATACTAAACGGGCTGGGTCGGCTTTTCCACCAATATCTAGCGGATGAACTTCAACACGTGGTTTTTCTGAAGCAATAGAAGGATCTACTTCTAACATATGTGAACCCAGAATTGCTTTATGGCCCTCACGTAAATCAAGTGTATAGTCTTCCATGAAGGCCGTCTTTTGATTATGGGTCATAATCTTAAATGTTCTAAGTAAAGCGGCTGTTTTCCAATCACCTTCACCAGCAAAGCCATAACCATCACGCATTAACAGCTGAGCTGACAATCCTTCCAATTGCTCTAAACCATGAAGATCTTCAAAGTTACTAGTAAATGCAGTGTAACCACCCCGTTCTAAGAACCGTTTTAAAGCAATGTATTGCTTCAACTGATAGCGAACCGTTTTTTCATATTCAGCTTCAGCCATATCGCCAGGAACTAAAGTATACTCATTTTTTAATTCAGCAAATTGCTCATCAATTTCTGATTCTTTCACTTTGTCCATCTCAGCAACTAAGTCACCGACACCATAATAGTCAACAGTCCAGCCCAATTGAATTTGAGCTTGAACTTTGTCTCCTTCAGTAACCCCAACATCACGCATTGTATCCCCAAAGCGACAAACCTTTAGTTTGAATGATTCGTCATATGCTACTGCTACATCTTCCCAATCAGCAATTTGCTTCATCACTTTAGGGTCTTGCCAATAACCATAAATTATTTTATTGTGCTTTTGTAAACGGGCATTAATATAGCCATATTCCCGATCACCATGGGCACTTTGATTTAAGTTCATATAATCAAAATCGATAGTGTCGTAAGGAATATAGTCTAAATATTGTGTTGCAAAATGTAATAACGGTTTTTGCAATAATTTTGTGCCCCGAATCCAGTTCTTTGCAGGTGAAAAAGTATGCATCCAAGTAATTACACCAGCAACATTATCCTGATAATTAGCTTCTTTCATAAACTTAGTAACTTCGTCAGCTGTAGTTAAAACGGCTTTAAAGACTATTTTATATGGAAGATTACCTTTTTCATTTAAACCTGCAACAATTTTCTTTGAATTTTCAGCTACTTCTTTTAATGTTTCTTCACCATACAAGTGTTGACTTCCAGCTGCAAACCAAAATTCATATTTAGGTACTTCTAACATTTTAAAAAATCTCCTTGCATTACTTATATATTTAGTGATTCACCGTAATTCACTAGATACTTTAATTTTTTTATTTAAAACTAAAAATAGTTGATGTTAAATCGTTACTATTCGGATCTGTCGGTGCCTTCAAAGGCCCACCACTTACAATTAACAAATCATCATTAGGTAAAACTGTTAGTGAACGAGAATAAGCTAAAGGAATATTGGTTTTGATATCTTGCCATGCTCTGACATCACCATTATTTTTGTTAATGTATAAGTCCCCGCTACCATCAGTATTAGCAACAATATCACCATTATGTAAAGTAACTACATAAGGTGCACCACCATAAGCTAATCTAGTTCCTTCATCGCTTGCATTCCAGTTTAAACCATCAGCAGAAATCTTGTAGTTAGTCCTCCATTCACCTGAATTAACCACTTCGTATGTCATGATATATTTACCATTCTTCATTCGAGCTACAGTAACCATACCTGGACGAGCTGCTGGTTCTTTGAATGCAACATCATCTACTTCGTTACCCCAGTTGATACCATCTTTTGATACCCGGTGTGATAGTTTTTGACTGTGAAGTGGTTTATCACGTTCATCAGAAAAATAGCAGACTAATTTATGATCAATCACGCTAACAAATGGTTCCCAAACTGGACCGTTACTTGTGGTATTAACATCAGCATGTCCACCAACAGCAACCGTACTCAGATATTGCCAACTACGGGCATGATCTTTACTAAAATATAAATCGATTGAAGTCTTACTCAAGTCATTAGGAATCGAATTGCCAGCGCAGATAATTGTTCCAGCAGGCATTTTGCCAATTTTTTCAGGTAATTCATACAAAAATGGTTGGTAGCGATTGCCCCATGGGGTGTTATTGGCTAAAAAGTTGTGGGTATCATTAATTTCACTAATTTTTTTCCAACTTTTTGCATTATTTAAACTTTCAAAAATTAAAAATGTTGGCGTACCATTCACATAGTGTTCGGATGTAGCATATAATTTGCCATTGTGACTTTTATCGGTATGAGTAGTTACAAGTCCCCTACCATACAGAAAACTTGGACTTTTAGTTCCTGGTATTTGATTTTTGCTAGCAATGGTAGTTATTGGCGTACTTGAATCAGCATTGACTTTTTCATTAATTCCACCTAGAAGTGACAATCCTAATGACGCAACTCCTAATGAAAAGAGTAGGCCTTTTCCTTTATTTAATTTCATTATTAACCTCTCAAAATTTCTTTAGTCAGATAGTAGTAAGTAACTATCTTAATTACGATTTTAGTTGCTATCAGCCATGACTGATTGCTGATAAACGAATCATGTTCCAGGAATATGGTGCAATTTTTCCATTAACACAATTCTGATTATTAACATTAATATCCTTTAAATTCTCAATTTGCATAGTTTGTTTTTCGTTAGTTTCATCTAAGTCATAGCCTGCAAATTGAGTTGCTTCTTTTAACGTAACCTGTGGAAAATCAGCTAATTTATAATCAAAATCAACTTCTTCAGCCGCTTTATTTTCAATAAATAGAACAACTTCACACTTAGATTGATTATACACAGCAGAAGAACTAACATATGGAACTACCCGATTGGAAACTGTATAATCAGCGACTTTACTATTTACCTTTAAAGCAGTTCCCTGAGCGTAATTTGCAACTTGCATAAATGGGTAAAAAATTGATTGGTACCAAATTGTTGGCGTTCCCTCATTATTAGTCACAATTGGAGCAATAACATTAATTAATTGAGCTAAACATCCAATCTTAATCCTGTCAGCATGTTTAATTAAAGTTAGTGCCAATGAACCGACCACTAGTGCATCTGCAAAAGTATAATGATCCTCTAGTAAATTAGGTGCTTGTTGCCAAGGTTTTTGTTTAGTATCAGATTCTTTTGAATGATACCAAACATTCCATTCATCCATAGCTAAATACATGGTCTTAGTCTGATGTTTGCGGGCTTTAACCGCATCACAAATTGAAATTACTTCGTTAATAAAACTATCTAAATCAATAGATGAAGATAAAAACTTCTTAATATCATGATCATTATCATCATAATATTGGTGTAATGATAAATACTCGACATCATCATAAACATTATCCAGTATCTCTTCTTCCCAGCTACCAAATGAAGGCATGGAATGTAACGAACTACCACAAGCAATCAATTCTATTGACGGGTCAATAATTCTCATTGCTTTAGCAGTTTCGTGTGCAAGTCGTCCATATTCATAGGCTGTTTTATGACCAATCTGCCACTCACCATCCATTTCGTTACCCAAGCTCCACAATTTAACATTGAACGGATTTTTTTGTCCATTTTTAATGCGAAGATTGCTCCAATAAGTACCAGCTGGGAAATTACAGTACTCAACTAGATTGCGCGCAGCGTCTATTCCTCTTGTTCCAAGATTAATAGCCATATCTGCCTGAGCATTAATTGTCTTACACCAAGTTAAAAATTCATGTAAGCCAAATTGATTAGGTTCGATACTTTTCCAAGCTAAATCTAGTCTAATTGGTCGCTTTGATTTTGGACCGATACCATCTTCCCAGTTATAACCAGAAACAAAATTCCCTCCTGGATACCGAACCAATGGTATTTTTAGCTTTTTGACTGCATCAATTACATCTCGGCGAAAACCATTTTTATCAGCTAAGGGATGATTAGGTTGATAGATTCCGTTATAAACAGATCTACCAAGTTGCTCAGTTAATGAGCCCCACATTCGGGGATCAATCTTACCAATAACCACATCTGCAGTTACTTTAAAATTAGCCTTTATCATTTCTGCTACCTCGTAGAATCAGTTGCAGAATTACTTGAACTAGCAGTTTCATCTTCAATTTCACCAGCTTGAACACGATTTTCTTTTTTTAATGTAATCGCCGCAAATAATGTAATAATAAATACAAAAATACCCATCATAACATATGTATGTTGATAACCAAAGCCATCATACATATGTCCTGCTAATGTTGAAAATATAAATACAGATATCTGTTTAGCAAAATTAGATGCTAATGAATAAACTGTTGCATATAATCTAATATCAAATGCTCCAGCAATATACTTCATAATTGATGTCAAAAGTAAAGGCATCTCTAATCCAGCAAGTAATCTAAAGAATACTACCCAGCCCCAGGTTGGTGACAGGGCTGATCCCAATATACGTATACAAGTTAAAAATCCGTATGCAATTAAACCCGTTCGTGCTCCAATTTTATTAATAATCCATGGCATTGGTATCATTAGAAAAAATTCAATTAAAGTTTGAGCTGAAGACATATAACTATATACTAATGTACCCTGCGCTGCTGTAGTAAAAAATGTCTTAAAGAAAATAATAAACTGTTGATCAAAAACATCAAAAATTGCCGAAGCTCCCATATAAAATATTGACAAGACCCAAAAATTTTTATTTTTAAAAACAGAGCCTACAATTTCCATGTTCAATGAATTTGAAGTATCACCTGCTGCAGAAGCATTATCCATATTTATCTTGTCACTAAATAACAGCAACCCCACAAATATTGTTGCTGAAATAGAACACAACCAAAAAATTGAGTCTGGTTTCCACAGAAATAGTCGACCTGCAATTAAAGAAGCCACAATACCTGCCAAAGAACCACCTAAACGTGAATGGGAGTACTCAAAGCCGTTTGCTAAACTAGCCCGTTGAACGTACTGTTCGATTACACTAACTCCACCATTTAAAACAAAGCTTAAGAATATACCTGTCACTATCGCTACTAGAAATGAATTAATTTTCATTAATGGTAAAAATGCCCATTGAAAATAAGGTCCAATAAAAATTCCAACAACTCCAATAGTTATTATTAAATCTTTCCTAAATAGTAATTTATCAGAAATAACTCCAAAAAATGGCTGAAAAATTAGTGATATACCTGCCATCATAGAAAATACAAGCCCAGACTCTGCTCCATTCAAATGTCCAACTTGTTCCATCCATAGTGTTAAATAACCATTTACTGTGGCCCAAATAAAGAAGTATGCAAAGTGGGTAAATGGAAAACCCCAAAAATGCTTATTTTCATTTTTTATTTCACTACTCATGTTTATTCCCCATCCTATTCATAATTATATGGAACTGGTTTCCCAAATACAGGCATTCCATCTTGATTCCAAGTAAATGATTGGACTTTAGTATGTCGGTTAGGATCATATAACGGATCCCCCTTAATATCTGTATAATCTCTGCAATGGTAAACTAGAATATCAGTATTTCCATCTTCTGCTTTAGTAAAAGAATTATGCCCTGGACCAAACTGACCGTGTTCTAAATCACTTTGAAACACAGGTTTTTTACTCTTATGCCAGCTATTAGGATTAAGTAGGTCATCATCATCAAGTGCATCTAACATTCCCATACAATAATTTTCATCGGTAGCACTAGCAGAATAAGTTAAAAAGAATTTATTATCGTGATGTATTACAGCAGGACCCTCATTTACCCAAAATATTTTAGTTTCCCAGTCATACTCAGGTTTAGTTAACATAACTGGTTTTGTTTTTAACGTCCATGGATTTTTCATTTGAGCAATATAAATATTAGAATTGCCTCTAATATTTGGATCTTTTTGTGCCCAAACATAGTACAACTTGTTTTTATACTCAAAACAAGTAGCATCTAACGAAAAACTATCTATTCCTGTTTTCACTTGTCCATGTTCAATCCAATTTTTTTCATCAGTAATTGGATTTTCTTCATCACATTCAATACAAAACATTCTGTGCTGAAACATTCCGTTTTTGTCAAGTTTAGTAGTTTCTGCAGCAGCAAAGTAAATAAACCATTTTTCATTAATATAATGAATCTCTGGTGCCCAAATTAATTGGCTCATTTCTCCACTATCATGTTTTCGCCAAATTGTTCTTGGAGTAGCGTGCGCTAAACCTTCAAGCGTTCTTGCCCTTCTTAACTCAATTCTGTTATAGGATGGAACTGAAGCAGTGAAATAATAGTAACCATCGGTATGCTTATAAATAAACGGATCAGCCCTTTGGATAATTAACGGATTAGTATAAATAGTGTTTGTCATAATTATTGTCTCCTAATTTAAAACTTTATTTTCTTTTCGCATGGGTCTGCGACTGGGCATTATTTTGCCCGTAATATGCTCCTTGACCATGCTTTCGATAGTAATGCTTATCTAATAAATACTGGGGCACATGA
>NZ_FOMN01000018.1 GCF_900112665.1 Lactobacillus bombicola
AAGCACGGCAACGTCCTACCCTCGCAGGCAGTCTCCCACCAACTACTCTCGGCGTTAAGAAGCTTAACTTCTGTGTTCGGCATGGTTACAGGTGTTTCCTTCTTGCTCTTGCCACCGTACTTCTTTTTGAGCTTTTACACTCAAAACTAAATATTATCCTTCGAAAAAACCGTTCCACTCTCTTCTTTGACTGCCTTCGCTTTTGGTCAAGTCCTCGACTGATTAGTACTAGTCCGCTCCAAACCTCACGGCTCTTCCACTCCTAGCCTATCTACCTCATCGTCTTTGAGGTGTCTTACTACTTTCGTATGGGAAATCTCATCTTGAGGGGGGCTTCGCACTTAGATGCTTTCAGCGCTTATCCCTGCCATACTTAGCTACCCAGCTATGCCTTTGGCAAGACAACTGGTACACCAGCGGTATGTCCATCCCGGTCCTCTCGTACTAAGGACAGCTCCTCTCAAATTTCCTACGCCCACGACGGATAGGGACCGAACTGTCTCACGACGTTCTGAACCCAGCTCGCGTGCCGCTTTAATGGGCGAACAGCCCAACCCTTGGGACCTACTTCAGCCCCAGGATGCGACGAGCCGACATCGAGGTGCCAAACCTCCCCGTCGATGTGAACTCTTGGGGGAGATAAGCCTGTTATCCCCAGGGTAGCTTTTATCCGTTGAGTGATGGCCCTTCCATGCGGTACCACCAGATCACTAAGCCCGACTTTCGTCCCTGCTCGAGTTGTCGCTCTCGCAGTCAAGCTCCCTTATACCTTTACACTCTGTGAATGATTTCCAACCATTCTGAGGGAACCTTTGGGCGCCTCCGTTACTCTTTAGGAGGCGACCGCCCCAGTCAAACTGCCCATCTGACACTGTCCCATGCCTCGCTTAGAGGCGCTGGTTAGAGCAACCATCAAACAAGGGTAGTATCCCAACATTGCCTCTGATAATACTAGCGTACTATCTTCTCCGGCTCCTACCTATCCTGTACATGCTTAACAGTTGCCCAATATCAAATTGCAGTGAAGCTCCATGGGGTCTTTCCGTCCTGTCGCGGGTAACCCGCATCTTCACGGGTATTATAATTTCACCGAGTCTCTCGTTGAGACAGTGCCCAAATCATTACACCTTTCGTGCAGGTCGGAACTTACCCGACAAGGAATTTCGCTACCTTAGGACCGTTATAGTTACGGCCGCCGTTTACTGGGGCTTCAGTTCGCTGCTTCGCTTACGCTTACAGCTCTCCTTAACCTTCCAGCACCGGGCAGGTGTCAGCCCCTATACGTCGTCTTACGACTTTGCAGAGACCTGTGTTTTTGATAAACAGTTGTTTGGGCCTATTCACTGCGGCTGGCTTTTACACCAGCACCCCTTCTCCCGAAGTTACGGGGCTATTTTGCCGAGTTCCTTAACGAGAGTTCTCTCGCTCACCTTAGTGTTCTCCACTCGACTACCTGTGTCGGTTTGCGGTACGGGTACGTTAGCTCTCACTAGAAGCTTTTCTTGGCAGTGTGACTCTTGAACCTTCGCTACTTTTATTTCGCTCCTCATCACGACTTGTGCTTCTTAACAGTAAGCATTTGACTCACCATTACACTTGTCGCTTAAACATGGCTTTCCAGCTCCATGCGTCCTTTGCCTCCTGCGTCCCTCCTTCGCTATTAACGATCTAACGCAGTACAGGAATTTCTACCTGTTGTCCATCGACTACGCCTTTCGGCCTCGCCTTAGGTCCCGACTTACCCTGGGCGGACGAGCCTGCCCCAGGAAACCTTAGTCTTTCGGCGGATAGGATTCTCACCTATCTTTCGCTACTCATACCGGCATTCTCACTTCTAAACGCTCCACTTATCCTCTCGATTAAGCTTCACCGCATTTAGAACGCTCTCCTACCACGCATTATTGCTAATGCATCCACAGTTTCGGTACTATGCTTAGCCCCGGTAAATTTTCGGCGCAGCGTCACTCGACTAGTGAGCTATTACGCACTCTTTTAATGATGGCTGCTTCTGAGCCAACATCCTAGTTGTCTACGCAACTCCACATCCTTTTCCACTTAGCATAGATTTTGGGACCTTAACTGGTGATCTGGGCTGTTTCCCTTTCGACTACGGATCTTATCACTCGCAGTCTGACTCCAGTGCTTTGATACATGGAATTCGCAGTTTATCTGAATTCAGTAACCCCTGACGGGCCCCTCATCCAAACAGAGCTCTACCTCCATTATCATCCTCGCACCAGGCTAGCCCTAAAGCTATTTCGGAGAGAACCAGCTATCTCCAAGTTCGTTTGGAATTTCACCGCTACCCACAACTCATCCCCGCAATTTTTAACTTACGTGGGTTCGGTCCTCCAGTGTGTTTTACCACACCTTCAACCTGGTCATGGGTAGGTCACTTGGTTTCGGGTCTACATCAAATAACTCTCTCGCCCTATTCAGACTCGCTTTCGCTTCGGCTCCGTCCTTTTATGACTTAACCTCGCTATTTAACGTAACTCGCCGGTTCATTCTACAAAAGGCACGCCATCACCCTTTAATGGGCTCTGACTACTTGTAAGCACACGGTTTCAGGTTCTCTTTCACTCCCCTTCCGGGGTTCTTTTCACCTTTCCCTCACGGTACTGGTTCACTATCGGTCACAATCTAGTATTTAGCCTTGCGAGATGGTCCTCGCTGCTTCAATCGGAATTCCTCGTGTTCCGACCTACTCAGGATTCTGCTCGGCGTACTCTTGATTTCGCTTACGGGGCTCTCACCCTCTCTGGCTTACCTTCCCAGATAATTCTGCTATCGCCTGTACTTACCTTCTTGCAGTCCTACAACCCCAAACAATAAATTGCTTGGTTTGGGCTCTTTCCGTTTCGCTCGCCGCTACTTGGGAAATCGATCTTTCTTTCTCTTCCTGCAGCTACTTAGATGTTTCAGTTCACTGCGTCTTGCCCTAGTTACCTATTTATTCAATAACTAGTAATGTATCTCTACATTGGGTTCCCCCATTCGGATATCTCCGGATCTCTGCTTACTTACAGCTCCCCGAAGCCTTTCGTGGTTCGTCACGTCCTTCTTCGCCTTATTGTGCCTAGGCATTCACCGTGCGCCCTTTTTTACTTGACCTTACTCAAGATACTCTCTCGGTCGCTCTTGCAATCTGTTCTCTTTTGATTGTTTCTCGGTTTTTTCTTGGATTATATTCAGTTTTCAATGTACTAACTC
>NZ_FOMN01000004.1 GCF_900112665.1 Lactobacillus bombicola
CACCGGGGTCATTAACTTAAGACTATAAAGCTTGATATATCAGTTCCAAAAAGGCCTCAACTAAAAGTTGAAGCCTTTTTGTAGCTAATTTATAAAAGATAAATTTTAGCCTTTGTCTTTGGGACTATCATTGCCATATGAATTTTTAAGATTAATTTGACCATTTTTCTTTTGACTAATTAACTCGCCCTTATTTTTTTGCGCTAATTGTTTGCCAAAGGCTAACGCATCTTCTTTGCGATCAAAGACTTTACGAGCTCGTTCAGCGCCTTCAACTTTAACGGCCCATTGCTCGCCATGGGTAGTAACCCAAACATTTTTACCATTTTTTTCTTCACTCATTGTGTTTACCTCTCTTCTATTTATTTAGACACTATTAATTATACAGCACATTTCAGAAAGCGTTATCATTTTTGCATTGGATAAATTGTAGCCAGAGGTGACTCTAAAATAATTACCATTAAAATAGCGGCTATTATAAATCCTATTGTAGCAATTAAAAATAGCTTTTTTCGTTGGTAGCTATTTTTTTGCCGATCAAAGCTAAAGACAAGACTAAAGCTAGAGACAATGATTAAAATACTGGTGAAAAGCAGTAAAGTAAAGTTGTAGTTCATCGGTTTCCTCATAATTAAAACGATTATAGTAATTAAAACATAAAAACTTGTTTTTTAGCAGTTAAGTTATTACTATTAAAATGGAGGTTTTTATGACTAAAATAAAAGTAATGATGGTTTTCGGCACAAGACCGGAAGCAATTAAAATGGCACCGCTAGTACTGAAATTACAAGCCGATGATCGCTTTGATGAAATCACCGTAGTTAGTGCACAACATCGAGAAATGCTTGACCAGGTACTTACCATTTTTAATATTCAGCCGGACTATGATTTTAATATCATGAAAAAGAATCAATCATTAGAAGAAATCACCGCAAAAGTAATGCTTGATCTTGCTAATGTGATTAAAAAAGAAGAACCAGACCTTGTTTTAGTACATGGCGATACTACAACTAGTTTTGCGGCTAGTCTTGCTAGCTTTTATGAGCAGTGTCCAATTGGTCATGTAGAAGCTGGTCTTAGAACTTGGAATAAATATTCGCCATTTCCTGAAGAAATGAACCGCCAAATGACAGATGATTTAGCTGACTTATATTTTGCGCCAACTAAAACAAGTAAGGCCAACTTACTACGAGAAAATCACCAACTAGAGCGAATTTTTGTTACCGGTAATACAGCAATCGATGCACTCGAACAGACAGTTCAATCAAACTACCATCACGATGTGCTGGACTTAATTCAACCAGGTAATCGGATTATTTTGGTAACAATGCATCGGCGTGAAAATCAAGGCCAACCAATGAGACGAGTTTTCAAAGCAATGAAACAGATTGTTGCTGAACATGATGATGTAGAAATTATTTATCCAGTTCATCTTTCACCTAAAGTTCAAGAAGTTGCTTATGAAATTCTGGGTAATGATTCTCGGATACATTTAATTGCTCCTTTGGATGTCGTCGATTTTCATAATTTAGCTAAAAGAAGTTATTTTATTATGACGGATTCAGGTGGTGTACAAGAAGAAGCGCCAGCATTAAATAAGCCCGTACTAGTTTTAAGAGACACCACTGAGCGTCCTGAAGGAGTTAAAGCTGGTACATTGAAATTAGTTGGTACGCAACAAGCTGATGTCCGTTCAGCAATGCGTGAACTACTTGATAATAAAGATATTTATTTGCAAATGGCTAATGCCCAAAATCCTTATGGTGATGGTCATGCTTGTGAGCGAATTATGGAAGATATTGCTTATTATTTTGCTGATGGTCAAAAGCAACGACCAGCCGATTTTGAATAAAAAAATAAGTCACAATTATGTGACTTATTTTTTTACTATTTTTTTGCTTGATGTGACTTAATTTTTCTTTTAGCTCGTTCAATCATTGTTGATTCTTGGGCTTGAAATACGGAACGAGTGGTTAAATAATTAAAAATACCAACTAATACCTGATCAATAATTTTAACCCAAAGCGCGTTTAGTCCGAGCCAAGAAAGCCCAACTAGCATAATTAAGCTATCAGGAATAAGACTAATAATGCGGTAGGTAAAAAAGACAATTAACTTTTGCCAAGTGGAGTGCTTTTGATCAACATTATTAATAAAAACAGCTTTTTGATTAAACACAAACGAAGCTAAGTTGGAAATAATAAACGCAATTGTATTAGAAATTAAAACGGCACTGTGCCACCATTTATGCAGGATCATAAAAACCACGGTATTGATTAATGCTGCAATAAATCCAAAAATCATGTAAACCACAAGATTGCGATGTTTTGTGACTACTTTTTGTGCTAAATGATGAATTTTAGGATCAGTAATTGAATTAAATCTGTCAGTATTTATTTTTTTATCCTTAATCATTTAATTGGTCAGCCATTTCTTTTGCCGCATTTTCAATTTTAGAAATTGCTTCATCATCAGGTGCGTTTTCAATGGTAACTGGTTTAGTAATTTCCTTAGCTCCTACTTGTTTAAACATTTTTTCAAAATCAAAAACATTTTCGCAAAAATGGTCAGCATAAACCAGATCACCGCTACCCAGTACAGCAAAATATTTTCCAGTTAAGTTTAATTCTTTTAACTGTTCGTAAAAATCTGATATTTCATCGGTCATTGTACCTTCACCATAGGTATAAGTGACAAATATGCATAAATCACTGCTTAAATAATCGTTGGCATCAGTGAATTCAGCTTCGCTGGTTTCCACATCAAAACCATAATCTTGTAACTCTTCTTCTAAGATATCGGCTATATCTGCATTATTGCCAGTCATACTAGCATAAACAATTCTTGCCTTCATATTTTTTCATGCCTTTCACATATTTTCTATCATAGTATTATACATAATTTTGAACACTTAACGAAACTCTTTAGTAAACTTTTAAAAAACGCTATAATGTAAATAAATATCATTTTTTATAGAGGAGAAGTTAACTTTGATTACTATTAAATCCATTCGAGAATTAAAGGGGATGCAGGCTTCAGGACGTTTATTAGCGTCAATGTTTGAGTCTTTACGTGATGTAATTCAACCAGGAATAACAACCTGGGCAATTGAAGAATTTTGCCAAGAATTTGTAAACAGTCGTGGCGGTCGCCTATCTGAACAAGGCTTTGAAGGTTATAAGTACGGCACCTGTATTTCGGTAAATGATCAAATTGCTCATGCAACTCCGCGTCGAGATACGATTTTACAAAATGGTGACTTAGTTAAAGTTGATGTAACGTGCAATTTAAATGGTTTTGAAACTGATTCATGTACAACTTATGCTGTTGGTGAAATTTCAGAAGCTGACCGTGATTTGATGGAAGTTACAAAAAAGTCAATGTATTTAGGAATTGATCAAGCTATTTTAGGTAACCGCATTGGGGATATTGGTGCCGCCATCCAACACTATGTAGAAGATGAGCACAATTATGGTGATGTAAAAGAATTGGTTGGTCATGGTATTCAGCCTAGTATTCACGAAGATCCCGAAGTTCCTCATTGGGGTAAAGCTGGCCATGGTTTACGCCTTCGCGAGGGTATGACCATTACCTGTGAACCAATGGTAGAAGCTGGTGGAGATTGGCGGATTATTCAAAAGACAGTTGATGATCCAAATGATGATTGGGTATTTTATGCTACACCAGATGGTTCTAAATCGGCTCAATTTGAGCATACTTTTGTAATTACGGCAGATGGTCCTAAAATTTTAACACTGCAAAAGCCATATGATGGGTTAGAAAAATATTTACCTCACTTTGATGAAATGGATGACTAAGGTGAATGGGTAAAAAAGTTGCAACAATTAGCCAACGGCTAGCTTTGTATTATAAAACAATCTCACTTAAGTTTACGCAAGGTGAGGTATTAACTAGTGCAATTTCAATGGCCTATTATGTTTTGTTTTCAATATTTCCTTTAATTATTATTATTGGAAATATCTTGCCATTACTTCACATTGACACTGCACCAATCGCTAGCTATTTGAAACTGATTTTTCCTGATCGAATTGCTGGGTTTATTATGCCAATTATTAATTCGCTTTTAAAAAACAACTCAACTGGTTACATTTCTTTTGGTATTATATTGGCATTGTGGTCAGTTTCTTCCTTGGTTAATGCGATTCGAATTGGAATGAATCGTATTTATGGTGTACGAAAAGTTGAGTTGCAACAAAATTGGCCGATTGCAGTATGGACAAGATCAATTACAATAATTTTAACTAATTTGATGATTATTAGCTTTAGCTTGCTTAGTTTAACTTTTATTTTTGGTCAACAAATATTAGAATTTTTACGACCAATCTTTGCAATTTCAGTAGGCGAGTTGGAGAAGATATTCAATTTCCGCTATCCGGTCGTAATTATTACAATGATTAGTAGCTTGTATTATTTAAATTATTTTTTACCCAATATTAAACTTAAAAAAAGAGTTATCTGGCCAGGGGTTTTTACAACTTTGCTAGGTTGGTTAAGTTTATCCTGGCTTTTTAGTTATTATTTACATCATTTTCATATTAGCTGGGAAAATTATGGTATTATCGGTACTTTTATTATTTTCATGTTATGGTTGAATCTCTGTTCAATTCTTTTTCTAATTGGTACTTGCGTGAATGCAGCAATAGTATCGCTTAATTATGGCGAAGTGCAATATTCTGTGGGACATTTAGCCGAATATATTCAAAAAAAACGGCACCATTAATTACTGGAATCGAATAGTTGAATCTGATATATTAAGCACTGAAAGAATGTAAAAGAAAGTGTATAAGGTATGAAAGTAAGGAAAGCCATTATTCCGGCAGCTGGCCTTGGTACGCGGTTTATGCCTGTTACCAAAGCAATGCCCAAAGAAATGTTACCAATTGTCGATAAACCTACAATTCAATTTATTGTTGAGGAAGCAAAAAACTCTGGAATTGAAGATATTTTAATTGTTACTGGAAAAAATAAGCGAACAATTGAAGATCATTTTGATTCTAATCCTGAATTAGAGCAAAATTTACAAGAAAAGGGCAAAACTGGGCTATTGAAGATGTCACAAGAGATAACTCACTTGGGTATCAATATTTATTATACGCGGCAACCGTATCCTGCTGGATTAGGTGATGCAATAGCTCGAGGGCGCAGCTTTGTGGGCGATGAACCCTTCGTTGTAATGCTTGGTGATGACTTGATGATGGACGAGGTTCCACTAACAAAGCAATTGATTAACTGTTACAATGAGACGCATGCATCGACCATCGCGGTTATGCCGGTACCACATGAAGAAGTCTCTAAATATGGGGTAATTGAACCAGCTAATGAGATTATGCCGGGGTTAATTAACGTTAAGTCTTTCGTAGAAAAACCGGCTATCGATAAGGCGCCAAGCGATTATGCAATTATTGGACGCTATTTATTAACACCTGAAATTTTTGCAATTTTAGCTAAGCAAAAGCCAGATAAAGGTGGAGAAATCCAATTGACTGATGCCATTGATACCATGAATAAGACGCAACGCGTGTTTGCCCATGTCTTTAAGGGGACGCGCCACGATGTTGGTAATAAAGAAAGTTATCTTGAAACTTCGGTTGAGTATGGATTGAATCATGCGGAAACTAAAGATGCCTTACGGAAATATATTATTAATTTAGGTCAAAAACTTCAAGCTGAAGAGCAAAAGAGTAAGTAATATTGGGTATTAAATTGAAGCCACTGTTAAGTGACTTCTTTTTTGTGTAAATTTTTCTAAATGTCAGTTTAATTACTATTAATCGTTTCTAAAATTAAGTAATATCGAATTGAATAATTTTTATACTGGGGGACAGACTTGATGAAAGATATTTTCATTGTTGCGGCTAAGAGAACACCTTTTGGTCGTTACCGCGGATTATTTGCGCAAGAAAGCGCAGTAGACTTGGGTACTATTGCTTTACGTGAAACACTAAAAAGTATCGGGTTAAAGGCTACTGAGCTGGATGCTCTTTTTATGGGTAACGTGTTGAGTGCGGGTTTAGGACAAAATATGGCCCGTCAAGTATCTTTAAAGGCTGGAATGAGTCAAAAAAGTACAAGCGTTACAATAAATGATGTTTGTGGTTCAAGTTTAAAAGCTCTGCGCCTTGCCCAAGGGCAAATGGAGTTAGGTGACTTTGATTTAGTGGCCGTTGGCGGCTCTGAAAGTATGACTAATGCGGTATATTATGCTAAAGATAAGCATGATTCAAACTTGCAAAGTGAAATGCTTAATAATGGACTAACTGATGCTTTTTCGGGCCTGCATATGGGCCTTACAGCGGAAAAGGTAGCAGATAAGTACCACGTTTTGCGTTCAGAAATGGATGAATATAGTCTTAATTCACATCAAAAGGCAACTAGGGCAGTAAAAAATGGTTATTTTGAGAACGAAATAATCAAAATTGCTCATGGCAAAGAAGTAATTGATTGGGATGAAAATATTCGTGCAGATACTAGTATGGATGCTTTAAATAAATTAAAACCAGTATTTAAAGAACATGGGCAAATAACAGCTGGTAATGCTTCACCATTAAGTGATGGTGCTAGTATAGTAATTTTAGCCACTCAAGAAAAAGTTAAAGAATTAAATTTGCAACCACTAGCACGTCTAGGAGCATATACTGAAGCTGGTACGGACCCGGCTTATATGGGCTTTGCACCTTATTTTGCAGTTAAAAAATTATTAGATATATCTAAGCGTCAAATTGCTGATTATGATGTAATTGAAGTTAATGAGGCGTTTGCTGCTCCAAGTATAGCATTGGCTAAAGCCCTATCAATTCCAATGGATAAACTAAATATATTTGGTGGTGCTATTGCCATAGGGCATCCTTTGGCAGCAACCGGAACTAGGCTAGTTGCTACTGCAATTAATGAATTGCAACACGTTACTGGTAAAACAGCCTTGGTCACACTTTGTATTGGTGGTGGTCAAGCAATTGCTTATGAAATAAATAGAGATTTTTAAATGAAGTTTTATGAATTAACTCCGGAAAAAAGGCGCTTATGGCTTAAACAACAAGGGATTGAACTAGATGAGATTGATCAGCAAACTTTACATGCACTTAATCAGTTGAGTGAGAATGTTGTAGGACAATTAAGTTTGCCAGTTGGTTTGGTCAAAAATTTACGAGTTAATGATCATAGCTACTTGGTCCCATTGGTAACTGAAGAGCCTTCAGTAGTTGCGGCTGCTAATCATGGCGCTAGTCTATTTGCTCAAAGTGGTGGTGTCACAGCAAGAAGTTTTCGAAATGGTATTTATGGTCAGATTGTTTTAGAAATTTCTGAAGTTTTTATCATTGATAATTTAAAAAACTATTTACCTAACTTAATTGCTAAGACTAATAAGCAGTTTGCTAGTTTAGTTAAGCATGGTGGTGGAGTTAAGGAGGTTAAAATTAAGCGGCAAAATACGCTGCTTTACCTAAGGGTATTAATTAATCCAGCAGAAGCTATGGGTGCTAATCGGGCAAACTCAATTTTGGAGTATATGGCTAGCGAGTTAGCTAATTACAGTGGTATTAAGAAAAAATTGTTTGCAATTTTATCAAATTACCCCAGTCAATTAACTTCTTGCAAGGCAAAATTGCATGTCAGTCTAGTTGGCGGGGCAGAAGTCGCAACTCGAATAGCTTTGTTAAGCCAAATTGGACAAACGGATCCGTATCGAGCCGTGACTAATAATAAAGGAATTATGAATGGAATTGATGGTGTCCTTTTAGCAAGTGGTAATGATACTAGAGCTGTTGAAGCAGCTTGTGGTGTATGGGCTAGCCGTCAGGGAACTTATCGCAGCTTAAGTAGTTGGCAAGTTGAAGGTGAAAACTTATTGGGTCAATTAACCGTTCCTTTAGCGCTTGGAACCGTGGGCGGATCAATTAATTCCCGAAAAGATGTCCAGCAAAATTATCGTATTTTGGGGCAAGGAATAACTAGTCAAGTTTTAGCTAATATAATTGCTGCAGTTGGCTTAGCCAATAATTTAGCTGCTTTACTGGCAATTGCTACAACAGGTATTCAAGCAGGACATATGAAATTGCAGGCTAGAAATGTTATTGCTAATCTTGTTGCTAGCCCGCAGGAAAAAAGGGATGTTCTAGCCTTAATGACTAAGCAACATTTATATTCGCAAACAGACGCACAAAATTTTTTGAAACAATTAAGAGAGGAAAAATAATGCAGGTCGGAATTGATCAAATTGGTTTTTATACACCAAACAAATATGTAGATATGCTAGATTTGGCACATGCTCGAGGAGTAGAGCCCAATAAATATTTAATTGGCATTGGTCAGAGTAAGATGAGTGTAGCCGATCAATCGCAAGATGCTGTTTCAATGGGGATTAACGCAACTTTGAGTTATATTAATAAAGTGGATCTCGAACAAGTTGGTTTACTTATTATGGGTACGGAAAGTGGCGTTGACCAATCTAAATCAGCTTCACTCTTTGTTAAAAGTGCTTTAAAGTTGCCTCCCGAGGTGCGAACTTTTGAAATTAAGGAGGCATGTTTTGGGATGACTGCTGGCATTATGGTTGCGCGTGACTATGTTCGTTTACATCCTGAACATAGCGCAATTGTGATTGGTAGTGATATTGCGCGGTATGGCTTAAAAACGGGTGGTGAAGTAACTCAAGGTGCTGGTAGTGTTAGTGTATTGATTAAGGCCAATCCGCGTATACTTGCGTTAACTAGTGGTCATAGTGCTTATAGTGCTGATATTAATGATTTTTGGCGCCCAAATAATTCAGCAGTTGCCTTAGTTGATGGTAAATATTCTACTGAGGTTTATTTAGATTTCTTTCAGCGGACTTTTCAAGCATATAAGTCTAAGCAGAAAATGACAACGGCTGATTTTACGGCAATTTTATATCATTTACCTTTTGTTAAAATGGGCTTGAAGGCGAATCGACTAGCAGTAGCAGAGCAAGATGCAAAAACGAAAAAGCGTTTGGAAGCAAATTTTACCGCCTCTACTTTATATAGTAAGCAGGTTGGTAATATTTATACTGCCTCACTTTATTTAGGCTTATTGAGTTTATTAGAAAATGGAACACTATCAGCTGCAGACACAATTGGACTATTTTCTTATGGCTCTGGGGCAATGGGTGAGTTCTATGCCGGAAAAGTAATGGTTAATTATAAGCAAGCTTTGAATAAGGTGGCCGATGAGAAAATGATTGCGCGTAGACAACAACTAACTATTGCTGATTATGAGCAAATTTTTAAGCAAGCTTTACAATTACCAGCGGATAATATTGAATTAAGCAGTGATGAAGCTTCTGGATATTGGTATTTTGCCGGTACTAAAAATCATGTTCGTCAATATCAACGTAAATAATTTAAGAGGATCAATTCGATCCTCTTTTTTGGTGAATAACAACTGGAAAAAATTCATAAAAGAATTGTATTAAGTAAAATTTTTAATGACGGTCTTATTGAAGATAAATTGCATTTTTTTCTGGCACAATTTGGACACCATATAAAGTAAATTTTTGCTCATTTAGTAGCACATAAAGCGGAATACTTAAGCCGTATAAATTTTTAACTAGGTAAATGACTTTGGCCTTTGTCATTGGCAATTTCCCGGGATATAACAGACCTGCGCTACTAGTAATTTTTAACTGCGTAAGTGGGTAAACCTGGTTATCAATACTAAAAAATAATTTGGTTTGTTGATTTAAATCGGCAGTCAATTGTAATAAATCAGTTAATCTCATAAATTTCATCCTATACAAACTAAAAATGTTATACTATTGAATATTGTATTAAGAAAAGGTGGCTTCACATTGAAACGAATAAAACACAAAAAGTTGTGGCTATCATTGAGCGCAGTTACTTTGCTGGTTTTTGTTATCTTCATTGGAGCAGGATGCTATTTCTTCAAAATGGCATGTGTTCCTGGACCTAAGAGTTTTTTGAGTTCTTCGAGCAATAAACTCAAAAAATCTGATCCCCTATATAAAGAAAAGCTGTGGTTTAAAAAAATTAATAAACAAAAATGGTATATTAATTCTGCTGATAATCGTTATCAGTTAGATGCTAATTATATCCCTAAGTCTGGTTCAAACAAAACCGTAATTGTTTTACCAGGTTATATGGATACTAAAGAAGACATGGGTGAGTACGATGCTCTTTTTCACGAGTTAGGCTACAATACTTTAACACCTGATCCTCGTTCACAGGGTAAGAGTGAAGGAAAGTATATTGGCTATGGTTGGCCCGAAAAAGATGATATTAAAAAATGGATTGACTTAGTTCTGGAAAAAAACGGTGCTAAGCAACAAATTGTGGTTTATGGTTTGAGTATGGGAGCAGCCACTGCAATGATGGTTAGTGGATTAAAATTACCGCACCAAGTCAGAGCCTTTATTGAAGATTGCGGCTATACCAGTGTTAAGGATGAAATTGAGCATGAGGCACAAGTTCTTTATAATATGCCAGCATTTCCGCGCTTTCCATTAGTTGAAATCTTGAGTGGTATTAATAGAATTAAGGTTGGGTATTTTATGAATGATGGCTCAAGTGTTAACCAATTACATAAAAATCAACGTCCAATGTTATTTATTCATGGTGATCGTGATACATTTGTTCCTACTAAAATGGTTTATACTAATTACTCTGCAACTAGAGGTCCTAAAAAGTTGTGGGTAACTCCTAATTCTAAGCATGCAAAGTCTTTTGCTGATCATCCTAAGCTTTATCGGCAAAAGATTGGTGATTTTTTGTCGCGGTATGTGAAGTAATTATTGACGGATAAAAAGAGTTGACACAGTTTGAATGATTACTAACAGGTGGACCATAAATTTTAATAATTACTAGTCTAAGGCTTGATGTTGATTTTTAATCGATATTAAGCCTTTTAGTCGGCTCAAGTGAAACAGCCAACCGGCCGCAAAACAATTTGCTATCAATTTAAGCTTAATTATAGCAAATATTGCATAACCTAATTTTTTCATTTGCAGTCCGCTTTGCTGGTAAAAGTTTTGAAAAACAAAATCGCTCAGGATACAGTTTTCGCTAATTTTTAGCATTAACAAGCAAATTGACAATAAATACTTTACCTGCTGGCGGCTTCTCTAGGCCCAGTTAAAACATTAAGCAAAGTTGTTTTGCCGGCACCACTATTGGTCTGCTTCGAGGTTGCAGTTAATGCTTTCGAATATATTTTTTTCTTGATTATGCAAAGGTCCGCGTAAAAATTATAGCCTGCCCCAGTAAAATGGCTGACAAGAGTTTAAATTAGCTTTTAAATGTATATTTGAACAAAAAAGCACACAAAAATACGACCTCCGAAATTATTTTAATTCCGAGGGTCGTATCAAAACATTGCAATCACCTTTTTTGTTTTGAATGTGAATAAAACGGGAACTAGTCTTATTTGCAACTACACGCTAAATCACTTAATAAATTTATCCTCCAAAAAGTGACATTATTCTTACCCCAAAAACATGTCCATAATCATTACCACTCAAGTATTCCTAATGCTATAAACCAAATGAGTGCAATTATGATGCCATCTGTTTGTTGTCTTTTTATTCTCACGTTTTCAGTCTCTGCCTTATTAGCATTAATGTCTCCAATTAAACTTGCAAACAACATACTTATTTCCCAGATTATAAGACTTATAAAAGATCTCATGCTATGCTCGAGAAGTAATGCCTGTAAGGGAAAAAGAAAGAAAATACAATTTACACAAGTGGTTTGATAATTACCATATAATTTTTTAAGTAGTTTCATATAATTACCATAAAACCTTATAAATGTTTAACGAACATTAGCAAACCGCATTGCCCACAGTATGCATAAGTGTCTTATAACCATATCCGAAAACCGCACCTGCCAATGGAGAACCCAGTGCCGAACCGGCCCCCATAAAAACAGTTCCTAGGGCATCACCAGTATATTTAAAAGTATTACTGCACAACATTCTATTCTTCTTTTTTCTTAAGAGCGGATTTTCATTTTCCCCCAAAAATAGTATATCTGCCATTTCCATAACTACCTAATCTTTTTGATGTAAGCTTAATTATAATATAATATTACTATACATGTATAAATATGATTATATACAATGAAGTTAAAAAAAGTAACATATTTTTTTGTTTATTTGTTAAGTTTAAGCTTTCTACGACCAACACTTGTAAATGCAGAAATGGATACCGCATCAGTATCTTCAAATAATATAAAAGCCATTATTGATTATCAAAATAAAACTTATTCTAAATCAGTTGCTGGTTTCAAAAAAATATCTCCCCAAAAAATATGATTATCTTTTTTGGGAAAAGAAATCTTGCCCATTCTATCGTGCATTTGTTCCTAAACTTGCTGAAATTAGTCAAAAACGTCACATAGAAATTTATTATATTGACACAACAAACACCGATACAGTCCCCATACTTAAAAAAATGCGTAAACATTTTAAAGTAACAGGTGTACCTTGTCTTACAATGATCAAAACTTACAAATCTTTTAAAACACTGAATCGTGCTAAGACAAGTCTTTCTAAATTTTTAACAAAGCAGTTTTAATAATAAACAGAATAAAAGTCGCTCTTAACAGAGCGACTTTTATTCTGTTTAACAATTTAACCCAAGATTACCTTTTCGATAAAATCACCCAAATTACCATTAAAATTTTTCCTTGGTATTTCATGCGGAGTATCGAGATAATCATCGGTAAGATACCAACCATGGATCACATTTTTTCCATCATCGATATACATTATTGCGCCATACCGACTTTTAGCTCCCTTACTCTTGTCGTAAAACATTCTATAACGTCCAGTTAGGTTGTTTTCATGCCAGTCAAACCAATTCCCATTAGAGCTCTGCTATATAGTTTTAATGTCGCATAAGCTCTCCTTTATTATTTAATTGATTTTACAAAAGTGATTTGTCAATCATCAAACTTCTGGATGATTTTATAAACACCATCATTGTATCTGCCTATGGCCCCATCTATAAAGTTTAGACAGTTGTTTTACAATGATAATCACCATTGTTTAAAAAGTTCCAATGTATGGCTTTACCAACGGCCAAAAAACAAAAATGAGTTAAAAACCTATTCGAAATTTGTTCTCAATATTCATCAAATATACAAAGAGCAATATATTTCACGTTTGCTAGCAACCATTACGTCATCACTCATGGTTTTACCAAAAAGGTGCAAAAAATGCCGGCAAAGGAAATCAACAAAGCCAAGGCACTTCGTGATAATTACAAAGGAGATAATGACAATGAGTAAAATTGACGACTATATTAGCAAAAGAAGCCAGGACAGTTCTGAATTTGCCCAGGCTGTGACACAGTACAATATCAACCTTGAGGTTGCAGTTCAAGTTAAGCAACTACGTGATAGTCTGGGCTTAACGCAAAGGAAATTTGCTAATCTGGTAAACAAGCCGCAATCAACAATTGCAAGAATTGAAAATGGCTCATTTAACGCTTCCACTATGTTGCTAAGCGAAATTGCTCAAGCGGTCAATAGAAAAGTAAAAATTGAATCCACGCATGCTTAATTTTATATTGAATCTAAAGGAAAAAGTAAATTTATAGCTTTTTCTACTATCTCTTAAAGCAGTTAGTTCAATAGAGCCCACCCTATTATTCATATTAAAATTTGTGCTATACCTATTTTGGTTACAGTTCATTAGTAAAAAGTAAAGTAGACCAATTGTTCTGTGACAAAATGTCGGAGGCAAATAATAAGCGTCTAATATCAAACAAATAAAATTATAAAAACATGTGTAAAAAATAAATAGCATGTTATAATTTTAACAGTAAAGCGATATCATTATGAAAAAACATAAATCATAACAGAAAGAAGGCCTATTTAATGTTAAAAAAATTAACCACAGCTCTTGCAACTAGTGATACATCAGCTCCATATGAATGGCATCACATAGATGATGGAGATTGACTGTTTGGCGTTTATGGAAACATATAAACATAGTAGTCGGAATCATACTGCAGCGGCTAAAAATGCCAATGGCGATGGTAGACGCGATTATGCCCGTGCAGGATCAACCGCCTTTTCAAAGGTTAATGTAGCTATCAAAGGAAATAAATTTAGAGGATAATTTTATGAAAAAAATATTATCATTTAGCATGATACTCTTTTTAACTTTTTCTGGAATATTGATCATAAGTTCTTCGATTAACAGCTATTTCAACCAAGTACTGTATTATCAGCAAAAAGAGGTAGCATTACAATTACGAGACAATGCAAATTATTCAAGCTTAATTAATCAGCTTCAAAAAGCAGCAACAGGAACTACCAGTGTATCCCAGTATTTTTTTACTGGGCAAAATGACTTGATTATTTATAGTGCTAATACAAACTTACCCATCAAAAGAGGAACCGCTTCTAGCAGTGACGTTACAAATTATAAAAAAACAGGGTCAGCGTTACTGCTTCCAAACTCGCAATACAAAGTTAAATTATATCCATTTAACAAGATAAAAAATTTGGGGTTAAATAATGTCTTTTATGTACGTGGAAATGTTGCTAAAATTACCAGAATAATGCGTCACTTTGGTATAGTTAAAATAAAATCGGAAGTTAACGAAACTGCTCCTGAAAATAATAATAGAATAAATTTTATTACACTAGCGCTTCTCACAGGAATAGTATCATTAATTTCGTTAATGTTTGTTATTATAAAAGAACGACAAGCTGTTATATTACGAAAATTTTTTGGTTACCGACTTATTAATAATGTATATCAATCTTTTCGAAGTATATCGGTTGCAATAGTTATTGCAATAATTACTAGTGTAATATTACTAATTATTTATGCAGCCTATAACAATATGTTGATTTACTATAAAACATTTGTGTCATCATTATCAGTATTTTATGCCAGTTACTTATTTTTAATAATTTTGATTTATGGTGCTGCAAAAAGTATACAAGCAAAGTCTCAAATAACTTCATTTAACTGGGCAAGAGGTTCATTAATGGTTACAGCTGCTAGTGCAATAGGATTTATAGTCTGCATTTTACTTGTTAGTATTAAGATTCCAGCAATTCATCAAGATTTTTTATATTATCAAAAACAAATAAAAAGTCTTAACTCCTGGATATCGACCAAAAATATATATCAAACGAATGTAACTAATCAGTTGGATCGAACTGAAGTGACTTACGATATTAGTGCGAAAGATTTGTGGCAACGGCTTAAAAAACAACATAAAACTTTTGTTGTTTTTTTCTGATAACCTATTAGGTACTTATGGTGTAGTTAGACGTGGTTCAACTAAGCGGCTAGTTCCGTGGTACAAAATTAATTCTGATAATAAGTCAGTACAAGATTACATAATTCTTCCTTCTGGACGAGCCATTACTGCAGACATAAATTATTTAAAACTGTCTAAAACAAAGTTAGTAAGTGGAGCCAAGATAGCTGAGTTACAACCAACACTATTTACAAAGATTTTAATAGTACCAGAAAAATATAAAAAGTTTGAATCTCGGATTCGTTCTAATTATTTATCTGAATTTCTGTTTCAATTGAATACTGATTTTAAAGATTGGCGTCATAGAGAACATACTCCAAAATTCACCCGTAAAAATTTAAAAATAAAGATAGTTTATGCTAAAAACGGACAAAATTATTTTACTTATAATCCTAACTCTGGTGATAATTTACCATCTAATATGGTTAGAGATCCAATCATAAGACTATTTGATAACTATCAGAATAGCCTTAGTTATGGCAACCTATTTACTTTGAATGGAGGTTTCTTCTTTTTTAATAAGCATGTTGGCCAAGCCTATGATCAAATAAAACCGCAACTTATTGAAAGTAGAATGGGAAGTACTATAAATTATGTAACCTCTATCTATACGCAAAAGGCACAACTTGTTCAACAAACTCAAAAAGATGTAAGTATGACATTAACTCAATTGATCCTGTTTAGTGTTATTTCTTTTGTTTTGCTTTCTGTGTTAATAAGTCAATATTATATGTTACGTGAAAGAGAAATTATAGTTAAGCGTTTAATGGGCTATCCAATTTATAAGATTATTTTTAACTTTATAATTTTTATTGTTAGTATTTTTGTAATCTCTAGTATAATTTCTGTTTATCTAGCACATGCAATAGATTGGTTAAGCCTGGTAATATCAGGGTTACTTTGTGTTGCAGCTATAGCATTATCATTTATTATAATTATATATGATATACATAATAGAAATAGAACAATGGGGAGTGATTAGTGAATGATAATTGTAAAAGAAGTATCAAAATATTATAACAGCACACCAGTATTGCAAAACATCAATTTAGAAATACCACAGGGTTCTTTTTGTAGTATTTCGGGAGAAAGTGGGGCTGGAAAAACAACATTTTTAAAAATTGTTGCCGGAATAGAAAAGCCCACTTCTGGACAGATTATTTTAGATAATACCGAATTAAGAAAAATTAGTTATCCAGATTTATGGGGAAAACGCTTCTCGTTTGTATTTCAAAATTATTTTTTGCTAGACGACAAAACTGTTAAGGATAATTTAAAGTTAGCAAAAAGAAAAATCAGTGAAGACGAAATGCTAAAAGTGTTATCTCGTGTTGGCTTACAATCAGAATTATTAAATCAATCAGTATATAAATTAAGTGGCGGTGAAAAGCAAAGAGTGGGTATTGCGAGAGCAATTATTAAGCCGTTTGATGTACTTATTGCTGATGAACCGACAGGCAATCTTGATTACCAAAATGCTCAAGCCGTGACTAAAATTTTTAAAGATATACAATCATATAATAAAACAATTATAGTGGTTTCACATGACGATAATTTTCAAAAAGTTGCAGATCAAAAACTCTATCTTAAAGATTATAAATTAATATCTGAATGAAACACATATTGTTTTGCCCAATATATTGTAGAATATAAAAATAAGTATTAGGTATTTATGTGGCTAAAAGAGTCTATGCCATGCGTTAGAATTAGCGCTGGCGTTTACCTCATTTATTATTGTCTTGTTGACTTATATCGACAATCATAAGTAAATAAAAAGACCGTTCCAACATAATTTTGACAGATTATATTGGGACGGCCTTTTTGATTAAAGCATAATTTGCCAACCGCTCTCAAAACAATTTGTTTTGAGAGCGGTTGGCAAATGTACAGTATTCTAAATGATAGCGGTCCTTTAGTTTTGGAGTTAATCTTACTTAAAAAATCAATCTTGCAATCTTGGCATCTCATTCTTAGTGATATAGTCAATAACCTTGACATACTGACCCTTGTGGCGGATTACTATGTATTGCCGACTTGGATCATTTCCACCAACATATTTTATCTTATACGGCAATTTTTTGCCCGACTTGTTAATCGCCTGTACATTGTAATATTTTTGCGTATGCTTAGGCACCTTGGCATAATCAGTTTCCATCTTAATCATTGGATTAAGATAGTCAGTGTATTGGTTATGAATTAGTAACAGGGCAGCACATAAAATAGTAACAACAATAATAATTGTAAGACCCAATTTTTTCATTTGTATACCTCTTTGTTGGTAATCGTTATTTTCTTATTGGCAATTTTAATTACATAGTCACATTGCTGCCAAACTGCTGGGTCATGCGTTGCAATTACCACTGTTGCAGTTGGATCAAATCCAGTCAGCAGGGTCTTTAAGACTATCTTACCATTATCTGCATCAAGTGAACCAGTTGGTTCATCAGCAAAAATCTCTTTCGGCTCTTTTAAAATTACTCGTGCTAATGCTACCCGTTGCTGTTCTCCACCACTTAGCGTGTAAATTTTTTGCTTCAATGGTATACTGGCCAACCCAACCTGACTTAAAGCAGCCTTCATTTTGGCATCGGCCTCTGTTTTAGCCAATTTTTGATTGGCTAATCCAAGGCGCAGATTCTGTCTAACCGTTTCCGTATCGATTAAAGCAAAGTTTTGAAAAACAAACCCGCAATCTTCACGATACAGTTTTCGTTGATTTTTAGCATTAACAAGCAAATCGTCAATAAATACTTTACCCGCTGTCGGCTCCTCTAACCCACTTAAAACATTAAGAAAAGTTGTTTTGCCAGCACCACTATTGCCCACTATGGCATAACTTTTGCCTGTTTCGAGGTTGCAGTTAATGTTTTCGAATATAGTTTTTTCTTTAAATTTTTTGGTAAGATGTTCTACTTTAATCATTTTATGACTCCTAATTCCCGTGATTAAGGGTAATCAATAAATTGTGCTGCGCACGCCAATAAGTTAATAAGATAACGCCGGCCTCTAGCAACAGGTAAACGTAGACAACCGGCATTAAGGACAGGTAGTGCAACCTAGTTAAACTTAGGGCAATTACCAAGAAGTCTAGTCCTAAGTTAGTTAGCAAGAAGCTTCCCATCAAATGAGCATTCGACCTACCAAACACTCGATAAATTGCTATCTTGCGACGCTGACTCTGCAAAAAGGTTGTACTAACAAACACAATGATAAAGATCAGCTGCAGTAGCGATAACATAGTTGTAATGGTTAAAATGAGCAATTGTCGATTAGCATTTCTTTGATATTCAGCTATTCGTGCTTTCTGACTAGTAATACCAATAGTGTAAGATTTTATTCCCAAGTGCTTAATTAAGTTTTCAAGTTGCCGAAAGTTCGAAAACTGAACCAATTTTTGACTAATACTTGCTAAATAAAAGTTATCTGATAACAGCTTGTTGTTCACAACTATAATCAAGGGGTTCATCGAGAGCGATGACGTAATTTCGTAACCAACTGTGTAATTAAAAATATTCTGTCCGTTGGCAATGGGTACAACTTGAATAGGTGGTAGCTTTTTTTTCTGCTTTTGATAGTAATTAGGTAAAGTCTGTTGAAATTTAAGAAAGTTTCGTAGCTGCTTCTTAGCCTGTTTTACTTGGTCTAACCGGTTATATGGGATTAATAGAAAAACTTTGTTAGCAGTAAGCCTAGTAGGATTAAAATTAAGTTTACTATTCTTAATAAAATTATTATTGGCAATAATTACATTGCCATTTTCAGGCTCAGTATCACGCATTGCTGGGTGAAATTGTTGCGAATTCTGGGCAACAATTGTTCCAGGTGACTGCACCACTAATTTATGGATCATTCTACCTATTTTATTTTCTTCACGATGGTTATCAGGATTCCAAGCAAGTTCAAGTGAATAAGTATTTTTTTGCCTTTGCCATTTATTAATTATATTAGTATCTCTAATATAAATTTTATTGTGATTAGTTAAAGAAATGGTGTTAATCATAATCAAAGCTAGCAGAAGTATCTTTAAAACATAGCCAATTAGTAAGAAAATATATGTTGTTTCTGCTCCCTTAATTGCCTGATAAGGGTCAATCAACGCTAAAACTACATAAGATATAGTATTCAAAACCAAAAAGCTCAAAAAGACAATTGATAGTAGAACTAAAGCATAGGGCAAAAAGAAACGCCAGCCGCTGATTGTAAAGGTAGTTAGCCCCCAGATAATCATCGCTAACATAATTACCCCCAAAGCTCCAATTAACATAGGAGATTCATCTTTCAAATCGTTCTTAATTATCTGCCAGTCGCTTAAGCCATTAATCTTCATAATTGCATAAGCTTTAAAGCGAAAAACTTTCTCTAGTACCATCACAATAAATAAAGTGCCAATAATTCCAATCAAGACAATTAAATCAAATTTTGAAAAATTAGCTACAACTATTTGCCCCAAACTTTTTACTGATAAGGAATTATCTATAACCTCCGTCTTTAATCCAAGGGTATGGAATTTTGACAATATTTGGCCTAAAGCTTCATTTTTGGCATTAGTGCAATATAGGCCATTAATTTCTTCTAAATTTAGCTCGGTATTCGTCAATTTTTTAATAGCTTCAGCTTGATATAGTGAATAGTCATTAATTGGAGTCCCAAAATTGTAAACCACCTTGCTTTGTTGCCCGTTAAACTTATTAATGCGTAACTTAACTAAAGAACTATTTTCAGCTTGAGCTACTTGCTTCAACTTAGTAAAAATTGTCTTTTTTTTGACCTTTTTAGTGTACTGTTTGCTAGTTAATTGTTTCTGCCATTTGGCAATTACTTTTGGGTTCCAACTAGTAATGTTTATAATGGTATTGTTTTCTGGGATTGAATTATTATCATACTCACGAATAAAGTCTGCAAATAAGGCAAGCACGACAACCGTGATTAGAGAATAAAAAACAATTTTTGTTTTCCGCAGCATCTTTAAACCTCATGTTATTAAAAAACTCACGAGTAAAGTCGTGAGTTTAATTATTTTTATTATTAATTAAAATTAGCTTATATCATAATAAGCAGTATTTCCGTGTGGAGCTTTAGGAGCAGACGCTCTTGACTGAACACCCTTTGGTTTCCAATCACTACTTACAAGTTGAAGCAAGAGCAGGGAGACTAGTCATGCCAAGTGTAGCAATTGTAGCTACACCAGCAACAATTTTCTTTAAATTTTTCATAATATTCCTCCTAAATAAGATTATTATCTGTTATACCATTATTCATAATTACTATAATAATTGAATGAAACAGACGATCCATATTACTACCTCACAACTATAAAAATTAATTTTTATATGGTTATATTAACTCGTTTTTTAAAAACAAATGCAAAAGTGGTATAAATGCTACTTTTATAGCAAATATGCCAGTTTTATTAGCAAAATTGACTACAAGTTACTTATTTTCTATCAGAAAGTCTTTAAGTTCATTACTGTATTCAGTCATGTCTGCCAAAGCTATATTTCGGATAACGTCATAGCACTGATCTAAGTAATGTTCTTCTGATTTTTCTTGGTATTGTAATAGGCCTTTAAAGAAAAGCAATAAAGTTTTATAAAAGTATATTTCCGGTATAGTAGCAATTTCTTCGGCACTATTGATATAAAAATCTACTTCTTGGTAGCGCTTTTCCTTAATGCAAAAAATCAAAATATTAATTATTATTCCCAAAATGTTTTTTTGAATAGAAATTGAATTATTGTTTTTAAATTGCGTAACTGCGCGTTTACTGATGACTAAATTTTCATCTAAATTATAAAAAGATATACAATTGCAATAAAGTTTAAGGGTATTAGCATCAAAAACATCGGCAACAAAGATTCGGTTTTTCATGTTTTCTAAGGTAGCCGCATCAATACTAGAATAGTCATCATCAATGATCGCTATGTAAATATTAAGCAGCATTAAATGCTCTTCTTTATTCGGCAAATCTCCCTTAGCAATCTGATTATAAAGCTTGAGCAAATCAGCCCTTTTCCCGTTATAATAGGCCTTATTAGCGGCCAAACGTAATGCTCGATCTTCTGAGCTTATTAAGCGATCATGTGGATTTAACTTCTCAAAAAATTCTATTACCGAAATTTTATTTGCATGCAACAGGTCAATCAGATCATCTGCGGAGATGCGGTTCAGTCCTTTTTCCACACGCGCATAAAAAGACGGGCTAAGTACATTTTTTGCCCAAGCCTTTTTAGTTGCAGCGTGCATTAAGCGATATTTTTTTAATAGTTCACCAATTTCCATTATTAACTCCTTTAGCCTAATTTCTTTTACACTTTTTTATTGTGGAATTGATTTATAATAATTGCAATCCTAATTGAAAATTATTAAGCAAAACTATTATTATGTTAAATAATTAATTGAATTGCTTATTTAGTGCCAAAATGCCGGGGGTAAATACTAAATGACCCCAACTGCAAAACATGTTAGATTAGATCCGTGAAGATGATGTGGCAATTGTAACCGAACTTGATCGCTTAGGGTGCAATAAGCAAGACTTAACTAAGATTATGGGTGCAATCAAAACAAAGGGGGTAACTCGCTAAACAATGTTTGGCTTAAAGTCCCATCTCATAACTTGGTAAAGTTAAATTTTAGTGTTTATCTGTGTTTTGTTGAATGTGGGTCAACGAACTCGTTATGAGCTAATAAAAATATAATCATAATTTTTAGATATTGCCGCAAATGATAATGACATGTCCTTGTTCTTTTACATAGTCTGTAGCTTCACACATTTTCTTTCTTTCCTTTTTTCAAATTCAGGAATTTAATTTTCTCTCGCCCAAGGGCAATTCACTTAATGATGGTTTAATTTAACGGGCACTTTTTTGCAGGCTTAAGAACGGAAATCTTTTCTAGGTACGAAGCTGGCTATCACAATTTACTTGAATTAAGGCAAGTGATTAATGATTATCTGCATAAGGTGCAGACTAAAAGGCTTAATGCCAATTGAAGATTGCCAGCAAGCCTTAGCCCAGTAATTATTAAAATTTATTAGTTCAACTTTTGGAACTTACTTTAAATTGTGTCAGTTTTTTATTATCTTAAAGTTAACTTAACAATACATTCACACCGCGGTGTTTGCGGTAGCATATCGACGTTTTCGATTAAACGAACATTATAAACATCACTAAGTAAAACGAGATCTTGCGCTAGCGTAGATGGATTACAAGAAATATAAACAAAAGTTTTGGGTTTAATTTTTAGTAAAGTCTTAATTAAACTTTTGGCTAAACCTGTTCTAGGTGGATCTACGATTAGTGCATCGATTGAGACCCCATTTTGCTCTAGTTGAGGAAGAATTTTTTCAACACTACCTTGGATATAGTTGGCGTTATGTAAGTGATTTAATTTAACGTTATGGTTAGCGTCTGCAACAGCTTCTGGGATAGTTTCAATACCAATTACTTGTTTAACTTGATCAGCTGCTAAGATTCCTAAAGTTCCCACTCCACTATAAGCATCAATTAGGGTGTCCTCTGGACCTAAATCTAAAAACTTCAGAGCATGTGAGTAAAGTGTTGCGGTTTGGACTGGATTAAGCTGGAAAAAGGCTCGTGGTGAGAGAGCAAATTTTTTCGTTAAAATCTCATCAATAATTTGATTTTTACCCATTAGTTTGGTGGTTTTATTACCCCAGACCTGTGGATTGTGCCAATCTGTCTCATTTTGAAAGACACTGACAACATTTGGTAAATTAATAATTTCGGCACTTAATGCCGGTAAGTTTTTAATAAGATGACCAACGGTTACTAAAGTAACCTGTATTTCGTTAGTTGCTTGGGCTTGACGGACTACAATAGTTTTTAAACCATCTGTATGGCGGTATGGATTGGCAATCGCTACGTGAAACTTTTCTACTAGCTCTTTAATTTGGCGCTCAATTTTTTGCGTTTTTTCACTCTGGGTTGGCATAATGGGTAAGTCATATAGCTGGTGGGAATTAGGCGCAAATAAACCTAAATTAATCTGCCCATGATCTTGTTCAATTTGATATTGAGCTTTGTTACGGTAGTGCCATTGATTGGGTGCTGGAATTGTGGGCTTGACTTTATATTTGTTATAACCGCGGGGATGATATTTTTTCAAGGCTTCTAAAACATTATCCCGTTTAAATTTTAGTTGCTTTTGATAGGACAGATGGGCTAATTCTAAGCCGCCAATTGCTAAATCTACTCCCGCAGGAAAATCTACTCGATCAGGACTTTTTTCTTTGATGCGAACTAGTTCAGCCTGAATGTAATGGGGGAATTCTTTAATAATTTTGGCAACTACCACTTCATCAGGTAGTGCATTTGGAATAAAGATAATTTTTTTACGATAATAGCCAATACCTTCGCCATTAATGCCAAGTCTTTTAATCGTAATAATTACATTTTTTTCGTTAGTCATTGTTTGCTTAACTTTTTGGTTCATAATTTTTTCTTTCTACAATAAAAATATTAAGGGTTAATAACATATTCTACTCTATCGAAAAAGTTTTTAGCAAGAAACAAAGAAATTTGTTAGCATAAAAGAGAAATAATAGGAGGGTGGATAAAGATGCCGATTATTACTAAAGTTAGTAGTCAAAAAAAACCTGGTCGCTATAATATCTTCTTAGATGGTCAGTATGCTTTTTCAGCTAGTGAACGAACAATAGCTGAATTTGTACTTTTAAAAGGACAAGAATTAAGTAATGAGAAAGTTGAAGCCGTAAAACAATTTGATGCTGATGCTAAGGCAACAAGTATGGCATCAATTTTTCTAAGTTATGAACCGCGTACGGTTTATGAAGTGTTACAATATTTAAGCAAGCATGGTATTGCTGAACAGTCAGCCCAAAGTGCAGTACGAGAACTTAGTGAAATGGGCTTTTTGGATGATCGGCAATACGTAAACCTTGTATTACAACAAAATTTACGTATTGGCACTGATGGACCACTAAGTCTAGCACGTAAGCTTGAGCAAAAGGGAATTGATCCTGAAATAATTCAGCAAGCGTTTGAGCAGGTTGATGAGGAACAGTGGCAAGAACCAGGATTACATGTTTTACGGTCATTGAAAAGTAAAATTGGTCAGATAGCACAACTTGAACTCGAACGTAAGATGCGCACAAAATTGTTGAGCCATGGCTTTACTAGTGACCTTAGCACTGCAATTGTTGCCCAAAGCAATTTACAAACAAATCAAGTAGCACAATTAGCCGCTTTAAAAAAGCAGGGGATAAAAGCCTATAAACGTTTTCGAAGGTTAAATAAAAGTGAACGTGAAATTAAGATACGTAATTATCTTTATGCACATGGCTTTAGTAGTAGCGAAATTGAGTCTTTCCTGCAAGGAGAAATTATTCCACTTGATGAATTGGGAGAATATTAGGAGATTGATTATGAAAAAATTACAACCGCAGTTAACTTTTATCGGCCGCCCTTTTGCTGATCAGTTGCTAGACGAGCAACGCACTTTTACACAAGCTAATTTAGAAATGGAGCAAAATGAAGTCTTTCAGTCCTTCTTGGCTAATAATAATTTGAAGGCAAAAAGAAGTAATATGATTGTTTTTGGTCCAGAAAATTTTATGTATTGGTATGGAGTAACTGTTGCTAAAGAAATTGAAGTTCCGCAAGGGATGCTGCGTTTTGTTTTACCTGAGACGCAAGTAGCAATTAAACAACAGAATAATCAAAATCTTTCATTTTTTAGTCAGCCCTTAAATGTTGTGGTAGCACAATTTTTACAAGAAGTAAGGGATGAAGGTATTCAAACTTATGAAAATCTTGGTGATAGTTCAATGCCATATATAGTGCAAGACTTAAATTTAAATACTAAACAATTAACCCAAATGTTGTATCTTGAGGTTGATAATTAAAAGCTAATGTTGGTTAGGGTCAATAGAAAGATTGTCATATTCAACATAAGCACCTAAACATGTTGATAAAAGCATAATCAAGAAAACAAAGCCGACAGATTTGCCAACTATTTGATCTAAAGTTAGAAAATGTCTAACCACAAAAGTTGCCGCAAAACATAAAATAAAATCAAGTATGACGTTTGCCACTAGGAGTACATATCGCCGCCTAATACTGAAAAAGCGTAGCAGTTGCTTAAGAATGCCATCATTAACTTCTACAGCCAATAGATCGACAGGTCGCTGAATAGTTGCTTTAATGGCAAACATAATAAAAGCACCAACTATTGCTCCAATGACCGTTCTAAATAAATCAGCCGAGTGTAAAACGAGTGCATCATAGCCGATGCCAATAATTGTGAGGCTACACAAATAGGGAATTAATAGTAAAAAGGTGAAGACAAGTAAGACGTGACTTTTTTTCATAGATTAAACCTCATTTCTTACGTGTATTTTAACATATTAGCGTGGTACATGATATAATGTGACTACTTGAATTGTTATTTTAAGAAAGAGAGAAAAAACATGGCTAGCGACCCCGAAAAGGGTAATTTATTTCGACGTTTCAAAAATAAATTATCCCCTTCAAGTGATGAAGAAACAAAAGAGCATTTAATAAAAGAAATAAAAGCTTTACATGAATGCAGTGAGATTAATGATAGCGAATTTTCTATGTTAACTGCCGTTTTGGATTTTCAAAGCAGAATGGTTCGTGAGGTAATGGTTCCACGAATTGATGCTTTTATGGTTGATTGCGGCGAAAGTTTTCAAGATAATCTTGATGAAATTTTACGCGAGCCATATTCACGCATTCCGGTTTATAAAAAGGATAAGGATAAAATTGTTGGGGTGATTCATATTCGAACAGTTTTACGTAAAGCGCGTGAAAAGGGCTTTGATAAGTTGGATTATGCTGACGTAATGAATCCACCTTTGTTTGCACCAGAAACAACAGATTTGAGTGAATTATTAGTTGAAATGCAACAAAGTCAGCAACAACTTGCTATTTTAACGGACGAGTATGGTGGCGTAGTTGGATTAGCTACAATTGAAGACTTAATTGAAGAAATAGTTGGCAATATTGATGATGAGGTTGATCGCGCTGAAGTATTATTTCAGCAAATTGCATCTAATAAGTACGTCATTTATGGCAAAATGTCACTTGATGAATTTAATGAGCAATTTGGAACAAATTTAGAAATGGAAAATGTTGATACAATTGCTGGCTTTGTTATCACCAAATTGGGGATTATTCCTGCTAAAGGTGAAAAACTATCAGTTAAACTTGATAATGGTATGATTTTGACCACTAGAAGAATGATGCGTTCGAGGTTAGCGACCGTTCTTTTGACCATACCAGAAAAAGAAGTACAAAAAGCAAAAAAGGAAGAAGAGCAGAGTAATTAATGAGTGAGGGACTTTTAGATAAAGTACAAAAAAGAAGAACATTTGCTATTATTTCACACCCTGATGCAGGTAAAACGACAATTACAGAGCAAATGCTTCTTTTTGGAGGAGTAATTCGTAATGCTGGTACCGTTAAAGCACGAAAAACGGGCCACTATGCGACTAGTGATTGGATGGAAATCGAAAAGCAACGTGGTATTTCTGTTACTAGTTCTGTGATGCAATTTGAGTATCAAGGAAAAAGGATAAATATTCTCGATACTCCGGGACATGAAGATTTTTCAGAAGATACCTATCGGACCTTAATGGCAGTTGACTCTGCCGTTATGGTAATTGATTCGGCTAAGGGAATTGAACCTCAAACCAAAAAATTGTTTAAAGTCGTCAAGCAACGCGGCATTCCAATTTTTACTTTTATGAATAAGCTTGATCGCGATGGGCGCCCACCGCTCGACTTGATTGCTGAATTAGAAGACTTGTTAGGAATTGAGGGGGTGGCGATGAATTGGCCAATTGGCTCCGGTCAAACACTGCAAGGATTATATGATATAGCAAACAACCAGGTTGAATTATATCATCAAGCAGGGGCAAAACAATTCATTCCGTTAAATGAAGCGGGAACTTTACCAGCCAGTGAGCCAATGAGTCAAAATCCTCAGTTTCAAGACACTTTAGGTGAAATTGAATTAATTAAAGAAGCGGGAAATACTTTTGATCTTACTAAGATTATGGCTGGTGACCAGACCCCAGTATTTTTTGGCTCAGCCTTAACTAATTTTGGCGTGGAAACTTTTTTAAAGGGTTTTGTTAAATTAGCACCTGCCCCTGCAAGCCATGTGGTTAATCAGGATGAACGCTTGGAGGCAGATGATACAGAATTTTCTGGCTTTGTATTTAAAATTCAAGCAAATATGAATCCACAGCATCGTGATCGAATAGCCTTTGTTAGAATCGGTAGTGGTGAGTTCAAAAAGGGACTCGATGTAACTTTAGCGCGAACTGATAAGCCAATTAGATTAAATAATGCGACTGAATTTATGTCTAGTGAGCGAGTTCAAGTTTCTGATGCTGTCGCTGGCGATATTGTTGGCTTATATGATACGGGTAATTTTCAAATTGGTGACAGTATTTATGCTGGTAAACGCAAGATAACGTATCCTGCCTTGCCAGAATTTACGCCAGAATTGTTTGTGCGTGTTACGGCTAAAAATGTGATGAAACAGAAGTCCTTTCATAAAGGAATGAACCAGTTGGTACAAGAAGGGGCAATCCAGCTTTATCGTAATTACCAAACAGATGATTATATTTTAGGTGCAGTTGGTCAGTTACAATTTGAAGTTTTTAAATTTAGAATGAAGAATGAGTACAATTCTGAGATTGAAATGACTAATATTGGTCATCGTGTAGCTAGATGGATTGATCCTAGTCAATTGGATCTAGCAATGTCAAGTAGTCGTAACTTGCTTGTAAAGGATCGTTATGATCAACCTTTGTTTTTATTTGAAAATCAGTTTGCTGAAAGATTTTTCCAAGATAAATATCCAGATGTTAAATTGACTGAAAAATTATAGGTAAAAAGAACTTTCTTTGAAATTAGAATATTTTCATAAATTAACACTTTACAGTGTGTAAAAAAATAAGAATCTGGGAAAAACTATTTTCCCAGACCACCAAAAAGGGTTTGAACATTTATGTTCAAACCCTTTTTATATTAGTTTAAAGAGCTAGCTTCTTTTTAGACTCTTATTTATCAACGTGAATTTCCATTACTCTTTGATTTTTATCAGATATCAATGTATATGCTGGAGCTTCTTCTTTAATTAGTCGTTCAATGATAAAATCAATTTCTTCTTTACGAACACGTCGGTTGTGGTTTTCCAAAACAATTTCGATTGCATCGTCACTTTCAGTATAGATAACAGAGGTATTGCCTAGGGAATAAACCTTGACATAATTGACGTTAGTTGTATTTAGTTGACTATGAACTAATTCACGATAACTATTGGTCACATCTATCAAATGCATGCTATTCACCCATTTCTTCTATTTTCACTATTTCCTTACTTTATTATAACGCTAATTTTTACTTTTTTCTTCTTTAATATTTAATAAAAATATTATTTTTCTTCACTAATGACTATTTTTTGATTATCAACCTTGGCAAGTAATTTTTTAGCTGCTGGATGATCAAGTTTAAAATCTGCTACTTTATCTTCAATTTCTTCTTGAATTATTCTTCTAAGTGGGCGTGCACCCATTGCTGGATTATATCCTTCTTGAACTAATTGTTCCTTAGCTTCGTCTGTAACGGTAATATTAATTCCTTGGTTTTTGACCATACCGTTAACTTCATCAAGCATTAAATTGACAATTTTAATTAAATCTTTAGTTGATAATTCGTTAAATTCAATTACATCGTCTAAGCGGTTTAAAAATTCAGGTTTAAAGAATTCACTCATTGAATTACGGACAGAATCGGGTTTTTTACCTGCGGTTTCAGCAGCAAAGCCTACACTGGCACGTTTAATTCCTTGACCTGCATTTGAAGTCATAATGATAATTGTATCCTTAAATGAAACTTGGCGTCCTTGTGAGTCAGTCAAGCGACCATCATCTAAAATTTGTAAGAATAAATTCATTACAGATGGATCAGCCTTTTCAATTTCATCTAGCAAGATCAAACTGTATGGATTACGTCGAACTTGTTCAGTTAATTGACCAGCTTCTTCATAGCCAACATAACCCGGTGCAGAACCAATTAATTTAGAAACTGAATAGGATTCCATAAATTCTGACATATCAAATCTAATCATGGCATTTTCTGAACCAAACATTTGCTTAGCTAATTGCTTGGCTAGCTCTGTTTTACCAACTCCAGTTGGCCCAACGAAAAGAAATGAGCCAATTGGACGACCCGATTTGTTAAAGCCAATTCGGTTACGGCGAATAGCTCGCGCCAACTTATCAACAGCTTCATCTTGGCCAATAACATGTGACTTCAGATTTGTAGCCAAGTTTTGCAATTGATTTTCTTCTTGCTTTTGTAATTCCCCTACCGGGATACCTGTTTTTTCTTCTACAATTTTATCCATTATTTTATTTGTAATAATAGGTGACTTATCCGGATCAACGTTTTGATTTTTCATTTTATTATATTTTTCAATTTGATCACGGTAATAAGCGGCTTTTTCATAGTCTTCGTTTTTAAGCGATTCCTGTTTAAGTTGTTGTGCAGCTTCAATGCGCTCTTTAATTTTATCCTTGTCTACATAAGGGATTGTTAGATTCATACGCGAACCAGCTTCATCAAGTAGGTCAATTGCTTTATCTGGTAAAAAGCGATCTTGAATATAGCGTTCAGATAGTTCAGCTGCAGCCTGAATAGCATCATCTGTATATTGTACATGATGATAATCTTCATAACGTTTTTTAATTCCTTGTAGAATGCGAATTGTTTCTTTAACAGAAGGTTCTTTTACGTCAACTGGTTGAAATCTTCGAGCTAAGGCTGAATCTTTCTCAATTTCACGATATTCTTTGAGAGTAGTTGCTCCCACTAATTGTAGATCACCACGGGCAAGGGCCGGTTTAATAATATTACCAGCGTCCATTCCTCCTTCAGCGTTTCCTGCACCAACAATTTCATGAATTTCATCAATAAAAAGAATAATGTCATCTTGATTTTGCAATTCATTAATCAGTTGTTGCATACGTTGTTCAAATTGTCCACGAATTCCGGTCCCTTGAACTAAAGAAACCACATTTAATGAAACAATTCTTTTGTCTTGTAATTTAGCTGGGACAGATCCGTCAACAATTTGTTGAGCTAATCCTTCAACTACTGCAGTTTTACCTACACCAGCCTCGCCAATTAAGACAGGGTTATTTTTAGTTCTTCTATTTAGAATTTCAATTACACGAGCGATTTCTTGGTCACGACCAATCACTGGATCGATTTTACCCTTTCGAGCTAAGTCAGTTAAATCAGTTCCATACTGATCTAAAAGTGACCGCTTACCGCTATTATTGCCAACTGAAGTCCCACCATTATTATTCATTTGTGAATCATCGGCATTACCACCATTATTGAATGGATTATTAAAATCACCGAAAAAGCTATTATTGTTATTGCTCATATTAATATTTCCTTGTTGTTCAAGTTCTTGATAACATTGACCACATAAATTGATTTCGCGACTTTCACCATTTACCTGAGCAAAGAGGTGAATGGAAGCAGGTCGTTTATGACAGTTTTGACAAAGCAATTATATTACCGCCTTTCGCTTTGATTCATCTTTTTCTAAATTATATAATTAGCACTCTTAATAATCAAGTGCTAAACATAAAAGCTTGGTGGTTGTATGTAGGTACAATATGTTAAAATGTAGATAAGCAAAGTAGTCAAAAATTTGCTAAATTTATCTAGATTATTATTAATTTGAAAGAAACGGTGGTATATTTGGATTATCAAAAAATTCTTGAGCAGTTAGCTAGCGGTGAACTTGATTCATATCAAGTTCACCCAAAAGAAGCCTTTGCTTTTCAAGCTGCTTTAAGATCTTTTGGGAAAAGACAAAATATAACTGGTAAGGCACTCCGTGGAGGTCAAATAATTTACATGCAAAAGAAGACACAAGTTTAATGATGTAAACTGTTACATTAATGTTGTCTATTTTGCAAAAAAATGATAGTCTAAGTACACGAATAGGTATTTACTACCGGTTTTATTTTTTTGAATTCAAAGGAGATATTATAATGGAAAAACGCGATTTTCATGTTATTGCAGAAACAGGTATTCATGCTCGTCCTGCTACCTTGTTAGTACAAGCTGCTTCTAAGTTTGGTTCAGACATCAACTTGGAATACAATGGCAAATCAGTTAATTTGAAGTCAATCATGGGTGTTATGTCACTTGGTGTTGGCAAAAATGCTGATGTTTCAATTAGTGCTGATGGTGATGATGAAAAGGATGCTATTGAAGCTATTTCTGAAACAATGAAAAAAGAAGGCTTAGCTGAATAATGACCAAGACATTAAAAGGAATTGCTGCAAGTGATGGTATTGCTGTAGCACCAGCTTATCTCTTGGTAGAACCGGATCTTTCATTTTCAAAGACTAATGTCGGCGATGTTGAAGGTGAACTAGCTCGCTATCACGAAGCAATTAAAGTTTCAACTGCTGAAGTTGAAAAGATTCGTGATAGTGCTAAAACAAGCTTGGGAGAAGAAGAAGCACAAGTTTTCGAAGCTCACTTGATGATTTTAAATGATCCTGAATTTACTGGTGCAATTGAAACCGAAATTAAGGAACAAAAAATTAATAGTGAAGCTGCACTTGATGAAACTGCCCAAAAATTTATTACAATTTTTGAAGGTATGACTGATAACGAATATATGCAGCAACGTGCTGCCGATGTTCGTGATGTTTCTAAGCGAATTATGGCTCACTTATTAGGAAAAGAATTACCTAATCCGGCAACGATTGACCATGAAGTGGTTGTCGTAGCTCATGATTTGACGCCAAGTGATACTGCTCAACTAAATAAGAACTTTGTTAAAGGTTTCGTCACTGATATTGGTGGGCGGACGGCGCACTCAGCAATTATGGCTCGTTCGCTTGAATTGCCAGCTGTTGTTGGTACTGAATCAATCACTGCTGATGTTGAAAATGGTCAAAATATAGCTGTTGATGGATTAAATGGTGATGTAGTAATTGAACCAGATGCTGACCAAATAGCAACTTACCAGCAAAAAAGTGAAGCATTCTTGGCGCAAAAAGCTGAATGGGAAAAACTGAAAAATGAACCATCAGTTACTGCTGATAACAAGAAGTTTATTATTGCTGCTAACATTGGTACACCTAATGACATGCAAGGTGTGAATGATAACGGTGCTGAAGCTATTGGACTATATCGTACTGAATTTTTATATATGGATTCGAAAAATTTTCCAACTGAAGAAGAACAATTCGAAGCCTATAAAGAAGTTATCGAAGGTATGAATGGTAAGCAAGTTATTATTAGAACCATGGATATTGGTGGTGATAAGCACCTTGATTATTGGGACTTACCCGAAGAAATGAATCCATTCCTCGGTGTACGAGCAATCAGATTATCTTTACAAAATGAAGAAATTTTCAGAACACAACTACGTGCATTATTGCGGGCTTCGGCTTATGGAAAATTGGGAATTATGTTCCCAATGATTGGTACTCTGGGTGAATTGCGTAAGGCTAAGTCAATTTTAGCAACTGAAAAAGATAAATTAACAGCAGCAGGCGTTAAAGTTGGTTCCGATTTACAAGTCGGAATGATGATTGAAATACCAGCTGCGGCGGTAATGGCTGATCAATTTGCCAAAGAAGTTGATTTCTTCTCAATTGGTACCAATGATTTAATTCAATATTCGATGGCTGCTGATCGTGGTAATGATAATGTTTCCTATTTGTATCAACCAGCCAATCCAGCCGTATTACGTTTAATCAAGCACACTATAGATGCTGCCCATGAAAATAATATATGGTGTGGTATGTGTGGTGAAGCTGCTGGCGATAATATCATGTTTCCAATTTTACTTTCAATGGGACTTGATGAGTATTCAATGAGTGCAACATCCATTTTACGAATTAGAAGTTTAATGAAGAAGCTGAATACTGAAGATATTAAAGATTTGGCCAATCAGGCGTGCTTTGTATCGGAAACAGCGGAAGACAATGAGAAGTTAGTCAATGATTTAATGTCAAAGTTAACTAATTAAATAAAAAATATAAAAGAGTATTAATATCATTAATACTCTTTTATTATATCTTAACGTTTTCTTGATAAAAAAGTCACAGATTATTCATCTTTGTAATTTAATATAAAGATATGGTTAGTATACAAGATATTACTTACAAAAAAGAAGTGTTATGTTATACTAAAGAGGTAAAAGAAATCGTATTGTTCAAAGGAGCGTGAAATATATGGTGAATTTATATATATCTCCGAGTTGTACCTCGTGTCGTAAAGCAAAGGCTTGGTTGAAAAAACATGATATTGCTTTTAAAGAAAGAAATATTTTTTCAGAGCCACTTACAAAAGAGGAACTTATTCAAATATTACGAATGACTGAGAATGGTACCGAAGAAATTATCTCTACACGTTCAAGAGCTTTTCAACAGTTAAAGATTAATCTTGATGATTTATCAATCGATCAGTTACTTAATTTAGTGGAAAAAAATCCTAGTTTGTTAAGACGTCCGATTATTATGGATGATCGTCGCTTACAGGTTGGTTATAATGAAGATGAAATTAGGCGGTTTTTACCGCGTAAAGTTCGTCGGCTCGAACTTGAAGAAATGCAAAAAATCGCTGACATATAATTAATGTAAAAATTTAAATAAAAGCGTTGGTATTTAAACTAACGCTTTTATTTTAGTTACAAAATAAGCTACAATAGATAAAAGGATTCGATGGAGGTGAGAATTCATGCAAGTAAAACGTATTAATGAAAACACGATCCGAGTACGAATAGATAAAAATGAATTGTCCAAGCGTGGGCTTAAGGTATTAGATTTATTAGGGGATAAAAATAAAATTCAGCAATTCTTTTATTCAATTTTAGAAGAAATTGATAATGACCATTCATTTAGTCAAGATGCCCCAGTCACTTTTCAAGTAATGCCCAATAATGGCGGCTTAGATTTATTAATAACAAAAGTGACAAAGCAAGATCGTGCAGAGTTGTCACAATTATTTGATAGTGATTTAAAAAATGATAATCCGGTCTTAAATAAAGCTTTTGAAGATTTAGAATCAGATGATGTAGATACTGCTGATGACGACGATGAAAATGATTTTACTGATGAACAGCGACAAGAAGATGATGAAAATTCGCCTTTATCAGAATTAGCTAGTTCACTTAAACCAAAAATTAAAAAGTCAGATCAGCAATTACATAAGCGGCAAGCTTATAGCTTTAGTGATCTTAATCAGGTAACTGAACTAGCAGAAAGCTTGCCAGAACAAATGCTTCTTTCGAGTCTTTATTTTGAGCGCGAGCTGTTTTATTTGGATTTAGCTTTTAAAGATAATGATTTTAATGAATTGAGGCCAGCAGAAGTTTGGTCAATTGCAAATGAATATGGTGTTCAGGTACGTCCTAATAAAATGGCACGTATTAGAACAACAGGTAAATGTTTAATTAAGCAAGATGCACTTGAAGTTTTAAAAAATTATTTCAGTCATAATGAAAGTAGAGGAGGTTAAGGTAAACTTAACCTTTTTTTGCGTACATAATCTTGGGTGATTTTTTTGTATGCAGCTTTGTTAAACAATCAGTTAGTATTGGCGGTGACTGAGGCACAAAGTCAGTCAAAAATGTTAGCTAAAAATAATTATATTTGTCCGCAGTGTAAGCAAAGAGTTAAATTGATAATTAAAGAAAAATCGGCTTACTTTAAGCATTTTCCTAGTAATAATAATTTAAGCGGGGAAAAAGAAGAACATGCCTTAAGTAAGGCTATATTAAAAAATGCACTTTTAGAGGCAAAGTTTAATGCACAAACAGAAACTAGTTTGGCTAACGGGCAATTACGAGCTGATATTTTGGTGAATTCAAAACTGGCCTTTGAAATTCAGTGTGCACCATTGAGTAAATTAGAGTTTACAAAAAGGCATAATTTATATAAAAATATTGGTGTTGCAGATATTTGGATTGTTGGTAAGCGTCATTATTTATTACAAGAAATAAAAAAGTCACAACTTATTTTTTTTCGCAAAAACAAGTTGTGGCATGACTATTATTTAGAAATTTTGCCTGAACAAAAAATACTACGGCTAAAATATAATGTTCAGCTTGAACCGATTACAAGTAAAGTTCACTATCAAATAGAGAATTTCGTTATTAGTTCTTATGGCTTAGCTAAATTATGGCATTTTAAGCCGATATTGAAACAATATTGCGTTGATCCTAGAACACAAAAAAACTATTTACAATTACAATTAACACAAAAAACTATTAAAGGTATGAAAATCGCTAATCAATTATATCAACGTAACCTTACCATTGATGAGTTACCACCAACCATATTTAGTAATTTTCGTAGAGTTAATAGTTGTAATAATGTTATTACTTTTTTACATCAAATGTAGATGATTAGTTGGCAGATATCCTGGTTCCTCGTTAAGCCGATAATCGTTTTTAAAAAGGGTGATTAATTTATCGTGAGCAACTGTTCCTTCTATTAAGATACCATTATAATTACCATTTTCATTAAAAATAATTGTTGTGGGAATATTGTGGACATTGAACTTTTTAACAAGTTCTTTATCTTGCTGAATTGAATCTTTGATATATTTATCTATCCTAGGATTATTGATACGATTAAAGTCTAGATTTAAATCTAATGTTATTTTTTTGGGTAAATCGGTAGAATAATTATTGAAATTTCTACTGATTGCCCTTTGTAAACTAATCAAATATAATCTTGCTTTTTTATTACCATATTCAAATCTTATTGCATGGTAATAGCGTAAAGCTTGATGCGAAGCAACTGTGTACTGTGGAATATCATTTACCTTTTGACCTTCTTTTTTTCTTCGTATAATATCTTCTCTAGCAACCTTAGTATTAGTTATAGGGATAAAATGGAACGAAGTATTAAGGTTGAGTTCATCGATTGCTTCTTTAATCAGAATCTCTGTGTCGTAGCAATAGATACCTATAGGATTTACAAAGAGAAAAATCTCGAACATAATCAGGTCCTCCATAATCGTCTGTGCAATTATTAATCTAACAATATCTATCCTCCGAAAAATATACTAACATGGTCATATTCTAGCACCATGCTTGAAAGCTCGCTTAATTTTTGCTTGGTTTGTATTAGCCGGGCTTTGCTTAATTGCATATTCCTTTTTTAGTAAATTTAAAACTTCGCTAATTAATGAAATTTTAGAGTTCTCGATTTCAAGTTCATAATCTTCATAACCATCAGGATAAACAGTGTCATCAAAAGTTAGCTCGCAATTTTTGGGTCCGTAAGCTAAAATTCGATGAGTTTTACTAAAAGTTTGCAAATATAATTTATAATTTTGTCCCAAATGTTCCACAAGAAAATGACCACCAGTTTTACCAAAAGTAACAGGAATGTCCTGTTGGCCGCTGTTAATCATTTCTTGTGCTTCAGTTAAAGTTAAAGTATCGGTAAGCTCAGTTGCTACATGAAAATTAGTTTGTTTAGCAATTTTACTTGGTATCTTTAAAGTTTGTTCGGCATAATTGTTAAAAATACGAATACGACAGCTTATTTGCATATTTTTAAGTGAGCCAGCTGCAGTATCAAAATAATAATTTTCTTGGTCAAAATTACTTTTTATTGTAAAATTATCGCAAAGTTGTTGATAAGTTTTTTGAGGTAGGATAATTTTAGCTTCAATTTCACTATTTTTTGCCATCTGAAGTTACTCCAATCTTTTGCCAAGTTATAATTCAGAATATTATATTTTTTAATTTAAAATTTAGCCATGAGAAGGCTTACTTTAAAATTATACTCCTTAATTGCTGTATAGTCTTGCTTTGGATAGAATATAGAATGTTTCATTGATAAAAGGAATCGTTAACTATTTTGCGCTATTTTGCCCATATTAGTCAAAAAATAGGTTTGACAATGTTTGCTTTTTGTAGTTTATAAGCTAAAAGAAAGTTATTCTGATAGTATTGATATATAATTTATAAAATAATTAAATTACTAAATTTATAATAAATAAAAAAATATTTTTTATTAAAATTAATCTAATATAATTAATATGCATAATTCATAAAAAAAACTTAAATCAGTAGTAAGCTTAAAGGCGTGAAATTGCTATCATCAGTTTTGTGTTAAAATATAGATGCTGTTTAAGAAGGGGATTATTTCTATGAATATTGATTGGGAAAATTTTTTATGGCCTTATGATGAGGCTGTGCGTGAGTTAAAAATAAAATTTCGTTCCCTTAGACAGAGTTTTTTAACTGAAAGAGAACATTCGCCAATAGAATTTGTAGTTGGTCGTGTAAAATCGGTTGATTCTATTAAAGAAAAAATGCAACGGCGTGTTATTAGTCCAGAAGTAATTGAAACGGACATGCAGGACATTGCTGGTATTAGGATTGTTTGTCAGTTTGTTGACGATATCTATAAAGTTGTAGATCTGATTCATGCACGTGATGATATGGAAGTAGTTGAAGAAAGAGATTATGTCAAAAACGCTAAGTCATCTGGTTATCGTTCATATCATATGGTGATTTCTTACACCATTTATTTACCGGAAGGATCAAAAAAATTACTTGCTGAAATACAAATTAGAACATTAGCAATGAATTTTTGGGCAACCGTTGAACATACCTTGAACTACAAATATCAAGGTTCATATCCAAAAGACATTTCTAAACGGTTAAAGTCGACTGCGGAAACAGCTTATAAGCTTGATGAAGAGATGTCGCTCATTAAAGATGAGGTACAAGAAGCGCAAAAAGTTTTTACCAAGAATAAAGGTAAGGAAAATTAATGAGGATAGCAATTGCCCACAATAATAATGATGAAACTTTACAGGTGGTAGCAAGACTTAAGTCACTTCTTGCTACTAAAAGCGATGTGGTTTTTGATGCAAAGTATCCTGATGTGGTTATAACAGTTGGCGGTGATGGGACTTTAATTAATGCTTTTCATCGCTATGAAAGCCAAATTAGCTCAATTAGATTTATCGGTATTCATACGGGACATTTAGGCTTTTATACAGATTGGCGAAGTGTCGATGTTGATAAGATGGTAGATGCACTTTTTTTGCGTGAACCCGAATCTGCTAAGTATCCCCTACTTGAAGTAGAACTAGTCACAGAAGCCGGGGATACCAAACATTATTTAGCCTTGAATGAGTCAGCTGTTAAACGAATATCGCATACCTTGGAGGCTAATATTTATATTGACGATCAACTTTTTGAAAACTTTCGTGGTGATGGTTTGTGTATTTCAACGCCAACAGGGTCTACTGGGTATAACAAATCGTTAGGTGGAGCGGTTATTCACCCACAACTTAAGGCTTTACAAATGGCAGAAATTGCTTCGATTAATAATCGGGTTTTTAGAACATTATCTTCCCCAATAGTCATTGCTCCTGAGCAATGGATTACGATTGTACCTAAAGCTGATCATTTTGTAATGACAATTGATGGTAGTCAAATTAATGTGCGCAATGCTAAGAAAATTAATTATCGTATTTCTAATAAAGTGATTAGATTTGATCGCTTTGGGCATACATATTTTTGGACGCGGGTTCAAAATGCCTTTATTGGTGATAAAGATGACGATTTTTAAAGTAATGGTCGCAACAGATAAACCCATATCTTTGGGTTCATTTTTAGAAAAAAGTGGCTTTTCAAAGCAAGCAATTAATAATGCCAAGAACTTAGGGGGTTGGCTATTAGTTAATCACAAAAAGCGTTATACAAATTATCTGGTTCGTTCTGGGGATGAAGTTATTTTTATACCTGGTAAAGAACCCGCTAATTTGTGGTTAAAACCATCGAATAAGCCATTGAATATTATTAAGGAAACTGAAAACTACTTAGTAATTAATAAGCCAGCTAGCTTACTGTCAATACCATCTCGCTATGATGATAATGCTATTGTTAACCGAGTCCTAGGTTACTTTGCTAGAAATAAGTTAACCGAAGTAAAGCCACATATAATTACTAGACTTGATCGTGATACTTCGGGTTTGGTGCTTGTAGGTAAGAATGCGATTGCTCATGGTCGTTTTAGCAAAATTAGTAAAGCTGATTTTGTCAAAAAATATCATGCAATTGTTCATGGTAATTTTAGCCAAAATAAACTAGAGGGTATGATTGATTTGCCAATCGGTCGTATGAATAAATCTATTAAGCGAACCATTGATGTAAAAGGCAAAGAGGCAGTAACCGCTTATCGGGTTATTGACCAAATTCCAGACATGAGTTTAGTAGAACTTCGTCTCTATACAGGGCGAACACATCAAATTCGACTTCATATGCAAGCAATTGGTCATCCTTTATATGGGGATCAATTATATGGTATTAAGGATGAGTTTAAGCGGCAAGCATTAAATTGTTTTTACTTAGCTTTTCCAGATCCTTTTGCAAAAAATGAATTAGTTAAAGTAGAAGTTGCAGATGCGGCGGATATGCAAAAATTGTGGCAGGAACGTAAATTTTTATCTCTAACATAAAAAAACGGTATTAGAACAATACCGTTTTTTATTATTCATCGAAAAGGACACATGTTCCTTCTGGAATATAAATGTTTTTTTGAATAGGGGTCAAGCAGCCATTTTCTGCGTTACGGGTATACAGTGTAGCATTATCTGTATTTTGATTAGTTGCTACAAGCAATTTTTGGTTATTGTCCCAATTAAAATCACGAGGAAACTCACCAAAAGTTGAAATTCGTTGCTGTAATTCTAAAGTATGGTCTGCTTTCACTAAGAAAACAGTAATTGAATCGTGTCCTCGATTTGAAACATAGATAAATTTTCCGTCATTACTCATTCTGATTGCAGCAGCACCATTATGCTCTGAATAATCGGTCGGAATTGTTGAATAAGTTGCGATATTTTCGAAGGACCAGTTTTTTTCGTCTAATTTAACGACGTTAATCTTACTTGCTAGTTCACCTACAACATAAAAATACTGTCCATCAGGACTAAAGACTAAATGACGGGTACCAAATCCTGCTTCATTTTGATATTTGGCTAGATGCTTTAGCTGGTTATTTTCTAAACTATAAAAATCAACACAATCATTGCCTAAATCGCAACTAACTAAATTTTTTTGCGGTGTTTGATCAAAAAAGTGTGGATGTGGGCCATCAACTTGTTCGGGACGGGGTCCCAGGGAATCAGCAGTATGAGTAAGAGAAGCCAATAATTTTAAAGTACCATTATTGTCGTAAGAAAAGACCGCTAAGAGACCAGTATGGTAATTTGCTGAATATAAAAGTTTATTTTCTTGGTTAATGCCAATATATGCAGGTGAAGATCCAGTAGTTAAGTATGAATCCTTTTCTAGATACTTACCTTTGAGCAATTGAAAAGAACTAATTCCGCCTTGGTTACCAGCATTATTGATAGTAAAAAGTAAATCATTATCTTGGACAAAGTAAGTTGGACCACCAATCTTAATTATTTCTTTAGCTGAGCCAACTTCTGGCTGGGAATTTTCGTTAGAATTGGCTAGGGGTAATTCATAAATACCTGTCGCCTTTTTCTTAGTGTAACCGCCAATTAATAATTTCATTTGTAAGCCTCCCAAATTTAATATTCCTAAATTTAATATCCATATTAAGTATAGCATGCTAAATTGGCGGATAAGTTTATAATCAGGTAAATATTTAAAAAAATGTTAGAGTATATAGTTAGCTTTATTAATAAAAATGAAATTTATAACTAAGGGGTGGATTTGTAATGGATCAGAATATAATTCGTAAACTTTATGCTCTGAATAAAATTTCGGAAGTTTTTTTAAATTTGAAATCTGCTGATGTTGGGTTGACTTCAACAGAAGCTAATAATAGGTTAAAAAAGTATGGCTTAAATGAAATAAAAAAACCACAAGAAGAATCAGAGTGGAAATCTTTTTTAAAAAATTTTATTAGTATGATGGCCATTTTACTATGGATATCAGGTGCAATTGCCATATTAAGTGGTACTTTGGAATTAGGAATTGCTATTTGGCTAGTTAATATTATTAATGGATTATTTAGTTTTTGGCAGGAACGAGCAGCTAAAAAAGCTACAAATGCCTTAAATAATATGCTGCCCAGCTATGTGCAGGTGATTCGCAATGGTAAAAAGGTTCAGCTTGATGCCAAAAAATTAGTCCCAGGTGATGTTTTTATTCTGCAAGCTGGCAATACCATTCCGGCTGATGCCCGTATAATTTCTGCTAGCTCTTTACAAGTGGACCAGAGTGCCTTAAATGGTGAGTCAACGACAGAATCAAAATCAGTTGAGTATGCACCAGGAGAAGGAAATTATGCTGAAACTAATTTGGTCTATTCTGGAACTTCTGTTGCTGCTGGAACGGCAAGAGCGATTGCTTTTGCTACGGGAATGGAGACAGAATTTGGTAAAATTGCTCAATTAACTCAAAAACAAAGAAAGGTTGATAGTCCCTTAACTAAAGAACTTAATCGGTTGACTAAACAATTATCAATGATTGCTGTATCGATTGGATTATTGTTTTTATTGGCCGCTATTTTTTGGGTCAAATATCCTTTTGCCAAAGCCTTTGTTTTTGCATTGGGCATGGTAGTAGCCTTTATTCCGGAAGGGTTATTACCGACGGTTACTTTGAGTTTAGCGCAAGGTGTAAAGCGAATGGCAAAAAAACATGCCTTAGTTAAAGAACTTAATTCAGTGGAAACTTTGGGTGAGACGACTGTTATTTGTTCAGATAAAACTGGTACTTTAACCCAAAATCAAATGACAATCCATTATATTTGGACACCTAAAAATGAATATCGGGTAACTGGTAACGGTTATGTAAACAATGGGCAGATAGAATTAAATAAAAAGCAATTATGGTATGATGAGAATCCAGATTTACAAAAACTGGTTGAAATTACGGCGCTAGATAATGATACTTCAGTTGAGCAGACTAAAATGAAGGGTGCTAAACCCAAAATACTAGGCACACCTACAGAAGCAGCTTTAGTTATTATGGCTGAAAAGGGAGGCTTTGATCGACCAAAAGTAATTATTAAATATCCTAGATTGTATGAATTACCATTTGATTCTGAGCGCAAACGCATGTCAACAATTCATCGCTGGAATGATCAACAATTCATTATATTTACTAAAGGTTCATTTAGTGATGTTATTAAGCAGTGTGATCAAATTCAAATTGATGGTCAAATCCAACCAATGACTCCTAGTCAGCAGCAAGCAGCTGCTAATCACAATGCTCAATATGCACTAAAAGGTTTGCGCAGTATGGCAATGGCTTATCGGATTGTTGATAAAGATAGTATAGATATTAATAAGGTGACTGCTACGACTGTTGAGCAACACTTAATCTTTGTTGGTTTAACGACGATGAGTGATCCACCAAGGCCAGAAATTTATAATGCAATTAAACGTTGTCATGAAGCAAAAATAAAGATCATTATGGTAACAGGTGATTCAAAATTAACGGCTAAGTCGGTTGCGGTTCAAATAGGACTAACTACTAATCAAGCACGGGTTATTTCAGGTGATGAACTTGAAAAAATGAGCAAGCATGAATTGAGTGTAGCACTAAAAGGAGAAGTTATTTTTGCGCGTGTGGCACCAGAACAAAAATATAAAGTTGTAAAAACTTTACAACAAAACGGTGAAATAGTAGCCTCTACTGGAGATGGTGTGAATGATGCACCAGCATTAAAACAAGCCGATATTGGAATAGCAATGGGGATGACAGGAACCGATGTAGCTAAAGATGCTGCAAATATTATTTTGACAGATGATAATTTTGCTTCAATTGTAGCCGCGATTGAAGAAGGAAGAGCTGTATATAGTAATATTCGAAAATTTTTAACTTATATACTCACCTCAAATGTACCTGAGGCCTTTCCCTCAATTTTATTCTTGTTGTCTGGTGGCATAATACCTTTACCCATGACGGTAATGCAAATTCTAACAGTTGATCTAGGTACAGATATGTTACCTGCTTTAGGATTAGGAGGAGAAGCTGTCGATTCTGATGTAATGAAACAGGCACCTAGAAATCGTAAAGAACATTTACTTAATAAAACGGTAATTGCTAAAGCTTTTCTTTGGTATGGGTTTATTTCAAGCATGATCTCAATTAGTGCTTATTTTCTAGTTAATTTGAAAAATGGTTGGCCTAGAATTCCCTTAGCTAGTAATGGAGAAGTTTATCTAAGAGCAACGACGATGGTCTTGGGGACAATTATTTTTACTCAAATTGCCAACGTTTTGAATTGTCGAACGAATCGTATTTCAATTTTTAAAAAGGGCTTATTTAGTAATACTGGTATTTGGTATGGAATTATTTTTGAAATCCTTTTGTTCTTAATTTTGACGATAACTCCAGGGTTACAACAATTGTTTAATACTACTAATTTGTTAATGACTGATTGGCTATTTCTCTTTTGTTTACCAATTCCGTTAGTTTTACTTGATGAATTAAAAAAATGGATACTCTATCGTAAAAAGTAAATAGGATTCTAGAAAGCCGCTTATATATTAGTTAAGCGGTTTTTATTATGCTAGAATTAGAAGTTAAGGAGTGTAAAAAATGAAATGGACTGCAACAATTAAGAAAATTGGCCCAGAAGCTCTTACAACTGAGGACAATATGATAATATTATTTGGTGAAAATGTTGCAACTGAATTATTTGATGTATCAGTTATTCAAAAATTTAGTACAGCTACACCAAGCGAAGATTTTATTTTCCAAAAAGGGGATAAGATTACGATTGACAATCAGACCTATGTGGCTGATTATGTGGGCACAATGGTTGAAAATAATATGAGAACTTTAGAACAGGTAACTTTGTGCTTTGATAAAAAAAGTGACGATAATCCTTTAGCTAATGCTATTCATTTTACTTTTGCCAATAATCAGAGTATGCCTAAATTTAAGGTAAATGAAAGCATTGAATACGAGCATATTTGATGGGGTAAATTAAATGGACTACGAGAAAAAATATAAGAAATCAACGATTATGCAAAAATGGTTTTCGAATAACCGCTTTAGCGTAGCATTATTAAACATTTTATTATTCTTTTTGGTAATTTGGATGTTTAATAAAATTTCTTTTATATTAAATCCAGCTAAAGTATTTGTAAGTGCGATTTTACCACCACTACTGTTGGCCTTAATTCAATTTTATATTATGAATCCGTTAGTTGACTTTTTGGAGCGTAAGTTTAAAGTGCCGCGGATTGCTACTATTATTGGTCTGTTTGCATTAGTTACGGTTCTACTTATCTGGATTGTCAATACGCTTTTGCCAATTGTTCAAGGGCAGATAGACTCTTTAATTAAACATTGGCCTAGTATTTGGAAAGATGCCACAATGGTGGTTCAGAACACTTTAAATGATCCGCATTTAAATAGTGTGAGAAATGACTTAAATGATGCTCTAACTAGGGCTCAAAATATGATTTTTAAATCAGGTAGGAACACTATTGATACTGCTATGAATAATATTTCGTCTGCGATTAGTATTGTAACAATTATTTTCATGACAGTTTTAACAGCACCGTTTATTTTGTTTTTTATGCTGAAAGATGCACACCATTTACGCCCATACATTACCCAATTTGCCCCTTATCGGTGGCAAAAAAGTTTTAGTCAGTTACTTTATGATATTAATACAGCTCTTGCCTCATATATTCGTGGGCAAATTACCGTTGCCTTTTGGGTAGGAGTAATGTTTGCTATTGGATATAGTATGGTAGGTTTAGAGTATGGAATTGCATTAGCGGTATTGAGTGCATTTTTAAATTTGATTCCCTATTTTGGAACATTTATTGCTTTTGTGCCGGCAATTGTAATTGCGATTATGATGTCAATGCCAATGGTTATTAAAGTATTGATTGTTTTTGTAATTGAGCAAACCATTGAATCTAGAATTATTAGTCCCTTAGTTATGGGCAATAAGATGGCGATGCATCCGGTTACTACAATTCTACTTTTGATAGGCTCTAGTGCTGTTTGGGGGCTATGGGGAGTTATTTTTGGCATTCCAATTTATGCAATTTTAAAAATTATTACTATGCGGGTGTACAATTATTACCGTAAAGTTTCTCAAGTATTTGAGGAAGATGAGAGTACATCTTTGTCTTCGTTTAATCAGCAAAAGGTTAAAAAGTGACAAAGAGTTAGAACTGTGTGGTTGTGTTGCCACACTTTTTGATTAAGGAGAAAAAATGACCAATCACGTTGTTTTATATGAACCACTGATGCCAGCTAATACTGGTAATATTGCTCGAACTTGTGCCGGGGCTAATGCAGTGCTTGATTTAATTGAGCCACTTGGATTTCAATTTGATAATAAAAAAATGAAGCGAGCGGGGTTAGACTATTGGGACAAGGTTGATGTTCGTTTGCATGATGATTTAGATGCATTTTTACAAAAATTAGGACCAAACGATGAAATTTATCTTATTTCAAAATTTTCATCTAAAAATTATGCTGAGGTCGATTATACTGATTCAAATAAAAATTATTATTTTATTTTTGGTAAAGAAACAACGGGATTACCTGAAACCTTTATGCGTGAATACCAAGAAAGAAACTTACGCATTCCAATGTCCGATAATATTCGGTGCTATAATTTGGCTAATTCAGTTGCAATTGTTTTGCTTGAAGCGTTACGGCAACAAGGTTTTCCTAACATGGAAATAACACATCATTATGCAAATGATAAGTTAAAAGATAATTATAATCGGCCACAACGTTATGAGCGCAATTTAAAGGGAGAGTAAAAATGGATTATAGTAAAGAAACACCAATATTAGTTAAAAATTTTCACTACGATATCAATGAAGAATTACAAACTAAGAACCAAGTAAATTTTGGTTTGAAGGAAGTAGAAAAACAAAATGAGGACGGTTCAGTTGATGAGGGTAGGGAAGGAAAATATTTTGATGTAACTGTCATTTTTGAAGTTGCCCCTGCTCCGGGTCAATTTACTGTTAGTGGGATGATTAGTCAAATTGTCCAAATTAAAGATTATTTTGGTGATGGGAGTGATTTAGCTAAGACAGATTATCAATTGCTAAGTCGACCTTTGATCGAATATATTGAAACACTAACTTATGAAGTTACTCAAATTACACTCGATGAACCAGTTAATTTGAACTTCCAGGCCAATTTTTAATGCTGATTAGGTGAAAAGATGCCTAAGAAAAAAAGAAAAACAACTAAGGCACGTAAGAAGGTCCAGAAAACAGACATGACTTGGGCTATTGTGGGGCTCATTCAGCTGAGTATTGCTATTACTGCTTTTACTAAATTTGGTAATTTAGGCAAGCAGGTTGCTAATTTTTTTCGTCTATTTGTAGGTGATTCTTATTTACTTATAGCAGGGATATGCATTGTTTTCGGTTTGGTTATGCTGATTTATAATAGGCCAATGCATTTTAAATTTAAAAGAAGTTGTGGCCTGTTTTTAGCAATTCTGGGTTTTTTACTGGTGCAAAGTAGTAATTATTTTGCGCATGAATTGGTCAATAATGCTTTTATGAATGTTTTTTGGTATGAGATGCAGGCAGAGTTTATGCGTGTTTCAATTACCAAATCTGTTGGTGGAGGCATAATTGGAGCAATGTGTTACCAATTTCTTTATCCGCTTTTTGGGCACATTGGAATAAAAATCATTGCAATTTTATTCATTCCAATTGGAATTTTAATGTTTTTTGATATTAAATTTGCGGATATTATCCGAAAGTTTCAGCTTTTTAGTCAACTCTTTATCAGTAAAAATAAAGAAGCAAGTTCTAAAATAAAAAATCAATATAATATTATCCGCACTAAGCAAGTAGAAAGACGAGAAAATAAAAAAGTACAAGATTTAGCCGATCCTTTAGCTGAAGAGCCATTGGAGTTCCCGAATGTGACTGATTTTAATGAGCAAACAGAAAAAAATGATGATAGTCAAAATGACGATGAAACTGAAATAAGTGAATCTTCTGCGACTGCTGAATCAAATTCTGCTATCGAAGAAGAAAAATTTGAACCACCAATTCAAATTGCAAGTGAAAATGATGAAAAGGCAAATTCTCCTCTAGAAGAAACTGATTTGCCGCGACCGCATTCTTTCGTTGCTGAAGATCAGAAATTACAACGAGAAATAAGCAATGTTGAACATGTTGCTTCAAGGCAAACTAAGCAAATAAAGCAAAAATACCAAAAGCCACCGCTATCGCTACTTGATGCAGTTAAGAATATTGATCAAAGTTCAGATAAAGCATTAATCAGAAAAAATACGCAAACTTTACAGACAACTTTTAAAAGTTTTGGCGTAAATGTAATTATTAAAAAGGCGATTTTGGGCCCTACCATTACCCGATACGAAGTTCAACCAGCGGTGGGAGTAAAAGTAAGTCGTATAGTTAATTTGGCGGATGATTTAGCCTTGGCTCTTGCTGCTAAGGATATTAGAATTGAGGCTCCAATTCCGGGGAAGCCTTTTATTGGTATTGAAGTTCCTAATAGGACTAATAGTGTGGTGGCGTTCAAGGATGTAATGCAAAATCAAGATAAAAAAGCACAAGCTGATCCAATGGAAGTTCCGCTGGGAAAAGATGTTACTGGCCAAATAATTTCGGCTAATTTAGCAAAAATGCCCCATTTATTGATTGCTGGTTCAACTGGATCAGGTAAATCAGTAGCCATTAATACTATTTTAACTAGCATTTTAATGAAAGCTAATCCTGATCAAGTCAAGCTTATCTTGATTGATCCTAAAATGGTTGAATTATCAGTTTATAGTGGTGTACCTCATTTATCAATTCCGGTTGTAACTGACCCTAAATTAGCAGCAAATGCTTTAAATAAAGCTGTTAAAGAGATGGAGCGGCGTTACAAGTTATTTGCAGCAAGTGGGGCCCGCAATATGGGTGAATTTAACGAAAAGGTTCGTATAAATAATCAAGATAAGGCCAATCCAGTGATGAATCCTTTACCGTATATCTTAGTTGTTGTGGATGAGCTAAGCGACTTAATGATGGTTGGAGGACATGATGTTGAAGGGGCAATTGTCCGTTTAGGACAGATGGCTAGAGCAGCCGGTATTCATATGATTTTAGCTACGCAACGTCCCAGTGTTGATGTTATTACTGGACTAATTAAGGCTAATGTACCTTCACGAATTTCTTTTGCTGTCTCCAGTGGGATAGATTCGCGAACAATTCTCGATCAAACTGGAGCTGACAAATTGCTAGGGCGAGGCGATATGCTGTATATGCCAGTAGGAGCTGCTAAGCCTGAACGAATTCAGGGAGCATATGTATCTTCGCATGAAGTAGAAAAAGTGATTGCTTGGGTTAAGGAGCAACAGCAACCTGAATATGATCAAGAACTAATCCCTAAAAAAGGAGAAGAAATGACCGAAAATGCTGCTGATGAACCGGTAGATGAATTATACGATCAAGCAGTTGACATGGTTCAGCGGCAGCAAGCGGCCAGTGTATCAATGTTACAAAGACGTTTTCGAATCGGATATAATCGAGCGGCACGAATTGTGGACGAAATGGAAGCAAGAGGAGTAGTCGGTCCATCAGAAGGATCTAAACCGCGTCAGGTACTTGTTAAACCTACAAAAGATCAAACAAAATAGTAATTTTTAAGAAAGTTTAGCATGTCACAATTTTGCTTAGTTTTATTTAAATTCATGGTAAAATTAAAGATGTTGTGTGCAATTATAGTAGAAATGTAGCAAGTGCGGTATAATTGCATTGCTGTTTTTGATTGATAGTTTATCAAAAGGAATGTTTTATTTGAAACGAGCAATCGTATTTGGTGCCACGGGTGGAATTGGACAAGCTATTTGTACTGACTTAGCTAATAGCGGCTGGTCGCTTTATCTTCACTATAATCAAGATGAGCAAAAGGCATCTAATATGGTGCAAAGATATAGTCAGCTTTATCCTCAACAAGATTTTATTCCAATCAAATTGAGTTTTTTGACAGATAATAAAGGTTTAATGGAGTTTGTTAATAGTTTATTACCTATTAATGCTGTTGTTTTTTCTCAGGGCATTACGGATTACACTTTTCTGAGTGACCAAGATCTGAATAAAATTGATCAACTTGTACAAGTTAATTTGAACACACCAATTAAATTGACAAGTTTACTTGAATCATTACTGATAAAAAATGATTTTAGCCGTATTGTATATCTTGGTTCTGTTTATGGTGGAAATGGTAGTGCACTAGAAGCAGTATATAGTTCAACTAAAGCTGGATTGTCGCGTTTTGCACAAAGTTATGCGCGAGAAGTGGCATCAGCAAATTTGACAGTTAATGTTATTGCTCCTGGGGCAGTAGATACGAAGATGAATGCGTTACTTTCATCTGAAACTATGGTAGAAGTTAAGGAAGAAATTCCGTTGGGTCGCTTAGCAAAGAGTACGGATATTTCTTACTGGGTCAGAACCTTGCTTGATCCGAATGCGAATTATTTAACGGGACAAACAATTTATGTCAGTGGGGGCTGGCTTATATAAATAAAAATTAATAGTTAGTAGTATATGTTATACTCAATGTATAAAATAAAGAATTTAAAGAGGTAACTATGGCGGATATCGGAGACAAATTACGCAGTGCCAGAGAGGCAAAAGGACTTTCAATTGAAGATGTTGAAAAAGCAACTAAGATTCAAGGTAGATATCTAACGGCAATTGAGCAAAATGATTTTGATAAGCTACCAGGTGACTTTTATGTACGTGCCTTTATTAGACAATATGCTCAAGTAGTCGGATTAGATGGTAAAAAATTACTTAATGAATATCACCAAGAAATACCACAAGCTGAACCTGATGAGTATGTTGAAGAATCTATCGATAATAAAAGTGAAGAAGTAAGTAAGACTACTAACAGTAAAAAAAAGCTCTGGAAAGATTATCTTCCGCGAATTATTATTATTTTAGGAATCGTAGTAGTTGTGCTAGTGTGCTATATGGTATATGCTCACTTTTCATCAGCAGGAAATCAGAATAATAATTCTGCTAACGATGTATCGGTTTCATCAGAAAATACTAGCAGACCAAAAAAAGTTAAAAAGGCTAAACCCAACCTAGTCAAAGTTAGGGAATTAGCTGTAAACCAATATGAAATTACTGGTTTAAAGAAGAATCGTAATATAGTAGTTCGAGCAGGTAATCAAGTAACAACGATTTCGGTTGCAATGAATGGTGTGAATCAAGGTGCCCAGACCTTGACTGCAGGACAAAAACATACAGTGCGTATACCTGAAAGTGCCCAAACAGTAGTTGTTACTTTTAGCAATGCTCTTGGAACGACCGTTTCAGTTGGTGGCAAAAAAGTACCTTATAATGGCCAAAGTGCAGGACTATCACTAACCCTATTTATTGGTAAGCATCACCAAGTTCAAACAAATGGTGAGGTAAATCAAAATAACAATACAGGGAATGCTAATACTGGTACTACCCAAAACCAGCGTACTGAAACTGAGCAAAATCAAGACCACCATCAGACCAATAATACTGAAAATAACAGCACCACTGCCAATAATCAATCTACTGGACAGCAAACTAACGGTCAGGTAAACCATGATAATCAAACCGGTACTACTGATCATCATCAAGCTAATAATAACTCAAGCAGTTCGTCTGATAACCAAAGTGGCAGCAGTAACTAATTACTGTATTTTAGGAGGAAAATTTAAGAATGAATTTACCCAATAAGTTGACGGTGTTTAGAATATTTCTAATACCGGTATTTATGTTAATTGTTATCTTTGGCGGAGATGCAAGTTTTAAAGTAGCAGGTAGTACTGTTTACTGGAATTTAGTTATTGCAGCGATAGTTTTTGCAGTAGCATCAGCTACTGACTGGTTTGACGGTCATCTTGCTCGCTCACGCAATTTAGTAACCAATTTTGGTAAATTTGCGGATCCATTAGCAGATAAGATGTTAACTATGACTGCTTTTGTTATGTTAATTTCATTAAAATTAGCACCAGCTTGGATTGTGGCAATTATTGTCTGTCGTGAGTTAGCAGTTACTGGGTTACGGCTGATTTTAGCTGAAAATAAAGGTCAAGTAATGGCAGCTGAGATGCCGGGAAAGATTAAGACAACTTGTCAGATGCTGTCGATTATTTTCTTATTAATTGGTGATATTTATCATATTGGAACAGTTTTACTCTATCTTGCTTTGATTTTTACAATATATTCTGGCTATGATTATTTTCGTAGTTCTTGGAATATCTTCAAAGGTTCAATGTAGTTTTAAATATTTAAAAACACTAACAATGTTAGTGTTTTTTATTTTAGTTTTATAATTTGAAAAATATGTAATAGTATATTATTGCCCGTCTTTAATTATGTTGATAGGATTGAACTATAATACTATTGAAAAAAGGGGGAAATATTATGGTACAAAATATACCGATGGTTGAATTTAAGAATGTAACAAAGCTATATCCTAAAATGAGCAAACCAGCTGTTGACAACATTAACTTCAAAATAAATAAGGGTGAATTTTGCTGTCTAATTGGAACCTCTGGCTCGGGTAAAACAACACTAATGCGAATGATTAATCAGATGAATAGTGTAACTAAGGGAAAGGTTTTAATTAAAGGGAAAAATGTTAAAGAATTTAATCCTGTTTTTTTAAGACGACATATTGGATATGTGATTCAGAGTAATGGCTTAATGCCTCATATGACGATTCGACAAAATATTGCTCTGGTACCAAAATTATTAAAATGGCCAAAGAAAAAAATAGCTGTTGCTGTAAATAAGTTAATAGAATTAGCTCAGTTACCTAAATCATATTTAGATCGCTATCCTAATGAATTATCTGGTGGTCAGCAGCAGCGAGTAGGTGTCATTAGAGCTTTAGCTGCAAATCAAAACTTGATTTTAATGGATGAGCCATTTGGTGCATTAGATCCGATTACGCGTGAAAGTTTGCAGACTTTAGTGAAAAATTTACAATCCAAGTTAGGTAAAACAATAGTGTTTGTTACACATGATATGGATGAAGCCCTAAAGCTTGCTACTAAAATAGTTGTTTTACACGGGGGTCATTTAATTCAGGTTGGCTCACCAGATGAAATTTTGCACTATCCCAAAAATAAATTTGTAGAAAATTTGATTGGTGAAAAGCGCCTTTCTGAAGCAAAATATGAAACTGTTAAAGTAAAAAACGTGATGCTCACTGATCCCGTCAAAATTAATCAAACGGCTTCTTTAACGACTGCATTAGCAATGATGAAGGAACATCGAGTTGATACGCTGTTAGTTGTTGATCTCGAAAATCACTTTAAAGGATATATTTCAATTAATGAGTTACAGAAAAAATATAACCAAGCTAATAAGATTAGTGAAATTTTATTAACTAAAATTCCAGTCCTAAGACCAGATGAATATTTACGTGATAATTTTAGTCGAATTTTAAGCCGCGCTGGACAATATATTCCGGTTGTTGACGATAATGAAAGATTAGTAGGTATAGTAACTCGTTCTAGCCTGGTTAATGTAATTTATGAAAAAATATGGGGTGATAAAACAGCTTTAATTAAAAAATCAGAAAAAGAGGTAAAATAATGGTTGCTTTTTTAGCTCAACATGGATTAGAGTTAATTGTTAAAACTTGGCAGCAAATTTATATAGCGACTATTTCATTATCCTTAGGAATTATTGTAGCAATTCCGTTAAGTGTTTTTTTACTAAAAATTCCGCAAATTGCGAAAATAATAATTTCGATTACGAGCATTTTGCAAACTATTCCAGCTCTTGCATTATTAGCAATGATGATTCCATTATTTGGAGTAGGACGTTTGCCAGCAATTATTGCACTTTTTTTGTATAGTTTAATGCCAATTTTGCGTAACACTTATGTGGGACTAACCAATGTGGATACTAATATTATCGATTCTGCTCGTGGTCTTGGCATGACCAAAATACAATTGATTACTAAAGTAAGGCTCCCTTTAGCAATGCCGGTAATTATGGCTGGAATTCGTTTAGCTGCAATTTATATAATTGCTTGGGCAACATTGGCTTCCTATATTGGAGCTGGAGGATTAGGCGATTTTATTTTTAGTGGTCTTAGTCTTTATCAACCTGATTTAATTCTTGGTGGCACCCTCCCAGTAATTGCTTTAGCACTATTAACAGATTTTTTACTTAGTTTACTAGAGAAAAAAATTATTCCTAAAGGTATGTAGGGAGGCTTAGTAATGAAAAGACGAGCAAAAATATTAATTTCTACCATCACATTTATGACCATGATAGCTACTTGTGCGTGTGGACTAGTTGATAATCAACCTAGTAGCAATCAAATTAGAGTAACTGCCTTAACAACAACTGAATCTCAAATTGTTGCTAACATAATTGTTCAACTAATTGAACATGAAACGCCATATCGAGCTTCCATTGTTAATAATTTAGGGTCAGCCCCAATGCAGCATCAAGCATTGTATCGTCATGATGCTGATATCCAAGCGGTTGCCTATGATGGGGGTGAATTGACTGCTAATTTACATCTAACTCCAATTAAAAATGCAAAAAGAGCCAATCAAACAGTGCGAAGTGAGGCGAAAAAAAGGTGGGATCAAACATATCTTCCTACTTACGGCTTTGCCAATAATTATGCCTTTATGGTGAAAAAAAGTGCACAAAAAAAATATAATTTATATAAAATTTCTGACTTAAAACAATGGCAAAATAAATTTTCATTTGGAGTTGCTTCGGAATGGATTAATGCGCCAGGAGTTGGTTATAGGCATTTTAAACAAGCGTATCATATGGCTTTTACCAAAATTGAGCCAATGAATATTGGTCTGGTTTATTCCGCCCTAAAAAGTGGTAAAGTGAATGTGATTTTAGGTTATTCTACAGATGGGCGAATTGATAGCTATCGATTAAAATTATTAAAGGATAATAAGCATTTTTTTCCGCCATATAATTGCGGCATGTTAATTAATAATTATTTATTACGTAATCATCCCGACCTTAAGCCGCTTTTGATGAGATTAGTGGGGAATATTAGTATTCATGACATACGAAGAATGAATTTTGAAGTAGATGATAGATTACTAGAACCCTCTACCGTGGCTCATCAATTTTTGGTAAAACATAATTTTTTTAGGGGTAAAAATAATGGCTAATTTAACTTTATGGCAACAATTTATTTATTATTATCAACATAATGGCAATTATATACTTAGTCAATTTAATCGTACTTTTTTAATGTCAGTTTATGGTGTATTGTTTGCAGCAATTATTGGTATTCCGCTGGGAATTGTGATTGCCGGTAATACACATTTGGGAAGTTTCGTGCTTGAATTTGCTAATTTCATTCAGACAATCCCCTCACTTGCTCTTTTGTCAATCGTAATGATTGGAATGGGTTTGGGAGTAAAAACAGTTGTTTTTACTGTTACGCTATATTCATTGTTACCAATTATTAAAAATACATATACTGGTATGTGCAGTGTTGATAAAAATATTATTGATTCAGGTAAAGGTATGGGAATGACTAAGCTACAATTACTTTATTTGGTTCGGTTACCTTTATCAATTTCAGTAATTGTAGCCGGTTTAAAAAATGCTTTAGTAATAGCAATTGGAATTACTTCAATTGGTTCTTTTGTTGGTGCCGGTGGATTAGGCGATATTATTATTCGTGGTACTAATGCAACTAGCGGCAACGCAATAATTTTAGCTGGGGCATTTCCCACTGCATTAATGGCAGTATTAGTTGATCTATTGCTTAACTTGGTTCAAAATTGGGTACAACCTAAAGGATTAAAAAAATAAATCAAAAAATATGGGTTATTTTTGCATATATATTAGTAGGGCTTAAGCTTATTTAAACATTTGTTCGCTATATTTCTTGCAAATATATCTTCAAGCAAAGTATAATTAATGAGTATAAACTGGTGATTATTATTTTAGAGGAGGAAAAGTCTTGCCCAAAGATGAAAAGCAGGCAGCATTGGAAAATGCGCTTAAAAAAATAGAAAAGAACTTCGGTAAGGGCGCTGTTATGCGCATGGGCGATAAAGCAGATACTAAAATTTCAACGATTCCATCTGGTTCACTTGCACTTGACTCAGCTTTAGGGGTCGGAGGCTATCCACGGGGAAGAATTGTTGAAATTTATGGTCCCGAATCTTCTGGTAAGACTACGGTTGCTTTACATGCTGTAGCTGAAGTACAAAAGCGTGGTGGTACGGCTGCTTACATTGATGCTGAAAATGCAATGGATCCAGCATATGCAGAAGCCTTAGGGGTTGATGTGGATTCACTCATTTTATCGCAGCCTAATACTGGTGAAGAAGGATTACAAATTGCAGATACACTAATTACAAGTGGTGCAATTGATATTTTAATTGTCGACTCTGTAGCTGCTCTAGTTCCCCAAGCTGAAATTGACGGAGAAATGGGTGATAGTCATGTGGGGTTACAAGCACGTTTAATGAGTCAGGCTTTACGTAAGCTTTCTGGAAATATTAACAAGACAAAGACAATTGCCATTTTTATTAATCAAATTAGAGAAAAAGTTGGCATTATGTTTGGTAATCCGGAAACGACTCCAGGTGGGCGCGCACTTAAGTTTTATGCGACAATCCGTTTAGAAATTAGACGTGCAGAAAAAATTAAGCAGACTGGTGGCGAAATAACGGGGAATCGTGTCAAAATTAAAGTTGTTAAAAACAAAGTTGCACCGCCTTTTAAAGTTGCGGAAGTAGATATGATGTATGGCAAAGGTATTTCCCAAAGTGGTGAATTGCTAGATATGGCAGCTGATAAAGATATTATTGCGAAAGCTGGCTCTTGGTATTCATACAAAGATGAACGTATTGGTCAGGGGCGTGAAAATGCAAAGCAATATTTAGAAGACCATCCAGAAATATACGCTGAGGTTCAAAAGGAAGTTCGTCATATTTATGGTATTGATGAAGAAGCCATTTTTGAACGTGAAGATCCAGCAAATGCTAAAGCTAAAAAAGCTAAGGCAACCAAACCAGAAACTGAAACGACTTCTGCTGAAAAAGAAGTAGATGACAAAAGTAATTAGAATTGAAGAAATTAACCTTGATCTATAAATTTTGGTCAAGGTTTTTTTTAGTTGATTGACATAAGTGATTAGGTTATTTATCATTAAGTTTGTGTGAATAATCTAAAAATAAAAAAGGCGATAGTAATCATGATAAAAACAATTTTGGTTCCCATCGCGATTGCTATTATTTCAATTTTACTAGGTTTAATTATTGGCTATTATTTCAGAAAAAATATTTGGGAAAAGAAAGCTCAAAATGCCAAAAAGAATGCTGATAATATTTTAGCTGAAGCAAAGTCTCAAGTGGCAGCTACTCAAGCTGAAATAAGTTTTCAAAAGCAAGCTGCTGAAACTTTAAAGCAGAGTGCACTAAATATTAAAAAAGAAAAAATTCTTGAAGCGCAAGAGCAAATTCAAACTTATCGACAAAAGGTTGAAGATGAATTAAATGTTAAGCGCGATTTGGTTGCACGCGATACTAATCGTTTAAAGCAACAAGAAGATACTTTTGAACATAAAAACTCTTTATTGACGGAAAAGGAAGCCGAATTAACTGAAAAAGAAAATCACTTTCGTAAGCAAGAACTAGAGCTAAAGAAAAATATAAAGGTTGTAACTGACTTAGTCGATCAAACTAAGGAAAAGCTGTACGAGGTTGCTCAACTGAGTAAAGATCAAGCACAGAAGTTAGTTTTGACCCAATTATCTGATGAACTAGTTAAGGAACGGGCAGAAATGATCAAGGATAGTAATGAAGAAATTCGAGTTAAAGCTGATCATTATGCCCGTAAAATTATTATTGATGCAATTCAAAGTAGTTCGGCTGATACTGTTGCTGAAACAACAGTTTCAGTAGTTAATCTGCCTAATGAGGAAATGAAGGGAAGAATTATTGGTCGAGAAGGTCGGAATATTCGCTCCTTTGAAGCTCTAACTGGAGTTGATTTAATAATTGATGATACTCCTAAAGTAGTTACTTTGAGTGGCTTTGACGCGATTCGACGTGAAGTTGCTAAACGAGCAATGGAACGGCTGGTTAAGGATGGTCGTATTCATCCAGCTCGAATTGAAGAGATGGTTGATAAAGCACGCAAAGAAGTCAATGATGACATTTATGAAGCTGGTGAAAGCGCATTAATGGAGCTAGGGATTCATCGAATGAATCCTGAACTTGTTAAAATTCTTGGTCGCCTTAAATATCGAACGTCTTATGGCCAGAATGTTTTAGGGCATTCAATTGAAGTGGCTAAATTAGCTGGAGCAATGGCGGCTGAGCTTGGTTTAAATGAAAAATTAGCAGTTCGCGCGGGATTATTACACGATATAGGAAAAGCCATCGATCATGATATTGAAGGTTCACACGTTGAAATTGGTGTAGAATTAACTAGAAAATATCATGAATCAGATGTAGTTGTTAATGCAATTGCGGCCCATCACGGTGATGTACCGAAGTTATCATTTATTGCTGAGCTAGTAGTGGCGGCAGACACGATATCTTCGGCTCGACCTGGGGCAAGAAGTGAAAGTTTAGAAAATTATATAAGAAGATTAACTGAATTAGAACAAATTGCTAAAAGATATGATGGAGTTGATCAAGCTTATGCCATTCAAGCTGGACGAGAAGTTCGCGTGATGGTCAAGCCAGATAAGATTTCAGATGACCGAATTACTGTATTGGCCCATGATATTCGTAAGCAAGTTGAAAAGGAACTTGATTACCCAGGTAATATTAAAATTACGGTTATCCGTGAAAAACGGGTAGTCGCAGTTGCAAGATAAAAAAGCTGAATTTTTTAATTCAGCTTTTTTGATTTGTGTTTAAATATAGTAAAAAATCCAATTATTAAATAGTAAATTTTGTGATTTGTGGATTTTTGCTTCACCCTGTATAATTAAAGCAATTAATTATGAAAGTAGTCGACTATGTTTAAAATTATTGTTGAATTGTTCTTTCTAGTGATTATTCAAGCGTCAATTACACCATTTATTAGGCGTCTTGCCTTTGTTTTGGGGGCGGTTGATAATCCTAATGCTAGAAGAGTTAATAAAAAACCAATGCCAACTCTTGGTGGCTTGGGTATCTTTGTGACCTATAATATTGGTACATTTGTTCTATTGCGAGAGCAGTTTCCCACGCATGAAGCTTTTAGTGTATTGTTAGCTTCTAGTGTAATTGTTTTAACGGGAATTATTGATGATATTCTAGAACTAAAGCCGCGTCAAAAAATGTTTGGCATTTTAATTGGTGCTTTAATTATTTATTTTTTGGCTGACATTAAGATGAATGTGCTTAATTTGCCACTCTTGAATAAACAGATTAATTTGGGCTGGTGGAGTTTGCCAATTACAATTTTTTGGATTCTTGCATTGACTAATGCAGTAGATTTAATTGATGGGTTAGATGGCTTAGCTGATGGTGTATCACTAATATCGCTGATTACTATGGGAATTGTTGGTTACTTTTTTTTACATACCAATCAACTTTATATTCCAATTAGCTGTTTTATGCTAGCTGCTTGTTTACTGGGCTTTTTACCATATAATTTTCACCCCGCAAAGATATTTTTGGGTGATACAGGTGCTTTGTATATTGGTTTTATGATTGCTATTTTTTCTTTAAAGGGACTAAAGAATGTTACTTTTATTTCACTTTTAGTACCAGTAACAATTTTAGGTGTGCCAATTACTGATACCATTTATGCAATGATTCGGCGTAAGTTGAATAATCGACCTGTTTCGCAAGCAGATAAGCACCACTTACATCATCAATTAATGAAGATGGGCTTGACTCATCGACAGACAGTGTTAGCAATCTATTCTTTATCATTGATTTTTTCATTTATTTCACTATTGTTCTTGTTATCACCAACTTGGGGGATGTGGTTGTTAATTGCAGGACTAGTTGTTGCATTAGAAGTATTTGTGGAATCGATTGGTCTGCTAGGAGAAAAATATAAGCCCTTATTGTGTTTACTTCAAAAACTAATTAGTATGCGCAGTAAAAATGATCCAACAGTTGAAGTATGGCATTTAGGTCAAGAAAAACCAGAACAATTAAAAAATAAGAAGCATGATTAACCGAGTTTAATTCAATAAAAAAGCCATGGAAATAGTTTGATTTCCATGGCTTTTAAATTATTGTGAATGATAATTATGTTCGGTAATAGGAACTTCGATATAACGTTTTTCGCCTAGGTTGAACGTGATTTGTCCAGCTAAAAGATTGGTAAGGTTATTTTCGACAACAGTTCGTACTTTTTCGTCGATAAAAATTTGAATATTTACATCCACTCCATAATCAATATTAGCAATAAAAATTTGTTCATTAGTTAAAAAATGTTGTACCTCATCAAATTTATTATATGCAACATGAAAATCGACTTTTTGCTGTTGCATGCGTTTAACCACTCCAATTGCTTCAGCCGCTTCAGTCACGCTATTTGAATAAGCACGAATTAGTCCACCAGTACCAAGTTTAATTCCACCAAAATAACGTGTCACTACAGCAGTTACATTTTTTAGATTCATCAATTGCAGTGCTTTTAATTCCGGAACTCCTGCTGTTCCAGCAGGTTCGCCGTTATCACTAGCTTTGACATGATCTTCTACGACATAAGCATAGGTATTGTGGGTTGCATCTCGGTATTTTTTAGTAATAGCCGCAATGGCTTGGTCAGCTTCAGCTATTGTATTAGTTCGTACTAAGGTGGTAATAAAGCGACTTTTCTTAATTATTAATTCATTTGTACCATTATTCTTAATAGTTAAATAATTTTTTTCTTGTATCAAAAGAATTCACCTTCGTTTTACGTACTTATAGATTGGAGGGAAAGTAGATGGAAAATTTAACTAGTCTCATCGGCCGCCAATGGATTGGCAGTCAAGAGGATTTTAGCATAAATACCGATTTAACCAAAGTAAATGCGATTGAAGATAGTCATTGCAAGCGGTGTGGGGCAATGGTTAATGCCAAATTGCCAAACGGTAAGCGGTATTGTCGTTCATGTATTGAACTGGGGCGAATTGTTGAGGGTGACATTTTGATTCGGAATGAACAAGAAGTTGTTTTTCCCAAAGATAAACGCCAATTAACATGGAATGGTAAGTTAACGCCTTTGCAAGAAAAAATTTCGCAAAAATTAGTTGAAAATTTTATAAATAAAAAAAATACTTTGATCTATGCGGTGACAGGGGCGGGTAAAACAGAAATGCTTTTTGCCTTGATCAATCAAAGCTTAAGTTGGGGTCAACGCTGTTGTATTGCTAGTCCTAGAATCGATGTTGTTAATGAATTATACCCGCGTTTTAAAGCGGCTTTTAATAAAACTAAAATTGGTAAATATCACGGTCAAGAATATGTTGATCCAGGGCTTGATCAATTAACAATTTGTACTACACATCAATTATTAAAATTTTATCATGCATTTGATCTGTTAGTAATTGATGAGACTGATTCTTTTCCGTATGTTGAAAATAATACTTTGCATTTTGCGGCTAAGAATGCATTAAAAATAGCTGGTGTTCAAGTTTATCTAACAGCTACACCAACTAAAGATTTATTAGCAGATGTTAAAGTAGGGAAAATTGAAATTTTACAGGTAAAGCGGCGGTTTCATGGTGGAAAATTACCCTTACCAAAAGAGAAAATGTTTTTACGGCCCTTTTTAAGTAAGGGCAAAATTCATCCTAAGTTACTAAAGGAGATTATTGCTGTAATTAAAAAAGGACATCCACTTTTACTTTTCGTACCACGAATTGAACAAATCCCTTTGTATTTGTCAGCTCTTAAACAAGTTGAACAACTTAGGCAAATAAAAATAGCTGGTGTTTATGCTGGCGATAAAGAGCGTCTAGAAAAAGTACAGCAATTTCGCAATCAAAAATTGCAAATTCTAGTAACAACGACAATCTTAGAGCGGGGAGTGACGTTTAAGCATGTTTGGGTGATTATTGTTCAAGCAGATGATAAAATTTATACCGCCTCGAGCTTAGTGCAGATTGCGGGAAGAGTAGGACGGGCTAAAAATGATACTGATGGGTTAGTGTTATTTTGCTATCACAAGTATACAAACCAGTTACGGAAAGCATCACAGCAGATTAAGGAACTTAATAGATGAAAAAATGTTTACTATGTAATCAAATGTTTGCGCCTGTTTTATCGTTAAATCAGCTTCTTTCTTGGCGAAAATGGCATGAAGAACAGTTATGTCATCATTGTTTAGCCCAATTTGAATTTTTACCTACAATTAGCTGCAAAATTTGCTCGGGAAAATTACTACAAGACGCTGATAAGGAAAGTTTGATTTGTTCAGATTGCCGCCGTTGGCAAAAAATCTATGGTAACAATGTACTCTATCATCAAGCGGTTTATCTATATAATCAGGCATTTCACGATTTAATGGTCAATTATAAACGTTATGGAGATTATGTTTTATGTTATGTTTTACAAGATTTATGCTATAAAAATTTAGCTAAAATAAAGGCCGACTACTATGTACCAATTCCCACATCTGCTAGTCACATAGCTGAGCGGCAATTTGACACAGTTAGTGCAATTTATGGTGATTTAGTTAATTTAACTGCTATTTTGGGTAAAATTGATGGGCAACAAGCACAAGGTGAAAAAAGTAGAAAAGAGCGCTTGCAAAGTAAGCAAAGCTTTTTTATAAAAGCTAAATATAATATTGACTTAAATATGAAAAAAGTTTTGCTTTTGGATGATATTTATACTACAGGCAGGACCTTGTATCATGCACGGGATGCGGTTTTGACGACCTTCCCTAAGGCTAAAATAAGTAGCTTTTCAGTTTGCAGATAGAATAATATTGTTCAGCGCTTTCAATTTTTGTTATAATGTAAGTATCGTAAGACTGCATAGCAGTTGAAAGGAGAATCTCATATGTTAAAGTATAATGTTCGTGGTGAAAATATTGAAGTAACCGATGCTTTGCGTAGTTACGTTGAGAAGCGCTTAAAAAAATTAGAAAAATATTTTGATATGACTCAAGAGATGGTTGCTCATGTAAACTTAAAGGTGTATCGTGATCGGACTGCCAAAGTTGAAATTACTATTCCACTGCCATACTTGGTATTGAGAGCAGAAGAGACAACTGATGACATGTATCGTAGCATCGACTTTGTCTCTGAAAAACTGGAAAGACAGATTAGAAAATACAAAACACGTGTAAACCGTAAGGGGCGCGAAAAGGGTGTGAATAATTTCTTCGTTGAACAAGCGGTAGATGAAGATGCAAATGAAGAAATTCAGGATACTGATAGTGGATTTACCATTGTGCGTAATAAGCAGATTGGTTTAAAGCCAATGAATCCTGAAGAAGCTATTTTACAAATGAATATGCTAGAACATGATTTCTTTGTCTTTCAAGACGCTGAAACAAACGGAACTAGTATTGTTTATCGCAGGAATGATGGGCAATATGGCTTAATTGAAACTAAATAAAATAGTGTATTTGAATGAGGACCCCACATTTAATGTGAGGTTTTTGTTTGGTTAATTTTTCATTTAGCGCTAATCATGTTAAAATTAGCATGTGTTTTTATACTTAAGTACATATAAGGATCGATTAAATGGTAAACGTTTTAAAGAAACTATACAATAACGATAAAAGAGAACTAAAAAGATTTGAAAAAATAGCAAATCAAGTTGAAAGTTATGCTGACAAATATGATCAACTTACTGATGATCAACTAAAAGCAAAAACTCCAGAATTTCGTGAACGGCTAGCTAAGGGTGAAAGTTTAGATGATCTTTTACCCGAAGCTTTTGCAGTAGCGCGTGAAGGAGCCAAAAGAGTACTGGGGCTATTCCCATTTCATGTCCAAATTTTGGGTGGAATTGCATTACACTTTGGCAATATTGCGGAAATGATGACTGGTGAAGGTAAGACTTTAACTGCCACAATGCCTGTATATTTGAATGCTTTAACAAGTAAAGGTGTTCATGTTGTCACAGTTAATGAATATCTTTCGAGCCGTGATCAAGAAGAAATGGGTCAGCTTTATAAGTGGTTAGGTTTGACGGTTGGCTTGAATCTTAATTCAATGTCACCTGACGAAAAAAGAGAAGCATATAATTGTGATGTCACTTATTCAACTAATGCTGAATTAGGCTTTGACTATTTGCGGGATAACATGGTTGTCTATAAGGAACAAATGGTGCAGCGAGAACTTAACTATGCCATTATTGATGAGGTCGATTCCATCCTAATTGATGAGGCAAGGACGCCATTAATTATTTCAGGTGAAGCAGAACAGGCTAATGGTGATTATATTCGGGCTGATCGTTTTGTTAAGACTTTGAAAGAAGATACTAGTGGTGATGATGCGGATGACGATGAAGATCATGGCGATTACAAGATTGATTGGCCTACTAAGACGATTTCTTTAACTAGAACTGGTATTCAGAAGGCTTGTGATCACTTTGGCTTGAAGAACTTGTATGATGTAGAAAATCAAAAATTAGTTCACCATTTAGACCAAGCTTTACGCGCTAATTACATCATGCTTAAAGATATTGATTATGTTGTTCAAGATGGGGAAGTTTTAATTGTTGATTCTTTCACTGGTCGGGTTATGAGTGGACGGCGCTATTCTGATGGTCTGCACCAAGCAATTGAAGCAAAAGAAAACGTTAAAATTCAAGAAGAATCAAAGACGCAGGCGACAATTACTTACCAGAACTTCTTTAGAATGTATAAGAAACTATCTGGTATGACTGGTACCGCTAAAACAGAAGAAGAAGAATTTCGTGAAATATACAATATGCAGGCGATTACGATTCCAACTAACCGACCTAAAATTCGTCAAGATAAGTCTGATATCCTATACCCAACTTTAACTTCAAAACTAACTGCAGTAGTGGAAGAAATTAAAGAACGTCATGCAAAAGGTCAACCCGTGTTAGTTGGTACAGTTGCTGTTGAAAGTTCAGAGCGGTTGAGTCAGCTACTAAAAGAAGCGGGTATTCCACATGCTGTTTTGAATGCTAAGAATCATGCTAAAGAAGCCCAGATTATCATGAATGCAGGTCAACGTGGTGCTGTAACTATTGCTACTAATATGGCTGGTCGTGGGACTGACATTAAACTTGGACCTGGAGTAAAAGAGCTCGGTGGACTAGCAGTGATTGGTACTGAACGGCATGAATCACGGCGAATTGATAATCAACTTCGTGGACGTGCTGGTCGGCAAGGAGATCCAGGTGTTACCCGTTTTTACCTTTCACTTGAAGATGATTTAATGAAACGCTTTGGTGGTGATCGGGTTAAGGACTTTTTGGATCGACTATCTGACAATGATGATGAAAAAGTGATTGAAAGTCGCTTAATCACACGCCAAGTTGAATCTGCTCAAAAACGAGTAGAAGGTAATAACTATGATACCCGTAAACAAACACTACAGTATGATGATGTTATGCGAATTCAACGTGAAATTATTTATGGTGAAAGAATGCGAGTTATTGATGAAGATAATTCACTTAACTTTGTTTTAATACCGATGATTAAGCGTACAATTGATAGTCAAGTTGATATGTTTACTCAAGGAGATCACAGTAAGTGGCGGCTTGATTCATTGCGGGACTTCATTAGTTCAAGTTTGTTAAGAGAAGATGAAGTAGATAAAATCAACTTCAAGACGATTACAGTTCCTGAATTAAAGCAAAAATTATATGATGCTGTAGAAGCTAATTATAATGAAAAGTCGCAAGCATTGGCTGACCCATCTGAGATGCTTGAATTTGAAAAAGTTGTTATTTTGCGAGTGGTTGATGACCGCTGGACAGATCATATTGATGCAATGGATCAATTGCGGCAGTCAATTAGCTTGCGTGGTTATGGGCAACTTAATCCACTTGTTGAATATCAAGATTCTGGTTACAGTATGTTTGAAGAAATGATTTCAAATATTGAATTTGATGTAACTCGCTTATTTATGAAGGCTGAAATCAGACAAAATCTTAGTCGGTAAAAGTTAAGATTGAAGAGAAAGTTACAGCTTTCTCTTTTTTACTATAAATTTATGATGGAGAAACACTTATGATGGAAATTAGTGAAATTCAAAGTGAGTTGACTAACTTGCAAAAGCGGTTAAACCACTTTAGGGGGTCTCTTTGACCTTGATGCAATTGCTGAAAGTATTGCGATTAATGAAAGTAAAATGCAAGAGCCCTCATTTTGGGATAAGCAAGAGCGTGCCCAAAAATTAATTGCCGAAACAAACTTGTTAAAGGAAAAGCGTGATTCTTTTTTAAGTTTGCAGGAAAATTATCAAAATGAATTGACCGCCATTGAATTGTTAAATGAAGAGCCAGATCAAGATTTACAAATAGAAGTTGAGGCTGATTTAGAAAAGCTGCAAAGTGCATTCCATAACTATGAGATGAATTTGCTTTTAGCAGGTAAATATGACAGCCATAATGCCCTGTTAGAAATTCATCCTGGTGCAGGTGGTACAGAGGCAATGGATTGGGGACAGATGCTATTGCGAATGTATCAGCGTTATTGTGAAATGAATGGTTTTAACTTTGAAATTAATAATTATGAAGCAGGTGAAGAAGCCGGGCTTAAGAGTGTTAACGTAAGAATTAGCGGTAAAAATGCTTATGGTTTATTGAAATCAGAAAATGGAGTTCATCGCTTAGTAAGAATTTCACCGTTTGACTCGGCTAAAAGAAGACATACTTCTTTTGCTGCGGTTGAAATTATTCCCGAAATTGATGATAGTATTAAAATTGATATTAATCCCAAAGATTTACGAATTGATGTTTATCGTTCAAGTGGCGCAGGCGGCCAGCATATTAATAAAACATCGAGTGCAGTGCGAATTACTCATTTGCCAACAGGTTTTGTTACCACTTCGCAAGCACAGCGTTCACAATTACAAAATCGCGAAACTGCAATGAATGAGTTACGCGCAAAGCTTTTTCATTTAGAAGAAGAAAAAAAACGCCAGCATAAACAAGAGCTTAAAGGTGAGCAAATGGAGAATGGCTGGGGTTCGCAAATTAGGTCTTATGTCTTTCACCCTTATAATTTAGTTAAAGATTTGCGTACAGGTTATGAAACTGCTGATACTAGCGGTGTAATGGATGGAAAATTGCAGCCATTTGTTTATGCATATTTACAATGGCAGCTTAGTCAAGAGAATCCTGAATAGGTTAAATAATAGGTGTAAAAATGAGTTTTTTGGGAATTGTCAGTATTTTATTGTTAGTGTTAATTGCCTTATGCATTATTTTTGCTATGTTTCATATTATCTTTATGCTTTTACCGGCAATTATAGTTATTGCTTTAATCATTTGGCTAATCAATTATTTCACTAAAGGCAAAGATAATAGCTCGGCTAATCAGAAAAAAACTTGGAATACAGGTTGGGCTAACGAAAATTCCCCCAAGCATAAGCGTAAAAAAGTGCGTGATGCCGAAACTAAGGATGTTGATAAGTAAAGTCTAGAGGTATAAGAATGGGAAATGCCATTAAATTAAAAAATCTAATTCGTGATAATCGGATAGTTCACGTTGTTCAGGGAGCGCAATATATTAGTGAGAAAGAAATTGTTGTTTCTGATATATATCGACCAGGCTTAGAATTAACTGGTTATTTTGATTTTTATCCGCAGCAAAGAATTCAACTTTTGGGTCGTACAGAAATTTCTTATGCTGCTCGACTAGATCATGAAAGTCTAGTGCGGGTTTTCACCAAACTATGTACACCAGAAACACCATGTTTTTTTGTTTCACGTTCGTTGCCAGTACCACATGAATTAAAAGAAGCTGCTGATAAGGCGCAAATCCCGATTCTTTCTTCACCAGAATCAACTACTTATGTAGCTAGTATTTTGACGGAGTATCTACGTGAGCGCCTTGCTGTTCGCGATACAATTCACGGGGTGTTTATTGAGGTCAAGGGATTAGGTATTTTGTTAATCGGTGATTCTGGTGTAGGGAAATCAGAAACGGCTTTAGGACTTATTAGACGCGGGCACCGGTTAATTGCTGACGATCGTGTTGATGTCTATCAAAAAGATGTTGAAACTGTGATGGGTGAACCACCGCAAATTTTAAAGCATTTGATGGAAATTCGTGGCATCGGTATTATTAATGCAATGGATTTATTTGGCGTAGGAGCTGTCAAAAATCGAGCTAATATTCAATTAGTAATTAAATTAGTTAATTGGGATAATAAGGCTAACTATGACCGTCTTGGCTTTGAAGAGAGTAAACGTGATATTTGTAATGTAGAAGTACCGCAAATTACAATTCCAGTTAAAGTCGGTCGCAATATGGAAGATATTATTGAAGTAGCAGCAATGAATTTTAGAGCTAAAAAAATGGGTTACAATGCAACTTCTGCTTTTGATGATAATTTAACTACTTTAATTGCCCAGAATTCACGAGAAAATTAAATAATTAAATAAAGGAAAATAAAATGACTTTAACAATCAATCCAGTTGCGTTTAACTTGGGTGATATTAGTGTTAAATGGTATGGCGTCATTATGGCAACTGCAATTATTTTAGCAGTAGTAATGGCAATTATTGAAGGCCAAAAAAGACATATTATAAGCGATGATTTTGTAGATTTACTTTTATGGGCAGTACCGATTGGCTATCTAGGTGCGAGGATATATTATGTTGCATTTGAATGGGACTATTATGCGCAACATCCGGATCAAATTATTGCAATTTGGAATGGTGGCATTGCTATATATGGTGGATTGATAGCTGGATTAATTGTTTTATTGGTATTTTGTTATAAAAAATTATTACCACCGTTTTTAATGTTAGATATAATCACTCCTGGAGTAATGGCAGCCCAAATTTTAGGTCGTTGGGGTAACTTTTTTAATCAAGAAGCCCATGGCGCAGCGACTTCACTCCAATTTTTGCAGAGTTTACATTTACCACTATTTATCATTAATCAAATGAAAATAGCTGGCACTTATTATCAGCCGACGTTTTTATATGAATCTGTACTAAATCTTATTGGCTTAATTTTAATTTTACTTTTGCGCCATCGCAGACATATTTTCAAGCAGGGGGAAGTTTTTATGCTGTATTTAGCTTGGTATGCTGCGGTAAGATTTTTTGTTGAAGGTTTGCGCACAGATAGTTTATATATTGCAAAGACAATCAGGGTATCGCAACTGCTAAGTCTAGTTTTGTTTATCGTGGTTTTCTTGTTATTTATTTACCGTCGAGTAGTGGTTAAGCCTAAGTGGTACTTAGATGGTAGTGGGTTAAAATACCCGTATACAAGGGATTAAATATTGAGATAGTTATTAAAGAAAGTTTGGAAGTTAAATGACAAAAATTGCAGTTTTAGGAGCAGGTTCATGGGGAACAGTTTTAGGATCCTTACTTGCTGATAAAGGTAATGAGGTTATACTTTATGGTAATAATGCTCAAGTTAATCAAGAAATTAACACTGAGCATACTAATACACATTACATGAAGGATTGGCAAGTGAATGAAACGGTTTGGGCAACAGCTAACTTAAAGCAGGCTTTAAATAATGTTGCAATTATCTTATTTGTTTTACCTACACAAGCAATTCGCAGTGTTGCAAAAGAAGTTAAGCTTGTTTTAAACCAAAGTAATCTTCAGCCATTGGTAGTTACTGCTACTAAAGGAATTGAACCCGGTTCTAAAAAATTAATTTCAGAAATTTTAACAGAAGAAATATATCCGGAAAATCCAGAGAAAATAGTTGCTATTTCTGGGCCGAGCCATGCTGAAAGTGTAGCGCAAAAAGACCTTACTGCCATTACATGTGCTTCAATCAGTAAGGAAAATGCACAAAGAGTGCAAACTATTTTTACTAATGACTATTTACGCTTGTATACCAATAGTGATTTAATTGGTGTTGAAGTGGCTGGTGCGGTTAAAAATGTGATTGCAATTGCTGCAGGCATTTTAGCTGGTAAAGGTTATGGTGATAATGCAAAAGCAGCACTAATGACGCGAGGATTAGCTGAGATTACGCGTTTAGGTGTAAACTGCTACCAAGCACAGCCGATGACTTTTAGTGGGTTAGCGGGAATTGGCGATTTAATCGTAACTTGTACATCAGTCAATTCTCGTAATTGGCGTTGTGGCAAGCAATTGGGTGAAGGTAAGAGTTTTGCTTATATTGTTGAAAATATGGGGCAGGTAATTGAAGGCGCAACAACTGTTAAGGCAATTCATGAAATATGTCAGGAAAAAGCAATTGACATGCCAATTAGCGAAGCTGTTTATCGTGTTTTATATGAAAAAAGTAGTGTTGCTACTGAAATCACTAAAATGATGGATAGAAAGCCAAAACAGGAAATTAGACTTTAGAGTTATTTAGGAGTAGTATTTACTTACTAAAAGAAAGTGGCTAAGGTGAAAAAATGACTCAAAATTATGATGTAATTATTATAGGGGCTGGGCCAGGTGGCTTAACCGCAGCTTTATATGCCTCGCGAGCTAATTTGTCAGTTTTGCTTCTTGATCGCGGACTTTATGGCGGTCAAATGAATAACACTGATGCAATTGATAATTATCCTGGATTTAGCGAAATTAAAGGTCCGGAATTAGGCGAAAAAATGTACAATTCCATTATGAAATTTGGTGCAAAATTTGAATATGGTGATGTACAACAGGTTAGTCTTGAAGGTAACTACAAAGTTGTAACAACTGATACCGGTGAATATCGTGCACCTGCTTTAATTATTGCAACTGGAGCAGATCATCGGCATTTGAATATTCCTGGTGAAGATGAATACGCTGGTAAAGGTGTTTCTTACTGTGCTGTTTGTGATGCTGCTTTCTTTAAAAATGAGGATATTGCTGTAATTGGTGGTGGCGATTCGGCTATTGAAGAGGGCATTTACTTAGCTCAAAATGCTAAGTCGGTTACAGTTGTCCATCGCCGCGATCAATTACGCGCACAACCAACTTTACAAAAAAGGGCTTTTGCCAATGAAAAGATGAATTTCATTTGGAACGCAGAAACTGAATCAATAGATGGGGATGGCAATCGCGTTACTAGTGTTACCTATAAAGATAAGGAAACGGGTATTACTAAGAAATTAACTACTCGTGGGGTCTTTATTTATGTTGGTGTGATTCCGCAAACTGCTCCTTTAAAAGACATCGGCATTGTTAACGAACAGGGCTGGATTCCTACTGACGAACATATGAAAACTAAAGTGGCCGGTATCTTTGCTGTGGGAGATGTCCGTGCGAAAGATTTACGGCAAATTGCTAATGCTGTTGGTGACGGTAGCATTGCTGGACAAGAAGCTTATAATTATTTGCAAGCTTTAAATGATTAAAAAACTTAAAAAAGAATTCAGCTTGTGGGTTGAATTCTTTTTTTAAGTTAATAAATGCTAGAATAGGGGTTATGAAAACGAATTTATTATAGAAAAAGAGGTTTAGTGCAGTAATGAGTGCAAAAGAAACTTTTAAAATATGGCAAAAAGCGCAAAATATGCCTGATTATTTGCAAGCACAATTAAATTTACTTGGTCAAAATCAACAGTGGATTGATGATGCCTTTGGTCAAGATATAAATTTTGGTACAGCTGGGATGCGTGGCAAACTTGAACCTGGAATTAATCGGATTAATTTATTTACAATTGGTCGAATCACTGAAGGATTAGCTCGTTTAATTGTTGAAAAAGGCTGCAAAGAAAAAAAAGCGGGAGTAGTGATTTCTTTTGATTCACGCTATCATTCGCGTGAGTTTGCTGAACATGCGGCTAGAATTTTAGGATTTCATGGTATTCAAGTTTATTTATTTGATGATATTCGGCCCACACCAGAATTATCTTACGCTGTTCGTCACTTAAAGTCCTTTGCAGGAATCAATATCACAGCTTCGCATAATGCCAAAGAGTATAATGGCTATAAAGTTTATGGGGCTGATGGCGCGCAGATGGGACCTGCTGACGCAAATCGAGTATTTACTTATGCCCAAAATGTAGAAGATATTTTTCAAGTTAAGGCAGCTAGTGTTGATGAATTACGCTCTGCTGGCTTACTTAAATTAATTGGTGAAGATATTGATGAAAAATATTTAGCTAGATTACAAACGGTTTGTGTTAATTCAAATATGATTGCCAAAAATGCTAGCAAACTAACAATTATTTATACGCCGTTACACGGAACTGGTAAAATATTATATGATCGTGCGTTTAGGCAAGGGGGGTTTACTAATGTAATACCAGTTCCGAGCCAATCGATTATTGACCCCGAATTTCCAACTACTAAGAAACCCAATCCCGAGTACCGGGATGTATTTGACGTAGGAATTAAATTAGCTAATGAAAAAAATGCGGATTTGATTATTGCAACTGATCCAGATGCTGATCGGATGGGGGCTTGTGTCAGAACAAAAACTGGTAGTTTTGAGGTTTTAACCGGTAATCAGATAGCAACATTAATGATTTATTATTTGTTGAATAATTTAAAAGAAAGTCAGCGCCTTTCTAATGATTATGAATTAATCACTTCAATAGTTTCAAGTAGCATGCCACTTAAAATTGCTCAAGATTTCGGGATAAGAACTAAGTCTGTTTTAACTGGCTTTAAGTTTATTGGCGAAGAAATTGATCGAATGGCAAGAGAAAAGGATGGCAAATTTTTAATGGGCTTTGAAGAAAGCTATGGTTATTTATTTAAGCCATTTGCTCGTGATAAGGATGCGATGCAAGGGGCATTGATGTTTGCTGAAGTTGCTGCATATTATGCTAGTCGAGGAATGACCGTATTTGACGGCTTAAACGAAATATGGGGAAAATATGGCACTTCTTATGAAATTACTACTGCAATTGAGATGCCTGGAATTGATGGGCAAAGCCAAATGAACAAGTTAATGAGTCAATTGCGTAGTGAGCAACTAACACAAATTAATGGAAGTAAAGTTGTCAAAACGCAAGATTTCTTACAGCAAAAAGAAATAGTTAATAATGAAATAAAACCATTAACCGAATTACCACCAGCTAACGTATTAAAATATTACTTAGCTGATGAAACTTGGCTTGCTCTGCGTCCCTCTGGAACTGAGCCAGTAATTAAAGCCTATGTTGGAGTTAACCAGTCAAGTATTGCAAAAGCTAAGTCTAAAGCTGAACAGTACCAACTAACTTTAAAACAATTATTACAATAAGCAAATATTGTGCGAAAATATGTTCGAGAGCGTAAAATAATATCTGCCAATTGAAGTTGGACTTATAAATGTCCAACTTTTTTAGAAGGAGCCTTTCTATGATTAAACGACAAGAAAAACGTAAATTTGAGCTTGTATCTAAGTTTAAGCCTGCAGGCGATCAAGAGCAGGCAATTACTAAACTAACAGCTGGCTTTAACAAAGGATATAAAGAGCAGATTCTTGAAGGAGCCACCGGGACAGGTAAAACTTTTACGATGGCTAATATTATTGCTCAACTTAATAAACCAACTTTGGTTATTTCACATAATAAAACGCTAGTTGGCCAACTTTATGGTGAATTCAAGGAATTTTTTCCTAATAATGCAGTTGATTATTTTGTTTCATATTATGATTATTATCAACCAGAGGCATATGTGCCTCAATCCGACACATACATTGAAAAGGACTCCGCTATTAACGATGAAATCGATCAGTTACGTCATCAAGCAACTAGTGATTTAATGGAGCGAAATGACGTAATTGTGGTTGCCTCTGTTTCATGTATTTATGGTTTAGGCGATCCTAAGGAATATTCTGCTAGTGTAATTACAGTTCATGAGGGTGATGACTATGGGCGCAATACGCTTTTGCGAAATTTAGTCAATATTCAATATGACCGTAATGATATCGATTTTCAACGGGGACGTTTTCGTGTCCGTGGGGATGTAGTGGAAATTTTTCCAGCTGGAAATTCTAATCATGCTTATCGAATTGAATTTTTTGGTGATGAAATTGATCGGATTGTGGAGATAGATTCCCTAACTGGTGAAGTAATAGGTGAAAGAGAAAGTATTTCACTTTTTCCTGCTACTCATTTCATGACTAATGAAGAACAATTGCGGCGTGCTATTAAGGCAATTTCGCAAGAAATGAAAGTTCAGGTAAAAGAATTTGAGGGACAAGGTAAACTATTAGAAGCGGAACGGATTAAACAGCGGACAACTTTCGATCTCGAAATGATGGGCGAAGTAGGCTACACTAACGGGATCGAAAATTATTCGCGGCATATGGAGGGACGAAAAGAAGGTGAACCGCCCTATACACTGTTAGATTTTTTTCCAGATGATTTTTTAATTTTGATTGATGAGTCGCATGCTACAATGCCTGAAATTCGGGCCATGTATAATGGTGACCGTAACCGAAAAAAAACCTTGATTGATTATGGCTTTCGTTTGCCCTCAGCCCTTGATAATCGGCCACTAAAAATAGCAGAATTTGAGCAGCATGTTAATCAAATTTTATATGTTTCAGCTACTCCAGGTGATTATGAGTTAGCACGAACAGATCACAAGGTGGAGCAGATAATTCGGCCGACAGGGCTACTTGATCCTAAAATTGATGTTCGACCAGTTGCAGGTCAAATTGATGATTTAGTTGGAGAAATCAATCAACGCATTGACCATAACGAACGTGTTTTTGTAACAACCTTAACCAAAAAAATGGCTGAAGATTTAACGGATTATTTAAAAGATATTGGAATTAAAGTGCAATATTTGCATTCAGATGTTAAAACCCTAGAACGGATGCAAATTTTGCATGATTTACGAGAAGGTAAGTATGATGTTTTAATTGGGATTAATTTACTTCGTGAGGGAATTGATGTACCAGAAGTTTCCCTAGTGGCTATTCTAGATGCTGACAAAGAAGGCTTTTTGCGGGCTTATCGTCCCTTAGTTCAAACAATGGGGCGAGCTTCACGTAATGCAAATGGTGAAGTTATTTTGTATGCGGATACGATTACTGACTCAATGCGCCAAGCAATTGAGTCAACTAAGCGCAGACGTGACTTACAAATTAAATTTAACGAAGAACATCAACTTAAACCGCAGACAATTATTAAACCAATTAGAGCAGTTATTTCGGCAACTAAAGCAGTTGATGAAGAACAAAATGAAAGTTTTGCTGATTTAAATTTTGACGAATTGAATGCTAAACAGAAGAAAACAATGATTAAAGACTTGCGTCAGCAAATGCAGCAAGCTGCTAAAAAATTGGATTTTGAAGGAGCAGCCACTTTGCGCGATGCGATAATGGAATTGGAGAGTTCTACTAGAAAACCAAGTATCAAAAAAGGAAATAAAATAAATGGCAAATAATCAAATTGTTATTCGTGGCGCACGAGAACATAATTTAAAAAATATTAGCTTAACAATTCCTAAGGATAAATTAGTTGTAATAACTGGTTTATCTGGTTCAGGTAAAAGTTCATTAGCTTTTGATACCCTATATGCTGAGGGACGAAGACGTTATGTCCAATCACTTTCAAGTTATGCAAGACAGTTTTTAGGACAAATGGATAAACCCGATGTTGATGCAATTGATGGCTTAAATCCCGCAATTTCGATTGATCAAAAAACCACATCGCATAATCCACGTTCAACTGTTGGTACAGTGACTGAGATTAATGATTATCTGCGATTATTATGGGCACGAGTTGGTCATCCAATTTGTCCTAATGATCAAACCCCAATTGAACGGCAATCAGTCGAACAAATGGTTGACCGTATTTTAGAATTACCTGATCGCAGTCGAATTCAATTGCTAGCCCCAGTTATTCGAGCTAAGCGCGGTGCTCACCAAGAGGTATTTAAGCGTGTTCAACGTGCAGGTTATGTCCGTGTAATTGTTGACGGTGAGATGCATGAAATCGGTGATGATTTTACGCTTGATAAAAATAAAAGGCATACTATTGATATTGTAGTTGACCGCTTAGTTATTAAAGATGGTATTCGCTCGCGTTTATTTGACTCAGTAGAGGCAGCGTTGCGCTTGTCTGATGGGTACATGAATGTGGACGTGATTAATAGTGAGATACTCAACTTTTCAGAATACTACGCTTGTCCGAAATGTGGCTTTACAGTTGGCGAAATGGAACCACGGCTTTTTTCATTTAATGCTCCTTTTGGTGCTTGCCCAGATTGTGATGGTTTAGGTATAAAATTAGCAGTAGATGAAGAATTAGTTATTCCGGATCAAAGTAAAACCTTGGCAGCAGGGGCAATTGCACCATGGAAAAATTCTAAATACTACAGTGAAATGTTAACTCAAGCTTGCGCGGCCTTAAAGATACCGCTAGATAAGCCCTTCGCCAAATTAACCAAAAGACAAAAAGAAATAATTTTGCATGGTTCAACTAAAAAAATAAAATTTCATGTGACTGGTGATTTTGGTGTCAATGATACAACTGCTCCTTTTGAGGGCGTAATGGAGAATGTGGAAAAGCGTTATTTGCACCCTATGTCTAAATTTATGCGTGATGTGATGGCCAAGTATATGGCAGAATTAACTTGCTCAACCTGTCATGGCAAGCGATTAAATCGTAAAGCTTTAGCTGTTAAAATAATGGGTAAAGATATTGCGGAAACATCAAGTTTAGCGATTAGTAAAGCAATAGAATTTTTTAATCATATTCAGCTTAGTGAGCAAGAAGAAGTTATTGCTAAGCCAATTTTAAAAGAAGTGCGTGATCGCTTAACTTTCTTAGATAGCGTGGGTCTTGATTATCTGACTTTATCACGAACTGCTAATACTTTATCTGGTGGTGAAGCGCAGCGTATAAGATTAGCCACCCAAATTGGGTCTAATTTATCAGGTGTAATGTATGTCTTAGATGAACCATCAATTGGTCTGCATCAACGTGATAATGATCGCTTGATTGCTGCCCTAAAAAGAATGCGTGATTTGGGGAACTCCCTAATTGTGGTTGAACATGATGATGAAACTATGCGCCAGGCAGACTACTTAATTGATATGGGACCAGGTGCTGGTAGTTTTGGCGGTAAAGTTATGGCTGCTGGCACACCAAAAGAAGTTGAAAAAAATACCAAATCACTAACCGGACAATATCTAGCTGGTAAAAAATTTGTACCGGTTCCTTTAACAAGACGTAAGGGTAATGGCAAAAAGATAACTATAACCGGAGCAGCGGAAAACAATCTTAAAGATATAAAGGTAGACTTCCCACTAGGCAAATTAATAGTGGTAACTGGCGTTTCCGGTTCAGGCAAGTCAACTTTGATTAATATGATTTTGAAAAGGGTATTAGCGCAAAAGTTAAATCGCAATCAAACTAAACCTGGTAAATATCAGAGCATAAGCGGGTATAAGAATATTGAGAAAGTTATCGATATTGATCAAAGTCCAATTGGGCGAACTCCAAGAAGTAACCCGGCAACTTATACTAGCGTTTTTGATGATATTCGCTCGCTTTTTGCGCAGACTAATGAAGCCAAGTTACGGGGCTACACTAAAGCAAGATTTTCATTTAATGTCAAAGGTGGACGTTGTGAAGCGTGTCATGGGGATGGAATTATTAAGATTGAAATGAACTTTTTACCAGACGTTTATGTACCGTGTGAAATTTGTCATGGTAATCGTTATAATTCAGAAACACTTGAGGTAACTTACCGTAATAAAAACATTGCACAAGTGTTAGACATGACAATTGTTGATGCGTGTGACTTTTTTAAAAACATTCCGAAAATTGCACGTAAGCTACAAACAATTGTTGATGTGGGCTTGGGTTATGTTAAATTAGGTCAGTCTGCTACTACATTATCTGGTGGTGAAGCTCAACGGATGAAGTTAGCGGCTGAACTACAAAAACTTTCAACTGGTAAAAACTTTTATATCTTAGATGAACCAACTACTGGGTTACATACTGACGATATTAAACGTTTGCTTGAGGTGCTCCAAAGGTTAGTAGATCAAGGAAATACTGTTTTGATTATTGAACATAATTTAGATGTTATTAAAAGTGCAGATTGGTTGATTGATTTAGGACCTGAAGGAGGAGAAAGAGGCGGCACAATTATTGCAACTGGAACTCCAGAAGAACTTGTTCAAGTTAAAGAAAGCTATACTGGACAATACCTTAAACCAGTGCTGAAACGTGACAAAATTTTAACAGAAAACGCTCACAAAAAAGCAAACAAATAGTAATTATTTTTAATACAGTGTAGAATACTCTGCAAGGGGGAAAAGAGATGGATAATTTTTCTACTTATAGGGAAAAGCATGGCTTTAACTGGGCTGCTTTAATAGCTGGTGTACTAATGATTGTTGCTGGCCTATTCTTGATACTTCATCCTGGCCGAGCTTTGCATGCTTTTGTATTGCTTTTTGCTATCTTGTCGATCGTTCAAGGTTTTGTTTGGTTAGCAGTTTATAGCCATTTACGTTATTTTATTTCCTTTAGTTGGTTAGCAATTATTTCTGGAGTTATTGATATTATAATTGGTATTTTATTTCTCTATTCGTATGATGCCGCAGGACTAACTATTGCTTATTTATTTGCTTTTTGGTTTTTATTTGATTCAGTATCAGGTATTAGCTTTACTTGGCATTTAAAAAGTACATTAGGTCCTTACTTTTGGATTAATATGATTTTAAGTGTTTTAAGCTTATTTATCGCCATTGGGATGATGTTTAACCCAGCATTATCAGCATTAACTCTAATTTGGCTAGTTTCATTCTGGTTATTAATTTTTGGAGTAAGTGAGATTGTAGCAGCATTTGGAAATCGTTAATTTTATAGATAAAAAGTTCGCTTTAGAGCTTTTTTTTTATAAAAAAATATAAAAACTGCATGTGCTATAATTTAGATGATAGGAGACTTATGAAATGGCTGATGAAAAAAAACAGTTGCTGATTGTAACGGGAATGAGTGGTGCCGGTAAAACTGTAACATCACATGCCTTAGAAGATATGGGGTATTTTGTGGTTGATAACTTACCGCCGACGCTTTTGCCTAGCTTTTGGGAACTGATTGTTAATTCAGATGATTTTACTAAAGTGGCTGTCGTTGTAGATTTACGCGTTAAAAATTTTTATAAAGATTTGCTCAATGAAGTAAATTCATTAGAAGATAATGGTAGTGTTCGTTCAATCATTGTTTTTTTGGACGCGGCTGATAACACTTTAGTTGCCCGCTACAAGGAGACTAGGAGAATTCCACCACTAGGTAAAAGCGGACGTTTGCTTGATGGTATTTTAGAAGAACGTCAGATACTAACAGGCATTAAAAACCGCGCTAATTATATAATTGATACTTCAGATATGTCTCCGCAACAACTAAAGCAAAAATTGCTTAATGAGTTTAGTGATCAAGCAAAACAGCCATTTTCAGTTGAAGTAATGTCATTTGGTTTTAAATATGGTCTCCCCATCGATGCAGATATTGTAATGGATGTTCGTTTTTTGCCGAATCCTTTTTATTTGCCTGAACTCAGACCATTTACGGGTCTTGATAGGCGAGTTTTTGATTATGTAATGAATAAAGAAGAAACACAAGTTTTTTACCATAAACTGCTTAATCTAATCGAGTGTACCTTACCAAGTTATATTAAGGAAGGTAAGGCTAAGTTGACAATTGCTATTGGCTGTACTGGTGGTCAACATCGTAGTGTTGCAATTGCTAAGCAACTGGCTCATGATTTAGCCAATAATTATACAGTTGATCTTACCCATCGTGAAATTAGTCGTTATATTAGAAAAAGGTAAAGTATGAAATATGAAGATGCAAAAGTAGTTCGGATAACTAAAAGTAGACGACCACAAGTTGTGGTGATTGGTGGTGGTACCGGTCTGCCTGTAGTTTTAAATGCTTTAAAAGACCAAAATGCCGAAATTACTGCTATTGTTACCGTATCTGATGATGGTGGTTCATCAGGCTCGATTCGTAATTTTATTAATGTTGTTCCACCAGGTGATATTCGGAATGTTTTGGTTTCTTTGAGTGAAATTTCGCAAGAAGAAAAGGATATTTTTCAATATCGCTTTGATTCATCTGACGCTTTCTTTTCTGGTCATGCAATTGGTAATTTAATTATTGCCGCTCTAAACGAAATGCACGGTAATATTTTTGATGCCGTTCAATCCCTTTCCAGAATGATGCGGGTTGATGGTCATGTTTTTCCGGCTTCTAATGAACCGTTGACTTTAAATGCTGAATTTATTGATGGTACAATCCAAGCTGGTGAAAAAGAAATTACTAATCAAGATAAGAGAATAAAAAGAGTTTGGGTAACTAATACTAATCTGACCGCTGAACCTGAGGCAATGCCACCTGTACTTGATGCTATTATGCAGGCTGATGCAGTAGTATTAGGACCTGGTAGTTTATTTACTTCGATTTTACCTAATTTAATGATACCTAACTTAGGTGAAGCAGTGCGTCAAACTAAAGCTGAAGTTATTTATATATGCAATATTATGACTCAGCTAGGTGAAACAGATCATTTTTCTGATTGCGAGCATGTTTCAGTAATTAATAAGCACTTAGGGGGACATTATATTAATACGACCTTGGTTAATGGGGCCAAAATTGATATGTCTAAATTTAATCCTAAGGATTATGATGCATATATTGAACCAGTTAAAAACGATTTTGCTGGGTTACGTGCTCAAGGTAGCCGCGTAATCACTGATGATTTTATTGATCAACGTAGTGGGTTAGTTTTTCATGATGGACAAAAAGTAGCTAAGGAGATTATTAATTTGGCTTTTGCTGCAATGTCTCGTAGAAAGGAATAGTTAAATAATGGCAAGCTATGCAAGTAAGGTGAAAAAAGAATTAACTTCATTAACAATTCATCCAGAACATGCTAAGGCGGAGCTGGCTGCTTTTTTACGTATGAATGGTGTTTTGAATTTTCATGATCACCGGTATAGTCTTGATATTACTACTGAAAATCCTGCAATTGCCCGCCGAATTTTTTCCTTGATAAAAACAGCTTATCAAGTAGAACCACTTTTGATTGTTTCACGTAAAATGAAATTAAAAAAAAATAATCAATACTTAGTTCGTTTGCAAAATCATGTTCATGAAATTCTAACTAATCTAGAAATCTTAGCTACTGATTTAGGGATAATTACGCGAGTTCCTCCCCGAATTACCTCTTCGCGTGAAGGTGCTATGTCTTATTTACGGGGGGCTTTTTTGGCTAGTGGTAGTGTGAATAATCCTGAAACTAGTAGATATCATTTAGAAATTTACTCAGCTTATGAAGATCATAATAATGACTTGCTGGAATTAATGAATCACTATTTTCATCTTAATGCTAAGACGACTAAACGGCGGCGTGGTTTTATTGTTTATTTAAAAGAAGCAGAAAAAATTGGTGATTTTTTGCATATCGTTGGAGCTTTTAACGCAATGTTATCGTTTGAAGATTTACGTATTATGCGGGATATGCGTAATTCAGTTAATCGGTTGGTTAATTGTGATACGGCTAACTTAAAAAAGACAGCTACAGCGGCTGCTAAGCAAGTCGAAGACATTGAATTAATTGAACGTAAAATTGGCTTAGAAAATATTCCAGAAAAATTACAGACGATTGCCCGGCTTAGGTTAGCTAATCCGGAATTGTCTTTAAAGGAGCTAGCCCAGCAAATACCAGATGGTCCAATTTCTAAATCAGGTGCCAATCACCGCTTAAAAAAGTTGCATGATTTGGCGCAGAGTTTGCAAGATTAGTAATAAAAAATACCTCCTGTAAAGGGAGGCATTTTTTATTACTAATCTTGTTTTTGATTGACCATAATTTCGTCAATTAGGCCATAATCCTTAGCCTCTTGGGCTGTTAGATAATTATCACGTTCAGTATCTTTTTGAATTTTCTCAAGTGGTTGACCGGTAGCTTCATGCAAAATCTTGTTAATCTTCTCGCGACTCTTCAGAATTTCATTAGCTGCAATTTGAATATCAGTTTGTTGTCCTTGAGCTCCACCTAAAGGTTGATGAATCAAGACCGTTGAATTTGGTAAAGCAAACCGCTTGCCTTTAGCTCCACTGGTTAAAAGGATGGAAGCCATTGAAGCAGCCATACCAATAGCAATAGTGGAAACGTCAGATTTAATGAAATTCATGGTGTCCATAATTGCTAAGCCGGAGGTGATCACCCCACCAGGAGAATTAATATAAAGAGAAATGTCTTTAGTATTGTCTTGGGCGTCAAGGAACAATAATTGTGCGATTATTGTATTAGCCATGTCGTCATTAATTTCACCGCTAAGCATAATAATGCGGTCCTTTAATAAGCGTGAATAGATGTCATAAGCACGTTCACCACGTGCAGTTTGTTCGATAACTGTAGGTACTAGCATCTTTTCTACCTCCTAGTTTAAATTAGAAATATTAGCACTCAAAATAGTACAGTGCTAATTAAATCACTTACATTAAGTGCTGTCAATGAAAGTGTATCAAATTTGTATTCTCTGTAATGTTATTTTTATATTATAATGTAAAAGGAATTTAAAATTTTGGAGGAACTATTTTGAAGCTTTTTAAAAAATTAGCTGCGATTACACTATTAATGTCAAATTTTGCTGTTTCAAGCCAATTAGCAACTGTTTCAGTTTTAGCGGCAGATGCAAGTGATTCGCAAGCACAAAGGCAAGACCAAGAGCAAGATGATGCTAGTAAATCAGTTGATGATACTAAATCTGATAGTGATGATTCAAACAGTCAAGTTAAGGATAAGACTGATAGCTCTGCCAAGGATAAGACTGATGATAGCCAGTCAGCAGTCCAAAAAAAATCTAAGCCTAAGCAAACTATTACAGGTTTTGCAATGATGACTAAAGTTGCCGGTACTAAGAATTATGCGGTATGGCAAGATGTAGTTGATGGTAAAGTTAGCAAAAAAATCGCTGATGGAATTAACTATCGTTATAGCCATATTCAATCAGATCAATTAATTGAAACTAAGAAAAATCGCTACTGGCGTATATATGTAAATGGTCGTGAAGTAGGCTATGTTAATGAAAAATTCTTTGCCCGTAATCAAATTGCTGTACCCAAGACTGTAAGTTTAGTACGTAATGAGTATTATAGCTTTTTCCCTAAAGATGCAATCTCATATGTAACTAACGGCATGGGTACAGTAATTGATAATGAACAAGTTGAAGTTTCAAGAGATAGTATAGATTGCGCTACTCCTAAAACTTATAAAGTTAAGTATACTTACGGTGATACTTCTGCAACCGTAAAAGTGACTGTCAGAAAGAGTACTACAGAAGGTATTGCTGACGCCGAAGTAGTTAATTCCTTTCCGACACAGGAAGGAACCAATGACTATAAAACTTGGAAAACACATTATGGTTCTTCCGTTAACTACATCAGTCCTAATGAATATAGCCCCGAAAATGATTCGCGCGAATTGATTAGTGGCGACTTAACGCTTAGAACGCGTTTTTATCAACCTGTTTTATTAAGTGTTAAAGATCCAAGTGATGATAATATTAACCGTGTAGGGCATATTCCAGAAGGATTAACTGTTTCACAAGGCTGGGCTTATACTAGTCTTTTAAGTCATACAAACTTAAATAATGGTCATATTGTTGGTTATGACTTGAATAATTTAAAGAGCCCTTATAACGCGCAACACTTACTTGATATGTCACAAAAAGCTTTTAACAATTATGTCAAACATATTAAGGTTAGTCCATATATTCCAATTGGGCATGGTCAAGCCATGGGGGCTAGTGATAAATATATTTACGTTTTAAATAATATTAATACGATTCGTGATGGTCGACCTGATTCAGAAGAATTAATTCAAATACGTAAAAGTGACTTACAAATCAATAAAATTTGGACAATTAAAACCTGGGTTGGTGATCAAACTAATCCGCGTTATTTCCAAAATGGAGTAATGCTGTCTGATTATGAGATGTATACCGTTTACCGTGATACTAAAAATGATTGCTATGAATTTTGGCAATTAACACGCAGCGGTGATAATTGGTATCCTAAATTAGTGGGTAAGACTAGTGGTAGTTTTGTTAATAACAATGCTCCCTGTCAAGGCCTTACTTATGATCCTAAACACAAAAATTTCTATTTAGCTTTTAATGATTTGATTTTTAAACTCGGGCGTGATGGTACTTTAAAGCAAACTTACTCATTTGATACTGGACGCGAAATTGAAGGAATGTCAGTTAGTGGCAATAAATTATATGTTAATCTGGCTCAACGAGCAGAATTATTAGAAAGTATGGCTATTAAGTAAGTTGTTGAAACAAAAAAAGAGCTTTTCAGCTCTTTTTTTTGTTGCTAAAATTTCAGTTTGCTAAAAATAAAAAATTATTAAAAGACTAATCTATTTAATAATAAATGTTATTAAAACTTAAAAAATTCCAATAATTGACATAAATAATTAATTATTATATAAATTTATATTCTGAAAGCGTATACCAAAAACTTTGGTATATAAGTAAATTTAAGCGCTTGCTTATTATTTAAAAATAACATTTGATATGTATATTTGTATCCCTTTATATTGTCAATTAAATTTTATTTTATATAAACTTCAACTACTTGGCTGATAGAGCTAACATAAACATAGTAATTTTATATTCAGTTTTTGATGCGCAGATATAGTTGCACAGTTGTCTGTATATTCATTAACTATTTATAATAAATTATCACCAATGAAAAATGTTTGCTGTGAGCAACTGCTTTAACAGTAAAGTAAGCGCTAAGTATTAATTTGGTTACTTCTTTGTATGATAAGTGGCTCTAATAATAGTGACAGTTGAAAGGGATAGATTTTTTAATTATACATGTGTATAAGTTGACTAATCTAACATAAATAGTCACATTGGTTAATGGTAAATTAGACACGCAATGAAGATAACAAAAATTTTTACAATTTAGTTAATGCTTGCTACTTAAGTTACTGTTAATAACTTGCTTAGGTTTGTGAGGTTTAGAATAATGAGTAAAAATAGTTTTTATAAAAAAATGATAATTTCTGTAGCTGGTGCTGCGCTATTATCCGTTGGCGTTACTGAAGGCACTACTGCTGCTAATAATGTTAGCGCTGCTACAGTAAAATCAGCTAAGAAAGTTGTTGCAAAAACCAAGGTTGTTGGTGCGACTTCTGCTGTTTATAAAAAAGCTGGTAAAAAAGTAGTTAAGACTAAGCAGACTATTAGTGCTGGTAAGAAAGTTAAGACTTATGGTAAAAAGACCATTGCTGGTGTAGCATATTACAGTATTGGTAAAGACCAATATGTTAAGGCTGCTAACCTTGATGGTAAAACCCGTCAGCTTGCTAAGAGTGTAGCTTTGTATACTAGAAGCGGTAAAGTAATTAAACATAGCAAGTTACGTAAAGGTCAAAGTGTTAAAGTTTATGGTACTGCTGTAACTATTAAAGGTAAGAAGTATTACTCAACTGGTAAGGGTTATGTTGCAGTAAAGGCTTTGGCTAAGAAAGTTGCCGATGAAGTTCCAATCAACAAGGTAAACACGCCAGCAACAGACACTAATAAACCAGCTGATACCAACAAGCCAGCTGATACCAACAAGCCAGCTGAAAATACTAATAATTCAAGCTCTAACAACGCAAATACAAATAATTCTAGTTCAAATAATTCTGGTTCAAGTTCTAATACTGGTGCAGGTAATACTACTACCCCAGTAGATACATTAAAAGATACTAAAGCAGCAGCAACTAAGGCCATTGATGATGCAGCAAAAGCAACTAAGGACAGAATCAGTAAAAATATTAGTTTAACGGATGCGCAAAAAACAGAAGCTAATAAAGCAGTTGATGATGTAGTTAGTCAAGCTAAGGTTGCAATTAACAATGCCAAGACAATTGAAGAAATTGCTAAAGCTCAAAAAGACGGTGTTGCTAATGTTAATGCTAAAGATACAACTAAGCCGGGTGATTCTTTAGAAGATCAAAAATTAATGGCCGTTGGTGTCTTAGATGATGCAGCAAACGAAGCTCGAGTACAGATTATTTCTTCTAGTTTATCTGATACTGATAAGGCAAAAGCAATTGATGCAGTAAACAAGGCCTTAAGTGAAGGTAAAGTTGCAGTTGAACAAGGTAATACAGTTGAAGAAGTATTACAAATTAAGACTAAGGCTGTAAAACAGATCAAGCAACAAGTTCCAGCGGATACCTTGAAAGAAACTAAAACTGCAGCGGTTAACGTTTTAGAAGACGCCGCAAATGAGGCTAGATTAAAAATTGTTTCTTCCATTTTATCTGATGCTGATAAGTCCAAGGCAATCAATGCGGTAAACAAGGCCTTAAGTGAAGGTAAAGTTGCAGTTGAACAAGGTAATACAGTTGAAGAAGTCTTACAGTTAAAGGCTACGGCTGTAAATGAAATTAGAAAACAAGTTCCAAGTAGTACAGAAATTTCTTTGGAAGAAGCTAAGGCTACAGCAATTGAAACAATAGAGGATATTGCAAAAACTGCTAAAGGTAAGATTGGTAAAGATTTGCCAGAAGACGTTTTAGCTGCTGAAAATAAAGTAATTGATGATGCTGAAAATAATGCTGTTGAAAAGATTAATAGTAGTAAATCATTAGCTGATATAACTGCAGCTATAGCTAGTGGGAAAGATGCTATTAACTTAGCCCTTCCAAAATATCTGGCAGAGTCAGAAATTATTGGCGCCGCATCTAGAGCAAAAACTTCAATTGGTAAAGATAATGTAGAAGGCGCAAATGCAATCGATAAAGTAGTTGAAACTATAAAAAGTAAAATTGCTGCAGCTAAATCAACTGATGAAATTTCTAAAGAAGTGGAATCTGGCAAGCAAGCTATTACTAATGTAGAAGAACTTGCTGAAATTAAACAAACAGCTAAGGTTGCAATTGATGATGCAGTAACTGCTGCTAAAGAAAGAATTAGTAAGGATATTGCTTTAAATGATGCCCAAAAAACGGAAGCCAAGAAGGCAGTTGACACAGTAGCTACTCAGACTAAAGATGCAATTAATAATGCTGAGACTGCAGAAGAAGTTGCTAAGGCTCAAAAAGAAGGTATTGACAGTATTAATGCTAAAAGCAACAGTATTTCAGAAGATTCACTGAAGGTTTTAAAGAACGTTGCTAATGCCGCAATTGATAATGCCGCCGCCGCAGCTAATGCAGCTATAAACAAGTTAACTGATGAGAATGATAAAGCAATTCGTAAAGAATTAGTTGCAGATGCAGTAAAAGGTGCCAAGCAGGCTATCGACAGCGCTTCTAACGCTGCATTAATTGAAAGTTTGAAAAATACATGGACTAATACTATTCAAAACTTAGTTACAGCTCCAGATGCATTTAAAGAGCAAAGAACTTTAGCACGTAATTTAATTAGTGATATCAAAGAATCAGTATTAAAAGCGGCTGATAAATTAGCTGACGATAAGAAGCAAGCAGCTAAAGATGCAATAAATAATGCTTTTACATCAGCAATAACTGCGATTGACAAAGCTACCAAGCCTGCAGAAATTAAAAGTGCAAGAGAAGGTTTCTTTAGTGCAATTGATAAAGCTATCCCTGTAGCAGATTTGCAAGCCGCAGCTATTGATGAAATTAAAGCTAAAGTTAACACAGCTAATGAAGCTATTGATAATAGCAAAGCTAGTGATATTGATAAAACTGATCGTAAGAATTTAATTACAAAGTTAAGCTCTAGTGCTGAAAAGTCAATCAAGGCATCTTCTAATGTTGCGTTGATTGAAAATGCTAAAAATACTTGGCTAAAGGCAATTGATAATTTGGTTGCCACTGATAATACTGGTAAATTAGTAGTTCCAAACGAATTGCAAAATAAAAAAGATAGTATAAAAAGTAATATTGAAAGTATTTTTTCTATAATTAATGGAGCGATTAATAAAACTGTGGATCCAACGGGTTCAATTTCCATGGGATTAAATGGAGCGCAACAGGTTGCTAATCTTGCAATTGATAACGCAAGTAAATTGTCTGATATTGAAAATGCGCAAAGTACCTTCTGTGAAACAGTTAATAGTTTAATGAAAAATTTTAATCTTAAGGACAAAGTAGTTGATCAAGTTACAGCTGATATCACAGCTTCTGTAGATCGTTCGAATACTAAAGCTTTATCAAAACTTACAAGTGATGAAGATAAGACTTATAAAGAACAAATAGCCAACAAGATTAAAGATATTCAAACTAATGTGAATACAGATTTAAAATCAGCTAAAGAGGTAAGTGATATAGCTGCTATTAACAATAAAGCTACTTTGCTTATCTCTATAGAGCAAAGAAAAGCAAATGTGATTACTAGAATTAATAGATATGCTAAAGCTAACACAACTGGTGATGCAAATAAAATCAAGCAAACAGTAGCTGAATTTAAATCAAAAGTTATGAAAGCTCAATCTCATTCTGAACTTAAAGCATTACAAGCGAGTGCCGAGGCAGATATAAAAGCTATAACTCCTTCAAAATAAAATGTAAACATTTTAAATGATTTTGCTAATATATCTTTAGCTTACATATGAAAAGCGACAAGCTATTATGGTTTGTCGCTTTTTTGTATTTTTAAATCATATAATTCAATAATATATTTGCATATATTTTATGTACATACTTGCATATTTGGTGGATATTATGTATACTTTGTTAAATAATTATCCCAACTATAGTGCCTCAAGTTATCTTATCTAAGAAGAGATATTTCATATGTACGTAAACAAAAAATTATTGAAAGCAAAGTTATTATTGATTAGTATATACGTATTTGTCTTATTCATGATTGGTTTTAATGTCATTAAAGCAGATACTCAGACTATTAGTGCAACTGACCAAGAAACAGTTACTTCTTATCAAATTCAATCCAGTGCAGATAATAGTAATAATGAAGAAATTAATTATTTTGAGTCAAACCAAGATCAAGGTACAAGTGCTGTATCTGAACAAGAGTCTAGTCAAGTGGTTACAGAATTTCAAACTGATCCGCCTACTCCTCGGCCAGCCCTAGCACCGATTCAATGGGGAAATTCACAGTTAGTTTTTGATCAAACTACGGGTGTATTGACAATTAACGGGGGTCTAGTTAATAATCCACTACCAATTTTTCGAGCACTCCCACAAGAGCGAAATAATATCAAAAGTATAAAAATCACAGCTCCATTAACAATCACTGGATCAGCAAGTTCTCTGTTTGCCTCATTGCCGAATTTGACTACAATTGAAGGTCTAAATCAGGTAGATACTACAACAATTACTGATATGTCAAGAATGTTTTATCTCTGTCAGAAGTTATCTAGTGTTGATTTAAGTGCGTTTAATACTACTAAAGTAACCAATATGGAGAGAATGTTTGGTAATTGTCAAACTTTGTCAGAGATAGATTTACAGTCATTTGAAACTAGCAAGGTTACTAGTATGGCCTATATGTTTAATAATTGCTATAATTTGACTAAATTGTTGCATAGAGAACTAATTACTTCTAATGTATCAAATATGGCTGTAATGTTTGCAAATTGTAAAAACTTAGCAGATTTAAGTATAATCAGTAGTTTTGATACCAGTAAAGTGACGAGAATGGAGGCAATGTTTAAAGGCTGTAATTCAGTAAAGGAGCTTGATGTCCGCCATTTTAATACTAGTAAGGTTACTAATATGTTTTCTTTATTTGAATGGTGTGATCAACTGAGGTCGCTTGATTTAACTAATTTTGACACAGCTAAAGTAACTGATATGTCAGATATGTTTAATGGCTGTCGTAATTTAACCACCTTAAATATCCAATCTTTTGATACTACCCAGGTTACTAATATGTGTGGTATGTTTAATGGGTGTGAAAGTCTTGCTAAATTAGATTTGTCATCATTTAATACTGCCCAAGTTAAGAATATGAGGTGGATGTTCCATAATTGTTATAGTTTGACACAGCTCGACTTAAGTAATTTTGACACTTCAAATACTGAAACGATGGAAATTATGTTTAATTCTTGTAAAAGTTTAACTAAATTGGATTTGAGCAACTTCAATACTGCTAAAGTAACTAGTATGATGGCAATGTTTGATAATTGTGCCAGTTTAGTAGAATTAAATATTCAAAATTTTAATACTAAGCAAGTTACGGACAAATTTTGGATGTTGGGGCTACCTAAGTTAAAGATTATTCATCTGGGTACGGAAATTACTGATTTGCAGAGCACCTATTTTTCAACTATTGGTGGTAAATGGACTAATGTTGGTCGCGGTACGATTAATTCTCCAGAGGGTAGTAAAGTTTTTGCGGCAGCAGATTTAGAGCAAAACTATCATGGTGAAAAAGATGCAGATACTTATGTTCGTTTTGATTTAGATGCAGTTGTCAGAGTGAAGTATGTTGATGAAAATAATCAAGCGTTAGCGCCGGATGATGTTTTAACTGGAAAACTTGGTGAAAATTATGTAACTACACCTAAGAACATTGCAAAGTATTACCTTAAATACCATCCTAGCAATGCTCAGGGGAAATTTGGCATATTTGAACAAGAAGTCATCTATGTTTATTCCCTGCTAAAGGATAGTGGCTCTAGTCGTCCCCCACTTAAGGGCGCTGATGTAACAATTCATTATCAGGATGCTCAGGGTAATACAATAGCTTCAGATGAAATTCTTCACGGTAATGTTGGTGATGGCTATATTTCAATGAGTAAAGAAATAGCTGGTTATCAATTAAAAGCTCGGCCAGATAATGCGATTGGATTTTTTACTGATCGGCCGCAAGTAGTTATTTATGTGTATATCAAATCTACTACTAGTGACGGTCCTCAATCTGGTGCTTCTGTTATAGAGAAACCTAAGAATACTGATCCTGACTTGGGTCATTATGAGATAGCTTGCCCAGTTAATAAAGCAAAAAAGCAATTGGCAATTAAGGTTAATCACTTAGCTCGACCTACTAACTCAAGGCATCTTCATCCTGCTGCACCTAACAATTCTTTACCACAGACTGGCACCAATCAGAAACTGGCGAATCTATATTTTTTATTAGGAGGCATTTTATTATTAGTAAGTTTTGGCGGAGTAATTTGGCCCCTTGCTAAACATTTTTAAATAATGAATCAATATTTTCTAAACCCGCAAACAGCGAATCAGCTATTTGCGGGTTTATTGTTGGTATTAATTATTGGCGCCACTTTTTATGAGAGTGTAACAACATCAGTTTGAAGTTGAGGTGCTGAATGATAGTAATTAGCTGTAATTTTAAAGAAGTTGTTCATGTGCGAAATTATCAGTAAATTGTGAGTTTAATTATTGGGGAAATTATATTAAAGTTTTACTTTCAAATGGAATTTTAGTACAAACTAAAAGAACTCGCTCCAACTATAGGTCAGAATGAGTTCTTAAAGTAAATCAAATAGTTAATTTTAAATGTCCTTTTGATTTAAGCTTTATTTTCTTGATGATTGCGAATAGCCGGTAGAATCAGCCCGAGTAAGAACAAGACAATCGGTGTTGCAATGTTTAGAGTTAAAGTTACTGGATCGGTTGAGTAAACTCCCAACAGACAGCAAGCAAAATTAATAAAGAAAGCCCAAAAACCAGCAGAATATGCTAACCATTGGTGTTTAGTCATCTGGTAATTACCAGGAGTGTGGAATTTTTTGATTTGCTTACGCAAAGCAATGTAAGCCACAAATACCCACAAATAACGCATTGGCATCACAATTGAGTTAAGCTTAATTAATTGTGCCATGACTGCTTGAGCATCAGGTAGCAGAGCCTGGAAGACAATTAAGCCACCAGATAGAATAACAATCATCCAGATACCATTGATATATGCGCCATGCTTATTAACTTTGAGTAATTTTTTAGGTATGTAGTCCTTTGCTTCTTTACTACCTAAAAGCATTCTCAATGGGGCATCAATACTTAATACTAATGTAGAGAATTGACCAATCACATTACACCATGAATAGATGTACATGAATAAGCCACCAACCCCATAATATTCACCTAACTTGTTGAAGGCCATGTAAGGTCCATTAGAAATGTATTCGTTAAGGTTATTATTAACAACTTTTGGATCAAACATCATTGCTAAAGCAATTGTTCCCAGAATGGCACAGACCATAACCATTATGGCTAAACCAATCATTGCTTTAGGGAAATTCTTTGAAGGATCTTTTAATTTATTAACGTAAGGTGATATTTTTTCACACCCACCTACGGCAAAAACCAAAATAGATAAGGAAGTAAAGTATTTAACGTTAAAGTCAGGGATAAGATTCTTCACATTCCAACTTATGTTCATAAAACCTGCGTGAGGATTAATTGCTGGTGCGGCAAACATCATCAAAATAAATAAAATAGACATTATAAACATTGACGATCCAGCGATTGTTGACAAAGTCTTAATAACTGGCACACCGCGGCTGGCTACCCAGCAGAAGAATAAGAAGACAACTAAAGTAGCTAATTGTGTCCAGGCAGTAGGTAAACTATCATACCAATTAGTATTACCGAAAATGCCCCAAGCCATACTTCTTAAACCACCGGTACCTTTACTTGAGATGTAAACAACATGGACTGCCCAAAAAGTCCACCCGGCATAATAGGCCCATTTTGGTCCCATGGTAGCGTTGATCCAAGAAGAAACACCACCTTCGGAATCTTTAAAAACAGATCCTAATTCGCCGACCATTAATGAATATGGAACGAAGAATAGTAGGAAAATTAAAATCCAACTAAAAATAACTCTTGTTCCATCAAAGTAGATGAAACCATTAACTACGTTACCAAATCCCCACACGGTCGAAAAGGCCATGATTGCTAGGGTGGTCCACATCATTTTTTTTGAATTTTTTTCTGATTCAATCATAAAATTAATGCTCCTAATGAAAACTATAATAACTAGTTTATTTTAAACTAGACAAAGAAAAAAATCTATCATTTTATAGCTTAAATAAATAATTAGATAACATAATACACCTATTGCTTATAATTAATAATTATGCAAGAATACATATATATAATTTTAGAAGGTAGGTATATAATGAAGAAAAGAATTAAAAGCTTAGCGCTTATTACAAACTTGATTTTAGTTATTGCTTTATTTATTGGAAGTAATAATTCAGTTGTAAGTGCTAAGACTTATCATAAAGCTGTTACTAAAATTGCTGGTAATGTAAATTATCCGATTTACCATCATGTTTCAAAGAAGGGACCTACCGGTAAATTTTCTTCTACTAAATATTTTAAATTTGCTCAAATTCAGTCCAAACAGTCAATTTCTACTAAAAAGGGAGAATATTGGAAAATTATTGTGGATGGACGACCAGTAGGATGGGTAAAACAAGATTTTTTTGTCCGCAATCAAATATCGGTTGCCAAAAATGTTAGCTTAGTCCAAAATAGTGCCTTTAATTTTGATCCTAAAGATGCAGTTAATTATGTTACAGATGCTCAAGGAACGGCCATTGATCTTGCTAAAGTAAAAACATCTCATTCTAGTATAAATTCTGCTTCACCAGGAAAGACGACAGTTGAATACACTTATGGTTCGGCTAAGGCTAGTGTTGATGTTGTAGTTCGCTCTGATAAGAATGAAGGGATTGCTCGGGCTTCTTTACGTCCAATGAACGGACCTAAAGAAGTTTCGACTTGGAAAGGTAGCTCTCCATCTTCTTCTCGTAATTGGAATGCTGCCCATAATTTTAGATCAGAGACTAGAGCAAACGCCTTTAGAAATAATGGTTTAACTTTGAAAACAATACTATTTCAACCACGATTTGTCAGCCTTGACTATAATAAGGCCGCAGATAAGATGGGACAAGTTGGGGTAATTCCAGAAGGAATAACGGTTAAGGACGCTAATTTTACAGTTGCAGTTTTTAATTCTAGCAGTGCTGCTTATGGGCACCTTGTTTCATATAATTTAAATCAGATAAATAAGTTTAAGGCACAAAATTTACCGCAACTTAAGTGGTCAACTTTTAAGCACTATGCCTCTCATATTAAAGTCAGTCCATATATTAAGTTGGGTCATGGTCAAGCGATTGGTTCGTCAGAGAATTACATTTATGTAATTGCCAATAATAACAAGTCGAAAAATTCAAATAATTCGGAAGAAATATTGCAAATTCGCAAGTCTGACATGAAGATTAATCAAATTTGGAGTTTTCGTATTTGGAGCGGTACATCACCTCGTTATATCCATAATGCGACATTTGCGGATGACAACACGATGTATTGTCTCTTCCATAATGGTGCTAATAATTACTATGAATATTGGAAAGTAACGCGTTCAGGTGATACTTGGACTCCTATTCAAGTTGGTGCTACTAAAGGTAATTTTATTAGCAATGGCTCGCCCGTCCAAGGCTTTACCTATGATAAAAAGCACCGTCAATTCTTTATTGGTTTTAATGATTACATTTTTAAAGTTGCAGAAAATGGTACTTATCAAGCAACCCATCATTTACATGTTAAACGTGAAATTGAGGGGTTATCGGCCGATAAGGGCAAGTTATATGTTGAGTTTGCCCAACGAGGTGAATTAACAGCAGGAAAAATTAATTAAGTTTAAAAGCAGGCTCATTGGTGTGAGCCTTTTTTTTTTTTCAAAATATAAGTCTACGGCATCTTTGATAAAAATAAATAATAAAAAAGCTAAGTAGGTATTACTACTTAGCTTTTTATCTTAATGGGTCCCCTGAGAGTCGAACTCAGATTTTAAGAACCGGAATCTTACGTGCGATCCATTACACTAAGGACCCAAACAATACTTTAGCTATTATAGCAGAAAAAGAAGTAAAAATGAAATCTTTTTTTAGCGCTAAAAAAGAAAGTTGTAGTATGATTAAGTTAAAGAAGAACTTGGCTATCTTGCATAACTTTGTTTTTCTTGAATTATTTAAAATTGGTTGTTATACTATAGGTGTCGATTGAGAAATGGGAGATTTAATATCTATTAGTCTACGTTTCTCTTATATTTTTAGGCAAAGCGGGACAAAAAATGACAACTAATGGGTCAATTTGCGTCCCAAGATAAGGAGAGAAGTTGATGTACGCGGAATTTCCAGTGCTTGAAGCTCTCGTTCCTGACATACTAAAAGTTTTTCGGCAAAGATATCTTGTTCTTGAACAGATATCGCTGAATGCGCCCGTTGGTCGCAGAAGTGTGGCTCAGGCATTGGGTCTTTCTGAAAGAAACGTGCGAACGGAAACAGAGAATCTTCGCAATCTCGGTTTAATCGAAATTAAGAATTTTGGCATGTTTATGACAGAGAAGGGCGAGAAGATGTTGCAAGATGCAGCACCATTGATTGACCGTTTGTTTAATGCTCGCAAAACCGAAATTGATTTGGCACGTAAACTGGGCATTGAACGAACAATCATTGTACCAGGTGATAGTGATTTACAAGAACTAGTTTTTGAAAGAATGGGTGAAGAGCTCAGTGCAGCGCTTGACTTGCTTTTACCACTAGGTCATTCGATTATCACCGTACTTGGTGGGGCAGCACTTGCTAAATCTGCTAAAAATTTGTCTAAAAGTTTAGGGAAAAATCGGCAATTAGAGTTTGTTCCTGGACGTGGTGCCTTGGGCGAAAATGTTGCTATTCAAAGCAATACAATTGTTCAAGAAATGGCTGTAGCAACTGGCGGCAAATACAAGACATTGTATTTGCCCGAGCAAGTTTCAACTGCAGCTTATAAATCACTAATTCGTGAATCTACCGTGGCTGATGTTTTAGAAGACATTTCTAAAACAGATGTTTTAATTCACGGCATTGGACTTGCTCATGATATGGCTCGACGCAGAGGTTATGACGCAATGCGGCTATCTGAATTGCGTGAAAAAAGAGTCGTTACCGAATGTTTTGGGTGTTTCTTCGATAACAAAGGTAAGATTGTCGACCGCGTGCAACAGGTTGGCTTGCAGTTCGAGAATCTAAATAAAATACCCCACATATTTGCTTTTGCTTGCGGTAGCCATAAGGCTAAAGCAATCAATGCTTATATGCCTAATGCACCTCATCAAACCTGGCTAATAACTGATGAAGGTGCCTCAAATAAGATTTTAAAGGAGAAATAATTCTCGTTTAAAATAAAAGATGTATGTAGTTCTTACATAGTTCCTAAGGAGGACTTTAGAATATGACAGTTAAAATTGGTATTAACGGCTTTGGCCGTATTGGTCGTTTAGCATTTCGTCGCATTATGGATTTAGGCGAAAAGTCAAAGGATATTGAAGTTGTTGCTATTAACGACTTGACTACTCCAGCACTTTTGGCTCACTTATTGAAGTATGACTCAACTCATGGTACTTTCAACCACGAAGTTTCAGCTACTGAAGATTCAATCGTTGTTGATGGTAAAAACTACCGTGTATACGCTGAGCCACAAGCTCAAAACATTCCATGGGTTAAGAACGATGGTGTTGACTTCGTTCTTGAATGTACTGGTTTCTACACCAGCAAGGCTAAGTCACAAGCTCACCTTGATGCTGGTGCCAAGAGAGTCTTGATTTCAGCTCCTGCTGGCAACGACTTGAAGACTATTGTTTACGCAGTAAACGATGACACTTTAGATGCTAGCGACACTATTGTTTCAGCTGGTTCATGTACTACTAACTCATTAGCACCAATGGTTGATGCATTGCAAAAAGAATTTGGTGTTAAAGTAGCTACTATGACTACTATCCACGCTTACACTTCAACTCAAATGCTTTTGGATGGACCTGTTCGTGGTGGTAACAAGCGTGCTGCCCGTGCTGCTGCTGTTAACATTATTCCTCATTCAACTGGTGCTGCTAAGGCTATTGGTCTTGTTGTTCCAGAATTGAACGGCAAAGTTAACGGTCACGCACAACGTGTTCCAGTTACTGACGGTTCATTAACTGAATTAGTTTCAATTCTTGACAAGAATGTAACTGCTGATGAAGTTAACTCAGCAATGAAGAAATACGAAAGTGACTCATTTGCTTACAACGATGATGAAGTTGTTTCAAGTGATATCGTTGGTATGACTGCTGGTTCAATCTTTGACCCAACTCAAACTATGGTAACCACTGCTGGTGACAACCAATTAGTTAAGACTGTTGCTTGGTACGACAATGAATACTCATTCACTTGCCAAATGGTTCGTACTTTGTTGAAATTTGCTACTCTTTAATTTTTAAATTAATTAAGTAGTAAAAGAGAAGGCGGAGGGAAATTCTTCCTTCCGTCTTTTTTCTTATCATTAAAATAATTAAGTTATCGGAGGATATAGATGGCTAAATTAATTGTTTCAGACCTTGATGTAAAAGATAAAAAGGTTTTAGTTCGTGTTGATTTCAATGTGCCAATTAAAGACGGTGTGATTGGTGATGACAACCGTATTGTTGCCGCCCTTCCTACCATCAATTATATTATTGATAATGGTGGTAAGGCTATCTTACTTAGTCACTTAGGCCGAGTAAAGACTGCTGATGATAAAAAAGAATTGTCACTTAAGCCAATTGCTGAACGTTTAAGTGAATTATTGAAGAAGCCAGTAACCTTTGTACCTGAAAATGAAGGTCAAGAAGTTGAAAATGCAATTAACAATATGCAAGATGGCGATGTTGTAGTTCTTGAAAATACACGTTTCCAAGACATTGATAACGACTTTGGCAAGCGTGAAAGTAAGAATGATCCCGCTCTTGGTGAATATTGGGCATCTCTTGGCGACATGTACGTAAACGATGCTTTTGGTACTGCGCACAGAAGCCATGCTTCAAACGTTGGTATTGCCGAAGCTATGAAGAAAGCTGGCAAGCCTGCAGCAGCTGGTTACTTAATGGAAAAAGAAATTAAATTCTTAGGTGATGCCGTAGCTAATCCGGTTCACCCATTTGTAACTATCTTAGGTGGAGCTAAAGTTTCTGACAAGATTGATGTTATTACCAATTTAATTCCAAAGTCAGACCACATTTTAATTGGTGGTGGGATGGCTTATACCTTCTTAGCAGCTCAAGGTCATAACATTGGTAAGTCATTATTTGAGCCAGATAAGGTTGACTTGGCTAAGCAATTGCTAAACGATGCTGATGGTAAGATTGTATTACCAGTTGATAACTTAGCTGCAACTGAATTTTCAAATGATGCTGCTCGTGAAGTTGTTGGTGATGATATTCCTGACAACATGATGGGACTTGATATTGGTCCTAAGAGTGTTGAGAAGTTCAAAGACATCTTAAAAGATGCTAAAACAGTTGTTTGGAATGGACCAATGGGTGCCTTTGAAATGCCAAACTTTGCTGAAGGTACTTTAGAAGTTGGTAAGTCATTAGCAGAATTAACTGATGCCACTACGATTATTGGTGGTGGTGACTCAACTGCAGCTGCTAAACAATTAGGTATTGCTCCTAAGATTACCCACATTTCAACCGGTGGTGGAGCCTCACTTGAATACCTTGAAGGTAAGGAATTACCTGGAATTGTCTGCATTTCAGATAAATAGTTCTTAGAAAGGAATTTAAGATATGCGTACACCAATTATTGCTGGTAACTGGAAGTTGAATATGAATCCTGAACAAGCTGTTGCATTTGCGACTGCTGTTAAGGATAAGTTACCCCAAGCAAGTAAAGTTGAATCCTTAATCTGTGCTCCAGCTGTAGACCTTGATGCTTTACAAAAAGCAGCCCAAGGTTCTGATTTACAGATTGGTGCAGAAAATGCCTACTTTGAAAATGAAGGTGCTTTTACGGGTGAAACTTCACCTAAAGTACTCAAAGAAATGGGTATTAACTACTGCATTATTGGGCATTCAGAACGTCGGGATTATTTCCACGAAACTGATGAAGATATTAACAAGAAGGCCAAAGCATTATTTGCCAATAACATTACCCCAATTCTTTGTTGTGGTGAATCACTTGAAAAGCGTGAAGCTAATCAGCAAGAAGAATGGGTTGTTGGTCAAATTAAGGCTGCCTTAAATGGTTTGACTGCAGACCAAGTTTCAAGCTTGGTAATTGCTTATGAGCCAATTTGGGCTATTGGTACTGGTAAAACTGCAACATCAGATCAAGCTGAAGAAATGTGTAAAACCATTCGCGATACAGTTAGAGATCTATATGATAATGAAACTGCTGAAAATGTTCGCATTCAATATGGTGGTTCAGTTAATCCTGCTAACGTTAAGGAATTAATGGCTAAACCAAATATTGATGGTGGTTTAGTTGGCGGAGCCAGCTTAAAATCAGATTCATACTTAGACTTAGTTAATTACCAAGACTAAGTTATAAAATCTAAAAAACAGCTATTGCATAGTGTAATAGCTGTTTTTTTATTGAAATACTGGGTAATAATAAAGTAATTAGTATAGATAGTAAAGTATATTTTTACTTCCTTTTTTTAATTTTTTTATAAAGTTGCTGCTTGCAAGGTGCAACCAAGGCCTCAATAATGATAAATTTCTTTTTAATAAAATACTATATTAACAGGCTTTAATTAAGTAGCCATAATTATGGTGGCACCACATGGTCCAAATGTTTGGTAATAATGTGATTATATGATTAAATTAAATAATAAAAAAATAAAAATTAATAAAAGTAAGGTTTGAAAATGAAAAAAATATTTTTTTCAATGATTGCTACTTTAGCTGTTTTATTGACTTTTCCATTTTTAATTCATAATAAATATACTGATTATTTTAACCCTTTACTAAAAACGGAAATTTCTTATGCTCAGGTGCCTAAAAACACACAAAAATATTATAATGTTCAAGCTGTTAATAAATTAGGCAAGAAGTTACCTTACAAATTAAACTTTGTTGGTGGCTATGATGCCTCAAAAGAGTACATTGCGATTCAACATAAAGGGCAGTATGTCAAACTAGTTGACTATATTGCAGGAAAACAAATGCCTATGGAATGAATAACTAAAGATACTATAGTGAATATTGTCTTTAATAGGTCCAAGAAGTAAAAGGGCGTACTATGACTGTTATTAAGCAAATTAGGTTATGAATGCCAGTAATTTTATTGTATCTTTTTGATTACTAATATGACCGTTTGTTTACTATAACCTTACATCTAAATTTTGTGGTCCAATTAGCTTGTATCGCAAATTACCTGTGGTATAATCCTAAGAATAATAAAAGTTTATTAGGAGATAAAAAATGAAAAGTAATAAAATTTTAACTGTATTGGCAGCTGCTGCAATTGGTGTTTCTACTGCTACTAGCCTAGGTGCTACGCAAGTCCAAACATCTCATGCGGCTGCTGAGCAAGCTAAGACGGTTAAGCCAAGTAAACAAGCTAAATCAGTTAAAGTTGCCTTTGGTAAGTCATATACCTTCCCTAAAGAGTGGGCTGGTAAATGGTATAGTAATGATCTTTTACGGATGGAGCCATTAGATTTTCATAAAAATGGATTAGGGTCACCAAGAAGTGGTGAATATGCTAAAGCAGTTACAAGTGCAAAATTAAAGGGGACTAATAAGTATCCATGGCAAATGTCTGCTGATTGGCAAGCTAAGAATGCTAAAGAATTAAATAAGTACGTTCGTGTAAGTAAAAAGAAGGTAAACGGTATTGACTGGATTATTGTTACTCCAGTTGGTAAAAAGTCAATTGATAATGGTTTTGCTTTTGCGGCTAGAACTGAAAAACTTAATGGCAAAAAGGAAACTGTTATTTTTGAAGCTAATCCACATGTTGGTGCAGCTACCCAACAATATTTCCGTACTAAGGAATTAGCTGATAAGTATGGTAAGCACCAATTTAAGAATATGGAATATAGTAAATGGGTTTTGCTTAGATCAAAAAACAAATAAGTTAGTTAAATAGTTATTTAGGGTCTTACTACTAAGTAAGACCCTTTTTGTTTGTGCGAATTATAAGAAACCAAAGATAAAATATTTATTAAGTAATTGAAAGTAAAACAAATCCGCTCCTATTTTTAGTAACTCTGTGGAGCGGAAATTGTAATGGAGCTAATTTTATTTGTAGCGGTAAATTAGTTAAAATTCACATTATACCGCGGACCAATTGGTGGAAAGGTAGGCAAGCGTAAGGGAGTTGTGTGCCATTGAGTAAAAAGGGTTGCGCATAAGAGGATAAAGGGGACGTCTTCTGGACGTGAAATTTTACAAGTTAGCACCACGCCGATTTTAACCATAGTGGTTTGAACAGTAGCAATTTTTTTAACGCCAGTTAAAAATTTATAACGCCCATTTTTGATATTACCAGTGACAAGGTAATTTAACCTTGTAATATAAAAAAGATTGGCCAGGCTATTATTCAGGTGCTTGACCTTAACCAGCGAATGATTGACCACATCAATTGTAAAAGAGGAGATTAACCCATTACCATCAGCATATAAGCGGCCAATTTCTGTTCCATTTACCGTTTTTAAATATAGGGTATGATTAGGATTATTCAAGTTACCTTCAATAATGTAGCGAATTTTGCCATTTTCATTGGCGACAGGAATTTGCCCATATTCTTGTCGTTGATTGAGTTCCAATAAATAGCGCATAACGACTCCTATTCCTTAGCATTTGCGCTAATAAACTTCCTTAATATATAACCGACACCATGATCATCATTTGATTTAGTAGTTACTTGGGCTATTTCTTTAATTTTAGAAACCGCATTGCCCATTGCTACACCGACGCCTGCATCACGAATCATACTTAAATCGTTTAGATTATCTCCAATAGCTGCAACTTCTTCCCGCTTGATTTTTTTCTTGTGGGCATAATCAAGTAAAGCTGGTCCTTTTTGTGCGTGAACATCATTGATTTCAATATTGACGGGACCGCTAGAAGTAATTGCTAGGCCGCCTAAGGCAGCAATTTCTTGTTTGGCTTGCGTAAATGCCTGTTGCCCATTAGCATTAAAAGAAATAATTTTCATGACTTCGATTTGCGGATCATTTAAAAGTTTGGCAAAATTAGCTACAAATTTCATGCTTAACATCGCATTACTCCCAGCAGCAATTGCTACGGCCTTTTTAAAAGTTAGTTCAGCGTTTAATTGCATCAATGATCGTGCTAAATTAGCAATCCGCTGGCTCGTGTCCGTAGAATAAATTTGATCGGCAGTTACAAGTTCATAATAAAGTTGATGTCGTTCTAAAATAGCGGCAATTTGCTTAGCCTTTGATTGAGGAAGGGCATGTTTGACTTGTAATTGGTCATTAGCATCATAGACTAAGGCGCCATTAATATTGATAAAACCGGTCTGTAACCCATATTTTCTAATTGCTTGACGTGATTGTTTAGGTGAGCGGCCAGTTGCTATTAAAAATTCAATATTATTTTGTTGGGCTGCTTTAATTGCGGCAATATTTTCGGCGGAAATGTCTAAACTACTATTGAATAGTGTTCCGTCAAGGTCACAAGCTACTAATTTAATCAAGGTTAAATGTTCCCCTTCCTAATAATTCTATAAGGTAATAAATATTCTGTCTATTAAGATTATATTTGCTAAAGAAGCGCTAAAATTATTCAGCTTCTTTTCAATAACAATTAATTTCATGATACCATAAAAGCTAATGAAAGCGAGGACGTTTTACAGAATGAAAAAATATATCGGCAATGACTGGGATCAAGTCTTAGCTCCAGTATTTGCTAGTAATGAATATCATAAGCTGCATGAATTTTTAAAAGTAGAGTATGCAACTAGGCAAATTTTTCCAGATATGTACCATATTTTTACCGCTTTTAAATTAACCCCTTTTACTAAAACTAAAGTAGTAATTCTTGGTCAAGATCCATATCATAACCCTGGTCAAGCAACTGGTCTGAGTTTTGCCGTAATGCCTGGCATCTCGTTACCGCCATCATTGGTTAATATTTACCGTGAATTGTATGATGATGTTGGCTGTGCGCCAGTTAATCATGGTTATTTAAAAAAATGGGCTGATCAAGGTGTTTTACTGCTTAATGCCGTTCTAACCGTGCCTTTGGGTCAGGCAAATGGTCATCAAGGTAAAGGTTGGGAGCAGGTGACTGATGCAGCAATTAAAGCACTTAGTGATCGCGGAAAAGTGGTCTTCATTTTATGGGGAAGATACGCTCAAAATAAGATTAATTTAATTGACCAAAATCGTAATTTTGTGATTAAATCAGCTCACCCTAGCCCATTGTCAGCTAGCCGTGGCTTTTTTGGGTCCCGACCATTTTCACGTTGTAATGCTGCTTTGAAAAAATTTGGGACAGGTCCCATTGATTGGCAGCTACCCGCAGAAATTAAACAGATAGACTTAGCATAAGGAATGAAAAATGAGTATTTTTACATTATTAGAAGACAAATTAAAAAAAACGGGCGTAAAATATCGCTTAGTGTTTCCTGAAGGAAATGAGCAAAAGGTTCTGGAAGCAGCCAGTAAATTAGCTGCGGGATCAATTGTTGAGCCAATCTTATTAGGTAATCCCCAAAAGATTATGACTACTATTAGGAGTAGCAAGTTAACTTATCCGCAACCAAAAATTATTGATTATCAGCATGATTCAGCAATTAGTGAATTAGTACCAGCCTTCATTGCTGCTCGCGGTAAAGAGGTGGCTGAGGCCGATGTGTTACGAGCACTGAATGATGCTAATTATTATGCAACAATGCTAGTCAAATTAGGTAAAGCTGATGGAATGGTTTCTGGAGTTGCTCATTCTACAGCCGATACTGTCCGACCAGCTCTACAATTAATTCATACAGCTGCAGGGATGAAGCGAGTTTCTGGTAGCTTTATTATGGAACGTGGAGCAGAAAGATATATTTTTGCAGATTGTGCGATTAATCCTGAACCTGATAGTAAAACCCTAGCTGAAATTGCCTATCAGTCAGTTGCCACTGCTCGTATGATTGACCTTGAACCCCGGGTAGCTTTTTTAAGTTTTTCAACTAAAGGTTCAGCTAAGGGGACTATGGTTGACCGCGTAGCGGAGGCTTATCAAATATTTGTTCACAATCACCCCAATGTTCTTGCTGATGGGGAATTGCAATTTGATGCAGCCTTTGTACCTGAAGTGGCTAGAAAAAAAGCGCCGACATCTCCGCTTAAAGGGCGAGCTAATATCTTTATTTTCCCAGAATTACAGTCAGGTAATATTGCTTATAAAATGACGCAGCGGTTAGGAAATTTCACAGCAATAGGACCAATTTTGCAAGGAATTGCGCAACCCATTAATGACCTTTCAAGAGGTGCTAGTAGTCAAGATATATATAATATGGCAATATTAACTGCTGCTCAAGTAAGTGCAGAGGGTGAGTAAGATGAAATTAACTGTAAATTCGGCAGCTGAAATGAATAAAATCGGTGCAGCTATCGCTCTAACAACTAAGCCACATGATCTCTTGCTTTTAAAAGGTGATTTGGGTGCAGGCAAAACGACGTTAACGCAAGGAATCGGTCGTACTCTTGGAATTAAGCGACCAGTAAAGAGCCCAACTTTTACAATTGTTCGGGAATATCGCGAGGCATGTCTGCCCCTTTTTCATATGGATTTTTACCGTTTAGAAAACGACGATTTGTCCTCAATTGATCTAAATAGTTATCTAGCTGAACCTGGCTTAGTTGTGATTGAATGGCCCCAAGTGATTAAAGCGCAATTACCAGAGTATGCTTTGCAATTGACTATCCGCCGTGTTGATGATCAGTGGGATTCGACTAAAAGAACGGTTGAATTTGAAGTGCAGGGTGAGCGTGCTAAACAATGGTTAGCGGATATTTTAGTGCAGCTTAAATCCATTAGCTGAAGCTTAAATTTTTAGCTTTAAAATATTTTATTAGTAAAAAGAGTTAGCATTGGTCAGTGCTAACTCTTTTAAATATGGCCGATTTCTAGCCTTTATACTTGTTCAACTAAATTCTTAAGTGCCTCGTCACCAAATTGCTTATTTTGGGCAATCAAAATTCCCGCACAAGCTTCACTGTCGCTTAAGGCATTGTGATGATGCCATAGTTCAACTTGAAGTGCTTTAGCTACAGTATCCAATTTATGGTTTGGCAAATCAGGCTCAAATAACTTACTAGTTTTAAGTGTATCAAGAACGAAATAATGCGGTTCGGTAATATCATAACGTGCTAAGCTTTTACGCATGACATTAGTATCGAAACGAGCGTTATGTGCACACACTAACATGCCAGGTTGGTATAAGTCTTTAATTTGAGGCCAAACTTCAGCCATTGTTGGTGCCGTTTTTACTTCATCTGCGGTAATATCATGTACTTGAATATTACGACTGTCAAATGGCATTTGTGGATTAATCAAGGTATAAAAGCGGTCGATAATTTTATTATCTCGCACCATTACAAGTGCTAGGGAACAAGCACTTTCAGGCTGCCGATTGGCAGTTTCAAAATCCATAGCAATAAAATTCATTTTTTCTCCTTAAATAATTAATTTTAGTATAACATAGAGTGAAGCAAATGCCTTAATGCGGTAAAATAGAAAAAGTATTATAAAGGGGATTTTAACGTTGGAGTTATTTAATATAGAACAAGCAGGAACTAAAATTAAGAAACAAGTTCCGCTAAGCAAATATACTTTTACTAAAACAGGTGGTCCAGCAGAATATTTAGCTTTTCCGCAAACTATAACTGAATTAAAGGAACTAGTACGCTATACATTTGAGAATGAGATACCCTTAACAGTAATTGGTAATGCATCTAATTTAATTATCCGTGATGGCGGAATAGATGGTTTAGTGGTTATTTTAACTAAAATGAACCAAATTAAGGTTGCAGATAAGCAAGTATCAGCTCAAGCTGGTGCACGTATAATTGATACTGCTTTTACCGCAGCTGAACATGGTTTAAGTGGGCTAGAGTTTGCCGCTGGGATTCCTGGTAGTGTAGGCGGAGCTGTCTTTATGAATGCAGGAGCCTATGGTGGAGAAACTTGTGCAGTAGTGAAAAATGTAAAAGTTTTGACACGCAAAGGTGAGTTTAAAGTATATTCTAATGAAGAAATGAAATTTGCTTACCGACACTCACTTATTCAGGAAAATGGTGATATCGTAATAGCTGCAGATTTTACTTTAAAAAGGGAAACTAAAAGTAAAATTTTAGCTGATATGAATTATTTAAATGCCTTGCGTAAGTATAAACAGCCACTAGAGTATCCGTCATGTGGTAGTGTTTTCAAACGACCAAAAGGTCATTTTGTGGGCCCAATGATTATTGAAGCTGGCTTACAAGGTAAGCAAATTGGGGGGGCACAAGATTCCATGAAACATGCTGGTTTTATTGTAAATAAAGGCAATGCCACTGCTACTGATTATTTGAATTTAATTCACTTGATTCAACGTGTAATTAAAGAAAAGTTTAAGCTGGATTTACAAACTGAAGTTAGAATAATTGGAAAACCCACTGAATAAAAAAGTAAATCTCTAATAGTGGAAAGGAGCAGAGATGAATTTTAATGTTAGCAACATCTTTACTTGGAATAACTTGTCAATTATTCTTGACGTATTAATCATTTGGTTCTTAGTTTATCATTTGGTTATCTTAATCAGGGGTACTAAGGCAGTTCAACTAGCCAAGGGTATCGTCTTAATTTTTATTGTCCGCATTATCGCAGGTGTTTTACAGCTGCACACGACAACGTGGTTGATAGATCAAATTGTTTCTTGGTCAGTCATTGGTATCATTATTATTTTTCAACCTGAAATACGTCGTGGACTTGAGCATTTAGGACGATTACCAATTTTTGGTGAGCGCGAAGATAGCGAGCGTAATGAATCGCTTAGGTTTATTAATGAACTTGATAAGGCTATCCAGTACATGTCCAAAAGGCGGATTGGTGCCTTAATTACCTTGCAACAAGAGACTGGGCTTGATGATTATATCGAAACAGGAATTAATTTAGATGCTCGTGTTACAGGTGAATTATTAATTAATATTTTTATTCCTAATACTCCACTACATGATGGGGCAGTGATTATTAATCAAGACCATGAAATTGCGGTCGCAGCGGCTTATTTACCTTTATCAGATAGTACGATGATTCCTAAAAGACTTGGTACTAGACACAGAGCTGCTGTAGGTATTTCGGAAGTAACTGATGCAATTACGATTGTAGTATCTGAAGAAACCGGTGGCGTAACTATTACTCGTAATGGGCGGCTACTTTTGGATATTAGTCGGGATGAGTATATGAAGTATTTAACTGCCGCGCTTGTTCCCAAGAAAAATAATAATGAAAAATGGTATCAAAAGGCTTTACGTAAAATTTGGAAATGGGGTGCCGACCGATGAAAGAATTTTGGCGCAAAGCATGGTTCATTCGTTTAGTCTCACTTTTAATTGCTATTTTACTGGTGATTTATGTAAATTATACTCAAAGTGGATTTTGGACACAGGGGCAGCCTGAACGGACTAAACAAACTGCTAATAAAACGCAAACTATTAAAGTTCCTTTGCAAGTTTCGGTTGACACTGATAAGTATTATGTGATTGGTTATCCTGAAAAAGTTAGTGTTACTTTAGAAGGTTCGACGGCTTTAGTTACATCAATGGTCAATACTCAAAACTTTCGGGCATATATTGATTTGACTAATAAAAATATTGGTCGGCATACGGTTAAAATAAAGATTACTGGAATGAGTAAACAGGTATCATATTCTGTTAATCCTAAAACAGTAAATGTGAATATTCAACGACGAAAATCTACCACAATGCCTATACAAACAGAGTATAATAAAGGGGCAGTCGCTCGTGGATATAGGTTAGGGGATGTTAACATTTACCCACAAGAAGCTGAAGTAACCGGTGCTCGTAGTGAAGTTGACCAGATTGATCAAATAATAGCTAAAGTAGTTTTACCTAATGGTATTGATCATACCTTTGAACGGCAAGTCAGTTTGATTGCTGAAGATCATAAAGGACGCCAACTCAACGTAGTCATCGAACCGGCAACGGCTAAGGTAATAATTCCAATCACAATTGCTCAAAAAATGGTAAAAGTTGAATTACAACCAATGCATGAAAAGCAAAATAAATTATACTCGATTAGTACTAGAAGTAATTATGTTACTTTGTTTGGGACCGAAGAGGCTTTGACTAAAGTGAAACACTTGAAAGTACCGCTTGATTTAAGCAAGATTAACAGTTCAACGACTAAGTTAGTAAAGTTAAAATTGCCTCAAGGTATAGTGAAGGCTGATCCGAGTCAAATTAGTGTGGATCTAAAAGTCGAGAATACGAATAATGAAAAAATTAAAGGTAAATAATGGATAAGGAAGGTTGTTTATAAAATGTTGAAATATTTTGGTACAGATGGTGTTCGTGGCGTAGCTAATCGAGATTTATCTCCTGAGCTGGCATTTAAACTAGGGCGTGATGGGGGTTACATCTTAACTAAGAATACTAAAAATGAACAGGCGAAAGTCTTAGTTTCAAGAGACACTCGGGCTTCCGGACAAATGCTTGAATATGCTTTGATTTCAGGATTACTTTCAGTGGGAATTGAAGTATTAAAAGTTGGTGTAATTACTACTCCAGGTCTATCATATTTAGTTAGAGCGCAAGGAGCTGATGCTGGCATTCAAATTTCAGCCTCGCATAATCCAGCTGAAGATAATGGTATTAAATTTTTTGGTAGTGATGGTCTAAAATTATCCGATGAGATGGAGGAAGAAATTGAAAAATTAATTGATAATGAAAAAGATGCCTTACCACGTCCATCAGCTACAGGACTAGGTTCGGTAACTGATTTTCATGAAGGTAGTGCCAAATATCTGCAGTTTATTGAAAATACTATTCCTGAAGATCTCAACGGTATTAAAGTAGTTATTGATGGCGCTAACGGAGCGGCAAGTAGTTTAATCTCACGCTTATTTGCTGATTGCGGTGTTGACTTTACCACCATTGCTACTCATCCTAATGGCTTAAATATTAATGACCATGTTGGTGCCACACATACTGAAAAATTACAAGAAGAAGTGGTTAAGCAAAAGGCTCAATTAGGCTTGGCCTTTGATGGCGATGCTGATCGCTGTATTGCTGTAGATGAAAATGGTCACGAAGTTGATGGTGATCACATTATGTACATTTTAGGTACTTACATGGAAGATAGTGGGCGCTTAAAAGATGATACAATTGTGACTACTGTAATGAGCAACTTGGGATTTACAAAAGCTTTAGAAAAACATGGTATTAAGAATGTACGTACGCAAGTTGGAGATCGCTATGTTTCCGAGGAAATGAGAAAGCATGGCTATAACTTAGGTGGTGAACAATCTGGTCATGTAATTATGAGTGATTATCATAATACTGGGGATGGGATGCTAACTGGGTTACAGTTAATGCTAGTAATGAAAAAAACGGGTAAGTTACTGACTGAGTTATTAAAAGACTTTAAAGACTATCCTCAATGTCTAGTAAATGTTCCAGTTACTGATAAACATAGTTGGGAAAATCATCAAGCGATTGTTGATGTAATTAAGAAAGTTGAAGCAGATATGCAGGGAGATGGCCGGGTAGTGGTTCGTCCTTCTGGCACACAATCATTATTACGGGTAATGGCTGAAGGTCCAACACAGGAAATAACCGATGCTTATGTAAAGCAAATTACTGATGTAGTTGAAAAAGAGATGGGTATTTAAATTTTATAAAGTGATAAAAAAGCAGACCAAACACTGAGAAAATGTGTTTGATCTGCTTTTTATTTTTAGATTAATATAAAAATATTGCATTTAGTATATACCAATTTAGATAATTTAACTTGACCATCTTTAATAAAAAGGCTATTATTCCTTTTGTTACAACTAATATTTAAACAAAACCAATTTAACAAAATTAAATATACCAAAGGAGAATAATATGTGTGGAATTGTTGGTCTCGTAGGTAAAGAAGCAAAAGAAATCGTGCTAAATGGTCTAACTAAGTTAGAGTACCGCGGCTATGATTCTGCCGGAATCTATTTGAATGATTTGGCGGGTAATGAATATTTGACTAAGACTACCGGTAGAATTCAAAATTTAAAAGAGCAAATGCAAACAAAAGAGCAAGGATTAGTAGGAATTGGGCACACTCGCTGGGCTACACATGGCGAACCTACTGATAACAATGCTCATCCTCAATTTGATCAAATGAAACGCTTTTATATGGTTCACAATGGGGTAATTGAAAATTATCAGGAAATAAAAGATAAATACTTAAAAAATGTAATTTTTAAATCAAATACGGATACTGAAGTTATGGTTCAATTAATCAGTAAAATTGTTCAAGAACAGGAGTTAGATACCTTTAGTGCACTAAAACAAGCTTTGAATTTAATTAGGGGTTCATATGCAATTTTATTAGTTGATAATAAATATCCTGATCATATCTATATCGCTAAAAACAAGTCGCCGTTAATGTTAGGTTTAGGCCATAATTTTAATATTATAGCTTCAGATGCTCTTTCAGTTTTGGATCAAACAAAAACTTTTATTGATATCCAAGATGGTGAAGTTGGTGATATTACTAAAAATAACTATAAATTAGAAACACTTGATGGAAAAGCGGTGGCACATCAGTCATATCAAGTTAATATTGACCCTAATGCTGCAAGTAAGGGAACTTACGAATTTTATATGTTAAAAGAAATTTGTGAACAACCAACTGTTTTACATCATTTGGCACAAACTTATCTCGATCAGGCTGGTACACCTCAAGTTGATCCGAAAATTACCACTGGTCTATCTCGTGCTGATCGTATTTATATTTTTGCTGCAGGTACAAGTTATCATGCAGGTCTAGTTGGCAAAGAAATTATTGAAGAATTGACAGAGATACCGACCGAAGTTGCTTTTGCTTCAGAAGCAGGATATCATTTTCCAATCTTATCGCAGCATCCTTTCTTTATTTTTCTTTCGCAATCTGGAGAAACGGCTGATTCTCGGGTGGTTTTGCAGGAAGCAATAAAGCATAAAATTCCTTGTTTAACTTTGACTAATGTTCCCAATTCAACTCTAGCCCGTGAAGCTAATTATGCAATGTCGCTTGAGGCGGGGCCAGAAATTGCAGTAGCTTCAACTAAAGCTTACATTGCCCAAATTACAGTTGAAGCCATTTTGGCTAAGGCTGTAGGTGAGAAGTTAGCTAAAAAAAGAGCGAAAGATTTCTTGTTAAAAGAAAACCTTGCCTTGGCTGCTCAAGGAATTGAGCAGGTTCTTTCGACCCAAGATAAAATTGCTCAACTAGCCCAAAAATATTTAGTATCATCGCGTAATGCATTTTATATTGGACGGGGAATTGATTACCCTGTTGCTTTAGAAGCAGCATTAAAATTAAAAGAAGTTTCGTATATTCAAACAGAAGGTTTTGCAGCTGCAGAATTAAAGCACGGTACGATTTCATTAATTGAACCCGGTACGCCGGTAATTGCATTAATCAATGATCCATTAACTGCAGATTTAATGCGCGGAAACATTCAAGAAGTTATTGCCAGAGGGGCAAAAGTAATTACTATTGCTAGTCAAAGTTTGGCTAAAGCTAATGATGATATCGTTTTGACTAATCTTAATTATTATTTAAGTCCACTTATTTCTGTTGTAGCGGCACAGTTATTTGCCTACTATACTTCTAAAATAAAAGGACTAGATGTTGATAAACCAAGAAACTTAGCTAAAAGTGTTACCGTAGAATAAAGTATATCTAAATAAAAAGAAAAGGTCGTAAGTAATTACGACTTTTTGTATAATGAAGCTAATAATGCTAAAAAGTGGGAGGAAAAAATTTTGGCAATTAAAATAATTGCAGTTGATTTGGATGGAACTCTGCTCACAAGTAATAATCAAATCTTGCCTGAAACTGAGAGAGTATTAAAGCAGGTAAGTCGTCAGGGAATTAAAGTTGTTTTAGCAACAGGTCGTCCTTTATCTGGTGCAATGCCCTATAATCGACAATTAGAATTAATGGGAAAAGACCAATATGACATTGTTTTTAATGGTGCAGTAATTCAAGACTTAGCTGGTAACATTTTAATGAATCAAAAGATGGGCTATCAAGATTTTACTAATATGTTACGTTTACAACGTTTAGCTCATGTGAATTTACATTTTGAAACGCCTGATTGCTTTTGGACTTGTGATCGTGATATAGGAACTAACTTGGCAAATAACGGTGCAGTTACTAACAATATGATTAAAATTAGACGACCAGAAGAAATTCCGCAAGCTTTTTCTTTTAACAAGATTGGTTTCAGTTTAATTGATGATCTTCAAGAAATGGACAAGCTATGGAATAATATTCCTGAATGGGTATTTAAGAAGTACGATGTAGTAAGAAGTTTTGCAGAAATCATTGAAATCAATGATAAGATTGCTTCTAAGGGTAATGCTTTAATCCAATTAGCTGATCGCCTTAAAATTCAGCAAAAAGACGTGATGATTTTTGGCGACCAGGGTAATGATATTTCAATGTTTTCTAACCCCAACTTTAAAAAAATAGCGATGGGTAATGCTATCGAATTAATTAAGGATAAAGCTGATTATGTAACTGATGATAATAATCATAATGGAATTGCTAAAGCAATAAAAAAATTTGTTTTGTAGTAAAATAAAGTAGAGTTGATTATTATGGTAGAAAAAAAGATAGAACATAATGTTTCAGAAGCTGAGTGGGAAGTAATGCGGATTATTTGGACCCTTGGTGAGACTCATACTGGTGACGTGATTGAACAACTGCAAACAAAAAAGCATTGGTCAGAATCAACAATCAAGACTTTAATGGGACGTTTGGTCAAGAAGGGCTTACTACAAACGCGCAAAGATGGGCGACGGTTTGCTTATTCGGCGACAGTTAGTCAAATTGAAATGATGATTAAGGTGACTAACCAATTAATGGATCATATGTGTGATATGCATAAGGGTCAGGTATTGATTGAAATACTAAAAGGGCTGCCCCTATCTCAAAGTGATATTGCAACTATTGAAAATGAGCTTATTTTAAAAAAAGCCCATGCACCTAAAATGGTTCCTTGTAATTGTTTAGCTTCAGGTCAACACAATTGTTAATCAAATTAATAATTAGGAGGTTATAAATGAGAAGGTTTGGCAGTATTTTAATGCGTTTGGTATTTACTGTTTTGTTATGTGTATCAGGATTTTTGTTACTGGAAAGTCCAGTAATTATGGCTGTACCTAATGTCCCGCAAATGGCTAAAACACTTATTCAAAAGAGTATTGACCAATCAGATAATGATAGTTTTAAAGGTACATATCGGTTGGCTAAGGAATTGGGCGTAGAAGATAAAATTCTAGAACAATTGCCGCGCAAATACCATCAAAATATATCTTATGTTAGTATGTATAACCTTAGTGTTACCTATCGCGAAAATGGAGAGTTAACCGCAAAAAATTTAGCTCTACCAGCTAATAACAAAGTACAAGAAGCAGTAAATTATGTAATTATAAATAACATTAATGATAACCTTAAAAAAAATAAAAAAGATGTTAACCAAACTATTGCTATCTTTCATTATTGCTTTTTTGGTTTGATTATTCTCTTTGCAATTGCTATTATCCTTGTTTTATTTGGTAAATGGTGGGCATCAATTGCTATTTTGTTAGCTACTGTTGGCTCTTTTGGAGCCTTACAGTTCTACAGTAATAATGTTTTGCATAATTTACAAATGCAATATCATGGTATCACGTTAATCACTTCGTCTGCACTTTGGTTAGGCTTAGCCATCGGGTTGGTTGCTCTGATTCTCTGGCCACCAATTTTGAAAATTACGAAAAAAAATGGACATGATAATTAAAAATGTTAAATGATTAATTAGATAAATAACCGCTAGTCTTAAAGACTAGCGGTTATTTTGTTGCGTTTTTAAAAAATTCAAATTTAGGCTATTTGTGCGGGTCTAACTTAAATTAGCAATAATTACTTAGTATAATTTGGAGCTTTTTTAGTAATTTGGACATCATGGGGGTGAGATTCACGTAGTCCGGCATTAGTAATACGTATAAATTGTGAATTTTCCCGTAAATCAGTGATTGAAGCAGCACCAACGTAGCCCATACCTGAACGTAAGCCCCCAAGAATTTGAAAAATAATGTCTGAAACATCGCCTTTATAGGCAACCCGAGCTTCCACTCCTTCTGGCACGAGTTTATTAGCTTCGTTAACACCACCTTGGAAATAACGGTCAGATGAGCCATGAGATTGGGCCATTGCACTAACTGAACCCATCCCGCGGTATGCTTTATATTTTTGCCCATTACTTTCAAAAATTTCCCCCGGTGCTTCAGTTGTACCTGAAAGCATACTGCCAAGCATTACCGCATTTCCACCTGCGGCTAGGGCCTTAACAATATCGCCAGAATATTGCATACCACCATCTGCAATGATTGGTTTATGATATTCTTGCGCTGCAGTAGCCGCATCGTAAATAGCAGTGATTTGGGGTACGCCAACCCCAGCGACTACCCGAGTAGTACAGATTGAGCCAGGGCCAATTCCTACTTTAACAACATCAACACCTGCATCAAAGAGGGATCTGGTTGCATCACCAGTTGCAATATTGCCAGCGATTAAAGTAGCTTGAGGGAAATGCTCTCTAATTTCTTTGATTTTACGAAGAACACCTGCTGAATGCCCATGGGCGGTATCAATAACAATTGCATCAGCGCCATTTTCAAGTAAAGCAGTAGCGCGTTCAAAGGTATCACTAGTAACTCCAACGGCAGCAGCTACTAGCAGATGATTGTTTTGATCAATGGCTGCTTTAGTAAAATTATTTGGGACAACGACATTTTTAACATTGGCAACTTCACTGGCTTGAGCTGTAATTGACATGTTCTTATGAATGACTCCCAACCCACCTTGTAAAGCAATTGCGATTGCCATGGCACCTTCTGTTACAGTATCCATTCCGGCGCTAATAATAGGAATGTTTAGCTTAATATTTGGTGCTAGTTGCGTGTGAAGATCAACCTCATTAGGTAGAACGTGACTTTCAGCGGGGATTAATAAGACGTCATCAAAGGTTAAACCTTCTTTATTAAATTTCGTTGACCAATTTGACATTTAGTGCACTCTCCTTACTTAGAATTATTAAAGTTAAATTGATTACACTTTACTAGGGAATTGCATGGCGGTCAAGTGTTAATTTTTAATAAAATTAAATTTTTTATGTAATCCGAACAAAAAAATAGTTTTTATTTTTATTGTAAACATTTAAGCGAAGTGATATTATTTTTTTAAGTTAAAAATAAGTAGTTATATTTCTTGTGTTAAGTTGATTATATTTGCTGAAAAGCAATTATTTATAGTGCTTATTTAGGTATAAATAATAAATTTAAGAAAAAGAAAGAGGAACAAATGAATAAAGAATTGACCCGTGAATTTATTGCTGGTTTACCTAAAGCCGAACTACATGTTCATATTGAAGGAACGCTTGAACCAGAATTAGAATTTACCTGTGCGCAACGTAATCAAATTGATATTCAAGCTAAGTCACCGGCTGATATAGATCATAGCTATGGTTATGGTCTAACGGAATTCTTGAAGGCCTATTACCGAGGTATGAAAGTTTTGCGTACTGAACAAGACTTTTATGAAGTAACTTGGTCCTTTTTACAAAAGATGGCTCAAAGTAATGTTAAACATGTTGAGTTGTTTTTTGATCCTCAAGCCCATACTACTAGGGGGATTGCTTTTGAAACTGTGATCGAGGGAATTCACGCCGCAATTGTGGATGCGCAAGCTTTAGGAGTTGATACGCAATTAGTCATGTGTTTTTTACGTGAGCTTTCCAAACAATCGGCATGGGAAACCTTAGCATCAGCTAAACCATATCATGAAAAAGGTTGGATTATTGGGGTGGGGCTTGATTCAGCTGAACACCATAATCCGCCTTTAAAATTTATGACTGTCTTTGATGAGGCACAGCGACAAGGATATTTTTTGACCATGCATTGTGACCCTAAGCAAGTTGACTCGGTTGAGCATGTTAAGCAAGCTCTTGAAATTATTGAAGTTGATCGGCTCGACCATGGTATGAGTATAGTGCAAAATGCCGATTTAATGGAATATTTAATTAGTCAACAAATTGGGATTACCGCTTGTCCAATTGCTTATTATTATACTCGTAAGGATATGGAGCAAAAGGCTATTATGGAATTGTTTGCTAAAGGTGCTGTAATCAGTCTTAATTCTGATGATCCTTCATATAAGGGCGGCAATTATATTAATGACGTTTATTACAAGTTTGGTCAAAAATGTGGTTGGGGTGAAGATGAGATTGTACAAATAGCTCGGAATTCTTTCCAGAGTGCGTGGATTAGTCCTGAAGCTAAAACTAGCTATTTGCAACAGATTGATGCTTATTTACAAAACTTAGGTTAAAGCTAAAAAAGGTTATTCTAACTAAGAATAGCCTTTTTTATAAGCAATTTTGTTTACATTTGTCATCATATCCGGTATATTTAACTTAGTTTACAAATGTAAATACGACTTTTACTAAGGAGAGTATATCATGGCTAAAATTATTATTTTAATAACTGGTCTAGCAGGAATCGCTTTTATTGCATGGTGGTTTTTTGGAAAGCATACAGTGCAAACAAAAATGGCTAAAGTATTTAAGAATAAGCAAAGTGTTGATATTGCTGTCAAGGGCGGATACTTTCCCGAAAAAGTGATTTTGAAGCGTGGGATACCTGCAACATTAAACTTTAAGCGACTTGATTCTGCTAGTTGTCTTGATCATGTAATCTTCTCCGATTTGGGAATTAATCAAGAATTGCCTGAAGGAAAAGTTGAATCAGTTAAGATAGATACAACCAAATCTGGTGAGTACAATTGGCAATGCAGTATGAATATGTTTCATGGCAAAGTTATTGTAAAGTAAATTTGCGGGAGATTTAATATGAAAATTACAACACGATTTTGGACATCGTTAATCCTATCAATACCAATGTTGTTAGAAATGATCATTCATCCCTTCACGGGTTGGATGCTCCCAGGTGGTAATTGGACAATGTTTGTGCTTACAAGCATTATTATGTTTCTTGCTGCTGGTCAATTTATTACAAGTGCTTGGGCTGCTTTTTTAAAGCATCATGCCAACATGGATACATTGGTTGCGCTTGGGACATTAACGACTTACATTTATAGTGTTTATGCAATGTTGACGAAGCGACCGGTTTTCTTTGAAACGGCCGCTTTTGTTATTACATTCGTTTTACTAGGTCAAGTGTTAGAAGAAAAAATGCGTAGCAATGCTTCTAGCGCTATAAGTAAACTAATTAACTTAAATGCAAAAAATGCTCTTGTTAAGCGTGGGCAAGATTTTATTCAAATTCCCGTTAGTCAAGTCGTTAAAAATGATTTAATCCAGGTAAAGCCTGGTGAAAAAATTCCGGTTGATGGAAAGATAATTTCAGGTTCATCAAATATTGATGAGTCAATGATAACAGGTGAAAGCATGCCTGTGACAAAGACAGTTGGTGACCAGGTAATCGGAGCAACAATCAACCAAACAGGCTCGTTTGTTTTTACAGCTGAAAAAGTTGGTAATGATACAATGCTTGCTCAAATTATTGCAATCGTCAAAAAGGCACAAAGTAGTCATGCTCCAATACAAAAATTGACAGATAAAGTTGCCAATATTTTTGTACCAACTGTATTAATTATTGCTATTGCTACTTTTGTTGTTTGGAATGTCTTCTTAGGACAAGCCATTCCAACTGCACTTAATTATGCCGTTAGTGTAATGGTAATTGCCTGTCCCTGTGCCCTAGGCTTAGCTACGCCAACTGCTTTAATGGTTGGAACTGGCCGAGGAACCAAGATGGGAATTTTGATCAAAAATGGTGAAATTCTTGAAGCTGTTAATCATATTGGAACAATGGTTTTTGATAAAACTGGCACGTTAACCGAAGGCAAACCTGAAGTAACTGATCTAATTGGTAACAAGCAACAGGTAGTGCCAATTGCTGCTGGATTAGAAAAGTTATCGGAACACCCACTGGCGGCTGCAATTATTACCTATGCCAACAAAGAAAAGATAGTACCTGCAGTTGTTAGTGACTTTCAGGTTCTAGAGGGACGCGGCGTTTGTGGGAAAATTGGGACTGAATCTGTCTACATTGGCAAATTAGTATCTGCTGCTAATTTGAAAATTTCTGTAAGTTTGGCCAATGAGGCAGAGAGATTAGAGACAGCAGCTAAAACGGTTGTTGCTGTTTCAGTTCAAAATGAAGTCATTGGCTTAATTGCAATTCAAGATGCGCCAAAAAAGAACGCAAAAGAAGCGATTAGCGAGCTTAAACAAATGGGTTTGCAAACCGTAATGTTAACTGGTGATAATCAAAAAGTAGCACAGTCAATTGCCGAGCAAGTCGGCATAAAGCGGGTAATCGCTGGTGTCTTACCCACCGATAAGTCAGATGTTATTAAAAAATTACAAGAAAAACATTATGTGGCTTTTGTGGGTGATGGGATTAATGATGCGCCCGCATTAACACAAGCAAATGTTGGAATTGCAATGGGATCCGGTACAGATGTGGCAATAGATGCTGGTGGTATTGTTTTAATGAATAATGATTTGACAGCAGTGGTACGTGCATTAAAACTGAGCCGGAAGACTTTTCAGCGAATTAAGCTTAACCTGTTTTGGGCCTTTATTTATAATATTATAGGTATTCCAATTGCCGCTGGCGTTTTTGCTGGAGTTGGTTTGATTTTAAGTCCAGAAATTGCTGGTTTGGCAATGGCCTTTAGTTCATTATCAGTTGTTATTAGCTCGGTTTTATTAGGTAAAAGTAAAATATAAATACTTAAGTGATAATAAAAAGCGGATACTGTTAAAGTAGCCGCTTTTTATTTGAGCCATTTTTTAGCTTAAGTTAGAAAAAGTAATAATTTGCTTAATTATATTTATGATGTCTGGTCTTTAACACATGTTTGCTTTGTATGATATAAGTTATAATTCCAATTGTTAACCAAATTAGGGTAACTAAAAGACTACTGCTTAAATCGGCATATTTAAACTTAATTAAATTAATAGGACCATAAAAAGGGAAGAGTAGCGCAATTTTTTCTAGCCATTTGGGATAGGCCGAAATAACTACTAAAATTCCGGCAACTAAACTCATTACCGAACTGATCAGATTTGACAGAAAATATGGGTCATTCATTTCCCAACTAATGGCCCAGGCAGTAAAGCCTAAAATTATGCCAAATAAACATAGTAAGGGTAAGACTAGGATAGTGCGATTAATAATTACCAGTGGGGCACCAAAAATTAGGGCCAGGGTTAAGTTAGATGTTGCTAGAATAAAGCCAGCTATCAAGGCTACGAAAACTTTATTTGTCCAGTAACGTAAGCTAAAAGGCCGTTGGGCAATCATTTCGTAGTCAATTCCTAAGTTGGCATCGGTAATTAGTGATTGGGTCATGGTCGTCATTGAAAGATTAGTGGCATCAATGGCAATTGATGCTAAAGCGATGGACCAGTTAAAGTGACCGGTATATTGCATATCAATTAAAACTAAAAGGATCATGTCAACAAAAGGTGTGATAAAAAAGTAAACTAGGATAGTGCGCCAATTTGCCAAAAATGATAATGATGAAAATTGTGTTTTAAGCATTAGATTAAATTTAATTCTCCTTTCTTACGTGCTAACTGGTTAATTTTTTTAACCATTAAAATTATTAAAAAAAACCAAATTATTAAACTAGAAAAATAAGCCGACCAATTAAAGGTTGAACTAGTGCCAGTTAAAGTGGCTATTGGAGTTGTCATGGGAATAAACCACTGGGCGATTTTTATAAATGGCCGCAAAAAATTAGGATTGCCAAAGAGACCCGAAAGTAGAACAAGTGGTATACCAATCAAACTTTCATAAGTAATGGCATTGGGAGTGAGGGTAAAGAAAGAGGCAATAAAAATTCCCATAGTTGCCATGGCTAGCCATAATAAAATAACAGTTAAACTAAACTTGAAAGTAATTGCGTCAGTTGTAACCCCTAAAAGTTGGGCAAGCAACCATGCTAGCGGAAAAGCTGCTAAGCCATAGGTTGAAGCTGGTAATAATAAAGCAATTAAAGACAAGCGTTCATCGTAAGCGTTATTAATTAAATAAGGTAAAGTTCCCTTGTATCTTTCAAAGCCGATACTGCCAGCAGCAGTGGTACAAGAAGACCACATGCCAAAGATTGCACTTTGTAACCATACACTAGTGTTGGTTAATTGATGATTGGCATAGGCGAGCGTATATTGCACCAAAAAGATGGACAGGGTACTCGTCAAAGTCAAAGTGACAAAATATTGATCTGACAAATATTCTTTAAAATGGAACCAAAACAGGCGGACAAATCTCATTTTATTTCCTCCGCAATTCTGGTGCTAAGGCTAAGTATGATTCTTCTAAGGTCGCAGGGCGGTCGATATGGCTCACCTGTGACTCTTTAACAATGTCTTCAACTGTTCCAGTAGAAAAAATGCGCCCAGCACCAATTAAGATAATTTGGTCAGCTAAAGCTTCTACTTCAGACATGGTATGGCTGGTTAGTAAAATACTGATTCCCAGATCTGCCAGATTTTTAATTGTATCGCGAATGCTTTTAGCAATTTCGACATCGAGTCCGCTAGTTGGTTCATCGAGCAGAAGCAGTTGTGGGTTACCTAAGAGTGCGCGCGCAATATGCAGCCGCTGCGTCATACCTTTAGAAAATTGCCCGACTTTTTTCTTTGCCACATTGCTTAAATTAACAATTTCTAGTACGCGAGTGATTTCAATTTTTTGCTGGCGGTATGGCACTCGCGCCAAATCGGCAAAAAAAGCCAGATTTTGGGCGGCAGTTGCTCGATGGTAAAAACCGAGCTCACCGCCAAAAGAGACACCTATATGCGGGTGATGGGTTGTGCCAATAATATTTTGCCCATTAAGCAATACTTGTCCCTGGGTTGGCAGTAAATAGCCGCCAATAATTGAAACAATCGTTGTTTTACCAGCACCATTAGGACCAAGTAATGAAATGATTTGTCCTTTTTTAATGTTAAAAGAGATATCTTCTAGAGCATGAAATTCTTCCTGCTTGTTATGATAAATCTTTTTTAAATGTTTTACTTCTAAGATATTTTTCAAAATAAATTCTCCAAAATTAGTGTAAATTTAAGTGTCACTATTAAGGAAGGGTGACATCATGATTTTACAGGTTAAGTTGGAGATCTTTTGTTGATTTACATTAAAGCTTTGTTAACATTATAACATAAAAATATTATTTGACTATTTAAATTAATTAGTTTTTTATTTTAAGGGTAGAAAATGACATCTCTAAAATATTTATAACAAGTAACAGTTGGTCAAGTTAAACAAAATCAGTCGGTTAAGTTGGTTAAATATAACAATAACTGGCCCAGTATTTTTCAAACTGAAAAGGAAAAAATTCAACAAGCTTTAGGTTCGACGGCTTTAAAAATTGAGCATATTGGTTCTACTGCCGTTACGGGACTTATGTCTAAGCCCATTATTGATATTTTATTGGTTGTTCCTCATCCTAGTGCTGAAGCAAGTTACGCTCTGCAATTGCAACAAGCTGGTTATATTTTACGAATTCGGGAGCCGGAATTTCAAGAGCATCGAATGTTTCTTGGCATTGATCCTGCTGTACATCTTCATGTATATGGTCCGGGTAGTCAAGAAGCTAAAGACTTAATCCTCTTTCGTGATTGGTTAAGAAAAAATGATACCGATCGGTTAAAATATCAAGAGTTTTAAAAAAACTAGCAACCCGGTGCTGGCCAACGGTGCAGGATTATGCTGATGCAAAGGGACCATTGATATATAAAATTAAGCAACGAGCAATTAATAATTGTAAGAAAGATTGAATGATATAAATGATGATTAAAATACAGAAATATTAAAAGCCAGATCCGAAATTATATTGGATTTGGCTTTTAATATTAACTTCTTTTAAGCCTAATCAACCGATTTTAAGGCTTCGAGCATATCTGAATTTTTCAACTTATTGTTAACAATAAACCCAAGAATTAGCGTAACGATGCCAATTACTCCTAGTGGCCACAAAAAACTTGAAGCAGAAAGTGCTGGATTAAACATGACATTAGCTGGTGGTACGACATAAAGAATATAACGATAGAGTAAATCGCCGATAAAGTATCCGATTAGAATACCGATAATTGTTAATAAAATAGTTTCACGATAGATATAGAGGGTAACTTCATTATTATAAAAACCTAGTACTTTAATCGTTGATAATTCGCGAATACGTTCTGCAATATTAATATTGGTCAAGTTGTATAAAATAACAATTGCTAAAAATCCAGCGACTACAATTAAGACAATCATAATCATGTTCAAAGATTGGACAATTACATCTAGTTCTTGACTGATAGCAGTATTTTGAACAACATTACCAACGCCAGCTAAATTCATAAATTTAGCAGCAATTTTTCTGGTATTAGCTGGCTGACTATTTTTTAAGTTAACCAAGTAAGCATTGGAAGTATATTTTTTAGTAAAAATATGTTCGTACTGTCTTTGATTCATAAAGATAAAATGTCCCATGTACATCTCACTTATTCCTGCAACTTTCATCGTACGTTGCTGATTATTCTTGTCAGTCAAAGTAATCTGGTCACCTTCTTTAATTTGCAATAAGTTGGCTAAGCGTTCAGAAATGATGACACCGTTATTGTCTAAAGTAAGGGATTGGTGACTGCGGCGATTATTTAACTGAACATATTTTTTTAGTTGCTGACTAAACTTGGGTGCAATTAAGGTTATTTCTTGGGTATCACCATTTTTTCCGGCAACTTTGGTCATTGATTCATAATAAATAGGCATTTCAGCAGCGATGTTAGTAGCATGCAATTTGGTTTTAATTACTTTTTTTTGTTTAGCGGTGACGGGTGCTTTTTCAGCCACAATCAGGTTATAGTGGATTAATTCAGAAAATTGGCGCTCATTCATGTTACTAATTGAATTTTTTACGGCAAAGCCCGCAAATAAAAGAGTAGCTGCTCCACAAACACCAAAAATTGTCATCAACATTCGTTTTTTGTAACGAAAAATATTACGAGCAGTAACTTTATGAGTGAAACTCAACTTGTTCCAAATTAAAGGGCAACGTTCAAGTAAAATTTTAGAGCCAGCGGCTGGTGGCTTAGGTAAAAGTAAAGCTGCTGGCTTTTCTTTAAACTCATTTTTGGCCGTTAAATATGCAGGTAAAACGGAACTAATCCACGATAATAAGAGAGCAATCAGGCTAATTTGCCAATAAAAATGTTCTTCAATTGCTGGAAGGGTAATTGACTGATAATAAGCGTGGTAAACAATTTGCGGTAATAATGTATGGCCTAGATAGACACCAATGATTGTGCCGATTGTCCCTGATAAGAAGCCATAAAAAATAAACTTACTAATGACTACCGTATTGCTGTATCCAAGAGCTTTTAGTGTGCCAGAATTTATTCTTTCTTCATCAATAAAGCGATTCATGGTGGTAAAAGTAACTAAGGCAGCAACAAAATACAAGAAAATGGGAAAAACTTTAGCTAAGTCTTCCACTACTTGAGCCACTGTAGTATAAACGACAGTTCCTTCACCACCTGGTAATTCGCGGCGGTTGTAAACACTATAATTTAAAACTAGCGTCTTAATTTGCATTTTTGCTTTGGTGATTTTTTGAATACCAGCATTAATTTTTTTCTGAGCAGTTGCTGCTTTTTGTTTTAAAGCATAGCTTTGCTTTTGTAACTCTTGCGTTTGAGTGTTTAATTTAATTTGTGCTTGTTGCAAATTTGCCTGCATTTGTGGTGAAGTTGCTTGGCTAGCTTGCTGTTTGAGTTTGCTTTCTTGTGAGCTTAACTTATTTTGGGCAACTATCAGTTGTTGCTTAGCAGTGGTTAACTTATTGTGGGCCAATGCCAAAGTTTGTGCTCTTGCCTTTAGCAGCTGTAAGCCCATTTTTTTAATGCGTTTTTCGCGTTGAGGTGTTTCTTCTTTTAGAACTTGTTGTGCAACTTTCTTATGTTGACCTAGGCGTTTAGCATATATTTTGCCATATGAGTCAAGCCCCCTTAAATCCTGATAAGTCAGGTTGGCTACTGTGTAGACAGTCTGATTAAAAGCTTGAGGCATGGCTACCGCATAGCCTTTAAGCTCTCCAGTGCCGCTACTACTTTGACCAAGATTAACGTTCGAGAGAATTTGACTTGAGCGAACAAAGCCAACGATTTTAAAATTTTTATTTTTTAAAAAAGTAGTTCCTAAAATATTCTTTTTTTCATGAAAGCTAATTGTTGCGCCCAGTTTATATTTTAAGCGGTAGTAATCAGTAATGGCAATTTCATCTGACTTTTGAGGAAGGTGACCTTTGATGACTTGATAAAGTCCAACTTTTTGGGGTTTAGAAAAGATGCGAAAGCTATCATGACTATTTTTTAATACAGCATCAGTCATATAACCAAATTCTGCATTTTTAAGTCCCTTAAGCTTACGTATTTTTTGCGCATCTTGTTTATCAAGCCCATAATTAGAAACAATGGTTAAATCAGGTGTGTTTAATTTTTGGGCATAATGATTTCCGGTTGCTCGCATATTAGGTCCAGTGACAAACAGTCCCACAAGAGCAAAGGAACCGATGAGCATTAGAGCCATGATTGACAAAAACTGCCCTTTAGTCTGTCTAATAGATTGCCAAAAATCTTTCCAAATTATTTTTTTCATTGTTAATCTTTTCTACCATTTAATATTAGCTATATTTTCAGGATGCTTAGTTTGGGTAACTTTTGTTACTTGCCCGTCATGAAAATGAATTACACGATTGGCAATTGGGGCAAGGGCGCTATTGTGTGTCACAATAATTACAGTGGTGCCATGGTTGCGACTCATATTAGCAATTATTTGTAAAACGTTTTTCCCAGTTTGATAGTCAAGCGCTCCAGTTGGCTCATCACAAAGTAGAATTTTGGGATTTTTAGCAATGGCACGAGCAATTGCTACTCTTTGTTGCTCACCGCCAGATAATTCTGCTGGGAAATTATTAACGCGTGCTTTTAATCCCACGTCAATTAGAGTTTGAACAGGATCAAGTGCATCTGCAACAATTTCAGCAGCAAGCTCCACGTTTTCTTTAGCAGTTAAATTTTGAATTAAGTTATAAAATTGAAAAACAAAACCAATATCATTGCGGCGGTAGTTGGTTAGCTGAAGCTGATTATAATTGGCAATATTTTCTCCATCAATAATTATATTTCCAGAGCTATTAGTATCCATTCCCCCTAAAATATTAAGCATAGTTGACTTGCCAGCACCAGATGCCCCTAAAATAATTGCTAGCTCACCTTTTTCAATCGAAAAGCTAACATCATTATTTGCTAAAATTTCGGTGTCACCTGCTTGATAGCGTTTAATATTATGTTGAACTTCAATGTAACTCATAAGATTTATCCTTCGTGTTAAAAAATATTTTTTATTTTACTAACTATATTTAAGCTAAATATTTTTCAAGTACTTGTAAAACGCCCATCTCATTGTTACTCGGTGCTTCATATTTAGCAATCTTTTTAAGACGCTCATCCCCGTTACGCATAGCATAGCTTAAGCCGGCCAGTTCTATCATTTCTTTATCATTCATGCCATCACCAAAAGCGATTAGTTCTGCTGGTTTGATATTGAAATAGCGTAAAAAATATTTCAAACCTTGCCCTTTGTTGACATTTGCGGGCATGACATCGATATTATCAAATCCGCTAGTTGTACAGTGAATTCTTTCGGGATTGCTTTGATTAAATTTTCGTTCCAAGTCATTAGCCAATTCTGAGGAGCATTTCAATGTGAGTTTAGTTAAACTATCACTGGTAGGAATATCCCTTAGATCTCCAATATCAATGGCATTGGGATAAAAGAAATGCATTAAATTTTTAAATTGAATTGGCGCTTTTTTGTTAACATATGCTCGTTCTAAGCCACTGGCTGCAATATTAATTTCTGGATAATTTGTCTCAATAAAATTAATCAACTTGATTCCAGTGCGGTAAGTAAAAACATGTCGTGAAATAATTTTATTATCCTGGGTTAAAATTGAGCCATTGTCAGCGACAAAATCAATTCGATCTAAAAAGTCGTAGAAATCTCGTTGTAATCGAGAGAGGGGCCGTCCACTTGATACAATAAAGTGAACATGCTGTTTGCGTAATTTGGTTAATATTTTTTCAAAACGCTGCTGGTCAAATTGTTTGTCATCATTTTCAAAAGTCCCATCCATGTCGACTGCAACAGCTTTAAAAGGTAAAAGTGTCATGTTTAAACTCCTTATTTTATAGTTAATAATGTCCTAATCTATATTTTAAAGCAAAAATAGCTTCATTTAACATAATGAAGCTATTTTTTGAATTTACTAATTAAATTTTATTTTACAGTAGGCTTTCTACGACCTATAAGCCAGCATAGCAAAACAGCCAATATAGTTTCGCTAATAATCAAGACAATATTAATCCCCAGTTTTATTTGCCCAATAGCAATTGAGTTAATGCCAAAAAGTTTATTTTTGTCACCTAAGTATAAATCAAAAATAATTGAGCCAATAACTAAAGTGAAAATAGTAATCCATTGGTTTCGACTAAAGGCAATGCCGTATTCTTCTTCTCTGCGCCTAATGCTTGGCAAAATGACCCCTAATCCAATTAAAACAACGACGGCAATAATATTAATAATTAGTTCGTACCACCAATAACCGCTAAATTCTTTGATGTCTTGAGGAGCAATTCCTAAAATTGTTGCAACAGCAGTTACTATTAGGAGGAATAATCCGGCTAAGTAGGCAAGTTTGTCATTTTTTAAGAAAACATAATCTGATGGGAATTTTTGCGAATTTTTTCTAATCTGCATAAAGGAGAAGAAAATCCAACATGTCACTCCAGGAGAAATAATGCCATTTAAGTTGAGTAACCAGTTAAAAATATCATTCATATCTGGCAAAAAAATTCCTAAAAGCATGATAAAAGCTGATAAGGCAACAGTTAAAATGTAACCATTAATTGGCAAACCATTTTTGTCTTTCTTTTGCAAGAAATGAGGCATATATTTATCGCCTGTATCTGAAATCAACATTCTAGTCATTGCATCGAGTAAAACAGCTAGCAGTGCTGCATTATAAAAGACAGAAGTCCATGCCCAAACATAAAGTAGCGTTTTGCCCCAACCATATTGGTGCCCCACCATATCAAAAACATAGTATGCACCATTCATTTTTAAATCATTAGGAATATGATAACTGTTAAAGTAAATTCCGAGAGCAAAGGAGCCAAAAACAGTTAAAAAGATGGTCATTAAGGCCAAAGCAATCATTGCCTTGGGAAAATCTGATTTTGGCTTCTTCATTTGCGTAACATATGGAGCAACTAATTCGCAACCATTTAACGCATAAATAAGCATAGCGATTGTTGTCCAATAATGCATGTCAAACTTAGGAATTAATGTTCGCCAGGTAAAAGGTTGAGTTGCCATATGTCCACCAGATCTTACTAGTCCAGTAAAGGCTAAAAAGACAAACATTAATGTCATAATCAACATAAGTCCACCACCAATAGTGGATAAAACTTCCATCGATCTTGAAAAATAGTGTTCAATTACAATAAAAATAATAAACATCGCAAAGGTCATCAAAGCAAATTTTGTATTTGAAATTTGGCTTTGGAATTTTTCTGAGCCAGTTATTGCCCAACCAATATCTACAATTATTTCGTTAGCTGAATCGACAGCATAGGGAATTGATGCTGCCCAGTAAGTCCAGGCAGTAAAATAACCGAGAAATTCGCCATTAGTTCCGCGTACCCATGAAGAAAGCCCACCACCTTCATGGTCAAAAACTGATCCAAGTTGCCCAACCATTAATGAATAGGGAATAACATAAAAAAGACACATAATAATCCATGATGTGACTACTGGCATTCCTTGGTTTTGAAAATTGTACATGATATCATCAAGACCAATGACCGTGCAAAATGCCATTAATGTCAATATTGGCCAAGATATATATTTTTGGTTTGAATTTATTTCCTCCACTTAAACTATCTCCTTTTATAATAATCAATGTTCTCATTTTACTAATTAAAAAGAATATTGACTAGATAAAATTATAATTTCTTAGCTAATAAGGCAAAAATATAAAAAAATGTGCTTAATCAATTGCTGGTATTGAATTTTATTAGTCTATGCGGTAAGATTATATCGTTAAATATGATGAAAAAGAAAGAAGGATTCTCATGTCAGGACATTCAAAATGGCACAATATTCAAGGCCGCAAGAATGCGCAAGACGCAAAAAGAGGTAAGATTTTCCAAAAATTATCTCGTGAAATATATATGGCTGCAAAGAATGGTGGTCCTGACCCTTCCGGAAATCCTAATTTGCGGATGGTAATGGATAAGGCACATGCAAATAATATGCCTAAGACCAATATTGACCGCGCACTTAAAAAGGCTGAAGGTAATTCAGATGAGCACTATGATGAGATTACTTATGAAGGCTATGCTCCAGGTGGTGTTGCTGTTTTTGTTGAAGCTTTAACTGATAACAAAAATAGGACAGCTTCTAGTGTGAGAGTGGCTTTCACGCGTAATGGTGGTTCACTTGGTGCAACAGGTTCAGTTGCCTACATGTTTAACCGTAAGGGTTATATTGTAATTGATCGCACAACTACTGATGCTGATGAAGATCAGATGTTACTTGATGTGATGGATGCTGGTGGTGAAGATTTACAAACTAGTGCTGAAGCTTATGAAATTTATACTGATGCTAAGCAGTTTGCCCAAGTTAGGGATGCCCTGGAAAAGGCAGGTTATAAACTGGCTGATGCTGAATTAACTATGATTCCAGAAAATACAACTCCTGTACCAGAAGATAAGAAGGAACAATTTGATAATCTGGTTGAAGCTTTAGAAGATGATGATGACGTGCAGAACGTTTATACAGCAGCTAGTGAAGAATAGGATTAATTAAGTAAGTTAGAAAGACCTTGAGCAATTATTTGCTCAAGGTCTTTTTGTTTAAATTACCTTAATTTGTAGTATAAACGATTTATTTTTACATTTATATACATAATAGTTCGCCTTTTGCTTGAAAAAAAGTAAATTATTTAAATTTTTATAATATAATTCGTAATATACATGGTATAATTCGTAAATATCAATTGTTGAAAATTTATATTTTCTTAATAAAAAGCTCACAATATGAGTTATAAGGCTAAGGAGGCTATTGAATGAAGAAACCTATAATTTTGAGTACAGATCCTGGTATTGATGATGCTGTGGCAATTGCAATTTTATTGTTTAGCAAACAATTGGATGTTAAATTGATTGCTGCAGCTGCAGGAAATGTTGGAATTGATCAAACTTTAAATAATGTTTTGAAGCTTGAAACATTATTTAAAAAAGAAATTCCAGTTGTACCAGGCTGTAGTCGTGCACTAATTAAGCACCCAATCGATGCAGTAGCAGTTCATGGAAAATCTGGTATGGATGGTTATGACTTTCCTGAGCCTAATCAGGATCTTATTCTTGAAAATAAAATAGCCCCAGTAGCATTTCACGAAGTTGTGACTGCAACGAAAAATAAAGTAACACTTGTAGGAATAGCTCCTTTAACTGATATTGCTTTATATCTCCGTCTTTATCCTGAAGACTTTAGCCAAATTGAAGAAATAATAATTATGGGAGGTAGTATTGGCAGAGGTAATTATGGTATTTTTTCAGAATTTAATATTGCCAGCGATCCAGAAGCAGCTAAAATTGTTTTTGAAAGTGGATTAAAAATTCGTGTGGCACCGTTAGAATTGGGGATGCAAGCAAAAATTAAACCAGAAATTAGTGAAAAAATCAAAAATTTGGGTAAAGTTGGTGCAATGTTTTATAGCTTATTTAAACGTTATCGTGGAGGTAGTTTTGCGACTGGATTAAAAATTTATGATGCTCTAGCAGTTGCAATGTTGCTACAACCAGATATGTTTGAATTTGTAGCAACTCACGTTGAAATAGTGACGCAAGCAGGATTTACTTATGGCGCGTCTCTAATGGACTTTAATAATAAGTTACAACAATCTAATAATGCTTTGATTGGTACTAAGGTAGATGTTGACCAATTTATTGAGTGGTTTATAAATGCTCTAAAAAAGGCTTGCTAAGGAGAGATAAAATGAATCAGCTTATTGCAGTTATTTTGACGCTATTGTCAGTAATAGTTTTAGTTTACATGTTATCTAAAAAAATGGATATTAAAATTGTATTATTTGCACTTGGGTTAGTTTTATTGTACTGCGGCGTCTTTATGGGGAATAAGATTAGCCTATTACAGCCAGTTGCCAATCAATTGTTACAGCCAATTCAAGTGATTATTGATCAATTTACAACGACTTTGTCGCAAGCAGGATTTGTTATTTTGCTACTGGCTGGATATAGTTCGTATATGACTTGTATTGGAGCTAATAATGTAACCATTGGTGGTTTAACTTCGACAATGAAAGGAATTAAATCAGTATACTTATTAGTGCCAATTGTTTTTCTAATGGGAAATATCCTTTCTTTGGTAGTTCCCAGTGCTGCTAACTTGGCAATTATCTTATTGGCAACACTATATCCTGTTTTGCGGACAGCGGGAATGAGTCGCTTAACTGCCGCAGCTGTAATTGCTACTACTGCAACGATTATTCCCACTCCACTTGGTTCTGATAATGTCGCAATTGCTGCAGCTTTAAAAATGTCAGTAACGCAATACGTATTTAGTTATCATGCTTTAATTTCAATTCCAACCTTGTTGTTAATGGCAATTGTTCATTATTTTTGGCAAAAACATGAGGATAAAAAAGATGGTCAAGGTCTCAGTTATCAAGCAGAATTGGCTCAATATGGGTTAAAAGATGATGATAAACAACAAACCCAAGTGGTTGGCAGTAAGTTTGTTCGCTTTATTTACGGGCTACTGCCTTTATTGCCAATTATTATTTTAATAATAGATTTTATTTTTAATGTTACTCAAGGTCGAAATTTAACGATGAATGTGCAATCAGTGACTATTATTAGTTGGATTGTGGCGATTATAATTGAGTTAATTAATAAAAAAGATACCAAGCAAGTTTTAAACGATACCAATACCTTTATTAAGGGAATGGGTAATGCCATGGGGATTGTTGTTTTGTTAATTGCAGCTCAAACTTATGTACAGGGGTTAAATGCTGTGGGAATTATGACCATAATTCAAAAGTTAATGACTAATATTCATGGTGCTGGCATTTTATTGCCATTAATAATGGTAATCTTGACCGCAATAATTGTCCTATTAAGTGGTAGTGGGCTAGCTCTTATCTTTGCCCTTATTCCGCTGATTGTTCCATTAGCCAAGTCAGCCGGAATTGAGCCCCAGCAATTAGCAGTACCACTACAGTTGGCTGGTAATTTGTTGCGGGCAGTTTCACCAGTAGCTGCGGTAATTTTAATTGTGTCTGGAGCAACACATTTAGAACCAGGTCAAATTATCCGCCGTACAGCTGTACCAATGATTAGTGGTGTCTTGATTATGCTGGTTTTATCATTTTGCCTACTATAAATAAAGTAAATGAAATTTAAAAATTAAATCTTAATAAGAACGCAAAGCATAGTTTACTGTGATTTGCGTTTTTATTATTTTTTGAGTTTGGTTAAACAATTTTATACACTACTAAAAAATTATAATCTCGGCAAACAATTTTTTCTTTTTTGCGTATTTAATATTGACACAAAAAAGGAGGTTTTTATGCAAATCAAGCAAGTGGTTAACTCATTAATTGAAGCAGCAATTATAGCTCATGCCAGTGATCTATTTTTTTTGGTGCGAAGGACAAAGTTAGTTGTCAACTTGCGTACTACTGATGGAATTACTAGCCAAGCTGATTTTACGGTTAACGAAGGGATGGAGATTATAAATTATTTAAAATTTATAGCTCAAATGGATATTGCAGAACATCGGCGACCACAGGTAGGAGCATTCGAATATCCTTATCAAGGAAAAAATTATTTTTTGCGCTTATCAAGCATCGGTGATTTTAACGATTATGAATCTTTGGTTATTAGAATTATTTATCAAATTGACCATAGTAATTATTTTTTTCCAAATCAAATTGAACATTTAAAAATGCTAACACATCAACGTGGCTTAATAGTTACAAGTGGTCCCACAGGTTCAGGTAAGACTACGACAATGTATAAATTGGCTAAATATGTAGGGCAAAAGCAAATGGTAATGACAATAGAGGATCCTGTCGAAATTCATGAAGCTAGTTTTTTGCAAACACAGGTTAATTTAAATGCTGAAATCACATATTCAAGTTTATTAGAAGCCGCGTTAAGACATCGCCCAGATATTTTAATTATTGGGGAGATAAGGAATGAAAAAACTGCTCGCTTGGCGATTGATGCTGCTTTAAGTGGGCATTTGGTATTTGCAACTGTGCATGCTAAAAGTACTTTGCAAACGATTCTGCGACTTGAAAGTCTACATGTCAATATTAATGAACTTTATAATTGCATAACAGCAGTTTGTTATCAGCGCCTTTTACCGACTAAGGATCACTTATCTTGTTTAATGGATATTGCTAGTGGGGAATTCTTACAAGAACAGCTTACTTGTAAAAAGCGTAAAGAATATATTAGCTGGTATGAAAATCTAAGTGAATTAAAAGAAAAGGGTGAAATTAGTGCGCAAGTATTTGAACAATTTAAGAAAGGATAAGTTGACACAAGAGCAACGATTAAATTTTCTTGATTACTTACATCATAGTTTAGCTAACGGTTTTTCATTAAATGCTAGCTTAGAGTTAATGCCAATATTATGGCCAAGTCGTAAGAATTTAATTGATAAGTTATATCAGAAAGTTCAAGCAGGAAATAAATTGAGTAATTTAATGCTTAAACTTGGTTTTTCAAAAACAGTAGTGACGCAAATTGATCTTGCTTTAGAACAAGGCAGTTTAGTAGAATGCTTGTCGCAGTTAGCTACACTAAATCGCTTAAAATGTGAACAAGAAAAGAAATTGAAGACGGAATTGTCTTATCCTTTTGTATTAGTAGTAATGATGATTTTATTGTTATTTTTTATGCAAACTTTCGTTTCAAACCAGTTTGCCAATTCTGATGAACACACAGGTGATCTCATGCTGTTGGGGCTATTATTCTTAAGTTTGGGCTTTGTATATTATCTGATACGAGTCTTAATGTTATTAAAAAAGCAGGATTACCATTCTTTGTATAAATTAGCTCATTACCCAGTCATTGGTTCGTTAGTTAAACTCTATGTAAAATATTTGTTAATTTATGATGTGGGACTTCTGTTAGCAAGTGGTTTTTCTTTACAAAAAATATGTGAGTATGCTGAAAATCAAGAGCAAGGCTCGCTTCAGCAGTTTATAGGTGAGAAAATAGCTAGTCAGCTCAATTCTGGTAAAAAACTAGCTGACATAATTGTCCAGGAATATTTCTTACCCGATGAATTATTATTGTTATTGCAGGTAGGATCAAAAAAAGCAGATTTGAGCCAACGTTGCCTTTTATTGGGACGTACTTTATTTTCAGATTTGACAAGTGATATTGAAAAATTGATTGTTAATGTCCAGCCATTCTGCTTTATTCTAATTGGGTTATGTATTATTGGGATGTATTTAAAACTATTGTTGCCAATGTATGCAATGATGCAAAATATTTGAGGTGAATTGTAATGAAAAACAGAATTAAAAAACATCTTTTAGATATTATTACTAAAGCTGAAAAGCCTCAGGGCTTTACTTTAATTGAAATGGTAGTAGTTATTGCAATTATTGTGATGCTATTAATTATAATTGCTCCTAATTTGACTAAGCAAAAAGAAAGTGCCAGTGAAAGAACTGATGATGCTTTTAAAACTACTTTACAAACACAAGTTAATCTTTATGAAGATGATAAAGATCGTAATGGTAAAGAAATAAATTTTAAAAATATGTTTGATGATGGCTATTTGACCAAGAAGCAACTTGATAAAGCTAAAAATTATGTGGTATCTAATGGTGTGGTTGAAAAGAATTCGAATTAGAAATAGCTTACCTGCTTTTACTATTGTTGAAATAATTATTACTTTGACTATAACTCTTACCTTAACTTTATTAGGAGTAGTTCAGCTCAAAGCCTATAATCAAAGATTGATTTTAGATAATACAACTAAGGAAGTTAAAAGCTCGATTGAACAAGCGGCACGAATTTCGACTATTCGGCATCAAGCCATTATTATTAGATATTATCCAGTATCCAAAAGTCTCATTTTAATTGGCAAAAAATATTACCGAGAACTAAAGGTTGCTAATGATATAGAAATATATAATCTGGCTTTATTGCAAATATCACCCAATGGCTCGCTACCAGCTCACACAATAACGATTACAAACCATAAAAATACTAGAAGAATTAAGTTACAAATGACTTGGGGGCGGCCAATCGATGATACTTAATAAGCTAAAAGGTTTTTTAATGGCTGAAGGTATAACCGCCTTAGCTATTGCCATTGCTGGTGTATCATTAATGGCGCTAGTTATAGGGGAAGGTCGAAGCATAGAACAAAGGATGGAGTTAAAAACTGATCGAGCCTATGCCTGGCATATTTTAAAAAAACTCGATCTAAAGGAAGTTAAAGTTCATGATCGAGTTTATGAATTGCGAGGTGCTAGTAGTGTATATGATAAGACAAGCCAAGAAACTTATCTTGTCAAAAAATAAAGGCTTTGTATTAGCTGAGGCCATGTTTGCTGTTATAATCACACTTTTAATAGTCTTGGTTTTACAAAATTTATTAAAAACTATCATGCTTTCTGATAAGGCTGACCATAAAACTGATAATGTGGTTTTTGCTTATGTTCAATTTAATCGTTTTTTACATGATGATGATACGAAACTAGCCTATCCTTTTCCAGAAATATCGACTTCTAGGCAAGCTGGGATAGTAAAGGTTGATCATGATAATAAATCAAAGATATATAAATTGAATTTTTATAAAAATATGGTACGTGTCACTACTCCAGATGGTGGTCATATGCCACTTTTACTTGAAGTTAAAAAAGCTAATTTTGTTACCACGAATAATCACATTAAAATAAGCATTACAGAAAAAGATAATCGTAGTACAGAAATATATTTTAAATTAGATGCTAAATCAAAAATAAAAGAAAGAGGAGACAAAAAAATTGAAAGTAAAAGCCAGTACCTTGCTCAGTAGTGTTTTTGTCTTAGCAACTTGTTTACTTTTTATTCGCTTTTATCAGGATATATATCATGATAGCATGCAAAATGATTTATTATTAATTGAATACTTGGTAAATAACTGATTTACTTGCGCTTGTTGCCTTCATTCTATTAAAATGGATAAAAGATAAGGGGAATAAGTGATGAATAATATTGAAGAGTTATTTGAAAATTTCTTAAATTGTGTAGAATACTTACAAAAAGCATTAAATGTATCTTTTGGTGAAGCTTTGACTGAAACCTTTGATAATCTTGAAAATAATCAAATTAAGGTTGAACTTGGCGCTCCGGATAAAGCGACTGTTGAAAAATTAAGCCAAAAGTATAAAAAGTTAAATTATGATAAGTTGTCACAGCAATTAAAGGTACAAGTATATATTTATTTAATACTCAAGGCAGTAAATGAAGATGCTTTAGATATTAATCAAATGCCAACACCACCAATAGTTGCAACGATAGTAGCAATGTTTATGCAAAAATTGCTGCCTGACAAAAAAATAACAATTGCTGATCCAGCAATTGGGACAGGAAATTTATTGTTTTCGGTAATTAACCAGTTAAAGCATGCAAATCATTCTAAGATGAACTATCACTTGCTGGGAATCGATAATGATGAAGAAATGCTTAGCTTTGCTGATATTGGTGCCCATTTAAATGGGCTTGACATCGAATTATACTGTCAAGATGCTTTAACGCCATGGTTATTTACCAATCCAGATGTTGTTGTAGCGGATTTGCCAATAGGGTATTATCCAATTGACGATAATGCTAATAATTTTGCTACTAAAGCGGAAAAGGGTCATTCGTTTGCTCATCTTTTATTTATTGAACAAATTATTAAAAATTTAAAAGCTGGTGGCTATGCTTTCCTCGTGGTTCCTAAAGCAATCCTTACTGGCAAAGGTGGCAGTGACTTTATGCCATGGCTATCAGATAAGGTCTTTTTAAGAGCAATTATTGAGTTGCCAGATAATGTATTCCAAAATAAGACAAATCAAAAATCGATTTTAGTGTTTCAAAATCATGGTAATAATGTTCAAAATAGTGAAGTTTTACTCACAAAATTGGACTCATTAAAAAAGGAAGAAGACTTAATAAAGCTTAATGTTAACCTAAATGAGTGGTATACTAAAAATATTCATTAATTTGTGAAAAAGTCAAAAGTATGTGTGTAGTGGAGGAATCTCATTTATGAAAAAAGTTTTAGCAATTAACTCAGGTAGTTCTTCATTCAAGTATAAGTTATTTGCCCTTCCCGAAGAACAAGTATTGGCGGAAGGAATTGCTGATAGAGTTGGCATTGAGGGCTCTTCTTTTGAAATTAAATTACCAAATGGCGAAAAGCATACTGATGAAGTCTCTATTCCGGATCAAGAGGCTGCAGTTAACTTGTTACTGGTAGCATTAAAGAAGTATCAAGTTGTTACTGATCTAGACGAGATTGTCGGTGTAGGGCATCGAATTGTTGCAGGTGGGGAAGATTTTCCTGATTCAGCCATAATTGATCAAGAAAAATTACAGAAAATCTATGATTTAAAAGAATATGCTCCCTTGCACAATGTTGCTGAAGGAAAAGGAATAGAAGCCTTCATGAAATTGCTTCCTAATGTCCCAGAAGTTGGCGTATTTGATACATCGTTCCATCAAACATTAGATTCAGTTCATTATATGTATTCACTTCCTTATAAGTATTATGAAAAATATGGCGTACGTAAATATGGTGCTCATGGTACGTCAGTAAGATATATTGTTGGTCGTGCTGCAGAGATGTTAAATAAAGATCGTGCAGATTTAAAATTAATTGTTTGTCATTTAGGGTCAGGAGCCTCTGTGACTGCTGTGAAAAATGGCAAGTCATATGATACTTCAATGGGCTTTACCCCGCTTGCAGGAGTTACTATGGGGACACGTTCAGGTGATGTTGATGCATCAGTTTTACAATACATAATGAATAAGGAAAATCTTGATATTAATCAGATGATTGATATTTTAAATGATAAATCGGGGTTATTAGGAATTTCTGAAATTTCTTCTGACATGCGTGACCTAGAAAATAATTCAGATGATAAAGCAAAGTTAGCTCGTGATATTTTTGTTAATAGAGTTAGACAATATGTTGGTTCATATATTACTGAAATGGAAGGTGTTGACGCAATTATCTTTACCGCTGGAGTAGGTGAACACGATGCTGGCGTTAGAGAGAAAATAATGCAGTCATTTGAATTTATGGGTTTAGATCCTGATTATGAAGCAAACAAATCAAATGGTGAGAAGTTTATTTCAAAACCTGATTCAAAGATAAAAGCGCTAATTATTCCAACTGATGAAGAATTAATGATTGAACGTGATGTTGTTCGTTTAGCCCATTTGAATTAGGTACAATTTAATATATAATAAAAGTCGTTAATAATTTTTAATGGCTTTTTATTTTGATATATACATAGATAATAATATATTTATAAAAACCGATTAGTTTATGAATGATATAATTATGTCGGTATGGTAATTAACAATAATAATTTAATATAAGTATTATCATAATCAAAAGAATAAGGCTGATTAAGAAAAGCAGTCAAGAACTATTTAATGAAGAAAGTATAGGGAAAAATGATAAGACTAGTAGCAATTGACGTTGACGATACATTGTTGAATAGCCATGGAGTACTACTTGAATCAACTAAAACAGTTATTAAACGCGCAATTAGTCAACAAGTTAAAGTTGTTCTTTGTTCAGGTAGACCATTAGCTGGTGTTAAGCACTTTTTGGCTGAATTAGGAATTACTACAGATAATCAATATGTTATTACCTTTAACGGGGCTGTAATCGAATCAGTTACTGGGAGAAAATTAGCCGAATCTGGATTAGAATTTTCAACCTATAAAGAAATTGATCGATATTCTAATAAACACGATATTGCATATAATATTGTTGATGCTGATAGTCAAATTATTACGAGTAATCACAATGTTAGTTGGGTTACAGTTGTTCAAGCTTGGGAAAATCGAGCTGGGCTTTTAATTAGGACACCGACGGAATTAGGTGAAACTGCTCAGGTTATTAAAGCAGTGTTTGCTGATGAAAAAGACAAATTAGACCAAGTAGAAAAAGAAATAATCAAAAAATTTGGGCAAAAAAATTATGTTGTTCGGGCTGCTGATAATTTTTTAGAAGTAATGCATCAAGATGTTAATAAAGGTAATGCTTTGAAAATTTTATCAAAGAAATTAAATATTTCGGCAAATGAAATTATGGCAATTGGTGATGAACGTAATGATATACCAATGTTTAATTTTGCAGGTATTTCGGTAGTAATGGCTAATGGATCAGCAGCAGCTAAAGAATATGCAGACTATGTGACAGAATCAAACGATGAAAACGGCATTGAGCAAGCATTCAATAAATTTGTTTTATCTAAATAAATCTAACTATTAGCAGTTAATAAGATGTATGCTATAATAATAGTATCCTAAAGCGGGGGTGTTTTGGGATTCGACAGGCGTAGATTTGCATTAACTGCGGTTCGTAGGTCACGTCTACGTAAAAACGTCACAGTTTTATAACTGCAAATAAAGAAAATTCATACGCATTAGCTGCCTAATTTAGGCACATGTGTTGCTTTTTATCGGATTACTCACGTCTGGTATCAAGTATCAACTCAGTGAGTTACGTTTAACTACCTCATCTGAATAGTTAAGAAGAGTCATTGCAGATTAGCTAGCCCATTCTAGCCCTGTTATATGGCGTTTTGGACTAGTGAAGTTCAAATAATATAACTATAATCGTAGATGTTAGTGACAGGATGCGTTTGGACAGGAGTTCAATTCTCCTCACCTCCATTTTAAAAAGCTTGTAACCATTTATGTTACAAGCTTTTTCTGTGTGCAAATTCGTCCAATGTTCATTGACTTTTTAAATTTTATCACGACTGCTAACAATTTGTCTGGTTTTTGTTTGAGCGTATTAACATTAAGGCCAAGGAATAGGTCTTCTGTATGTAATATACAAAGCTTTTAAGCAACTGGTTTAATAATAGATTCTTAAAGGGTCTTTGTCTTAAATTATATTCTTACTTCATTAGGCTAAGCCTTCGCGGCTGAACCTTTTTACTTGCAAATTGCTACAGGAATATCAACTGACTTTTTTTGCTTTACCTATCTTAGACCAATGTAGCTTCTTGCACAGTCCAATTGTATAAAAAAATTCTAGTATCATAAGTCAAAATGCGATTTTATATGTTTTAATAAATATGTGTAGGTTATTACGATACTATCATTTTGCACGTAGGTAAATAAAAATTTGTTTTTTATTTACAACTGCCAAGCTGGTCATCAGAATCAGTTTTTTGTATGATTGCTTTGAGGTGAATAAAGTGAAAAAATTTTATCAAAAAAACAAATGGTTAATATTAGCTTTATGTACTTTTATAACAATCCCAGGTATTTTATTTTTAATTATTGGTAATTTAAAGCAGAGAACAGATTGGCTCAGCTTTTGGGGTTCATATCTTGGCAGTATAATTACAATTGCTTTTGCGTACATTAACACACAAGTCAGTAGTAAAGAGCAATCTGAAAATCTAAAATTACAGTTAGAGCAAAGTAAACAAAATGACTTAGACAATGCCATTAAACTTGATCGGATGAAAAGATTATTTTCTTTAATTGATTATTCCGATATAGTAAATCAAGAATTCAAAAGCGCAAAAATTCAAGCAGTGATAAATACCAAAAGAACAAGTTATGCTAAATTAGAGTTTGATAAAATTAAAAAAATAGTGACAGATTTAGATTTTTTTGTGCAAAAGGCAAATAACATTTTTTATATAACAGATTTTGAAAATAACATTGATTTAAAAGATATTAATAAAGACTTACTAAATTTTAAAGTAAATGATTTATTATTGATTGAATTTATTGAATCTAAAATACCAAAAAAAGCAACAGAAAAACTTGATGTTAAAAATAGGCAACATCTAAAAAAAATCAGCCAACATATTAATAAATTAGATTCAGACTATGATATTTTAGATAAAGAAATAAGAAAAGTATATAAACAAGAAACGCTGATAAATAAGGATTAATAAGTAAATAAAGTGGATTGCAAGTTTTAAAGTAGATTTTTTAAAAATAATCTTTTAAAGTTTTTACTAAAATATCTTTTTGTCAACTATTAATGGTTATAAACTGTATACATGTAAAATGTTATTTATTTTTAATCTTTAAATTATAAATAATAGTTTTAAATTTTTGAAATAAAAGTTTACACTTAAAGTATGAGGTGATTATAGATGGAAGCAATTTTTTTAAATCCATATTTTAGACCCAAAATTTGGGGTGGACGCAAATTAGAGACAATTTTTGATTATGACATTCCTAACGGAAAAGTTGGTGAAGCTTGGGTTATATCAGGTTATAAAAATAACGCTTCGACTGTGATTAATGGTAAGTTTAAGGGGCAAAGTTTACGTGCTGTATATCATGAGCATCCTGACCTTTTTGGAAATCCACAGAATAAGGAATTTCCCCTTTTGGTTAAATTTTTAGATGCAAATGATAATTTATCTGTACAAGTCCACCCTAATAATGACTATGCTAGGCAAGTTGAAGGGGATAGTGGTAAAACAGAAAGTTGGTATGTTCTGCAAGCTGATCCAGGTGCTTATTTGATTTATGGTCATACTGCTAAGACACGTGCAGAGCTTGCGGATATGATTCACAATGAAAATTGGGACCAGCTGCTGTGCAAAGTTCCAGTTAAAGCGGGCGATTTTTTCTATGTACCTTCGGGAACGATTCATGCCTTAACCAAAGGAATTATGGTAATTGAAACACAACAATCAAGCGATGTGACTTATCGCTTATATGATTATGATCGTGTTGACCAAAAATCAGGTAAAAAGCGGGAACTACATACACAAAAGTCAATTGATGTTACAACAGTACCTCATATTAATCCTAAACTTGATATTAAAGTCGCTAATGATCAAGATGCAGAAATTAAAACTTTAGTTGCACCACCAGTTTCACCATATTTTTATTTATGGCAAATAAATTTAAATGGAAGTTGGACAAGTAATCTTAAAGGCCATCCTTATTTATTAGTAACAGTTATCGCGGGAACAGGACAGCTTGTACTAGATGATAAAAAGTATGATTTATCTATGGGTAGTAATTTAATTATTCCCAATAAAACAGCTTCATTTACTTTTGCAGGTAAAATGAAAATGGTGCTTTCTGCTCCTGGAAAAGAAATTTAATTCTTAACAAAGAAAGGACAAAAAGTATGATTTATGTCGCATGCGGCTCAATTACACTAGTTATAGGTATACTTTGGTTAATTTCTCCAGCAAAACGACCTAACCCTTTTTACGGTTATTTTTCATACTTGTCACAAGTCAATAAAGCTAGTTTTCGTTTTGCTCAAAAAAAAGCCAGTATGTTTTTTATTATATTTGGTGTAGCACAAACCATATTTGGTCTGGGAATACATTTTTTAAATTTGGATAGGTATTTTTTTGTTTGGTTACTTACCTTTTATTTTTTTCCATTGTTTTCCATTATTTTAACGGAGAAGAGTGTAAAAAACTTTTTACTTAAGCGTCATGAATTACCTTCAGATTATATAGATCCTGATCAAGTAAAAAGTAAGAAAACTAAAGGATTCAAAAAATAGAATGAAACTGAAAATTTTAATGGTTGAAGACGATAAGTCGCTTTCAGAAATGATGTGCATGTTTTTTGAAAAAGAAGGTTGGAAAGTTGATGTTGCCTTTGATGGTGAGCAAGCCGTTAACCAGTTTAAGCAAGATCCAAATAAATATGATTTAATTACTTTGGATTTAAATTTGCCAAAGAAAGACGGTATTCAAGTTGCCAAAGAAATTCGTGCGATTTCAACACGTATACCAATTATTATGTTGACTGCAAGAAATAGTGAAGAAGATCAAATTTTAGGTCTTGGCGTTGGTGCAGATGATTATGTATCAAAGCCCTTTAGTCCGTTGGCTTTGATTGCACGAATAAAGGCATTGTTGCGTAGGATAAAGATTGAAGATAATCCTAAACTCAATAAACCGACTCAGCTTTATCAGGCTTTTGATATTGAGACAACACACATGAAAATTTCAAAAAGTAGACGTGAGGTTTTATTTGATGGTCAAGCTGTAGCTAATATTACGCCTAAAGAATTCTCGTTACTTTTTACAATGGCACAAAAGCCTAAGCAAGTTTTTGCACGTGGGCAGTTGCTGGAATTGGTTTGGGGTTATGATTATTTTGGTGAGGAGCGGACAGTTGATGCTCATATTAAAAAATTGCGCCAAAAATTAGAAAAAGTTGGAGCTAATGTCATTCAGACTGTCTGGGGTGTTGGCTACAAATTTGATGATTCACAGGTTTAGATATGAAGTTGTTATATCAACACATGCTTAGTTTTTTGTTGATTATTTTGACTATAGTTTCCATTATTGGTTATTCTGAAATAAATTACGTATCTAATCAATCCTATGTTCAAAATTATCAGCGAATGGAAGATTATGCGTCATCGTTGGGCTCATTAGCTGTAACTGATAAAACAGATGGTACACTAATACTTAATTCTGGATTTTTGGATCAGTTACAGTTTGTTTTACATAATGATGATCTCAATTTGCGTGTTTTTAATGCGCGTGGAGAGCAGATATATCCAGAAAAAAAGAAAAACTTGCATCTGGCAGAAGATGTTTGTGCCATCCTTAATCAAGGCCAAGAAATTTATATCAAAAATAATAACGATTCTCATACTTATGTTGGTAATACTAAGAACGCATATACTGGTATTCTTAAACCCTGGATGAATAAGGGGAAAATGATTGGTGCAATTTGGATTGGAAGTAAAATAAAGAGTGTGGAACAGCCAATTGTGATGGCTAAACATAATTTAATTAATGCACTTGTCATTGCACTGTGTGTGGGTCTGCTATTAAGTCTAGTATTTTCTTATTATTCAACCAGTAAGATTAAGCGATTATCGACAGCAACCAAAAAAGTAGCGTCTGGAAATTTTGATGTTCAGATTAATTATTATGGTAACGATGAGATTGATCAATTAGCTGCTAATTTTAATCAAATGGTTAGAACGCTTAGGAAGTCTAACGAAGAAATTAAAAGTCAAGAAAAACGGCGTGATCAATTTATGGCGGATGCAGCACACGAAATGCGAACACCGCTTACGACGATTAATGGTATTTTAGAGGGTTTACAGTATAATGCGATTCCTGAACAATCACGCTCTAAATCAATTGCGCTCATGCGTCGTGAAACTGAACGCTTGATACGTCTAGTTAATGAGAATTTAGATTTTGAAAAAATTAGAAATAATCAAATTAGTTTAGCCAAAGTAAACTTTAATGTACAGCCACTTTTGCAAGAAGTTGCTGATGAATTAAAACAAAATGTTAAAAAAGAAAAAGATGAAATCAAAATTATTGTCCCTACGGATTTGCCAATTTTTGCTGATCAAGATAGATTTCGACAGATAATGATGAATTTAGTCCAAAATGCAATTCAATTTACCCATCAGGGCAAAATTTTGATTAAAGGGTACCGTATCCAGCATGCAACGCAGATAATTGTTAAAGATAATGGTATTGGAATGAACGATGAGCAGATGAAGTACATTTTTGAGCGTTTCTTTAAAGCTGATCCTTCCCGTGCTCGTCTAGGAATTGGTGAATCAGGACTTGGTTTGTCGATTGTTTTATCATTGATTAAACAACACGGTGGGAAAATAAGTGTTAAGTCTAAGCCGCACGAGGGGACATGCTTTACAGTCACTATTTTTGATAAAGGATATGAACAATATATTACAATTAAGTGATTGCAAAAATTATTTAAAAAATTGAAGAAAAAAACTGTTAATTGACGTTTAAATAAGCCTAAGTTCTGAATCTATTTAGTTTCAGAAGATATTAAAACGTAATTAACAGTTTTTTATTTTGGTGCGATTAACTTGTTTAAGTGGTACTAAGTAATAATTACTTTTTATAGTATTTATTTGATTTACTATTTTTCTCGGTTAGATGATTGCCACTTACAGATTCTGGCACCTGTGAAATTTCTGCTTGTCGCTCTTTAAGTTCAGGGGCATCTGTTTCATATAAATTAGTAGTAGTTTTATGCTTTTTAGTAATTAAGGCAGTAGATTTAGTTCCTAGTATTTCAAGTAGTCCTTCCATTTGTTGAAAATTAGTTAGGTAGTTAAAATTATTAACTTCAACTGGCTTAAACCCATTAGGAGTATAAAAGCGCAATAGGTTATGGTTGTTTAGTAAATCAGAGTATTTCAATGAATTTTTACTTTTTTTAGTTAGTAGCGCAATTTCTGATTTTTCTTGATTAGTAAAATTAATTATTTGCTTTCCAGTTGCTCGCTCATAAACAGATCCTTTAATTCCTTTACCACCTAAAATAATATATTTTTGGCTAATAATTGTACCGTTGCGAAATACAATCCATGGCTTATAACCTGGTGCTAGGAGGTCGCTACCAAATTGAAGGTAATCATGATTCGAAATACCTAATAAATGAAGCAAAGTAGGTAGTACATCAATTTCACCAGCCACTTTGTTATGTATGCCTCCTTTTAAATTTGTTGCATGAATCATAAACGGTACTCGTTGCATTTGCACGTTATTATAGTTATTCCAAGTATCAGAACTTTCACCAATTATCGGGGCAAGAATTTCATTTTCAGAATTGGTAAGACCATAGTGATCGCCGTAGATTACCACCATTGTTTTATCGATTAAACCTGATTTTTTAAGATAATTAAAAAATTCACGTACAGCTTGGTCCAGATAATGGGCAGTTTCAAAATAATTATTAATTGATTTATCACTAGTTTGAACAGTTTTGAAAGTAGGATCTAAATCTTCATCATCCATTTCAAAAGGCGTGTGGTTGGTTACGGTAATGAATTTTGTATAAAAGGGCTGTTGCATCCGCTCAAGATACTTTATGCTTTCAGCAAACATGACTTTATCTTTAATACCATAACCAATATGGTCATTTTTTTCATGACTAAAATAATTTTGATCAAAAAAGTAGTTGTAGCCCATGTTTTTGTATACATCATCACGGTTCCAAAATGAGCCAACATTACCGTGAAAAACGGCAGAAGTATATTGGCCATTTTGCCGTAAAATTTGGGGTGCAGCTTGGAATGTATTTGAACTGCCTAATGCTGTGAATAGAGAACCATCAGAAATACCATAAGTGCTTGTTTCCAACATGTTTTCTGCATCACTAGTTCGACCAATTCCAACCTGATGATAAAAATTATTAAAACTAAGTGTATGCCGATTATGATAAATTGAATTAAGAAAGGGCGTGACTTCTTTGCCATTAATTTTTAAATCAATTAAGAATTGTTGAAAACTTTCTAGGTGAATTACAATCACATTTTTATTTTTTTCTTTGCCAAAATATAGATTGCTTTTAGGCAATTGATTTTTCTTAGTAAAAGAAATTATTTTATTTAAGTCAGAAGTATTTGCATTACGATTAACTTGTTCGGTTTGCTCATTTTTAATACCATCATAAACGGTGAAAGTATCAATTCCTAAATATTTAACAATGTAAGAACGATCAAAAGTGGTTCTTAGAAGACGAGGACGTGATGATTCTGCTAAGAAGATATTTAGGACTAAGATTAACGCGCCTAAACTAGTAATGGTAAAAGGTGTGAGCAAGTCGTAAGACTTTTGGTCAATTTTAATTTTACGCATTACTAGTAAAAGAATAACTATAATTAAGTCTAACCAGAGTAGTAAATCTGTTGGTTCCAGTAGTGCTACTGCACTTTTTCCTAAACCTGGGGCAACTTTTCCAGAATTAATGATAGTTTTGACGGTAATAAAATCTGAAAACTGGCGATAATTTAAAATATTGGCAAAAAGCAAGCCAGTATTAGCAAAATCCATTAGAAGCATCATGCAATAAGACATAATCGGTTTAGAAAAGTAAAAACCAATATTAATTAAAATAATTGCAGTACCAATAGGACTGAGCCACATGATGACGTGTTGATAAGGGTCAGCAAGCCCCAAATTAAAGTCATGATAAATGGCAAAGATATATTTTAGGGTATATAAAATTATTAGTAAGCAAAAAAAGCCAGTACGCTTTTGGATAAAATTGATTAAATACTTTTTTTTCAAATTTAATTCTCCTTAATTAGTTATTTTAAAAGTTTCTCCCCTTTTAGACAATCTTTTCTGCATTGTTAAGTTCTTTTTTAAGAATTATTTGTTCTAATTTGAGTATAATTTAATTAAATATAATTTTAGGAATTGACTGAGACATGATTTTTTTAGGACCGTTATACAGCACATTAGTTCATTATTTTGCAATGAAAATAAATCATTTTGCACTGATTAAGCTTACCATGGTAGCACTTGATAAGACTATTTTTTATTTTTTGCTCTTTGTTATCATCCGCTTATTATGGCTCAAGTTGTTTGGCAATCTGAGATCAATAAAAGTTGAAGTTGCTATATGGTTATTTGCCTTTTATATTATCTTATTATTAATGTTAACAACATTTCGGAAGACTTATTTTCCCTGGGAAATAAAATTCAACCTTAGGCGGCCACTAAGTGATATTAATCTGATCTTTTTACGCGAAACATGGAAATTGATATATGCCAAAAGTCATATTGATTTTATTTATAATTTTTTGGGAAATATATTTTGTTTTATTCCATTTGGATTTTTAGCGCCGATTATATTTAGAAAAAAACAAACTTTTAGGCAAATTTTTTTATTAGGAATTACTCTATCAATTGCTATCGAAAGCTTACAATTTTTGCTTGGAACAGGTATTAGTGATATTGATGACGTATTTTTCAATAGTTGTGGTGCAGCAATTGGGTATTTGATTTACTGGTTATTTATCTAATTAATCAAAACTATAAAACTATTAAAAAGAACTGGTATTTATAAAATAAGATTGCTAAAATATTCTTGTGAAATAGATATTTAAATCAGTAAGGGAAGCGTATTTAATATGAGTATAGTTAAATTTGACAGTACAAAGTTAACACCTTTTGTTCATGACAACGAACTAAATGAAATGCAGGCGATGGTCGATGCAGCTAACAAGCAATTACAAGAAGGCACTGGTGCAGGAAGCGACTTTTTAGGTTGGGTTAATTTACCAGTTGACTACGATAAAGATGAATTTGATCGAATTAAGCAAGCGGCGCAAAGAATTCAAAACAACTCTGAAGTTTTAATTTGTATAGGTATTGGTGGCTCATACCTTGGCGCTCAAGCAGCGATTGAATTTTTAAATAGCGCTTTTTATGGTAAGGGTAAAGAAAAATACCCAACTGTGGTTTTTTGTGGTAATTCACTTTCAGGCTCATATTTACACGATTTAATTGCTTGGCTTGGTGACAAAGACTTTAGTATTAATGTAATCTCTAAGTCAGGTACTACTACTGAACCTGCAGTTGCCTTTAGAATTTTTAAAGAAAAGTTAATTGCTAAGTATGGTAAAGAAGAAGCAACTAAACGAATTTTTGCTACAACTGATCGTGCTAAAGGGGCATTAAAAACAGAAGCTGATGCTGAAGGCTATGAGGAATTTGTTGTTCCAGATGACATTGGTGGTCGTTTTAGTGTTTTATCAGCTGTTGGATTATTGCCAATTGCAGTTTCAGGTGCTGATATTGATCAATTAATGCAAGGCGCAGCTGATGCAAAAAGTGCTTATCAAGATACCGATTTGACTAAGGATAGTCCTTACCAATATGCGGCTTTACGTAATATTTTATATCGTAAAGGTTATACCACAGAAATTGTTGAGAATTATGAACCCAGTTTAAGAATGTTTAGCGAGTGGTGTAAGCAATTAATGGGTGAATCGGAAGGTAAAGATAATAAAGGAATTTGGCCAGCAAGTGCCAACTTTACTACTGATTTGCATTCACTTGGCCAATACATTCAAGAAGGATTGCGCAATTTATTTGAAACGGTAATTAGGGTCGAAAATCCGACTAATGACGTTGCGATTCCTTCAGACGAGAATAATTTAGATCAATTAAACTTTTTAGCTGGTAAGAGTTTGAATTATGTTAATGAACGAGCATATGAAGGTGTGGTCTTGGCTCATACTGATGGTGGTGTACCGGTTATGACGGTTAATATTACTGATCAAACTGAACACACATTAGGCTACCTTATTTACTTCTTTGAATTAGCGATTGCAATTTCAGGTTATTTAAATGGTATTAATCCATTCAGTCAACCTGGGGTTGAAGCATACAAGCGAAACATGTTTGGCTTATTAAACAAGCCAGGTTATGAAGAATTACATGATGATTTAACTGTACGTTTTAACGCAGAAAAGTAATTTAATCAAATATTTTATATAAAGTGATACCCTCCAAGTTGAAAACTTGGAGGGTATTTATATGATATTATTATAAATTTAATTAAATATTTTTTAATAATATTATAGACTTTTTAATTTATCATGATAAAATACTAAATAATAATTTTAAAGGAGTAATAAAATGAGAAAAATTAAAAGTAACTTTGTTTGTCAGTTGATGTGAATTTGATAGATAATTTATATGCGAAGGAGTACTCAGATGAATAGTATGAGCAAAAATAATAATTTATCTGCTAAAACTTTTTTTAATAATGTCTTAGCTGGAACGGCAACTGGAATTATTGTTGGTTTAATTCCTAATGCAGTGGTTAACGCTATTTTAAAATTATTTGGGCAAAATACAATTACGATAGGAATTAATCAGGCATTGTTGATTTTTCAATGTGCAACACCACTTTTAATTGGTGCTTTAATTGCGATTCAGTTTAAACTGGCTCCTTTAGATGTTGCTATTGTTGCTGGAGCAGCCTATGTTGGTTCTGGTGTAACTAAATTTGTACCGCAAATTGTTAATCCTGCTACCAAAGCTTCAGGAGCTCTAATTACTGCTGGCACAGGTGATTTAATTAATACAATGATTACTGCTAGCCTAGCGGTAGCCCTGCTGTTACTTGTGGGTGAGCGAATGGGTTCTGTAAAAATTGTTGCTGCCCCAATTTTGATTGGCGGTGGTGTAAGCTGGCTTGGCTTATTAATCTTGCCTTATGTCAGTAAAATCACCACTTGGCTTGGTTCGGTCATTAATTCCTTTACAAATTTACAACCACTTTTAATGTGCATTTTGATTGCTTGTATGTTTTCAGTTTTAATTATTTCTCCTATTTCAACTGTAGCAATTGGAATGGCAATTCAGCTCAATGGGATGTCGGCAGGAGCTGCTGCTATGGGGGTAGCTGCAACAACTATCGTTTTAGTAGTTCATTCTTGGCGTACTAATAAGTCAGGTATTACTATAGCGGTTGCGCTAGGAGCAATGAAGATGATGATGCCCAATTTATTTAGACACCCAATTATTTTAGTACCAACGTTAATTACTGCAATTATTTCTGCTATTCCCGTTGCTCTATTTCAAATTAATGGTACTCCAGCATCAGCGGGTTTTGGCTTGGTTGGTCTGGTCGGTCCGCTTGCCTCAATGAATGCGGGTAAAGCCAGTATAAATGCAGTCATGGTAATGATTTGTTGGCTTATTATACCGGCACTTGTAGCGATTATTTGTCGGTTCGTTTTTGAAAAAGTATTTCATCTTTATGATGAAAAAGTCGTATTTGCCTATTTGGGTGAATAGAATTAATAAATACAAACCTATACAAAAAATACTCTTAAGTTACTATACTTGTAACTTAGGAGTATTTTTGTTATTTAATTATAAAGTAATTGAAAAATTCAAGTTTTAAGTTAAAAGTTGTAGGTTCAGTTTGAATTTTGGTTAAAGTTTTGCCAAGCTTGAACGATTTGCTGATAATTTAAATAAGAAGTATTTGGAAATAGCAGTTTTGCTTCTCCCAGCTCATTTTTGGCACCAACGCCAACAGAAAATGCACTTGCACTATTTATTGCTTTAATACCAGCAATTGAGTCTTCAATTCCCACACAATCTTGGAGCTCGACATTGATAGCAGATGCAGCAGCTAGGAAAATATCTGGGGCCGGTTTTCCTGCCATTACTTTGCTGGGATCCGCAATTGCATCAAAAGCGGAATTTAATTGCAGTTTTTCTAAAATATAAGGCCCATTAAGACTGGCTGAGGCTAATGAAAGCTTGACATCATGTTCTTTAAATTGGGTGATTAAATCAGATATCCCTGGCAGAATATTTTGCGGTGTTAAGCTGGCAAGTAATTCGCGAAAGATTTTATTTTTTTCGTTAGTCATTTCTTGAAAATCCGCAGCACTAACTTTAATATCCAGATAGTTTAAAATCGCGGTTAAAGAATCATTGCGACTAACTCCTTTGGTTTGCTTTTCCAAGGCAGCAGGCAATTCGCGGTTAAAGTGATTTTTAATTAATTTGCGCCATGCCTGAAAGTGATAAACGGCTGTATCGGCAATTACGCCGTCAAGATCAAACAGTATGCCTTTCATTTAAGAACTTCCTTTCACTTGCTAATGGTGTTTGTACCATGATTTCTTTGATTTTTGTAAAATCATTATCTGAAATATTGATAAATGGGAGCATTACGTTCAGCTCGGTTAAAGAACTACCACCAAAAGTCTCCAGATTCTTAGAATCTTGCAAAAAATTAAATACGTTATTGATTGGTGCTAAATTTTTCACTAATTCTGGGTCAGTCATAATTTGCTTAACTGGCATTGCCAAATTGTAATATTCAATGTAACTAGTTACTGGTTGGTAGCTAATAGTGTATTTTCCGCCATTAAGAGTTAGTGGCAATTCTTTATTGACACCGTTTACTTGCACTTGTCCGTTAGTTCGAGGCAGTTTCACCGTTACTGTTTGTCCAAATGGAATAGTCAAGTTAATTTCAATTGTATGTTTTTCGTCTTTTTCAAGTTGATATTCAATTTGGAGATCACCATATGAACTTTCATAATGACCTTGAACCTGCTTAAGCCGATAATCAAATTGTGGTGCAAATTCAACTTTTTGGTAGCCATTTTCTTGTTGATGGAGCCCAAGAACTTGTTGATAAACCCACTGCATGATTGCGCCGATTGAGTAATGATTTAATGAATTCATTCCTTCAGGATTCATTGAACCATCAGGCAAAACGGAGTTCCAACGTTCCCAGATGGTAGTAGCGCCAAGGTTAACGGCATAAAGCCAACTTGGGAAATCTTCGTTTAGAAAAATTTGCATGGCTAGTTTATGCTCACCGTTTTCTGACAATACTTGACAAATCAACGGGGTACCAACAAAACCAGTCTTTAGATGATTATTATCTTTACCAAGGCGCGTTACTAAATCTTTTACGACACGCTTTTTCTGCTCTTCGGGAATTAGCCCAAAGCGTAGTGCCAATGCATAAGCCGTTTGGGTGTCAATTGCTAGGCGGCCATTTTGCGTGATATATTCAGCTCTAATAGCTTGTTTAATAGCTTTAGCTTGTTCAGCATATTGGTGAGCATCTTCTTGCTGACCTAAGACTTTTGCGCTGGCAGCAACGATTGAGCTTGAGTAGTAATAGTAAATGGAGGCAATGAAGTCTTCATCAGTTTTACCAGTAGGCATTGCTGGATTTTCACCATCAAGTGATAGCCAATCACCAAATTGGAAGCAACCTGTCCAAAGATTTGGGGTTGAGGTAGATTGGCTAATCCAGTCAACCCAAGCCTTCATACTAGGATAATTTTGCCTTAAGATTGCGGGATCACCGTATGCCTCATAAACTGTCCATGGAATGACAGTCGCAGCATCACCCCAAATAGCGGCCCCGCCACTGTCATTACCCATTGCTGGGGCATACATGGTAAGCATTCCAGTGTGCTGTTTTTGTTCAATTAACATGTCTTTAGCATATTTTTTGAAAAAGGCATAAGTATCCATATTTAAAACGGCTGTACTTGAAAAAATGTCTGCATCACCAGACCACCCAAGACGTTCATCACGTTGCGGACAATCTGTTGGCACGTCAAAGAAATTACTTTTTTGACTCCACATTACGTTAGCTAACAGGCGGTTAACTTTTGGATTATCTGTCTTAATGGCACCGGTAGTTTTCATATTTGAATAGATTACTGCTGATCTAAAATCTGCCTTAGTTAGTGGTTTAGTATTGCCAGTAACTTTGACATAGCGGTAGCCATAATAAGTGAAGTGGGGACGCACCCATTTTTGTTCACCATTGGAAGTATAATAGAATGCTGCTCGGGCTTCCCTTAAATTATCACGGTAAAAATTACCATTTTGCAGAATTTCACCAACTTCCAATTTAAGGGTAGTACCAGTATTTTCACGGTTAAAGAATTCTGGCCATCCGGCATGATTTTGGCCGAAATCTAAGACCGTTTCACCAGCTGGTGTCTTAATTATTTCTTTCACGGGAAGATACTCATTGATTGTAAGAGGCAAACTTAAACGATCGTGTAGAATTTTCTTAGAGTGATCGAGCACGGTTACTGGCTGCCAGTTAGTTATTACATGAGTATCATCATAATCTTCACCGTAATAGATAGCCGACTTAGTGATTTTACCTGAAGTAGTTTTCCAGGAAGCATCACTTAAAATAATTTCCGTTGAATTATCAGTGTATTGAACATGTAGTTCGGCAATCGCCATTTGGCGATTACCATAGATATTGTCTTGTCCGCCGTCAAAACCAAAGTTACCTTTATACCAACCATCACCAAGTGAAATTAGTAATTCTTGATTAGCTGACTTTTGAAGTGGTTTAGTTACGTCATAAGTTTGAACTTGGATTAATTGATCGTATGCGGTAGTGCCCGGGGCTAGTAATTCATTGCCGACCTTTTCATTATTTAAATAGGCTTCATATACGCCCAAACCGGTCATGTAGAGACGAGCGCTTTTTACCGGCTTTATCAGTGTGAATTTTTTGGCAAGCAAGGTGTTTTGAATATCTTTATCATTATTGCCAATCCAACTAGCGGTAAACGGCTCAGCCATTTTACCGGTTTCAAAAAAACTACTCTTACTACTTTCATCGGTAGCGTTTTTAACATAAATGGTTAATTCGTAACGGGTTCTCGGCTGCAAGTTAAGCGCAAAATCAAAAAAGTTATTTTTGTAAACTTGCCAGTTTGAATCGTAAATTTCTTTATCTGCTTTAACTACGATTCTTTTTTTTGTGTCCTGTATAGCGGCGGAATTTGTAAGATTAAAGGCAACCCGTAAATGATTATCTAAGTCATAGCCAATGGGCTCAGTCATATGATTAATTGTAATCTGATTAATTTCAATCATTATTCTGCTCTCTTTCTATAGACGGGTATCGAAGCGACCACAGAAAGGATCTACTGGATTTTTACCAAGAAATTCTTCTTGACCCATCATTTTTTTCAGTAAGGCATCAATCGTAACTTCATTGCCTGTATAAGTATTAATGTAAGTTGAAACCATCGGAATATCAAAGAGGTGGTATGGGTTGCAAGTAGAAACAAAGACAGTTGGGATATCCTTCATGAACCATGGTGCATCAGCAGCCATCAAGTGAATCCAATCTAGTCTAGTGGTAGTCTGGTTACTTGCCGTTTCAATGTTAGCTACATAAAAGGCAAGGTCAAAGCGATCTTTTTCAAATTGAACGCCACCTTCAAAAACTTCTTGGAAATCTAGGCGTTTTCGATCAAAAACAGTGACTTGGAATCCTTTTTCTTCAAGTTTTTCTTTAAATTTAGTAGTTACTTTACCGCCTTCTTTAAAGCCACCATCATCAGTATCACCTAAAACGACAAGACGAACTCGGGGGTATTTCTTTGGCGTTAGTGGCAATAATTGGTCACGGTCCTTAACCAGAGTGATTGATTCTTTAGCAACCTTAGCCGCGAGCTTTTCATGTTCTGCTAATTTTAAGTCGAAATTACTTGTTGCAGGTTCACAAAGCTCGCCCGCAGTATTCATTACGCCTTGGGCAACCTTAGTTGCAATTATTCTTGTTACTGCTTCATCAATGCGGGCCATCGGAATAGTGCCATCAGTAACGGCAGCGGTAATAAATTGATAATCTTCGTCAATGTCTTTGTTAAAGAGAATCATGTCAATACCAGCATTGATTGTTGCTGGTAAAGCTTCTGAACGTTTCATTATTGCATTATAACCAATCATTGGCGTTGCATCAGTAATCGTTAAGCCGTTGAAGTTCAAAACTTTCCGAAGTAAGCCGTTAATTAAAAGCTTAGAAGTTGATGCTGGTCTTAAGTCTTTATCTTCAATTCCTGGCTCAAGTCGGCGTTCCCAAGCTGGTTGCATAATATGAGCAATCATGATACTTGGTAAACCATTATCAATTAAGTGGTGATAAATTTCTCCGTAAGACTGCATCCAATCGTCAGCGGAAAGTGAATTAATCGAACTTAACAAGTGCTGGTCACGTTCATCGACACCATCACCAGGGAAGTGTTTAGCAACAGGAATAACGTGGTTAGCATTTAGTCCGGCAATTTGAGCATCTGACATTCTAATTACTCGTTCTTTATTACTACCATATGTGCGAACGTTCATAATTGGATTACGGAAGTTTTGGTCAAGATCAACAATTGGAGCAAATGACATGTTGCCCCCAACCTGCTTTGCTTCGTAACCAGAAACTTCGCCTAAGTTATAAGCGTTTTTAGTATCATCGGTTGCCGCAATCTGCAATGGGCGGCCAAACCATGTACCACCATTTACAAGTCCATTACCGCCGGCTTCAAGATTAGCTGCAATTAAAAGTGGAATGTCACTTGCTTTTTGTGAAGTTGCTATTTCATGCTGTAATTTTTTAGCATCATCAGGACGGTACATAATTCCGCCAGGTTGATATTTTTTTACAAATGCAGCTAAGTCTGTGTTGTCTTCATCTTCACCAATGACAAAGAAAAGTTGACCGATTTTGGCTTCGGTTGACATACTTGCCACTTTTTGCTTAACAAAGTTAATTTGTGTAGCAGACAAGTTATAGGGCTTTTTAGATAGGTCTATCATCTTTTTCCTCCATGTGCTATAAATATAAATTGATTTAAGATTTATTCTAATCTAGTGTTAGCAGTTCTGCTATTGCCAAAAATCATAAATATTGTGTTGATTTCACAGATTTTATTTTGAAACAGAGATTAAAGTTTAAATAAACTGTACACTACCAACGAAAGAAAGAGTAAGCATTTTGAAAGAAGAAGTATTGCGCCTATTACGAAAAAATAATTCATCCCGAAATTGGTCAGATGTTCTTTCTACGGTTGAAAAAAACGGTAATCTGACAAAAAAAGTTGGACAAATCGAGAACGAACCAATCTACCGTTTCTTTGATACCTATTCGGATGATTTAACACTTAACAGCAGTTCTATTTCGATTGCAGTACAACCGACTAATTCTTTTATTCCATATCATATTCATGATTATGTGGAAATAATGATTCCACTAATTGAAGACTGTGTGGTGGTTTTAGGGCATTCCGAAATTAAAGTTAAACAAAATAACTTGATTTTTATGGGAAACAGAACTATTCATAAAGTTAAGCCAATTAGCAAAAGAGGAGTGGTTGTTAATATTGCATTACGAAGTTCAGCTTTTTCTTTAAACGAACTTGACTATTTAAATCATCGCGAAAATGGCTCTAACATTTCTAATATCTTATTTTCACTTTTATCCAATGAGGAATATGGTGAGGGTCGTTATAGTCTGTTTGAAGTTAGCCATGATGTTAAAATTACTAATTTAATCTATGATATTATTTCAGAATACTATCACCCTGATATCCAGTCCGATCAGTTGATTCGGTTGGAAATGTTAATGTTATTTTCGCTATTAATTAGGCAGGCAGCTAACGCTGAAATTAAGGTGAAGGATTTTCGCAAGAAAAACAATAACTTACTATCACTTCTTTTATATATTGAAAAACACTACAATAACATTACATTGCAAAAGATGGCCACCCACTTTGGCTTTAATCCCAATTATTTATCTGACTATCTAAAAAAGCATACTGGTAAGACCTTTATCCAATTAGTGCATTTACAACGAATAAATGTTGCAGCTGAATATCTAACTTATACGACAGCGCCAATTGAAAGGATTGCTACTAGGGTAGGTTACGAAAATCCTTCGTATTTTTATAAAATTTTCAAAAAGTATTTTGGAATTTCACCAGCTGAATACCGTCAAAAAAATAGTTAAAAATATGACTAGTAATGTGACTACCGGTCATTTTTATTTTTTGTTATTCATTAAAAACTGGGAAATGGATATAGTTTCTCTGTTTTTTGAATATGGCATTTCTATATTTCGACTAATATACTTTAATTAAAAATGAAAGATATTAATGAATAAGGAGTATAGGAATGAAAACTTTTCAAGCATGGCTAGAAAAATATCTAGTTCCATTTTCAAATAAATTAGGACAGAATAAAGTCTTACAAAGTATTTCTTCGGGTATGATCATGACTTTACCAGTAACAATTGGAGCATCTGTTTTTTCAATTTTTGCTAGTTTTCCTATTAAGTCAGTGGCAGACTGGTTTGCTAAAGTAGGTATTACACCGTCAATGACATCAATTGTTAATGGTACTATGAATATTCTGGCAATGTTTATTGCTTTTACTATAGCATATAGCTATGCACAAAAATGTGAAGCAAATGGTACAGTTGGAGGGTTATTTAGTTTAGCAAGTTTCTTTATCTTAATGCCACAAACATTGCCGGGGAAGAAACCAATCAATGCTTTTCAAATTACTTACTTGGGTAGCCAAGGAATTATTGTAGCAATTTTATTATCAATATTTATTGGCGTGTTATACGTTAAGCTGTATAGAAATAAAAAACTAACTATAAAATTACCTGATTCAGTCCCAAGTATGGTTAGTTCGTCAATTGAACCATTAATTATTGGAATTATTATATTTACTATTGTATTTATTATTAGAGCAATTTTTGATTATTCATCTTTTGGAAACGTTTTTGATTTTATTAATAAATTAATCACGGCACCTTTAATGCATGTCGGCGGTTCGCCAATTACTCTAATTTTAATTATGGTTTTATCAAATGTACTGTTTACTTTTGGTATTCATCCAGCAGCTATTCAATCTGTCATTATTCCGATTGTGATCTCAATGATGGTTAGTAGCACCCCCGCTTATCAAGTAGGAAAGACAATTCCATTTTTGAGTAACTTAGTTGTGTTTGCCTTTTCAAATAATGATGCAGCTGGCGCTACTTTAAGTTTAGTATTAATTGCCTTAATCTTTGGTAAATCTAAGCGGTATAAAGAGTTTTTCAAAGTTTCAGCTTTACCAAACATCTTTAATATTAACGAACCAATCATTTTTGGAATGCCAATTGTTTTAAACCCATTAATGTTTATTCCATTTATTTTATCAAGCTTTGTTTCTAGTGGAGTAGCGTTATTAGCTGTTAAAATAGGCTTTATTACAAACTATAATCCTAGTCTTGGAATGGGAATGCCTTGGACAATGCCTAAGTTAATTGCGGACGCAATGATTATGGGCTGGCAAGGTGCTGTCGTTTGGCTAATCAATTTTGCCTTAATGTTTGTCATTTATCTCCCATTCTTTAGAGTAGCCGACAAGCAGGCTTTAGAGGAGGAAAATAGCAAGAATGACTAATCAGTTTCATTTAAAAGAAGATTTTCCACAAGATTTTTTGTGGGGTGCTAGCACATCTGCCTTTCAAGTAGAAGGAGCTGCTAATGAGGATGGCAAGGGACTAACAGTTGCCGATCTTCGTTCACAAAAAAGCAGGTATTTGAATACTTCACCCGGTGTGGATCATTATCATCACGTTGAAGAAGATGTGGCATTAATGGCAAAACTCGGTCTTAAGAGCTATCGGTTTTCCATTTCATGGGCACGGATTTTTCCCAATGGCAATGATCAAGAGCCTAATCAAAAGGGAATTGCTTTTTATAATAAATTAATTAACCTTTTAGTTGAAAATAATATTGAACCGATAGTGACTTTATTTCATTTTGATTGTCCAGTTGGCATAATTAAGGAATATGGGGGTTGGTCAAATAGACGGGCAATTTTTGATTATTATTGTTATGCCAAAACAGTTCTAGAATTATTTGGTGACCGTGTTAAGTACTGGCTTACAATTAATGAGCAATCTCTTATTGCTAATGTGCCAGCTATGAATGGCATAACGGATTCAGATAAGCATCAGCTTCGGCAAAAAGGAGAAAATTCCAATTATTACATGTTTTTGGCTCAAGCTAGAGTTTATGCGTTATGTCATAAATTATATCCTGAAAGCAAAATTGGTCCTGCGGTTTCTTATATGACTAATTTTCCTTATGATCATACGTCTACCAACGCATTAAAAAGTAAATCCATGGAAGATATGATTTCTTTTATTGATATGGATGTAGCACTACGGGGCGAGTTGCCATCATATTACAAACGCTATTTGATGGATAGTAATATTGAGCTTGACGTGCAGGTTGGCGATGAGCAGATTTTACAAAATGGTAAGGCTAACTTTTTAGGATTGAATTGGTATTCAACTTCAGTCTTTAAGCTAAGCCAAGAACAAAGTCCTAAAATGCTTGATGGGGTCATTTCGAATGTTGAAAAAGTAAAAGATGATCGCCTGATGAATTCTGAATGGGACTTTTCGTATGATCCAGTTGGATTACGTTTTGCTCTGCAAAAAGTTAACGACCGTTATCCTAATATTCCAATTATTATTACTGAATGTGGTTGGCCAGAACGGGAAGAATTAGAAGAGGGTAAGGTTCACGATACCAAGCGAATTAAATATTTAAATGGTCATATTTATGAATTACGCGAAGCAATTAAAGATGGCGTCAACGTTATTTCCTTTAATCCGTGGTCATTTTTAGATTTATTAAGTGTGAATGATGGCATGGATAAGCGCTACGGTTTAGTTTTCGTTGACCGCGATAATTATACTGAAAATGATTTGGCACGTTACCCGAAAGATAGCTATTATTTTTACCAAAAGGTAATTGCAACTAATGCCCAAAATGTTGTGAAGTTAAACATTGATGAAGATAAAGAAGAGATTTAAAAATGGCTAAAAAAGCCATTATGCTGTGCTGTTCCAGCAGCTGAAGTAGATAACAAAATTGCGCAAGGCAATATTAATTGCATTTTGCTTGGACCGCAAGTTCGTTATATGGAAAATGAATTTAAGCAAAAAGTAAAAGGAAAAAATATTGGTTTAGCTGTGATTGATATGCAAGCGTATGGCTTAATGGATGGATATAAAGTTCTTGCGCAAGCATACCAAATAATAGGTGAATAATAGTTAAGTATTAAAAAAGTCATGTCTATTAGGCTGTCTTTTTTATTTCGAAAAACTGTGATTTAAGCATAATGATAGCATGGTAGAAGGTTATTCATTTTTTACCTTTACTGATATTTTTGAAGAGCAATCGCAAAAATTGGGTCAATTCCATGGTGGTTATGGTTTGCAAACTGTTGATGGAGTTGAAAAGCCTGTTTATCGTATTTTTGAAATTTTACATAAGCTAGGTTTTAAGCGATTGGGTGTGCAAGGCAATGATCAGGGAACTGCAGAGCTTTTAGCTGTACGAAATGATGTAGATTTGCAATTACTTGCATATAATCACAATGTTCCAAGTGAAGAAATTAAAACAGAAAAAGTGCAGATAGGACTTGAAAGCAAAAAAAATTTTGCTGGAATTTTAGAAAAAATCGATGATAGCCATGCTAACCCAATGAAAAAATGGATTGAAATGGGTAAACCAGACTACCTTAAACAACCAGAAATAGATTTCTTGAGGGAAAATTCTAAATTACAAAAAGAAAAGATTTTAGTTGAAAATGGGCAAATTATATTAAATTTACTCCCTAATTCGTGTATATTTATAACAATTCCTAATTATTTTTCGTAGAAAGATCACTCCAAAATAATTTTAATATATTGTTAAAATGGTTAATTAAATTACATAACAGGTAAATTATAATAATTCTGATAAATTGTTTTATGTTTTGATAAAAAAGTTTAATTATGCTTACGTATGTAAACATTTTGAAATAATAACATTCTAAGTAATAAAAAATTATAGTAGCGTAAAATTTTGAATAAATAACTAAAAATGCCCCCCGATTTATTAATAAAAACGGTATAATTAAGGTAAATTGAAGGGAGCATTATTCAAATGATGTGTGAAAATTTATTTTTTAAAATTTTATGGGTAATTGTCTATGGCATTACTGCTTACTTTACTTTTACTGATAAAATGATGATGGCGATGTACTGGATGGCTGGGGGAATGTTTGCCCAGGCTGTTGTTGATTTGGTTTACCATTTTTGGACAAAGAATAAAAAATGTTAATTAAAAGCAACTTCATTTTGAAGTTGCTTTTTTAATGATCATTTTCAATTAAAAAATTTTGAATAATTTTTTCTCGCATTGCTAAAAAAATTTGATTATGTCCTGTGGGATGAATTCGGTTAGTTAAAAGAATTAAGCCAGATTTTTTAATACGATCAAGAACAATTAAGGTTCCAGTATAACCAGTATGTAAAATAATTGGATAATTATCTTGCGGGTCAAAGCGTAAATCCCATCCCCATGAACGTGGCGCAACACCGCTGGGGTTCTTATTATCAAATAGTAAACTAACAGTATCTTGACTAAAGGGGAGGATATCACGATCGATTCCAAGGTAGCCTTTACAAATTTTCACTAAGTCGTTTAAAGTTGAAAACAGCCCAGCGGAGCCACAATCTTGCCCAAGTTGACGAGCTTTAGGATCATGGGGGATGCCTTGAAGAATTTTATCTTTGACTAAAGCAGTAGGAACACACAAGTTTTTATCAGGCTTAAAGCCTGTTTCTTTTAGCCCCATTGAATTTATAATTTCTTGCTGACCAACTTTTTGTACAGGAAGATTGTAAATTTTTTTAATGACTAGGCCTAGAAGAATAAAATTAGTATCAGCATAACGCATTTTATGTTCAAATTCATTGGTTATCGGAAGGTGAATAATTGCGTCTAAAAGTTCATCATGGCTAAGTTCATCGCGGTTTTTTATCCATCCCCGAATGCCACTTGTATGTGTCATTAAGTGAAAAAGTCGCACCCGCTCATCGGTAAATTCAGGAATAAATTGGTGCAGTGGTTCGGAAAAATTTAGTTCATTTTTTTGATAAAGTTTTAATAAGATATTTTCTGTAATTAATACTTTAGTTAAACTTGCTAAATCATATTCTGCAAATGGACTGAGTTGCGTTACGGTGGGATAAATGCTTGCAAAACCAATTGTTGATGTAAAAATTTGCTCATTGTTAATAAAAGCGTAATTAACGCCAGGGACTACACGGTCTGAAACCATTGATTCAATTAAATTTTGGGTAGCTGAATAATCAATCATAAAATTTGTCCTTAATTAAATTTGCATACTCAGTCTATTATATCCAATTTTGTATCTCAATAGCCAAAATTATTCTACGGTTTAATTTTGATTTTTTTGGTGCAATTTTCGATTTAACGATTTAACAAACATCTTTGCTCTAATTAGACTTACGGACCAAACAATTAAATAAATAATACAAAAATTAATCGTAAAATCAAGTAGGTAGTACCAGTTCCACTCGTGTTCATTAACTAAAATACTCAGGATGATAAGCAAAAAATAAGTAATACAGAAATGGACCAAGGTTTGCTTAGTAATACTCCAAGTTTCAATCCGATAAATAAGACTGCTACAACCAAAAATAATTCCAATTAGTGCCCAAATAACTAAGTCTACCAAATTTACCGAAACAGAATGCTGAAAAAAGCGTTCGAAGTTTGATAGTGATGAGAAGGGATTGAAAGAGGGACTAAAAATAAGGTATGAGAATATGCCAATATTGACTCCAATTGGAGCGGACCAAAGAGCTAATTTTAAAATTTTTTTGCAAAGGTTCATGATAAAAACTCCTTTTTAATTTTTTGCATGTAACGGCGTGAACTATAGGTTGTATGGCCATTTTTAAAAATAATTTGATAAATGCCATTTCGCGTAAGGGCAAATTCTTGAATACAACTAAAATTTACGATTTCAGAACTTGAAACTTGAATGAAGACTCGTTGAGGTAGAATTGACTTGATTTCATATAGTCGCTTTTTTAAGCGATAATTTCCTTGATTAGTCTCACAAATAACTTTCTTATCTTGTGTATGAATAGAAATTACATCATATAGGGCGATTACCTTTTGGCGTCCATTTTGATAACCAATCAGATTTTGTTCATTGACAAAATAAGACAAATTATCTTGTAAAGTAGTACTGTTATTATCAATTTGAGGTGTATTAACAGTCACTGATAGATCAACTGCCTGAGGGTCAATTTTTTGATTAACAAGCATAAATGCATCTCCTTTCTGTTTTTTTAAGATAGCAAAAGTAAATATGTTAAACAACAATTTAAAGATGAATGGTCATTTTTTTAGGATAAATGGTAGATCGACTATAAAAAAAGCAATTACCTGCCAAATTAATTAAAAAAATACTTTTTTGCGATAAAAAGCACTTGACTTTACCCCTGGCTTCAAGCATAATAATTACTGTTGATTTTGCCCGTTGGTCAAATGGTTAAGACGCCACCCTCTCAAGGTGGAGTTACGAGTTCGATTCTCGTACGGGTGATTTAACACTGGGATATAGCCAAATGGTAAGGCACAGGTTTCTGGTTCCTGCATGTTTCGGTTCGAGCCCGGATATCCCAATATAAATGGCTTAACAGCAGGCTTTAAGAAGGTCTTAAAACTGCTTTGTCCATCATATTATTTGAACTAAAAAAGCTAGATGAAATAAATCATCTAGCTTTTTTAATCTCTTTATCGCTTTTTCTCTTATCCTCATCAATATAGTAGGCATAGACGTCTAAGGCTGGCTTTCATCGCACTGATTTTAGCAGTTCGTGGTAATAGAAAATTTTAGATATGCAAAACAAATACAAGGCTATTTATCAAGCAATAGATTATTGCTCAGATAGTTAAAGCCAGCTATTTAGGACGATTTTAAATACTGTATATAGATGAACTTAAAGACTGGCAAGTTGCTAACAAAGTTAAATATAGTGCCCCTTGCTATAGCGCTTTGAAACGATATGCCTTATGCCAATTTGCTGATTTTATTGAAACTTGGAAGATTAAATATGATGTAGATAGACCTGAATTAAATATTTACAAATATAAAAAAGCTTAGGTAGCCATAAAAAGTTACTTAAGCTTTTTTATTTATCAAATAATTGTCTATGTGAGCCTGTATCGACTAAATAAAGGATTAGTTCGTTATTTTTGATTTGATAAGTTAATAACCAATCCGGTTCGATATGTAACTCACGAATTCCTTGCCATTTGCCTTTAAGTTCGTGGTCATGATACTTGGGACCAATGTTGTTTGTAATGATAGCTTCTACAGCAGCAAATAGTTTGTTAAGATCTTTCCCCTGTTTGACTGCTTGCTTGGCGGATTTTTTGAATTTACGTGATTGCTTAATCTTGTACATATTTACGCAAATCTTCTTCCCAATCTTTAACAGAATCAAACGATTCAATATTACCTGATTTGATTTCATCCAAAGCTTGGTCTAATTCGCTAGTCACACGTGGCTGAAAGGGTAATTGGCGATCATCAACGGAACGCTTTAAGAACATTGTAATTGCAGAGCTTAAAGTTAAGCCCATATCTTTAAAAACTAAATCCGCTTCATTTTTTAGATCGGTATCAATTTTAACATTCAAGTTAGTTTTTTTACTCGTTTTAATTGACATTGACATTTCCCCTCTTTCTTTTATTCTAGGGATATTATATCCTTGTTTCATTCTTTAATAAAGCATAATAAATAAAAATGGATAAATGATTGGTATGATTTTTAAAAATCGGTGCAGATTCGGAGATGAATCCGTAATTAATGGGTGTTATATTAATATTGTCGGTAGTAGTATTAATAATCATTATGGTAATAATCTTGCTACAATATTTAGAAATTATGGTTTAGTAACTTTGAGAATAGCGAGCATACATGGAGGATAAAGCAATGAGTAAACGTATGGCTTGGACAATAATATTAATAGGTTCAGTAATAACAATAATTTTAAAAGTATTGATGATGGCAAAGGGATAATCTGCTCCAGCTCATGCAATTAAAGTAGCTTAAATCATAGAAATAAATTTAAGTAATAATTATTACATCGCCCTTAGTCCCAATAGCAAGAACCCAAGCAAAAACGGTAAGCAATCAGTGCTTACCGTTTTTTACATCCCAGCTTGAATAATATTCTTATCGGCCATTGACTTACGCAATGAAAGTAGGGCCGTGTAGGTTGATAAAATATAAACTTTCTTAGTTGGTAATTTGGCTAATTGCGCAATGACATCATTATCAGTTTTGCAGGTAGTCATCTGAGCTGGATTAAAGCCAGCAACTTCCAAACGAAAGCTCATATCATGCCAGCGCTGACCGCCGACGATGACCTTTTTAATTTGGGACTGGTGTAATTCTTCAAATTGTCCATCCCAAATCCATGAAGTATCAATTCCGTCAGCGTGATTAGCATTCAGTAGCGTGACTAATGAATAGTCTTCTTTTTCTGTATTTAATAAGTGGAGTACTTCATCTAGACCTACTGGGTTTTTAACTAAGATCAAATCAATTTCTTTATCGGCATAGTTAATCAATTCTTGCCGCCCAAAGACACGCTTGTTTTTGGCAAAGGCACTGGCGACTTCGTCATCACTAAGACCAAAATAACGGGCAACGGCGTAGGCGGCTAGGGCATTGTAAATATTATAGGTACCGCCGATATTGATACTGTACTCTTTAGTTCCCATTTGAAACTTAAGGTGGTTGGGGCTTTGCTTAATAATTTGGTTAACTGAATAGGTTAACTGCGGACGCTGATAGTCGCAATTAGGACAGAAAAAGTCGCCAAGATTTGCGTAGATTCGATCGTGAAAGTGCAAGATATGGTTGCATTGCGGGCAAAGGACACCATCTGTGTTAACTGGTGCAATGAGATTATTTTCTGCTTGATCGCTAGGTAAGTTAAATCCATAAAAAATCTTCGGATTAGGTAAATCAACAGAAGAAAAGATACTGGCATCGCCATTGGCAATTACGGTTGCTTTTGGTTCAAGTTTGATGCCGTCTAGAATCTTTTCATAAGTTGTATAAATTTCGCCATAACGATCCATCTGATCACGAAAAATATTGGTCAGAACAAAGCAACTTGGATGCAATAATTCAGTCACCAGCTTCACGTTGGCTTCATCAACCTCTAACACGGCAATTTTGCGGGAAGCTGCCTGGTCTCTATGTGCTAAAAAGGCAGTTACAATTCCTTGCTGCATGTTTGAACCAGACGGATTAGTTAAAACATCACCATATTTTTCGCGTAAAGATTCAACAATTAACGCCGTTGTCATTGTTTTCCCATTCGTGCCCGTTACAATTACAGTTTCATAATCATTGGCTAAAGTATTTAAAATTTTAGGATCAATTTTCATAGCAATTTTACCTGGAAAACTAGTCCCACCTTTAAGGATATTATGTAAAAACCAGTAACTTAATTTTCCGGTAAATTTAGCAATTCTAGATTTTAATTTCATGTTTATCCCTCGCTTTAAAATCAATATCAACTATAGCATAGGCGACAAACTAAAACGAGTTTTTGGTTATAATTTAACTGCACAGATTTTGATTTTCATCTATACTAGATAAGTTAGGTGAATTTGATTTGAACAAAGGAGCAAAAATGGCACAGTTATTTTTTCAATACGGCGCAATGAATAGCGGTAAAACCATTGAAATTCTCAAAGATGCGCATAATTATGAGGTGCAAGGTCGTAAAATTGCACTTTTAACAAGCGCTCTTGATACTCGTAATGGTGTTGGTAAAATTGTTTCAAGAATTGGTCTTCAGCGTGATGCTATACCAATTAGTCACGAGATGAATCTTTTTACTTATATTCAAGAATTAAATGCTCAAGACGAAGCCCAAGGGGATGGACCAATTGCGTGTGTCTTTATTGATGAAGCTCAATTTTTAGAACGACATCACGTTATTGAATGTGCCCGAATTGTTGATGAGCTTAATATTCCGGTGATGACTTTTGGTTTAAAAAATGATTTTCAAAATAATTTATTTGAGGGAACTAAAAATCTTTTACTTTTTGCAGATAAAATTAAGGAAATTAAAACAATTTGCCACTACTGTGGCCATAAAGCTATAATGAACTTGCGTATTCATAATGGAAAGCCTGTTTATGAGGGCGAACAAGTCCAAATTGGCGGGGACGAAAGTTATCACCCAGTTTGTCGTTTTCATTATTTTCACCCCAAAGCAAGAATAGAGAGGGATTAAAACAATATGGATAAAATTATGGCACAGCTTGAAGGTCTGATTGCTCATTATGAAGAGTTACAAGAGATGATGGCCGATCCTGAAGTTATTAATGATACTAAGCGCTATATGGAAATTTCAAAAGAAGAAGCTGATTTGCGTGAAGTAGTCGAAAAATATAAAAAGTTTAAAGCAGATAAGCAAGAAATAGCTGATAATAAGGAAATGATGGCTAGTGAAAGCGACCCTGACTTAATCGAAATGGCCAAGGCAGAAAATACTGAGCTGGAACAAGAAATCGTTGCCTTAGAAGATCAGATTAAGCTGTTAATGCTACCTAAAGATCCCAATGATGATAAGGACATTATCATGGAAATTCGTGGAGCAGCTGGAGGAGACGAAGCGTCACTTTTTGCAGCAGATTTGCTTAGAATGTACGAAAAATATGCTGAACAACAAAATTGGCAAGTTTCAGTAGTTGATAGTGAGCCCACTGAGGTTGGTGGTTATAAACGCATTGCCATTATGATCAATGGTAATAAGGTTTATTCTAAGCTTAAATATGAAAATGGTGCCCACCGCGTTCAACGAATTCCAGTAACTGAATCTCAAGGAAGAGTGCACACTTCTACGGCTACCGTTGCTGTAATGCCGGAATATGAACAAGTTGACTTTGAAATTGATCCTAAAGATTTACGAGTTGATGTTTATCGGTCAAGTGGTGCCGGTGGTCAGCACATCAATAAAACTTCTAGTGCCGTGCGGATGACCCACTTACCGACTGGCATTGCTGTTGCAATGCAGGATCAGCGTAGTCAGCAACAGAACCGGGAAAAGGCTTTGCAGATTTTGACTTCACGTGTTTATGATTATTATGAAAGCCAAAATCGTGATCAATATGATGCTAAACGAAAAGATGCTGTTGGAACTGGTGACCGTTCTGAGCGAATTAGAACCTATAATTACCCGCAAAACCGGGTAACTGATCATCGGATTGGGTTGACAATTAATAAATTGGATCGCGTAATGAATGGCGAAATGGATGAAATTATTGATGCTTTGATTTTATATAATCAGACAAAACAATTAGAGGAGTTGGCCGACCAAAATGGCTAAAATTAATACTTTAAATGATTTAAATACCTGGGCAACCCAAGCAGCTGCCGATCAGCGGCCAGAAGATATTGCCTTTTTATTGGCAGAAAGATTAGGCTTAAGTCCAAGTGAATTCCAACTTAAGCAGGAGCTAGAACTTTCATTAGACCAAGTCCAACAAGCTCAAAAAGATATCAAAAAATTAGCCAGAGGGATTTCACCGCAATATATCTTGGGCTATTCTTGGTTTTTAGGTTATAAAATTATGGTTCAGCGTGGAGTATTGATTCCGCGTTTTGAAACTGAAGAATTAGTGGAATGGGCTTTGCAGAGTTTGCAAGCAAACGATAAGATCCTTGACTTAGGTACAGGTTCTGGTTGTATTACGGTTGCTCTGGCTAAAGAAGCAGCCAAAAAGGGTTTTACTGATCTTAATTTATACGCATCTGATGTTTCAGATGTAGCTTTAAGGACTTCTGAAGAAAATTTCTTAACCTATCAGGTAGATGCAATAGTTCGTAAGGCTAATGTTTTAATTGGCTTAGAAAAATTTGACAAAATTATTTCTAATCCGCCCTACATAAAAGATACCGAGCGCGCAGAAATGGATCAAAATGTTTTACAAAATGAGCCCGAAGAAGCCCTATTTGGCGGTGTAGATGGTCTTAACTTTTATCGTAAATTTGTCCAGCAAGTACGTGAACATTTGAATAATGGCGGTGAATTTTTCCTAGAGTATGGCTATAATCAAAAAGAGCAACTACAAGATCTATTTGCGCAAGAACTACCAGACTTTACAATTGAATTTAAAAATGATTTAGCAAATAAGCCACGCATGGTGAAGGGAAAGTGGAATAACTAATGGAGACCAAAATATTCTTACCCGAAGAAATTGATGCTGCAGCCAAATTACTTTTAGCTGGTGAATTAGTTGCGTTTCCTACGGAAACGGTCTATGGGTTAGGCGCTTTAGCAACTGATGAAAAGGCTGTTAAAAATGTATATGCGGCTAAAGGTCGTCCAAGTGATAATCCCTTGATTGTAACCGTAGCCGATGAAACGATGATGAGTAAGTATGCCAAGGCTGTTCCTAAGCGAGCTAAAAAATTACTTAAAAAGTTTTGGCCAGGTCCGCTTACTATTTTATTAGAAGTTAAACCTGGTTCTTTACCAGAAGCGGTAACTGGTGGATTAAAGACAGTAGCATTTCGTTGCCCTGATAATAAATTGACGCATGCGTTAATCACTAAGCTAGGTTATCCAATTGTCGGCCCATCGGCCAATACTTCTACTAAACCTAGTCCAACTACCGCGCAGCATGTTTTTCACGATCTTAACGGAAAAATTGCTGGTATTATCGATGGTGGTCCCACCAAGGTAGGGCTTGAGTCAACTATTATTGACTTATCTGTGGCAACTCCTATAGTTTTGCGCCCAGGTGCAATTACGCCTGAGGAATTGGGGTCCGTCTTACAGGAAAAGGTTTTAATTAATAGTGGCAAAGTTAGTGAAAAAGATGTCCCTAAAGCTCCTGGCATGAAGTATCGCCATTATGCTCCTAGTGCGCCAGTAATTATTGTTGATAATTTAGCTGATTTTAAAGCAATTACTTATGATAATCAAACAGCAGTAATGGCGTTAAATCCGGTTTTAGCTAAAATTGATTTACCGCAAGTAAATAAGTTTAATTTGGGTGATAATCTAAGTGATGCTGATCATAATTTGTTTGCTGGCTTGCGTTATTTTGATGATCAACCAAAAATCAAACAGATTTATGTTCAAGGTTTTAATGGTAGTCAAGCGACCATGGCTTACATGAATAGATTAGAAAAAGCTGCTGCTGGTCATCATTATCGGGTAAAATAAAAAATATTTAGAAAAAAGCTTTAAAGCGTTTGTTTTTTTGATTAAAATAGCAATGGATTTAGAGTAATTACGTATAGGAGGAATATATGGGCAAGTTTACAGTTTTAGATCATCCGTTAATTCAACACAAGTTGACGATTATCAGGCGTAAGGAAACAAGTTCAAACGAATTTAGACGCATTGTTGGTGAAATCGGTGGCCTTATGACCTATGAAATCACCCGCGACTTACCTTTGAAAGATGTCGAAATTGAAACCCCAATGGGTAAGACAACGCAAAAGGAAATCGCCGGGAAAAAATTAACTATCGTACCAATTTTGCGTGCTGGAATTGGGATGCTTAACGGTGTCTTAGATATGATTCCGTCAGCTAAAGTAGGTGTCATTGGGATGTTTCGCGATGAAGAAACCTTAGAACCCCATGAATACTTTTGCAAAATGCCTAATGATGTTGCAGAACGCGAGTGCTTAGTAGTGGATCCTATGCTAGCAACTGGTGGCTCTGCCAATATGGCAATTGCAGCCTTGAAAAAACGCGGCGTTAAGGATATTAAACTAGCGGTGTTAGTTGCTGCACCTGATGGTGTCAAAGCTATTCAAGCTGAACATCCAGATGTCGACATTTATGCCGCCGCCGAAGATGATGATTTATTGGACAATGGCTACATTTTTCCTGGTTTAGGGGATGCGGGCGATCGGTTATTTGGCACTAAGTAGAAGTTTTAAACAAATATTTATAGAATTCGCTTACATAGTTACACAAATTTATTGAAAGTGTTAATATTGTATGAGTGTTCGATAAACTGGACACCAGAAGGGAGGTCACGAAGTAATGGAGCAACCATTTGTATTTAACTTCTTGGGTTTAAACTTTGATCTTGCGGGAATGATTGGTTCAACACTGATGGCAGCTGTAATCCTATTTGTTTGTATCTGGCTTTCACGCAAGGTTGAAATGAAACCAAATAAAAAGCAGAATGTTCTTGAATATTTACTTGACTTTACTGATAACATTGTCAAGGATAACGTTAGCGATCCTGATGCCCAAAAGCATTTATCGCTTTACGCTTTTGTTTTGTTTCTCTTTATCTGGTTTATGAATCAATTGGGTTTGTTTATGGAAATAAAAGTTGGTGATTTTATGTTTGTGAAATCACCAACCGCAGATCCTGTAACGACAATGTCATTTGCGATGATGACCTTGCTTTTATCATTTACATTTGGCATACAAAAATTTGGTACCGGTGGTTACTGGCGTAATTACGCCGAACCAGTTAGTTTCTTATTTCCAATCAATATGATTGAAGAAGTAACTAACTTCCTAACGCTATCATTACGTTTGTATGGTAATATTTATGCAGGTGAAGTTTTATTAACATTGATTGGTAATCGTCTAGCACCGAGCTTCGGGATTACTACGATGGTTTTAGCAGCTCCACTCGCCATGATTTGGCAAGGTTTCTCTGTCTTCATTGGCTCTATTCAGGCATATGTTTTTGTAACGCTATCGATGGTTTACGTTGGTAAAAAGGTTACAAAAGAATAATTTTTTGGAGGTTTAAATATGTCACAAGCTTTTAAATATATTTCTGCAGCACTTGCAGCTGGTCTTGCTGCTTTAGCTGCTTCTTGGGGTAACGGTAAGGTTATTACTAAAACAATTGAAAGTATGGCTCGTCAACCTGAAAGTGCTGGCAATTTGAGATCAACGATGTTTATTGGTGTTGGTTTGATCGAAGCCGTTCCTATTTTAGCGATTGTTGTTGCCTTTTTAATTCTTTTCCTTTAATTTTTTATTTGAAAGAATTTAGGCTAAAAAGATAAGAAGGGCAGTAAATGACATTTCAAACTTTATTTGCAGCCTCAGCGAATCATATATATATCGGCAATACGCTATGGTATTTAATTGTATTCGTAATTTTGCTTCTTTTGGTAAAACATTATGCTTGGGGACCAGTTTCCGACATGATGGAAAAAAGACGGCAAAAAGTGATCAATGATTTGGATGTGGCTGCTGACAATCGTAAAAAGGCTGAAGTATTGGCTAATGAGCGCGAAGCTGCCTTGAAAAATTCAAGACAAGAGGCAACACAAATTATTTCTGAAGCAAAAGTAAGTGCTCAGAAAACGAGTAGCCAGATTGTAGCTGATGCTAACAAAAATGCCACTTCAATTCATGAAAAGGCAAAAGCTGATGCTGCTCAAGCAAAAGCTGATGCTTTAGATGAAGCGCGTTCACAAGTTGCTGATCTTTCAGTTGCAATTGCAGAAAAAGTAATTGCCAAAAATTTATCAGCGACTGATCAAAAAGATCTAGTCGATCAGTTTATTAAGGGGCTGAATAAATAATGGCCTTAAGTAAAGAAGAGATTGCTGCACGATATGGTACTGCACTGTTTGATTATGCGCAGGACATGCATGCTGAGGATACTGTTCACGAGGATTTAGTAGAACTGCTAAAAGCTATTTCTACTTATCCGCAAATCTTAAAAGTTTTTAGTGATCCAATTTTTAATAGTGATGAAAAAAGAGCTTCTCTTGCGATAATTACCAAAGGCTTATCTCAAGAGGTGCGTACTTTTTTGAAATTATTGTTGGAATATAACCATTTTTTAGAGTTGCCTGATATTATCATGTACTATAATGATTTGTACAATAAGGATAAGCAGGTGACTAGGGGACTTGCAATTACTGCAGTCAAATTGACTAGGCAACAACTTAAGCAGTTGGGTGATAGTTATGCCCAAAAATATGGTTTTAGTAATGTTGAACTTGAAAATCAAGTTGATGAAAGCATTATTGGCGGCGTAATTTTAAAAGTTGGCGATTATGTGATTGATGGTTCAGTTAAAAATAAGCTTAAAAAGATTCGTGCGCAGTTAATTAACAAAGATTAAAAAGAGGTGAAACCATTGAGCATTAAAGCAGAAGAGATTAGCTCTTTGATCAAGCAACAGCTTGAACACTATGATGACAAACTCGACGTTAATGAAGTCGGTGTTGTAACATACATAGGTGATGGTATCGCCCGTGCTCACGGATTAAACAATGTTTTAGCGAATGAACTGTTAGAATTTGATAATGGTTCATATGGTATTGCTCAAAACCTTGAATCAAATGATGTTGGTATCATTATTTTGGGTAATTTTGATGATATTCGTGAAGGCGACCAAGTTAAGCGAACTGGGCAAATTATGCGTGTACCAGTTGGCGATGAATTAATTGGTCGCGTAGTTAACCCTTTGGGTCAACCAGTTGATGGGCTAGGCGATATTAAAACGACTAAGACTCGACCAATCGAGGATTCAGCACCAGGTGTTATGGAGCGCCAGTCTGTTAATCAGCCGTTACAGACTGGAATCAAAGCGATTGACGCCTTGGTGCCAATCGGTCGTGGTCAGCGTGAGTTGATTATTGGTGACCGTAAAACTGGTAAAACTAGTTTGGCTGTTGATGCAATTTTGAATCAAAAAGGTCAAGATGTAATTTGTATTTATGTCTTTATAGGTCAAAAAGAATCAACAGTTAGAACTCAGGTTGAAACATTAAAACGTTTTGGCGCAATGGATTATACAATTGTGGTTGAAGCGGGACCAAGTGAACCAGCACCAATGCTTTATATTGCACCTTATGCTGGTACTGCGATGGGTGAAGAGTTTATGTATAATGGTAAGGATGTTTTGGTAGTATTTGATGACTTATCTAAGCAGGCTGTGGCTTACCGTGAACTTTCTTTATTACTTCGTCGTCCGCCTGGTCGTGAAGCATATCCTGGTGATGTTTTCTATCTTCATTCACGTTTATTAGAGCGTAGTGCTAAATTGAGTGATAAACTTGGTGGCGGTTCAATGACTGCGTTACCATTTATTCAAACGGAAGCTGGAGACATTTCAGCATATATTCCAACTAATGTAATTTCAATTACTGATGGACAAATTTTCTTACAAAGTGATTTGTTCTTTGCAGGAACTAGACCAGCGATTGATGCGGGTAATTCTGTTTCCCGTGTTGGTGGTAGTGCACAGATTAAAGCCATGAAAAAAGTTGCAGGTACTTTGCGAACAGATCTAGCTGCTTTTCATGAATTAGAAAGTTTTGCTCAATTTGGTAGTGACTTAGATCAAGCAACGCAAGCTAAACTTAATCGTGGTCGGCGAATTGTAGAGGTTCTAAAACAGCCTTTACATGCCCCAATTCCAGTTGAAAAACAAGTTATCATTTTGTACGCTTTGACTCATGGTTATGTTGATGCAATTCCAGTTGAAGATATCGCTCGTTTTGAGAAGGAATTATACGATAACTTCGATAGTAGTCATGCGGATTTATTAGAACATATCCGTCAAACGGGTGAGTTGCCGGATGAAAATGAATTAAAAGATGCAATTGCAAAATTTGCTGATAGTTTTTCACCAAGTAACAAATAGGAGGTAGCTTATGCCTGCATCTTTACTTGAGTTGAAGAAAAAGATTGCTTCAGTTAAGCAAACTGGTAAAATTACCGAAGCGATGCGGATGGTTTCGGCGTCAAAATTAAATCAAACTGAAAAACGAGACGAAGGTTATACAGTATATAACAATCATATTAGACAAACTTTATCTCGTTTGATGAGTGCAGAGGTTATTAACCACTTGCATAAAGAAAATTTAGTTGTTGATGAAGATAGCATTAGTAAAATCGATTATGAAAATGTTTTTGGCTTAGGTATTGTTTCAAACCTAGTGCAGTCGCGCAAAGAAATTAAATCAACCGGATATTTAGTTATTACTGGTGATCGCGGGCTAGTTGGTTCTTATAATAGCGCCGTCATTAAAAATATGATGGGTTTAGTGCAAGATGCTAAAGCTGAACATAAGGATATTAAAATTTTGGCAATTGGTTCCGTCGGTGCAGAATTTTTTAAGAAAAACAATTTAAATGTTGTTTATGAAAATAATGCGATTTCGGATGTGCCAACTTTTGAAGAAATTTTACCAATTGTTTCAACCGCAATAAAAATGTATTTAAATGGCGTATATGACGAATTGTACGTGTGTTATACGCATCATGTTAATACTTTATCATCAGCGTTTAGAGTTGAAAAAATGATGCCAATCAATAATCTTGATATTGGTGTTAAAGAAGCTGAAGCACATAAGGATTTAGAATATGATATCGAACCTGATGTCAACACTGTTTTAACTACTTTAATTCCGCAATTTATTCGTTCTGGAATTTATGGCGCGATTTTGGATGCCAAGACTGCTGAACATGCAAGTTCAATGACCGCCATGCAAAGTGCAACGGACAATGTTGATGAATTAGTTTCGAGTTTAACTACTAAATTAAATCGTGCAAGACAAGCAGAAATTACTACTGAAATTACCGAAATTGTCAGTGGTGCTAATGCTTTGAAATAATATGAGAAAAGGAGGTAGATGTTTTGAGTGAAGGTGAAGTTGTTCAAGTAATCGGCCCAGTGGTCGATGTTAAATTTCCACTTGATAAAAACCTACCTGATATTGACAATGCTTTGCGCGTAATTAAATCTGAGGATGAGACAATTATCCTTGAAGTTACGCTAGAGCTTGGTGATGGTGTCCTAAGAACTATTGCAATGGAATCCACTAATGGATTAATGCGTGGAATGAAGGTTGAAGATACTGGTAAACCTATTTCCGTGCCTGTTGGTAATGATACATTGGGGCGCGTTTTCAATGTTTTAGGGCAACCAATTGATGATGGTCCTAAATTTGATAAAGATCACGCCCGCGAAAGTATCCATAAAAATGCACCAAAATATGATGAACTAACCACTAGTCAAGAAATACTTGAAACTGGTATTAAAGTTATTGACTTGCTCGAGCCATATGTTCGAGGAGGTAAGGTCGGTCTGTTTGGTGGGGCTGGTGTTGGTAAGACAACCATTATTCAAGAATTAATTCATAACATTGCTCAAGAACATGGTGGTATTTCTGTTTTCACTGGTGTTGGAGAAAGAACTCGTGAAGGTAATGACCTTTACTTTGAAATGAAAGCATCTGGTGTTTTAAGTAAGACAGCAATGGTCTTTGGGCAAATGAATGAGCCGCCTGGTGCCAGAATGCGAGTAGCTTTAACTGGCTTGACTTTAGCTGAGTATTTCCGTGATGTTGAAGGACAAGATGTCTTGCTGTTCATTGATAACATCTTTAGATTTACCCAAGCAGGTTCTGAAGTTTCTGCTTTGCTTGGTAGAATGCCGAGTGCTGTTGGTTATCAGCCAACTTTAGCCACAGAAATGGGCCAATTGCAAGAAAGAATCACTTCAACCAAGAAGGGTTCAATTACTTCAATTCAAGCCGTTTATGTGCCAGCTGATGACTATACTGATCCTGCCCCAGCTACTACTTTTGCCCATCTAGATGCTACAACTAACTTGGAGCGTAGCTTGGTTGAACAGGGTATTTATCCAGCAGTTGATCCTTTAGAGTCAACTTCAAGTGCTTTGGATCCAGAAGTTGTCGGTGCTGATCACTATGAAACTGCTACACGGGTGCAACATATTTTGCAAAGATACCATGAATTGCAGGATATTATTTCTGTGTTAGGTATGGATGAATTATCAGATGAGGAAAAGGTAATCGTTAGTCGTGCCAGAAAGATTCAATTTTTCTTATCTCAAAACTTCTTTGTAGCAGAGCAATTCACTGGCGTTCCTGGTTCTTATGTGCCAATTAAGGAAACAATTAAGGGCTTTAAGATGATTCTGGATGGTCATTTAGATGATTTACCAGAAGATGCTTTTCGTAGTGTTGGTCCAATCGAAGATGTTTTGAAAAAAGCACAAAAGATGGGCGTAACAGCTAGTGATCCAGAAGCTAAAGCATTGTTAGAAAAGTAGGGTGATGTCCAATGGCAGATCCAGAAAAACTTTTTATCGTTAATGTTGTAACTCCTGATGGTTTGATTTTTTCACATCATTGTAGCCTTGTTGAAATGCGCGCAATTGATGGTCAACGTTCAATTATGTATAATCACTTACCGATTTTGACCCCGCTAACAATTGGTGAAATTAGGGTCAAACGTGGTCGTGAGATGAATGAGACCGTAAATCATATTGCCATCAGTGGTGGTTACTTTGAATTTTCTAATAATGTTGCTACAATTATTGCAGATAGTGCAGAACGCTCGACTAGAATTAATCTTTCCCGAGCAGAAGCCGCAAAGAAACGTGCCCAAAGTGAACTGAAAAAGGCCAAATCTATGCATGACCAACGTTCTATTGAACGAGCACAGGTTGCATTAAGAAGAGCCGTTAATAGAATTAGTGTTTATAATTCAGATAATTAAGATAGTTTTAAACGGATGCACAATGGTGTATCCGTTTTTACTTAGTTAAAGTAAAGTGAGAAATAAAATGTTCCAACTTGGCGTTCATGCTTTAATCAGTATTGTGATTTACTTAATTACAATTGCTTTATCTTTTCAAATTATGAAAAGTGTACAAATTGAAAAAATTATTCGAAAAAATAAAGTCTTTGAAGCCCAGCTTTTAATGGTTTTTGCTGCAATTGCAATGGGTTTTTTAGTAGGAAATTTCCTAATTACGTTAATTGATACTTCGTTACAATTAAGTAATTTCTTTTAAAACTTACTTAAGTAAATGAAGTCAACGGCAAACTTACCATCTTTATGGTAAAATATACAATGAATATTTATGGAGGGTTATCGTGGCACGAGATATAGGAATTGATTTAGGGACAGCGAATGTACTGATTAATGTTTCAGGCAAAGGAATTGTTTTAAATGAGCCATCAGTTGTTGCTGTCAATACAAGTACAAATAAAGTTGTAGCAGTTGGGACTGAAGCATATAAAATGGTTGGTCGTACACCTGGTAATATACGAGTTATTCGTCCCTTAAAAAATGGTGTAATTGCTGATTTTGACATAACTGAAGCGATGCTTTCTTATTTTATTGAAAAACTAAATGTTAAAGGCTTTATGTCTAAGCCTAATATACTAGTTTGTGCCCCAACTGGTGTGACTTCAATTGAGCAAAAGGCGATTATTCAAGCTGCAGAAAAATCTGGTGGTGGTAAGGTATATTTAGACTTTGAACCCAAAGTAGCTGCTGTCGGTGCTGGACTTGATATTTTTAAGCCTCAAGGTAATATCGTAATTGATATTGGTGGTGGGACAACTGATATCGCAGTTTTATCTATGGGTGAAATTGTTACCAGTCAATCGCTGCGCTATGCCGGTGACCATATGAATCAAGCTGTTGTTGCTTATATCAAGAATAAGCACAACTTATTAATTGGTTCACGAACAGCTGAACAAATCAAAATTGAAATCGGTAGCGCCTTTGAACCTGATGAAGATGAGACCATCACAGTGCGGGGTCGCGATATGGTTGATGGTTTGCCAAAGCAGGTTACAGTTTCTGCAACTGAAATTCAAGAAGCTTTATCTGACGGGTTAATGACGATTGTTGCGGCTACAAAAGAAGTTTTAGAAAATACTCCGCCAGAATTGTCAGCTGATGTCATTGATCGCGGCATTATGTTAACTGGAGGAGGCGCCTTATTAAAGAATCTTGACAAATTAATTTCTTATTACTTGAAGGTTCCAGTTTTAACAGCAGATCATCCCTTGGAAGCAGTCGCTTTAGGTACAGGTATTTTACTTAAAAATATTGAAAAACATCAACGATAATAATTTAGTAGGAGGCTGGTTTGCGTAAATTTTTAATTTTTTTAGTAAGATTTTATCAAAGGATTATTTCTCCCGCATTGCCTCAAAGTTGTCGCTACTATCCGACTTGTTCAACTTATATGATTGATGCTTTAACTAAATTTGGTTTAATTAAAGGTTTGATTATGGGCACTTGTCGCATATTACGTTGTAACCCATTTGTGCGTGGTGGGGTCGATCCAGTTGCGGATAAATTTACTATTTTTCGTAATCCTCACCCAGAAAAGTATGAAGATGAAATTATTGCTAAAAAGTTTCATCCTTCTGTAAAGTAGGAGTTATTATGTCAAGAAAACCCGAAAATATTAATGTAGAGATTAATGAAGTCAAGAATAGGGAAAATCCGACTTGGGAAGTGGTTATCCCCCATAAAAAAACGATCGGTCTAATCGAAAAATTGTCTGGTCGCTACCGAGCAACTTCAACTAAGAATAGTAGTATTTTATATGCTAAGAGTTTAGAGAGTAGTATCAATGACTTGCTTTCATACTATGTCTTACATGAAAAATAATAGGCAGTGATAATTAAATGGTAAAAGTTGAAAATAAAACAAACTTATTTAATCGAATTGCATGGAATATTGTCATCCCTGTTTTATTGCTAGCGGCAGTTGGTTTATATTCAATTTATTTTGCCGCCATTGATGATCCGAGTCATATGGGTAGTCCGCTAAAAGCCGTTTTAATGCAAGGACTGTGGTATATCATTTCGGTAGTAATTGTTTTATTCGTAATTCAATTTGATGCCGATCAGTTATTCCGCATTGCGCCTTATGTCTATGGCTTTGGGATTGTCCTTTTGATTGCAGTTTTATTCTTTTATAATCGGAGTATTGCCGCTGATGCAGGAGCAAAAAGTTGGTTTAAATTGGGTCCAATTTCCTTTCAACCCTCTGAAGTCATGAAACCGGCCTTCATCTTAATGTTGGCTCGAGTAGTTCATCAGCACAACCAGAAATTCGAACATACAATTAGAAATGATTGGAACTTAATTGGCAAAATTATTGCTTGGTTGATTCCCATTGCAATTCTATTAAAACTACAGAATGATTTTGGGACCATGCTAGTTTTTGTTGCAATTACTGGCGGGGTAATTTTAGTTTCTGGTATTTCTTGGAAAATTATTACTCCAATGTTTATTGCTGTCGCAATTCTCGGAATAACCGTCATTATCATGGTTACTACACCACAAGGTCAAGTTCTCTTAAGTCATTTTTTCCAACCATATCAGTTTAAGCGTATTATGTCTTGGCTTAACCCCTCATCTGACACTTCCAAAGATGCCTATCAGTTGTGGTTAAGTATGCAAGCAATTGGCTCTGGGCAAATATTTGGTAATGGCTTTGGCAAATTAAGTGTTTATGTTCCAGTTCGGGGCTCAGATATGGTCTATTCCGTAATTGGCGAGTCGTTTGGCTTTGTCGGTAGTGTTGCAGTTATTTTGTTATATTTATATTTAATTGTCCAGATGGTTCGAATTACCTTTGATACTAAGAATGCTTTTTATTCTTATGTTTCAACTGGCGTAATCATGATGATTTTGTTTCATGTATTCGAAAATATTGGCATGAGTATTGATTTATTGCCGTTAACGGGGATTCCGCTCCCCTTTATTTCACAAGGTGGTTCAGCCCTAATTGGTAACATGGTCGGTGTTGGCATGATTCTATCGATGAAATTCCATAATAAAGATTACATGTTTAGTAAAGCCGGCGACTTTTAGAATTTAATTTAAATAATAAAAAAGCATTTCAATCTTGAAATGCTTTTTTATTATTTAGATTCTTGTTGGTCTAGTTGAACGACAAACTAATACATCACAAGGGGCAGTCCTAGTGACATAATCGGTTACACTACCAATTAACATGCGCTCGACTGCATTTAAACCAGTTGAACCAAGAATAATTAAATCAATCTGGTGCTCTTTGGGGAATTGCTGGGCAATAATTGCCTTGGGAGAACCAAATTCAATGGAAAAATGAACTTCCTTGATTCCCGCATTTTGCGCTACTTCATAATACTTTTCCAATTTTTCTTTTGCATCGTTAGCAACTTGTTCGACCATATCAGAGTCAAAACTTGAAACATTTTGAAATGACTTTGTATCAATGACATGGAGAATTTCTAAAGTGGCATTATTACGCTGAGCCACTTCAATTGCTTTCTGAAAAGCTAATTCTGCTTCCTTGGAGCCATCAACAGCAACTTGTATTTGATGATATTGTTTCATAATTAATACCTCGCTTACTTTTATTCTACCAAATTTTTACCTGAATTATTCGTTCTTTTGATTAATTAAGAGGCTAAAAATTAAAATAGTAAAACAACTTAGAAAAATTGTAATTAAATTATAGTATTTGTTGGTAAATAGCAATAGTAAAACAAAGCCAAGTAGGCTTTCAAGAAAGAGCAGAATAGCGGTACAGGTCATGATTGTCTGAAAGTTAGTATTGGTTTGGTTATTAAATATTAAAAAGTGATCCTTGCGTTTTTGCCAAAGATAATAAGCAGTTAGCAAAAGCAAGCAGAGGTAAACCAAAACGACAATTTTTAAAATCATAAAAATCTCCATTAAAAAAGCGGTCCTCGTGACCGCTTCTATTATTTTCTAAAAAATCTAAGTTGAATTAACAGTGCAAAACAGTGCTGTTGAACCCGCAGTGTTCAAATAAATGAGTAGTATCGCAACGAATATGGATCCTATGCAAAATGGGTGATAGTGTTCCGATCCGACAGTTATTTACAGACTCGCACGTTTTTAGTTTGACCGGTCAACTTATACAATTAAGCTTGTTAATCAACTTAGACCATAGTTATACTATCTAATCAATTTTAGTTTGTCAAGAATAAATTCTAAATGACAAGTAAACACACAAAGTAACTAGGCATAATTTAAAAAAATACTTAACCAAAATTTTTTAAACTAAATTTAGATATTTTTCTTATATTTAAATAAAAATATTTTAAATGTGTTTGTATATAAAATTAAGCCCAAAAATTTATAATATAGATTTATTGTTAATTTTACCATAAATGTTATTTAAATTTCGAATAAAAAACCTTATTTAACAAGATAATAATACTAAAATTAATTCTTTTATTTCAAGACTAATAAAAATTAGAAAAATAGTTATTTATAATTGCTGATTAATTTCGGATTTTATATTGCTAATTTTGCATTGAACGTCTAAAATAATTCATGTATAGGTTTGGAAAATAGGAAAGGATATTTTAATGTTAGGTAAAAATAATTATAATGAACGTCTAAAGAGAATGGAAATGCAAGCAAAGCGAGATCGATTCTCAATTCGTAAATTAAGTATTGGAGCTGCCTCAGTATTCTTAGGCTTTACCTTTTTTGGTTTAAACAGTCAAGCAGTTAAAGCTAATTCTGTTATTCCAGAACAAAACGCTACAGAAGAGGCTAATCAGCAAGCAACAGATAATAACCAGAGCAATGCTACACCGCCAAGTCAAGCGGCAACAGCCTCAGCTACTAAGAATCAGGATTCAGCTACTAGTAATGCGCCAACCGCTACTAAGACTAATAGTAATCCTTTGTCCGAAAAGACGGATGATAGGCAAGCTAAGTTATCAACTTACACAGGACTGAGCACTTTTTTGAAGGATACAGATAAGGCAACTGCCCCAACTGCCCCTGCTCAGAATACAAAAGCAGATTCACATAAGGTTGACAATAGTAATAACGCTCAAGCAGAAGTAAATCCTAATGGTACTTCTGCTTCTATTAATACTGATAATAGCAAGCAGGCAATTACTGCAGGCAATAATGCCCAAGGGACAACTAATCCTACTGGGTCAATTAATGCCCCTGCTGGGAGTACTACAAACAATGGCGCTCCTCAAGCTGATGCTAATGGTAATCCTGATTTAACGGGAACAGCTAATAATGATCAACAGGCGAAGCTACCCGCTGATTCGGTTGCTGATGCTAATCAGGCTTCTAATTCAACTAAGGTGCCTAGTCCGGCTAAGCCTTTGACCCCAGCTGATCAAGATAAGGATATGACACCTAAAGTTGGGGTACAAGATACTAACAGTGGTAAAACAGAAGTACATAATTGGAAAGAATTTAAAAATGCAATAAGCGGCGATTATTCTGAAATCGATATCATGAATGATATTTCTTATGATGAAGCCCTAAGTATTAACTTTCCAACATTAAAGTCACGTAAGGTTGTAATTAAATCAGGTGGTGATGGGACAAAGAAGTATACTCTTCACTTAGGTGACGCTTCTCCTTATGCAACAAATGACAATTTAGACTTAACTTATAGTAATCTGAATATTATAGTCAATAATTATTATGGTGCAGTTGATACTGATTTAATTGGACTTAATCATAGAGCAAAGATAACTTTTGATAATATCACTTTTACAGGCTCACAATTCTCTCATGCTGTTAATAATACTGATATATATTTAACAGGCAATAATATTGCAGAAACTGTACCTACACCAATTTCTGGTAGTAATGGAACTGCTAATTGTTTTAACTATCAGCAATTATTTGAATTTATGGGAGATAATAATAGTATTAATTTCGTTAATGGTAAATTTACAGGAACTACTATTGGCGGAACTACGATTCAAATGAGTGGTAAGGGTAATAAAGTTAACATTGCTCAAGGTGCAGAAGTTACCCTTAATCCGGCTGGAAATGCTTATTTAGGTATTGTTGACCCTGGTGGTGCAGAAGGAACGGCGCAAATTTATGGTATATGGATGGGACCATCTGGAACAGGTAACCAGGTTAATGTTGATGGTAAATTGAATATTAACATCGGTCAAGATAATAGAAATGCCAAAACTTCCGCAAGTGCAATTTATATTGGTAATAAAGACTCAAGTTTTAATATTAATACCAATGGGTCAGTTGAAGTCAAAACCAACGGTAATATTAATAATAGTCAAGCCACTGAAAATTTAATTTATGATGGTGGTAATTTTAATATTGCCCCTAAAGGTTCATTAAAAATTACTGGTACCAACATGGGTAATTATTCAGGTACATTATTTTTGATTAGCGGTAGCGCCCAAGTTAACAATGGTACTTTTGAAATGGCCTTAACGGGTGACAGTTCAGGGCAAGGAGCAGGTACTGGAGCCATTACTCTAGTTGATGTTCAAGGTGGTGCACTTACTGTTAATAACCCCCAATCACTAATTTTAAATGCGAATTCTAACCATAATTCACGTACTGCAATAGTTGGAACCACTCCGATTACCTTAAATAATGTAAGTCAGATTTTGAATATTAATGGGAGCGATATAGTCCTGCCGCCTTTCCTTGAATTAGGGTTAAAAATAGACTCAATTACGTCAACAGGAATGAATTTAAAAGTTCCATCTCTAGTCTTGCTTAATGGAAAAAGAAAATTAACGAAAGAAACAATAAATAATCTCCAAGATCCTTACAAGGAGCTACTTGCCTCATTAATAACAGGGGGTGTAGTTAAGGAAGATATGACTTATGATGATATCTTTAAGAATATTATTATAGCTGCCTTCGGTGATAGGACCCTGCTTCCTACGGGGTATAACAATGTTCGCTTTAAGTCAGCTAATCCTGATGGTTTCTTAGATCTTGAGAGGGTAAATGTAGCTGTTAATGATGATGGAAGTCGAACTGTTACGGGTCATATCGTCAATTATACTGAAGAGAAAGATGGTCCTGGTAGTGATGGCATTTTTAGTAGAATTTTGCCAGGTGGGACCCATGCTTATATTAGCGCCAAGATTGGTACAACTGATATCGATAATGTGGAGTCTAAATCTAAACCTTACCCAGATACTAATATTGGATCTAGACCTATGCCGAATAAATTTGCGGCTCAAGCCGATGAAAACGGTAACTTCAGCTTTACAATTCCCGCTGATCAGGTCAATAAACTCGCTCCAAAAACAAGAATTGAATTAACCCCCCATGCTAACTTCATTGGTTATGATCCAAATAATAAAAATGACCATACTTATGATTTGTTGATTAAAGATATTAGTAATGTCAGAACAGATGCCGCCACGGCAATTAATGCTGCTATTAGAGCAGCTAAAAACCAAGTAGGCAATAATTCTAATTTAACAGGTCAAGCTAAAACAGATTTTGATGCTGCTATGGATAAATATGGCCAAGATGCAATTTCTCCTATTCCTGCTGGGCATGAGGGTACGTCGGTTTATGACCCAAGCGCTAAAGATGAAAAGACAATTAACAACCACCGCGATCGAGCTGTAAAAGGGGTCAATGATGCCTTGACTAATGCAATGAAGGCCATTGCCAAACAAGAAGTTGCTAATGCGGCTCAAGCTGCTAAAGATGCGTTTCCAAAAGATGCGTTCCCAGCAGAGAAAGACAAGATTGATGCAGCCATTGATGCAGCTTTTAATGATGAATCAGCCATTGATAATGTGCTTGGAGTTGATGCTAATAACAAAGTTGACGTTGTGCAAGGTAATATTAATAATGCTAAAAATAATTTAATAAATGCAGTCAATAATGCGGCTAAAACCTATACCAAAACCCAAATCAATAATAATATTCAAGCTACCAATAATCAGATCGATCAAATTGCTGAAGACCCTAATATAAGTCAAGCGGCTAAAGATGCGATTACTAAGCTTAAAGATCGGACCGAATTAAGTGATGCTGCTGCGATTGCTAAAGAGGGCGGTACGATTGATCAAGACACTAGTGTTGATGCTGTTAAAGGTCATTATGTTGATGCTAACGGTAAAATTAAAAATATTACTGATATAATTGATGCCATTAAAAAGGTGGAACAAGCTGCCCAAGACCAGATTACTCAACATCCAGAAGATAAAGGTGATATTCAAGGTAGTCTAGATGATATTATTAATAATATTATTAATGGTACTGATAAAGACGGTAGTAAAGGAACCGACACTATTAATGGTATTGTACTTAATCAGAATCGAACACAAGCCGCTAACGAAATTGATAAGGCTGCTGCGGCTGCAATTGAGCAAATTAATAAGTTAGGCCTAAGTGATGCCGACAAGCAAAATTATATTGATGCAATCAATGCGGCTAAGAATCTAGCCACTGCTAAACCGGATGATTCTAAGTTTGATAAGAATAAGTCTATTTATGGGCAAAATACCCAAACTGATATTGATCAGATTGTCACAGCAACAAAGAATACATTTAATAAAGAGGTTGCTAAAGCTGATTTGGCTAATACAGCTAAGTCTTATCTAGATAGTATTGGGTTAACTGCAGATGATAGTATTAGTAGTATCTTAACAAGTTGGCAAAAAGTAATTGATAATTCAACGCAGATTGAAGCTGATAAAAACACGGCAGAAAATCGGCTATTTGCTACTTTGCAAAAGGTGGCCAAAGAGCATCTTACTGCCTATGAAAGTGAAATTGAAAACAATATAAGACAGCTTGGTTTGTCAGCTAACGATGAAGCGACAGCGCTTGCCCAGGCTCGTGCTGTGATTGCCAAAGGGTCTGAGTATATTGCTGCGATTGATAGTGCTAAGAATAAAGAAGATGTAGGTAAGGCATATTATGCTGCTCGTGGAGCGTTAGGGGGAATTCTCGCACAAGCAACTACTACGGCTGCTAAGAGCGATGCCATTCGGCAAATCCAAGATAAACAAAAGGAAATCAGAGATAGTATTAATAACCAAAAGTATCCAAGTCTTTCGTCAGACGATATTGCTAAACTGCAAAAAGACGTGGATGATGCGGCTCAAGCTGGTATTGCGAAAATCACAAACGAGCGAGATAATAATCAAATTACAACCGATCTTAATGAAGCATTAAATAATATCGCTGGAGTTGCCGCTGACGCTGCTAGTTTAAATGATTTAATTGGTCAACGGAAAGATGCTATTGCAAAATTACAGCAAAAAGCGCAAGCAGCTAAAGCTCAAATTGATGCAAAGCCTGACACTGAATTATCGGCAACTGATAAAGCTAATTATAAGAATTTGATTGATCAACATGAAAAAGCTGGTGAAATTAGCATTAACGCTGCTGACAAGGATAATGTTGATAATGCTGAGAATCTGGCTGAGCAGCAGATTGATAAGGACTTAGCTGCAGTTGAACTTGATGCCGCCAAGTCTCGGGCAAGTAAAGCTGTTAACGATCAATATCAAACAGATTTAGCCAAAATTAAGGATTCTAGTTTAGACGGTACCACACAAACAGAGTACATTAACCAGTTAAATAAAATTCGAGATAATGGTTTGAGCCAAATTAATGGTGCTCAGAGTCTTGAGACGGTTAACCAGAATAAAGCTGTTACTATCAACGGAATGGATCAACTGGTAGCTGGAATTAAAAATAAGGAACTTGAACAGGCTAGGGATAAGGCAAGAGGCGATCTTGACGCAGCTGCTCAAGCAGTTCGGCAACATATTAAGCAAGATCCTAACTTATCGGATAATGAAAAGGATAAGTATTATCAGGATATTAATGCTACAGTCGCAGAGGCTAACCAAGCTATTACTAGTGCTACGGATAAGTCTGCAGTTGATACTGCTGTAAGAGTAGGTCAAGATAAATTAACACAAATTCAAGCTCAGGCTGATTTGCAGTCATCCAAAGAAGCTGCTCAGCATGACTTATTGGCAGAACAAAGTAAAGTTATTAACCAAATTAAGGATTTGAAGCATGTCAATAGTGATCGAAAGACTGAGTTAATTAATCAGGTTAAGGAGATTTACAATCGAGCCAAGCAAGAGATTGACGCCCAAGCCACGATTCAGCAAGTAGTGGGGTCTAGAGATCAAGGCATTGCTGACATGGATAAGGTTGTTACAGGTGCCCGTGAAGTTAATGAAACGATTAATGCTGACTTAGATAAGTTAGATGCTGCTGCCGAAAAAGCTATTGCTGAAATCAATAATTCAACGTTGTCTAAGGATGACAAAGATAAAGCACAAAAGAACATTGAGTCTGCCCGTGATTATGCTAAAGAGCAGGTCAAGAACTCTATTACTTCAGAAACTGCTAATAAAGCAGAAGCAGCTGGTGAAACTGAAATTAATCGGATCAAGAATGATGCTCTAAAACAAGACTTGGATGCTGCGAAAACTGCTGGTAAAGGGAAAGTTGACCAAGCTGCTGCAGACGCTATACAGCGGATTAAAGATCAATTCGATAAACTTACTGAAGCTGAAAAAACGCAAGTAGCAGATGCTAGAGATAAAGCACTTGAGACTATTAATGACGCTAAGACTGCTGCTGATCAGGCTATTGACCAGGCTACTTCTAAGACGGATATTAATAATTTAGTGACTGATGCAACTAATAAAATTAACCAAGCAGAAAGTGATTTCAACTTGGATATTATTAAGTTGCAAGCTAACAATGCAATTGACCAACATGCCAAAGATGCAAAAGAAGGGCTTGATTCAAGCAATCAAGACACTATTGACGCTATTAATAATATCGTCAACGAAGCTGAAAATAGCATTAATAAAAATACAGATGCTAATACCATTAGACTTATTAAAGAGGGTGCAATCAGTGCTATTGATAATATTAAGCAGCATCAAGAATTAAAAGATGCCAAAAATAAGGCAATTGCCGAGTTAGACAAGGCTTTGAATGGTGACGCGCAGGCTAAGCCACCTGTTATTGGGATTAAGAATAAAATTGAAGCCTTACCTGGGTTATCTCTTGAGCAAAAGAAACAGTTTAAACAACAGGCCCAAGATGCTCATGATCGAGCTGTTAATAATATTAATGGATCTGCTTCTCAAGCTGAAATTGATGCTAATAAAGTTACTGGATTAGCTGATATTGGTCAGGCCCTAACTGATGCAATTTTGCAAAATGCCAAGGAAAAAGCTTCTGAAGACTTAGATCATTATGCTACAGAAGCTAAAGGTAGTTATGCAGATTCTACTAACTTAGATGATAAGCAAAAGCAGGACTTAAATAAGCGGATTGAAGACGCCGTCAATAAGGCCAAAGCAGACCTAGGTAGCACAACTACAGATACCACTGCTAAGGTTGATAGTATTGTGTCTGCTGCTAAGGGAGTCATTGACGGAATCAAAACTGAAGCGCAAGTTAATGGCTTAACCCAAGGTAAGCAGAATGTTAAATCTAATTTAGAAGATGAAGCGGAAAAACTCAGACAAAGGGTGAAAGCTGACCTTAATAACCAGAGATTGGATACCACACAAGGTGATCAATTATTTAAGGAAATTGATACTGCTTTAGAAGCTGGCAAAAAAGCCATTGATGCTGTTACATCTGAAACAGATTTAGCTAAGGCTCAAGCTACTGGAATGGGTAAGCTTGGTGCTGTTGCTGCCCATATTATTTATGAAGAAACATTGACTGACGATTTGAAACAGATTGCCACTGCTGCTAAAAATGCTACAGATAGTATCCCCGGAATTCTTGAAGGACTTAATGTTAGCTCTGAAGAGAAAGCCAAACTAAAAGCTGAAATGGTTAAACAAATTGAAGCCGAAGTTGATAAGGCCAATACTGCTATTAAGAAGGCTAAAACTGATGCGCGCGACAATAATGACCAAGATCCAACTAAAGGAATGAACCAAGCAACAGAAAACGGAGTCAATACGCTTAAGAACTTAACTGATAGTTTTAAAAAGAAGATTGGTGTAATCCAAAAGTTGGTTGAATATGCTGATGGAATAAAAGATTACTTTAATGATGCTCCAAATTTAGTTGATAAGGATCGTACAAAGCTGCGTAGCGATGTTGACAATGCTAAGCAAGCCGGTATCAGTGATATCTTTGCAGTTTCTGACGGTACTAGCGCAAACCTTGAAGATGCATTGACTGCTGCTAAAACTAAGGTTAAGCAAGCTACGTATCCAACCCAACTTTTAGCAGAGAAGAATAAGCAACTTGCCGCCATTAAAGCCGCAGCACAAGTTGCTAAGAATTATATTGATAGTAAGAAAACTACAGAGGGTAATCCCAATGGCCTAGATCAAGATACTATTAATAATTTAAAAGGCCAAATTGAAGGTATTCTGGAAAATACTATAAATCGGATTAATAATGTTCAGATTAAAGATAATAATTTAGCTGCTGCTATATCTGAAGTTCAACAGAACGAATCCGGTCCAAAAAATGTGCCATTCAATTATGGAGAAAGTGGTTTTGAGGCAATTACAAAGTTAGCTGACCAAACAATCGCTGATATCAATAAAAAGATGAATGCGATTAGGGAACTAAGCCAATACAGAGACCAAAAAATTGTAAGCTTACCAAATATTCAAAATCGTCAAGACTATATTGATCAGATTAACCACGAATTTGAATCTGGAAAATCACTGATTAATGCTGTTTCAATTAAGGATGATGCTGGTAATTATGAAGATCCTAGTGACAGAATTAACGGAAAATTATCCAAATCTAAAACAAAGATGGATGCTATTGTTAACCAAGCTAACAGACAAGCTGCTAATAATAAAATTATTTCTGATTTACAAAATCACAAAAACACTGCGCAGGACATCATTAATAATTCACAATTGTCTCAAGACCAAAAGAATGAAGCCAATAAAGCGATTGATGAAGCCTTCAACAAGGCTAACGAACAAATCAGTGATATTAAAAATGGAACCGTAATTACCGATGACCAAATCACTGACTGGACAAACAGTATTAACGCCATTTTACAAAAGCAAGAATATTTACAAGCTGAAAAGGACAATGCTGTTAAAGGGTTTGAACAAGAAGTTACCGGTTTACAAACTGAACTGGACAATTTAGATGACGCACAAAAGGCAGCATATAAGGATGATGTTGCTAAGATAAATGGAGCAATCAATGCGATTAATAACCCAGCAAAAGGTAAAGATACGATTAAAGATGCCACTGCTGAATATGTCAAAGGTCTGATTGCATTAAACAAGTTAAAGGCGAAGATTAACCTTGATCAAGCGGCAGCAGCAGCTAAAGAGAAGGCGCCAAATGGTGGAAAAGATATAGACGATGCAACCAATAAAGCCAAAGATAAGATTGATGGCCTCCCTAATGATGTTTCTCCTACTGATAAAGTGGACAAGATAATTAATGATATTAATGCCGCTGAACAGGCCGGTAAAAGCGA
>NZ_FOMN01000002.1 GCF_900112665.1 Lactobacillus bombicola
TGTACCATTTGATTTTGGAATAGCATTTATTTCAGCCACTCCATCCTCTTCTAACTGAGCAATTTCATCTGCATTCTTAGCTTTTCTGATTGCACTCTTAGCCTTTGCTTGGGCTTCATCAACTGCTTGACTTTGTTTTGCCTTTTCAGCACTAGTTAAGGTTAAATCTTGGCTTATCTTTTCCTTAGCTTTAGCAACAGCATCTTCAATTGCCTTATTTGCTATATCTTTTTGATCATTAAGTGGTTTCCCAGGAATGTATTGTGCATCAATTGTTGCAATTCCTTTATCTTGTTGATCTTCAACTTCTTGTGAAGTTATTGCACGATCAATTGAATTTTGTGCTTTTTGCAATTCTAGTTCAACATTGTCGATCTGTGCTTTCTTAGCAATACTGTCCAAAGTTGAATCGGCATTAATTGCACTCTTAATTGTATCTGCTTCTTTGACAAGCGCATTTTTAGCTGCTTGCTTTTGAGTTTCTAATTGATTAGATGCTTCATGTTGAGCATGAAGTGCAAGAACACCATTTTTATATTCATCTCTAATAGCTTGCGAATTCGTAGCTTCGTCAATCTTATCCAAAGCCTTTTGCTTCTGAGCTTCTACAGCTTCAATTTGTTGCGCCTTAAGTTTTTGGGATAAGGTATTATCACTATTAATTGCGTTCTTAACAATTTCAGCCTCATCCATAATAAGTTTCTTAGCATAAGATTTTTGATCTGCTATTGAAATTGAAGGTACATATTTAGCGTCGATATTGGTAATTCCAAGATTAAGAGCATCATTAATATTTTGGGAATTTTCAGCCTTTTGAATATTCTCCTTAGCTATAGTCGCTTCTTGGTCAACTGCCGCCATCTGATCGGCCTTTGCTTTATCGTCTAATGATAAATCATTTGCAATCTTATTTTTGATTACAGAAGCTTCTTGATCAATTGCTGCCTTAGCCTTAGCCTTTTGACTATCTAAGTTTCCTTGAGGAATGTATTGCGCATCAATTGCGGCAATTCCTTTATTAACGGTATTCTTAAGTTCTTGAGCATTAGGCGCATTATCAATTGCTTCTTTAGCTTTAACTGCTTCTGCATCTACATTAGCTTTTTCTTTAGCCTTTGTAGCATTATCTAAAGTTACATCAGCTTCAATTGCATCCCTAATTTTCTTAGCTTCTTGATCAATTGTTGCTTTAGCTGCTAATTTTTGATCTGCTAATGATGTGCTATTGGTTACATAGTCACTATCAATTTTACTAATTCCAGTAGATTGAGCATCCTTAACACTTTGAGCATTAGTTGCTTGATCTATTTTGTCTTTTGCATCAGCAGCATCTTTATCTACATTAGCCTTTTGTGCTGCTTTGGCAGCATTGTCAATTGTAGGATCAGCATCAATTGCAGCTTTAACTTTAGCCGCTTCTTGATCAATTGCTATTTGTGCATTTCTCTTTTGATCGGCTAATGACATACTACTTGGAATATGATCACTGTCAATCTTACTAATTCCAGCTATTTTAGCGTCTTTGACACCTTGAACATTTGGAGCTTGATCAACATTAATCTTAGCAGCTTGTGCATCTTTATCTACATTAGCTTTTTGAGTTGCTTTGGTTGCATTGTCTAATGTAGAATCAGCATCAATTTCGGCCTTAATCTTAGCGGCTTCTTGATCAATTGTTGCCTTAGCTTGAGATTTTTGACTTTCTAAACTTCCATTTTCATTAGTTATATGTTGCCCATCTACTGCTACAATTCCATCACGAACTGCACCTTTTATACCTTGAGCGTTGGTTGCATTGTCAATTGCACCTTTAGCCTTAGTTGCTTCAGCATCAACATTGACTTTTTGCTTAGCTTTGGTTGCGTCATCTAAAGAAGGATCAGCATCAATTTCGGTTTTGACTTTCTTAGCTTCTTGGTCAATAGCATCCTTAGCAGCTAACTTTTGATCGGCTAATGAAACTTTACTACTTAAGTGATCGGCATCAATCTTACTAATTCCTACTGCTTTAGCATCTTTAACACCTTGAGCATCTAGAGCCTGATCAATGTTATTCTTAGCAGCTTGTGCATCCTTATCCACATTATCTTTTTGTGCTAGTTTGGTTGCGTCGTCTAAAGAAGGATCAGCATCAATTTCAGCTTTAATCTTAGCCGCTTCTTGATCAATTATATTTTGCGCATTCCGCTTTTGATCGGCTAATGACATACCATTTACTAAATGATCACTATCAATCTTACTAATTCCAGCAGATTTTGCATCTTTTACTTCTTGAGCATTAGTTGCTTGATCAATCTTACCTTTAGCGCTCGCTGCATCGTTATCTACATTAGCTTTTTGTTTTGCCTTTGCAGTATCATCTAAAGTTTCGTCGGCATCAATCTCAGCCTTAATTTTAGCGGCTTCTTGATCAATTGCTGCTTGAGCTGATGATTTTTGATCAGCTAATGAGGCACTATTTGGCACATGATCGCTGTCAATCTTACTGATACCAGCAGATTTTGCATCCTTCACACCTTGAGCATTAGTTGCTTGATCAATGTTATTCTTAGCAACTTGTGCGTCTTTATCAACATTAGCTTTTTGAGCTGCTTTAATTGCATTATCTAAAGTAGAATCAGCATCAATCTCAGCCTTAATTTTAGCGGCTTCTTGATCAATCGCACTTTGCGCATTCCGTTTTTGATCAGCTAATGGAATATTGTTTGTTACATGATCATCATCAATCTTACTAATTCCATCAGCTTTAGCATCTTTGACTGCTTGAGCATTAGTTGATTCAGAAATCTTTGCCTTAGCAGCTTGTGCATCTCTATCAACACTATTCTTTTGTGCCAATTTTGTAGCATCATCTAAGGTAGAATCGGCATCAATTTCGGCTTTAATCTTAGCAGCTTCTTTTGTGATTTCTGCTTGCGCGTTTCTCTTTTGATCGGCTAATGAAGCACCGTTTTCTAAGTGATCACTATCAATTTTAGCAATTCCTGCACTTTGTGCATTCTTTACGCCTTGAGCATTAGGTGCTTGATCAATACTACTTTTAGCAGCTTGTACATCTTTATCGACATTAGCTTTTTGTGATTTCTTAGCTGAATCATCTAAAGTTTCATCTGCATCAATATCAGCCTTAATCTTAGCGGCTTCTTGATCAATAGCAGCTTTAGCATTAGTTTTTTGCTCAGCTAATGATGTATTACTTGGTACATAATCACTGTCAATCTTAGCAGTCCCAGTTGCTTGTGCATCTTTTATGCCTTGAGCATTAGGTGCTTGATCAATTTTCGCCTTAGCGGCTTGCGCGTCTCTATCTACAGTTAGCTTTTGCGCTGCCTTGAGTGCATCGTCTAGTGTTAGATCGGCATCAATATCAGCTTTAATTTTAGCAGCTTCTTGATCGATAGCGGCTTTAGCATTAGTCTTTTGCTCAGCTAATGATGTATTACTTGGTACATAATCACTATCAATTTTAGCAATTCCTGCACCTTGGGCATCTTTGACACCTTGAGCATTCGTTGCTTGACCAATTTTAGCTTTAGCAGCAGCAGCATCCTTATCTACATTAGCTTTTTGCTTATTCTTTGTCGCATCGTCTAAGGCTGGATCGGCATCAATCTCAGCCTTAATTTTAGTGGCTTCTTGGTCAATTGTCGCTTGAGCAGCAACTTTTTGATCCGCTAGTGAAGTACTATTTGGAATGTGATCACCATCAATTTTGGCAATTCCAGTTGCTTTAGCATCCTTCACGCTTTGAGCATTAGGTGCTTGATCAATACTATTTTTAGCAGCTTGCGCATCTTTATTAACGTTAGCTTTTTGGGCAGCTTTAGTTGCATCATCTAAGGTTTCATCTGCATCAATTTCAGCCTTAATCTTGGCAGCTTCTTGATCAATTATACCTTGAGCAGCCTTCTTTTGATCTTCCAGTGACATACTATTTGGTACGTGGTCACCATCAATCTTACTAATTCCAGCTGCTTTGGCATCTTTGACGCCTTGCGCATCTATAGCTTGATCAATATTGTTCTTAGCCGCATTGGCATGAGCATCAACATTAGCTTTTTGCTTAGCCTTAGTTGCATCATCCAAAGTTGGATCAGTATCAATTTCCGCTTTAATCTTAGCGGTTTCTTGGTCAATTACACCTTGAGCAACCTTCTTTTGATCTTCTAATGAGATACCACTTGGCACATGGTCACTATCAATCTTACTAATTCCAGCTGCTTTAGCATCTTTGACACTTTGCGCATTAGGTGCTTGATCAATGCTATTCTTAGCGGCTTGCACATCTTTATCAACGTTAGCCTTTTGTTTTGTCTTTTCGTTGGTATCCAGAGATGGGTCAGCATCAATTTCAGCCTTAATCTTAGTGGCTTCTTGATCAATAGCAGCTTGTGCTGATGACTTTTGATCGGCTAATGAAGCACTATTTGGTACATAATCGCTATCAATCTTGTTAATGCCGGCTTTAGCAGCATCTTTAACTGCTTGCGCATCTGCAGCCTGATCAATCTTAGCCTTAGCGGCTTGTGCGTCTTTATTTACGTTGGCCTTTTGCGCGGCCTTAGTTGCATCATCTAAAGTTACATCGGCATCAATTTCCGCTTTAATCTTAGCGGCTTCTTGATCAATTGTACTTTGCGCATTTTTCTTCTGATCATTTAATGAAATGCCACTTGGTACATGATCAGCATCAATCTTAGTAACTCCCGCAGCTTGCGCATCTTTGACACCTTGGGCATCAGCGGATTGACTAATTTTAGCCTTCGCATCTGTTGCATCCTTATCTACATTTGCTTTTTGTGCATCCTTAGCATCACAATCTAAAGTTACATCGGCATCAATTTCAGCTTTAATCTTAGCAGCTTCTTGATCAATTATCGCTTGAGCAGCAGCCTTTTGATCAGCTAATGACATCTTGCTACTTTGATGATCTGAATCAATTTTACTAATTCCTGCAACTTGAGCATCTTTAATACCTTGGGCATTAATTGCAGCATCAATGTTAGCTTTTGCAGTTTGTGCATCTTTATCAACGTTGCCTTTTTGAACTGCTTTAGTTGCACTATCTAAAGTAGAATCGGCATCGATTTCAGCCTTAATTTTAGCGGCTTCTTGGTCAATTATATTTTGTGCATTCTTCTTTTGATTTTCTAAAGATACACTATTTGGTATATGATCTGAATCAATCTTGTTAATTCCAGCGGCTTGCGCATCTTTGACACCTTGGGCATCTGTAGCTTGATCAATATTGTTCTTAGCTGCATTTGCATCAGCATCAACATTAGCTTTTTGTTTTGCCTTAGTTGCATCATCTAAAGTTAGATCATTATCAATTTCGGCCTTAATCTTAGCGGCTTCTTGATCAATTAAACCTTGAGCGGCCTTTTTCTGATCGGTAAGTGATGCACTATTTGGTACATGATCAGAGTCAATCTTACTAATTCCAGCTGCTTGTGCATCTTTGACGCCTTGCGCGTTAGGTGCTTGAGCAACCTTATTTTTAGCTACTGCTGCATCATTGTCCACATTAGTTTTTTGTTTGGCCTTAGTTGCAGCATCTATAGTTACATCAGTATCAATTTCGGCCTTAATCTTAGCCGCTTCTTGATCAATTGCATCTTGAGCATTCTTCTTTTGATCAGCAAGAGAAGTACTATTTGGTATATGATCGGCATCAATCTTAATGATTCCAGCATTTTGCGCATCCTTAACATCCTGGGCATTAGTTGCAACATCAATCTTATTCTTAGCTGCTTGTGCATCAGCATCAACATTAGCTTTTTGCTTTGCCTTAGCCACATCATCTAGGGTTGAATCATTATCAATTTCAGCTTTAATTTTTATTGCTTCTTGATCAATTAAACCTTGTGCATTCTTCTTTTGATCGTCTAAAGAAGTACTATTTGATATATGATCGGCATCAATTTTAATGATTCCAGCATTTTGCGCATCCTTAACATCTTGAGCATTAGTTGCAGCATCAATCTTATTCTTAGCCGCTTGCGCATCAGTATCTACGTTAGCTTTTTGCTTTGCCTTTGTAGCACTGTCTAGGGTTGGATCAGATTCAATTTCGGCCTTAATCTTAGCCGCTTCCTGATCAATTGCAGATTGTGCATTCTTTTTCTGATCTGCTAATGACAAGCTATTTGGTACATGATCGGCATCAATCTTAATAATTCCAGCATTTTGCGCATCTTTTACGCTTTGAGCGTTTGTTGCTTGATTAATCTTGCTCTTAGCATCTTGCGCGTCAGTATCTACGTTAGCTTTTTGCTTTGCCTTTGTAGCACTGTCTAGGGTTGGATCAGATTCAATTTCGGCCTTAATCTTAGCCGCTTCCTGATCAATTGTTGCTTGTGCTTTAGCTTTTTGTGCGTCTAAACTTCCATTTTGACCGGATACATGCTGGGCATCAATTGCTGAAATTCCATCATGTAGAGAAGATTTGATTTCTTGAGCATTATTTGCACCATCAATTGCTTTCTTGGCTTTTGTTACTTCATTATTAACATTATTCTTTTGCACATCTTTTGTCGCATCATCTAATGTTATATCAGCATCAATTTCTGCCTTAACCTTTTTAGCTTCGGCATCAATTTCAGCTTTTGCTGCCAATCTTTGATCCGATAATGAGATATTATTACTTTGATGATCTGAGTCAATCTTAATAATTCCAGCATTTTGCGCATCATTTACCTCTTGGGCATTAGTTGCAGCATCAATCTTATTCTTAGCTGCTTGCGCATCAGTATCTACGTTACCTTTTTGACTAATCTTGGTAGCATCGTCTAGAGTTACATCAGCATCAATCTCAGCTTTAATCTTAGCCGCTTCTTGATCAATTGCAGATTGTGCATTCTTCTTCTGATCGGCTAATGATAAGTTGTTTGGTACATGATCAGAGTCAATCTTACTAATTCCGGACGTTTTAGCATCTTTTACACCTTGGGCACTAGTAGCCTGATCAATATTATTCTTGGCTGCCTGCGCATCCTTGTCAACATTACTCTTTTGCGCTGTCTTAGTTGCATTATCTAAACTTGGATCATTGTCAATTTCAGCTTTAATCTTAGCCGCTTCTTGATCAATTGCAGATTGTGCATTCTTCTTCTGATCGGCTAATGATAAGTTGTTTGGTACATGATCAGAGTCAATCTTACTAATTCCAGCTATCTTAGCATCTTTAACACTCTGAGCATCAGAAGCTTGATCAATCTTATTTTTAGCGGCTTGCGCATCTTTATCAACATTACTCTTTTGTGCTGCTTTTTCAGCATTATCTAAACTAGGATCATTGTCAATTTCAGCTTTAATTTTAGCCGCTTCTTGATCAATCTCTGATTGAGCGTTCTTCTTTTGATCAGCTAATGATGAGTTATTTGGCACATGGTCATTATCAATTTTAATAATTCCAGCAGCTTGCGCATCTTTGACACCTTGCGCGTCAAGAGCTTGATTAATCTTATTTTTAGCTACAACTGCATCTTTATCAACATTACCCTTTTGCGCTGCCTTTTCAGTATTATCTAAACTAGTATCAGCATCAATATTTGCCTTAATCTTAGTTGCTTCTTGATCAATTGCATCTTGGGCATTCTTCTTTTGATCAGCAAGTGACGTACTGCTTGGAATATGATCACTATCAATCTTAATAATTCCAGCGGCTTGGGCATCCTTTACTTCCTGCGCATTAACTGCTTGATCAATCTTGTTTTTAGCTACAGCTGCATCAGTATCGACATTGGCTTTTTGTTTAGTCTTAGCTGCGTTATCTAAAGTAGAATCATTGTCAATTTCAGCTTTAATCTTAGCCGCTTCTTGATCAATTGCAGATTGCGCATTCTTCTTCTGATCGGCTAATGTTGTAATACTTGGAATATGATCACCATCAATCTTAGTAATTCCGGCTGCTTGCGCATCTTTGATACCTTGAGCATCAGGAGCTTGATTAATCTTATTCTTAGCAACAGTTGCATCATTATCAACATTCGCTTTTTGCTTGGCCTTAGCCGCATTATCTAAAGTTGAATCATTATCAATATCAAATTTGATTTTAGCGGCTTCTTGGTCAATTGCGTCTTGAGCATTTTTCTTTTGATCGGCTAATGATAAGTTGTTTGGTACATGATCACTGTCAATCTTAATAATTCCGGCTGCTTGCGCATCTTTCACACCTTGAGCATCAAGTGCTTGATCAATCTTATTTTTGGCTGCAACCGCATCACTATCGACATTTGCTTTTTGCTTAAGTTTAGTCGCATTGTCTAAAGTCGAATCATTGTCTATTTCAGCTTTAATCTTAGCGGCTTCTTGATCAATCGCACTTTGGGCATTTTTCTTTTGATTGTCTAAAGATACATTATTTGGAATATGGTCGCTATCAATTTTGGCAATTCCAGCTGCTTGCGTATCTTTTACACCTTGAGCATTAGTTGCAGCATCAATATTCTTTTTAGCATTGGCTGCATCGACATCGACATCAGCTTTTTGCTTAGCTTTAGTTGCAGCATCTAATGTCACATCTTTATCTATCTCAGCTTTAATTTTAGCGGCTTCTTGATCAATTGCATTTTGAGCACTCTTCTTTTGATCAGTCAGAGTAACATTATTTGGAATGTGATCGCCATCAATCTTATTAATTCCAGCTATTTGAGCATCCTTAACGCCTTGTGCATTAGTTGCTTGATCTATTTGAGTTTTAGCAGCCGCGGCATCAGCATCAACATTATTCTTTTGTGAAGCTTTTTGTTCACTATCCAAAGTTGGATCAGCATCGATTTCAGCTTTAATCTTAACTGCTTCTTGGTCAATAGCATTTTGAGCACTCTTCTTTTGATCGGCAAGTGACGTACTGTTAGGAACATGATCACTATCAATTTTAATAATACCAGCTGCTTGGGCATCTTTAACTTCTTGAGCATTAGTTGCTTGATCTATTTTACTCTTAGCAGCAGCAGCATCAATATCAACATTACCCTTTTGTGTTGCTTTAGTAGCATTATCTAACGTTGGATCGTTATCAATTTCAGCTTTTACTTTAGCTGCTTCTTGATCAATTGCACTTTGAGCACTTCGCTTTTGTTCTGCTAAAGAAACACTATTAGTAATGTGGTCACCATCAATTTTGATAATACCAACTGCTTGGGCATCTTTGACAGTTTGAGAGTTAGTTGCTTGATTTATCTTGTTTTTGGCATCAGCAGCATCCTTATCAACGTTTCCTTTTTGTATAGCCTTAGTAGCACTATCCAAAGTTGAATCAGCTTCAATTTCAGCCTTAATCTTAGCGGCTTCTTGGTCGATTAATAGGGCGGCATTCTTCTTTTGATCTTCAAGTGAAGTGCTATTAGAAATATGATCAGCATCAATCTTAGTAATACCAACTGCTTGGGCATCTTTTACACCCTGGGCATTAATTGCTTGATCTATTTTACTCTTGGCGTCAGCAGCATCTTTATCGACATTGCCTTTTTGTGTTGCTTTTTGAGCTCTATCTAGGCTATCATCAGCTTCAATTTCAGCCTTAATTTTAGTAGCTTCGGCATCGATTGCATCTTGGGCTGCTTTCTTTTGATCGGCTAATGAAATTTTATTTGGAATATGATCGCTATCAATTTTAGCAATTCCCGCATTAGTTGCATCCTTAACACCTTGAGCACTAACTGCCTGATCTATTTTTACCTTAGCTGCAGCAGCATCAATATCGACATTGCCTTTTTGAGCTGCTTTAGCAGCCGCATCTAAAGTTACATCAGCTTCAATTTCGGCTTTTACTTTAGCCGCCTCTTGATCAATTATACTCTGAGCATTTTTCTTTTGATCAGCTAGTGATGTACTATTTGGTACATGGTCACTATCAATCTTAGAAATCCCATTATCACGTGCATCTTTCACAGCTTGAGCTCCAGTTGCTTGATCTATTTTAGTTTTAGCATTAGTTGCATCAGTATCAACATTGGCCTTTTGTTTTGTCTTAGCTGCGTCATCTAAAGTTACATCAGCATCTATTTCACCCTTTACTTTGGTAACTTCTTGATCAATAGCATCTTTAGCCGCCTTCTTTTGATCAGCTAATGAAGTAGAACCTGAAATATGATCAGCATCTATTTTAGCGATTCCAGCTATTTGCTCATCTTTAACTATTTGGGCATTAGTTGCTTGGTCAATCTTAGTTTTAGCATTAGTTACATCAGTATCAACATCAGCTTTTTGTTTTGCTTTTTCTACATCATTTAGGGTTACATCAGCATCAATTTCGGCCTTAATCTTAGTTGCTTCCGCATCTATTGCTGATTTTGCCTTTGCTTTTTGACTGTCCAAACTTCCATTTTCACCTGGTACATATTGCGCATCGATAGCTACTATTCCATCGTGTAGTGAAGTTTTAACCTCTTGAGCATTCTTTGAGTTATCGATAGCTACTTTAGCTTTAGTTGCTTCAGTATCAACATTGGCCTTTTGTTTTGTCTTAGTTGCGTCATCTAAAGTTACATCAGCATCAATCATACTCTTGACTCTTCTTGCTTCAGAATCAATTGTTAATTTAGCTGATTGTTTTTGATCGTCTAAAGACAATGTATTAGGGATGTGATCTGCATCTATTTTCACAATTCCATCATTTTTGGCATCTTTAATGCTCTGTGCATCAGTAGCTTGACTAATCTTACTCTTAGCTGCGACTGCATCAACATCCACATTAGCTTTTTGCTTGGTTTTAGTAGCATCATCTAAGCTCTTGTCAGCATCAATTTCACCCTTAATCTTCTCTGCTTCTCGGTCAATTGCATCTTGAGCTGCCTTCTTTTGATCAGCTAATGAAATACTATTTGGAATATGATCGCTATCTATCTTTCTGATACCTTCATTTTTAGCATCTTTGATACCTTGAGCACTTGTTGCTTGATCAATCTTATTCTTGGCTGCTTGAGCATCTTTATTAACGTTACTCTTTTGCGTAGCCTTTTCGGCACTATCTAAAGTCGCATCAGCATCTATTTCAGCTTTAACCTTAGTTGCTTCTTGATCAATGGCATCTTGGGCATTTTTCTTTTGATCGGCCAATGACACAGTGTTTGGAATGTAATCAGCATCAATTTTAATAATTCCAGCTGCTTGCGCATCCTTAACAGCTTGAGCCGTTGCTGCCTGATCAATATTAGATTTAGCAGCTAAAGCATCTTTGTCAACGTTGGCCTTTTGTTTTGCCTTTTCAACGTCATCTAAGGTCGCATCGGCATCAATCTCGGCCTTAATCTTAGTTGCTTCTTGATCAATGGCATCTTTGGCTGTCTTCTTTTGATCAGCTAATGAGATGTTATTTGGAACATGATCGCTATCGATTTTAATAATTCCAGCATTTTGCGCATCCTTCACACCTTGAGCATTAGTTGCTTGGTCAATCTTCACTTTGGCAGCAGCAGCATCAATATCAACATTATTTTTCTGCGCTACTTTCTCATTATTATCTAAACTATTATCAGCATCGATTTCAGCCTTAATCTTAGTTGCTTCTGCATCAATTATTGCCTTAGCATTTTTCTTTTGATCAGCTAGTGAAGTAGAACCTGGAATATGATCACTGTCAATATTAATTATTCCCTGATTTTTAGCGTTTTTAACACCTTGAGCATTTGCTACTTGATCTATTTGAGTCTTAGCTGCTGCCGCATCACTGTCTACATTTGTTTTTTGTTTTGCCTTAGTAGCATCATCCAAAGTTGGATCGGCATCGATTTCAGCCTTAATCTTAGTTGCTTCTTGATCAATTGCATCTTTAGCTGCCTTCTTTTGATCAGCTAATGAAGTAGAACCTGGAATATGATCACTATCAATCTTGGCAATTCCTTCTGCTTTAGCATCCTTAACTCCCTGTGAACCTGTTGCTTGATCAATTTTTGCTTTAGCTGCATCAGCATCAGTATCCACATTAGCTTTTTGCTTAGCCTTAGCCGCATCATCTAAAGTTACATCAGCATCAATTTCGGCTTTAACCTTAGCTGCTTCCGCATCAATGGCATCTTTAGCAATTTTCTTTTGACCAGTTAGTGAGGTTGAATTAGGAATATAATCAGCATCAATTTTGGCAATTCCTTCTGCTTTAGCGTCCTTGACTCCTTGTGAGCTTGTTGCTTGATCTATCTTTTTCTTAGCATTTGTCGCATCAGCATCAACATTACCCTTTTGAACTGCTTTTTCAGCACTGTCTAAACTAGTATCCGCATCAATTTCAGCCTTAATCTTCTTTGCTTCTTGATCAATTGCATCCTGAGCTGCCTTCTTTTGATCAGTTAAAGAAACCTTGTTTGGAATGTGATCCGCGTCAATTTTTGCAATTCCAGCTTCAGTTGCTTCTTTCACACCTTGAGCATTAGTTGCTTGATCAATCTTTCTCTTAGCAGCATCGGCATCAGCATCAACATTCGCTTTTTGAGTGGCTTTTTCGGCATTATCTAAGGTCTCATCAGCATCAATTTCGGCTTTAATCTTAGTTGCTTCACGATCAATAGCACTTTTATCATTTTGCTTAATTTCATCTAAAGAAATATTATTTCTAACATGATCACTGTCAATCTTAATAATGCCTGCATCTTTTGCATCCTTAACGCCCTGAGCATTAGTTGCTTGGTCTATTTTAACTTTAGCAGCTGCAGCATCAATATCAACATTAGACTTTTGCTTCGCCTTAGTTGCATCATCTAAAGTATCGTCAGCATCAATTTCAGCTTTTATTTTTACTGCTTCTTGATCAATTATTCCTTTAGCAGCTTGTTTTTGGTCCGCCAAAGAAGTGGTGCCTGGAATATGATCTGAATCAATTTTAGCTATTCCTGCAGCTTGAGCGTCCTTCACACCTTGGGCATCAAGGGCTTGATCAATCTTATCTTTAGCTGCTGCAGCATCAGTATCAACATTAGATTTTTGTTTGGCTTTAGTTACATCATCCAAAGTTACATCGGCATCAATTTCTGCTTTGATTTTAGTAGCTTCTTGATCGATAGCAGCTTTAGCAGCTTGTTTTTGATCAATCAATGACATTTTATTTGGAATATGATCTGAATCAATCTTCGCAATCCCTGCTGCCTGTTCATCTTTAACTGCTTGTGCATTGGTAGCCGCATTAATCTTATTTTTAGCTGCTGTAGCATCTGTATCAACATTGGCCTTTTGCTTGGCTTTTTCTGTATTATCTAAAGTTACATCGGCATCAATTTCAGCCTTAATCTTAGTTGCTTCTTGATCAATTGCATTTTGTGCAACTCGTTTTTGATCAGGCAATGAAGTTTTGTTAGGAATATGATCGGCGTCAATCTTAGCTATACCTTCTACTTGAGCATTTTTAACTGCTTGTGCGTTAGGCGCAGCGTTAATTTTGTTTTTAGCAGCTGTAGCATCAGCATCAACATTAGCTTTTTGAGTATCTTTTTCTGCATTGTCTAAAGTTACATCGGCATCAATTTCGGCCTTGATTTTAGTTGCTTCTCGATCAATTGCATCAGTAGAAACCTGCTTTTGTTCATTTAAAGCCGTACCAGATTGATGTGCTGCATCAATTGCAGCTTTACCATTTTTCTCTGCCTTACTTACTTCGCTAGGGATGATAGCTTGATCTATTTTACTTTTGGCATCACTAGCAGCTTTATCAACCGCATCTTTTTGTGTTTTCTTAGCAAGATCGTCAAGGGTAGGATCATTATCGATTTCTCCCTTAATCTTAGTTGCTTCATCATCGATAGATTTATTAGCGGATTGCTTTTCAATATCTAGTGAATGATATACATAAGTTACCGAATCTGTTCCGTTAGCTAATTCAAACGATGCATCAAATGCAACTTTTTGCCCATTTACAATAACGTGATCTGGGGCCCAATTATTTGCATCAGGGGCTGGTGGTAATTTTACAGTTTCACCTGTAATGCCTTCAATTACTACTTTGTTATTTGGAGTAATCTTGTTACCGTTGGTATCTACATAAGTTGGATTTACAATCTGCTTATTACCTTCAACGTAGATATTAACTACTGGATTATCATCAGATACCAAAGTTGTTGTAGCTTGATTTTGTGCCTTTGCGGCATAATGATAACCTGCTGGAACATTGTCTTGAGTATAGTATTTATTAGTCCAATCAATAGTATTACCATAGTTAGCTGGCACTAAGTTTTCAACAGATTCAGTACCTGTTTTACCTGACATTGGTGAAGTCAAAATACGTTCAGGATGATTAACATCAACATATCTATATGTCACGTTCTTCTTTAACCCGTATACATAAACTTTATATATATAATTATCACCTTCCATTGGTGCGATACCAATAGAGGCTTGTCCAAATTCATCACCATTATCGTCAGTTGTAGTTAAGTCACCACCACTTTGAGCATCTTTTACGGCACCAGCATAGACTTGCTTACCTAAAGCCCACATATACCCTTTAGGTATATTTTTAATAGCAGTTTCATTATTAATCAGTGATATATATTCACCAATATACGGATCAGGTGGCAAAGTCATCTCTACTGGTGAACCAAGATTTTTACCATTTTGATCAACATATTGAATCTTGATTTTTCCTACTGGAATGGCAATGGTCTGTAACTCACGAGTTGTCGGTGTAACAATATTGGAATTAGAAGTGACGCCATTAACATCAGTAATTACAGCTTGACCATTTGTAACAACCATCCTAGCAAATTTTGCAGTATTATCTCCATTAGCAGTGTTAGTCTCGGAATTACTGCCAGTCCAAGTCTTAATATTTGAATTATTAAGAGTTACTGACCCTGTTCCTGCAATAATACCTGCACCGGTTGCTATTGGTTCACCATTAGCACCTTGAATTGCTAAATGTAATTTTTTAGGTGAAATAAAGACTACACTAGAAGTAGCATTAACTTGGATAACAGCAGCATTGGCCCTTTGACTAATATCAAAAGTAGTTCCTGCATTAAATTCAGCTCTCTGTCTACCAACGAGTGTTATTGCACCTGGCTGCGTGGTAATTGGCGCCTTCAAGTTGAAATTTTGACCAAACTTGAATTGACCATCAAGATTATTATTATTAGCCTGACTACCATTTAAGAAGTACTGAAATCCAGTTTGTGTCCATTTAACATTATCACCAACTTTTACATTATAGATGAAACGGTACATAGCCGGATAGTTAGCTGAACTATCGTTATAAGTATAGGCCTCATTGTAGGAGCCATCCCCCATAGTTAAAGTATTACCATAACCAACACTATTTACTGGAGCAGCATTAGAAAAGTAGAATTCGGAGAATCCAATATCATTACTTGTTCTTTGCATTATAACACCACCATTATTGGCAAATTCAATATTTCCCACGCCACGAGTTACCTCATTTGAAATATTAAAGGTATTTTTTCCAGAAAACTTAACTTTTGAGAAATATGCAGTAGCAGCATGAATAGGATTCAAACCATTAAAGTTACTACTTGATAAAGTAATATTATCAAAATTAATACTTAAACCACTACCATTTGCACAATATACTAATGAAGACGCATCACCATCATTAGCATTAAAACCTTGGAGAAAATTAGCATTCGTTAAAGTTAACGTCGTGAGATTATTAAAAGGAACATTAACATAACTTAGTGTCTGTGTTCCTAAATCAATCTTATGACCGTTACCATTAATAACCACACTAGCTCCTGCCGCACGGTTACCAATAATTCCACCAGTATAAAAAATATCACCAGTTATATTTATGTATGTAACCGATGCATCGGCCCAAGCATTCGCTAACCCCCGCAAATCAGCAACATTTACTACTTTTTGCTTATATTTATCTGGATTAGTAACTTGGTCAGGATTAGCAATATTTACAGCAGTCGGTGCCTTACTTGCAGTCTTACCGATTCCATTAATAAAATCATCACGATTTACATCAGCATCAGATGAAACCGTTACATCTTTACTGGCATCAGTATCTGCCGCAGTTTCAATTCTAGGTGTTGCCTCAGCTTGTGCTGTATATTCACTCAAATCTTTTTTATCCGAGACCTTGTCATTTGGTACATCACTCGCTGTTACTTTTGTTGCAACATCACTTTTGGGAATATTTTCAGAACTATTAGCAGGCGCTTGAACTAGTTCTATAGATTTTCCCGTGGACGATTTCGTATTATTAATTGTTGACTTAGCATCATTTGGAATTGAATTTGGATCAGCAATGTTTTTATCAGCACCATTTATTTTATTAGGTTTTGAACTCACCGTCTTTGATTTTTTAGCACTTGGCTTTGAATCTAAGAATGAATTAAGACCCGAATAAGTTTTTAAATTCTTTTTATTACCTGTAGAATTTTTACTTACCTTTTTAGTATTATCCTTATTTTGATCATTTGTTACAATGCTATTTTTTGTATTATCAATTTTATAACTTGCATCTATCTTTAAGACAGTATCATCCACAATGTTTTTAATAGAATCTAAATCAGTTGCTACTGTCACCTCAGCTTTAGCTTTATTAAACAAATCATCAATACTATTAAGTTGTGCTTCTTTTTCGTTAGCAGTCATGCTTTGATCTGCATTGATTTTTTGTTTAACTTCTGCCGCTTTAGTTTCTAAGGTGTTTGTTGCATCTTCGATTGCATCGCTGAGTGCTTTCGCACTGGCCTCTTCTAGAGCAGCCTTGCTACCTCCAGATTGACTAGTTTGGCTTTCAATGTCAGCAGCCTTTACCTCCTGCACATTTGTTGTGCCATAAAATACTCCCCCTAGCATAAAAGTTAATAATGAATAGCTAACTACCCATCCTTTTTTACTTTTATGCATTTTATAGTTCGTATTTTTTATTTCTTCGATTAATTCAAATCTGTTCAAAATATACTCTCCTTTTTATGCATGAATATATACAGTTGTAATTCAATATAGATAAAATTTTATCATAGTTATTATAGTGTTTCCATAGTTATGCAATTTTTTTGCATATTATTTTCTTATATTTATATACAATAAAATTACGAAAAAATTACTAATCAATTTAAATAAATAACAAATTGTTTTTCCAAAAGTAAAGCTTACTATTCGCATTCTTTAAAAATACTATTTATAATTTATTTATTTTAAGCTATATATAATTTTAATATTATTTACTTCAATTTGTTAATCTAGTTTATTTTTAGCTAAACCTTGATATTAATTCGCTATTAAGGCATTGCATTTATAATTAAAATTATCAATATTAGTTATTTGATTCCATTAAAATATATTTTATAATTTATTTGTACTATTTAATATATAATATTTTTAGCGATATAAAATAACGTTTTAGCAAAAGATATTTTTAGATTTTTTTGGGAAAAATAGTTTTTGCTAAAATATAAAAGTATACACAATTAACATTTTATTAACAAAATATGTCAAACTGATATTTTTTGCCAAAATAATTAGATTTTTGCTTTATTTTTATTATCTATATCTATATAATTTTAAAAATAATAGCTTTTTAAATTATATATTTACATAACAATATTACTAGTTTTATTTAGTATTATTTGCTGAATTTAATTAAAGTAATTGCTAATTATCTGTTTAATAAGTTATTTAACTGAAGATAATATTTAATAACTTTTATTTCAACATTATGCTTAGTAATTAAGCGTTTAATTTGTTTAAAATCATAAAGACTAACCACATTAAAATTTAGTCGTTCTTTTTCAACAATAAATCTAAGCAAAAAAGCTAATTCCCACTTAAATAGTGAAATTAGCTCCTTAATATGGTTTTTATTCAATTCAAATTATAATGCAGACTAATATGGCCTTTTTAACCAGGTTTATTGAAATTATCATTTAAATTATAGTGGTTCTGCTTGCTTTAAAGCTACTCGCTCAGAAATTTTAATGAACGGAATATAGAATAACGTACAAATTATTAAAATGATAAGTTGAACTAATACAACCTTCCAATCTCCAGCGCTGGCCAAAAGTCCACTTAAAAGCGGGGGAGTTGTCCAAGGAATTAGTACACTAAGTGGCTTAACAAAACCAATTGCCGTTGCAAAATATCCAATTAATGACCCAATTACTGGACTTAATACAAAAGGAATAATCATTGGAATATTAAAAACTATGGGAAAACCAAAAATGATTGGTTCATTAATTTCAAATATTCCCGGAACAGTTGCCAATCTAACTACATCTTTATAAGGCTTATAGCGCGAAACCAATAAAACCGCAATAATCAAGGATAAGGTCAAGCCGGTTCCACCCATTTGTGAATATACTGTTACAAAGTCTGTATTGATAATATGAATTGGCTGTTTACCAGCTGCAACAGCTGCCATATTTTCGTTCATGTTAACCAGATTCAATGGGTCAAGAAGTGAGCCGTTAATAACGGTTTGATGAATCCCAAGAGTATAAAGAAAATTACCTGTAGAGTATATTAATAAAAAGCCTGGAAGAGAAGTATTAACTGACCGTAAGGGATTTTGAATTAAGCGCGAAATTAAAGTTACCAAATCTGTTTTAAAATAAGCAAAAATAGCTGCCAAAATGCCAAATACACTTAAAGTTAAAAGTGATGGGATTAAAGAGCTAAAGCTTTGTCCTACGGCAGGCGGTACCTGATCTCCTAAATTGATTTTCAGCACCTTAACTTTAGTCAATCTAGTATAAATTTCGGTCGCCAGTAAACCAATAATGATACCGGCAAACATGCCTGTCGTGCCAATTTGTGAATATAAAGCTGCACCAGTTATTTCAACTGGTTTTTTCCCTGAAAGCGGCACAACATTGACTTTAATCGCTAACATAATAAAAACTGCTGCCAAAGAGACTGCAGCGGCAGAAATTGGATTTTCGTAAACCTTATTTTTAGCTAAATAATACCCAATCATAGGTGCAATTAAGATACTAGCTATATTTAAAGTGCCATTTGTTAAGGCTGTGCCAAAAACTTGAAATCTTGCTAAAATTGCTCCCTTCATTAACCAAGTAAAAATGACATTATTAAACAAAACAGCAACACCAGCTAAAATAAACATTGGCATTAATGTGGCAAAAGCATCCCGCAATGATCTTAAATGAACCTGGTTACCAATTTGGACTGAAACTTCTGTAAATTTATCTAAAAATTTTTGTAATTGTGGATGAGCCTGATTCTTAGCTGAATTATTCATTTTAATCACCTCTAAACTTAAGTTAAATCTTGACCATTTGAATGAATAACTTTTTTCAACCATGCATAACTTTTTTTAGGAACGCGTTTCATATCACGCAAATCATGATTTGTACGATTAACATAGACGACACCATATCTTTTTTCCATATCACCTTGTGAACTCATAATATCAATTAGGCCCCAACCAAGGTACCCCATTACATTTACTCCATCTTGATTTATGGCTTGTTGCATTGCTTTAATATGATCGCGATGGTAACTAATACGATAATCATCAGCAATTTGATGCTTACCATCCCACCTTTCTCGTACCCCAATTCCATTTTCAATAGGGAAAACGGGCAAATGATAACGTTGATATATTTTATTTAAAACGTCTCTAAATCCTAGGGGATCTATGTGCCAACCCCACTCAGTTGACTTTAAATAAGGATTATCCTTTTTACCAAAATTCAAATACTGGTTAGGAGACGTATTTTCAGGAATTTTACTAGCATCAATTGTACTAGAAGCATAATAACTAAAACTTAAAAAATCACTTTTTAATTTTGCAATTTCTGCCAATTCAGCTTGATTGACCTGAATATTAATACTCTGCTTTTTAATATATTGCGTAACAGCAGTCGAATATTGTCCCAAGGCAAAAGCATCGAGTAAATTAAAATTTAAAAACTCATCGATTTGATTAGCCATAAATACATCTTGCGGATTGGCTGTTGCTGGATAGACCTGACTATAAGCTAACATGCCACCAATTTTTGCCTTAGTTTTATTGTGTAAATAATTTGCAATTGTCGCATGACAAAACATTACATTATGCGCAATTTGATATAGTTCTGAAATTGTTTTCTTGCCTTTTAAATAACCTGAAATTTTAAAAACTTCCATCGTATGGTACAAATTTTGTTCGTTAAAAGTAATCCAATATTTAACTTTACCTGCAAAATGGTCAATCACGATTTTGCTGTAGCGAATAAAATCACGACAAACTTTTTTACTAATAAAGCCATTGTAGTCCTGAGCTAAATGTAACGGCATATCAAAGTGATAAAGACATATCATCGGTTCAATATTGCGTTTGCTTAGTTCATCAACCAACTTGTCGTAGTAGTCAAAGCCCTCCTTATTGATAGTACCATCTCCATTCTTAATTATGCGCGACCAGGATACTTGAAAACGATACATATTCATTCCTAAATCTTGCATATAATCTAAATCTTCAGTTAAGTGGTGGTAGTTATCGTTAGCAAAATGCCAATCACTTATGTGATTCCCGGCCTTTCTAATATCATAAACAGATAAAGTTTTTCCCCCTTCATTCCAGCCACCTTCTGTTTGCATACTTGAAGTTGAATTTCCCCAAAAAAATTTAGCCATCATATTTCTTCTTTCTCAAATTTTAAAAGCGCTTTCAAAAATAATATTATTGCACTTTACTTTCCAAGTAAATATTTGCCAAAATGTAAGTAAAGTAAATTGTCTACTTATGAAAGATGAAAGGAATAACTATTATGCATAAGCAACCCAAATATGTTTTAATTGCCAATCAAATTGAACAAGATATTCTTTTGCACAAATACCAATGTCAACTGCCCCATATTGATCAATTGGCAAAAACTTATCATACTAGTAAGGTAACAATTATTAATGCCCTACATTTTTTACAATATAAAAGTATCGTAGAGCCAATCCGTGGTCATGGAACTATGATTCTGACAGCAGAAGAACAAGAAATCTCCAAAAAGGATAATGCCATTGAACACGTAGGTTTTACTGAACGAATAAAAAATAGCCAATTTTTAACAAGCCATGTAATTTCTTTTGATGTGCGAAAACCTACTCACCAAGAAATTTCTTTATTAAAGCTGAATAAACAGGAATTAGTTTATGATATTATCCGCTCACGTCTTTTACACAATAGTCCAGTTAGACTAGAATATACAATTATGCCCGTCAAACTGATCCCCCATGTTACGCCTAAAATATTAAAAAAATCTATTTATCATTATATTGAGCACGATCTTAATTTGAAAATTGGCAAGGCAAATCGCACTTTTCGAGCAGATAAAGCCGATGCTTATGATCAGTTATACCTAAACTGTCAAAAAAATGATCCAATTTTTGAAATTGAACAAGTCTGTTTTTTAACCAATGGGCTACCTTTTGAATATTCCCAAACTAGAAATCGCTATGATCAAGGCGAAGTAACTTTAAATCATGTATAAAAAAAGACAAAATGATAAAACTCATTTTGTCTTTTTATTTTTTAACTAATCAATGGCCTTAAGGATTCTTTTGGCCAAAGCAAAATTTCCTACTGTCGCTGAACCATTATCAAGAATTTCTGGCATTGTGATATATCTGTTTAGATCTGGTACTTGAAGATAGCCGTTTAACATTTGCGCAAAATCACGGCGCACTTTTTGTAAAAACGCTTCACTAGTTACACCGCCACCGAAAACAATTTTATCAGGACGGAATAATAAAGTTGCCTGCAATGCAGCCTGAGCAACATAATAGCTCATTATATCCCAAACTGGATGTGAAATTGGAACTTCGGCTCCTTTTTTACCAAGACGTGCTTCAAACGTTGGCCCTGCAACAAGTCCTTCTAAACAATCAGCATGAAAAGGACAAATACCTTTAAATTTCAAGTCATTTGGGTGGCGTTTAACCTTAACATGGCCCATTTCTGGATGCCCTAAACTGCCCACCAGCTTACCCGCAATAATTGCACCGCCACCAACTCCAGTTCCAATTGTGTAATATAGAAGAGAATTAATGTCTTCGTTAGCAAGTAAAGTCATTACATATTCACCATAGGCTGAACCATTCACATCAGTAGTAAAAAAAATGGGTACATTGATTTCCTGTTTTAGCATACCCACAATGTTAGTATCTTGCCAGCCTTTTTTGGGCGTCGTCGTGATATAACCATAATTATGAGCCGTTTTTCGAATTTCGATTGGTCCAAAAGATGCAATGCTGATTGCATCAACTGGATACCCCTTAAAATAGTCTATAACTTTTTTTATTGTTTCTTGTGGTGTAGTTGTTGGTATAGTAATTTGATCTTGGATTTGATAATTTTCATTACCTATTGCACAAACAAACTTTGTTCCACCTGCTTCAATTGAACCTAGCATTTTTATCTCCCTAATAACTTTTTTTAATTAACATACTAATAGCGTTCTTCACTTCCTGTGCATTAGAACTCTTATCTATTATTTTCCTAAAGGTGGGATTGGTTTGCAAGTCCACAATAAAATCAAATAATTTTTGGATACTTAAATAATCATCACGGGAAATCGCCAGGAGAAAGACATACTTTACTTCATTCTTTTCATCCCACTTAATTGCTTTACTTAAACGTGCAAATGAAACTTTAGATTTTTTAGTTGCATAGCCTAAAGAATGCGGAATAGCAATTTTCCCACCAATAGCCGTTGAATACATTTGTTCTCTTTCATTCACTTTTTGCATAAAGTCCTTATTTACAATTGCTTTGCTCTCCAAATTTTTTATTAACATATTTAATAATTGCTTTTTAGTCATATTTTGCTTGACTAAGTAAATATTTTCCGTATCAAACAATTTATCAATTTTTTGGTATGGATTATTAAGTGACTTCAAATATTCCGAAAGCTGAATAATATCATTATTTAAATTCACCAAATCAATTTGAATGACTGGAATAGGTGCATCAGTAATCGGAACCATTGTAATTAAAAAATCATTATCAGTAGCTTTTCCTGCTAAATATTCCTCGTAGGTATAAGTTCCAGTAATATTTAAAAAAGCTGTAAACTGTGACTGCAATTTTGCTCTAACTAAAGCAGCAGTTGATATACCATTGCCACAAATTAAAGCTGTATTTTTTTTGGTTGATTTCATCCCCTGCCGTTCAATTGCAGCACCCACATGTAATGTGATGAAGGACAATTCATCATCATCAAGTTTTAAATTAAGCATATGTTCCAAATATGGTGCCGAATAAGCTGTAATTTCATAGGCATAAGGAAATGTAGATAAAATCACACTCAATAGTGGATTTTTTCTATTGCCATTAACTTTTTTTATTTTGACTAAATTATTTAAATGTTGAGTTAAGTTAATACATAATTCTGGATCATTTACTAAGTCTAATGCAAACTCTTTTTTTATATTTTTTAAAAAAATCCTGACCGCCTTATTAATATCTTTATTAGTTTTAGCCCTAATTTTATCAGTAACACATTCAGGATAATTCATGGCAAAATGATAAATTAAATCATTACGTTCACATTCATTTAGCTTAATACAAAATTCTTTTTCCAAATTAATGAATAATTTGCTAATAGCAGCTGAAACATTATCTTTGATTTTTAGCTTATGAGATTTCTCTAGTGAATAACCTAGCTTTACCCGTGAGATTGCTAGGGCAATATGCAAGATTATATTTTTTGTATTAATATCTGATAAAGAATAATTATATTGATGTAAAAAACTATGGACTATCTGTTTTAATCTATCAAGTCTAATATTAGCAAAAATAATTTTTTCCTGTTCAGTAAACCCCACAATATAAGCATTTGAACTTTTATTAATTAATTTGGTAATAATGAATTTTCTTTTAACAGTTTCTGTTCCTTTTAAGTAATAATAATCTTTTGATTTAATAATTTTTAGTCCAACTTCATTAAAATCTTTTTTTATTGTTACTAAATAAGTAAAAAAAGTATTGTCACTAATAAAAAAGCGATCAGTTAGTTCAGACAGTTTAATTTGATTATTAACTAACAAGTATTGCTCAATTTCAATAATCCGTTCACTAGAACTTGAAGCTGGTAAATTACTTTGCGCAATCTTCATTAATTGTTTACGTAAATTTTGATCTAAATAAGCAAGATAAAAGCCACTTCCTCTTTTATTTTTTATTTTTACTTTGTAATAATCCAATTCCTTATTTAATTCCTGAATATCGGACCTAATCGTTCTCGTACTAACATTATATTTTTTAGCTAGAAAAGCGGAGGAAACATAACAATTGGCAGAGTTATTTAATAAATCTGTCAAAATATTGCCCAATCGTTTATAGGATAGTTTCATACCGTTCCCCTTTTTGTAATCCACTTTTACTTACATATTCCTATATCTGTTTGATTAAAGTAATCATGTCATAGGGAGCAATTTGAAAACTTTGTTTTCCAATTTCTTCAAGGCCATTAATAACTTTATAACCCAATTTTTCAAGATATGACACATCCTGTGTCTCATTAGTAAGATTAGATAATCGCAAAATCAAACTATTTTCTACCGTATAGGCAAGATATAATGCTGAAACCTCAACTCCTGGTTCAATTGTCAACCAAGATTGCTCTTTTTTAAGTTCATGAAGCCCAGTAGGATATTCTATATCCCATAATTTATTATCTAAACGATTCACAAATAGATTATGTGTTTGCATTTGATAACTAACAGATGGGGTATACCACTTAGTTAAGTCCTGAGCTATCTGTTTTTCATTTAATTTTGAACCATTATAAGCGCATAACCCAAAAACGAATTCATTTTGTCCTAATTCTTGCGCTAATGGGGTGGGCATCATTACATGCCCCACTGAAGTAGTATCACCAGAAGCTCGGCCAGGACGCCATAGTAAATCAGATTTACCCAATTGCCCTGTAGTTGCCATTAACGTAATTAAAAGGGAATCTACAACTTTCTCATACTCTTTTTGACCCGTACCAAAGAAGTATAAGCCATTAATTTTATCGCACAGGCCAACACAGCGATCGAATACATAAATATTTACCGGTTTTTCAACAAACTCATCATTCCAATTATCTGCAATTCTTTCATTAATGGTCTTGCTAAAGCCACCTTGAATCTGAGCATGTGCAAAATTAGTGGTAATTCCTGTTTTTATCTTTAGCCGCAAACGATGAGATAGAGCTTGATTATCAATCTCCAATTTAGCACCTAACACAGGTGAATCTTTTCTTAATTCTAGGATTAATTTGTATTTTATTTCAGCAGTTTGTTTTTGCTTTAAACGATCTTTTAAAGTTCTTGGCAGCTCCCAAGTTCCTGTTAAAGTCATACGTTCAATGCCTGAAGCACTATATTTTTTAACATTACCATTCCATGGAAGATGAATTTCTTGATCACCTTTTAGTGGTGAAAAGTCATAAGTATCACCATCATTTCCTTGATCATAAATACGAATCACATCAGGAAAAATTTTATTAGCCGTTTTCATTGTGAATTTACCATCTAAAAAAGATAAATCAATATCTTGATTAGTGATTTTCGTCCCCACATCTTGCCTTAATTCTTCACACGGTGTTTCGCAATCTTCAAAATGAACTACTTGATAGCCTAATCCTTGCATCTTAATTTTTAAGCTTACCTTTATTTTGTAATATCCAGGTTCATCTTTAAATTCATAACCATTAGGAGTTAATTGCATAATATTAGGACGCGATAGTATCTTCTCACTGGCTAAAATAACCGCCTGATTTTGATTAGGAAATTTAATTTTTTTACTTGAACTAATAATTTCAATTGTCTTACGTCCATCAAAATTATAAGGATCGGTATTAAATACAATAACATCATGATCAGTTAAAGATAACCGTTGAGCCAATCTTTTTTTGATATAATTTTCAACTCCTGCCGCGATTTCAAAAGCCTGCTTAAAACGGTGGTCTATATCAATGGCTACATTATCAGTCACACTACCACCAAGAGTATCGTGGGGCTGTAATTCAAATAATAATTTCCAGAGTTTAATAACAATTCCGTTAGAAATTGAAATATTCGCGTAACGTGCAATAACCATTAATGGTTCCAATCTTCGAGTAATTACTTGCTCTAAGTTGAAATTTTGTCTTTTATTTCTTGACCTAACTGAAGTAATTGTACGGTGAACGCGCGAGTAGGTAGGGTAGCGCAATTCTCCCTGATATGTAGGTAGTTTTTTACTATGTAATTTAGCCATAAACTTGGGATAAGTACTGTTGATAACTTCATAACGCGAATATTTGTTCACCTCCTTCAATGTTGCTGAAATATTATGAATAATATTCATTTGATCGATACCAGATGGTATTAAAACTTCATCATGATGACCATTTGCGACTTCAAATTCTATTCCTTTATCTAAACGCTCTTTAACAAATTTTTGCAAATTTTGTTTTGAGACTAAATCAATTTGACCGGTATAGTAACCCAAAGGAAAATTTGCTGCAAAAACTGCCTTCCCGCCCAGTGCTTTCCACTTGAAATAAACTGAATTAGTTTGCCTTTGAAAGTTTGTACCACGCCAAGATAAAAAATCATGAATATCAACTTGATGTAGGATCATTGGCAAATTGGCATTAAAACCAAATGTATCAGGCAAATAGCCTAACATCATTGGATTACCATAGTTTTCTTTAGCATCAATAATGCCAATAATTAAATTTCTAAGTAGCGATTCAGCGCTTGGAACCATCGCATCCGTTTGTGTGTACCACGGGCCAATAAAGAGCTGTTTACGCTCTACTAAACGATGAATTCTTTTCTTGCCCTCAGGATGAATTTCAACATATTCATCAATGATAGACATCTGACCATCTAAAGTAAAATTTGCTTCTGGATGATTCTCTAATTCATCTAAAACTTCTGTAAATAATTGATCACTCAGTACTTGTGCATCTTGTGATGTAAAATACCATTCTCGATCCCAATGAGTATGATTGACAAAATATGCTTTAACCATAATCCCTCCTAAAATTGACAATAAACTGTTATAAATTTTGCATGTTTTAATTTGGGTAAAACTACTTGATTATTTTCAATTAATAATTCTGATTGACCGACTCCTTTTAAATTAACCAATTTAACAAGCTTAGGAGTCTGGGTGAATACAATTTTCCCGCCTACTTCATGGAATAGTGGATTATATAATCGGATTTCATAGGACTTAGTACCAGGAACTGTTTTAATTGTGCTTGTTACCAAATTACTTTCAAGTTTAAATAAGCTCAATTCCTCTTGGTATTTTCTTTTCACTGGGTTAAATGGAAAAGTTAATCGGCCATTTAAGAACTCTGCGTACTCATAAATTTGTAAAGGAGTATCCCACTGCTTTACTTCATTTGCCAAGCTACTTTGATCATAAGTTGTAGCCAATGTTTTTAAAGCAAATTCAAAAGATAACTTTTTTTGCAATTGAGCCTGTGGTGTAACCACCGTCTCATCACCAGAAGCTCTACCAGGTCGATATAACAAATTTTTTTTGCCCAACATCCCATAAGTACGAAAAATTGTTAACCTCATAATAGAATGGTTTTTCCCAATACATTCATACTCTCTTACACCTTGAGGTATTACAGCCATACATCTTGTATTATTAGATATGGCAACAAAACTTTGCATCGTATTGATTGAAATAGGCATTTCCTGCCATTTATCAGTTTCTTGCCGCCATAAAGTCAGTTCTTTTTCTTTAACTACTTGTCTTTTAACCGTTCCAAATTGCATATCTGCAATACTTGTCTTAGTCACTATTTCACTATCAAAATTAATACACAATCGATGACTTTTAGACTTTCTATTATCAACATTAATTTTAAAAGCAATAATTTTGCTATTTTTAGTTAAAGTAACCTCCAAACTAACTGGCATGGTAGTATCAACAACTTTTTGCGCACGTTTAGTTAAGTTACTTGGTATTTTAAAATTAAAATTAATGATTAACTGATTTTTTAACTTTCCTAAATATTGATAAACTTTATAAGATTGCTGAGTTGAAAAGATATGCATATCTTTTCGTGGTGGTGAATAATTATAGGAGTCCCCATCGTCTCCATTTTCTTCTAGAATAGCTTGATTTTGATAAAGATATTGATTACTTTTATCCAAAATATTTAAACTACCATCGTCGTTAACTTCAATACGGTAAAATTCATTTTCAATCATCTTACCTTCAACAATTCGCTTAAGGTGACGCTCTTGATCAGGTAAAACTGACAAGTATAGTTGCTTATATCCAAATGATGGAATTTGTGTACATTCGATATCTAAATCAATTTGATAAACTTTCTGTGGGTGATAAATTTGCTTACCTGGATCTAATTGAATAGTTGCATCAGTTATTTTTTTTGTTACATCTTTAATATTTGTAATTTCGAATTGAATATTGCTACCCTGCATATCTCGAATTGAAAAGGCTCGGCTTGGTGAATATAGGGTATAATGTAAGACCTCATTACGAATAACTGGCATTGAATTAAATACTGTAAGAGTTATTGGATGATTAGCATTTTCTATCCTAGTAGAAATTTCTCGCATGGTAAGTTCAACTAGACCGGTTGCAAGATCTTGAACTTCTTTATACCGCATTTCAATATCTTCGTTTACACGATCAGAAACACAATTTCCCATTGAATCATGAGCAGCATTTTTAAACATTTTTTTCCAAATATCATTAACTGCTTGCTCTGGATATTCAAAACCAAAGTGATTACCTAATGTAAGTATAGGTTCCATAATATTACTCAAATAAAATTGTAACTTTGTATTGAGCTGTTTAATATCCGCCCTAGAGGAATAAATTGATTTATGCACACGCATGTCTTTTCCACAATCTTGCTCACCACTTATCCGTTTCAATAGTGGATTTTGTTGACGAACTGCCTTGATATATTCTTCAAGCGAAGCAACTTTAAAAGTAAATTTGCCAGCATTAGCATGATTTAATTTACTAGTAAACTTTGGCAAATCAAATCTAATTGGAGCCATATCAGAGCCGTTAGGAAAAAGCAAATTATTAGTGGTTGCTGTCAGAGTAACCGTTTTAAATGGTTCTTCTGTCATTAATTCTGCTAATTTAGTTTCATCAATTACACCACCAATAAAATAGCCACAAGCCATCCGGTAAACTGTAACTTCTGAGCCATCTTCGCCCTGCCAAATAAATTCAGATTTAGAAGCGCTACTTAATGAGAATCCTCGATATAAAACAGCATCATGAATGTCAAATTCTCGGTATATCTGTGGCATACTTGATTCCTGACCAAAGGAATCAGGAACATAAGCAATATTCATGTAGCCACCCAATTTATCGCATTCTTGCATTCCAATGCGTAAATTATTAACAATACTTTCTGCTGAAACCATGAATTGGTCGGTTTGCGTGTACCATGGACCTAAAATCAACCTTTTATTCTTTACTAACTTTTTTACCCGATCCATATCTTGTGGTCGCCATTTTAAATAATCTTCTATAAGTGAAGCTTGTCCATCTAATAAAAAAGAGTGATATTTTATATCATTTGCTAAACAATCGATTACATCTTTTAAATCTTTTAAAAGATAAATTTTTGCAGTAGAAGAAGTAAAAAACCATTCTCTATCCCAATGCGTATGCGGAACAATAAAAACTTTTTTAACCATTATTTCTCCTAAAGTTAAAAACTATAGTTTGAAAATAACGATGATTTAATTTTCAACTATAGTTTTTACCGTAATTATTATTGAATGTTTAATTCTATATCATCATCGCTCATCGATTCTTTACCAGTTGAGTTTTGATCAGTAAAGTCTGCAATTAATGGTGCTACAATTGCAATAAATATAGCACAAACTAAAATTCCAGCCAGATATGCAATAATATTATCAGCCGTTAAAATACCAGGCAGTCCTCCTAAAGGGGGAATATGTGATTTTACTCCTAAAAAAGCTCCAGTAGCTGAGCCTAAAGCACCACCAATGATATTCACAATAATCAGTTGTGGAGCCTTCATCATAAACGGAATTGCACCTTCTGTAATTCCAAATGTACCCATAATCAAATTATTATGACCCATTTCTAAAAGTTCAGAAGAAAAACGATTTCTAGGCCAAATAAAACTCATAATGGCGTAACCCATGGGAATTGCACAAATAGCAATATTAGTATATAGACATGGTTGATAAATTCCCTCGATAAAGAAGAAATTTCCAACTCCCCAGGCTGCTTTATTAACGGGGCCACCAAGATCAACACCAATCATGCCTCCCATAATAGCTGCGAGTAAAATTGCATTCGTCTTTTGTTCAACCATGAATTTTACCCATGAAGTTAAACCCTTATTAATCCAAGCTAATGGTGGTGTAAGCACCACACCTACAAATAAGGCAACTGAGCCCACTGTTAAAAGCGGCATAATAATTAGTTCAATTGCTGAATTCCATTTATCTGGAACGTTAATCTTTCGGCACCACCGTGCAACATACCCAGCAATCAGTCCCGCAACAATTGCTCCGATAAATCCTAATTGATTGTTAGTAGCAAGCTGACCACCAATAAATCCTGCACCTAATGCAGGTTTATCTCCTAGTGCATAAGCGATGTAACCGCCAATAACTAAATTAACTAACCCAATTCCAATCCAACCAACCTGATTGATTTGATACAACATATGAAAAAATCCACTAGATTTTGCGAATTTTGATAAGTCACCATAGCCAAAGCACATGCCAATCAACTGTGGCACTCCGACTACTAAGGCACCACCAATTACAGTAGGAATCATATACGAAATCCCACTCATCACGGCTCCTTCCCATTCTTTTAGCAACCGTTTCATTTTTTAGTCCTCCTTTTTAATCGCGGCAGCACACTTCTTCAAAACAGCTTTTGGTGCTTTAATACAAGTATTAATATCTACCCTAATTACAGGCTTGCCTTCAAATCTTTCCATACTGGTAATTTTTTGGTCAGAAGCAATGAGTACAAAATCTGCTATTTTTGCTTCTTCTTGAGTAATTGCATTAACTGGCCCCATCATCCCCTGTTGTTCAATCTTAACATTCCAACCTAATTCTTTACCTGCCTTCTCTAAGGCTTTAGCTGCCATTGGTGTATGTGCTAAACCTGCTGGACAAGCTGATACTCCGACTACATTCATAATTGTTACTCTCCTATTCTTTCATTAATAAAATTTGCTATTTCATTTCTATTAGTCATTCGCCGTAATTCTTTTTTAAAATCGTGTTCCAATAAGGCTGTCGATAAATTAGCCAACATTTTTAAATGCTCATTGCCTACATTTTGAGGTGGAACCATCAAAGCAAAAACATCCGTTACTGGTTGATCATCATATGTTTGCCACTTTAAAGGATTTGCCAATCTAAAGTATAAAAAGCCAGCCTTTTTAACAGCAGCAGTTTTAGCATGTGGAATAGCAAAACCATCTTCTAAACCAGTAGAAAATTCCTTTTCCCTATCAATAAAGCTCTTATTTAAAGCTTTAGCATCCGTGGTGTAACCTGTTATAACAGCGACTTCTGAAATGTACTTTAACAAAGAATTAATGCTTGATTCACTTACATTTAGAAAAACGTTTTCCTGTGAAAAATTCATTTTTATTATCACTTCCAATTCCTAAAAGGCTTTACTGAAATTAAGCCTAACTTAAATTGATTATTTTGTAATTAGTAACAATTTCCATTTAAGTTGGAAAAAATATAATTTAAATATTTTTACTTTATTTTGCTTTTTTAAGAAACATAAAAAGCGTTCTTCTAATTAGAAAAACGCTTTTAAATTAATTAAAACAAAATTACCTAAAGACTATCTTGTCGGACTGACCCAAGTACCGGATCCATAGCCCAAGATCGTTTTTACTGCGGGAATAAAAGTAGTAATTATTGTAATAGTATTAATTACCCATAAGCATAATAAATAAATAGGGGCGAATAAAATATAACTTAATTTATTCCCACGAGTATCAATCAATAAAGCCGTAGTCAGCTGTAAAGTTCCGGCAATCATTTCAAAGCAAATAAGTAATAAAGTTGAAAATATTAAATATAACAGCTGTGGCCAATTTTGCGTAGCACAATAATTGATTACTAAAAAAATAAAAATTATTGACGAGATAGCAAAAAAGAACGACCACAGAATACTAAATGTTTGGTCAAATAATAATAACGATTCGCCTAAATTTTTAATGGGATGGCGTAAAACTTTTAATAAGTTAGTCAACCAAACTTCCGTACCACCCTTAGCCCAACGTTTACGCTGATGGTATAAATCTTTTAGTGTTTCCGGCACTAATGTATAAGAAATAATATTAGGGGCAAAAACTGACAGCCAATTATTTAATTGATGGTCCCACGCAATACTAATATCTTCAGTAGCACGATCTTGACGAAATAAGCCTACATCCATTAAGGCGCTTTTACGATACATCGTATTTGCGCCACTGTACGCAAAGATACTACCAAAAACACCCATTTCAGCCCGCTTAATGATTCCAACAATACTAGAAAATTCAACAGTGATTGATTTAGTAATCAGTTTAGTCCGATTCCTAACCTCAACATTAGAAGTTACGGCTGCAATATTTTGTCCTTCTGGACTATTAAAGTAATTAACATATCGGTTTAACGCATCCGGTTCTGGGATGGTGTCAGCATCGTTGCTAAGTACAAGTTCTCCCTTAGCAAAAGCTACCCCGACGTTAAAAGCATGGGCTTTACCCTTATTTTTTTCAACTCGAATAACACGCAAATTGGAATAATGTTTTTGAAGGGATTGTAAAATTTGTGGTGTTCGATCTGTGGAACAATCATCAATTACTAAAACTTCATAATTATTATAATTTAATTCATTAAGTAAATAAGTAACAGTTTCTTTTAAACTTGCTTGTTCATTATGGGCTGGAATCATAATCGTAATAAAGGGCGCCTTATTTTCAGCAATAGTAGTAAAAAATTTCTTCTTATTGCGAAATACATATCTATAACATAATCCTCCGACAAACCAACCCAATCCACCTAGAATAGGATAAGAAATTAAGATTAAGAATAATCCATTTAGTAACGGTTTAATTGTTGACCAAGTTATATCCATCAATTAACCTCATTTCTTAAACAAACGTTGCGCAAAATCATTTTCAAGATTTTGTTCTGGTTTAACACTATAGAAATTATATTGCTGGCGCTGTTTTAAATTACCAAATTTTTCGGTCCAACCTTGCTCAATTAATTTTTCATGTCTCATACGGCGCTTTTGATCAACTACTCTATGCTTGGTCCAAACAAAAGCAAAATGACGGTTATTATGAACAGTCAAAAATAAATAGGTTATTATAATGATAATGAAGATAATTATAAAAAATTCAATTAAAAATTTCATAGGTAAAATAATATCCGAATAATATTTAATATGCGCTTTTTGAGCAATTTGCGGAAAATGTAAAATTATATAAACGCCAATAAACGGTGAAATAACACCCAGCCAGCCAATTACGGCAATTATTGTTTGCCTTATCTTTAAATGCCAATTTCCTGAAGTAAAATAGTCATCTTGGGCTAAGTCAGAAAAAGATCTATGACTCATTATTAGTTTCCTCCTTATCTTATTCCATTCATGGACACCTAATTCTTTTATATTTACTTTATTATTATTACTATTTTAGGTCAAGAAAACAGAAATTATTAAATTGTTTTTGATTTTTCAACATCTATTGTATTTACTTAACCTATGATATACTGATGTTTAATTATTTTATAATAAAAAGGAGGTTAAATTTTGTTAGTAAAACCACATCAATTACAAAAAGGTGATCAAGTAGCACTAATTAGTTTGTCTAGTGGTGTCTTAGGCGAAAAGCAGGTTCTTCATGAACGAAAATTAGGGGAAAAGCGCTTAAAAGAACTAGGTCTTAAATTTATTTATATGCCTAATTCTTTAAAAGGAACTACTTACCTAAAAAAGCATCCCAATGAACGGGCTAATGATTTAAAAGAAGCTTTTATGAATCCTGAAATTAAAGCAATTATCGCGGCCATTGGCGGTGATGATACTTATCGCTTGTTACCATATTTAATGGAAGATTCAGATTTTATTAAAGCAGTACAAACAAGCCCCAAACTATTTACAGGATTTTCGGACACGACAAATAATCACCTAATGTTTTATCGATTAGGGATGCAGAGCTTTTATGGACCTAATTTTTTAAATGATCTCGCAGAATTAGATGTTAGTATGCTAGAATACACCCTAAACACTTGGAATCATTTCTTTATTAACCCACCTACAACTAATATTCCTGCAAGTCAAACTTGGTATGAAGAACGAACCGATTTTTCGCCTAAAGCAATCAATCATCCTCGAATTAGCCATCGCGATACTGGTTATCAAGTGCTTCGAGGAAATGGAATTATTCAAGGGCGACTTTGGGGTGGCTGCTTAGACAGTCTCTATGATGACTTGACCCAATATCGTTATCCTGATCAAGCCGAAATTATTCGGCATTACCGATTAATTTTATCTCCCCAAGAAGCTCAAAACATCATTTTATTCATTGAAACTAGTGAAGAATGTCCCTCTCCAGATTTATATGCCCAAATGCTTGATCAACTAGATCAAGCAGGTCTTTTAAAATCTGTTCGAGGAATCTTAATGGGAAAGCCGCAGAACAATTGCTATGTTAACGAATATCAGACCAAGCTTTTAGCAACCACTGCAAAATATCAAACACCCATTTTGGCAAACGTTAATATTGGTCATGCCTATCCCCACACCGCGCTTCCTTACGGCGCTCTTGCGCAAATTAACCTTGATCAGTCTTCTTTAAAAATTTTAGAACCATATTTTTCTTAACTTAAAAGCGTTATCCAAAACATTGAATAACGCTTTTTAAAATTGCTACCTTTTTAATAATTAGCCTTTTTTTCTATATATCTGAACCACCTTAATTTTAAACTAATTCTATTCATTTTTAATAACTTGTAATTCCACTTTACCTACCTTTGTTATTTTATAGTAGCATTGCTTCCGTCCCTGAAATGGTTCAGCGCATGTTAGCAAGTATTTTTCTCTTTGCAAACTGGCAAATAATATGAATAAAGCAAAATATTCTATCATTTGGCATATATTTTTTATATATATTTAATAAAAAGCTTGAATTTAACTAATTTTGGTGTATTATTTATATATCACACTAAAGGAGAGAAAAAATGAGCTTATTAGAAACTCGTAATGTGGTCAGAACTTATGGTAAAGGCACAACCAAGTTTGATGCATTACGCGGAGTTAGTTTAGCAATAGATAAAGGTGAATCAGTTGCCATTATTGGTAAAAGTGGATCTGGAAAATCAACTTTAATGCATATTATGGCGCTTCTTGATCAACCAACTTCCGGGAGTATTTTATTAGATAACCAACCAACCAACAAAATTAAAGGGCGAGCTTTAAATAAATTACGTAATCAAACTTTTGGTTTTGTTTTTCAACAATTTTTCTTAAATGCTCAAGATACCGTTCTTGAAAATGTAATGTTGCCATTAAAAATTGCTGGTGTAACGGGAAAAAGGCGCCGTGAATTGGCTTTAACTGCAATCAAAGCAGTTGATCTTGAAAGTAAAGCTCAAAATAAAGCAAATAACCTTTCTGGTGGTCAAAAGCAGCGTGTCTGTATTGCTCGCGCACTAGTTAATGAGCCACAAATTATTTTTGCTGATGAGCCAACTGGTAACTTAGACTCAACTACCGGAGAAATGGTAGAAAATATTTTGTTTAAGTTACATCGTGAAAAAGGAATTACCTTAATCATCGTTACTCACGATCCTGATCTGGCTCAAAAATGTCAAAGACAAATTCAAATTAAAGATGGTCTAGTAGTTGAAGGAGGAGCATAATGAAGTATCGCGATATTTTAAACTCGGCTGCCAGTAATTTATGGCACAACAAAGGGCGAACATTTTTAACAATTATCGCTGTGCTAATCGGGGCTTTAACCCTGAGCATTACAATGGGGATTAATTCTGGTGTCAATAATTACTTAACCAAACAAATTGGAAACGTTGGTAATACTGAGCAAATGATTATCGCTCCTAGTTTTTCCAGTAGCAATAGTAATGGTGCACCAGAAAGATACAATGCTAATAAAAGCAGCAATAATGCGGACGGAATGTTGACTAAAAATGACCTCAAGAAAATCAAAACAGTTAAAGGTATAAAAGATATTAAAGCATTAAAGGATAGCAACGTTACTTATGTCCAAGGACTTAATAAAGTCAAATATGTTATCGATGCTCAGCCAACCTTGGGAATTGCTTATGACTTAAAAGCCGGGCGACAAGTTGCAATTTCAGGTAATTCATCAGAAATTCTTTTAACTAAACAAATGATGAAAGCCTTTGGTTATCACAATGCTCAGCAAGCTTTAGGAAAATCAATCACACTTGTGACTAATTCACCCGTTACCAAAAAGAAGGAGAAGATCTCAGCAACAATTGTAGGTGTTCGTAACGATAGTATGGTCAGTAGCGGACAAAACGTCTACAGTCATGGCTTAAGTCAAAAAATAATTAAGGCCAATCAAGATGGCATGCCTACGGCACTTAAAGATCGCTATGTTGAAATTGTAGCAACACCAACCAGTAAAAATCCTGACAAAATCGTAACAATCGAAAAGAAATTAGCTAAAAAAGGTTACACTGCCCAAACTTTAAAGGATGCGGTTAAGCAACTCTTTCAAACCTTTAATATTGCAACAGGTGTATTGATTATTTTTGGAGCAATCGCTCTTGTAGCCGCCAGCTTTGGGGTTGTTAATACTCTTTACATGTCAGTTCGTGATCGAACACGGGAAATTGGTCTAATGAAGGCTTTAGGATTAAGCCAAGGCAAAGTTTTTTCTATTTTTAGTTGTGAAGCAATTTTAATTGGTTTATTTGGATCACTTCTAGGGTTACTTGGAGCTATGGGGATAGGTCAGGCCTTAAATTCAGTTGCCAGGAAGACTTTCTTAAAGGGAATCGATGGCTTTACCCTAATTCAATTTAATTGGCCTAATAGTTTACTAATTATTGGAATTATTTGCTTAATTACATTTTTAGCGGGAACACTGCCAGCTAGACGAGCAGCTAAGCTCGATCCGATTACCGCTTTAAGATATGAATAAAAAAAAGACGAAAGTAAACTTTCGTTTTTTTTTTTACTTTTTAGTTTTCTGCTTTTTTTATTATTTGCTCAAGTCTAGGAGCTAATAGGCTTTGTTCTAATATCATGTCAACTGGATGATATTTTTCATCAATACATTCATCCCAGTATTCTAAATGTTTTTTATCAATATAGCTCCCAGACTCTTCCACTGCATTCCCCCCAATACCTTGAATTGAATACCAGTAGAAATATGTATAGCCATCTTGATTATCTTCTTTAAATACAGTTTCAATGTACATTTTTTCCCCAGCCATAGTTGCAACGGTATCTTTATGATGCTGATTAAGAAAATCCATCCACTCTTGTGCTTTTTTTTCTTTACCCTTTTTTATTCTAAATCTTGTGAGCTCTATCTGAACATTGATCAATTTATATTTCCTCGTATAAAAAAGCATCAATCTCTGATTGATGCTTTTAAAATTACTAGTAATTAACCAGTATAAATTCAATAAAGAATTAACGCTTACTAAATTGTGAAGCTTTACGGGCTTTCTTCAAGCCTGGTTTCTTTCTTTCAACCATTCTCGGATCACGAGTTAAGAAGCCAGCCTTCTTTAATGGGCTACGGAAATCTGGATCAACTTCAAGTAAAGCACGTGCAATTCCCAAACGAATTGCACCAGCTTGACCTGAAAAACCCCCACCATTAACGTTAACTTTAACATCATATTGATTTTCAGTTTCAGTCAAAGTCAATGGTTGCTTCAAATCCTTAACTAAGTTAGGGAATGGAATATATTGATCAATATCTTTATTATTAACAGTGATCTTACCAGTGCCTGGTACTAAGCGTACACGCGCAACTGAATTTTTACGGCGACCAGTACCTGCATATGCAACTTGTTGTGCCATTTATGTAACCTCCTAGATTAACTTGTTAATGTCTAATGCTTCAGGTTTTTGTGCTTCATGCTTGTGTTCAGCATCAGCATAAACATGCATCTTCATAAATTCTTGATGACCAAGAGTATTCTTTGGAAGCATCCCCTTAACTGACAATTCAACTAATCTAACTGGGTTATTAGCAAGTAATTCACCAGCTGGAGTGGCCTTAATGCCACCAAGATAACCAGAGTGGTGGTAGTAAATTTTGTCAGTAGCTTTCTTACCTGTCAACTTAATCTTGGCAGCGTTAATAATAATAACGTTATCACCAGTGTCAACATTAGGTGTATATTGAGGCTTATTTTTGCCTCTCAAAATAGTTGCTACTGCTGTAGACAGACGTCCTAGAGAGACATCTGTTGCGTCAATAACATACCACTTACGTTCAATTTCATTAGGTTTTGCTAATTGTGTAGTACGCAATTTAATTTCCTCCGTTTATACGTTGTTTGAAAACAATAAGATTCCGGGGCCTATCGTGGACAAACATACCATATTAGAATACGTCCTTTTATAAAAAAAGTCAATATTATTTACTGTCTTGCCGATATTTTATTGGAACATCCTCATAGAAAACGTGGTATAGATAGAGACCATTTGCTTGTGCCGTTTCTCGAACCTGATTACGATCTTTAGCTTTTATTATCCGCGGTATATCATTAACTGGTCGTTTGCCATTACCTATTTCTAATAACGTTGCTACTAAAATCCGAACCATATTATATAAAAATCCAGAACAAATAAAATCAAATATTAACTCATTGGCCTCCTGGTCAAAATTAACATCAGTATAATACATTGTACGAACTTTATTCTTAATTTGACCACCACTAGCAGTAAAACTCGTAAAATCATGTGTCCCAACTAAATCTTGAGCAGCAATTTTTATTTTTTCTACGTCAATGGGGTAAGGATAGTGACCCGTATAAAAGCGCTTAAATGGATCAACAAAGCGATCTAAACTCATTCGATAGCGATACCACTTACCTTTAGCGCTATAGCGAACGTGAAAACTTGGATCAACAATTTCACATTTTTTAAAAATAATGTCTAATGGCATCATTGAATTGAGGGCATAAATCATTCGCTCGGTTGCAATTTTATTGCCAGGATAATCAAAATGAATAACTTGGTCATAAGCATGGACGCCAGCATCAGTTCTACCAGATCCTTCAATTGGAACTATTTCTCCCTTAGTCATTTTAATAAGCGCTGCTTCAATTGTCTTTTGAATAGTGCGCTGGTGTGGCTGGGATTGAAAGCCATGAAATAAATGCCCATCATAGGCTAAAGTCATCTTATATCTTGTTTTCATTAATGTGTCCTAAATATTAATAATAAAATAACTAAAATTATAAAATAAACCAAATTAATTAAATCATATAATGACCACTGCAATATTCGATATCTAGTGCGCCCTTGATCACCGCGATAGCCGCGCGATTCCATTGCAGTTGCTAAATCAATTGCCGTTTCAAGAGAACTAATAAAAAGAGGAACCAAAAGAGGCGTAATTGCCTTAGCCCGAGTTATCAAACCGCCATTATTAAAATCTGCACCCCGTGCACGTTGGGCATTCATAATTTTAAAAGTTTGGTCAAATAAAGTTGGCACGAATCTTAAGGCAATTGACATTACCAAAGCAATTTTATCAACTGGAACCTTAAACAATTTCAGCGGTGTTAAGAGCCATTCAATCGCATCAGCAATTTCTAAGGGCATAGTTGTCACCGTCATAACTGTTGAAATTAAGACAATAAGCGTAAAACGGATAAAAATATAAATTGCATTGATAATACCATAACTTGAAACTGCTAGCATCATCCATTGCCAATATACTTTGCCACCTACGGTAAAGAATAATTGTAACAATGACGTGAAGAGGATTAGCCAAATGATTGGTTTTACTCCATCCCAAAATACTTTACCTTTTAATTTTGTAGCAGCAACTGCTACTAAACTAAAAATTGTCAGGATTGCATAAGTAGCTGGATTATTAGCTAAAAAAATCACAAAAATAAAAAGAATAGTCGCAACTAACTTTCCGCGCGGATCCATTTTGTAAACTATCGAGTCACCAGCAATATAGCGGCCAATCAAAATTTTATTCACAAGCTCACTTCCTTAAATTATACTTGATTCCGGCTATCAATTCTTTTTTTGTTAGCGGTAAATCAGTAAATGTGTAATTCGTTAGTTGCGAAGCAAACAATGATGCCCTGGGTTCATCCAAGTAATGCTTTTTTAACCAGCTACGATCGTTAAATATTTTCTGCGGTACATCATGCTTAATCAAGCGTCCCTTTTCCATCACTAGGACATCATCGGCATACTCTGCAACATCATCCATATTGTGCGTAACTAAAATAATAGTATGGCCAGCTTTTTGATATTCAAAGAAAAGTTGCATCATTTTTGCTCTGGCACGTGGATCAAGACCAACCCCTGGTTCATCCAAGCAAAGAATTTCTGGTTCATAGGCCAATACTCCTGCAATTGCTACCCGTCTCATTTGCCCACCTGATAATTCAAAGGGTGACCTATTAGCAATATCTTTTGGTAATCCAACTCGGTCTAACCACATTTGCGCACTAGCTTTTGCTTTTTCTGAATCATAGCCAAAGTTTTTGGGTCCAAAAGCAATATCATCAAGAACTGTATTTTCAAATAACTGTGTTTCTGGAAATTGAAAAACTAAACTGACATGCCGCCGTAATTTTTTTAAATGCTTATCAGTAGTTTCTGGTGTTATAAGACTACCCGCAATTTTGATTTGTCCACTAGTGGGCTTTAATAGTGCATTGAAATGTTGCATTAAAGTCGACTTACCACTGCCAGTATGACCAATAATTGCTGTAAAAGAATTATCTTTTAACTCAAAACTAACATTATCTAGTCCTTTTTTTTCAAGTGGAGAACCTTGTGAATAAACATAACTCACTTTTTGGAATTTAATTGACATAAGTAATTAATCAACTCTTTTTCTGAATTTATAGTATCCGGTATATTTATCGCATTACTCTGCAAATCTTTCTTTACTTGTTGAACAAATGGTACAGTCAGTCCTAGTTCATTTAATAACTTAGTTTTTTTAAAAACAGACTCAGGTTTTCCCTGAGTTACTATCTGACCATCATTCATTACCAGTACTTGATCGGCTAAAGCTGTTTCATCAATATCATGTGTAATTGCAATCACAGTTAGTCCATATTTGTCTTTCATTTGCTGTACAATTTGCAACACCTGACTTCTTCCATCGGGATCTAACATAGATGTGGCCTCATCTAAAATAATAATTTTAGGCTTAATAGCAATAATACCTGCAATCGCCACTCTTTGCTTTTGCCCGCCGGAAAGAGAACCTGGTTCTGAATCTGCATATTCACTCATTCCAACAGCTGCAATTGCTTTAGGAACAATTTTCATCATTTCTAGGCGAGAAACTCCTCGATTTTCTAATCCAAAAGCCACATCATCTGCTACTGTAGCGCCAACGAATTGATTATCAGGATTTTGAAAAACAACCCCAACACGGTCCCGTATATCCCAAACAGTTTTTTGGGTGAGCCTGATTCCATCAACTTCAATTTTAGAATTAGCATTTTCGCCCGCATCAAGTAACCCATTTATTAAACGAATAATAGTCGACTTACCACTTCCATTATGTCCAATTATAGAAGTCCATGAACCTCTTTCAATATCAAAAGTCACATTATTAATTGCGGGCTCTTTCGCATCAGGATAAGTAAAACTCACATTTCTAATTTTAATAATATTATCTATCGTCATGCTTTTGGCCTCCTAAGGTATGAGTTAATTGTACCAAAAAAAGGCAAAAAAAATCACCCATGAGGAGGGATAATATGCATTATCTAAGCTAGACTAAACTTTCGTCATCATCCTAACGCTTATTCTCACTCTCATGGATAATTCTTAATAGCTATTAAGTTTTGGTTACTCTCAAATTAAACTAATTCCAAAATAACCATTGGAGCACCATCACCCTTACGAGCAGTGGCTAACTTCATAATTCTGGTATAACCACCATTACGATCTTTGTAACGAGGTGCGATATCACTGAAAAGTTTTTGCAAAGCTGATTTAACAACAACTGCATCTTTTTCTTCATGGATGTCAGCAACTTCATTACGAACAAAGGCAGCAGCTTTTCTTCTAGCTGCTAAGTCACCACGCTTACCTAAAGTAATCATCTTTTCGGCAGTTCTGCGTACTTCTTTAGCACGAGTTTCAGTAGTAACAATGCGTTCATTCATAATTAATTGGGTGGTCATCTCTCTAAGCATTGCTTTTCTATGTGCACTATCCCAACCTAATTTACGGTATGCCATTCAGTTTACCTCCTTTTATTTTTCAGTTAATCTTCTTGACGAAGTGAAAGTCCTAGGTCAACTAATTTATTTTTAACTTCTTCTAATGATTTTCGACCTAAGTTACGTACACGCATCATGTCTGCTTCTGTTTTGTCGGTTAATTCTTGCAGAGTATTAATGCCTGCTCGCTTAAGACAGTTATAAGAACGAACAGAAAGATCAAGCTCTTCAATCGTCATTTCAAGCTTTTTCTCTGCTGTATCGTCTTCTTTTTCAACCATTACATCGTTAAATTTAGTACTTGTATCAGCATTTTCAAACACTTTAAAGTGCTCTGCCAAAATTTTGGCAGCAAAACTTAGGGCGTCATTAGGCTTGATTGAACCATCAGTCCAAATCTCTAAAGTGAGCTTGTCAAAATCGTCTCTCTTACCAACACGAGTTGATTCAACTTGGTAATTAACTTTTTCGATTGGTGAAAAAAGAGAATCAACCGGAATAACACCAATTGGCATGTCTTCACTCTTATTGTCGCTTGCTGCAACATAACCACGACCATTCTTAACGGCAACTTGCATATGTAAATGTCCGCCGTCTGCAATGGTACAGATATATTGGCCAGGATTTAATATTTGAATATCAGCGTCAATCTTAAAGTCATCAGCAGTTACAACTGCTGGACCTTCAACGTCAATTTCAATAATTTTTTGTTCATCTGAAAAAGACTTTAATTCAAGCTTCTTCAGGTTCAGAATTATTTTGGTAACGTCTTCTTTTACACCAGGAACGGTTGAAAATTCGTGCAGGACATCATCAATTTGAACATATACTAATCCTGTACCTGGAATAGATGTTAGTAAAACTCTACGTAATGAGTTACCTAAAGTAGTACCAAAGCCTCGTTCAAGTGGTTCAATAACAAATTTACCATAAGACTTCTCTTGGTCCACGACGGTAATATTTGGCTTTTCAAATTCAATCATTACTAGACCCCTTTCAAAACGCAACGTCTTTTATTAAGAAAAAAATTAAACACGACGACGTTTTGGTGGTCTAGAACCATTGTGAGGAACTGGGGTAACATCACGAATTGCAGTAATCTCCAACCCAGCAGCTTGCAGTGATCTAATAGCAGATTCACGACCAGCACCAGGACCTTTAACTGAAACTTCTACATGCTTCATACCTTGATCCATGGCACTCTTAGCAGCTGCTTCGCCAGCCATTTGTGCTGCAAATGGTGTAGACTTACGACTACCTTTAAAGCCCAAAGCTCCGGCTGATGACCAAGCAATTGCATTACCTTGAACATCGGTAATCATGACTAAAGTATTATTAAACGTAGAATGAATGTGAGCAACGCCTTTTTCAACGTGCTTCTTCACACGACGCTTACGTGCTGTTTTAGGCATCAATAAACCTCCTTATTTTATTTATTCTTCTTACTACCCTTACGAGTACGTGCGTTATTCTTGGTATTTTGACCACGAACTGGGAGTCCACGGCGGTGACGCATACCACGGTAAGAACCGATATCAATTAACCGTTTGATATTCATACTGACTTCTCTACGTAAGTCACCTTCAACACGGTATTTATCAACTTCTGCGCGAAGCTTTTCTTGATCATCTGGAGTCAAATCTTTTGAACGTATGTCTTCAGAAACACCAGCATCCGCACAAATTTTCTGAGCTGTTGGTTCACCAATACCATAAATATATGTTAATGCAACAACTATTCTTTTATCTCTTGGTAAGTCAACACCAGCAATACGTGCCATAAATTGCACCTCCTATTTTATTTTTAACCTTGACGCTGCTTGTGTTTTGGATTTGCAGGGCAAATAACCATTACACGACCATGTCTTTTAATAATCTTACAATGTTCACACATTGGTTTAACAGATGGTCTAACCTTCATGTTTCCCTCCGTTATTATTTTATAAACCGATAAGTAATTCTACCTTTTGTTAAATCGTAAGGAGAAAGTTCTACAGTCACACGATCTCCTGGTAAGATACGAATATAATGCATTCTAATCTTACCGGAAACGTGTGCTAAAATTTCAGCCCCATTTTCCAATTCAACTTTAAACATAGCATTAGGTAAAGTATCAACCACTTTACCCTTTACTTCAATGACATCATCTTTTGCCAAAGCTGTTCCTCCGCATTTAAACAGTCATTCTTTGAAATTATAACACGGATAAATAAATATACAAATTATTCCTTTTTACTTAATACCGTGTCAACTTGTTCAAAGACTTTTTCTGGAGTTTGTTCACCATTAACAATAGTCAGCAAACCATTCTTTTGATAATAGTCTTTCAAAGGTGTATTCATTTTTTCATTAACTTGTAAACGATTCTTTACTACTTCAGGCTTATCATCTTCACGTTGATAAAATTCATGGCTACCACAACGATCACAACTACCTTCAACTTTAGGCATCTTAGTAATTTTATTATAAGTTGCGCCACATTTTTTACACATAAAGCGTGCTGATAACCGACTAACCAAGGTTTCTTCTTTAACTTCTAATGAAATAACTTTAGTCAAAGGCTTGTTAAGTCGCTTAGTTATGCCTTCTAAAGCTTCTGCCTGAACAATTGTCCTTGGGAAACCATCTAAAATATAGCCTTCTTTGATGTCAGGCTGATTTAAACGTTCCTCTACTAACCTAGCAGTAACTTCATCAGGTACTAGATCACCTTTATCAATATAACTTTTAGCTTCAAGACCAACTTTGGTCTCATTAGCCATTGCTTCTCTAAACATATCCCCAGTTGAAATATGAGTTAGATGATATTTATCGACAATTTGTTCTGATACTGTACCCTTGCCAGCACCTGGTAATCCTAAAAGAAATAAGTTAATCATTTATTTGTTCCTATCTAATGAATCCAACGTACTCTCTCTTCATTAACAATCCGTTAATTTGGCGAGATAATTCCAAAACAACCCCAATTACAATTAAAAGACTAGTACCTCCTAGACCTATTGAACTTGGTAAGTCCCAAAAGTTAGTAGCAAGCTGGGGTAGTAAGGCAACTAAGCCCAAGAAAACAGAACCAACTGTTGACAACTTTATTAAAAGTTTAGAAACATAATCCTGTGTATCTTTACCTGGCCAAACACTTGGGATATAAGCTCCTTGTTTTTGTAAATTCTTTGATAGCTTTTCAGGATTAACCTGAACAAAAGCATAGAAGAATGTAAACAATACTATTAAGAGTGTATAAATTATTACGCCAGTCGTAGTTTGCATACTAAAAATATTAGTCATTATTTTGTACCATTGCTGGTCACCTTGAGATCTTTGAAAGGCCATTAAAATTGTTGCTGGAGTGATGATGAATGAACTAGCAAAAATTACAGGGATAACACCTGAAACATTAACTTTTAATGGCAAGAAACTTTCAGAGCCACTTACAGTCGCACGTTTAGTGTATTGTATTGGAATACGACGATCTGCTTGTTCAACCCACGTAACTATTTGTGTTACGACAAGTACTGCAATGATAATCGCAATGAAGAACACAACACCTTGCCAACGATCAGCTGCACTATTATTGATAATTTCATCTTTATATAACTGCCAAAGACCACGTGGAAGTCGAGCTATAATACCAGCAAAAATTATAACTGAAACACCATTTCCCAGACCTTTATCAGTAATTTCATCACCAAGCCAAGTTAACAGCATTGTTCCTGCTGTCATGATTATTGCAATTTCAGCATAAGTTTGTGGCGTTTGTGACTTGACAAGCCCCATTTGTGTCAAAGCGTTAAAGCCAAGAGTAATTCCAACACTTTGAACGAATGCCACAAATAATGAAAGCCATCGAGTGACTTGATTAGTCTTACGCCGTCCAACTTCACCTTGTTTTCCCCATTCAACTAAAGTTGGAATAATATCCATTTGTAATAATTGAATAACAATTTGTGCTGTAATATACGGGGAAACTCCTAGAGAAAAAATAGAGTAAGTATCTAATCCACCACCTGAAACAGTATCTAGCATTGGAACTAGGCCAGTTTGTGCAACCTGAGTGATCGCTTTTGCATTAACACCTGGAACAGTAATGTTAGCTCCAATGCGATATAGCAAAAGAATAAAGAGTGTAAAATAAATTTTATTCCTTATTTCTTTATCCTTAAAGGCGTTCTTCAAAGTCGAAAACATTAGATCACCTCAACAGATCCGCCGGCAGCTTCAACTGCCTTTTTCGCAGCTGCGGAAACTTTATTAACCTTTACATTTAACTTGACTTTTAACTCACCTTTAGCAAGTAACTTGACACCTGATAATTCTTTCTTTACCAAGCCAACTTCTTTAAGACTAGCAACAGTTACTTCACTATTATCTTTAAATTTGTTTAAGTCGTCTAAATTAATAATTGCGTATTCTTTACGGTTAACATTCTTAAAACCACGTTTAGGCATGGTTCTGAAAAGTGGCATTTGCCCACCTTCAAAACCTAAACGTGTATGACCACCTTGACGGGATAATTGTCCCTTTTGTCCACGGCCAGAAGTTTTTCCGTAACCACTTGAAGTACCACGTCCAACACGTTTTCTAGTATTACGTGAACCTTCAGCAGCATGTAATTCATGAAGCTTCATTAATTCGGCACCTCCTTATTTAATTATTTAGTTGTCTCTTCAACAGAGATCAAATGAGCAATTTTCATTAACGCACCACGTGTAGTAGCGTTATCTGGTAAAGTTACTGTACTATTGATTCTACCCAAACCAAGAGCTTTAACGATTTTTCTTTGGTCAGGTAGACGGTGCGCAGCACTTCTAATTAAAGTAACTTTTAATTCAGTCATTTATAAGTCTCCCTAATCTAAATCTGCGTGACGAAGCTTTTCAACATCTTCACTAGTTCTAAGTTTCTTTAATCCATCAATTGCTGCACGCACAACATTAATTGGAGTATTTGAACCTAATGACTTAGAAGTAACGTCTGCAATACCAGCCATATCCATAACGATACGAACAGCACCACCAGCAGCAACTCCAGATCCGGCCGGAGCAGGTTTAAATAAAATGCTTCCTGAGCCATAGTGGCCAATTACTTCATGGGGAATAGTTGTTCCAACTGTTGGAACAGTAATCATATTCTTCTTACCAGCTTCAACGGCCTTACGGATTGCTTCTGGGACTTCTTGAGCCTTACCAGTACCAAAGCCGACACGACCTTTTTTGTCGCCAACGATTACCAAGGCGGCAAATCTCATTCGTTGTCCACCTTTGACAACCTTGGTAACACGATTAATTGCTACTAACTGATCTTCGATGTCGTCTTTATTTCTGCGATTATTACGAGAATCGTTGCGGTTTGCCATGTATTATTCTCCTTCCTTAGAAATCTAATCCATTTTCACGAGCGGCATCTGCCAAAGCAGAAATACGGCCGTGGTATAAGTAACCACTTCTATCAAATACAATATTTGAAATATTTTTACTTTTAGCTGCTTCAGCAATTGCTTTACCAACAGCTTGAGCCTGTTCTACTTTAGTTGAATCCTTGGCAATGGAAGCATCTAAAGTTGAGGCACTTGCTAGCGTGACACCCGCTACGTCATCAATTAATTGAGCGTAGATGTTTTTGTTTGAACGGAAAACACTTAAGCGTGGGCGCTCAGCAGTACCAGAAATCTTGCTACGAATACGTTTATGACGCTTTAAGCGCAATTTATTCTTATCTGGTTTAGAAATCACAATTTCACCTCAAAATTTATCTATTATTTACCTGTTTTACCTTCTTTGCGACGTACATATTCATCAACATAACGAATACCTTTACCCTTATAAGGCTCTGGTGGACGTACATCACGAATTTCAGCCGCAAATTGTCCAACATTTTGCTTTGAAATTCCTTCTACTTCAATTTCAGTTGCTGAAGTAGCTTTTACAGAAACACCTTCTGGTGCAGTCATTTCAACTGGGTGTGAATAACCAACGTTTAAAGTTAATTTATCACCTTGAGTAGTTGCTCGATAACCAACACCGATTAACTTCAAAGTCTTCTTGTAACCATTAACTACACCTTCAACCATTGAAGCTAAGTTAGCTCTTTCAGTACCATGAAGTGCCTTATCACTTTCACTTGAACGTGAAAAAGTGATTTTGCCATCTTCTTGGTTAAAGGTAATTTTTGGATCAAAATATCTAGTTAATTCACCCTTAGGACCTTTGACAGTGATATTGTCACCTTCTTTGGTAACAGTGACACTATCTGGGACTTCAATTATTTTTAAACCTATCCGGCTCATTGATTGTTCTCCTTTCTGTCAGAATTACCAAACGTAAGCGATAACTTCGCCACCAACATCTTTTTGTCTTGCTTCTTTATCGGTAATTACACCAGCAGAAGTTGAAACGATGGCGATACCTAATCCATTAAGAACCTTAGGTAAATTTTCAGCACTAACATAGTTTCTAAGACCTGGCTTAGAAATACGCTTTAAGCCTGAAATGACACGTTCACCGTCTGGACCATATTTCAAGAAAATCTTGATAATACCTTGCTTATTGTCATCAGTAACTTCGTAATCACGGATGAAGCCTTCGCGTTTCAAAATTTCTGAAATAGATTTTTTTATGTTTGATGCAGGAATTTCAACAGAACTATGCTTTGCCATATTAGCATTTCTAATTCTTGTCAAGTAATCTGCGATCGGATCTGTCATGACCATTTATGCTATCCTCCTAACCGTATTACCAACTAGCCTTTTTAAGACCTGGGATCTGACCCTTGTGAGCTAAATCCTTCAAGCAAATACGGCATAAGCCAAATTTACGATACACAGAGTGTGGGCGACCACATCTCTCGCAACGAGTATATTCACGTGAAGAAAACTTAGCAGGACGATGATTTCTAATTTTTTGTGACGTTTTAGCCATTAGTGTCCTCCATTATTTTGCAAACGGCATACCAAATTGACTTAAAAGCTCACGCGCTTCTTCATCAGTGTTGGCAGTAGTTACGATAACAACATCCAAACCCCTAGTCCGATTAACTTTATCAAAGTCAATTTCTGGGAAAATCAATTGTTCCTTAATACCTAAAGTATAGTTGCCTCGACCATCAAATGAACGACTTGAAACACCGCGGAAGTCACGAACACGAGGAAGTGAAACACTAATCAACTTGTATAAGAAGTCATACATTCTATCTCCTCTAAGTGTTACCTTAGCACCAATAGACATACCTTCACGCAAGCGGAAGTTCGCAATTGATTTCTTAGCTTTGGTAACTAATGGTTTTTGACCAGAAATCAAAGTTAACTCATCAACAGCCTCATCCAAAGTTTTAGCATTGGAAACAGCATCACCAACACCCATGTTTAAAACGATTTTTTCAATCTTAGGTACTTGCATAACTGAACTGTAATCAAACTTTTCTTGCAATGCAGGAACAATCTTTTCTTTATATTCTTTAGCTAAATAATTTGCCATTTGTGTCCTCCCTTCTACTTTTTAGTTTCTTTTTTGCTTTCAGATTTAGCAATAACCTTAACATTAGATGCATGAATTGAACCTTCTGATTCAACTACACCACCATTTGCATTGGTTTGCGAAGGCTTTTGGTGTTTCTTTATTGTATTAACGCCCTTAACAACTACACGGTTCTTTTTAACGTTAACTGAAAGAACAATACCTTCTTTACCCTTATCTTTTCCGGCAATAACTTTTACTTTGTCACCAGTTTTAACAAACATCAGTGCACCTCACTTAATTATAAGACTTCTGGAGCAAGAGAGACGATCTTCATAAAGTCGTGCTCACGTAACTCACGTGCAACAGGCCCAAAGATACGAGTACCACGTGGGCTCTTATCTGCATTAATTACAACGCCGGCATTTTCATCAAACTTGATGTATGAACCATCTTCACGACGTGCGCCTGATTTTGTTCTAACAATAACAGCTTTAACAACGTCGCCTTTTTTGACAACGCCACCTGGTGTTGCTTGTTTAACTGTTGCTACCACGATATCGCCAATGTTACCAGTCTTACGCTTTGAACCACCTAAGACTCTAATAACTAAAAGTTCTCTGGCACCTGAGTTATCAGCAACCTTCAAACGGGATTCATTTTGAATCACTATATAATCCTCCCCTCACTAAATCCGCAAGTTAAACAGATTTCTTAACAATTTCAACTAAACGAAAGCGTTTTGTACGAGATAATGGACGAGTTTCCATGATACGAACAGTATCGCCAACTTTAGCTTCATTATTTTCATCTTGTGCGTAATATTTCTTTGAATATCTTGTACGCTTTTTGTATACAGGGTGATTCTTGTAAGTATCAACTACTACAGTAATAGTTTTATCATTCTTATCAGAAATTACTCGACCTTGATATACGTGACGACGATTTCTTTCGATTGATTCGCTCAAGTTAATAACTCCCTTCCACTAATCGTTTTTTAATGCTTCTTCGCTAAGAATAGTTTTAATTCTAGCGATATTTTTGCGGACTTTACTTAGGCGAGCGGTATTTTCTAATTGACCCGTTGCTTGTTGAAAACGCAAATTAAAAAGTTCTTCTTTATATTGCTTTTCCTTATCTAACATCTGATCATTGGTTAGTGCTCTGATATCCTTAGCCTTCATTAGAATTGCCACCTACTTCCGAACTTTTAGTCACAAATTTACACTTAATTGGTAATTTAGTTGCTGCAAGTCTTAAAGCTTCACGAGCGGTTGCTTCACTAACACCACCAATTTCAAACATTATTTTTTCTCTCTTAACAACAGCTACCCAACCAGCAGGTGCACCTTTACCAGAACCCATACGTACACCAACACCTTTAGCAGTGTATGACTTTTGAGGGAAAATTCTAATCCAAACTTTACCACCACGCTTCATGTAACGAGTCATCGCAACACGAGCAGCTTCGATTTGTTGATTAGTAATCCAATGTGATTCAAGGGCTTCCAAACCATACTCACCAAAAGCAATGGTTTTTCCACCTTTAGCAGCACCGCGCATTTTTCCACGGAATTCACGACGGTGTTTTACTCGCTTTGGTACTAGAGGCATTATTTGTTTCCTCCTTTCACAGCTTTTCGAGGTGTCTTACTCTTTGAAGGTAAGATTTCACCACGGTTAATCCATACTTGAACACCAATTTCACCATAAGTGGTAAATGCGTTTACCCAAGCATAGTCAATGTCAGCTCTCAATGTCTGTAATGGAACACGACCTTCAGTATGCCACTCTCTTCTTGCCATGTCAGCACCATTTAAACGACCAGAAGTTTGAACTCTGATTCCTTTGGCTCCTGCACGCATAGATCTTTGAGTAGCTTGGCGCATTGCACGTCTAAATGCTATACGTGCTTCTAATTGACTAGCGATACTTTCAGCTACTAATTTAGCATCTAAATCTGGCTTCTTAATTTCAACAATATTTACTTGAACTTGCTTCTTAGTTAAAGCATTTAACTCTTTTCTTAAAGCTTCAACTTCAGAACCACCTTTACCGATTACCATTCCTGGCTTAGCAGTATTAATCGATACATTGATTCTATTTGCTGCACGTTCAATTTCAATAGTAGAAACAGAGGCATCTTTTAATTTCTTAGAAATGAATTGTCTGATGCGCAGGTCTTCATTTAAGGTTTCCTTGTATCCTCTGTCAGCATACCATTTAGATTCCCAATCACGAATCACGCCGAGACGAAAACCATTTGGGTTAATCTTTTGACCCATTAATATACCTCCCTTAATCGTTCTTTTCTGAAACTACTACAACTACATGACTAGTTCTCTTGTTAATAGGAGAAGCCATACCTTTGGCACGTGGTCTAAATCTCTTTAAAGTTGCTCCTTCATTAACGTATGCTTCTGATACATATAAATTTGCACTTTCGAGATCGTAATTGTGTTCTGCGTTTGCAATTGCTGAACGTAAAACTTTTTCAACGATTGGGGAAGCAGCTCTAGGCGTAAATTGCAAGATTGCCAATGCTTCAGCAACATCTTTACCGCGAATCAAATCAACGACTAAACGTGCTTTTCTTGCAGTAATCCGAACAGTTCTTGCTTCAGCCCTAGCTGAACTAATTTGTTCTGCCATTTAAGTGTTTCTCCTTTCTTTATCTTGTAGCCTTGTCGTCAGATGCTTTGTGTCCATGGAACGTTCTCGTTGGAACAAATTCACCTAATTTGTGGCCAACCATGTCTTCAGTAATATAAACTGGAACATGTTTTCTACCATCGTAAACAGCTATAGTCAACCCAACAAAGGAAGGGAAAATAGTTGAACGACGTGACCAAGTCTTAATAACCTGTTTTTTTTCTGAATCAGCTTGTGCATCAACTTTCTTTAACAACGATGCATCTGCAAAAGGCCCTTTTTTAATACTACGGCTCATTAATTAACCCTCCTTCTATTACTTGCTACCTTTACGGTGACGAATAATTAACTTCTCGCTGGCTCTCTTACTATTTCTAGTCTTAATACCACGAGCTTTCTTACCCCAAGGAGTCATAGGTTGTGGACGACCAACTGGGGCCTTACCTTCACCACCACCATGTGGGTGATCGTTAGGGTTCATTACAGAACCACGGGATTGTGGACGTCTGCCTAGCCAACGGCTACGACCAGCTTTACCTATTTGAATTAATGAATGTTGTTCATTGCCAACAACACCAATAGTTGCACGACAAGCTGACAAAATCTTACGAACTTCGCCACTTTGTAATCTAACTAACGTATATTTACCGTCACTACCCAAAACTTGAGCACTAGTACCCGCACTTCTTACTAATTGACCACCTCTACCAGGTCTCAACTCAATGTTATGAATTGAAGTACCAGTAGGGATATCTTTTAATGGTAATGCGTTACCTGGCTTAATGTCTGCATTAGAACCTGATTCAACTATATCACCAACTTTTAATCCTTTAGGTGCTAAAATGTAAGTTTTAATACCATCAGTATAGTGAAGAAGTGCGATATTAGCAGTTCTATTTGGATCATATTCAATAGTTTTAACAACGGCCTTTGTGTTGTCCTTGTTACGTTTGAAATCAATGATACGATACTTTTGTTTATGTCCACCGCCACGGTGTCTACTAGTAATATGACCATATGAGTTACGACCCGCAGTATGTGATTGTGACTCAAGCAAAGTACGCTCTGGCTTGCTTGTAGTAATCTCAGCGAAGTCGGAAGAAGTCATATTACGGCGACCATTTGTGGTTGGCTTATAAATCTTAATAGCCAATTGACTGACCTCCTATTACTTATTCTCTTCTGTATTTTCGTCTTTAAAAATTTTGATGTCGTTTGAATCGTTAGTTAAAGTAACAATTGCTTTACGTGTGCGAGCAGTTTTACCAGTATAGCGCCCAACTCGTTTATCCTTACCACGAACATTCATAATGTTAACTTTTTTAACTTTAACGTCAAAAATTTCTTCAACAGCGTTACGAACTTGAGTCTTGGTTGCAGTTAAAAGCACATTGAAAGTGTACTTCTTATCATCCATTAAATTCGTAGACTTTTCAGTAATGACAGGTCTTAAAATGATATCGTGTGCACTCATTCTTTTGCAGCCCCCTCAACATTCTTTTCAATCTTCTCAATAGCATCCTTAGTCAAAATTAATTTGTCATAATTGACAACATCTTCAACATTAACACCATTAATAGTGATTACCTTAACGTTTGGCAAATTCTTAGCTGAAAGTTGCACGTTTCTATCTTCTGAAACAATCAACACTTTACCTGCAACATTTAAGCTGTCCAGTATTGCTTTGAATTCTTTTGTCTTAGGTGCTGACATAGTCAACTGATCTAAAACAATCAAATTATTATCAATTAATTTTTGGGAAAGAACTGACTTAATAGCCAAACGACGTTGCTTTCTTGGCATTGAATATGCATAAGAACGTGGAGTAGGTCCAAAGACTACACCACCACCACGCCATTGAGGTGATCTAATAGAACCTTGACGAGCACGACCAGTACCCTTTTGCTTCCATGGCTTCTTACCACCACCACGAACAGCAGATCTATTCTTCACTTTTGAAGTGCCTTGACGCTTGCCAGCTCTTTGTCTGATGATTGCATCAAAAACTACGCTTTCATTTGGTTCAATACCAAAAACTTCATCTTTTAAAGAAACTTCACCAGCATCTTTACCTTTTTGATCGATAACTTTTAAATTAGCCATTCTAGTCCTCCTTCCTAATCGTTATTTTTAACAGCAGATTTGACAGTAATTAATGAATTTTTAGCACCAGGCACGTTGCCTTTAATTAATAAAACATTCTTATCTGCCACAACTTTTTCAATTACTAGGTTTTCAATGGTAACTTTTTTCACACCCATGTGACCTGGCAAGCGCTTGCCTTTAGGTACACGGTTAATGATGGAACCCATTGAACCAGGAATTCGATGGTATCTTGAACCATGAGTTTCAGGTCCACGTGATTGACCCCAACGTTTAATGTTACCTTGGTATCCATGACCTCTTGTAATTCCGGTAACGTCAACAACGTCGCCTTCCTTAAATGTGTCCACAGTAATTTCTGAGCCGACTTCGTAGTCCTTAAGCTCTACTCCGCGGATTTCACGAATGAAGCGCTTAGGCGACGTCTTTGCTTTTGCAGCATGACCTTTTTCTGGTTTGTTGCTCAAAACTTCACGCTTATCTTGATAGCCCAATTGAACTGCTTCGTAACCGTCTGATTCAACAGTCTTAACTTGCATAACAACATTAGGTGTTGCTTCAACAACAGTTACAGGAACAAGGATACCATCTTTAGTGAATATTTGAGTCATACCAACTTTTCTTCCTAAGATTCCTTTGGTCATGTTTACACCTCTTTCTTTTTAAAATTTATAGTTTGATTTCGATGTCAACACCGCTTGGTAAATCAAGCTTCATTAAAGAATCAACAGTTTTAGGTGTTGGATTTAAAATATCAATTAAACGTTTATGCGTCCGCATTTCAAACTGTTCACGAGAATCTTTGTTCTTATGCGGTGAACGTAAAACTGTGAATAAAACCCTTTCTGTTGGCAAAGGAACTGGACCTGAAATTTCAGCGCCAGTTCTCTTTGCAGTAGCTACGATTTTAGCAGCTGATTCATCGAGAATACCATGTTCGTATGACTTTAGTCGAATACGAATTGATTGACTTGCCATTAAATTACCTCCTTAACGTCCTCTTTAAAAGATGACTAGCTTCCGCAAAAATTCCCAGCACACTTCTGTGGCAATGCAGCCTGGTGTGCCGCAACCTTTTGCATCAACGCTCTACAACAAAGATATGCTTTAAAGCAGAATAAGCCCTAAATGCACAAAGACTATTGTACCTACTTTACGCTTAAATATCAAGGGTTAGGGTTAGTTTTATTTAAATTAAAGCATTAATTTAGACGAAATTTATTTGATAAAAAATAGCTATTATTATAAAAATCTATTAATAAAAGTAAAAATCAATTTTTAAGCTGATTGAATTTTATTGGGTTCAAAGCAAAAGCATCAAACTACTCATGTAGTTTGATGCTTTTAAGCCTAATTAAAATAAAGAATTATTAAATTTATCAACAACTCGATCTTTATATTAGGACAAAATTACTATTCAGCGTTACCGCCACGATTTTTAATAATTTCTTCCTGGATTGACTTAGGAGTAGCTGCATAGTGATCAAAGACCATTGTGAAAGTACCACGGCCTTGAGTTGATGACCGCAAAGTAGTTGCGTAGCCAAACATTTCAGCAAGTGGAACCATTGAATTCAATACTTTAGCACCCGAGCGGTCTACCATATTATCCATTGTACCACGACGAGCAGTAATCGAACCCATTACATCTCCTAAGTATTCTTCGGGTGTAATCACTTGAACTTTCATAATTGGCTCAAGAATTACCGCACCAGCCTTAGGTGCTGCATTCTTCAAAGCAATTGAAGCGGCAACTTTGAAGGCTGCTTCTGAAGAGTCAACTTCATGGTAACTACCATCATAAAGTTTAGCCTTGACATCAATTAATGGATATCCTGCTAAAATACCATTCTTCATTGATTCTTGTAACCCGGCATCAACTGAAGGGATAAATTCACGAGGAACAACACCACCGACAATGGCATCTTCAAACTCATATCCTTTACCTCTTTCATTTGGTGTAAATTCAATCCAAACGTCACCATATTGACCTTTACCACCAGATTGACGAACAAATTTACCTTGTGCTTGTGCTTCCTTAGTAAAGGTTTCGCGATAAGCAACTTGTGGCTCACCAATTTTGGCTTCAACGTGAAATTCACGTTTCATTCGTTCTACCATAATTTGAAGGTGCAATTCACCCATCCCAGAAATTAAAGTTTGTCCAGTTTCTGCATTAGTTTCTGCTCTAAAGGTTGGATCCTCTTCAGTTAACTTCTGCAAAGCAACGTCAAGCTTATCACGGTCTGCTTTTGATTCTGGTTCGATTGAAACTTGAATAACTGGATCTGGAACTTCTAGACTTTCCAAAATCAATGGGTGATCTGGATCAGTCAGAGAATCACCGGTAGTAGTATTCTTTAAACCAATTGCTCCCGCAATATCTCCAGAGAAGACTTCAGAAATTTCACTTCTTGAATTAGCATGCATTTGTAATAAACGACCAACACGCTCGCGACCGTTCTTAGAAGCATTTAAAACATAAGATCCAGATTCAAGTGAACCAGTATAGACACGAATATAAGTTAAACGACCAACAAATGGATCAGTTGCAATCTTGAAAGCTAATGCTGAAAACGGCTTGTCGTCACCAGCAATTAATTCGACTTCTTCGCCAGATTTAGGATCATGAGCAACATAAGGTTTTACATCTAGTGGTGATGGCAAGTAATCAACAACACCATCAAGCATCATTTGTACACCCTTGTTCTTAAATGCTGAACCAGCAAATACTGGGAAAGCTTTCAAATCTAGAGTTGCCTTACGAATAGCAGCTTTTAATTCTTCAATGGAAATTTCTTCACCATTAAGGTATTTATCCATGATGTCGTCATCAACATCAGCTACTTGTTCAATTAATTCAGCACGACGCTTTTCTGCTTCTTCTTTGTATTCATCTGGAACTGGAATTGTTTCCCATTTAGCCCCAAGCTTATCTTCATCATAAACATCAGCTACCATATTGATTAAATCAATGACGCCTTCAAATGTTTCAGCAGAGCCAATCGGCATCTGGACAGCTAAAGCATTGGCGTTTAAACGTTCATGTAAAGATTTTACAGACTTATCAAAGTCTGCACCAATCTTGTCCATCTTGTTAATGAAAACAATTCGAGGAACACCGTAAGTTTCAGCTTGGCGCCAAACATTTTCAGTTTGTGGCTCAACACCAGCTTGAGCATCAAGAACAGTTACCGCACCATCAAGCACCCGAAGGGAACGCTCAACTTCAATTGTAAAGTCAACGTGTCCTGGGGTATCAATAATGTTAATTCTGTAGTCATTCCATTGAGCAGTTGTGGCCGCTGACGTAATGGTAATACCACGTTCTTTTTCTTCTTCCATCCAGTCCATTTGGGAATCACCTTCATGTGTTTCACCAATTTTATGGATTTTACCAGTGTAGTAAAGTATACGCTCGGTAGTGGTGGTTTTACCCGCATCAATGTGGGCCATAATACCAATATTACGTGTTTTTTCTAATGGAAATTCACGTTTATTAGCCATAAATTCTCTCTCCTTAAAAAATTAGAAACGATAATGAGCAAAGGCACGGTTAGCTTCTGCCATGCGATGAACATCTTCACGCTTCTTAACTGCTGAGCCAGTGTTATTTGAAGCATCAATAATTTCATTAGCTAAACGCTCATCCATTGTATGCTCATTACGCAAACGGGCATATGAAACCAACCATCTTAAGCCTAAAGTTGTTCTTCTTTCTGGACGAACTTCAACTGGAATTTGATAATTTGATCCACCAATACGACGAGCTCTAACTTCCAAAACTGGCATAATGTTATTCATTGCTTCTTCAAAAACATCAAGTGGCTCTTTGTCAGTCTTTTCTTTAACGATATTAAAAGCGTCATAAAGGATTGCAGATGCCTTAGCTCTTTTACCATCAATCATCAAGTGATTAATTAACTTAGTAACAAGCTTTGAGTTGTATACTGGATCTGCTAAGATATCTCTTTTAGCTACATGTCCTTTTCTAGGCATTATTTAACTCCTCCTTAATCTTTCTTGGCACCATACTTAGAGCGACCTTGTTTTCTGCCATCAACACCAGCAGTATCAAGAGCACCACGAATGATATGGTAACGCACACCAGGAAGGTCCTTTACACGACCACCACGAATTAAAACAACCGAGTGTTCTTGTAAGTTGTGACCTTCACCGGGAATATAAGCAGTTACTTCAATTAAGTTAGAAAGACGTACACGAGCATACTTTCGTAAAGCTGAGTTTGGTTTCTTTGGCGTCATAGTACCCACACGAGTAGCAACTCCACGCATTTGTGGTGCTGGGTTAGATACTAATTCTTTTTTCATACTGTTATAGCCATAGCTTAAAGCTGGGGACTTTGACTTAGTCGTCTTAGTCCGACGACCTTTTCTTACCAATTGATTAATGGTTGGCATTAAATTTTTCCTCCTATAAATCGTTTATTTTATTCACACATCCAGGAGTTTCTTTTTTATCCTGAACAATACCTCAAAATGTACATAGATTATTTTACACGCTTCTAATTAAAAATCAATCCATTCTATTAAGAAATTTCACTTATTTTTACGTATTATTAATTGAGGTGAATTTATAAAATGATTTATTTATTAACCAATTTTATAATTGGAAGTTGCTTAGCTTCTCATGCAGCGGTAATTTGTGAGCATTACAATCAAAGTGACTTTATCTTTACTAGATCACACTGCACAATTTGCCACAGTGAATTAAGCTTACTAGATGAACTTCCTATTATTTCTTACATTTTTTTACGTGGCAGATGTCGATATTGTCATGGACAAATTTCTGCCCATCTTTTTTTGATTGAAGTTATTGGTGGTTTTGCCTATATTCAGATCGACTTTAGTAAGATTGAAGGACAGCTAACAGCTATTTTGATTTTTAGCTTATTGCTTGTTGCGATTTATGATGCGACACATTCTGAGTTTCACCTCGTCATGCTTTTACCAGCCTTTTTTTCTATAAGCTATCATATTAGCAATTTATTTAAAGCTGAATTATTAGATTATATCGAGGCATTCCCAATTTTAATTTTACTTGTTATCTATATTTTTCAGAAAAAACTTGGTAGCGGCGATTTAATTATCTATTTAATTTTAATACTATATTTTAATGCGCATTTTGCTAATCAAGTTTTTTTATTTGGCTCTATTTTTTTACTTTCACAATTCATCCTTGAAAAGAAAAATTTTTCAAAAAAACAAGCTATACCTTTTATTCCCTATCTTTTTTTAGGTTTAATTATACAGTTGATGCTTAACTAAAAAGAGCTTAATTTCTTATAATTAAGAAATTAAGCTCTTTTAAAATTTATTATTGTGGATCCTTTAGCTTGTCAGCTTCCTTCATTTGTTTTTCAATATCAGCAATTGAATAAACAGACTTTGGCTTAGCTACATCTGCTTCAGGTTCCATATTACGATAAACTGGTAAACCAGTACCAGCAGGAATGATTTTACCAATAATAACGTTTTCTTTCAACCCAAGAAGTGGGTCATTTTTACCCCTGATTGAAGCATCAGTAAGAACACGAGTGGTTTCTTGGAATGATGCAGCCGACAAGAAACTATTAGTTTCTAACGCTGCCTTAGTAATTCCCAAAATCACACTTTGAGCGGTTGCAGGGATGCCACCAGAAATAATTACTGACGTGTTACGTTCCTTAAATTGGCCAATATCCATAATTTCACCTGGTAACAAGTTAGTTTCACCAGGATCAAGAACCCTAACTTTTTGAAGCATTTGTCTAGTTAAAACTTCAACGTGCTTATCGGAAATATCAACCCCCTGCATTCTATAAGCTTTTTGAACTTCAACTAAAATATATTCTTCAGTTGTTAAAGTATCTGTAACTTGGATTAATTCTTTCGGATCAATTGAACCAAGGGTCAACTTGGCTCCGCGTTTCACTTCATCACCTTCAGCAACTGCAACAGATGCTGTGTACGGTACGCTGTAACTTCTGGTATCAATCTTACCTTTAACTGTGATTTCACGAGTGTGTTCTGCTGGATTTTCTTGAATTGAATCAATTATTCCATCAACTTCAGAAATAACAGCCCGACCTTTAGGATTACGCGCTTCAAACAATTCTTGCACACGAGGAAGACCCTGTGTAATATCTTCGGCACCAGCAACACCACCATTGTGGAAAGTACGTAGAGTTAGCTGAGTACCCGGTTCCCCAATTGATTGCGCCGCAACAGTACCAACTGCTTCACCAACTTCAACCGCTTCACCAGTTGCCAAATTCATACCATAGCATCTGCGGCAAACACCATGTGATGTATCACAAGTTAAAATTGAACGAATTTTAACATTAGTAACTCCTGCAGCACAAATTTGGTGCGCCATATTTTCATCCATCATTACATTTGGCCCTACAATTGCTTCACCAGTTTGTGGATCTTTAACCGTTTCGGCAGTGAATCGACCAAGTAAACGATCATAGAGTGGTTCTATTAATTCATCGCCTTCCATAATAGCATGAACATCAATTCCACGATCAGTACCACAATCTTCTTCACGAATAATCACATCTTGCGCAACATCTACTAAACGTCTAGTCAAATAACCTGACTGAGCCGTCTTCAACGCTGTATCGGTCATTCCTTTACGTGCACCGTGAGTTGACATGAATAGTTCTAGTACAGATAGCCCTTCTTTAAAGTTTGAAGTAACTGGAATTTCAAATAGTCCACCGTTAGGTGTGGCCATTAACCCCCGCATTCCAGCAAGCTGTGTAAAGTTAGAAATATTACCACGAGCACCTGAGTCAGCCATAATTGTAATTGGGTTACGTGGATCATATATTTGGGCAATTTCATTTTGAACTTGATCTTTACATTCATTCCAGATACTAATCACACGATCATGTCGTTCTTGTTCCGTAATTAGCCCACGTCTAAATTGCTTAGAAACAACATCAACTTGCTTGTGCGCTTTGGCTACCTTTTCATCTTTATCATCAATTTCCGGAACATCAGTCATTCCAATAGTAATACCAGAAGTGGTTGAACTTGTATAACCAAGAGTCTTTAGGTCATCAAGATACTCTGAAGTTCTTTGAACCCGATAATACTTGTAAATTGTTGCAATCGAATCTGATAAAAATGACTTCTTAAATGGTGTAGAAATTAATTCATCAGCAATATCATCGATTTTTTGATTGATGTCTTCGCCTGAATGTAAGAAATACTTTTCTGCTAAAGGATTATTTAAATTCTCTTCAGTTGGTTCATTGATATAGAAGTAATCCTTTGGAAAAATTTGGTTAAAAATTACCCGACCATATGTCGTAATAAAAATACCGTGTTCACAGCCCTTCGGCCATGCTTTTTCCGGCATTGAATCAGCAGCCATACCAATAATTGTATGGTAATGAATATCACCATTATTGTAAGCAATAGTTGCTTCATCTGGGGAATTGAAAATCATTCCCTCGCCTTCACGACCTTTTTCAGCTTGTGTTAACCAATAGTTACCTAAAACTATATCCTGCGAAGGTGTAACGATCGGTTTACCATCTTTAGGTGCCAAGATATGATGCGCTGCTAGCATTAATAATCTTGATTCCGCAACTGCTTCATCAGATAGTGGAACATGAATAGCCATCTGGTCACCATCAAAGTCAGCATTATAAGCTTCACAAGTTAATGGATGTAAGCGAATAGATTTGCCTGGCACTAATACAGGTTCGAATGCCTGAATACTTAAACGGTGTAAGGTAGGAGCACGGTTCAGTAGAACTGTTCTTTCCTTGATTACGTCCTCAAGTACATCCCAAACCTCATCATCTTCACGATCAATTTTGCGTTTTGCACTCTTAATATTGGATGCAATCTTGCGTTTAACTAGTTCGTGCATCACAAATGGCTTAAATAATTCAAGTGCCATTGGCCGCGGAACACCACACTGATAAAATTTCAATTTTGGTGAAACATCAATAACTGAACGACCAGAATAATCAACACGTTTACCAAGTAAGTTTTGACGAAAACGCCCTTGTTTACCTTTCAGCATGTGTGATAAAGACTTCAATGGTCGATTGCCTGGACCGACAACTGAGCGACCACGACGACCATTATCAATCAAAGCATCAACAGCTTCTTGCAACATCCGCTTTTCATTTTGCACGATAATGTTAGGAGCATTAAGGTCAAGTAATCTCTTTAACCGGTTATTTCGATTAATTACTCGACGATAAAGATCGTTTAAGTCAGAAGTAGCAAAGCGGCCACCTTCTAGTTGAACCATTGGACGTAAGTCCGGTGGAATAACTGGTACGGCATCAATAACCATCCATTCTGGTTTATTACCAGAATCTTTAAAAGCATCTAAAATATCCAGTCTTCTAATTGCACGAACACGTTTTTGACCAGTAGCAGTCGCTAATTCTTTCTTTAAATCAGTAACTTCTTTGGCCAAATCAACTTTACGTAGCAGATCACGAATTGCTTCTGCCCCCATCTTAGCTTCAAAGCGACTACCATATTTAGCTTTTTGTTCTCGATATTCAACTTCTGTTAGCAATTGCTTGAATTCAAGGTCGGTGTCACCCGGATCAATTACAATATAAGCAGCAAAATAAATTACTTCTTCTAATAACCTTGGTGACATATCAAGAATCAATCCCATTCTTGATGGTATTCCCTTAAAGTACCAAATATGAGTAACTGGAGCAGCCAATTCAATATGACCCATCCGTTCTCTTCTTACTTTAGATGAAGTAACTTCAACCCCACACCGATCACAAACGATACCACGATATCTTACGCCTTTGTACTTGCCACATGCACATGCCCAATCCTTAGTTGGTCCAAAAATTCTTTCATCAAATAAACCATCTTTTTCGGGTTTTAAAGTACGATAATTAATCGTTTCAGGTTTTTTAACTTCGCCGTATGACCAACTCCGAATTTTATTCGGGGATGCAAGACCAATCTGCATACTTTCAAATTTATTAACGTCAATCAAAAGTTTGACCTCCTACTATTTAGAAATCTTGTGATCATCATCGGACTCATCAACCAGAGTTTCACTCTTAGTTGGTATTTCAGCTGTTTCTGCTCCAGACTTCACCGCTTCTTCAGCTAGTTTTTTCTTTTGCTGTTCTTCTGCCATCTTTGATAAAGTATCAATATTTAAATGCTCACTTGAATCATCATCCATGTCGCGCAACTCAATTTCACTATGATCCATATCAAGCACACGGATATCCAATCCTAATGATTGCAGTTCTTTGACAAGAACACGGAAAGATTCAGGAACACCTGGCTTAGGAATTCTTTCACCCTTAACTATCGCTTCATAAGCTTTTACACGCCCCACAACGTCATCTGACTTATAAGTCAAAATTTCTTGAAGTGTGTATGCCGCACCATAGGCTTCAAGTGCCCAAACTTCCATTTCACCAAAACGCTGTCCACCAAACTGTGCTTTACCACCAAGTGGCTGTTGAGTAACTAAAGAGTAGGGTCCAATCGAACGAGCGTGAATTTTATCATCAACCATATGCGTTAATTTCAAGTAGTGCATAATACCCACAGATACACGGTTGTGGAATGGCTCACCTGTACGTCCATCATAAAGTACAGTCTTACCGTCTTTATCAATACCAGCTTCATGCAGAGTATCCCAAACATCGTCTTCACTTGCACCATCAAATACAGGTGTAGCAACATGTATACCTAACTTATTAGCAGCCCAACCTAAGTGTAGCTCTAATAGCTGACCGATATTCATACGTGAAGGAACACCCATTGGATTCAAACATATATCTACTGGTGTACCGTCTGGCAAGTATGGCATATCTTCCTCTGGAACAACAGCGGCAACCGTACCTTTATTACCATGACGACCAGACATTTTGTCCCCAACTTGGATTTTCCTCTTTTGCGCAATATAAACACGAACCAAAGTATTTACGCCTGGCGAAAGCTCATCACCATTTTCTCTTGTATAAACTTTAACATCACGCACAATTCCGCCACCACCATGTGGTACACGCAAAGAAGTATCGCGGACTTCACGCGCCTTTTCTCCAAAGATTGCATGAAGTAATCTTTCTTCAGCAGATAATTCAGTCACACCCTTAGGCGTTACCTTACCAACCAAGATATCACCATCATGAACTTCAGCGCCAATCCGAACAATACCTTGTTTATCAAGATCTTTAAGGGCATCTTCACCAACATTAGGCAATTCTCGCGTAATTTCCTCAGGTCCTAGTTTAGTATCCCGAGCTTCAGATTCATAATCTTCTATACTAATTGAAGTATAGACATCTTCTTTAACTAAACGTTCTGAGAGCATAATTGCGTCTTCATAGTTATACATATTCCAAGTCATGAAAGCAATCACTGGATTTTGACCTAAAGCTAGCTCACCATGATCCATAGTTGGACCATTTACAATTACTTCCCCTGCTTCAACTTTGTCACCTAAATTAACATTAGGTGTTTGATTATAGGACTTAGAATTATTTGAACGACGATATTTTTCAAGTGTATATTTATCTAAAGTATTATCATTACGTCTTATTCTGACTGTGTTAGCGTCAACATATTCAACTGTTCCAGCTGCTTTGGCTACAATAGCAGCACCAGAATCATGCGCAGCACGATATTCCATACCGGTTCCAACTAAAGAACTGTGCGGATTAATCAGTGGTGCAGCTTGGCGCTGCTGGTTAGCACCCATTAAAGCTCGGTTAGAGTCATCATTTTCTAAAAATGGAATACATGCTGATGCCACAGAAACGACTTGCTTTGGAATAACATCCATATAATCAATTTTATCTGGACTAACTTCAACATTGTCTTCCTTATGACGAGCCAAAATCAAATCGTCTTTAAACGAACCATCTGGATTTAAGTGAGTATTAGCACCAGCTATAATGTAATTATCTTCAACATCAGCAGTTAAATAATCAATTTTATCCGTAACTTTATGGGTCTTCCAAGAAACCCGTCGGTAAGGTGTTTCAATGAACCCATACTTGTTAATAACAGCATAACTTGCTAAGGAGTTAATCAAACCAATGTTAGGACCTTCTGGGGTTTCAATTGGGCATAGACGACCATATTGCGTATAGTGCACATCGCGAACTTCATATCCAGCACGATCACGAGTCAGTCCACCAGGTCCTAAAGCAGACATGCGCCGCTTATGAGTTAATTCACCCAATGGATTGTGTTGATCCATAAATTGTGATAATTGCGATGAACCAAAAAATTCTTTCAAACTAGCTACAATTGGCCGTATATTGATTAACTGTTGTGGTGTAACGGTTGACGGATCTTGAATTGACATTCTTTCACGCACAACACGTTCCATTCGAGCTAAACCTATTCTAAATTGATTTTGTAAAAGCTCACCAACTCGGCGAATTCGCCGGTTGCCCAAGTGATCAATATCATCAACATTACCGATTTCATCTTGTAACAAGAAGAAATAATTAATTGATGCCAATACATCTGCTGGAGTTAAATATTTAACATCTTTATCAATATGACCATTAGAAATGATTTTAACTATTCGTTCAGGATTAACTTTTGAGTATACTTTAACTTCTTGAACAGTAATCGGATCTGGTAAAACACCCTCTTTTGAAGGTTGATAAGTAACCATCTTGAAATCATCACGATCAAGATAATTTTCTAAAGTATCCATTACTTCGTGGGTAACTATGGTACCTTTTTTAGCAACAATTTCGCCCGTATCAGGATCAGCTAAAGTTTCAGCTAAAGTTTGCCCATATAACCGACTCTTCAAAGATAATTTTTTATTAACCTTATAGCGACCAACGGCTGCTAAATCATATCGGCGTGGATCAAAAAAGCGCGCATATAGCAAGGAACGTGAAGAATCAGTTGTCTTAGGCTCACCAGGACGTAAACGTTCGTAAACATCTTTCAAAGCCTCGGCAACCCGTGAATCAGCTGGATTCTTATGAACATCTTTTTCTAAAGTAAACTGTAAAGTATCACTTTGGCCAAAAAGATCAATAATTTCATCATCTGAACCAATACCTAAAGCTCTAATAATTACCGTCAATGGCAATTTACGTGTCCGATCAACGCGAACATATGATACATTCTTAGCATCAGTTTCATACTCAAGCCAGGCCCCACGGTTAGGAATAACTGTTGTACCAAAAATCTGACGCCCATTTTTATCATAATCACCAGAATAATAAACACTAGGTGATCTAACTAATTGGGCAACAATAACCCGCTCAGCTCCATTAATAATAAAAGAGCCAGATTCAGTCATTAATGGTAAATCGCCAAAAAATACATCTTGAGTCTTAATTTCACCAGTTTTTTGATTAGTTAACTTTAAGGTAACATGCATTGGTGCAGCGTAAGTCGCATCATGATCTCGTGCTTCATCAACAGTGTACTTTGAATTCTGGAGTTTATAACCCAAATATTCCAAAGAAAGCTTGCCTGAAAAGTCACTAATTGGCATAATGTCGTCAAAAACTTCTTTAATACCTTCATCCAAAAACCATTTATATGATTCAGTTTGGACATCAGTCAAGTTAGGTAGTTTTAGCACTTCTTTAATGCGTGAAAAACTACGTCTTGTTCGATGTTTGCCAAAATTCACTACGTGTCCATTTAACAAGGAGAAAACATCCTTTCTGTCAGAGAAAGCTAGTATTACATTTTGATTACAATTTCAAAAAGCTAGAATTTTAAGCATAAAAAAGACAAAAACGACTACTGTCATTTTTGTCCTTATTATTTTGCTGGACAATATATCAGCAAAATTCTGAAAATCAGCTTTTTAATCACGACTAAGTATAGCTAACAAATAATTAAATGTCAATGTTATTACTTAACATTGGCCAAATTATCTTTTGTTGCCCTAATTAAATCAAACTTTAATTTTTTCCGATTACATCCTATTTTCAAAGTATCACCACTTTGCAAGTCTCCCTCAATTAGCATTGAAGCAACTTGATCTTCAATATCTTTTTGAATTGCTCGCCGCAGTGGTCTAGCACCCATTTCTGGATCATAACCATCATGAGCAATTTTATCAAGAGCCGCAGGCGATATTTTAAGTTGAATCCCCTGTTTATTCAAACGTTCAATTAATTTACGCGTAAGTAAAGTTACCACTTGCCTTAATTGCTTTTGATCAAGTTCATCAAAGATGATGCTTTCATCAATTCGATTCAAAAATTCTGGTCTAAAAAATTGTTTTAGTGCTTCTTTTACCCGATCTTGACGTAATTTTACCTGGTTAGAATTATCAGCACTGAAGCCAACAGCCTTGGTTTCAAAGATTGAGCGTGAACCTAGATTGGAGGTCATAATAATAATAGTATTTTTAAAATCAACTTTACGTCCCTTTGAATCGGTTAAAAAGCCATCATCAAGGACTTGCAATAGCAAATTAAATACATCAGGGTGTGCCTTTTCAACTTCATCTAATAAAACTACAGAATAAGGATGACGCCGAACTTGTTCAGATAACTGCCCACCTTCATCATAACCGACATATCCAGGAGCTGAACCAATTAATTTGCTACTAGCAATTTGATCCATATATTCTGACATATCGATTCGGATTAAATTGTTTTCTGAGCCAAAAACTGTGGCAGCAATAGCTTTAGCAAGTTCGGTTTTGCCTACTCCAGTTGGACCTAAGAAAAGAAATGAACCAATTGGACGATTCTCATCTTTAATACCACTACGGCTACGGCGAACTGCCTTACTAATTGCCGAAACAGCCTTATCTTGACCAATAATTCGTTGGTGTAAATTATTTTCAAGGTTAGCTAATTGTTTGGTTTCATTTCGACTCATTTGTGTTACTGGAACACCGGTCCAATTAGATACCACCTTGGCAATGTCTTCGGGATGAACAATTGCCCCATTTTTCTCTGATTTTTTCATACGACTATAAATTTGATCTTGCCTTACTTGCAGGCTATTTTGTCGTTCTTGTAATTGCGCTGCCTTCACAAAGTTTTGATTAACTGCAGCCTGGTTCTTTTGTTCAATTACTTTTTTAAGTTGATCACTAACTTGAACTAATTGATTATTTGTACCTGTACCAGCTTTGATTTTAACAGATGCACTAGCTTCATCAATTAGATCAATTGCTTTATCAGGCAGATAACGATTAGAAATGTATCGACTAGACAAGTCAATTGCATTTTCTAACGCTGCCTTATCAATTTTAACATGATGAAATTTTTCATATTTAGGTTTTAACCCGGTTAAAATAGCGAAAGTTTCTTGGCGTGATGGTTCAGTTAAACGTACAATCTGAAAGCGCCGAGCCAATGCTTGATCTTTTTCAACGTATTTTTGATATTCGTCAAAAGTTGTAGCACCAATCATTTGTAAATCACCGCGGGCCAACGATGGCTTTAAAATATTAGCAGCATCAATTGAACCTTCAGCACCACCTGCACCAATTAAGGTATGCATCTCATCCACAAAAAGAATGATTGTACCATCATTAGTAATTTCCTTAATAATTCTTTTGAGACGGTCTTCAAATTCACCCCGATACTTAGTTCCAGCAACTAAGCCACCCAAATCTAAAGAAATCACTTGTTTATCCAATAAGTCATGCGGTACTTGCTTACTTACAATTGCAGTTGCGATTGCTTCTGCCACAGCTGTTTTCCCCACTCCTGGTTCACCAATCAAGACTGGATTATTTTTATTACGCCGGGATAAGATTTCGATTACGCGAGCAACTTCCCGATCACGCCCAATCACTGGATCAATTTGACCATTTTTTGCACGCTCATTTAGATTTACTGATACTTGATCTAAGGTTGGAGTAGTACTGTTAGTTTTATCATTAGCCTCTACATTACCATAATTTGACCAGCCCCTGTCATCATTTTCATTCAAATCAAGCAGTTGGTCGTCTTCACCCAAACTATGTAAAATATCATTTTTTAAGCCATCAACATCTACATTTAGATTGCGTAAAATTACTGACGCTAAAACTTGTTCATTAAAGACAAGTGCTAAAAGAATATGGCTAGTTTTAATTTTAGTAGCCCCTTCACGTCCTGCTAATGTAGCGGCATAGGCTAAAACCATAGTTAATCTAGGCGACATTTCCATATAAGTAGCTTTACCAGCTGAACCATAACCAGTATAGCGTTCGATTTCTTCACGAACTGCTGTTGCAGTTATTCCCCAAGATCTTAAGTCCTTGCCAGCTTCACCATCAGACTCAATTACCATCGCCAATAGCACATGTTCAGTACCAATTAAGCGATGGTGAAAATTTTGTGCTTGTTCACGTGCAATTTCTAAAACTTGATTTGCACTGTTAGTATAAGTTTTTTTCATCATAGCACCACCTTTATAAATGACGTGTATTCACTATATACTCTTTTGCTGAATTGTAAATTTTTTTGTTTCAAGAATATATTAGTTCACGTTAAACACGCAATTATTATAGCAAAGACTGTACTGTGATGCTAACTTTCCTATCTCTTTCATTATATTTACCATGTTGCTTACCATAATCTTAAACAAATCGCTAACTATTTCTTTATAAGCCTTTTATCGTGTTTATTCTGATGGTAAAAAAGCAGCCTCACTAATTTATTCCAGTTTTTGTTAAACAAACAAAATTGAGCTCATATAACTTTAGAATTATTCCAGAAGATAAATAAGCTTAGTCTGGTTCCACTGTTAAATTAACCCCTTATTTAAATAAAAATTTAAACAATACAAACTAATAATCAACCTATTAATAACTAAAAACAAATACATGATAGCGGCCTATTTTAGGTGATTTGTATCTTTATAAAAATATGAAGTCTTTTAGCCCAATTTCAGATAATTCAAAAAACCAAAAAATAAAAATGCCTTAGGATCAACGTTTGAAGCTAATTGAAACTAAGACAAATCTTCATTATCGGGAAAACAGGTCTTGAACTTTACTGCTAAAAACATTGTAATATCAACGTTTATAGTGGAAGTTTCGACATATGAAGCCCCATATGAAGTCTTAACTTTCCATATATCGTTCAAATTCGGTTACTGTTTCCTGTTCGCTTTGCTTAGTTACGTGAGTATAAACGTCCATTGTAGTTTTAATTGATGAATGCCCTAGTCTTTTTTGAACCTCTTTCATTGATGCCCCAGAATCAAATAATAGGGATGCATGTGTATGCCTGAAACCGTGTGAAGTGATATGCCGTAAATTACCATACTTGCATATTTTATTATTCCAATCGGTTGTTTTAGTGGGCTGATATGGCTTATTCTGGTAAGTTGCAAAGACCAAATTATCCGTACTTAAAAAATTATATCCTAGTTTAAGCATCTCTTTTTGTTGCCTTGTTCGCCATTCTTTTAGAACGTTCATCGTTTGTTTATCTAAATGAATGGTTCTTATACTCGTCCGTGTCTTTGGTGTAGAAATGTATAAACGATTTTCTAGTCCCCTACTAACTGATTTATCTATTCTAACCGTATTATGCAAGAAATCTACTCTGTTCCATTTTAAAGCTAATGCTTCACCCTTACGCATCCCTGAATAGGCTAACAATCTAAAGAATACATAATATTGGTACTTAACATGTTTAGCACAGTCTAAGTACTTTTTTAATTCATCTTTAGAATAAAAGTTATCAAATTCCGTTGGCTGTTCAATATATTTAGGTCTAACCACCTTTTTCATGGGGTTTTTATCTATTAATTCAAGATCAACCGCATAATTTAACATACGGGATGCATAGCGAATATATCGTTTATATGCCTTAGGTGCAATTTCAAACCACTTATTTACCGCACTTTGGCACTGAAAAATGGTAAGCTTATCTATATAAAAATTGCCTAACTCTTTAAGAATGTGGTTATTGAAAATCAGTAGTGCTGTAGCATATGTACTCTCTTTAACCGTTGTCTTATAAGTTTTAGACCATAATTTAAATAAGTCCTTCATGGTATACCGTTTATGAGTAAGGGGTTCATATTCGCCATTAAGGACTTTTATTTTGTACTCATAGTATGCTTTTTCGGCTGCATCCCTACTCTTAAACCCCTGCTTTTTTACTTGAATAGTATGCCCTGTTGCCTCGTCTTTACCTACATAAATATTAAATCCGTATCTACTTTGACCACTAGGCGTGGTGTACTCTTTAATTTCATTGTCCATGTTAATTATATCCTTTGTATGTTCGACGCGTGCAAGTGAACTAATCTTAGATATTTAACATGTATTTATGGAATAACGTTTCGTTACAGTATTTGTGAGGGATGCTAGTTACTGGTCTTCAAACTCATCTAAATAAATATTATCCGTATTATACGTCTCATCAATATCTTCATAGTATAAATTTGGATCAATTTCACGATCCTTTAAGTCTTCTATATATTCATCAATAATAGCAACATTTTCATTATGCTGTTTTTTGTAATTTCTAAATATCTCTAAATAATCTTGTTTATCCTCTTCATTCAATAATCTCTTTTTAAATTCCTTATCGTTCATTATTTTATTTACCAATTCATCTATTATTTTGGAAAATTCAATAATGTCATGTTTGGTTGGTTCATATAAATTGTACAATTCAGCCTTAACGTATTGAGCAAATTGCTTATCATAATCTTTTTCATTATAGCTATCTTTCTTAAAATTATTTACTTCATCCCTCAACTGAATTATTAAATCAGCATATTCATTAATTGCTATTTTTGCAGATGATAAATCTAGATATTTTATTTTATCTATTGTATCCGAATGATATTTACTCTCTTTCTCATATTTTTTTATGAAAAACTGTCCTAAATATGTGAGATCATGCGGAGTCTTAGGTGACCTATTTCTGCCTTCTATAACAATATGAATAGCTGATATTACTCTATCATAATTATTTTTCTTAATATTTCTTATCTTTGGAATAGCAAATATTGATTTGAAATGTTTCAACCAATACTTTTCAACTGTATCAGTAATTTTGAATTCGGTTTCATCTTCTCTATACAATTCTCTAGGTATCACATCGTCACTATTTACTTTAATGTAAATATTTACCTCATTTGAAAAATCATCTGAAACTGAAAAAGCATGTTCAGAATCATATCCCATAAAATAAAAATCATGAATAATTTTAACCATTTGCTCGGTAGTATAAGTTAGTCCTTGAATATAAGGGACTGATACATTAAAGAACTTAGCTAGTCTCTGCCAAGTTTCAATTTTTGGTTGTCTCTTTCCATTTTCATAGAAGCTAATGGCCTGATTACTAATACCTGTTTCTTTTGCAAGTTCAGCCTGACTTAGGCTATGACTTTTCCGCAGCTCCTTTATCCTATTCATAATTTCACCGCCTTTAGAACATTCTATCATCATTTTCCTACTTTTGTGTTTTTTTATTTGATTTTCCTACAAAAGTAGATTATTATTTACATAAACATTTGTAGGAATGAGGAGATGATTATATGGAATTAACAGAACAACAAGTTTTGGCACTTAAACGTAAACGAGGTGAACTTGATTATTCAACTACCGACCTCGAAAAGATAACAGGTGTTAACAGATGGACACTTAACGACATAATCAAGCATGGCCACCGTAACGTTAACAAGAAAACATTTAAATGTATTAACGATTGGCTAATTGACGAATACACATCTATTAACATAGAAAGGAACAACGAATGCAGGAACTGATTAAAGTACAGGTAAAAGACGACAGGCAATTAATAAGCGCTAGAGATTTGTACAAAGGATTAGAAATAAAGACACGCTTTAGTTTGTGGGTATCACAAAACTTTAAAGACTTTGAAGAAGATGTAGATTTTACAAGTGTATTTATAGATACGGTTGTTAATAATGGTGCCAAACGTGAATTACAAGACTATGCCTTAACAATCGACATGGCCAAACAACTTTGCTTATTAAGTCGAACCGAAAAAGGTAAACAATATCGGAAATATCTAATTCAAGTAGAACAGCAATGGAATAATCCAGCTGAAGTAATTAGGCGTGGTTATGCCCTAGCACAAGAACAAGCTAAGAAATTGACGCTTGAGAATGCTAATTTAGCTATTGAGAACCGTTTAATGAAGCCTAAGGCAGATTACTTTGATGATCTTATAGACCGTAAGACATTGGTCAATTTAACTAAAACGGCAAAAATGTTAAAAATTAAACGCAAAGATTTTATTAATTGGCTGTTAGATAACAAATATCTCTATCGGGATGCACACAATGACTTAATGCCCTATGAGAAATATTCAAATAATTATTTTGAAGTAAAAGACAGTCGGCAAGGTTTTCCACAAACATTAATAACGCCTAAAGGGCGAGAAGAGTTTAATTTACTGATTAATCACGAAAAGGAGTTACAAGCATGAAAAATATAGACATGAACAAACTAGACGACAAATTTATTCAAGTGGCAAGAGAAAGTAATAACTTATATAAAGGTTTATGTATACTTTTCGATAAAATTCGAGAAATTGAAAGCCCTGAAGATTTAACGTTAGATCAATTAAATCAAATTTCGTCCCTTACAGAGATTATTAAGAGCTATGCCAAAAGTCATAATGATTTTATTGATAATGCATATTAATTCAATTAGAAAAAGGCTAATAATCATGCAAGAAGCAGAAATTAAAACAACTATTATTAATACGATCAAAGATACTCTTAACCACCCTAGACCCTATTTAAACCGTGTAGAGATTGCTAAATACTTTGGTGTTGCTCCCTCTACTATCAGCTATTGGGCTACTTTAGGGATGCCTGTTGCGGATATTGACGGACGTAAACTTTACGGCAAGCAATCAATTACAGATTGGCTTAAGAGCAAAGAAAAAACCGTTTCTTAAACTCCCCAGTAAAAAGAAACGGAATTAACATCTAATAGCGTGCAAGTGAATTAATCTTAGATGTTTAACATAGTAGAAAAACAAGGAGAATAATATCATGCACTATGATAAGAATATAAAATTATTGACCTTAATTCAACAACAAAGCAAGGGGATTAGCAATGAATAACTTAGATTGGGCTGTTAAATATGCTGAACACGGGTTTTCAGTAATCCCTACCAATGTTAATTTAAAGAGCCCTGCAATTCCTCATTCCAATAAACCAAGTCTCACAGACAAGGAAATAACTCAATTATGGACAGATAACCCTAATTTGGGTATTGCATGGAAAATGACTAATATATTTAGTATTGACATTGACACCCCTAAGCATAGTGGGAAAACAAAAATAGACGGTTTTAAATCAATTAGAGAAAGCATCCCTATTGATTGGTTACCTGATACCTTAACTGCTCTAACTCCCAATGATGGTTTACATCTATATTATTTAAAAAAGGATGGTCAACCTAATAAGACCAAAGCGGGGTTCTTACCGGGAGTAGATATTCAAGCCGAACAAGGCAATATTTCTTTAGTACCTCCTACCTCGCTTAATAGTATTAGTTATGAATGGGTTAATCCTGATCAACCTGTTGTTGAAGCACCTACAGAACTAATTGAATTCATTCAACAGAAAACTCAAAAAGGTATTAAGGCCAAAAAACATTATTATGGCCGTAAAACATGGACAGGCCGCTTACTAGATGAATTATTTTATCCGCAGATAGTAGGTAAGCGAAATGACTACCTTACCCATATTATTGGCAAACTATTTAAAACAGGCGCAAGAGCAGAAACTATTTATCAGTTAGCTATTATCGCAAACGACCAATTCCAAGAACCTTTGCCTAGAAATGAGGTAACACGTACTTTTAATAGCATTTTAGAACGAGAGGTTAACAATATTGCCTGAAAACAAACCAGAATTAGTTAAAACAGATCCTAAAAAGCTAGAGCAGTATAATAAATCAATCAAAACTGCCCCTGATTGGATAGTCCCTGATAATGACGGCAAGCCTAAAGTTAATATCGCAATCCTTGGTAAAACTATTCTTGCAAAACATAACTGTATTATTGTTGAGAATGGTGATAAAGAAGACTATTACGAATATAACTATAACGAGGGACATTGGGAGCTTAGAAATATTAAGAGCATCAAGAGTGCTATTACAAAGCTTTTAAACAAGCAGCACATGTGGACTGATCGAGCGGCTAGGGATGCATTTCACTTTGTTAGCGACAGCATTAAGCGCGTTAAATGGACTGATACCTTTGGTAAGAAACCAGGGCGTTACTTCAACTTTAAAAATGGTGTTTGGGATTGGGATGCATTCAAACTACAAGAGCATGATCCTAAATATTATTTTACTTCCTGTGTTGATTATAACCTGGTGGTTAATGATAAATACCCAGACGCACAAGCTGTTATTAATAGTTGGAAAAACAAAGCCAACTGGTTAGAAACAGAAAATTGGTTAGCTCTTTCGGTAGGCGAAAATATGCAATCATTGATGGAATTTATTGGTTACATCTTCTACCCCAGTTATGAACCTATCCAATTATTTGTTATCTTACTAAGCCCAGGTGGTGACGGTAAGACAACTTTTATGAACTATCTTACTACTCTAGTTGGACATGAAAACACTTCTTTTGTCTCATTAATTGATCTAGCAGATAAAAAGCCCAACAATTTTAGTCATTCAGAATTATACAATAAGTATTTAAATGAATATGACGATATATCTAATGCATACATCCCTGATACTACTGTTTTACAGAAATTAACTGGTGGTAGTTCAATTACTGCACCAGTTAAAAATCGACCAGGTATAGCATTGTTTAATTATGCCAAATTATTATTTGCAGCCAATGACTTACCTAGTTTCAGTAATACCACTAATGCCTTTTACCGCCGAATCAATGTGATCAAATTCTATAAGATAAATAACTTTGAACAGACCATAGATATGAAAAAGGTCAAAAAAGAACGAGGCGAATTTGTTTACAAGTGCATTGTCTTAGCAAGGGATGCAATGAAAAGAAAAGAAATTAAACAAACCCAATCAATTATTGAGCAGAGAGGCAATTGGCTAGAGGATAACGACCCGATAAAGCAATTTCTTAATGAGAATTGTACCTTAATTACAACGGAAGAAACTAACGAAAACGATTTGTACAATGCTTATAACACCTGGTGTTTTAAATATAATTTCAAACCAGTAAGTAAAATAAAATTCAAAAAAGAGCTTGAAAACAAAGGTATCTTTCGAAGCGTCGAAAATAAACGGATTGCTGGAAACAGGCGTAAAAGACGGTACTTTTATAAAGGTATCAGCTTAAATTAAAGATTGGTACAAAATACGGGTTTCAATAAACCATTATTAGAGGAAGTACGGTACAAGTGGAACTTTCAAAGGTACAGACAAAAACATACACCCAACCTGTTACGAGAGTAAGTACGGTACAAGAGGTACATTCTTTTTTTAATAAATAGAATTGTATATAAAGGCTATACAGTAGATACCCTAATACTACATACCCTCTATATCTTCTCCCGTAATTTAAAAAAATAGTGTGCATCTTGTACTAAGCCCACAGCCTGTAGGCTAGAGGGCAATTTTATAATTTGTACCCAAAATACCAATTGGCTTTAATCCTTGATAACAAAGGCTTTATAAATTTAAATGTTTGTACCATATTTCTGTACCAAATTAGAATGACATAACAGGAATAGATTCAGTAGCTAATAACTAAAGGAATGGTTAACATGACAAATATATTTTTAACAAACGGATTTCTTAGAAGAACAAGAATGGATATAGAAGATGTTCATAATTTGATTAACAGTACAAAGGATGATTACATTCAAATTGATAACAATCTTTCAGGTAAAACCTGCAAAGTATTAATTAATAAGAATACTATATCTACTATTGAAGATATGGAACATTAACAAAGATTCACATAATTAGTTAGTAGATAATTGACATACCACCTAATTCAGAATATTAAACTTAAGCAAAGGAAAAATTATGTATTACTCAATTAACAATGCTGCAGGTTATGACATGATGCAATTAGTCAAAAAAATAGAAAAAGGATCTGGTAAGCAAGCGGCTGTGCATTTCTGTAATTGTATGATGTTAATTTGCAATAAAGCAGAACATAGCAATTATTTAAATGAACTAAATAGTAGATTATGGTTTACCAGAATTGCTGTAGAACATGACGGTACACCTATTCTGATAACAAGTTCAACTACAAGTGATGGTCTATATATCTACACTATTTTAGATAACCACGTTAAACGAGAATTTAAACAAATATAAGCTAAAATACCGTCGCAATTCGTGACGATATTTTTTATGCTAACAAATGCTAACAGCTAAGCAACGTACCTAAAACAAGGACGGAACTTTTAGAGGATATTTCAAATTTTAAAATTTATTCCTAACATTTTTAACAGTCGGGGGCTACTCTCATTATTGAAGAGAGCACTCACACAAACCGTCCCTAAATTTTATACGAACAGTAATTAAACGTTTGAGTAAAATCATGAGTAATTAAAAAAGACCGTGTGCATCCCCCGCCCCTATTCTTCATCTAGAGGAGCCGCAACAAGTGGTGTTCGCTTTCGTGACACACCAAATTTTTAAAACTTTTTGATAGGGGGGATAATCTTTTAATTGTTAAGTTGCAGGATGGTTAACTAAAGTAGTTTTATTTTGAAAATACCTTTATAACATTAGTCCAATTCTAGCCCTATCTTTTCTATACTCTTTGCTAAAGAAAATAAAAAGGATGCCCCAGTTTAGGACATCCTTAACAAATAATTTCGGGACGAATGCACATAATGGCTATATTTATCTCCAAGTGGTTCAGATTCATTTAGAAATCCGTTATGGCTGTAAACCATTTCGAGGTAAATTTAATTGTTCTGTTATGACTAATCCATAATTAGTTTTTCCTAAAATTTATACAATCACTACACTAATTTATGGCAATGATTCATCCCTGCCAAGGGGATAACGTTTAGCTCCTGTCATCAACAATCTCACTATTAACAGTAATATAATATTAAGGTGAAGCCGTAAATCGTAACTTTAGCTAATGAACAATTGCGACAAGCAATTTACTTCAATCATCAAATTCATAAAAATAATAAACAAAAATCATATTATCATGAAGTATTTAAGTAATAATATGTATCAACTGTATTAAGTACTTAAAAATATTTATAAATCGTACTTAGTAAGATTATATATATCGTCATGCACCTTATGCACCTTAATGTAATTATGTAAATTTTTTTTAATAGGCACCCTTAAAAGACCGTTGACTAAATACTTTTCAGGCAATGGATCATCAGAAATAATATGCATTCTATATTCATTCTGAACTTGATATTTTTTTAACTTAGTAAAATACATAAATTTCAGAGCATCACAAAGATCAGTTTTCTGCTGATCTGTTAAATTATTTATATTTATGAGTTCAACTTTTTCATTTGATGATCTTATATTATTAAGCTTTTCTTGTGCTTCACTTCCTCTTTTTAAATAGTCTTCTAATTCAAGATAAAGAACTGCCTTAGTAGAAAATCCTGGCCCATTATAATTGATACTCTTTAAAAAGGATTTGCTTTGAACACATAATTCATCAACTACAGGTTCTACATTGGCTCTTTTTATAGTAATAAATGGTCTTGGGTCCATTTTCCCATACTCGCTTACATTACCCTTTTCTAAGCCCTCTATAATTTCTTTTTTTAATTTATATGGCGGATTTTTTTCGAAGAACGAATCATTTAGCATTGTAAAACAAGATATAAAACAACATTTTTCAATTATACCAGTAGTTAAGATTTTTCCTTCCAAATTATCATACTTTACATTATTACAACAATCTGATTTAAAATCTTTTTGCTTATAACTAAGTATATCTTTTAAACAAAATTCACTTTCTAAAAACTTATTTGCAATTTCAATATTTGGAACAAATTGTAACAGACCTGTTAAAGGAGACATGTATTTACCTCACTAAAATTATTATTTTGAAATTTTGCTATATATTATACACAATTTAAAGTGTACAATACTTTTAAAAGCTATAAATCAATACTTTAATCTGTTTTTGGTTAAACAAATACACTAATAAACGCTGATATTTGTTGGAATACACCCCTATTAACATCCGTACCACTTACTACAAACCTAACCAGTCGTTTTCAGGGTTTAGCATTTTACCTAAAATCTGAACATTTTTTTAAAACGCGACCTCTATTTATTTAACCAACTTAAAAGCTGGTTCTAGTCCTATCTGTTTCTGATATTTAGCAAAGTTATCCATGAATTCATCTAAGGCTATTTGTTTTAATTCCCAATATCTAGATTGGCCATAACCTATTTCTTTCATTGCAATTCTATTCAAGTGATCCAGCAAATAAACGCTTGTTAGTATTTTTCGTGACTTATCAGTACATGCCGCTATTGCTTTGCCCACACAAGTGGTTAACTTTTCAGCATACTTAATCTTAGGTACATCAACGTTAAAAATAGTTAATTGATCTAAATGCTCTGCTACTAAGTCCTTTTTGTGTCTGCCTGCATGAATAGCAAATATACCTAAATCACGTTTAAGAAATACTCTTACATTTTCTTCGTAAACCATTCCTGCTCTTTCCATAACTAAGTTGACTAAATAACGCCCATTTCTTTTAAATATGCCGTAAAATTATCAGCAAATTCAATTAAAGCAATCTGTTTTAACTGATAATATCTAGCTTGACTATAGCCCATTTCAACCATAGTTATTTTATCTAGCTGCCTTTTTAAATAAGCATCTGTTAGTATCTTTCTTGATTTAACCGAACAGGCTTGAATAGCTTTACCAACCACCCACGTTATCTTACCTGCATAAGCAATATCTTCATCAGTACGCTCTTCAGTTAATACAGGGAGCTGGTCTACATTATCCGCTAGTAAATCTCTTCTATGGCGATTACATAGTGCTAATAAATGGTCTAAATCATGTTTGAAAAAATCTTTTACTTCATCAGTTTTCATACTTGCATATCCATATTTTACGCTCTAAGTGTTTTATTTTTAACTTAAGTAAAGTATACCTAAAAGGCAAAAGTAAAGAAATAGAATGCTTTTTTTGCATTCTCTCGAAAGTATCAGACTGATAGCGAAAGCCCTTTTTATGGCGCCCTATTTTAGTTAATTCTGTATCTTTTAAAAAATATGAAGTTGTTTTTTGTACTTCTTGGTGGTCAAACTATTTATCAGATTATTATAAAAGCCCTATAAATCAATCTTTAGCTAAATATCTAAGATTAGCCCACCTGCACGTACTCTTAAAAATATGAAGTCTAATATGAAGTCTTTTAGCCTAATTTCAGTTAATTTCAAAAAATCAGAAAAAATAAAAATGCCTTAGTATCAACGCTTGAAGCTAGTTGAAACTAAGACAAATCTGCTTTATCGGGAAAACAGGATTCGAACCTGCGACCTCTACGTCCCGAACGTAGCGCTCTACCAAACTGAGCTATTTCCCGTTTAATAAAAAAACTCACCTAAAGTGGTGAGTCTTTATTAGAGAGCGGAAGACGGGATTCGAACCCGCGACCCCCACCATGGCAAGGTGATGTTCTACCACTGAACTACTTCCGCAAGACATCTATTATTATAGCAGACAGATATAGTTTTGCAACCCTTTTTTTAAAAAATCTAACTAGCTAATTACTTTATAAAACAAAAGATTATCATATATTAGCAAAAATTTGGTATACTTTTTACCAAGTAATAATTAAAAAAGGGGAGAAAAACCGTGCAAAATGAACTAGAAAATTTATTGCACTTACCCAAAAATCAACTATCCTTTACTGATCAACATGTATATATACTCTTAAATAATCTTGGTAGTATTGATCCACATCTTCGCGATAACCTTAGTTACAGTCTTTTAGCACGTGGTTTTCAGGAAAATTCTTTTAACAAAGAGCAACTTAGAATGATTATCGATTTTTTTATTAATAAAAAGACCTTGTTTCATCAAATTACTGAACCTGAAAATGATTCTGTTTTTTTGCGCACCTTCACTGCCCTATTGGGAGCACTAATTTTGGCAATGGATAGCGACCAGACAATTTTAACCAACGATGAACGGCAAACAATTTTCAACTGGAGTATTGCATATTTAGAATTAGAAAAGGATTATCGCAGCTTTGTCAAAAATAAAGGTTGGGCCCATAGTATCGCACATGGTAGTGACTTTTTAGCTGCAACATTGCGACATCCCAAATTTATCATTCAAGACCAAATAGATCTTTTAAATTTAATCCGAACGATTTTTAACAATATGCAAATTACCTTTGTTGATGATGAAGAGAAACGCTTGGCTTATGCTTTTTTTCAAGGGCTTAAGACTCAAAAATTTTCTACTTCTACTTTTATTGAATTCATTAATGAATTCAATACTGAACGCTACCAAAAATTAGCCAATGACAATTTACTCGGCTGGCATCAATTAAGTACTTGGTTAGCAATACTTCAAAGTTGGTATTTTCTCCTAGAAAAAAGGCCCGAATTACAAGTACCAATTGCTAATTTAATTGAAAAATATTATGATGCTTATAAATAAACGTTGACCTATTTTTGGCTAAGTCTTCTTCAACTACACGTTAAATATCTTCAAGATGCTCTAGACGCATTATTGGGAAGAATTATTAGACTGCTCATTAATCTTCAAACTGTATGAACTGTTCTGGTTTCAGATCCTTAGTTACATCAACATATATACCTAAATTTGTTTGAATATCCAAATGTCCTAAAGCTTCTTGAATAACTTTTATATTTATTCCAAATTCAATCAATCTAGTAGTAAATATATGCCGCAATGTATGGCAACTAAAGTTAAGTAATAAATTTTTTCCTTTATATAATAGAACTTTTACTTAAAGCGTTGAAATTGGCATCCCTAATAAGGTGTATTAATACCATATCCTGTTTTGCCTAGCTTTTGAACGATTATAGAACACAAGTGCTTGACTGCAGGCTCTTTATTTAAACTCTGACATTTTCACCTAATTCAGAATCACCTGACTTACATGACTTAAGAATATAAGTTAGCTTTTCTTCTACATGTTAAAGAAAGCCAATTCATCTTTATTCAAAATAAATGTTGGAGTTATATCTGACTTAGTATGCTGTGATCTTGTACGGTCCCATGTCACTCACCTCCTTTCAAATTTAATTAGCCGAAACATACTTTTTTATTCCTAATCTCCATAAAAATCTAGAAATTACATAAAAAAGGACCAATAAAATCAAATAATAAATAAAATATGACTGTATTCCATATTTCAAAAATTCATTAGTGATATTCGTTGCTAATAATATAGGTAGCACGAATACAAAAATATTTTGTATTATTTTAGGAAATATTTTTGTAGGCCGTGATGCAAAATTGAATAAATCTTCAACAACTCCACCTAATCCTACTAATCCGTTAAACCAAAATAGCAAAGTTAAACATATTTGATTCAAGACAAAAATCATCAAAGCAGTTGTAATTATTAAAATATTAACAACTATAAATTGAAATTGTGTTATTACTTCTTTATTTAGAAAAATGATTAGCAAAATATACGTAATTATAAAATTAAAAATACTTGGAATATCTATACCTCTAATTGCAGATAGCCAATACGAAGAACTAGGTCTGATTAGAACATAATCTAAATTGCCTTCTAAGATATCATCATTTAGTTCTTCATGTCCTAATATAAAAAATATATTATAGACATATGTAGAAGAGTTAACAAAAGTTATTAGAATAAAATATTGATTTTCAGTCCAACCGGGAATACTCCGATTATCAGCATAATAAATATTCCCTGTTACCAATTCAATAATCAAAAATATCAAGGCTAAAACAAAAGTTATAATACTTGTTGTTCTATAAATCAAGAATTCTTCAATACTTTTTTTCCAGATTGTTTTACCAATTCTTATCATGCACCTACACCTTCATACTTTTTAATTCCTATTTTAAAAATATATTTTCTAAGGAAATTAAAACCAACTAGCCATAAAAAAACTACAAAAAAATATTTAATAATCGCATTAGTATTGCCCCCACTAATTATCAACCTTGCAGGTACGTCAGTAACCAAAGAAAAGGGATTATATTGCAGCCAACTATAAATTCTTTTATCCAGCATATTTAAGGGAAAGTACAATCCGCCCAGAAGTAAGTAAATTGCGTTTATGCCGTTACGTAAGGGCCACATATTAATAATCCAAAAACTTAATTCTCCAAGTAACAACATCAAGTTAAAAAACATAAAATTTGCAACTATAAAATAGAAAAACAAAAAAACAACTATAATAAAATTGTTAGAGAGTATTACTAGTAAGACCAAATAGAATATTAGTATATAAAATTGCCTACCAAAGCTATACAAAAAAATATACCAAAAAAGTGATATAGGTTTAGTTATATACATTGATAATCTTCCAGAACTGATTAAACCCGCTAAATAATAAAGTGGAGTAGTTGTAAATATCAAGGTAGTTGTATTAGTAAGAATCAAATATCTGGCCATGTTTATAAAATCAGAATGTGGTAGTAATAAATTCCATATCCATAAAGATACTGCCAAGTTAGCTACCTGTAATATTATTGTAAGGATTATATTAGAGCGAAAGACCAAATTATCCTTCATCCCTAAATATAAAATAGGCATATACTTTTTAATTTTTTTCATTAGCTTTATCCCATTCTTTATATATTGATAAAACCAAATCTTCGATTGTCATTCCTTGCCGATTAATAGATATTATATTTTTCTCTCCTACACTATCAATTTCATTCTGTAATTCTGAAATTGATAGTACTTTTTCTTTAGCAACCATATTGTTATTTGGATCCAAGAATTTAACTTTAAATTTTTGATGATCGTTTATATCCACTGGTAACGAATTTAAAGATCCGTCAAAAACAATGTGCCCCTGGGCTAAAATAAGTAATCGCTTAGAAATCGCTTCAATATCACGTAAATTATGTGACGTAAATATAATCGTAGTTTGATTTACTCTATTTTCTTCAAGTAAAAAATCATATATATTTTTTTGAGTCCCTATATCCAAGCCTAAAGTAGGTTCATCTAGAAATAAATATTTAGGTGAATGAATAAGTGTACATAATAACTCACATTTTACCCGCTGACCTAAAGATAATTTTCGAACAGGGATTTTAATGATATCTTTTAAATTCAACACTTTTATTAAATAATTTAATCTTTTTTTATAATCTTCATCATTTAATTGATAAATCGCACTGAGCATATTAAATGTATCTATAGGTGGCAAGTTCCAAGAAAGCTGGGTCTTTTGGCCAAACATTACACCAATATTTTGATAAAATGATCTCCGATGCAAAGCTGGATTCATATTATCAACCCTAATATCGCCTTCAGTTGGTTCTATTATCCCCGTTAATAATTTTGCAAAAGTAGTTTTCCCTGCCCCGTTAGGTCCAATCAATCCTATTAATTCACCATCAGAAATGTTTAAATTTAGTGTATCAATTGCCCGCTTTTTTTGATTCTTGCGTTTAAAAAAGTCGTGCACTGAACCTATTAACCCAGGATTTTTTTCAAATGTTACATAATCGAATGAAACATTATCTAGTCTGATCATTTTCTCTCACTTACCTCATTAATAATTAATATTATACTCATATTATTCTTAATGTAAACATTTTAGATAGCCTATTTTTAAAAATTACTTTTTATTTCTACATAAACAAAAAAAGTGAGCATAAAGTCTACCACTAATCATTTTGAGTACTCGCAAAATCTTAATTTCAACTACTAAAATCACTTTTTGTGCCTATTTAAAATAATTTTTTGTTTAAAAACGAGTAAAAAGCCTATCAAATTAATCCTTTTAAGTACTAATCTGATAGGCTTCAATTAATTTTAAGCATAAAAATATGATGGAAAAACGAAATCATCTACATGAGTTGATTCTATCTTATATACTTTTTCCCATAATCTTTTCTTCTTCATCATCACCAAATAAAGAAAGCTGTTGATTAACGACTGGACTTGAATCATGGCTTGTAGCAATTAATTTCTTTAAGACATAATCGTTAAAGTAAACTACAAAATATTTAAAGAAATTGCTTTCAAACGGATCATCTATCAAATCAATCCTCTTTGGCCTTTTTTTGCATTTGTTATGCACTGTTTTGCTATTTAAACACCTTATAAAATTATTGTAATTATATTTTATAAAAAAATCTCATATCTATGTTTAAAAACATAAATATGAGATTTGATTTTCGTCAGCCTTTTACCAAATTAGTTTCAAAATTGATGTATTCTTGGTGTAGACACTATCATTTTTAAATAATTTAAGGATTTAAAAGCAAACCTAAACTTTATTGCTAAAACACTCTAGAAGCCTAACATTAGTCTTTCTTAGCCTTTTTAGCTAAATCAGCCTTAACTTCTGCTTCGACACTTTCAATATGCTCTGGACGCATTGTTGGGAAGAGTAGTACATCCCTAATTGCTGGAGCATCAGTTAAAAGCATTACTAAGCGGTCAATCCCGATACCTAGACCACCAGTTGGTGGCATGCCATATTCCATAGCTCGCAAGTAGTCCTCATCAATCATATCAGCTTCATCATTACCGGCTTCTCGCTCAGCCATTTGGGCTTCAAATCTTTCTCTTTGATCATCAGGATCATTTAATTCTGAAAAGGCATTACCATATTCTTCACCCATAATGTAAATTTCAAAGCGATCAGTAAAACGAGGATCATCGGCATTCTTCTTGGCAAGTGGCGATATTTCAACTGGATGACCATAAACAAAAGTTGGATCAACAATTGTTTCTTCACAGTATTTTTCAAAGAAGGCATTAATAATGTGACCAACTTTCCAAAAACCTTCAACCTGAATGTCATGCTCATTAGCTGTTTGAATAGCATCTTCAATGCTCATCTTTTGCCAGAAGTCAACTCCAGTTTTTTCTTTAATTAAATCAACCATGTGAACCCGACGGAATGGCTTACCTAAGTCAATCTCAGTTCCCTGATAAGTAACCTTACCGTCATCTGTAACTACATTAGCAGCCGCACGAATAATTCCTTCTGCTTCATCCATAACATCATGAAAATCCCAATATGCAGCATACGTTTCCAGTTCAGTAAATTCTGGATTATGATGGGTATCTAAACCTTCATTTCTAAATACACGGCCAATTTCATAAACTCGCTCCATATCACCAACAATTAAACGTTTAAGTGGTAATTCAAGCGCGATTCTCATATATAAATCAATATCTAATGCATTGTGATGTGAAATAAATGGACGCGCTTCAGCACCGCCCGGAATATTATGTAAAACTGGCGTTTCAACTTCTAAAAATTCTTTTTGATTTAAGAAATCGCGAATCGCTTGAATAATCTTAGTCCGGTTAACAAAACGTTCATAACTTGCACGATTAGAAATAAGATCAAGATAACGCTGACGATAAATTTGCTCAACGTCTTTTAAGCCATGATATTTATCTGGTAATGGTCTTAGTGCCTTAGATAAAAAGGTAATATGCGTGGCACGGATTGTTAATTCACCGGTGTCAGTCTTCATAACTTCACCGTCAATGCCTAAGAAATCACCAATATCTGACTTTTTAAATATTTGATAATTTTCTTCACCAACTGCATCTTTACGTACATAAATTTGAATTTTACCAGTTCGATCGTACAAATCTGCAAAACCAACTTTACCTTTTCCTCTTTTAGCCAACATACGACCTGCAATTTTAGTCTTTGGCAATTCAGCATTTAATTCATCTTTGTCAGTATAAGCATACTTTTCATTCAAAGTTCGGGCTAAATCTGCTCGAGCAAATTTTCTCATACCAAATGGTTCAATCCCATTATCACGTAGCTCTTCCATTTTTTGGCGACGAACAATTAACTGATCATTCATTTCATTTTTAGCCAATTACTTTTCCTCCATTATATTTATAGCTTAATTTCATTTTTGACCGCTTTTTGCGCATGCCATTTTTCATATTCTGTCACAAAATTATCAAGCAGATCATAGACTTCTTGGGCAGTCCAAACTTCATTTATTTTAGCACGAGTTCGAGCTGAACGGGGAACTCCTTTTAGATAATAGGCAGCTTGCTGTCTAAATTCTGGAACTGCAATTTTTTCTCCCTTTAGTTCGACTAATCCCTTAAGCTGATGCTTAGCTGTCTCAACACGCTCTCCTACTGTCTGTTCGGGCAGTTTTTCACCCGTTTCTAAGTAATGCACCATATCTTTTAAAATCCAAGGATTACCAAGTGCTGCTCGTCCGACCATGACCGCAGTACAACCAATTTCATTCAGGGCTCTTTGAGCTAACTCAGGTGTAGTAATGTCTCCATTGGCTACAAAGGGTACATCTAGTACCTGAGCTACATCATGCAAAGTCTCCCAGTCCGCTTCACCTGCATACATCTGCTTGCGGGTTCGGCCATGCATCGCAATCATACTGGCACCAGCTTCTTGGGCAGCTAAAGCATTTTCAACCGCAAAAATATGCTTCCGATCCCAACCAATTCTCATTTTAATTGAAACTGGTTTAGAAACATTTTGCACAACTTTATGCACCATTTGATAAATTTTATTGGCATCAAGCAACCATTTTGATCCAGCATCAGTTTTAGTTACCTTAGGTACCGGACACCCCATATTAATATCAATAATGTCAGCAGCAGTGTGTTGGTCAATATACTGCGCCGCTTCCAGGAGTGTTGCTTCAGTACCGCCAAAAATCTGAATACTCATCGGATGTTCACGCGGATCAACTTTCATCATCGACATCGTCTTTTTATTACGATAAATTATACCGTGATCAGAAATCATTTCACATACAACTAGTCCTGCCCCAAATTCTTTACAAATCATTCTGAAGGCAGAATTAGAAACTCCTGCCATTGGAGCGACTACCACGCGGTTGGGAATGGTTAAATCACCAATTTTCCAGCTATTGTCCACACAATCATCCTTTCAAATACTCTAATATCATAACAAAAACAAACCCCTAAAGAAAATTTCATTGTAGCATTAATTAAAAAATACTATAGAAGGGCTTTTTTACCAATTAATCAGAGAAGAAATCACTTGGTGCCACCCGATTATAATAACGTAAAAAGGGCTGCTTACTATGATCAGCAACAGAAATTCTGGTAACACTTGCATTTTTAGCTTCACCAATTATTGCAATGTTAGGCGTATGCAATATGTTTTGAACCAATGCCCTTGAAGCTGTGCCATGAAATACCAAAAGTACTGTTTCATTGACATGCCTGTGTACAAGATCTTGCCAAAATTCCATCAAGCGCTCATTTAAATGCTGATAGCTTTCACCCGAACAGAAATTAGTATAATTTTCTGTAAAATAGCCTAACTCGTCAAATGCTTCGGGATACTTGGCAAGTAGTTCTTGAGCTGGTTTCCCATCCCAATTGCCGTAGTCAATCTCTTTTAAGCGGTCATCGTAAATAATATCGTGCTTACCACGATCTAAAATTTCAGCTGTCTGCTTTGCACGAATTAAGGGACTAGCATAGACGTAATCAATTTTTTCTATATCAAAACTATCTCCTAAAGCTGTAACTTGTTTAATTCCTGTTTCATTCAAAGGTAAATTAGTACCGGCACCATTAATGGCAAAAGTTTTATTAGTATCAGTTTGGCCATGCCGTACAATATAAACATTTAGCATTGGGCTGATCCTCGCTTTCTTATTTAGATTAACTCTTTCATTATAATAAAAACCATACGATATCGCATCTCTATTTTTATTAACATGCAACTATACTTTAAAATACTGTGCTTTTATTTATTGAATAATATTCCTTAATTCTTTTTCAGTAAATTGATATTTATTTCCACAAAAATTGCACGTTAATTCAGCACCATGGTCTTCTTTAATCATCGTTTCAATTTGACTTGTTTTTAATGTTGCCAGAATCTGACAATATTTTTCCTTTGAGCAGTCACATTTATAAGCCACATCTTCCCTAGTTAATATTTTACAATCATTCCCTAAAATCGATTCTGCCAATTCCTCTGGTGTCATTCCAGCCAAAAAAGCGGTTGACAAAGCTGGTAAATGATCAATCCGCTCAATAGTTTTTGTAATCAGGCTGTCACTTGCCCCAGGCAATGCTTGAAGCATAAATCCACTTGCTTCACCAATTGTATTATTAGGATTAACAAAAACTGAAAGCCCTACTGCAGAAGGAATTTGTTCTGACTTAGTTAAATAATAGGCAATATCTTCCGCAATTTCACCAGATACAATAGGAACTTGCCCAGTATAGGGTTCTTTTAACCCTAAGTCCTTTGTCACTTCAAGCCATCCTTGACCAACTGCCTTTTTAACATCAATATGCCCACCCGCTTTAGCAGGCAAAGCGATATGCGGATTTTTTACATACCCCTTAACAGTTAAGTCAGATTTAGCTGTAACAATTGTAGGCCCAACGGGACCATCGCCAAGTAAGCGGATTGTGAGTTCTTCCTGATCCGTTAATTGAGCTCCTGCAAGTAATTCACCTGCAAGTAAAGTTCGTCCTAAAACAGCAGAAGCGGCTGACCAAGTATTATGTCTAGTCTGTGCTTCTTGCACTAAATTTTTAGCCGAAATGGTTAATAACCGTAGATTTTTTGTTTTGTCAATTGCTTTCATTAAGTAATCGCTCATTGTATTCTCCTAAAAAAATAGAGCCTAGCTAGGCCCTATTTGTAATTAGTCTTGCGGATGATTATCCGAAGCCTTTTTATTTTCATTTTTATCAGTTTTTGCCACTGACTTAGACTTATTAGAATCAAGTGCCTTAGATTCAAGTGAAGATTTGGCTTTCACCGGATTTTCAGGATTTTTTGCTTCTACTTCTTGGTTTTTTTGTACGGGAGTTTCCGGCTTACTATCAGCCATAATTTCCTTATGATTGTCCTTCTTCTCAGCCGCAGCTTTAGCTTCCTCATAAGTTAAAACTTTAGATTCGCTAGGATATTCTTGCTCAGTCTTTTCTGGCATCTTACCAGTGGTATAGAGTGCCATAATTTGCTTTTCATCTAATGTTTCATATTTAAGTAATGCTTCAGCAATAATGCGGTGTTTTTCACGATTATTCTTTACAATCTCAACCGCCTGAGTATGAGCTTTATCAAGTATTTCTCTGACTGCTTCATCAATTTTAGCCGAAGTAGCCTCACTATACGGCTTTAAGCCATATGGATTGGTTTCACCTTCTTTTTCTAATTCAACCATTCCTAAAGAGTCAGTCATACCATAATTAACTACCATACTATGAGCAATTGCAGTTGCTTGTTCAAAGTCATTCGATGCTCCAGTTGATTGATCACCTACAACAACTTCTTCACCAGCACGTCCACCCATTAAACCAACAATTTGTTCCATTAATTGCTTTTTAGTCAAAAGAAATTGATCATCTTTAGGCATCATTAAATTATAGCCACCCGTACGACCATGGGGAACAATAGTCACCTTTCGCACGGTACGTGAATCGCTTAAAACCAAACCACAAATTGAGTGCCCCGCTTCATGAAAGGCAACTCGTTGTCTTTCTTTTTGTGAAATCATACTATTACGCTTAGCTGGACCAGCAATAACCCGATCTTCAGCTTCATCTAAATCAAGAGCAGTAATTTCTGACCCATTACGTCTAGCCGCTAATAAAGCAGCTTCATTTAACAGGTTAGCTAAATCAGCACCAACAAAACCTGGAGTTTGCCGTGCGATTTCTTTTAAATCAACATCATCTGCAAGTGGCATGTTTTTAGCATGTACCCGCAAAATTGCTTCACGTCCACGTACATCTGGTGAACCCACTAAAATTTTACGGTCAAAACGACCAGGTCGCAATAACGCTGGATCGAGAACATCCGACCGGTTAGTGGCAGCAATAACAATTACGCCTTCATTTCCTTCAAAACCATCCATTTCCACTAACAACTGGTTTAAAGTCTGTTCACGTTCATCATTACCACCACCACTGGCATTACTACCACGGCGACGACCAATCGCATCAATTTCATCAATAAAAATGATACTTGGGGCATTCTTTTTCGCATTAGTAAATAAATCACGCACACGACTGGCCCCGACACCAACAAACATTTCCACAAAATCAGAACCTGAAATTGAAAAGAACGGTACATTGGCTTCACCCGCTACAGCACGGGCTAACAAAGTTTTACCCGTACCCGGAGGACCCTCTAATAAAACTCCAGATGGAATTTTTGCTCCAAGTTTAGTAAACTTAGCTGGATTTTTTAAAAATTCAACTACTTCAACTAACTCTTGCTTTTCTTCTTCTTCACCTGCAACGTCAGAGAAACGAATTTTATTTTTCTTTGGATCCTCTGGTTTAACATGTGATCGACCGAAATTCATAATTCCGCCATTGCCACCTCGACCACCGCCACTTTGGCTAATCATCATCCAAAGTAAAACGATAAAGAGAATTGTCGGCACTAGCATTACAATAGTAGAAATCCAGTTGCCAGATTGTGACTCACCCTGAGTGGTCATTTTTGTACCATTTTGTTGAGCTAAATCTTGTATTTTAGACACACTTGAATCATTCTGAAGCATAGTTGTAGAAAAGTGATCTACTTTTGCAACAGATTTATCATTAAAAAAATCAAAACTTGATTTTTCTTTACTATTTTGTGCTTCCTTATAGCTTCCTGAAATCGTATACACACCATTGGCAGGCTGAACGTTAAAACTTTTAACTTTACCTTGATCTAAATCTTTTACAAATTCTGAATAGCTAATATTTTCACTACCACCAGAACTATTAGATCCACCAAGTGCCCAGTTGATTCCCGCTACTAATAAAAGGAAAACAACTAAATAGAACAAGCCATTTGAAAACAGCCGATTCCGGTTATTCTTCATAAAAAACCTCCGCAAAGTTTCTATAGATACACGAATAAAAGTTTATCACAAATTTCACTAATGCTCTATCTTTTTAAAATTTCTTATCAATTGGTCGCATATATGTAATATTTTTGTTCATTTTCACTAACCAATTGATTGTGATACGTATGTTCCACGTATACAGTAACGCCATTTGCATATACGCTTAAACAATATGGTCGTAATAAGTTAGGAATACAGTTTTCCGCAAACTTTTTTTTACTTAGCACATGATGACCATTCTTTAAAGGTAATTTTTCACCTTGAGCTAAAAGTCCTACACTAAATTTAGCTTTAGCAGGCGCTTTAAAGCAATCAATTAAATTTCCATGTTCCTGTTTGCTTCTACTAATTATAAAACGGCGCTGATTAAAAGAAAACTCATAGTCGATCTTAATCGATTTGCTCTTTTCTAATACTCGTAGCTTGTTTTTGCATAAATAAAAATAGCCTTGGTAACTAATAAGTTTAAAGCCAGATAAATTTTCATTAACACGTCTATGCCAAGTGCGCCAAATAAAATATTGCCAATAAGAAATTTGTTCTGCCCTAGACAAAGTGGATAAAGTACTTATCGGTAAGCGATATGATACCCCAACAAAAGGCTCTGGCTGCGCTAATTGATCAAATCGATGGGCAACTAATGAAAGCAATAAATTAATTTGGTTACTGAATCGCAACGCATTACGTCCAATTAATGGATTCTCTTTTTTTAAAAGTGGAACAACATTATGACGTAAGCGATTCCGTAAAACATCATCCTGACCATTAGTTTGATCAATCACAAAAGGAATATGATTAGCCTTATTATAGGCTAATAAATCCACCTTTTCCATTGATAACAAGGGCCTCAATAACAGAAATTCTTGAAAATGACTTATAGCTTGCAAATTATTCATTTCACTTGGATTCCCTGAACGAATAAATTTAAGCAAAATATTTTCTATTAAATCGTCCAAATGATGCGCTGTTAGCAAATAATCAGCATGTCTAGCCCTAGCTGTTCGTAACAAAAATGAATAGCGGTACGCACGGGCAGCTGCCTCTATGCCTTTTTCCGGATGCATTTCAACTGGCCAATACTCATTTACTACTGCAATTTCTTTATTTTGGCAATAGTTATTAATTACCTCAATTTCACGATGAGCATCAGGTCTTAATTGGTGGTCTAGATGTGCCGCAACTAATCTAAAATTATACTTACCCCTTAATTTATAGAGCATATCCAGTAATGCCATTGAATCTGGCCCACCACTTGTGGCGACAACTAAAGTTTTAGCAGATAAAGAAATTTTTCTTTGATTAAAAAAATTTTCAATTTGCATAGATAACCAGTTCTTGTTCTAATTTTTTGATTTCTGTCTGGCTATTACTTACTGTCTCAGCCAAAACAGATAAAAAATTTTCCTTTTTTGTTTGCAAAAACTCATTGGTCTGATCAATCAGCTGTGAATCATTTACCCGCATTTTTGACAGACTTATTTTTCCGCGATAATTGTGGATGACAACCACCCTTATAGCCTGACCACTGTGATAATTTTGCCGTTCGTGTAACCAATTAGCCCCAAAATCTTTATGATGAATCAGTCCAATCTTGTTTTTGGGTAGTGTCACAAATATACCCAAATCTGTAATTTTATTGATCACACCTGTAATACGCTGTCCTACTTGATACTTCATTGATCCTTATTTTTTTCCTCAGGTAAATTATAAATTGTTTCATTTGGCTTAGAGTATAAAAATTTAAAACGAACCAATTTAGCTACATAATCTGAATCTTTCAAGTTATCTCGTTTAATCGATAAACTGCGTTTTTGCTCATTAAGTTCGCTAAGTGTTTGCTTAGAGGTCTGCACTTGATCATTTATTTGCCTTGTTTGCATATACGCATGCATTATTTGCATACCCAAAAACACAAATAAAATCACAAAAGCACCAGCAATTAGCCTACGCCGAACTCGATGAACATGTTTTATATACTTTTCACGCTGCCGTTGCTTTTTTACTAAAAGAGCTAGTTGCTCCTTTTTACCTGGCGAATTGTAAATACGTGGTCCTTTCATGGCTTTCCCCTATATAAATTAAATTGATCCTAATTCAATTATAACAATGACTAAAATAAATGTCATATATCTAAGTTGCTTAATCAACTAATTCATAAAGTTCACTTGCTTCAGCTTTTTTAGTTGTTTCTCGAATAGCACACACTTTTGCTTTAACTGTTCTGGAACCATAACCAACCTCAATCAGGTCACCAAGTTTTACCTCATAACTTGACTTCACTACTTTATCGTTTACCCTAATTCGTCCTTGATCAGCCATTTCTTTAGCAATTGGCCGTCTTTTCACTAAACGGGAAATTTTCAAAAATTTATCAATTCTCATTGTTCTGCCTCAATTCTTATCTTTGAATAATATCACTTACTGCACTCATAAATTTAATTAGTTCATTAATCAACTGTCTCTTAGACATATTATCTAAAAGCGTCAACAGCACAACCAAGTGCTTTTGTGGATTTAAATTAATTTTGACTTTTAAGGAAACATGTTCTAAAGCTTTGAAAATATTAGGTCCAGTCAATTCTTTACTAGCTGAAACATCAAATTCAACTTTTATTTGTTGCTTTACTCTAATAATACTCAACACTTGGGCTAAGTCAGCTTCAAGTTTTAAATTTGAAATTGCCAAAAGATTTTCAACTGGTTCAGGATAATCACCAAAACGATCAATTAATTCATCCTGGATTTCCTGAATTTCATCAAAATTAGCAGCCTTGATTTTTTTATAAAATTCAATTTTTTCTTCTTGGTCACTAATATAACTTTCCGGAATATAAGCTTCAAAATCTAGTTCAATTTCCGCATTACTCTTTTTGACTTTATGCTTACCCTTGCGGTTATAAATTGCATCGCTGAGCATCTGTGAATATAAATCATACCCTACACTGTCAATAAAGCCATGTTGCTGTGCTCCAAGCATATTGCCAGCACCCCGAATTGACAAATCACGCATTGCTATTTTAAAGCCTGAACCTAATTCAGTAAAATCACGAATTGCTTCTAAGCGCTTTTCACCCACTTCAGTTAACACTCGATTAGGCTGATATAAGAAATAGGCATAAGCCAACCTTGCACTACGCCCGATTCGTCCGCGCAGCTGATAAAGCTGACTTAAACCATAATGGTCGGCATTTTCAATGACCATCGTATTTACATTAGGCATATCAATACCTGTTTCAATAATTGTAGTTGTGACCAAAATATCAAATTCGCGATTTAAAAAGCGATATAAAATATCCTCCATCTGATTTTTGCTCATTCGACCATGTACACTAGCAATTCGAGCCGTAGGCAATAGCTCTTGTAACCTGACTACCACATCATCAATATCACCAATTCGATTGTGTAAATAAAAGACTTGCCCATCACGTTGCATTTCACGCAAGCAGGCATCCTTGACCACGCTTGGCAATTCCTCCATGACATAAGTTTGAATTGGAAAACGGTTAGAAGGCGGTGTTTCCATCACCGAAAGATCACGTACACCAACCATTGACATATGTAGGGTCCTTGGAATTGGTGTAGCTGTTAGTGTTAATACATCAATATTAGCTTTTAGTTCTTTTAGGCGTTCTTTGTGCTTAACCCCAAATCGTTGTTCTTCATCAACAATTAGCAGTCCCAAATCTTTAAACTGCACATCTTTAGATAAAAGTCGGTGCGTACCTACAACTAAATCAAGCTTACCCGCCTGAAGTTCAGCAATAATTTTTTGGGTTTCACTTGCAGTTTGAAACCTTGATAAGACTGCATAATTAACTGGAAAGTTTTTAAATCGATCTTGAATTGTTTCAAAGTGTTGTTGAGCTAGAATAGTTGTTGGCACTAAGAAAGCCACTTGCTTACCACTTTCAATCGCTTTAAAGGCAGCCCGTAATGCCACTTCAGTTTTACCAAAGCCTACATCACCAACTAACAAGCGATCCATTGGTTTCTCTTGTTCCATATCATGCTTGATTTCTTTAGTTGAGCGTAACTGGTCAGCTGTTTCAACATAAGGAAAAGCAGCTTCAAACTGCTGTTGTAATTCATCATCTGGAGCAAAAGCAAAACCTTTTTCTGCTTCACGTTTTGCATAAAGTTCAATCAGGTCATCTGCAATATCTTCAACTTTAGACTGAACTTTACGCTTGGTATTAGCCCATTCACTGCCACCTAATTTATTAATATGCGGCTGCTTTTCTTCTGAAGCAACATACTTTTGCACCAACTTTAATTGATCAGCTGGAACAAATAACTGATCACCATGTTGATAAGTTATAGTAATATAATCGCGCTTAATTCCTTGGTTTTCTAGCGTCTTAATTCCTTCAAAACGGCCAATCCCGTGATTGACGTGCACAACATAATCGCCTGGTTTTAACTCAGTATAATTACGTAAACGCTGTGCATTTTCTAATGTTTTAATTTTTGAGGGTTGGTGGGTGGGTTTATTAAATAATTCTTGTTCAGTTAAATAAACTAACTTACTATTAGGTAAAGAAAAGCCACGCATAAATGAGCCAACAATTATTTGTGTTTGTTGCTCAATTAACTGATCAGCTTCAACTATTGGAACGTTTACACCAAATTCAGCTAAAGTCTGCTTAATTTGTTGTGCTCTTTGAATATTATCTGCTTGCAAGATAACCGTTTGTTTCTTTTTTTGATAAGACTCAATTTCAGTTTTCAACAGCGGCATCTGACTAAAGAACTCTTGAGGCTGTCTAGTTTGCCAATCAAGGAGTTGCCCTAACCGAACTCGACCAATACTCCTTTGAAAAGGGGAAAAATATACATGATGGTGCCCGTCTATAGCCCAATTTTTATAAAAATCACTGCGCACTACTTGCCCTGGCAACATTGCACCGGTCTTCAATTCGTCAGCAATAAAACCAGCATTTTGCTGATCTACTGTTTTAATTGACTGATTAATTAAGGACCAATCATCTAATACAATTAAGCCATCTTTAGTTAGATAATCTAAAATGCTACTTGAATTAGAAAGTAAGAAGTCAATTAGAAAAGAATAGTTCTGGGGTAAATTATTATCATTCAAATTCGCTAAAATTGAAGTAAAATGATTTTCCACTTCTTCTTTAGGTGCTGGGGCATCGACCATTGCAACTTCAATTTGCTTAACTGCACTTTTAAAGTTATGTACAGTAAAAATATGATCCTGCGCCGGTCCTATTGATAAAGCTTTAATTTCTTTTTGACTACGCTGACTAGCTAAATCCAATTCCCGAATAGTATCAACTTGATCACCAAAGAATTCGATTCTAACTGGATTTTCACGATCTAGAGGATAAATATCTAAAATATCACCTCGTAAAGCAAATTCTCCTGGTTTAGCTACTAAATTTTCCCGCCGATACCCTGAACTAATCAACCAACTTGTTAAATCAGTTAAATCGTACTCAACTTCAACCCTAATTTCTTGCCTTACAGCTTGATATTCTTTAGGATTAGACAATTTATATTGCACCCCTTGTGGGGTAGTTAGCACAATTCCTTGTTCACCAGTTAATAAAAAGTTAAGTGCTTGTATTCGACTACTTAGTTCATCCGGTGAGCTAACTGCTGTTTGTGTAGCAATCGTTGCATCTAATGGGAAAAGCTGTACTCTACCATCTGGCATTAACTGCTTTAATTCACCATAGAGCTTTTGCACCTTGTTTTCATTCTCTTCAATTAAAATTATTGGTCGATCAAGCTCACTTACTAGCTGACATAAAAGTACACTAAAAGCACCAGCATTGGCACCGGTGATGAGTGAATTTTTCACATTAACTGTTTTAGCTATAAAATTAGTTAATTCTTGATCTTTTTCAATTAAATTAGTTAAACGCATATCAATTATATTTATTCATCAAAAATTGGCAACCCTTACCAGTAATAAAATCCGTAATTACATCACTACTAATTTCAAAAGCATTATCCATTAATTTTTGTTGCTCCATACTAAATTTGGATAAAACCCACGAAATAACACTAGCTTCAGTAACATTAGCTGGATGTTTGATACCGATTTTGAGCCGGTTAAAATCACTAGTGCCAAGATCGCGAATGATACTTTTAATTCCGTTATGCCCACCAGATTTACCAGTTGCCCGAATTCTAATTTTTCCTAATGGTAGATCCATATCATCTTGTATAATCAAAACATCTTGTGCCTTAATTTTAAAAAAGTGGGCAAATTGGGCAACTGAGCGGCCAGATTCATTCATAAAAGTTTGTGGTTCAAGAAAAATAACATCTTCACCCTTAATAACTTGTTTAATATATCTGCCTTCAAACTTTTCGCGCTCAAGCTGAAGGGAACCTTGCTTTAAATAATAATCTAGCGCCATAAAGCCTGTATTATGCTTGGTACCATCATATTTTTTACCTGGATTTCCTAAACCAACAATTAATTTCATTAGTAATTCCCCTTACTTTTAATCGTATTTAATGAATAGTATAGCCACCTCATAGGATAATTAATAAGCATACTTACATTTACATGTACATGTAAATGTGAAGTAAAAATCTTTTTTAATTATCCTGTACGTGCTAAACTCTATTTATCCAATATTTAATTTTAATACTTATCTAATTAATATACTATTTATGTTATAATTATCTAGAACAATTTTTATAATGGAGGCAGTTTCATGCTTATTAAATCTTTAGTTATCAAAAAAGATTATCTAACAACAGTCAACGAACATGCTACATTAGCTGAAGCCCTGGAAACTTTAGAAGATTCGGGCTACAGATGTGTACCTATTTTAGATGATACTGGAACTATTTTTCGTGGGAATATTTATAAGATGCATATTTACCGCCACAAATCTCAAGGAAAAGATATGGATTTACCAGTAACACATCTACTTAAAAACGCAACTAAAACAATTAAAGTTAATTCACCATTTTTTAAAGTATTCTTCACAATAAAAGACCTACCTTACATCTCTGTTCTAGATGAAAGCGGTAAGTTCTATGGTATTTTAACACACTCTCGCTTATTAGACATGTTATCTGATGCATGGAATCTTAAAACCGGTTCGTATGTCCTCACCGTTTTAACCGATAATTCAAATGGTAATTTAGTAAAAATGGCAAAAATTATTAATAAATATTCTAATATCGCTGGAACAATGAGTTTAGATGCATCTACTGCTCAGCAAAGTCATAATTTCGTTCGCCGAATCTTATTTACTCTTCCAGCTGGTGTGAGTGAAGAAACACTGAAAACTATTGTTGGTAAATTAGAACATAAGGGTTACGTAGTTGCAGAAATTGAAGATTTACAAGCTGGCATGACCATTATGAGCGATGAAAATCCAGGAGTTTATCTCAATAAGCCAATTAATGATTAATTTCATTGACAAAAAAGACATTGCTTTTGCAATGTCTTTTTTTGATTAGCAATTCAATTGCCCGTAATATTTACGCGGTAAGCGATCATCTAATAAACAAGCTACTTCATAATGAATTGAATCAACGTAATCAGCTGCCGCCTTAATATTATTAGGAGCTAGTGGGTCATTAGAAATCAGTACCACTTTGGTACCCACGGGCATTTCATGAGGCAATCGCACCATTAATTGATCCATACATATTCGTCCCACAATTGGGCAATATTCGTTTCCTACTTTTATTTTAAAGCCCTGAAACTTACGAATAAAACCGTCAGCATATCCTACTGGTACCGTGCCAATTATTTGGTCACTAGTTGCAACATAAGTTGAACCATAGCCTACCCCCTGATTGGCATGAATGGTGTGCACCTGCACTAGTTCACTTTCAAATGAAAGGGCGGGTTTTAATTTAATTGTTAGTGACAAATCTGGACTAGTAGGATTCGAGGATGGATTCAAACCATACATTCCAATTCCAAAACGTACTAGATCACTATGAACACCCTTATTAAAAACACTAGCTGCTGTATTATCCACATGAATCCATTTTGGTTTTATTTTTAGCAATTTTTTTAAATGATTAAAGCGCTGAACTTGACTTTTAAAGTAAGTATCATCACTACTATCAGCTGAAGCAAAATGAGTAAATAGTCCTTCAACAAAAAAATTAGGATTATTTAATAAAAAATTATTAGCGTTGAGAAATTCAGCATCCTCACTAAAACCAATTCGCCCCATCCCAGAATCAATCGCCAAATGTATTTTAAGAATTAAATCTGCATTTTCTGCTACTAAGATTTTTTCTGCATCTTCTAACCACGCTAAATTGGGAACTGTTAGGGAAATATCATTAGCAGCAGCTAGCGAGGTAAATCTAGGTGGTGTTACACCTAAGACTAGAATTGGCTGAACAATCCCTGCTTGACGTAACTCTAAAGCCTCATCTAAAATAGCCACGCAAAAACCACTCACGCCAACTTTTACTGCCTCTTGAGCAACTTGTGCAGCCCCATGTCCATATGCATTTGCTTTAACAACCGCAAACAATTTTTGCCCCGGTTCTAAATGTCTTATTTCTTCTTTTATATTTTGCCTAATAGCTGCCAAATCAACACAAACAGCAGCCGGACGATGTATTCCTGGAATCATTTTATTTCTCCAAAACAACTAATGTGATTATTTCATGATTGTCGTGGGTAATACTCGACCAAATTTTACCAGTGAACTTTGGTGAAGTTGTCACCGGATGCCCTACCTTATCCCACAGCGTTTCAACATCTTGCAATCCAATTTCTTTTCCAAGTCCAGTCCCCATGGCCTTAGAAAAAGATTCTTTTATTGAAAAACGACCACCTAAATATTCTACTTTTCGCTTATTAACCATCTTTTGATATTGAGCAAATTCCTTAGGTGTTAAAACTTTTTTTGCAAAAGAATCGCCCTTGGTCACAATTTTTGCCACACGTTCAACTTCAATAGTATCAATACCTACGCCTACAATCATTTTTTTACCTCATATAAAAAATTATAATACAAAAAAAGAGTTGTACATCAAGCCAACTCATTATTTTGTAAATCATTAATCTTTTTTACTTTTAATCACAAAACTATGACCGCTATTTGCTTTATGTGAACGATCACCGCGATAATTACCATGGCCACGATTACCACCACGATAATTACTATGACCTCGGCTGCCACCACGGTAATTACCACGGCCGCGACTTCTGTTTCCGCTACGACGCCCGTCGCCACCTTTATATGGCAATGGCTTTTGGGAACTGATTTTGACTTCAACACTTGAAGAATCTTTTGATAAATTCTTAAGTAAGGCACTTGCTAAATCAATAGCCGAATAATTTTCTAATAACTCAGCAGCATCAGCAGCATATTTAGTCAAGTCTTCCTTTAGCAAATCCTCAACCTTAGTCTTAGCAAGTTTCAACTGGCCTCTTAAAGCTTCATCATCTGAAGGTGGAGCAAGTGGGGTCATCTTCTTCTTGGTTAATTGCTCAATTGTTCTCATGTAACCCAATTCATTTGGTGTAACAAAGGTAATAGAGCTCCCATTTTGACCAGCTCGACCCGTACGTCCAATACGGTGGACGTATGAATCTGGATCTTGCGGAATATCATAATTGTAAACGTGCGTTACGCCTGAAATATCTAACCCACGCGCAGCAACATCAGTAGCAACTAGGATATCAAGTTTACTAGCTCTAAAGCGTTTTAAAACACTTATTCTTCGTGCCTGTGATAAATCGCCATGAATTCCAGCTGCATTATAGCCACGGGCTTGTAAGCCTCGTGTAACCTCATCAACACGTCGCTTTGTTCGCACAAAAACAACTGCTAAATCAGGACTTTCAACATCAATTAACCGACACATAATGTCAAATTTTTCGGAGTCTTTTGCTCTAACATAATATTGATCAATCAAATCAGCGGTTAGTTCCTTAGTCTTAATTCGGACTATTTCTGGATTATCCATAAACTTTTCACTAATATTCATAATTGGCTTAGGCATAGTTGCGCTGAAAAGTAAGGTCTGCTTACGATTTTTAACATAACTTAAAATGCTTTCAATGTCTTGAATAAAACCCATATCAAGCATTTCGTCAGCTTCATCTAAAACAATAGTGTTAACATCTGCTAAATTAATTGTCTTACGCTTTAAGTGATCAAGCAGTCTTCCTGGGGTACCAACTAAAATCGCTGGCACATGATTCTTAAGTGATCTAATCTGTCGACTAATGTCTGCCCCACCATATACGACCTGTACACGGGCACGTTCATCACGTCCTAAGCGAAAAAGCTCTTCTTGCGTCTGAATTGCCAGTTCGCGAGTCGGTTCAATAATTAAGGCTTGAATTACCTTCTTATCTTTATCTAAATTTTGTAAGATTGGTAAAGCAAAAGCAGCAGTCTTACCTGTTCCTGTTTGTGCTTGACCAATTACATCCCTGCCTGCTAAAGCAAGAGGAATTGTCTCTTCCTGGATTGGTGTCGCTTCTTCAAAGCCTGAACGTTTAATAGCTTTTAAAAGCTCATCATTTAATCCTAATTCCGAAAATTTCACTAAATTCTCCTATCTAAGCCGCTCTAGTACCTTTTCCAGGTGCATGCCATGCGATCCCTTAAGAACAACTATATCATGCGGCTTAATATCATTTTTCAAATCAGCAATCATGTGCTGCATCTGATCTTTTGTATAATAATGCAAATGCTCATCAGAATATATTCCCTTGAGAACATTTGCTAAATTCTTCATTTCTGAGCCAAATAAATATACTTCATTTATCACTTGTGGGTCAAGACAATCCGCTAATTTAGCATGGAGACTATCCGACTGCTGCCCCAATTCTAACATATCGCCTAAAACGGCAATCCGTCTGCTATCTTTTGGTACTTCAATTTGACCAAAACTAGTTAAAACAGCACGTACAGCTGTCGGGTTTGAATTATAGACATCGCTCATAATGTCTTCGCCTACATCGCCTTTTTCCCACTCCATTCGGTTAGCAGTAGGCGTAAAGCCAGCCAAAGCCACTGCAATTTCTTCATCACTTTCACCAAAATAACGCCCTACACACAAAGCCGATAGTGCATTAGAAACATTATGTTTACCAATCATGGGAATAGTAAATTGATTATCAGAATTGTTAACCGTAAATGTAGCATGACGCTTATAACTTCGATAACCTGTCATATAAACTGTATCATTTTTTGCTAGGCCAAAGGTAACTTTTGCTTGGTTAATTTTCTTAGCTCGCGCTTGCAAAAGTGGTTCATCACCGTTATAAATAAGTTCACCGTCTTCACGCAAAAAATCAGTGATTTCCATCTTCGCATCAGCAATTGCTGCCCGCGAGCCTAAAAATTCGATATGGGCTTCCCCAATCATTGTAATTACAGCAACATCCGGATGAGTAAGCTCACTTAATAAATGTAATTGCCCTGCATGATCCATTCCCATTTCCAAAACCAAAATCTCTGTATTAGGTTTCATTTCCAAAATGGTCATTGGCACACCAATTTCGTTATTAAAGTTCCCATCAGTCTTATGAACGTTAAACCTTTTAGCCAAAACAGCTGAGGTCATATCTTTGGTAGTAGTTTTACCATTAGAACCAGTTATTCCAACTACAGTTGGATTAACTTTATTAAGATAATACTGTGCTAGCTGTTGCATACTAGTTAAAGGATCTTCAACTTCTAGAATTGCAATATTATTAGGCTTATTGGGGTGGCCCTTTTGCCATAAAGTGGCACTGGCCCCATTGTTGATTGCGCTATCAATGAAGTCATGCCCGTCCCTTTCTCCTTTCAATGGAACAAATAAGCCGCCAGCTGTAATTTTTCTTGAATCAAAGACAACAGAAGTAATAACAGTTTGCTCGTTGCCCTCACAAGTTGAATTAATTGCCTTGGCAATTTCTGCCAGTTGCATTTTCATCTATTTTTCTCCTAGCTAAAAAGAAATTTGGGTAAAGCATCCTAATCCAATTTTAAATAAGCCATAGGCTTTACATAAAAAAGCAGCCCCAATGGGACTGCTTCCACCAGATCAAAGATACTACTTCTCTTTCATACCATACTTCTTGTTGAATTTTTCGATTCGACCATCGGCCTGAGCAAACTTTTGCTTGCCAGTGTAGAATGGATGAGAATCCGAAGTGATTTCAACCCGAATTAATGGGTAAGTCTTACCTTCGTAATCTACTGTTTCTTTTGACTTTACAGTTGAGCCAGCAACAAATTTAGCACCTGTTGCTGAATCCATAAAGACAACTTCTTGGTAATCTGGATGAATGCCTTGTTTCATGTTTATTACTCCTTTGCCATGGCTTTATTGCAAACCATAGATTAATCGATTAACGCTAAATACAATAACATTTTTAATGTTAAATTTCAAGCCTTAGTAATTATAACAGGCTTAGTAATTTAAAACAATGATTCCTAAATTTAGAATCACATAACTATTAGATATTTTTACTCACTATAAATTATGCTTGCGATTTTTCTTTGATTGTTTCAGCAGATTTTTGTAGCAATTTCTCTTCTACTGCTGTTAGTTTTAAGTTAATTTTAGCAACTATTCCTTCTCGCCCAACAACAGCTGGATAAGACATATAAGTGTCATATTTTTCTTGAAAACTCGACACTGGTAATTCTGTGCGTGCATCAGTTAAAATTGTCCGAACAATTCTAACAGCCGCAGCTGAAACACCATAATTAGTATAACCCTTACCGTTAAAAACCGTAAAACCCCCTTCTTTAATTTCATTATCAAGATCCTCTACTCGCCAAGATTTATCTTGTGTAAATTCAAAAATTGGTTGTTGCAAAACTTTTACAGTCGACCAAGCTGTAAATTGTGAATCGCCATGCTCACCTAAGACAAAACCACTCACTGAACGTGGATCAACATCAAATTTTTGCGCTACTACTTTTTTCATACGTGCAGTATCAAGTAAAGTACCCGTTCCAATCACATGTTCTTTAGGTAATCCCGTTAATTGTTGGTATAGATTAGTAATTGCATCGACTGGGTTAGATATAACTAACAAAATTCCATTAAAGCCACTCTTTTTAATTGCATCAGTAATTGGCTTCAACTGTTTTTTATTGAATTCTAGTTCTTCAAAACGATCGCCTTTAGTTTCAAGTGAAATCCTGCCTAAGGTGCTAATTACAATTTGAGCATCTTTTAAAGCCGAATAATCATTAACCTTAATATTTACGTGATTGGGCAAGTTAGCCATAGCATCTTCAAAGTCAACTGCATCAGCTTTGACCTTTTTTTCATTAACATCAATCATTACTAAATCATCAACTAGTTCTGAAATGATCAATTGATGTGCTACAGTACAGCCGACATGACCATCACCAATAATTCCAATCTTTGTTGTCATAATACCTACCTCTTTCTCTTTGCTTAATAACTTTACTTAAATTTTTTCGATTTCTTTAAGATAAGGAATTGAAGGCTGTGCACCATATCTTTGAACAGTGAGTGATGAAGCTTTATTAGCAAAATTAATTGCCTTACTTAAGTTAGCTAAATTGGGTTTAAGAGTACTTGCCAGTGCCCCAATAAAGGTATCACCCGCAGCAGTGGTATCTACTGCCTCGACTTTATATGCTGGAACTAACCCACTCTTAGACTGAAAATCATAAAAAGCTCCCTTGGAGCCAATAGTGATAATGACTGTAGCCACACCTAGCTGATGTAATTTTTCAGCGGCTTTTTTAGCACTAGCTTCATCAACAACCTGTACATTAGTAATTGTAGCAGCCTCTGTTTCATTAGGAATAATTATATCTGTTAATTTAAGCAATTCTGAAGGGATCTCTTCCATTGCAGGAGCAGGATTTAAAATGGTTTTAATCCCAGCTTGATGAGCTATTGCAAAAGCTGTAATAGTGGCCGCAATTGGCGTCTCAAATTGAGCCACAACAAAATCGCTATCAGTGAGTAATGCTCTATTCTGACTAACATAATTTTTGTCAAAGCGATAATTGGCACCAGAATATATTGTAATTGAATTCTGCCCAGCATCATCAACAGTAATGTAGGCTTGCCCCGTTGATTCTTGGTCAACTATCATAACTCCACTTGTATCAATCTTTTCCTGTTTAAGTGCGGCAAGCAATTCCTTACCTGGTACATCATTACCGACAGCACCAATAAATTTCACAGTACAACCAGCTCGAGCTGCTGCAACTGCTTGATTAGCACCCTTACCACCAGTAGCAGAATAGTGATCTTTAGCATGGATCGTTTCGCCAGGTTTTGCCATCCGCTTTACTCGTAGATTAGTATCAAAATTAAGACTACCGACTACTGTAACTTTACTCATTTTTTCTCCTTTATACAATAAAAGAAAGATCATCAACATTATTTCCTTCAAATAATAACACGTAATTGCTTTCATGTATGCAAGAAGTAAATATTTTCTATTTCCTTTAAGTTTATTAATTATCTTTTACAAATAATCTTTTTATTTTGCAAACCTTATCCTATAATTACAATGATAAATTTAATTTTGATTTAATAAGGTATTGAACAATGAAAAGACAATTAAACTTCTTTGCAGCTTTGGCAACCGTTATGGGGACAATGATTGGCGGTGGTGCTTTTTTTAAAATTGCTAATATTTCTACGCTTACCCGTAACCCTTGGCTGAGTATTCTTGTTTGGCCACTTGCCGGATTCATCACACTGATGGCGGGCTTAAGCATCGCCGAATTGGCTGCAATTTTCCCTGAAGAAGGTGGTCCGGTTAAATACCTCGAAAAAATTTATGGTCCACAAGTTGCTTTTTTATTTGGTTGGTCATTAATTATTATCTATTATCCAGCTAACATTGGCGCTTTAGCTATTGTTTTTGCAACTCAACTTAAAGCAATTCCTGGCTTTAGTCACCTTTCAATTACAGCAACTGCACTGATTGTCATACTTATAATTCTTGCTATTAATTGGCTTGGTTCTAAATTAAGTGGACAAGTTCAAAAAATTGCTTTGATAATTAAATTAATTCCCATTCTAACTATCATTGTATTAGCCGTCATTAGCAATCAAAACCATTTAGTTTCAGCTCCTCGACCACAAATTTCATCTGCAAGTGGTGCTGTTGCCTTTGGCCAAGCTTTGTTAGCAGTTTTATTTGCTTACGATGGTTGGTTAAGCATTGGTAATTTGGCTAGTGAAATTAAAAACCCAGCCAAAACACTTGCTAAAGCAATTATTTGGGGATTATTTGGGGTAACTGTCATTTATACCTTGCTTAATTGGAGCTTCATCAAAATACTTCCTTGGAAACTAATTGTGGGCAATCAAGCAACGGCGCTTTTGACGTCGCAACAGTTGTTCGGCAATTTTGGGAGTATCATTATTAGTTTTGGAATTTTAGTTTCAATTTTCGGAGCAATTAATGGTCACCTGCTGTTAGGATCAAGGATGCCATATGTTCTTGGGAAAGAAAACAAATTACCTGGTGCCAAGTTTTTTGGCACCCTAAATCAAAAAACAGCAGTACCCACAAATAGTATGCTGTTTGAGTGTTTGGTTGCGACCATTATGATTTTTTCCGGAACTTTTGATTCACTAACTGATATGCTAGTTTTTGTTTCTTGGATTTTCTCAATCCTATTATTTATTGGCGTTATGCTCTTACGAATTAAAAAGCCTAACCTCCAGCGGCCATATAAGACTCCCTGGTATCCACTACCACCTATTCTAGCTATTAGTGGCGCTAGTTTTATCGTCATTAGTACCACCCTTACCCAACCCATTTTAGCTTTAATCGGTATTTTACTCACTCTGAGTGGCTGGCCTGTGTACCTTTATGTCCAGCATCAAAATAAATAGAAGTAATTGGAGCTATTTTTAACTAGTTAATTACTCCCTGTCCGCTAAATTTTATAATTTTACAAAAATTGGTAAGAAATCTTACTTTCTGTAATCATAACTTAACAATTAATTTATAATCCTTAATATGTTCTGTGTTAAAATACATAGGTATTTATTAATTAGAGAGGTAAAATTATGAAGTTTAATAAAAAAATAGTTACCCTTGCTGTAACAGGTATTACTGCCGTTTCCCCAATTATTAGTCAATCTGCACTTGTTTTAGCTGATACTACTAATCAAGTAACTAACAATACTGCAAAAACTGATGCCAATACTGCAACTACTGACAATTCAAAGGCTAGTCAAGACAACAAGGTAACTGCACCTAACGCTGATGCACAAAAGCCTAAAGAAGACAACAAAGTTGTTGCGCCAAACCCGAATGCTGATGCACAAAAGCCTAAAGAAGAAGCCCAGACTCAAGAACCAAAAGCTAAGTTAATTAAAACTAATGCTAAATGGTCCAAAAAGCATAAAACTGCCAATAAATATTATAATGCTGCTATCAAGAAGGGACGCAAACTTTCTAAGTTAAAGCGTTTAAACCTATATACTGATACTTTGAAGCACTTTTCTAAGAATCATGCTAGTTATGCTAAAAAATATCGTGCTTATTTAAAAGCAGAAATTAACTGGTTAAAGCCAATCGTTGAAAAGGAACAACAAGCTAAAATTGTTAATCCACTACCTGATGTACCAACTGATCACCCAGTAGATACACCAAGTAAGACGGACAAAGCTCCTGAAAACAAAAAATAATTTTTTAGTTAAATAGATTTTAAAGCAATATTCTTCATTATGATAATGAAGAATATTGCTTTTTATTATCTTAACAATTCAATTCACATATCACATAAAAAAGATGGCTATAAGATAAATTAAAGCTAGTCTCACATTAGTTAGACTTAATATTAGTGACTGCGCTAACTATTTTTATTTATATTTTAAAAAAACAAAAAGCTTAGAAATATTAACAATTTCCAAGCTTTTTATATCTTTTCATTAAAAAAATATTAAGCTTATTATTGACACTATAGTGATTCAAGCACAACTTCGCCTGCATTAATTAGTGAGCCGTACTCAGGAACCGGAACTATTTCTCTGTCAAACCCTTTAGTAAATACAACTATCGTAGTTGGATCATAACCTTGTTTTTCAAAAAAATCTGGTTTAATTTTAATCAAAGGTTGATTCTTAGTTACTTTATCTCCTTGATTTACAAGTAGCTCAAATCCCTTTCCATTAAGGTTAACAGTATCTAACCCAATGTGTATTAAAATTTCTAATCCTTGTTTACTCTTTAAACCAACTGCATGCTTCGTTTCTGGAATCATAATTATTTCTGCATCAATCGGAGCAACTATTTCAGCTGTATCACCACTAGGGATAACTGCAAAACCATCACCCATCATTTTTTGCGAAAATATATCATCTTTTACATCAGTTATCTTTACTAACTTACCTGAAACTGGAACAACTATTTCAGCTTTTACTTTTCTGGAAAATAACTTAAACACATTTATCCTCCCTTTTTACGACTTAAAAGTCTTAGGAACTATCATCTGCGTACCCTCAGCAATTTCACTATCAAACTGATCAGAAATCAAAGTTGCCTCCTTTAATTGTAAAGCACTCACTGTTGATGTCACACCAAACTTACTGCTATCGCATAAAATATAAGATTGAATCGACCGTTGACTAATTATTCTTTTTTTAGAAGATTCTTCAATTGATGGTGTCATATAACCTGTTTCAGCATTTACACCACTGATGCCAAAAAAGGCTTTGTCAAAATGTAAATCTTTTAAGGTTGCCTCGGTTAAGGAACCAGTCAAAGACGAGGTAAAACCATTATAATTACCGCCAATTAAAACAACATCAGCAACTAAATCGCCTAAAATACTACAAACCTGTGTATTAGTAGTATAGATAACAACTTGTCTATTAACTATTTGCTTTAAAAGAAGTGTACACGTCGATCCTGAATCAATATATATCGTGTCATGATCTTGAATAATGCTTGAAGCTAATTTACAAATTTCTTCTTTTTCTTGTAAATGCATCGTTGCTTTTTTTATAAAAGATATTTCACCAATCTTTGATACTAGCTGAATCGCTCCACCAAAAAGGTACTCAATCTTTCCCTTTTTTTCAAGAACTTTAATATCTCTTCTTAGCGTAGATAATGATACTTCAGGAATTTGTTTATGCAATTCATCAAGTTTAATCATTTTATTATTTTTTAAAATTGTTAAAATTTTGTTTTGTCTCTCAACAGGTAACAAATATTTTTCTCCATAGCTAATACTTAATAACTCTTTCACTCCCTTTCAATTATACTATCAAAAATTTCCTACGCCAATTTTTCTTCTCTACTTGTAACTAAGAACCCTAGAACTATACCTACTACTGTAGAAATTCCAAGTCCAATCATTGCATTAATAAAATTGCCACCAGATTTAGAGATAAATGCTGGAAAAGTAGTTACACTACCAAATACAAATGCCGTAGTAAACACTTTAGTTAAGCCAAGATAAGCTCCACCAACTGCTCCGGCTATTATTTGTGCTAACCAAATCTTTCGGTTTTTAACTAACAAACCAAATAAAGTTGGTTCAATAATTGCCGATAAACAAATTGTAATGACACCAGTTAGAGAGAAATTTTTTAATTCTTTATCTCTCGTTTTTAGCCAAACGCCAAAGGCAGTACCAATAACAGCAAAATTGCAAGCAAACGTCAACGGGCAAATATAATCAAATCCCTTAGTAGCAATATTATTAATCATGATTGGATTAACCGCCCAATGAATACCAAAAGATACTAAGAAACTCCACCCGCCACCAACTACAATGCCACAAAGAATTGGGGCATTTTTAATTAACCAATTGACAGCATCACCGACAATTTGACCACCGTATACTCCCAATGGGCCAATAACAATCACTGTTAATGGAACCATTATTAATAAAGAAATTAAGGGTGTAATAACTAACTGTAAATTTTCTGGAACATGCTTTTCCAGCCATTTATATAGGTATGAATATGCCCAAATGGAAATCAAAATTGGCACAACTGTTGAGTTATAATTCATTAAAACTACGGGTATTCCCATAAAAGATGACATCGCACCATTACCATGATTACCCATCAGCTGGATAAAATCTGGAAATAACAAGGCCCCCGCAATTAAAGCACCAATATATGGACTGACTTTAAACCGATTAGATGCGGAAAAAGCTAATAGAATTGGCAAGAAATAGAATACTGCCTTAGAAGCAGCAGTTAAAATCACAAAAGTACCACTTTTTTGACTTACTAATCCTAGCTGACTACTCAAAAGTAATAATCCATATAGGATTCCTGAACCTGCCAATGCTGGTAATAATGGAGCAAATATTCCCGCAATAGCCGTAAACAAATTATTTATCCAATCTTTTAAACCATGAATTTCTGGTTTAGTTTCAACGTTTGTATTTCCTGAACCGTTCACTAGACTTTCAAAGGCATCGTATACTTTAGGAACATCAAGACCTATTAAAACCTGATATTGACCACCTCCACGGGCAACATTTATTACTCCATCAATTGCTTTGACCTTAGTATCATCTACATTGTCGTTTTTCAAAGTCAATCTTAGTCTGGTAGCGCAATGTGTCATATTTGTGATATTTTTTGATCCACCTACTGCTTGAAGTATTCCCTGCGCAGTTTTTTTATAATCCATAGATTTGCACCTTCTTACTTACAAATTAGAAATCTATTTTTGTAAAAATTCGAGCATTAAGTTTCTTGCCTTCACTCCATCATTAGAGTCAATAATCTGCTGAATTTTATCCATACCTATTTGATCAAGTAAATCTAATAAATACTTGAGCATTTCAATATTTGATTTTGTTTCATCTGAAGGATCTTCTCTCACAGGTTCTGTATCAAAGTAAATCATGCCGTCAAAATTATATTTTTTCATATAATATAAAAATTCAAGTGTCTTAAAAGGCGTTACTGTACCAACCATTAATCCGTCATCATGCACTCCGTATCCATCATTTAAGTGGACGCCAAAAAGTTGTTTTCTACTACAAAAGAGTGCAGTACCCATTGCTGGATTTTCATGTTTCATCAACATGTGGCAATAATCTAGTAAAACTCCAAAATTTTTGCGGTTAATATCATGGAGCATCATTTCTACTATTCCCATACTATCAACGAAAGCATAGCCACGAGGTTCATATGGCTTATATTCAATACTCCATCTAATGTCAGGAGCATAATCTGCAACTTCTTGACACGCTTTGACAATTCTATTCCAATATTCAACGTAATCTATTTGAAAACTATAATCAAAGCCATCATGTGCACTCCAAATATTAATCATTGATCCACCAATTGCATGGCAATAATCTGCGGCTTCTTTACACATTTTGATGGCATCTTGATAAAGTTTTTCATCTGGATTACCCAAATCTCCAGTCAAATAGTGTGTTTCAAAACGCATCTCCATTCCATTTGGCTGTAGATTATGTTTATCAAGCATCTCTTTCATATGTTCTGGAGTAATGCCAAGAGTTTGTTGTGGAAAATTAATATCAACATAGTTGATACCTACTTTTTCTAATTGTTCAAAGACTTTTTCCAGATCATTATTATAGTGGGGTAGATATGCATTTAATCTTGTAGCTAATTTTAATTCCATGTGATAGATTCCTTTCATTTCATCTTATCCATAATTGTTATCGTTTACATTTTCAATTATAATCAATAATTTTCATATTTCAATAATTATTTTTCATATTTTTTCAAAAAATTACAAAAAAATATCATGAATTGCAAAACATAGACACTAGTTATTAATTAACTTTTCTTTTTATTTGGTTAATCCTCCTTGATACTTTTTGAGAAAACGTTTTCTCTAATTTAAATGATATATTAGCATGCTTTTTTAATTTGTCAACCATCAACCTAAATAGCAATTATAAATATGCTGATATAACAAACCAAAATGTTCGGGTTGACTATTATTTAATTCAATGTTAAATTCATTTCTGAGAAAACGATTGTTCAAAAAGGAGAATAATTTATGGAACGATTACTATGTCCGTCAATGATGTGCGCTAATCTAGCCAACATTAAATCTGAGGTCTCTAATTTAATTAAAGCTGGCGTTGATATTTTCCATATGGATGTTATGGACGGTATTTTTGTACCTAACTTTGCTTTAGGCTTAGAAGACTATAAAGCAATTCGTAGCCTGACCTCCTTACCTATGGATGCTCACTTGATGATTAAAAATCCAAATCAATATATTAACTTATTCAGTAATGCTGGGGCTGATATTATCTATATTCATCCAGAAACAGATCCAATTCCTACTAGCACATTATTGAAAATAAGAAGTTTAGGTAAGCGTCCCGGGATTGCAATTAATCCTGGTACTTCAATTGAAACAATTAAAGAACTATTACCTCTTGCAGATTATGTAATGGTCATGACTGTCAATCCAGGATTTGCAGGTCAAAAATTTTTAGATTTTGTCATTCCTAAAATTAAAAATCTAGCACAACAAAAGCAAGAAAAAGATTTTACTTTAATGGTTGATGGCGCTATTTCACCAGGAAAAATCAAAGAATTATCAGCTATTGGTGTCGATGGTTTTATTTTGGGAACGTCAACTCTTTTTGGAAAACAAGAAAATTATTCTGAAATTATCAAAAAATTACGAGGAGAATAATTATGAAAAACTTAAAAATTGCATTCGGTTCTGATCATGTTGGCTACGAACTAAAACCTGTAATTATGGAATATGTTAAGTCACTTGGTTATGAAATTTATGATTTTGGTACTTATTCGAATAAACGAACTGATTACCCGATTTATGGTAAAAAAGTTGGTGAAGAAGTAGCTGCTGGTAATTATGACTTAGGAATTGTCATTTGTGGAACTGGGGTTGGTATTTCAATTGCTGCTAATAAAGTTCCTGGTATTCGTGCGGCATGTGTTAGTGACCCATATTCAGCTGAATTATCAAGACGTCACAATAATTCAAATATTTTAGCTTTTGGTTCACGTGTTGTTGGATCTGAATTAGCAAAAATGATTGTAAAATCTTGGTTAGCTGCAGAATTTGAAGGTGGCAGGCACCAAAGACGAATTGACGAACTAGCTGCAGAAGATGCACACGATAGCAAAAAGTTTGATAAAATAAAAAATAATATTACTGAGATATAAAAAATTAATTAATGATTGGTCATAATAGCTCACATTAATTAATGATTTAGGAGAATTAAAATTAATCGTGAGTAATAAAGTTTCTATCAAAGAAATCGCTAAGTTAAGTGGTGTATCAGCTTCAACTGTCTCACGCGTCATTAACAATAATGGGCGCTTTTCTGAAGAGACAAAGCAACGCGTACTTGCAACCATTAAAAAATATAATTATCAAACTAATAGTTTTGCCAAAGGTCTTAGAATGCAACGCTCAAATACAATTGGAATTATTGTGCCAGACTTAGCAAATACTTTCTTTTCTTCACTAGTTGAAAAAATAGAAAACAACTTTTTTTCTAATAATTATTCCACTATTATTTGTGATACTGGACGTAATTCTCAAAAAGAAATGACTTACCTCCAAATGTTAGAATCAAAACAGATTGATGGCTTAATTGTAATTTCTGGTGATAATCCTTTTAATACTAAAATTCTTAGCCGAGATATTCCAGTTGTTTGTATTGACCGTGAACCTAAAAATCAAGATACAATCTATGTAGGGTCAGATCATTATATGGGAGCTAAAATAGCTACCCAAACTCTAATCAAAGCTGATACCCAACCATTACTATTTACAATAGTTGGTAGCTCCTCATCTATTAAGCATCGAATAAAAGGCTTTAAGGATACTATTAAATCACTTAATTTAAATAGTAAAATTGATAATTCAATTTTCTACCTTAACAGTACTTATAAGCAAGGCTCAGACGAACGAAGATTAGAAATTAGAACTATTCTACGAGACTTAGTTCAAAAACAAAAATTACCTTTGGGCATTTTTGCTACAAGCGATACTCTAGCTGCCGATATCCTAGTTTCTGCACGCGACCTTCGCTTAAATATTCCGGGAGATGTAAAAATTATTGGCTTTGATGATGCTCCAATTGCCAAATATTCATTTCCTGAACTTACTACTATTAGACAAAATGTTGCAGAAATTGCCTTACGAGCTAGTCAGCATCTAATTAAAGCAATTAAAAGTGAAGATACTAAATTAGTTTCAAGCGAGCATGATATCATTCCGGTTAATTTGATTGAACGATCAACGTTATAACTATCAAAATAAAAATAGGTACAAAATATGTATCTATTTTTTATTTTATAATAAATTTTATCAGCCACTTTAAATACATAAATAACAGTTTGTACACTTGCCTTACCATTAAATAAGCCACCGATGTATTATTCTTAAAAATTTTCTTAGCATATGATAATCGATTACCACTATTTGCATTTTCTCATATAGAGATGTTCCTAAAATTACCTGTACTATTTCATAATTACTACCATCTACCTACTCGTACTTTATAAAATGGATCATCAAAATGATGGTCAGTATATCTTTAATCATAATGCGTTTAATATTAGGAAAGATTAACATCCTAGGAGTAAGGTTGCTGATATAAAGATTTTATTTATATATTCTGACTATCAACCAAATTATGTTTTTACTTTCCTTAGATTAATTACACATTCATCCGTAATTATTAGTATTCTAATTAGAACAATTATTTAAAACAGTATAGACTTTCATTATCCAATTACTGAAAGGAAAATTCAATGAAAGCAATAATTCAAACAGGATATAATAAAACTCAAATTAAAGAAATGCCATCAATTCCTCTTTCACCAATTTCTATTAAAGTAAAAACAAATTTTGTTCCTTTGCTTAGATATGATTTATTAAAACTTAATGGTCAAGTCCCCACAAAACTACCATCAATTCTTGGCTATGGTGCAACAGGTACAGTAGTAGCAATCGGAAATCTACGTTCATCATCTCTTCTCAATAAACGTGTATTAATTTTAAATCAGTGGGGAACTTTTCAAGAAAAAATAACTTCAAATATCCCACCTTTAACTATTCCAATTTTGGATAATGTTTCAAATGAAGAAGCTACCGGACTAATTGGTGGAGCTGATCTAGCTCTCAGTTTGTTTAAAATCGTTAAAAATACATTTAAACAGATAATTATTTATGCGCCGATTCGGTGACAGGATTAGTATTAATGCAATTATTAACACGATTCACAAAAGTGCCATTTATCCCCAAGGCAAGAACTTTATCAGCAAACTACCTAAAACAAAAGATTAATGAATATAATATAAAACCAGATATTGAAGCAACAGCGCAAAAGAACAATCTTATTATCGATTTAGTCGGCAGTGCTATCAATGACAAACTTTATCAGCATATTCAGAACAATGACGAAGTTATTAGTGTCGCACAAAATGATTTATTTGGTGTTAAATTCATTAGTAAACCAGCTTTACCAAAGGACTATAGTTTCTTGATGAATGAAATTTCAAACAATAGATTATTTATACCTATTAATCAAATTTTTAATTACAAAAATTTTAATGAAGCAATAGAATATCAAACTACAAGCCCAAGCAGAGGAAGAAATTTGATTTTTTTTAAAGATTAATATGCTATAGTAAACAGTACTATGAACAACTTTGAAGAAGTAATTTCTAAAAAAATAAGTAAAACAATTAAACAAGAACGGATAAATAAAAAGCTTTCTCAAAAAGAATTGGCCGAAGGAATTTGCTCACAAGGAATGATAAGTAGTATCGAGCATGGTGACTATATACCAAATACTGCTATTTTTATTGCTATATGTAGCAAACTAAATTTATCTATTGATAAAGCTTTTTTAAAAGAAAAATTAAATTTTAGCAATAATACTTATCTTGCAAATACAACCTTTAAATTATGTAGAGAACATAAATATACTAAGCTTATTAAATATTTGGATGATCAAAATATTATTGCATCCCTTAATACTAATCTAGACTTTCAAACTTATTATTACTATTATAGCTGTTCAATATATCAAGTTAAGCATGATTTATTGGCTTGCCAGCATTACTTTGAGGTGGCAATTTCATACTCTATGAATGTTTCAAAGCCAATTCCTAAAAATTCTATTGAACTACTATTACTTAATTCTTTAGGTGTTATTTACTTTCAGTTAGGAAGAAACAAAGAAGCCTTTAAAATATTTAAAATAGTAAATAAATATTCATCTACCATTAGTGATGCACAGTCTGAAAATCTTAACGTAATTCAATATCAACAAGGTAAGATTTATTTTGATTTAGCAAAATACGCGACTGCTTTAAAATTGTTCTTATCTGGATTAGACAGGATCAATAAAATTCATGGAAATTTCATGTTAGGCAATTATTCTTCAATGATCTTAAAATGCTACCAAAATATCAAATAAATACACAAACTAAAAAGCACTCAATTTTTATATTAAGTGCTTTTATATTTAGTAGACTTTGAGCAGACAACCAAATTAATTTTTACCTTTTTCATAAAGCTTGTTCTAAATAAGTATTGTTAAATTGAAATTTCCTCATAACTTAACATGACCTTTTATTCCCATTCAATAGTTGAAGGTGGCTTACTCGTTACATCATAAACGACGCGGTTAACGTTATCAACTTCGTTAATAATTCTCGTTGAAACTTTTTGCAAGACCTCCCACGGCAAGCGCGCAAAATCAGCTGTCATCCCATCAATCGAAGTTACTGCCCGAATGCCAATCGTATAGTCATAAGTCCGCCCGTCACCCATGACACCAACTGATTTAATTCCTGGTAAAACTGTGAAATATTGCCAGACGTCTTCTTCTAGACCTGCCTTTTTAATTTCTGCACGTAAGATGGCATCACTTTCACGTACCAATTCTAATTTAGGTGCAGTAACTTCACCTAACACCCGAATCCCAAGACCGGGACCAGGAAACGGCTGACGCCAAACTAAGTCATGCGGAATCCCTAATTCTTCACCAAGCTGACGCACTTCATCCTTAAATAATTTTCGTAATGGTTCAATTAGTTGAAAGTACATATCCTGAGGCAGACCGCCGACATTGTGATGGGACTTAATTGTCTGTGCTGTATTGGTGCCGCTTTCAATTACGTCAGTATAGAGTGTACCCTGCGCCAAAAAATCAACTTCATGCATCTTTTGCGCTTCTTCGTTGAAAACTTCGATGAATTCCTTACCGATGATTTTACGCTTTTGCTCGGGATCAGTTACACCCTTTAATTTAGTTAAAAAGCGCTCTTGGGCATTTACCCGCACAATGTTCACACCTAAATCACGATTCAAGGCGGCCATTACTTCGTCACCTTCATTTTTGCGCAACATCCCGTGATCAACAAAAATGGCAGTTAATTGATCACCAATTGCCCTATGTAACAAAGTAGCCGTCACGCTAGAGTCTACCCCACCAGATAAGCCTAATATTACCTTTTTATCACCAACTGTGTGCTGAATATTAGCAATTTCCAGCTCAATAAAATCAGCCATTGACCAGTTAGCTTTAGCTTTGCAGACTTTAAAAGCAAAATTACGCAAAATATCTAAGCCATATTCAGTATTGCGAACTTCAGCATGAAATTGAATGCCATAAAACTTGCTTTGTTCATTAGCAATCGCCGCAATCGGACAATTTTTACTTGAAGCAATTGTCTTAAAACCACTTGGTGCCTGCTTAACTAAGTCACCATGACTCATCCAAACAAACTCATCTTTTGGTAAGCCATCAAATAAAACCGAATTTGCATCTTCTACTTGAATGTCAGCTTTACCATATTCAGAATTATCAGCTTTTTCAACTTTACCGTTTAAATAAGACGACATTAATTGCATGCCATAGCAAATACCTAAGATAGGAATTCCTAATTCAAAAATTTTAGAATCAACCTTTAAAGCATTGTCATCATAAATACTGTTAGGACCACCGGAAAAAATAATGCCCTTAGGATTAATTTTTCTAATTTTTTCTAAGCTAAGATCGTGCGGTAATAGTTCAGAATAAATGCCAAAATCACGCAAGCGCCGCGTGATTAGTTGATTATATTGACTACCAAAGTCTAAAACAATAATTTCATCAAAATCATGAATCTTTTTTCTCACTGACATTCTGGCTCCTTTGCTAATTAAATATCAAATCATCTAAACTGTACTAAGAATTTAAGGTGGGGTCAACTACTTTTTAAATAAAAAATTTTTTCTCAAAAATTATATCGATATATGCCTGAACTAATTTATTTTTAAAATCCCCCCTTAATCTTGCACAACTAAATTTACTTTGTTAGAATGCATACACAAGCAAATATTATGTCTATATATTGCCGTAATCTGGTCGGCAGTCTCTACTCAGAACCGTGAATTCTGAACTATGGATCAAGTACAAATAGCGCAGTGTCACTGTCTTATTGGTCTTTTTTACCATAGTTTTGGTAGAAAAGACCTTTTTGTTTTAGGAGGAAAAGTATGAAATTGCTGGAAGATCGTATTCGCAACGATAGCGAAGTTTTACCCGGAAATGTCCTAAAGATTAACTCATTTTTAAATCATCAAGTTGATCCTGAATTAATGATGGCCGTTGGAACAGAATTTGCTCATCTTTTCAAAGATACCGGTATCACCAAAGTCTTAACTTGTGAAGCTTCAGGAATCGCGCCTGGGGTAATGACTGCCTATGAGTTACACGTACCCATGGTCTTTGCCCGTAAAAAAAAGCCCTCGACACTTAACGATGAAGTATATTGGGCGGATGTTTATTCTTACACCAAGAAAACCACTAACCAAATTTGTGTTGAACAAAAATTTCTCAATCCCAACGACCGTTTATTAATTATTGATGATTTTCTAGCTAATGGTGAAGCCGTTAAGGGCATGATTAATATTGCTCATCAAGCCTATGCGGAAATAGCTGGCGTGGGCGTAGTCGTAGCTAAGTCTTTTCAAGGCGGTAGCACTTGGATTAAAAAACATGGCTATAAACTTGAAGCTTTAGCAAACATTGCTAGTTTAGCTGATAATCAAGTACATTTTGTAGGGGAAAATTAATGCAAAAAGAAGTCAGTCAACAAAAAGCCGCCGTCCTTGGGCTGCAACATCTGTTAGCAATGTATTCTGGTGCAGTCGCAGTGCCACTTTTAATTGGGACAGCTCTAAAATTCAACGCTGAACAAATGACCTATTTAGTTTCAATTGATATTTTTATGTGTGGGTTGGCAACTCTTTTACAGTTAATTACTAATCGCTTTTTTGGTATTGGCTTCCCTGTAATTCTTGGCTGCGCTATTCAGGCGGTTGCTCCCTTACAAATGATTGGTCGCAAATTTTCAATTAATGATATGTATGGGGCCATTATTATTGCCGGCATTTTCGTAATTTTAATTGCTGGGGTTTTTGCCAAAATCAAAAAATTCTTTCCCCCTGTTGTCACCGGTACCTTAATTACCACAATTGGTCTAACCTTAATCCCAGTTGCCATTCAAAATATGGGCGGAGGCAATGCTACTGCTAAGGATTTTGGTAGTAGTCAAAATTTATTACTTGCCTTCTGCACTATGTTCATTATTTTAGCTTTAGAAATTTGGACAAAAGGCTTTTTACAATCAATTTCAGTTTTAATAGGATTAATTAGCGGCACACTTATTGCTGCGTGCCTAGGTCTAGTTTCATTTGCCCCAGTAATTACAGCATCCTGGTTTCATTTACCGCAACTTTTTTACTTTGGAGCGCCTCATTTTGAATGGTCTTCCAGTTTAACAATGATCATCATTGCCTTAGTTTCAATGGTTGAATCAACTGGCGTCTTCTTTGCCACGGGTGATTTGATTAAGCATCAAGTTTCAGAAGATGATCTTAAAAAAGGCTATCGGGCAGAAGGGCTCGCTCAAATCCTAGGTGGTTTATTCAACGCTTTTCCTTACACGACCTTTTCGCAAAATGTTGGACTTTTACAATTGTCAGGCATTAAAACTAAACGCCCCATTTATTGGGCCGCTGGATTGTTGATGACGATGGGACTGCTACCCAAAATTGGCGCTCTCGTCACCATTATTCCAACACCAGTATTAGGTGGGGCCATGCTAGTAATGTTTACCATGATTGCCGTTCAGGGCATTAAAACTTTAGTCCAAGTTGATTTAAGTAATAACAATAATATTTTAATTATTGCTATTTCAATTGGCCTGGGACTAGGTGTTACTATTTATCCACAGTTTTTCCACAATTTACCTGCAACAATTCAACTTTTCCTAAATAATGGTATTGTGATCACCAGTTTATCGGCTACTATCCTAAACTTACTACTCAATGATGCTAAGTCCAAAAACAGTTTGACTGCTAACCAAATTTAGTCACATCATAGTAAAGTAAAATAGTACTCTTGTTCTATTATAGGGAGTGAAGTTAACGCTTAGAGTCAGACGCTAATACTATTTTATTTCCGTTAAGGCCGTATTCCGATATTCAAGCGGGGTGCGGTCTTTTAATGTGTACCTAATGCTAGTTTGATTGTAGTATTTATTTGATCCACTTTTCGATGACCCCCTGCAATGCCGCTTAATTTCCATTACTAGTTACCCTCGACAAAAACAACTATAATTTCTCCTAAAAATCAACTATTTTTTTGCAATTAATGTCCATTTTTTAATACAATATACCTTAAGAACTTTGAAAGGACAATATTTATGAAAAAAGCAGAATGTACAACCATTCTTGTTGGTAAAAATGCCAGTATCGATGGTTCAACTATGATTGCCCGCAGTGAAGATGGTGGTAGAACCATTATTCCAGAAGGGTTTGAAGTTATTACCCCTGAAAAACAACCTAAACACTATGAAAGTGTCATCAGTCACCAAAAAATTGATGATGCAGATTTAGCTGAAACTCCTATGCGTTATACCAGCGCACCTGACGTTTCTGGTGAAAGTGGTATTTGGGCAGCAGCCGGAATCAACTCCGATAACATTGCGATGACTGCGACTGAAACAATTACAACAAATTCCCGTATTCAGGGAATTGATCCACTAGTTAGTGTAGGCGGACTTGGTGAAGAAGATTTTGTTACCCTAACTTTGCCTTATATCCATAGCGCCCTTGAAGGTGTTAAGCGTGTTGGCTACCTGCTAGAAAAATACGGTACCTATGAAATGAATGGGATGGCTTTTGCTGACCACGATGAAATTTGGTACCTGGAAACAATTGGCGGTCACCACTGGATTGCCCGCCGAATTCCAGATGATGCTTACGTAATTGCCCCTAACCGCTTAAATATTGACGAATTTAACTTTGGTCAAGATGGCTTTATGGCTGATACGCAACTAGAAGAATTAATTGACACTTACCACTTAAATCCTGATCATGACGGTTACAATATGCGCCACATCTTTGGTAGTTCAACTATTAAAGATGCTCATTATAATAATCCACGGGCTTGGTATGTCCATAATTATTTTGATCCAGAATTTGGTGGCAAGCCAAGCGATCAGGATCAACCATTCATTTGTCATGCTAACCGCAAGATTAGTATCGAGGACATTTGCTTTGTTGAAAGTTCACACTACCAAGATACCCCATTTGATCCATACGGCGATCAAGGTACGCCTGAACAAAAGAAAGCTTTTCGGCCAATTGCTTTGAACCGTAACTTTGAAACACATATTTTACAAGTTAGAAACGATGTACCAGAAGAAATCGCTGGTGTTCAATGGCTTTGCTTTGGTCCAAATACCTTTAACAGTTTTGTCCCATTCTACACCAACGTTAATGACACACCAGCTAGCTTCCAAACCGGTCCTAAGTTTGACTTGAACAAAATTTTCTGGTTAAACAAGCTAACTGCTCAACTTGGTGACACTAACTTTAAAGTTTACGGTGAATTAGAAAATGATTTTGAGCAAAAATCGTTAGCTGAGTGCCACTTCATTCAACATGAAACTGATAAAAAAGTCGCTGGACTTTCAGGTAAAGCAGTTGAAGATGCCCTAACAGAAGCTAATCAAAAGATGGCCGACCAAGTTTACAATAATACAATTGAGTTGCTCGGCAACATGGTTAACGAAGGACACAACTTAGCCACATTGAAGTTCGATTTATTAGATTAAACTTCTTAACGTCTACTAAATGTACGCCTTAAAAGCTGCTAACATTAAATAGTTGTTAGCAGCTTTTTAATTTTTCAGAATAAATATTTGATAATTCTTACGCAAAAAAGTGTTGAGATTTCTCCCAACACTTTTTTATTATTCACTTATATCATATTTAAAATAAGAACTATTGCCTTATTTCATTACTGGCAAATAGCTAAGTATGTTTTGACAATATTATCAACCGTAAAGCCAGATTTCTTTATCAGTTCGTCACCATCACCACTTTCACCAAAGTGATTAATGCCAATAGCTGCTCCATCTAATCCTATAAATTGTCCCCAGTCATAAGTAGATGCCATTTCAATTGATACTCGGTGCTTAATTGATTTAGGTAGAACTTTTTCTTGGTATTCTGGACCCTGCTTTAAAAATAGTTCAAAACTTGGCATTGATACCACGCGGACATTTTTGCCACTTTGTGCCAATTCTTTTTGCGCTGCTAAAGCCAAACTTACCTCAGAACCAGTAGCCATTAAAATACCTTCCGGTTCACCATTTTCTGCTTCCGCCAGGATATAACCACCCTTTGAAACACCAGACTTAACGCTGTCTTGATAATTCAAGAGGGTTGGCAAATTCTGACGACCCAATATAAATGCTACTGGGTGATCTTTTTGATTAATAGCGTATTGCCAAGAATAAATCGTTTCCAAATAATCAGCTGGACGAAATACAATTAAGTTAGGGATTGCCCTTATTCCTGCTAATTGTTCGATTGGTTGATGAGTAGGACCATCGGGGCCTAAAGAAATAGAATCATGACCAAAAATAAAGATTGACGGAATCTGCATTAAGGCAGACATCCTGATTGCATTTTTCATATAGTCTGAAAAAATAAAGAATGTGTTAGCAAATACTCTAGAGCCACCGTATAAAGTGATGCCGTTAATTGCCGCACCTTCAGCAAACTCACGAATACCAAAGTACAAGTTGTTTTTATCGTATGAATTGGGTTGAAAACCTTCATCACCATCAAAGTAGGTTTTGTCAGAACTGCCTAAATCTGCAGAACCGCCCCAAATATTTAATTCTGACTTGCTAGTTTGCTGTAAAACTTGATGAATAGAATCTCTTGTTGAAAGAGCATCTGGTATTTCTAACTTATTTTCAGCAAAATTAAGTTTGACATTATTGTTAATATTCTTAATTAGTTGACTGCCAAGTTCAGGATTATTTTCAATGTAGTCTTGCAAGAGTTCTGACCATTTCTGGTGGGCTTTTTGACCTTCTGCTTTAACGTCCTCAAATGCAGCATAAGCCTCTTGAGGAACCTCAAATCGACCATACTCATAGCCAAGTTGCTTTTTAGTGGCAACAACTTGTTCTGCATCCAAAACCGCTCCATGAGCTAAATGGCTATCTGCAAATGGAGACGCGTAGCCTAAAACAGTGTTTACTTCAATTAAGGTCGGTCTTTTCTTTTCATCTTGAGCAACCTTAATTGCCGCATCAATATCATTTAGATTATTGCCATCAGTAACTTTAAAGTAATTCCAGCCGTATGCTTCAAATCTTTGTGCAACGTTATCATCGCATTCTTGTGCCATACTTGCATCCATGGTATTGCGGTTTGAATCATATAACACAATCAAATTATTCAGTTGCAGATGCCCAGCTAAACTAGCAGATTCATGGCTGATACCTTCCATTAAGTCCCCATCGCCAAGAATCACATAAACCTTATTATCAATAATTTGGTAATTAGGCTTGTTGTAGAGCGAACTAAGGTGTTTTTCTGCCATAGCCATACCGACAGCCATACCGAATCCTTGTCCTAACGGACCAGTAGCAACGTCAACACCCGAAGTAGTAATTTCTGGGTGACCAGGAGTTTTACTACCTAAAGTTCTAAATTTTTTCAAATCAGTGATTGAAATATCAAAACCAAGCAAATGTAAAATAGCGTATAACATTGCTGACCCGTGACCTCCTGAAAGAACAAAACGGTCACGATTAAACCAGTGCGGATCAGTCACGTCAAATTTCATATTTTGATAGATAGTATATATTAACGGAGCAGCACTTAAAGTAATACCACTATGTCCTGAGTTGGCTTTGTGAATTTCATCAATACTTAGAGCTCTAATTGCATTCACTGCTAAGTTATCTTTTGCCGTATATTTCATTTTTAACTCCTTAAATTTTATTTGGTTAATCTAACTACGTTCTTTTGCTTCTTATCTAAGGTAATTGATACGATAAAGAAAATTACCAATGCAGCTACCAGTGCAGCAATGATTAATGAACGACCACCAAGTAAACCACTATACCCAACATAGGAGCCAACAATACCAAAGTCAGCATCTGCATAACTAGCTGTTCCTAAGCCCAAGTGCCCTAATACTGGGATTAAAATAATTGGTACAAAAGAAATCAATAAGCCGTGAATAAATGATCCAATGACACAACCACGACGACCACCAACTGTGTTACCAATAACACCAGCGGCCCCACCACACATGAAGTGAGCTACAACGCCGGGAATGACAATGGTTATGTGACATAAAACCATTAGTAATGTGGCAACCAAGCCGCCTACAAAACTGGAAAAGAAACCAATAATTACGGCATTAGGTGCAAATGTAAACAGGATTGGAATATCCAAGCCAGCTTTAGCATTAGGAACTAATTTAGTTGAAATACCTTTGAAGGCAGGAATTAATTCGTTTAGGATCATTCTTACTCCAGCTAGCATAATGTAAACACCGGCAGAAAATGAACCAGATTCAATTAAGGCATAGATTATGTAGTTAATTCCACCGCTCAATTTTTCAACATAAACGGGACCTGCAAATAACGCAATAATCAGATAAGCCGCTGCCATCGTAATTGTCACGGCAATCGTATTATCTCTTAAAAACGATACTTTCTTAGAAACATGGAGATCTTCTGTTGATTTGGATGGATCACCAACAAGCTTTGCAACTAATCCAGCTATTAAATACCCAAAGTCACCCGTATGCGCAATCGCAATTTCATCGCTCTTAGTAACCTTTTTAACAAAGGGCTGAACTAAAGCTGGCATCATCGTGTCAAATAGACCTAAAAAAGTACCACCAACAATAATTGAAGGTATTTCTGTAAAGCCTGCTACGGCAAGCAGTACTGCCAACATACAAGACATATTGATCATGACATGTCCTGAAAGATAAATATATTTAAAGTGCGATACTCTGGCTAAAATGATATTTACTATCATTGCAATCAGCAATATCATCGCAGTAGCACTGCCGTATTTTGTTAATGCAGTAGCAGTAAAAGCTTCATTGTTAGGGACAACGCCTTGAACATGAAAAGCCTGCATAAACATTTTGCCAAAAGGTGTTAAGGCATCTGTAATTACTCCCGAACCACCAGTTAAGACTAGGAATCCGACAAAAGTTTTCAACCCACCTGAAATTACTTCTGTTGAATCCTTTTTCTGCAGAATTAAACCTAAGACTGCTACCAATCCAACTAAGATTGAAGGAGTTCTAGCAATACTTAAGAAGAAGTTTAAAATTTCATTCATCAGTTATCACCCTCACTTTTTTGATCAAAACTATTCAGATAAGCTTGAATTTTTTCCTTTAATTCCTCCTTATCAATGATGCTGCTTAATTCTGTCACGTTATCATTACCAACAACATTTGCTACAGCGTCATACATATCGCGTCCTACAAAAAAATGATCAGCCACACTTGGATTGAGTCCAGAAAGATCAATGTGAGTAGTTTCTACATCCGATCTTCCTATTTCTTTAAGTACATCTTGCATATTCATGTCTACCATGAAAGATGAGCCTACTCCTGTACTACAACATGCTCCTAATTTCATTTTTCACCTTTCTTAATCAAATCCTCTATTTCAATTGCATTTTTAGCATTCATTATTTTGCTTACATCTTCTTTGTTACCTAAAATTTTGGCTAACTCTGAAAGAGCCCTTAAATGTGATGTTGAATCTTGAGCTGCAAGCACAATAATCAATTTAATTTTGTGTTCTTTATCTACCAAATCAATGTCATGATCTAATAACAATAAAGACATTCCTAATCTATTAACCCCTTGACTAGGTCTTGCATGCGCCAAAGCAATTTCAGTACCAATATTAATATATGGGCCGTTATCTTTAACGTTGTTAATCATCGCAGTTATATAAGATTGCGTAATGTTGCCTGCTGTTAATAATGGTTGAGAGCATAATTCGATTGCCTGTTCCCAATTTAAGGTTTTATCATGACTAAATTTAATTTTGTCTTCTGTTAATACTTCACTTAGCAATGGTCCAATCCTTTTTTTCTTTTTCTCATGTTTCTTCTTATCTACTAATATTTGCTTAATTCCTTTTTCCAAAGCCTTGCCATGAATAACGTTCGTATTATCATAAATAGTTTCCATCATTGCTTTAAATTCAGTCTGAAGGTTCTCTGAATTAGTAATACCGTTAAGCTGGAAAAAATTATCAATATTCTCAAAATCTTTACTAGTTAAGACCGAATTTACCTTTAACCAAGGCAATTTTGTGCCAGTCAAAGAAATATTAGTAATAATTGCCCTTTCTTCAATTGGTCTATTTGTTAATTCGGATGGAGCTATTGGCAAACTAAAACTGACATTAGGGTATTGTTCTACCATCTGAGTCATGAGAAATCCAGCAGAGCCATTGCTACCTGAACTCACTAAAAGTACTTTTGAATCATTTTCATTTTTACGTGAGATTTCTGAAGCAAAATAAATCGAAACTAAACCAACTTCATAATTATTTAAACTGGCACCAATAAATCGTTCAAAAGGATGAATGCTCATTTTGGTATAAATATATATATCTGGATAATTTTCTTTGATTGAATCAAAATCACTATTTTGATATTGTTGCCGGTATTTAACACGAAAAAAAGTAGTCGCCAGATGAACAACTAAATCTTGATGCAGTTTACTTTCATCTTTAAACGCACAATCTGCTAAATTCTTGAAACTATTAATAATGACATAAACAATATTACTTATTTCTGTGTTAATACTATCTTTAGGAAGTTTGCGTTTTTGAACTCCTAAAAGAACAAAAGTCAAATAATTATTCTCAAAATCACTGCATCTATCCCCTAAGAGGATAGATAAAAATGAAGAAGAAAATTTATATTCAGGTGTTTCCTGCAACTTTGCACTAATCGTACACTTCTTACCTTTAAGTACAGCATTATTAAAAATTCTTTTTAAAATCAATGCATAAAAATTAGCGAAAATATAAATGAATTCATCAGAATATATGATGTTGTTAGCATTTTCAAATGAGCTTAACCATTGACTAATTAATACCTTTAATTCTTTTATTTCCCGCGTTTCGTAAATACCCGCTAATTCATGATCAGAATAAAGCCATGAAAAAAGGAACTGTCTAATTTTTATTTCTTGTCCCTGTAAAAAATGTCCCCAATAGTTCGAAACTATCGTTATTTCAAAACTTTTCATTTTCTGTTTAAGACTTTGAATGTCTTTTAAAATTGTTTGTTTACTGACACCACATCCCTGTGCTATTTTTTGAACACTGAATCTACTGTCAATCAGCAGATTAATAAAAACTATGTACTGCCTTTCTAAAGAACTGTATTTATTTGAACTTTCATTGGCTAAGTACTTCTGTATCTGTTGTTTGCTTTTTTCGCTCAAATAATAGCCTTGACCATAAACATTGCGTGTTCCTTCAATGTTCAGTGTCTTTAATTTCTTATTAAGTGAACTTAGATTTTTATAAACACTCCTTTCTGACACTTTAACTTTTTCAGACATATCACCAACCGTCATGAAATATTTAACTTTTACAAGGAGATCTATAATTTTAAGTTGACTCTGGTTAAACTGTACTTTCATTTACAATGCCTCCTTGTTATTTTTATTATGAATAAATCGCTTCCAAGAAAAAAGTTAACAAAGTTCAGTACAAAAACTGAACTCATAAAAAAGCATGAAGATTTTTATCTTCATGCAATTAATTAATTATCTTATTACTTTCTATTTATGCAAAGTCATTTTTAAAATACGCACGTAAAACTACTAAGTAGTATTTTCTAGATCTTTACGAAAAAACTATTTACTCTCTTAACAATCTTTTAGCTAAAGCAAAATTACCGACTATTGCAGAACCATTATCAATTATTTCAAACATTGTGATGTATTGTTCTAAAGAAGGAAAGTGAACATAATCATTTAATAAAACCTTAAAGGTACGCCACACTTTTGCTAGAAATTTTTCGCTGGTAACTCCGCCGCCTATACCAGTACCAATTATGTAATAAACTATAGAATCAACGTCTTCATGTGCAAGTTGCGACATGACATATTCACCATAAACAGAGCCATTAACAACGGTAGTAAAAAACCGAAACTTTAATTGTCTCAGTTAAAAGCCAAACAAAGTCCATATTATTCCAATCTTTTTTGGAAATATACATAACATAACCATAATTAGATGTTGTTTTTCTGACTTCAATCGGTCCAAAAGATGCAATTCCAATTGCATCGACAGCAAACTGCTTAAAATATTCGACAGTTTTGTCAAAGTTTCTGCCAGCGTTGTCGTGAAAAAGTGGTTTGATCTTTTATTTGATAATTTTCGTTACCAACGGCACAAACAAAAACTTGGTACCGCTAGTTTCGATTGATCCTAATAACATTAATTACTTTTTATTTCGTTTTTACTTCTGTTACTTTTTTATTAAATAAATGCTTACCTCGCACTTATGAATTAAATAACCATTATTAAAAAAATAAAACTTGAAGCTAGCATACTTCAGGCTCCAATTTTTCTTTCAAGCAAAATTATATTTACTTTTGGATAGTCGGATAGAGACCAATGAGAAGCACGGGAATTTTAGCCAAAGTGCCATATTTATAAATTCTTGCACTTGTTTGATTGAAATTAGTGCAATTTTCTTTTCTCGGCCAAATAGTTTATTTGCCAAAGCTTCAGTTCTGCCTAACAATTTTAAGGATCAGCCTTAACGGTATCTGTTTTTGCAACAAATTATTTACCAATATAGTTGAATATACAGGTACACTTAAGAGTACTGCTGATATAAAAGTATTAGAAAAACTATATAATTTAAATTTCATTCTTGTACATAGTTTTTTTTAATTAATAATAATTAAAGTATATTACAAATTTATTACAAAAGAAATAATCTTAAAATAATAGTAATTTATAGAGGCAAAACAAAAGACTAACCTTAACGATTAGTCTTTTGTTAAATATTAAGTTGGCTATTTATCTGGCACATCTTGAATAGTGACATCAGCACCAAGTAATCGCAATTTTTCTTGTACTCGGTCGTAACCGCGCAAAATATTACCAGCATTATTAATAACTGTCTCACCATTAGCCATTAATCCAGCTAACATTAGACAAGCACCAGCGCGAATCTCGCCTGCTGAAACCGTTGCACCATGAAGTTCATCAGTAGGGTGAACTAAAATAACATTATCTTCCGCACTAATATTGGCACCCATTTTACGTAACTGTTCAATGTGACCTATCCTTTTAGGATATATGCGATCAATAATTACGCCTTCACCAGTTTTAGCAGAAAGAAGAAGCGGCGTGATTGGCTGCTGCAAATCAGTTGCAAAACCTGGGTAGGCATCGGTTTTAATCTGGGTCATTTTCAATTCTCCTGCCGGATAAATAAACAGTGAGTCTTCATCTGCATCAATGACGAGTCCCATTTCTTCAACCTTAGCAAGGTAAGAATCTAAATGCTCTTCAATAATATTATGTATGCAAATACCATTACCAATACATCCTGCTAATGAAATATAAGTACCTGCTTCAATGCGATCAGGAATAATAGTATGGGGCGTTCTGGCTTTGAGGAGCTCAACCCCTTCAATTCTTATTGAATCAGTACCAGCCCCTCGAATAATTGCACCCATATTATTTAAAAAAGTAGCTAAATCAATTATTTCTGGTTCTTTGGCAGCATTATTAATAATAGTTTGACCATGGGCCGTAACTGAGGCCATGATAATATTCATAGTTGCTCCAACCGATGGCATTTCCAGGTGAATTGGAGCACCTTCCAAGCCACCAGACGGAGCTGTGATTATTATTTGATCATTTTCATTTTTTACACACGCACCAAGTGCTTCAAAACCCTTAATATGTTGGTCAATTGGGCGGGGACCAATATCATCCCCGCCAGGGAAGCCCACAACAGCCTTACCAAAGCGTCCAAGAAGTGCACCCATAAAATAATACGACGCACGCAAACTCTTAATTTTACCACTTGGTAATGAACTCATCTTAATGTTTTCTGGGTTAATGTGCAAAGTTGTTTGGTGAAATTCACTTTCAACATCCATTTCACTCAGCAAATCCATTAAGTTGTCAACATCTGCAATCCTTGGAACGCCTTCCAAAGTAACTGGTGTACGCGACAAAATAGATGCCGGAATTAAGGCTACCGTTGAGTTCTTAGCACCACCAATCCAGACATCACCCTGTAGGGGCTTTCCACCATGAATTATCATTTGCTTCATTGGCGAAAAAATCCTTTTCTATTTCATTTAATCATAATAATGTTAAAGGAATTTACCAGAAAAAACAAGAGAAGACCTTTGTCTTCTCCATTAAAAATAAAAAAATTTTATTAAAGTTCTTTTTCTGGCAAACCACTGGCTGCACCAATAAATGCCTTATATAATCCTTCAGGTCTTTGGGGTCTACTCAAGAATTCAGGGTGATATTGCGCTGCAACAAAAAACTTATTTTTTGATAGTTCAATTACTTCAACCAAATGATTGTCAGGTGAAACGCCAGCAAAGGTCATACCAGCAGCTTCAAATTCTGATCGATATTCATTATTAAATTCGAAACGGTGACGATGACGCTCTTGAATCACTTCTTGATTATCATAGGCCGCAGCAGTTTTAGTACCTGGCTTTAACGCTGTTGGATAAAGACCTAAACGTAGAGTTCCCCCAATATTCTCTTCATCACGCTTATCAGCCATAATATCAATTACATTATGAGCAGCCTCTGGGTCTACTTCAGCCGTATTAGCATCTTGATAGCCTAAAACATTTCGAGCAAATTCTACTGTTGCCATCTGCATCCCAAGACAAACACCCAAGAAAGGAATATCATTTTCACGAGCATATTTAATTGCAGTAATCATTCCCTCGAGCCCTCGTGTTCCAAACCCACCAGGAACAATTAACCCATCACTGCCTTCCATTAATTTGGCAATGTTAGTTGCAGTAATATCTTCTGCTTGGACTTTTTGAATTTCAATATTAGTATCATAGGCATATCCCGCATGCTTTAAGGCATCAGTCACTGAAATATATGCATCTTCTAATTCAACGTATTTACCAACTAAGGTAATTTTAGTTGTATGCTTTAAATTTTTGACCCGTTCATCAAGTCGAATCCATTCTGCCATATCAGCTTCAGGCTTAGGACTCTTGAGATTAAGAAAATCACAAACTTTTTGATCCATTCCTTGTTCTTTAAAGGCCAATGGCAAATCAAATAGTGATGGTGCATCAATTGATTCGATAATTCGGTCAACTGGAACATCAGTAAAAGTCGAAATCTTATCTTTGTGTTCTTGATTAATTGGCATTTCTGCTCGTAAAACTAACATATTAGGTTGAATACCAATACTACGAAGTTCAGCAACTGAATGCTGGGTTGGTTTGGTTTTCATTTCTTGTGCGGCATGCAAATATGGTACTAAGGTACAATGGATATACATTACGTTCTCTTTACCAACTTCACGGCGCATCTGTCTAATCGCTTCCATAAAAGGTGTTGATTCAATATCTCCAACCGTTCCACCAATTTCAGAAATAACGACATCAGAATCAGTTGTTAGCCCTGCACGCATTATTTTTTGTTTAATCATATCAGTGATATGCGGAATAACCTGCACAGTAGCACCATGGTAATCACCACGGCGTTCTTTTTCTAGAACTTCTTTATAAATTTTCCCAGTAGTGACATTTGAATATTTACTGGTCCGCACATCAACCATGCGCTCATAGTGTCCTAAGTCCAAATCAGCTTCTGTTCCATCATCAGTTACAAAAACTTCCCCATGTTGATATGGATTCATAGTCCCTGGATCAATGTTGATGTAAGGATCAAACTTTTGCATTGTTACCTTTAAACCACGATTCTTTAACAACCGTCCTAGGCTTGAAGCAGTAATGCCCTTTCCCAACGAAGAAACCACACCGCCAGTAACGAAGATATATTTTGTCATTAGCCAAACTCCTTTTGCAAAAATAAAATTAACCCATAAAATAAAAAAAGCTCCCTAACGGGAGCATAAACGCACATAAGGTGCCCAAATAAAATACTATCTATTTTTATTGTTGAAGTCAAGAAAATTATTCATCTTCTTCATCTTCATCCTCATCATCATTTAATTCTGATAATTGTCCCTCGATACCGTCTGGTAAATCTTCATCCTCATCATCAGCTGCATCAGTGAAATTATCGTCATCCGCAACAAAATCAGTCTCATCAGCAGGGGCAGCATCTAAATCTTCATCCTCAGGATCATCGTTATCATAATCAATGATGTCATCACTACCAGTAGCGCTAGCTAAGAAGGCATTAACCTTCTTATGATGCGTACGAGTATCTTCTTCATCCTCATCTTCAGGATGATTAACCTCTTCATCAACTGATTCATACGGAAACCACGAACGTAGTGCCCAAATATTTTCTCCCATAGAGATAAACTCACCATTAGTGTTCATGTCTGTATAAAATTGAGGCAAACGTTCTCTTATCTCTTCGTCACTCTCACCCAAAAACTTTTGCACAGCATTAACAATATCAGCAAAGGCCATTCTCTTATTGTTATCTTCCAAAATTGCGCGAGCAACTTCAATCATTGATAATTCGTTGCGATTTTTGTCTTTAAAGTCGTTTAATCCCACAATGCATTCCTCTCTTTTGTCAATCTTTTCCATTTTACTAGGCGTTTAAGTAAAAATCAATGTGACGGTATAATTACCTATTAAGTATAGACCACTAAAGAGGTTATATTCAATTCGAAGTTCTTGTGAACCATCAATTTTAGGGAAAAATTTAATTAAATTAGTCATACTTTTTAAATCCATTTGGTAACCTTGCGCTACATATCGACAATTTCGTTGTTCGTTTAAAACAAAATGTAACTGTGAATAATTAGCACTGTCCTGACTGCGCTTAATAATCACATCATTAGGCTTAATTAAAATCTTAACCGGTACTTGACCATCTTCTAAGTATGAAACTCTAGTAACCTCTCCAATTTTAATCAATTCACCCACACTAGTTTTAGTAAATGTTTCACTTTCTTTTTCTTGAACAATTGTACTGGTAAAGTTAACTTTTACTCTAGTCATTGTTTAATTTAAATTCTCCCTTGCCAAACTGTTTATAGCCTTTAAAAATAGTTTATAATTAGCTAGTCTAAATCACATTTTTAAAGCTTTTATTCTGCTTTATTATAAGTTAATTCCCTTTTTTTAGCTAGAAATTCTGCTAGACTCACTTTACAGTTAACCAACGGAGCTGGGGCTAGAATTCAATTAACCTGCATTACTAGAAATTTGTTATAATTAAGATATATAAGTTTTTTGACTACTTAGTTAACCATCTCTGAGGTCCCATATGCCTAAATTTCAAAATATTAAATTAACTAAAGAAATTGTACTGCGTGATCCAGTTCACGAATACATTCATATTGAAGACCAAGTAATCCAAGACCTAGTTGCCACTAAAGAATTTCAGCGTATGCGTAGAATTAAACAGTTGGGGCCGATTGCTTATGTCTTTCCCGGTGCAACACACACTCGCTTTGAGCATAACGCCGGAGTTTACGAATTAACTAGACGAATTTGTAATATCTTTGCCCAAAAATATCCCACTCAGCATTCAGGCGACGGGCTTTGGGATGAAAATAATCGTTTATTAGTTGAATGTGCGGGGCTACTTCATGATATTGGTCATGGGCCCTATTCACACACTTTTGAACACCTTTTTGGTACTGATCATGAAAAAATTGGTCAAAAAATCATTACCGACCCGAACACTGAAGTTAATCAAGTATTACGCCAAGTTGCACCTAATTTTCCTGAACTAGTAGCCAGTGTAATTGCTAAAACTTATCCTAATCCCCAAGTAGTAAAATTGATCTCTAGTCAAGCGGATGCTGATCGAATGGATTATCTTAAACGCGACGCCTACTTTACCGGTGTCACTTATGGTGAATTTGATCTGTCCCGTATTTTACAAGAGATCAGACCATTTAGCGATGGGATTTGTTTCAGCATGTCCGGCATGCATGCAGTAGAAGATTACATAGTCTCGCGTTACCAGATGTACCAACAAGTTTACTTTCACCGCGTCGGTCGTGCAATGGAAGTAATGCTCCAGCACTTACTAGAACGGGCAAAAATCATTTACCACAAAGGAGTTTTACCAGTAACGCCTGAACTAGCTAATTTTTTAGCAGATAGTTGGACCCTGAACGACTATCTTAAACTAGATGATGGAGTGATGGAAACCAATTTTTTAATGTGGACCGATGCAAATGACCCAATTCTAGCTGATTTAGCAAATCTTTATTTATTTCGTAAACCGTTTGCCAGTATCCGGATTGACGTCGAAACCAAAAATCTCTTACCCAAGCTGAAAGACTTAATTAAACAAGCTGGCTTTGATCCCACCTATTACACGGACACTAACTCCGCTTTTGATGAGCCGTATGATGCTTACAAGCCTAGCGGTAAAAATGCTAATAGCCAAATCGAAATCATGCAAGACGATGGGCAATTGATTGAGTTATCCCAACTTAGTCCTCTTGTACGCGCTCTTAACGGAACTTTACAAGGTGATGAACGTTTCTTTTTTCCTAAAATTATGATGTCCAATAGTGATGAACCACAAATTTTCGATCCCCTTTATCAGCAATTTCAACGCTATATTAAAAATGGAACCTTACGTTATTTAAGAAAACCCCGAAAATAAAAAATAAGCTGAATTTAATTTGGACTTTAAATTACTTAATTCAGCTTATTTTAAATTTTAAGTAAACAGTTAGGCTTTCAAAATTTTACAACTTAGCTACCCGTACTCTGGTATTTACGTAAAAATAAGCGCCAAGAAGGAGTTTGCGCTAGCATACCGACCGCACTAAATGAATATTGAAAAGGCAAATAGGACGCTACCTGTTTTAATACTTGCGGATAAAAGTAAGCCGAAAAAACATTACCCGACAAGATCAAAAGTAGGGCTTCCTTGAAAGTGGCAATACCCCAGATACTATAGGTATAAAAAGTAAAAGTACTCAAAATATAAGATGTAGGCTAAAACACCTGTAACTAGCACTAACAAAACTGCCAGTAAGTTGAATTGAAGATTCAGTACCCAAAGGTAAAGGGCAATATCAACTCCTCCCACGATTACTTAACTTAGTGATGGAATAACCTAAATTCATCCAAAATAATTAAATCTGGATCATGAATTAAAGCTGCAATAAATTCAACTTTCATTCGTTGCCCCAGACTAAGGCTGCGCACTGGTTGAAAGAGAAAATCTTTCGCATCAAGCATCTGAGATAACTCCCTTACTCGCTGCTCAAAACTTGTTTGTGGTACTTGATAAAGTTCTTGATTTAAACGAAAAGTATCCATCGCCGGTAAATCCCAGCGTAATTGGCTTCTTTGCCCAAAGACCACCCCGATTTTCAGAGCATTTTTTTGACGATTATCTACTGGCACGCAACCAAAGGTTTCTACTTTACCGCTAGTTGGTTGCAAAATACCAAGAATCATTTTAATCAAAGTAGATTTACCCGACCCATTTAAGCCAACCAAGCCGACATGTTCACCTGCTTTAATTTGAAAGGAAACATCATGGACAGCTAGAATTTGCTGGTATTTTTTATGAAATAGTGTGGCTGATACTACTTTTTGGTATTCTTTATAAAGATTTTTGGTTTCAACAATCATTTATTATTCTCCATTATTAATATTTTTCTTCATAAATTAAATAAACTCTGCTTTTAGATAGCAATTGAAAAAAATATTAGCAATCTGTCATATTTTTATTGATGTAAACCTTAATTATTTTCGCTTTAATTAATATAAACATTTTAATTATATGCAAGCATGATTAAATTATAAATGTTATTTTTATTTTTATTTAATGAATCAAAAATAAAAAAGTATCAAACTACTTAGTAGCCTGATACTTAAATTGGTTAATATTTAACTAAATTACTAAAATGTTGCTTTTTAGTCTAGTGTTGATCTTCTTGATAACGCGTATTAAATAGTGGACTCAATGGCTCATTCTTTTGAATACATTTAATCGCATCACCCATCAATGGACCAACCGAAACTAATAAAGTTTTATCCAATTTCTTTTCTTCAGGTTGGTTAATTGAGTCAGTCAAAACCAAATTCTTAATTGGGGAATCATTTAACCTTTTAATAGCTGGACCTGATAAAACAGCATGAGTTGCACTTGCATAAACCTCTGTAGCACCAGCATCAATTAAAGCTTGGGCTGCCAATGTAATGGTTCCCGCAGTATCAATCATATCATCAATAATAATTGCCCGTTTACCTTTAACGTCACCGATAATATTCATTACTTCAGCAACATTAGCTCGTGGCCGCCGTTTATCTACAATCGCAATGGACGTGCCTAAAAACTCAGCTAATTTTCGTGCTCGCGTAACACCACCATGATCTGGAGAAACAACCACAGCATCTTTTTCCAAATGATTGCATAAAAAGTAATCAGCTAATAATGGTGCGCCCATTAAATTATCAACTGGAATATCGAAAAAGCCTTGAATTTGTGGTGCATGCAAATCTAATGATAAGACCCTAGTTGCACCAGCTTCTTGCAACATATCAGCAACAAGCTTGGCTGTAATTGGCTCACGTGGGCGAGTTTTACGATCTTGACGTGCATAACCATAATATGGGATTACAATATTAATTGTTTGCGCACTAGCCCGACGCACAGCATCAATCATAATTAATAATTCCATTAAGTTATCATTTACTGGAACGCTCAATGACTGAATCAAATAAACGTCTTTCCCACGAACTGATTCATCAATATTAATTTGAATTTCACCATCACTAAAGCGCTGAACACTTGACTTACTTAACGGTATTCCAACTCGCTCGGCAATCTTTTGGGCAAGCGGTACATTTGAATTCAGGGCAAACAACATCATGTTGTCTTTATAAGACATAATTTCCTCCGTCTAATCTTTGGTTAACAACTTATTATTTTAGCAAAAGTTGTCTGAAAAAGTTATTCCTATCTTATTATTCAACTTTACAAAGCGACATTCAAGCCTTTAAGACCAGATATTGTGTATTTTTTTATTTAAACTATTTACTATCAAAATAAAAACCTTAACTTTCAATAGAAATTTAAGGTTTTTATTTGTTTTAGCCGTTACAATCACTGTAACAATTTATTTAGTTGTTTTTGGCATTTTTAAGAATAAAAGTGCTCCACGGTTCAATTGCATCCAATAAGTCAAGATCGTCTTCTCTTAAATGACCAACTAAGTTACGCCGACCATCATTTTCAAATGGAGTCAAAACCAGTTGCAACTCACCTTTATAACGTGGATATTTGTCATTCACAATTACCACATCACCATAATCAAAAACTTCTTTAATTTCAGTTTGTGCTGGAATCGCTTCGTTTGCATAAACTACTCGTGGTTTAGTATCCCGTAACAAATATGCTGAAGCATCACCACGATACAGATGAACATCTTTTAAGCAAATTGTTTGTTCAATTGGCAAAACATTACCTGTAAATTCTATGCTCAAAGTAGGAAAAGGACTCTTAAAAGCAGCAGCCGCTTGAGACAACTCCTCTTCAGTAGCAAAAGCATTGCCAATAATGATATCATCAATCATTTTACTTAATCTTAAGTGAGTTACTTGACTAAAAATATTTCTGTCGCGATCATTTTCCATCGTTGGCAAACCTTCGTGGACTGGCCAAGGACCAAATTGAGCATGCTTAGATGAAATAAAAGCAGCAGTATGCAACCCATAGTCACGGTATTTTTGTGAATATTCGTAAAAAATCTCTTCACTTAGACCAGTATATTCTTGCGGATAGAAGTTATGACAACCAATTAAATTATCTTCTTCCGGGTCATAAGACATAATACTGTCTAAATAATTAGTACCCCGACTCATATTTAATTCGATTTTTAAGCCATAAGGATTATGCGTCATCGCCGCTTCTTCAATACCACTAAATCCCTCATCTAGCCGTAATCCCCAAACACCTAAATCTTGGAAAAAGCTAAGATCATTATAGTCAATTCTTAATTCTTTAAATAGTGCGGGATTTATATCAACAACTGTTTTGAAGCCTAATTGATTAGCATAATCAACGTCTTCTTTAAGACGGGCCAACAAATCCTCTCCACTATCACTTTTTAATTGTAAAAGTGACGTAAAAATACGCTGGTAGCCATATTTTTTGGCTAAATCCATATATTCCTTATCTTGTATAAAAGTACTTTGTTCAGGATAAAGTGAAATTCCTAATTGTTTCATTAAATATAACTCCTATTAAGCCTCAGCTTGTGTATTAACGTTGTTAGCAGCTTTAACAAATGGCACATAGATTAAGAAACCAATTACCATATTAACTAGTTGCAAAACGACTGCGCGCCAATCCAATGTACCTAAAAATGTATTCAAAAATGGTGGCATAGCCCACGGCATATTAGCTTTAACAGGTAATACCCACCCCATACTTAAAGCTGCATAAGATGTTGATACCATAACTATAGGTGCAATTACAAACGGAATAAAGTAAATCGGGTCTAGCACAATTGGCATTCCAAACATGACCGGTTCATTAATATTAAAGATTCCAGGAACAAGTGATACCTTTGCTACTGCTCGTTGATCTTCACGCGTTGAAAAGGCTAAAATTGCTAAAATCAGTAATAAGGTGGAGCCAGCGCCACCAATCCAAACATAAAAGTCAAAATCTGATCTAGTCCACATATAAGGTAAAGCTTGTCCTTTATTTGCAGCATTAATATTCGCAAATTGAGCAGTCATCCAAATACTTTCTGTGATTGGCATAAGTACGTTAGTACCGTGAATACCAAAGAACCACAAAACTTGTACAAGAATAGTTACAAGTAAAACACTTCCATATCCTTGACCTATATTTAATAGTGGATCTTGAATAGTTTGAGAAATAAAGTCAATTACTGTTGTATGGCTAAGACTAAAGAGATAATCAATTACGCCAACTACATACAATCCTGCTGTCGCTGGAATAATGCCAGTAAAGGCTTTTGCCACTGCTGGTGGCACACTATCAGGCATCTTAATAGTAATATTTTTTTTCATAAGCCAAATATAAATAGTTACCGAAATGGCCCCCATAATCATTACCGTAAAGAAACCAGCTGAACCAAAATACTTATTAAAATTAAAATAACCCCAAGCAGTTATGTTTTTACCGTCAACAGCGGCACCGGCACCTGTCAAAGTCTTAGCATCTCCATGGGTTAGGGTATTACTCAAAATTAAAGAAAAGTTTTGCGGTAAGCCCATGACAAATGTCCCTAAACTGACAAGACCACCAGCTATTGGTTCAACTTTGTACTGAACACACATTTGGTAGCCAAATGTAAATGCAAACAGTAAACCTAAAATAGCCATGGTACCAGTCCACACAAGAGAATCAATACTAATCAACCATTGCATTGAATTGACAAAACCAGTCCAACCAAAGCTAGTAGGCAAATCTCTAACAAGGGCATTGATTACAGTTGCTAAAGATCCAGCTAAGGTTAACGGCATTACTGCAATGAAGGCATCACGCAAGGCAATTAGCCAGCGTATTGAACCAATCTTAGCAGCGACTGGAACAACATGCTTATTTAACCAATTAATTAAAGCATTCATAATTTTCCTCCTACTATTTTTACTCCCTGTATATTATAGCATAGTATTTGTATCCGCTTTACATTATATAAAAAAACAGATATTAATATTTATTATATAGCAGGCAATGTTTCCTTAACTACATTTAATTAATCATTTAAGGCTTTATTAGCTTACACAATCTAAAGTAATAAATCTAGCTATTTATTAATTCCAGTATATTAGTTTTAACTTTAACCATTAAAAAAAGCAGGTAAAAGTCATATTTGCCTTTTACCTGCTTTTTGAGCTATATCTTTGATTATCTTAATTACTTAACAATAGTTGCATAATCTTCAATATTTAATGTTTGTTCAAACCCATTAGCACTAGTAATCGTTAAAACAGTATTGTTATTACTAAATTTAACAGTATTCTTGTCAACACCGTTAGCAGTAGCTACTAATTGTACTATTTGATTTGCTTCATCCATGGTTAAGTTTTTCAAATCATTAACTACAACCTTCTTACCATTAAGCGCAGCCTTAGCCTTGCTAATTTTATTTACTTCATCTTTAACACTAGCAACAGTTGCATTAGCACTGTTCACTTGGCTACCGGAAGTAATGGCTGCATCGTAAGCATCACGTAAAGCTTTACTTGATAATTTGTAGCTATCACTTGTTTTAATAGTCGTGGCTTCAGTTAACGCAGCTTGTAAAGTCTTCTTATCTGCATCAGTCGCCATAACAGTTTCTTCTTTTGCGGCTTCCGCTGTATTAACAGGGATTAATTTATCACCTGCAATGGTACTAATATCACTTGCTTTAAGGTAGCCATTCTTATCACTTTGTAACTTATAGAATAATTCAGCCTTATTTTCACTTTCAATCCAAATATAACGTAATTCATTTACACGGGCTGTATGACCTTTAGCAAAAGTCTTAGTTGATTGCATAACCCCTTTGCTATTATAAACGTTAGCATCCTGACCTAATGTGGCAATTGTCCCGTTTTGTTTATCATCAGGTTTAGCATTAGAAGGCGTTAATTGCTTACCAGTAATGATGCCAACATTATTTTTCTTAATCCAATTATCATCACCAGGATAATTTTTATCATTTACATGATAAAAGAGATTTTTACCAATGTACTGCAACTTATCAACTTGAATCTTTTGACCGCTCTTAACTACTTTGCTTTTTGAGCTACCTTTACCATCATAAAGATATGAATTATGATTTAAGGTAATTACCGTTGGGTCATTTTGATTGTCTGACGGTGTTTTGTCATCATCTTTTTCTGGCTTCTTATTAATTGGTTTTAATGCAGTACCAGTAGTTGACCCTACATTATTAGCCTTAATGAATTGATTCTTTTCACCACTAATCCGATAATAAAGTTTACCACCAATATAAACTAATTGATCAACTGCAATTACTTGACCCTTCTTGATTTTTTTCTTATTAGTTTTGCCTTTTTCATCATAAATATAGGCATTACTCTTTAATTTAGCTGTGGTAGATGACTGGTCTGTTTTTTCACTTTTTTTAGGATTAACTTTCTTGCCGTCAACATAACCTACATTAGCAGCTTTGACATAAGCATTACCACCAAGGTCATAAAAATCAACATCATTAATTGTCTTTTTAGTATTGTAGTTTAAAGTAACACCCTTAGCTATTACAGTATACTTAGCACTGCCCATGTAGCTCTTAAGACGTTTGCCATTTTTATCATAAACATAAGCATTCCGACTTAATTTAATTGTGCCTCGCTTTGAAGTACTATTCTTTTTTGAACTGGTTTTCTTTGCAGTATCTTTTTTAGAAACAGACTTATTAGTTTTGGTATCAGTTTTATTAGTCTTAGCAGCTTGTACTAATGATGCTTGACTTGCACTCAAAATTGGACTAACGCCAAGAAGCGCAGCAGTTGATACCATCAATAACTTATGACTTAATTTCATTTATCTATTTACCTCACTAAAATTTAATTTACTAATTCTTATTATATACTAAAATGTAATTCTAATAAATCGACTTTAAAATAGCTTACTTTTTCTTAATACTCTACTTACTCTAGGAAACTCAAATTAATTATTTCCAATTTATAAATTAATTTGTGATTTTTTTTGCATTTTTGTTTCACTAACTGCTGTATAAAGTAAAAAAACAAGTGCTAGAATTGATGCACCATATAAGACAGTATTACTTGCTAGCCAACCAAATTTTGCAACTAAAATACCAATCAGTGCTGTAGCTAAAGATTCACCAAAAATATATTGGAAAAAGCCCATAAAGCCAGTAGATGCTCCCACAGCAAATTTAGGGACAACTTCATTAATCATTAATCCAACCAAAGTCAATGGTGCATAAATCAAATTGCCCATGATTATTAAAGCGGCAATAATTAAAGTATGATTATTATTAAAAAAATAAATCGTTAAACAAATTAATGTGCCAAGCACACAAAAAATTGAAACTAATGCTCGTCGACCCTTTAAAGCATCTGAAATAGCACCCATAATGATTACACCTGGAACAGATGCTAATTCAAAAATACCAATTAACCATTTTGCATTTGCAGGATCAAAGCCCTTATTTTGAACTAAATAAGCGGGAATCCAGCTTTGAATACCATACCTAACTAAATAAAGTGACATCGAAGTTAATGTTACAGCCCAAACTAGTTTATTTTTTAAAATATACTTAATAAAAATTTGGCCAACATTCAAGTCAGTTTGATCAGAAGTTGAAATTTGCCCATCGTTTAGAATAACTCGATCATCCGTATAAGTTGCAATATCTGGGAGTCCAACAACTTTTGGTCGATCTGCTCCTAAAACTAGGATTAATATACAAAGCACAAATGAAACAGCTGATGCCGTATAAAAGACAGCTGCAATTGAACCAGAAAATAAAAAAACAGCCAGTTGAACAATTGCTACACAAATAAAGGAGCCAGCATTATGGGCTGACGACCAAATCGAATACATTGTGCCTCGCATTCGTGGCCCCCACCAAAGTTGAATCATTTTTTGGCATGCAGCAGCCCCCATTCCCTGCGTTATTGCCATTATAAACATCAATGCCATCATGATGTATAAGTTGCGGGTCGACCCTAAAAAGATATTTATAAATGCTGATAATAACAAGCCAACCATTAGGTAGCGATTGGCATCACATTTATCAGCTAATACCCCCATAAATAGCTTAGCTACACCATAACCAATTCCAAAACAAGATAAAATCAACCCAACATTAGCAGTTGTAAAGTGATATGCTTTCATAATGTCATTTTGTTCAGCTGTAAAAACTAGACGAATAATATAGTAACCAATATAACCTATGCAAGTAGCTAACAAGACACCTAATTGATGCCATCTGTAGGTCTTGGCAATTTTTTCTGGTGGTATTTGCTCCTCCTTATCTGGTTGTTTTAAAAGCCAACTAATCATTATCATTCCCCCTTTCATCACTTATGATAGCACTTTCTTATTAAGGACAACATTTATTTTTTAGTAATTAAAAAAGCTCTAGTTTAAACTAGAGCTTTTAGCGTTTACTGCCAATTGGGATCATTAGCTAAAGGAAGCCTATGCCAATAATTAGGTTTATTTACTTGTTTACCGCGAGCGATTGCCATATCATATTGACTAACATCTTTAGTTATAGTTGAATCAGCGGCTATAAAAGCATGATCAGCCACATTTACTGGAGCAACCAATGTCGAGCCTGAGCCAATAAAAGATCGGTTACCAACGGTTGTATGATCCTTTTGCACACCATCGTAGTTAGCAAAAATTGTCCCACAACCTACATTGACATCTTTACCCAAAGTAGCATCACCCACATAAGTCAAATGACCAACTTTAGAATTCTGCCCAATTTCAGCATTTTTAACCTCAACAAAGTTACCAATATGAACGCCTGCTTCGATAATAGAATTGGTGCGTAGATGTGAGTTAGGACCTATATCACTATGATCGGCCATTTTTGCTCCTTCAATAGTTGACGAAGTAATAGTCACCTTATTGCTAATTTGAGAATCAATGATACGCGAACCAGCAGTAATTAAACAATTATTACCGATTACTGTCTTACCTTTAATTACGACATTACCCTCAATTACGGTGTCACTACCAATTTTTACATCTGCATCAATATAGGCAGTATCTGGATCAACAAAAGTGACCCCTTCTCGCATATGCTGCTCATTAATTCTTTTTTGCATAATTTTAGTAGCTTGTGCTAAAGCTATGCGGTCATTTACCCCTATGCTTTCACTAAAGTCATGCATTTTATAAGCACCAATACGCTGATTATTATTACGCAGAATTTCTAATACATCAGTTAAGTAGTATTCACCTTGTGCATTATCGTTAGTTACCTGCTTAAGGGCACTAAAAAGCTGCTTATTATCAAAGCAAAAGACACCTGTATTGATTTCTTTAATTTTCAATTCTTCAGGACTACCATCTTTTTGTTCTACAATCCGTAAAACATTATCTTGTTCATCCCGAATAATTCGACCATAACCATATGGATTAGGTGCTTGTGCTGTTAAAACAGTAGCAGCATTACCTTTATTTTGATGGTAGTCAAACAACTTTTGTAAAGTCTTACTTGTAAAAAGTGGAGTATCTCCTGTAATTACTAAGGTAGCGCCGTCCTCTTGAGCTAACTGCTTTTCTGCTGTTAAAACTGCATCGCCCGTGCCTAACTGTTTTTTTTGTAAAACAAACTCAGATTTCCCAGCTAAAACAGTTTTTACTTTTTCTGCTCCATTACCAACTACTGTAACTATTTTATCTGGTTCTATTGCTTGAGCTGCTTCAACTACATGTTCGACCATTGATTTTCCACAAACTTGATGCAAAACTTTATATAGCTTTGACTTCATTCGTGTACCCTTACCGGCTGCAAGTACAACTACAAATTTTTTCATTAAATTCAGCCTCTTTTATATTCTTAAGTTACTACCATATTTTAACATATCATTTTATATGCTAAAAGCGGTTAAAGTTAGTATGTCCAAGTAGTGTACCGGGTTCAGCTACAATTATCTTTTGCTTATCATTTACATCTTTTATCCTAATTAAAGATAAGTGTCCCTCAATTACTTTTTCATCATCAAAGTCCGCTTCACATAAAACACAAATTCCAGCAATATTACTATTAAACTCTTTTACTAACTGTCTCATCCCCGTCAAGGTACCACCAGCCATCATAAAATCATCTACTAGTAAGACATTTGAATTTTCTTTTAAAGCTCTAGTGGGAAGTTCCATTTTGGAAACACGATCAAGCGAAGAAGAAATATAATTAACGGAGACAGTAGCTCCTTCAGTTACCTTTGACCGCTTGCGGGCTGTAATAAATGGTACATTCAAATACCGTGCAACTGCTTGAGCTAATGATATTCCCTTAGTCTCGATTGTCATTACCACATCAATATTGGAATAAGCATAACGAGTAGCAATTATTTTCCCAATTTTATCTAAGTCTTGTGGATTACCTAAAATATCTGAAAGATAAACAAAACCACCTGCTAAAATTCGTTCTGAACTTTCAATTCTTTTAGCCAAGTCTTGTAAATATTGGGTAACATTTTTTTTACCCCAAAACGGAATATACCTTACTCCTCCAGCAGCTCCAGCAACTGTTTCTAAAATACCATCTTGATTATCAGCCAAAGTATGCTTTAAAATAGTTAAATCCTCAGAAATTGATGACTTAGCGGCTCCATAGCGCGTTGCAAAAAAAGGTAATGAAATCAGATTGTGTGGTCGCTCCATTAAATATTTCGTCATATCAACTAGTCTTTCTGAACGTTTCATAAATTATCCTCTCTAATGTTTACTTTTTCTACTATACTCTGAACCACAAAAAAAGGCACTAACATTTTAAAATGTTACTACCAAAAAATTATTTTTACTTTTTACTGTAACTATTCCGTCACATCATCGAACTTTAAAGTGATGTTTTTGGTTAACAAGTCGGTATAACTATATGAGACATGCTCAAAATTATTCTGATCTTGATCTAAGTCAACCACAAAAACTGCTGGAAATGTTTCCCGCAAAATTCCCCGTCTCTTAGTAACCTTCTTCCGACCTGCTCTTGCAACCACAGTTAATGAATCACCCAAATGTGAATCCAATTTTTGCTTAATGGTAATAATTGATGTTGGCACTGATAACAACTCCTTTGGGGGAATTCTACCATGTTATCATTATTTTTTCAATCATTTTTAAAGCTAAATCCGAATATTTTGGTTAATTTTTAATTGGTATGGCTCGGGCTAGGTCGACAAACTGGTCAATCGTCAATTGTTCTGGTCTAGTATGTAAGTCAACACCCAAGTTACTAATCAGTGCTTCCCGTTGGAAGGTATTAGGAATTAAAGTTTTTAAATTATTATTTAATGTTTTGCGTCTTTGGGCAAAACAACATTTGACTACCCGATTAAAATGTTTAATATTACCAACATCTGTTTTTTTAGGCAAAGGCTGCAAAACAACTACACTAGAATCAACCTTAGGTCTTGGAATGAAAGACTTGCTTTTTACCTGTAAGGCAAGGTTTACTTTCATTTGCGTTTGGACAGAGATTGTAAGTGGACCATATTCTTTAGTAGCTGGATGCGCACTAAGCCGCTCGGCTACTTCTTTTTGCATCATTAAAGTTAAACTGGAAAAATTTAACTTTGTATCATTTAAAAAGAAAATAATTGGCGTCGTAATATAATATGGCAAATTTGCCACTACTTTAACTGGTTGAGTTAAATCAAAAAAATCCGCCAAATCAGTAGCAAAATCCGCCTTTAAGATATCCTTAATCATAAGCTTAAAGCGCTCTTTTATCGGGACACCATTGATTTTTGCAGGTAATTCATTTTGTAAAATTTCGGGCAAAGTTTCGTCGACTTCATAGGCAAAGACTTTTGCCCCTGCCAATAGTAATTGTTCAGTTAATGAACCTATTCCTGGACCAATTTCAATTACTTGATCATTGGACTTAATCTCTGCGGCTTGAACAATTCCTTCGAGAGCATCTAAGTCAACCAAAAAATTTTGGCCGAGATTTTTCTTAGCTCGTAAAAAATAACGATTAATAATGGCTTGGGTTCTTACACTTGAACCAATTGGCATATCACTATTCATTATTAACCTCCTCTACTACTTTCTCAAGTTGAGCACTAGTTACCCCAAAAGTTTGTAACCGTTTATAAAATTGTTGTGCATTCCCGTAACCTATTCGCAATTTAATTCCTACTTTTTCCCGTAATTTACGCGAATTTAAGTCACTAGCTAAACCTAATTTTCGATATATTGCTCTAGTCAAATCACTGCTTTGCATTTTACTTTCATGTAAATCACTCAAAGCTGTAGTCAGCGTAGCCTTTGAGGCATGCTCAACTCCTAACGAATTTCCTTTTTTACGTGGTCGACCTTCTTGACGAGTGATAAATGCTTGCTTCGCGTTTGGCACTACTTCAGTAACCAACCGTCTAATCCGTTCTCCGTTTAAATCAGGATCAGTTAAAACAATTATATCGCGCTTTTTAGCTAATTCTTTTAATTCTACTAAAACGGCATCTGGCACATCGGAACCATTTGTTTCGATTGTTTCAATTCCCGGGAAAAATTGTTTTAACCTAATTGTGTCATCTTTTCCTTCAACAACAACTACTGCATTAAAATGTTTTTTAGTTAAGCCCATAAATCCTCATTGTATTAGCATAAGTTGCTTGAGCAACCTCTTGTATTGGTATATCTTTCAATTCAGCAATAGCTTGTGCAACATAATAAACGTTACCCGGCTCATTTTGCTTGCCTCTGTATGGCTTAGGTGTCAAAAATGGTGCATCCGTTTCAATCAGTAACCGATCTAGTGGAGTATTTTTGACAGATTCATGCACCTGCGTCGCTTTAGTAAAAGACGCCACACCTGAATAGGAGAAGTTAACATTTAAAGCTAAAAACTTTGCTAACCATTCAACACTGCCATTAAAACTATGCAAGACTGCACCATATTCTAGATTACTATGCTGGAGAATTTCGTAACAATCCGCAAAAGCGTCACGCGTATGGACATCAACTGGCATTTTTAATTCATGTGCAACCTCAATTTGTCGAGCAAATACCTCTTTTTGCTTTTCTCGCGGCGTTTCATCCCAATAATAGTCGAGCCCAATCTCTCCCATCGCTACCACACCAGGAGTTTGCAACTGCTCAATTAATAAATCTTCAGCCTTTTGATTATAAGCTTTAGCAATATCAGGACAATAGCCAACCATTGCGTAAACTTGATCAAAACGCTGGCTTAAGGCAATTGCTTGTTGGTTAAAAGTAGGGTCTTGACCAGCACAAATTACTTTGGTTACCCCTAATTTATGTGCACGTTCAAGGTAAAACTCTTCTTTTCCTTGAAAAGGTTTGTCTTGTAAATGGGTGTGATTATCAATTAATTCCATTAACCTAATTCTGCCCCAATTTCATGCTCATCACCAACAATAGCTAATTTTACTTGTCCTGCTTTTTCACTAGATAAAAGCATGCCTTGACTAAGTTTTCCTAGCATCTTACGTGGCTTTAAATTAGTTACTGCCAGTACTTTTTTACCTACTAATTCACTTGCTTCTGGATAATATTTCCTAATTCCACTTAAAATTTGACGTTTGTTTGCTGCACCAAAATCTAATTGAAATTGTAATAACTTATTAGAGCCCTTAACTGGCTCAACTGCTAAAATTTGCCCAACTTGAATTTTAATCTTAGCAAAATCATCAATTGTAATTTCTTTGCTTTGCTCTTTTTCACTGCGGGATTGCTTCTTGGGCTTAGCTTTTGCCATTTCATCTTTAATATATTTAATTTCTTCTTCTGGCTTTAAACGTGGATAAATTGGCTGTGCTTTTGCAGCAACTTTGATATTCCAATTGTAGCCACCAAATTTAAGTTGCTTTTGCGCAGAATTATTCCAATCAAGTCCTAATTGCTTGTATATTTTGCCTGCAGTCCGCGTCATAATCGGTGCGATTAATAATGCAATAATACGTAAACTTTCTGCTAAATTAGCCATGACTCGCGCTAAATCATTCTTTTTGTCTTCTTTATTTAAGATCCAAGGCGCTGTCTCATCAATGTATTTATTAGCACGACTGACTAATTGCCATATGTCATCAATTGCTTGCGTAAAGTGAAGCGTGTCCATTTCTTGTTGATAACTATTAATCACTTTATGCGCAGTTTCAGCTAAATTTTTGCCCAATTCATCTTGTTCACTAACTGGCTTAACAAGACCCATTTGATACTGATTAATCATCGAAACGGTCCGATTTAGCAAGTTACCTAAATCATTGGCTAAATCATAGTTAACTCGTTCAACAAAGTCTTCCGGTGTAAAAATACCGTCAGAACCAAAAGGTAATGCTCGCATTAAGTAGTAACGTAAAGCGTCTACACCATAACGGCTGGTAATTGACTCCGGATAAACGGCATTACCCTTTGATTTAGACATCTTACCATCCTTCATTAATACCCAACCATGACCAATAATATGTTTAGGAAGCGGTAAATCAAGAGCCATTAACATAATTGGCCAATAAATTGTATGAAAACGAACAATTTCCTTACCAACCAAGTGAACATCAGCTGGCCAATATTTTTTAAACAAAGAATCATCAGCAGAGCCATAACCCAAGGCGGTAATATAGTTTGATAAAGCATCAATCCAGACATAAACAACATGCTTAGGATCACTTGGTACAGGAATTCCCCAAGAAACTGTGGTTCTAGTAACCGACAAATCCTCTAGCCCCGGCTTAATAAAATTATTGACCATTTCCTTTTCGCGCGAATTAGGCAGAATAAATTCAGGATGATCTTGGTAGTAGCGGTAAAGTCGATCAGCATACTTGCTCATTTTGAAAAAATATGATGGTTCCTTAACCAGTTGAACCTTATGACCAGATGGTGCCTTGCCACCAACTACCTTGCCCGCAGCATCACGATAAACTTCGGCCAATTGTGACTCAGTAAAGTATTCCTCATCTTCAACTGAATACCAGCCAGTATATTCGCCAAGGTAAATGTCACCTTGTTTTAACAAACGTTCAAATATTTTTTGAACGCCTTTAACATGTTGCTCATCAGTGGTGCGAATAAACTTATCATAAGAAATATCCAGGCTTTTCCATAATTTTTTGTAATCTGCTGCCATACTATCAACAAACTCTTGTGGCTTGATTCCTTGCTGTTCAGCTTTTTGCTCAATCTTTAGCCCGTGTTCATCAGTTCCAGTTAAAAAGAAAGTATCATAACCCTGGCTACGCTTGTATCGAGCCATAACATCAGCAGCAATAGTAGTGTAAGCATTACCAATGGTCAGGCGGCCAGATGGATAATAGATTGGGGTCGTAATGTAAAAAGTTTTTTTATCAGCCATTTTCATTTTTCTCCTTAAGATTCGTATAATTCATTATATTATATAATACTACACCAACAAAAAAGAGAATTCCTCCTGGAATTCCCTTTTTAACCTTTAGCCATATTTTTTAAATTAGAAATTTTTCATCTTTTAAGTAAAAATGCTTTACCAAAGTCGTCAGTAAGATATAAAGGATTAAAATTCCTAAAATAATCCACATAAAGCTTAATGGCATCTTACCAAAACCAAGCTTACCTGCTAAAGAGGAAAATGGAATCAATGTTCCGATAATCCCAGCACCGAAAGTAGACAAGACAACGGTGGTTGTAGCATGTTGCTTAATAAACGGCAAGCGCTGGTCACGCAAGGCATGAATAACCATTTCTTGCGTCCACAGTGATTCAATAAACCACCCCGTATGGAATAAGGCTATAAAAGCTATTTTTTGACTAGGGCTAATTGCATTAAAGCTACCACCAACTAAATACGGACAAATTATAAAGTATAATAAGCCAAATGTTAGAATATCAAAAACTGAAGAAGTTGGACCAAAGTAAAACATAAATTTTGGTAATTTCTTAGTCGACCAAATTCGTGGCTCTTTGAGATAATCATCAGACATTTCATCAAATGGTAATGATAAGCAACTAGTTCCATATAATAAATCTAAAACCAATAGTTGCAAGGGCAGCATTGGTAAAAATGGTAAAAATGAGGACGCAACTAGAATCGATAAAATATTACCAAAGTTTGAAGATAGGGTAATCTTAATGTATTTAGTAGTATTACCAAAGACTTTACGTCCAATTCTAACCCCTGTTTCTAAGACATTCATATCCTTATGTAGCAAAATGATATCGGCTGATTCTTTCGCAATATCTACAGCTGTATCTACTGAAATTGAAACATCTGCCGCTTTCATTGCTGGTGCATCATTAATACCGTCACCCATGTAGCCTACTGTATGACCATTTTGTTTCAACAAGTTGATAATCTTAGTTTTGTCTTCTGGTGATAACTTCACAAAAATATTACATTCTTCTACCATCTTTGCCAATTCATCCGGTTTTTTCCCTTCTAAATCAGCCCCAGAGTAAACCGTATCTACATTTAAACCTACTTGCAAACCAATTGTTCGCGTAACTGCTTCATTATCGCCAGTTAAAATTTTAACTGTAATACCGTCTTCTTTAAGCTTTGCCAAAGCCGCTTTGGCACTTTCCTTTGGGGGATCAAGAAAGGCTAAGAAGCCACATAATATCAAGTTTTCTTCATCTTTAACAGAAAATTCTCCCACAGGAGCTGGATTACGCTTATAACCCAACATGATAACCCGCAATCCATCGCTATTCATTTCGTTAACTTTTTCCATTACTTTTTGTTTACGTTCTGGCGTTAGCGGTAAAATTTGCCCATCGACTTCAATTTTAGTGGCAACAGCCATCATCTCTTCAGAAGCGCCTTTAGTTACTAGCAAGTGTTCGCCATGTTCAAGATCAGCATTTTCAACGACTACACTCATTCTTCTTCTAGAAAAATCAAACGGAATTTCATCAATCTTATTATAATCACGTTGAATTTCATTAATATCTAATTCATCACCAGCTGCTTCAATGATTGCTTTATCAATCAAATTTTTCATTCCAGTCTGGTAATATGAGTTAAGATAACCTAATTCTAAAATATGAGGATTTTCATGTAAATTTAAATCATAGTGCCGTTCTAAAACCACTTTATCTTGAGTCAAAGTTCCTGTTTTATCAGTACACAAAATATCGGCTGAGCCAAAATTTTGAATCGAATTCATCTTTTTAACAATTGTGCCCTTTTTGGACATTTCAATTGAACCTTTGACTAAATTAGTTGTCACAATTACAGGCAGCATTTCTGGCGTCAACCCAACTGCAGTTGCAATTGAAAAAATTAAGGCATTAACCCAATCTCCCTTAGTTAAACCATTAATAATAAAAACCAATGGGGCAATAATAGCCGTCATAATTATTAATAGCTTAGACACATTTTTAATTCCCACATCAAATGCAGTGTTTTTTACATCTTGATTTGAAATATCATGTGCCAGCTTGCCGAACATTGTCCGCTCACCTGTAGCAAATACAACACCAAGTCCAGATCCAGAAACAATCGTTGTCCCTTCATAAAGAATATTTGGGTAATCTAAATAATCACGATCTGCGCCAATTTTAGGTTTCTTGGTTGCAATTTTTTCAACTGGATTCGATTCTCCATTTAATGAACTCGATGAGCAAAATAAATCTTTACTCGTTAAAAGACGCATATCAGCCGGAACCATATCACCAGCTGCAAGCCGAATTACATCACCAACTACCACTTCACTAGTATCAATTTCTTGATCCTTACCGTCTCTAATAATGTCAGTTGTAATTGAAACCATCTTTAAGAGTGAATCAACAGCATTTGATGATCTGATATTCTGAATGAAATTAGTTATCCCTGAAATAAAGACCATCGTTAACATAATTATTACCGTTGTTAAATCTTTTTCACCGGCTGGAACAAAAATATAATCGGTACATAATGATAAAAATGCTAAAACAATTAATACTAAACTAAAAGGAGTAATAAAAGCTTCTGTCAAAAAATGCAATTTAGAATTATGTTTGTTAGACGTAATTGTATTTGCACCATATTCTTCTCTATTGCGAACAGCTTGTTCACTTGTTAACCCATCACTGCTAGTATGTAGTCGTGCTAGTGTCTCAGTTCTACTTTCCTTAGCAATACTTTTAACCAGCTCCAAATCTTGGTTAGTAGCTGATTCATTGGCTTTTTTCAACATTATTCTCACTCCTTCTTTTCCAAAATTCAAACAAACTAAAAGAGAGCCCCCATCCGCTTCATCCGCTAGGCGCTCCCTCCTTTTAAACAAGGTATTATCAAGTACTCGTCGTTCAGTTTTAACACTACGTGACGTAAGCCTTAAGCTAGCTATCTGGTTAGCGCCTTAAATCGACGATAACTATTTGACTCATTGGCATCTCTGGATGTTTCTGAGCGATAGCATATGTTCACGTAGGAGTCTCACCTAACAGTTTATTTGTTTTATTTAATTAGCAAGTCGATAGTAACACACACGCTTAAGGTGGTCAATCCTTTTACTTATTTTTTATATGTAAATTACTTTTGAAAAAATACGCTAGGCCAGCAATTACAATAACTAAAGCCATAGCAATCGGCAAAGCCAATCGATGCGGATGAATGACTTGCGCCCGTTCCTTACTAGTTAAATCATATTTATCAAGGGCATATTGGTAGCGTTGATCAATGGTCGTTGCACAAGCGCGAAAAACAAATCTCAAGCCCTTGTTAAATTCTTTTTTGTCCTTGCTAAGTAAGGCGGCAGATTGTGATCGGATAATACTTCCCCGCACATCTGCTGTAAAAGCACCATGCAAATCCTTACTAGAATAAATTTGGACATTCCGCTTTTCTTTTTTGACCCCTACAACGATAAAGACAGTTTTTTTAGCCTTAGCTAAACGATGTGGCGTCAAATCATTTATTCGTTGAACCGTTTGCACCACAATCTGAGGTTGCTCACTAGTTTGTAAATACCGCCCATTTTTAGCAACAATTAAATGGCTAGTTTCTTTATCTAACAGGTGACATTCATCCTTAATATTAGGATCAGAAAATGCGGTCATCGTTAAAAATAGACTAACTAATACAACTATAGAACTTAATTTAGTTTTCAACATCTTCAAGCTTATGTGCCAGCTGTTCAACATAGTTGCGATTAATTTTAATTTGCTCATAAGGAACCTCACAATCTTTAAAAAGCTCAATTGCCAAGGGATTATCATGATAATCAAAGTAATAATTTATCTTTTTAATACCCGCTTGAACTAAAGCCTTAGCACAATTATAACAAGGAAAATGTGTAACATAAATTTCCGTATAATCAGTTGAAACACCGTTGCGCGCACATTGAATCAATGAATTCATTTCTGAATGAATTGTTCGCACACAATGATTAGCAACAATCTGATGCCCAATATCATCGCAATGTGGCTCATTGCTAACTGACCCATTATAACCAGTTCCAATAATTCTATTATCTTTTACCAAAACACTGCCTACTAAGGCACGATCACAAGTAGAACGCTGCGCAATTACTAAAGCTTGCATCATAAAGTATTGTTTCCAAGGAATCCGATCACGCATTTTTTACCTCTTAAAGTAGTTTAAGCCAATCGCATCACGTACTTCAGACAATGTTTGATTTGCGACAATATTAGCTTGTTTAGAGCCTGCTTCGAGCATCTCATAAACTTCATCAATCTTTTCTTCATATCGGAGTCGACGTTCACGGATTGGTGCTAATTCCTGCTCTAATACTTTGTTTAAATATCGTTTTATTTTGACATCGCCTAATCCACCCTTTTGATAATCTTCTTTCAATTCTGCCACTTTGGCTGTATCAGAATCAAAAATATCAAGATAAGTAAAGACGATATTACCCTCAATCTTACCAGGGTCTTGTACATGAACATGCCCAGGATCAGTATACATTGACATAACTTTCTTTTGGACAGTTGCTGCATCATCTGAAAGATAAATTGCATTGCCCAAAGATTTTGACATCTTAGCGTTTCCATCAAGCCCAGGCAATCTTCCCTGTCCTTTAGTCGAAAAGTAACCCTTTGGTTCCACCAAAATATCACAATTATATACACGGTTAAAAGTTCGAACAATTTCTCTTGTCTGTTCCAACATTGGTTTTTGGTCGTCACCTACTGGTATAGTTGTGGCCTTAAAAGCCGTAATATCAGCAGCTTGTGAAACAGGATAATTCAAAAAACCTACTGGAATTGAATCATTAAACCCTTTTTGCTTAATTTCTGCCTTAACAGTAGGGTTTCGTTCCAAGCGGCTAACTGTAACCAAGTCCATGTAATAGGCTGTTAATTCAAATAAGGCGGGAATTTGTGATTGAACAAAAATGGTTGATTTATCTGGGTTGATACCGACGGCCAAATAATCAAGCGCAACTTGAATTAAACTATTACGAACCTTTTCTGGATTACGTGCATTATCCGTAAGTGCTTGAGTATCGGCAATCATAATATATGGCTGATATTCACCAGAATCTTGTAATTTAACTCGATTTCTTAATGAACCAATATAATGTCCAACGTGTAATTTACCAGTTGGACGATCACCCGTAAGTAGTATTTTATTTTTCATTAGTATCCTCCTTGCCGAAAGTTGAAAAAAATTTTAAAATCTTTTTAATGCAGTAATTACAACTAATTCTACCAAAAATCAAGCCATGATAAAATACAGAGGATCAAATGTGTCATCAATTCCAAATACCAAGCTTAGCTGAAATCAAAAAATACTTAATTACCGATTTAAAATTACCATTAATAGAACCAGATTCGAATCTACCGCAAAATTCTAATATTTTTCCCCAAAAAAAAGGCCCCTATACTCTTATATCAAAATAATCAGTTACTTTTAATTCCTAAAACTTGGGGCTATCCCAAGCCAATGAATCAAAATCAAGTTATTTTCAATGCTCGAATAGAACGTTTCTTCAATCAACGGCCATCTATGTGGGATTCATCTTTTGCACGTAGACGATGCATTATTGTTACAAACTGCTTTTTTGAAACAGCACAGGAAACTTATATTACTAAATACGGTAAACAAGCACATGAGCAATATAGTTTTCATAATTCTAACGAGCCCCTGACTTTAATTGCTGGTATTTACCAAAACGATTATTTTTCAATGGTTACTACCACCGCTAATCAAATAATGCAACCAATCCATGATCGGATGCCATTAGTTATTGAGCCAGATGAACTACGCCAGTGGTTATTTCAAAATTTTTCCGCACTAATTACGCGTGACGTAAATCTAGTTGCCACTAAAATGGCCCAGTAGCCAAAAATTTTGCCGAAAGTTGGTTTTTCTAAAAAACTATGGTAAAATAAATAGGAAATGCGGGTATAGTTTAATGGTAGAATGTTAGCTTCCCAAGCTGAAGATGCGGGTTCGATTCACGCTATCCGCTTAATACTATATAAAAAACGTAGGTCAATCCTAAGGATTTAACCTACGTTTTTTATGTAATTTAATTCTTATAATTGATCCCAAAACAGACCAAGCAATTTAGTTATCTTAATACATTGGTTCTTAAGTTTACGTCATAATTAAAAGTAAAACACCATTTAAAACAGATAAATAAATCGGCATCCATAAAGTTTGTGTATACAAATAAGACCAAGCAAAAATAGCGCCAAAAAAGAAATTGATTAATAATAATGTTGCTGAATTTTGCCAATTAAGCAAACTAAATAAAATTCCAGATGTAATAATCCCCCAAATAGCGGTAGGTACATTATCACGCCTAAAAGCATAGTTAAACAAAAAGCCAGTAATTAAAAACTCTTGTAATATCGGTAAAACTATTCCTAACGCAAGCAAAAAGAACCAATAATTTGCCACCCCTTCATGGTGTAAATATGTTGTTTGTAGACCGTACAACTGCAAGTGATTATACGATTGCAACCAAGAAATACTGATTCTGAATACAGTAATTAGCAGGGTCATGCCAATAATAAGCGCAAAATTACTAATCCATGACCTGGCTAATCCTGGAGCAAAGAAGCGTTGCTCTCGATTAAAGCGATAAATAAAAAATAACAAAACCATTAAGGAAATTGTTGCAAATAAGATAAAATTCCAAATATGAATTGGCAGATTTTCAATAACTAGCTTGATTACGCCAGCTGTCATTAAATAGCAAATAAAATAAACAATATAGCGTATTAGGTTACCTTCTCTTGATGCTGGTGTATTCACAAAACTACCTCTATCTAACTAATTGTATACTCTTCAAAATCCATATTATAGCAAAAAAAAGTAATTTTATGAAATGATCATTAACTTTTCTTAAATAGCTAGCTTTTTCGACCATCCATTTCGAGAAGATTTCTAATTCCTTCCTCGAAACTTAATATCTAAATTCAGATATGACACAACTAATTCCTAATAGGACACTATATTACTAACATTAAGTACGACTAAATGGGGTGTCTTTAATCGATCGCTTTAATTGTTACTTGATAGTTTCCCGCAGGAGCTATTACCTCTACAGTCGTATTCACAGTTTTTTTCATAATCGCCTGTCCCAATGGTGAATCAAAGGCAAGTTTACCCTTAGTAACATCGGCTTCCATCCGACCAACAATTTGGTATGTCTCAGTTTCTTTTTCTTGACCAATCTCAAGTGTGACTATTTTGCCTAAATCAACTTTACCATCAGTAGTTTTTTTAATAATTTCAGCATAATTCAACTGCTTATTTAAATAACGTAATCTACTTTGCAAATGTCCTAACTCGCGCTTAGCTTCGGTATATTCGGTATTTTCTGATAAATCACCTAATGCTCGAGCTGCCTGCAAAATTTTAATTCGCCTTGGACGCTCTTTTTTTAAACGAGCAATTTCCATCTCAATTTTTTGATAGCCTTCTGGGGTCATCTTCTGATAATAAGTCAAAACTTCTTCTCCTCATTTTAATAATCCACAAGCTATAATTCTTATAATAAAAGGATAGCCACCACATAATTAGCACTTAAAAAATAAGAGTGCTAATTATTTTTATTTTTCAATGCTGAATACTATAATAATAATTGTACAGAGGAATTGAAAGCCTTCTGTAATAAAATAATTTAATTTTGAAAGGAAGTTTTTACTATGACAAATGAAATGATAAATCGTCACAATGACTTTTTCGATGCAATGAATGATTGGTTTGATCTTCCGAGAAAATTTTTTGATGAGACTGAAATAACAAAATTAATGCAGTCTGATGTGGCTGAAAATGATCATGATTATGTAATTAATATTGATATGCCAGGTATGAATAAAGATGATATTAGCTTAAACTACAACAATGGTATTTTAAGTGTTGCTGGGTCGAGGAAAGCATTTAAGGATGTTGCCCACAATAGTAGTATTATTCACCGTGAAAGAAGTATTGGTCACATTTCTAGAAGCTTTAGATTGCCAAATGTCGCTGCTAATGAAATTAGTGCCAAATATGAAAATGGTGTTTTAACCGTCGTCTTACCAAAGCAAAGTACAGATAAAAATGATAATTCAATAAAAATTGACTAACTTAAATAACACAATTCTGACAAAACTATCAACCCTATAATTCCTAAAAACGAGTTCACTTATTGAACTCGTTTTTCTTTTAGATTAAAATATGAAGTGATTTAAAATTAAATTAAAAGGAGATTCACCTATGGGATACAAACTTACCTTACAAGAATTAGAAAAGTTTTCAGCTGATTTTAATAAAAGCACGCAAAATCAGGTTGTTGCTAGGGCTGCACAAAAAAGTGGTGTCTTAGCTGCTGCTTATAATGATCGGGTGCAAAATGAACTAACCCGTGTTTTTTCTACAGAATTAGCTACTGATAATGTAACCAATCAACGTCAATCTGGTCGTTGCTGGGAATTTGCGACGCTAAATATTTTACGTCATAATTTTGGGCAAAAGTATCATTGTAAAAACTTTACTTTTTCACAAAGTTATAACTTTTTCTGGGACAAAATTGAACGAGCTAATAATTTCTATAACTATATTATTGCAACAGCTAGTGAGCCACTTGATTCTCGTATTGTTAGAACTCATCTAAATAATGCTGGCAAAGATGGCGGGCATTTTCAAATGGCAACAGCCTTAATCGAAAAGTACGGTGTTGTACCTTCATATGCAATGCCGGAAAGCTTTAATGCAAATAATACAGCTGGCTTTGGCAAAGCCTTAGGCGATAAGCTTAAAAAAGACGCATTGGTTCTACGTAAATTAAAGCAGGCAGGAGAAGATGAAAAAATCAAACTCGTTCGTGAACAATTCTTAAGTGAGGTTTATCGAATGACAGCTATTGCTGTAGGAGAGCCACCTAAGAAGTTTGATTTAGAATATCGTGATGATGATAAAAATTATCACTTAGACAAAGAATTAACCCCACTAGAATTTCTACATAAATATATGGGCGATGTTGACTTTAATGATTATGTACTTCTAGCTAACGCTCCAGACCATGAATACAATAAACTTTATAGTTTGCCCGATGCCAATAACATTGATGGCACTTGTCACATTCAATGGCTCAATGTTCCCATTGAATACTTAGAACGTGCTAGTGTTAACCAGTTAAAAGATGGCGAAGCTGTTTGGTTTGGCAATGATGTTGGTGAGCAAAGTGATCGGCAAAAAGGCTATTTAGATAGCAACTTATATCAATTAAGTGACCTATTTGGGGTTGATTTAAAAATGTCAAAAGCTGATCGATTGCGAACTGGTGCCGGCTACTTTAGTCATGCCATGGCTCTTGTTGGCGTCGACGAAGATCAGGGTCACATTCGCCAGTGGAAAGTAGAAAATTCCTGGGGTGAAAAAAATGGTGACAAGGGCTTTTTTGTAATGAACAATGAATGGTTTAAAGAATACGTTTATGAAGTTGCTGTTCATAAGAAGTATCTAACTTCTGAACAAATCACTTTAGCCGAAGGCCCTGCAACTGAATTACCAGCTTGGGATTCATTGGCTTAAGCCGGCAATGATTCTAGTATAGATTGCTTCTAAAAATTAGCCAGTTTTATAAATAAAAAGACTAACTCAGTATTTTATTGAGTTAGTCTTTTTGGTTGACTTCTAACTACTTGTTTACATTTTGCTTTTTCATCCTTTTAATATCTAGGTAGACTACTCTTCTAACTAACTATCTTCTCATTCTTTGTACTAAATGATATAAAAAAATAATTTAATTTAAATCACTATAAGTAAGTATATATACTAACTTTATTTATAATAAAGCAAAAAAAACAGCTCTAAACTAGAACTGTTTTTATAGTTTTACTTAGTCTGCATCATTAATTCATCAAACTTTTTAAAGAAGAAGTCCTTATCAGCTTTGGTTACTAAAGTAATCTCCCGCCCATTTTCATCATCTTCCAAGCGACCTGCAGCATTACCCACGGTACGTACTTTAACTGTTCGCTTTTCCGAAGCTAGAACCACTTCTGGATATAAAGCATTAATTGTAGTCAATACATCCCAAAAATAAAGTTGGGCACTTTGAATTGGAGGATTTACTAATAAGCTATATGCTTGACCTACTAAATCAACTACCGGATATTTTCTCAAACTTGCCCAGTGCATCTTAAGATCATTGGTTAGTGGTAGTTCTTCACTACTCTCTAGCCCAATAACTTGCATTGAAATCTCAGATTGAAAGACTCGATCAACCGCAAATGGATCCCAAAAAGCATTCCATTCTTGTGTTCCATCAGCATTTACTTGTACCACATTTCCATGACCATCAAGTGAACCACCCATCCAAAATAAACGATCAATTTTTGTTTCAATTTTGGGATCAACTTCTAAAGCACGGGCTAAGTCAGTTAAAGGGCCTGTCATAACTAAAGTAACTGGCTTAGCTGCCTTTCTTAGTTTATCAATCATATCTAAATGCGCTGGTTCAGCGGCTTCACCAGTTGTTATTTTTCCAGACTCATTTAGTAATGGTAGTGAATTAAAGGAATATGATGCCGTACGCCACGCTTCTGGAAACTGGTTAACTGCCCGCGAATTCGACTTAGCAATAGCTAGCTTATCACCACGCAAATTAAATTGATCCGTCATTTTTCGACAAACTTCTACTGATGGCTCAAGATAACCATCGGCGTCAATTGCACTAACACCAAGTAACTTAATATCTGGTGCTTGTAATAGCAATAAATAGGACACTAAGTCGTCAATATTGCCATCATGATTAAAATAAATTTCTTTCATTGTTATCTTCCTATTTTGACTTAATATAATTTTGACCATCAGCTGCTGGAGCAACTGACTTACCAAAGAATAACACTAAAATTATAATTGTAATTACATAAGGAGCAATTTGCATATAAACAGACGGAATATGATTAAAAAATGGTAACTGATTGCCTATAATACTGATACTTTGGGCAAAACCAAAAAATAGCGAAGCAAGCATTGCTCCTAAAGGATTCCACTTACCAAAAATCATAGCTGCCAAAGCCATAAAACCTTGACCGACAATCGTCGAAATCGAAAAATTACCCGAAATTGCTTGTGCAAATACTGCACCGCCAATACCGCCAAGAAAGCCTGAAATTAATACACCAGCATAGCGCATACCATAAACATTGACTCCCAGCGTATCAGCTGCTTGGGGATTTTCACCGCAAGAGCGTAATCGTAAACCAAAACGAGTTTTATATAAAATCCACCACAAAAAAACCGCTACAAAAATTGCAACCCAAGCTGGAGCAAATGTATTTTCAAAAAGAATTGGTCCAATAAGCGGCAGCTTAACTAATCCAGGAAAGCTAAAGTACCCAAAACTTTGTGTAATATTTTCTGTTTGCCCCTTATCATAAATTGCTTTAATCAAGAACACTGCTAATGGTGGTGCCATCAGATTGAGTACAGTACCACTAATGACATGGTCGGCATGAAAATTAATCGTTGCAACAGCATGCAAAAATGAGAATAGCAACCCGACTACTCCTCCTACAATTAACCCCAACCATGGGGTCAATTTGCCGAAAGAAGTAGCAAAAGTTAAATTAAAAACTACTGCCGAAAAAGCTCCCATGGTCATGATTCCCTCAAGTCCAATGTTAGTAATTCCTGAATTTTCACTATACACTCCACCAAGAGCAGTAAAAATTAAGGGAGTTGAATATACAATAGTTGATGACACTAGCAAAGATAAAATTGCAACTAAATTCATTATTGCTCTCCTTCAGTAATATGCGAGACTTTTTCTATATCTGGGGTTGAACCTTTATCCTTAAATAACAAGCCAATTACATATTGAATGGCAACAAAGAAGATAATTGCAGCAATCACAATGGAAACTATTTCATAGGGAATACCCGCAATTGTCTGCATACCTAGACCACCAATTTTCAAAATAGAAAATAATAACGCAGCAAGCAATATACCGACTGCAGTACCACCACCAAGTAAGGCAACTGACAAGCCATCCCAGCCAATATCTAGGCTAGTTGTTTGCGTGAAGTAATTCTGATAAGTCCCTAGTCCCTGTACTACACCACCTAAGCCAGCAAAACCTCCAGATAACAACATCGAAAGGATAATATTCTTTTTAGTCGACATCCCAGCATAGCGACTGGCAAAAGGATTAGTTCCAACTGACCGAATTTCAAAACCAATCGTTGTCTTCTTCATTAAATACCAATAAAGAAAAACAGCAATAATTGCTAGAAAAATGCCAGCATTAATTCTGGAATCACCAAACATTGAACTTAACCAATTAATTTTTAAACTTCCATTAGCTGAAATTGTTTTTGTTGTGTCAGTATCAATACGCAAACGACTTGGCATAATTTGTTGCATCAAATACTGCGAAGAATAGAGCACAATGTAGTTAAACATGATGGTGGTAATAACTTCATTTGTTCCAAATTGTGCCCGTAACCAACCAGCAATACCAGCCACAATTGCTCCAGCTATTATACCCGCAACGATTGCTAGTGGAAGTAGCACAAACTTAGGCATATTAGGATTAGCTAATACAAGCCAAATCGAGGTTAGCCACCCCGCCTGTGCTTGACCCGGTAAACCAATATTAAAAAAACCAGCATTTGAAGCAATTGCGAAGCCAATCGCTGTGAAAATTAATGGTGTCGCTTCACGAATAGTTTCACCAAGCCCATTCATATTCCCCAGTGCACTCATAAACATTGACGAATATGCTTGTAGCGGGTTATAACTCCAAACGAGCATAATAACTGCCCCAACTAAAAAGCCCGCCAAAATTGAGATAATTAGTACTAAATTCTGTTTAGTCTTGGAAGTTACTTTAAGCAAAAGTTGTACCTTCTTTCTTAACTCCAGTCATTAATAAACCTAATTCCTTATCACTAGTATCATCTGGTTTAACTTCCCCAGAAATATTACCATCATGTAAAACAATTATCCGATCCGATAGTTGCATAATTTCATCTAGTTCATAAGAAATTAATAAAATTGCTTTCCCTTTAGCTCGCTGAGCTAGCAGTTGGTGATGAATATATTCAATTGCACCAACATCCAACCCTCTTGTCGGTTGAAAAGCAATAATTAAATTACTATCTCGGCTCAATTCTCTAGCAATAATCACTTTTTGTTGATTTCCACCAGATAGATCACTTACTGGTGACTCAACTCCTGTAGTTCGAATGTCAAACTGGCTAACTAATTTTTGAGCATGTTGCTTTATCAAATCATGATTAAGTACATGATGATGAGAATACGGTTTTTTATAATATGACTGGATAGCTAAATTATCAGCAATTGAAAAGGGTAAGATTAAGCCAAACTTTTGACGATCAGCAGGAATACATGAAACACCTTTTTCGGTAATTTTACGGACTTCTTGATTAGTTGTTTCTTGGTCATTGATTAGAACATGACCTGAATCAATATGTGTTAAGCCAGTTAAAGCTTGTACTAACTCATCTTGACCATTACCATCAATACCTGCAATACCTAAAATTTCTCCCGCTCGTAAATTAAAAGATAATCCTTTTAAAGCAGGAATATTTTGCTTATTTTTAACATTTAAATTAGCAACTTTTAAAATTGTTTTACCAATTATGGCAGGAGCTTTATCTAATTGCATATTAACATGTCGTCCCACCATTAATTCAGCTAAGCGATTATTACTTACATCAGCAACTTTAAAATTACCGACACTTTTACCCGCACGAATAACACTTACTCGATCAGCTACTTGCTTAATTTCTTCTAACTTATGAGTAATTAAAATTATTGATTTACCTTCGTTAGCTAACCCATGTAATATTTGAATAAATTCAGTAATTTCTTGGGGTGTCAATACTGCTGTTGGCTCATCAAAAATCATAATATCTGCACCACGATATAAAATTTTAAGAATTTCAACACGTTGCTGTTGAGCCACTGTAATTTCACTAACTTTTTTTAAGGGATCAACATTTAAATTATAACGTTGCGACAACTCTTTAATTTCCTGTTGTGCCTTCTTAAAATCTAACCTTATCCCTTTAGTAACTTCATGCCCTAAAATAATATTTTCCAATACAGTAAAAGAATCCATCAACATAAAGTGTTGATGTACCATACCAATTCCTAATTTTTTAGCAATTGTCGGATTTTTAATGGTGACTTTTTTCCCACGAACAACTATTTCACCAGCAGATGGCGTAAGCAGCCCCGATAAAATATTCATCAAGGTAGACTTCCCAGCACCGTTCTCCCCAAGGAGTGCTAAAATTTCACCTTTTTGCAAAGTAAGATTGATATCGTTATTAGCTTTAAAGCCATTAAAGTCTTTGACAATGTGGCGCATTTCAATTACATTAGTCGTGTTTTTCATTTAGCCCTATTTCCTTTTATAAAAAACTCTTTGTGGATACAAAGAGTTTTTATTTTACCTAATTACTTTTTATTATTTCACCTTAACTCGACCAGATACAATTTGTGTTTTGGCTTTTTGCACGGCAGTCCAAGCCTTAGGTGACATACTTCCTTTAGTCACGGATACACCATTATCCTTTAAAGAATATACCAAATGTTTACCACCAGGGAACTTACCTTTTGCCGCTTGATCTGCAATTGACTTAGTTGCAACATCTAATCTTTTTAAAACAGAAGTTAAAGTAAAGTTACCCTTTTGCCCATCCTTTGACTTGTAATTTCCCAGTTTTGCTTGATCAACATCAACGCCAACAACCCAGACTCTTTGGCTAGCTGATCTCATTTGATTGTATGCTTTGGCCTCCTGAAAAACGCCATTTCCAGCTGAGCCAGCGGCATGAAAAATCACATCATATTTATTAGCATATAACGATTGCGCCATTGATTTTGCCTTATCAGTTGCAGTGAAATTACCGATATATTGCTCGGTAACTTCAATTTTTTTATTTAGCGCCTTAGCTGCATCAGTAACACCTTGTTTAAAACCACTTGCAAAAGATTCAATTGTTACAGCCTTAGCCCCACCAATAAAAGCAACTTTATTTGTTTTAGTTGTATAGGCAGCCGCCACTCCAGCTAGATAAGCCGCTTCATTACTTTTAAAAGTTACGGATGTAACATTTTTTTGCTTGGTAATTATGTCATCAATGATAACAAAATTTTTCTTTGGATTTTTCTTAGCAGCTGCCTTAACAGCATCTTTCAACATATAACCAATACCATAAATTGTATCATAACCGGACTTAGCTGCTTGATCAAAATTTGGGGTAAAGTCAGTGGCACTATTGGATTCAAAATATTGATATCCGGATCCTTTTTGTAAATTATGCTCTTTACCGTAAGCTTTGAAACCTGCCCATGCGGCTTCGTTAAAGGATTGATCGCTAATTCCGTTACTGTCTGTAATTAGAGCAATACTATCTTTTTTACTCTGCCCAGTTGAACCTTGTTTTTTGCCTGTACAAGCAGTAAAAAGTAAGATAGCAGAAGTAGCTACAACCCCTAGTGATAATAATTTCGTAATTTTTTTCCCCATGTTTATTATATCCTCCAAAAACGCGAACTTTATAACTTTAATTTTATTATAAAATACGTTTAATTTCAACTTTTATCGTTTTCCAGCAGATATAAAAACAATTATCAATCAAAATACGAACTATTTATTTGGGATGAATTGGCACCTTGATTTTATTTTTAATGATTTGTTCCCTTGCTATACGTGAATATTCCCAAGCTTTACTATTGATTTGCCCACGTTCAATCGATACACCATTAGTATTTAAGCCATAAACTAGCTGCTTGCCGCTAGGGAACTTACCGTTATATGCGCGATTAGCAATATCATGAGTTGCAACATTTACTCCGGTAATTACAGAAGTTAAAACACAATTACTTTTCTTTCCGTCTTTATCTTTATAATTGCCAAGGTATGATTGGTCAACATCTACACCAATCGTCCAAACTTTTTTATTGGCTGGACGATTTTGGTTGATTGATTTAGCTTCTTGGAAAAGACCATTACCGGCCATCCCAGAAGCATGAAAAATAATATCAGCCTTTTTGGCATACATTGATTGTGCAATAGCTTTTTCTTTATCAGCACTAGTAAAGTCACCAACATATTGATTTAATAATGTGATTTTTTTATTTAATTTTTTAGCTTGATCATGAACACCCTTGGTGAATCCGGCGTCAAATAGATCAATAATATCGCCATGTGTTCCACCAATGAAGCCAATCGTATTAGTTTTAGTTTGCGTTGCTGCAACTACTCCTGCTAAATATGCTGCCTGTTCACTTCTAAAGTTAGCCGAGGCCACATTTTTTTGTCCCTTAATTACTTCATCAATGATAACAAAATTCTTTTTGGGATACTTTTTGGCTGCTGCACTAACCGCATCTTTCAAACTATAGCCAATGCCAAAGATTGTTTGATAGCCCGACTTAGCCGCTTGATCTAGATTTGGTTCAAAATCAGCTGAACCGCTTGATTGAAAATATTGATAACCATTGCGGCCTTGCTTTAAGCCGTGCTCTTTACCATAAGCTTTAAATCCGCGCCAAGCAGACTGGCTAAAAGAATTATCATTAACACCCGTTTGATCAGTAATTAATGCAATTGAATTTTTTGCACTTCCACTAGAATTACCATTTCCACCCTGTTTTTTGCCTGAACAAGCAGTCAATGCCAGTCCAGTAAATAATGCGATGGTAGCAAAAGAAACAATTTTTTTGATTTTCATTTTATGACCTCCTAGATATTCCAGTTAATAAAATATCAACATTTAGTGGTTATGTCAAAGCTGTTATACAATATAAAGTGTTGATGTAGCAATGTTCTTGTTTTGGCGTAAAACTTGTCATAGCTTGCCGATTAGGGCTTTTGTATGCAACAACTAAATTTTTTTATTTTTATTTTGCGGTAAACAAAAAATGAGATTCTTATTTAAAATCTCAGTTTACTTACTAAAAATATTTATTAAACATTCCATTCAGCCATAAATTGATCGACAAACTTATGCATAAACTCAGTGCGTTTATGTGCTTCTTTTTTGCCACCAAGAGTATTCATTGTATCTTCAAGCTGAAACAATTTTTCGTAAAAATGATTAATTGTTGTCTCAGTATGCTTACGATATTGGTCATGACTAATTAGCTTTTCTGGCTTGATCTTAGGATTATAAATATCAATGCCATGCAATCCGCCATAGGTAAAAGCACGTGCAATTCCTATAGCACCCAGACTTTCGAGTCGATCTGCATCTTGAACATATCTACCAGATAATGGTAACTGATAATGATGCCCAATATTTTTAGAAAATGACATATGTTGCATTGTAAACAAAATATCTTGAATTTCTAATTCCGTAAACTTAGCCTGCTTCAACACAACTTTTATTTGCTGGATTACAGTTGCTGGATTACTACAAATTTTTTCATCAATTGTATCATGTAAATAGCCTGTTGCTTGAATAATCCCTATTTTTCGACTAGCCAAGTCAGCAGTCGGGTTATCTTGCAAATAAAGTTGCCGTGCCAAATGAGCTACACGTTGACCATGATAAAAATCATGACCTGTTTTTTCATTTTTCAATTTTTCCTTAACAAAGCAGATTACTTTAGTTATATCCATAAGATCAACTCCTTATCCTTAAGCCGCTTCCCAGATTTGAACTGTGGGACCTCCTCCTTACCACGGCGGTGCTCTACCTGCTGAGCTAAAGCGGCATATTTATTGTAACAAAAAAGTATTCACATAGAACGAGAATACTTTTTTATCTTAATTATGCATTATGTGCTACATATTTTACTGCTGAACCATAGGCAACAACTGATTGCATGTCATTACCAATTGACCCGGAATCATAGCGCATCATTACCACCGCATCTGCACCCAATTTTTGTGCTGATTCACGTAATCTAATCATTGCCTGTTCACGTGACTCTTCTAGCATTTTGGTATAACTACGAATTTCTCCACCAACCATTGACTTTAGTCCTGCACCAAAATCTTTCAAAAAATTTTTAGATTGAGTTGTTACTCCAAAAACTTCACCAATGATTTCATATTCTTTACCAGGTATCTTCTCTGTTGTTGTAACTAAAATTGATTGGTTATTCATACTTATCTCCTAAGATTATATTTAATAATATAAGGCTATATCATTAAATATGATTATGAATAAATAACTATAATTTGTCAATTACAGCGCTATTATAATTTTAAGCATTGTCTGCTGCTAGCCTTGCTGCTATTTGTGGTGGCATTAAATTAATCTTAGCTATATCTTTAAGCTTAACCCATTCTGGATGATAGATGTTAGTACTACTTGACCGCGTTCTTTCTTCACCTTGAATTAATGGGGCCCTAATTAATTTGGATGTCGCTTTAAAAAAAATTTGTTGTTCGTTATCTTGGTCTAATTGATATAGTAGAGTTAAATCTCGAGCCGCTAACTCAATCCCTAACTCTTCTTTAAGTTCCCGAAGGGCCGTTTCTCTTGCTGTTTCTCCCTTGTGTGCTTGACCACCTGGCACTACCCAATAATCTCGCTTATTAATGCGGTGAATTAATAAAACAGCTTTTATCGTTGGACAATAAAGGATAATTCGCGCTCGCATTTTTTCCTTTCTATAAATAAAATACCTGCTAATAACAGCCATTTCACTTAATCTAACCCTTAATTTTCACTAAAGTATACTTTTTCTTTCCTTTACGAACAATTACATATTTACCGCTAAATGCTTGACTTGGGTCTACGTTGAAATCAAGTGACTGCTTTTTTTCACCATTAATATAAATTGCTCCATTTTGAACATCTTCGCGGGCTTGACGCTTAGAAGATTCAATTTGAGTATCAACTAAAAACTCAATAATATTTTTGCTTTCAGAAGTTGCTGTAGCCATCGGAGCATGCTTAAGTCCTTGCTCAATTTGCTTAACCGTTAAGTTTTTAATCTCACCAGAAAAGAGGGCAGTAGTAATCGTTTCTGCTTCTGCTAATCCTGCTTCACCATGAACAAATTCTGTTACTTCTTTAGCTAATACTTTTTGGGCTGTTCTCTTCCAAGGCTCCTTTGCTACTTGTACCTCTAGTTCTTCAATTTCTTCATGGCTTAAAAATGTAAAGTATTTCAAATATTTAACTACATCACGGTCATCTTGATTAAGCCAAAATTGATAAAATTCATACGGACTGGTCTTTTCCGGATCCAGCCAAACAGCACCACCTGCTGATTTACCAAATTTAGTTCCATCGGCTTTCAGCATTAACGGTATAGTCAAGCCAAATGCAGGTTGCTCTGAACCGGACAATTTATGAATTAAATCGATGCCCGCTGTGATGTTACCCCACTGATCACTTCCGCCAATTTGCATCTGCACATTATGATCTTTATTCAAGCAATAAAAGTCAATTGCTTGAAGTATTTGGTATGAAAACTCCGTAAAGGAAATACCATTTTCCAAACGGCTAGCGACTACATCTTTACTCAGCATATTATTCACCTGAAAATGTTTTCCATAATCACGTAAGAAATCGATTAAACTTATTTGATCTAACCATTCTGAATTATTTACAATTTCAAAATTAGCAGTACCAAACAATTTTTCCATCTGCTTAGTTAAAGCTACTTCATTTTGATGAAGCTTCTCTGGGCTTAATAGTACCCGTTCTGATTTACGTCCAGACGGATCACCAATTGAACCTGTTCCTCCTCCAATTACAATTACTGGATGGTAACCAGCCAGTTGAAACCTCTTAAGAATCATGAACGGGATTAAATGTCCAATGTGGAGCGAATCACCTGTTGGATCTGTACCACAATATAATGCAAAATTATCATGATCTTGCAAATATTTAGTTAAGCCGGATTCATCCGTTTGTTGATTAATTGCCCCGCGCCATCTTAAATCTTCTAAAATGTCAAAGTTTGCCATCTTTTTCCTCCAAAAAAAATCCCTAGATTCCAAAATAGAATCTAGGGACGACTAAATTACTTTTCTTAGCCGTGGTACCACCCACGTTTACGCTCAATATAGCGCCTTAACTGAAGTCGATATTGGAACTACCCAAATCTGTATTTTGCAACCTTCAACCTGCCTAGCTCACACCAAATGCTAGTTCTCTGAACCCTGAATCAAAGTGCTACTTAAATATTATAACGTGATCATACTAATTTTTTTTTAATATGTCAACAAAATTATTTTTACTTGTAAAAGCCATCAATCTTCAATCCATACGCTTTTCCAGCTGTCATATCATACTGAATTGTCTCATAATCAGCAAGTAATGCTTGTTGTTTTTTAGTCAAATACTTGGGATCAATTACTTGTCCCTTTCGACCAATTAATTCAAATCCTTTGTCCCCTTTAAAATTAATGGTAATTGCCGGCAATTGTTTATGAACTTCTGTTAATAACGCTTGATAAGGAGTGACCTTTGAATCGGTCTGCTCTAGCATCATAGCAATAAAGTCACTTGAGCTAACAAAATTATTAGCTTTACGCGGTAATCTTAGCTTTGCACCATGAGCACGCGCATATTTGTTTGAATAAATGAAGTAACGCGTTGAATGCATCTCTACTGGGTATTTAGCAGTGTAACTTTGTGAAATAATACTTGGATAATGATCTCCATAAAAGACTAGTGTAATTGGTTTTTTGATTTTATCAATTTCACCAATAAACTGTTTTACAGCCTTATCCGTATATTGCGTTCCTTTAACGTATGTTGCCATTTGCTCACGAATAGCCGGTGTATTAAATAGTTCGCCAGAAATTTTGCCGATGTATTCATTATGAGGATACCAATTGTTATACGGCATATGGTTTTGAATCGATATCAAATTGATAAATTGCCCACCGCTACGTGAATTGATTTGGTGTAATCCATTGGCATAGGTAGTAAAGTCTGAATTATAACCACTCTTACCTAATTTCTTTTGATCAATAACTTTATATTTAGACCCAGTATAGACGAATTTATCAAATTTAAACCGATGGTAATCCTCTCTTCTTGAATAATACGTACCAATAAATGGGTGAACCGCAGATTTATAATCAAAATTCATACCGATTGTTGGATAAAAATCAAAATTAGGTACGATTTGGACATATGGGGTCAAAGTTGATTTAAACATTCCCATGTTTAAACCAGTTAATGTTTCCCATTCCATATTCGCCGTACCACCACCATAGCCAGCACTAAGCATCGTACCATATGAAGAACGAGACTTCATTGATTCAATAAACTTAACTGGATTTGAAACAGAGTGGTCAAATCTAATAGTTGGAAAAGTATTAGGATCAACAAAACTTTCACTTAAGTTAAAGACAATTGTCTGGTTATGTAAATCATTCTTACGCGTTTTATTAATTCTATCTGCAACCTTAGCATATTTATTACTTAAAGTCTTAATTGATGAGGCCGAATAATTATCCGGTTGGTCCATAATTTGTAAATCAATATAATTTAGAAAATTTAATACCGGACCATTGACTTGAATATCACGTTCAGGGTTGCGGAATGTTTGTTTATTATCAAAGCCTCGATTAACGTGGTAGATTGCACCACCATCATGATTAAAACGAAGTGGGGTCATAAACAGTAATAAACTGACTAAGGCCCAAATACCACGCCGTTTCCAGGAGCCTCTTTTCTTAATCGGAAACTTAATTTCTAAAAATACATTAAGCAAAATTACAAGTAAAATTGCAAGTAAAATTACAATTACAGTTGTTTTACCAATCATTGGAAGCAAAGTTTTCCAATTTACAATTTCACTTATTTCAGTTGGGTAGATTGGTTCACCACGCAATAATAATTTAATCTTATTCGCTACTGCCCAACCAATCGCAATTAAACTAACTAATGTATTTGAGGTCCAATAACGTGTAGTTACAAAATAAAATACCGAAAATAAGGCATCAAGTAAAATAGTAGTTAAAATAATAGCAAAGAATCTCGTCCCCAATAAGTAGACGATGGCATTAATTGTCTTAGCGGTACTGATTTGAATTCTAAGATTATCTGATTCAATTAAAAATGAGCCAAAACTCAAAAGATAGAACCAAGACCAGGTCAACAAGTTAACTCGATTAGAGATAATAAACTTAATAAAAACAGCCCACAGTTTTTCACAAATTTTTGCTAAATTAGATTCATGATCAAGATAAGTAATTACTCGCTTAAAGGGCTTAAACTGAAACAAATAGCGCTCAAGAATTAGATCCCACATACCAATAATTACTAAGACGGCAATAATCACCAGTAACTTATTAATAGTTGAAGAACCAGTAAACCGAAAAGAGCCCATAAATTTTGCCGAAATTGGTGCATCCATGAGTATAATTAATGGAACAAATAAACGCATTTGCTTAGTATTAAAGGTCAGAATAATTTTCTTAAATAGTAAGAAAATAGCCACTACCATTAAAAACATAAATGGTGATGAGGGATTGTTTAGGAATTCGCGATTCCAATCGCCGCCCCCATTACCAGCAACTATTTGTGACCAATAAACTGCATCAAAGCCAGGTACACCTATCAAAACAACAACCAGTGATATTAACCCACCAGTAACTATTAAACTTAATGCTTTACCATTAATTGACACTTGAGCTAAAAACATACCCCAAGCAAAAAAGAGAATTAAGTATAAGCCATAAATTGAATATTGAAATGTAAGATTGCCTGCACTGAGAGCAAAGCCAAAAATAGTAAGCAAGCTTAAAATAAGCCAGCTCTGCTTGCTTGTCAATTTATGCAACAAATCATACAAATGTGACTGAACTAATAAACTGAAAAGCAATCCCGCAAATAAAACTGAAGTACTTGCAATAATCGGAAATAACATGCCCCATGTGCGCCACATATTAAAATGACCAGGTAACTTACAGAAAAAAAGTACATAATAAATAATAAGCGTTGCACTAGCCATTAGCCAATACTTAAAGCTTTCACTTGCACTCAATTTTTTTCTACTATATACTGCTCCAAAAATCATTGGCACTATTATCAGAGTCATATTATGTAGCATATCAGGCACGAAACGAATGAATGAATAGTGTGTTCTAGCAGCAATTCCCTTCAAGTTAAACATTTGAATCAACATGAAAAGAGCTGCAACCAGTAAGCAAATAATCTGTGCAACAGTTAAAGATTTTTTATTTTTATTCATATTTCTAGTATATATCCCTCACTAAAAATGATGTTATTAACCAGTGTCTATACTTTTTACACTGCATTATAATCGATTATGTATAAATATGATCCTTGTAACTTATAAAATCAACCAGCAAAGTAGTACTTACTAAACTTAGCTGTAGCTACTGCTGCTCGATTATAATAAACTCAGGTATTTCTCCCTAACACTCGGAAACTATGCCTTAAAATTGCCAATACTAAATCCAGACACACACAAGAAAGTGTTAATGATGCTATAAATATCATTAATTATCACCTTCTTCCTGTATTTGATTCTGATAATCATTAAATATAGTATAATCCTGAGTTTCAGGATCATTAAAGTCAAAGCCACGCTCTTTATTACGTTTATTCTGATACGTCTCATTATTATCAATCAACTCAGATTTTAAGCCCAATTCCTGGCGCAAACGATCCGAAATTCGCTGTAATTCCTCAGTTGATTGGACTTGATAAGAAGCATCGTAAATTGTGGCATTATGACCATGAAGATAATCATTTTGTGCCTTCTTAGTCGAACTGCGATAGTTAAGTGCAATTTGTTGCAGAGCATCAAAAGGAAGATTTGTTTTAACACTACCTGAAACTGAAGTTAACACTGAATCAAGTTTTGTTAAAGTACCCGGTGAAACCGTCTTTTCTATAAGTGTTGTAATTACTTGTCGTTGACGTTTCTGGCGACCGTAATCTCCTTCTGGGTCATCATATCTCATTCGTGAATATGCTAAAGCACCGCCGCCACCCATATGGGTTAACTGTCCCTTCTTAAAAACATATCCACCATACTCAAAGCTAAGCATTGGCTTCAATTTGATACCACCAGCGTAGCTTACTAAGCGCATGATTCCTTTCATATTAACTAAAGCATAATATTTAATCGGTACATTAATTAACTTAGAAACACTTGCCATTGCCATTTTGGCACCACCAATCGAATAGGCAGCATTAATTTTTTCTACCTGAAAGTTTGGTGTACCAATCATCTGTGCCATAGTATCTCGTGGTACAGACATTAAAGTGTATTGCTTCTTTTTTGGATTAACTACTGCAACAATAATAGTATCAGTATTACCCACTTCATCAGTTCGATCCAAAGCTCCGGTATCCGTACCCATCAATAAAATTGCGAATCTATTCTTACCATTAAATTCCCCATGCTTAATTTGCACATGGGCACTATTATCATAAGTACTATCAACAGCCTCTTTAGTTCGAAAATAGAGATAGGCCGAATACGCTACAATTACAAAAACAATGATGCTAAGGAGTAAAATTAAGGCATATCGCCTTTTTTTATAATCCTTTGCATGTTTTTCAACCCGACTTTTGCGTGGATGATTATGATTGTGATTCATATTTCTTTACTTACCCAATTTAATTATACAATGGATATATTATAGCAAAAAAAACAAGCCGTTGTCGGCTTGACTCTGATATCTTATTAAAAACATTAAATTGTTTACGTTAATAACAATGATAGACCAAATTCTTCACCATGATCTTTTTCTAATTCTGCTTGTTTCATTGCAGCAACAATTTGATTGTTCTTTACTGCTAAGGCAAGACTAGACGAGATACACTGTAATTTAACAGCATTCTTGCTTAAAATAACTTCATTTACCTTTTCCTCTTTTGCCCAACCATCAGGTATATCAACTGCTAAAGATAAAGAAAATGGCATAGTTTTATAGGAATTGTTTTTCAAGTAATATTTAATATCAACTCGATTACCTTCAACAGCATAAGTTAAAATCACTTCAAAATGATAAGGAAATTTCTTATAACTTGAATTGTCATCAATCAAAGCCAGACTTATCCTTGAATCACCTTTATCAACAATTGTCCAAGGTAGAATTTTTGCTAAATTTTCATTTTGATTTTCGCCAGTAAAATTAACTATCAGGTTCCTTTGCAGATCACCATCTTTAAAATAATCGATTTGATTATTTTGAGATATAAGATTAACTAACCTTGCCCTTTTTTCATCGATTGCAATACGCAAAATCGAACTTTCAATTATTTGCATAGCTTACTCCAAACTTTCTTCTCATACAAAAAATATCACTTAACTAGGCTTGATGTCAATCATGGAAAACGAGTGTCCTAGCTTCACTATGACAAAATAACAATGATACAATAATAAAAAATTATTATTATCAAAGAAAATATTTTATATAAATAGAATAAAATATTAGCAAAATCAGTTCTAATATATTATAATAACATTGTTCCCGAGAATTATAAAAATCAGTTTTTGGAACAAGTTAATAAAAAGAGCGCCCCTATAATAGGGGTGTTTTTTTGCTTATAATTTCCCAAGCAATCACTAGATTTTTTACCACTAATAAGTTTACCATTTTATAGTTACTATTGCTGTTTAAAAAATACAAACAATTAATCAAAATACAAGATAATATTTCAAATAAAAACACCACAATTAATCTCTATTATCTCAAAACATGAGATAAATCAACATCAAATTGTAGTGCTTTAAATAAATATAATATTTTTAATTTAATCTTTTCTAAACAAACGCCAACCACTTAAAATTACAGTTATTAAACAGATAATCATCGAAATAATAAAAACAACATGCATGCCATAAATAAAAATTTCTGGTTGTTTCGGTAAATAGGCCGTTACTCGCGCACCCTTAGCATGACTCATTGCTGCAAAAAGAACAGTAGTTGCACTCGATATTCCAATTACCATCCCTAAATTTCGTGAAAGTGAATTAATACTGCCAGCAATTCCTAAGTCTTTTTGCTGAACTGAACTCATTACTAATGAATTATTAGGTGAAGTAAAGATGCCACTTCCTAGTCCCATAATTGCAATGCTACCAACAAATAGCCAAATTGAAGAATTAAGATTACATAGTGAGTAACAAATTTGGCTAACTAATAAAAGAACTAGACCAATGAAAGTTAACAATTTTGGATTCATTTTATCAGAAAGTGCACCAGCAACTGGAGCTGCAAAAAATTGAACTATTGGTAAAATCATCAAAATATAACCTGTTTGACTTGGCGCTAAATGACGTGCATTCTCCAAATAAAATGGAGTAACTACATTAAAAAAGAAGTTAGTAATAAAAACTAAAAGTGCACATAATAAACTTACTGAAAAATCGAGATTTTTAAACAATTTAAATTGTAATAATGGATTTTCAGCGTGGTTTTCAATTGAAACAAACCATATAAAGCTAATAACGCCAACTAGTAGCATTGCTAAAACTGGTAAAGACGTAAAGCCAAATTGTTGTCCTAAGAAAATGCCCCCAAACAACGCAATCATTCCTAAGGCAAAGCTAAAAGACCCCATTTTATCAAGGCTTGAAGTAGTGAAGGTAATATCCTTAGGAAGATAAATTGCACCTATTATTGCAGCAACAATCCCAACCGGAACATTCAGCCAAAAAATATATGACCATGATAGCTTACTTAAAATAAGTCCACCTAATCCTGGACCCGCAATTGAGCCTAGAGCAACAAAAGATCCTATTGTCCCTAGTGCTTTACCTCGTTCCGTTGTAGGAAAAATTTCTGTAATGATACCATTGTTAGTGGCCATAGTCATTGCGGCCCCGATCGCTTGGATAGCTCTTGCTACAAGTAAGAATAATAGATTTACTTTAATCCCTGATAACAAAGATCCAGCAATAAAAAAAATTGCTCCAAAACGAAAAATTTTAATTTTTCCGTGAAGATCACTTAACTTACCGAAAAACAAAATAAAACTACAAACAACGATTAAATAAAGTGAAGCAACCCATTCCGATTGACTCATTGGTATATGTAAGTCGTTGCTAATTACTGGCAAAGCAATATTGACAATTGTTCCGTCAAGCGTAGACATAAAAGTAAAAAGACCTACAGCTACTAATATCCACCAGCGATTTTTTTGTACTTTTTGATCATTTTGGTAACTTAAAGTTTCCGTCATTTCTACCAGTCTCCTTAGTTTTTAATTTTGGTTAGGTACCTTATAAGATTCAATTATACACTTTATTTTCACTAATGCAAAATAATCAAAAGCGACCACCTTATTTCTGTGGTCGCATTCTTTTTCATATTTATTAGTCCAATTAACAGTAAGCTAAATTAATATTTTTTAACTACCATTTTATTTAAAAGCATAATAAAATTTGGCGTACTTCTCGAATAGATTTAGCCTTAAGTAAGCGCAAAACATTTTCTTTATCCCTAACTATATCAATTAGTTGTTCCAAAGCCTTTTCATGTTCACGTTTCATTCCTGGTGATAAGACAAACATACAGGTCACGATTTCTTTTTGTTGACAAGCTTCTATTACTAAAGGATGATCTAGTAAAATTAGCACTATACCTGCTTTTTTACTACTAGTATCAGGTGCAGCATGTGCTAAAAAGATATTATTAGCTATCAGCATATACGGTCCATATTGCTCAATTAAATGTATAATCTTTTCGCAATAATATTCATCGATAATTCCGTCTTGCTCTAAGATCTCACATCCAAAATGCAGCACGTCCTGCCAATTCCAATCATCATTATTATGTAAAAACTTGATATGATTTGCAGATAACAGATTACTTAAAGTTGGTAAATTATAATGAACAGATTTTTGATTTTTTGGAAAAATAAAGCGATCTAAGCTCATTCTTAAGCCATTTTCATCTTTAACATCTGCATACTCATTGATGATAGAGACTAAACTATTAACAGCACTTTCATTATGCTCAATTTTACGTGGAATTTTTTGGCGTAATAATTTTTCAATCGCACTTTGATCATGCTTAGTCAGAACAGCTCTAACATTTACAACTGGAATAGGATATACGGTATCAGTTAAATTAGCCGTGCTAATAATTAATTTTGCTTGATAAGACCGCTTAAAAATTTGCGGTAAATCACGAATTTCTAGTGGTAAAGAAAATTTTATCAATGGATACATTTTACTGAGTTCTTGATAAAGCATAGCAGATGTACCTATTCCACTAGAGCAAACAACTAAAACATCTGCTAATGCTGCTCGTTGTAACTTGTCCATATCTGAAAAATCTTGATAATTTTTATGGCTAACTGATCCAAAATACAAGTATATTAAAGCAACTTCATTGCTTGATAATCTTTTATGTAAGAATTGTTCAAGTGGTGCACATGCAACTGCTGTAAATTTAACCAATTCTGGATACTGCCGTTTGATTTCATCTACTTCATTTGAAGAAAATGGTAAATCAAACTTCACTCGGAAAAAAGTGGCATACAAATGGTTACATAAAACTTGAGTAAATAATTTATCAGAAATTTTTTGCTCTGTTAATTGCTCATAACGAAAAATAATTTCTTGGGCAATACTATCTAAATTATGGTATAAATCGGCCTTAACACAATTAACTTTAGTAGCTTGTGAACACAAAACAAATTTACTAAGAAAAACCACTTCACCTCTAGGCACCTTTTTTCCAATTAATGATTGTAATATTTTTTCACAGGTAAATAAAACATTGCTTGTATTAATTTTTATCCACTCTAAGTCTGCTGTGCTAAAAATACATAATCCATGCCCAATCCGCCATCTTGTAAAAGTTAACAAATATGCTAATTGTTCAATAGAATTTTCCGAAAAAGTCATTTCCAACTGCTTTTGCGCAGTACTAATTATTGTCTTAGCTTCAGTAATTGAAAAATCCAAATGCTTGATAAACTTAAAAACCAGCTTATTTTGATAAAGCAGTAATTCGTATATTACTCCTCGTATTGTCGACTCATCACTAATAATTCGATGCCCGAATCTAGAACTAGCGATTTTGAGTTGCGGAAAACGCTCATTAAGTGCTTTAAAATCCTTAATGATTGTATTACGTGAGCAGGAAAATTTTCTTGCCAATACATTAATTGAGCAATATTTGTTTTCCCCGATTAGCATCAAAACAATCATTATTTGTCGATCAGCGGCGTTGACACTTTTAATTTTACTATACCTAGATACGGTTTCCATTATCCCAGCATCAGCCAACAATTTCTTTTTTGTCTGATTAGTAATTTTATAACCATATTTAGGAACGTTAATGATTTCGTCTAAATTATTTTGACGTAAAGTTTGATTAATTAATTTTAACCAATTAAAAGCTGTTCGCCGCGAAATACTAAAAGTTTCTAAAATTTCTTTTAAACTTACAAAACCAGGGGATTTAACCAAATAATTTAATAGCCTTTTTGCCTTAACGGAACTGGCAGAATTGCTTGTCATCATGTTAATCACCCTTCAAATTTTAGTATCTTAGCAATTTGACAAAATAAAACTAAAGACCCAATTTTTTAACTACTTCATCGATGACATTTTCAACACCAATATTTGTTAACAATGGTAAGCCATTAATTACTGGTGTATTAATAGCCTCATTATCATATTGAGTTGTGGTAATCACTAGGTCGTAGTCATTAGCCAATGATTCGACTTGGGCCACAGAAGACTGACCTAAAGTATATTCAGCTGCAGAAATTCCTCGATTAGCTAATTCTTCTTGTAGCTTATTCATTGCCGACGTACTTGTAACTACCCCAGCTCCACAGGCAACTAAAATTTTTTTCATAATATATTCTCCTTAATTTTACTTTTTATCTTGAATAGCAACTTCTCTACGCTTTTCTTCTGCAATAATCTTTGTTCTATTCCACCAACAAAGGCAAATAATCAAAAGTAACCCAACTGCATATGCGATTAACTTATATGGAGCTACTTGCACAATTAGCCACGGATATGGATTAGAGCCATAATCAATACTTGAAATTAAGGATGATCCTTTAGGAATAGTAAAATGAGCTGCCCTTGCGCTGCTAGTAACCAATGGTGCTAAATCCGTACCTATCCATAATCCTAAAACTACATTAACTGCACCAATAATAAATGACCTAAAGAAATCACCATGAGTGATTGAAACAATTAATGGAAACATAAAGACAAAGCCGACTAAACCAATTGTGGGTAAGAATTTATTACCTGGTAAAATAAAAGCAAATAATAATGCTACCGGAATCATCAAAGTAGCACAAGCTAACACAACAGGACTACCAATTCCCACAGCGGTATCCATTCCGATATAAATTTTTCTTTTGCCAGAAAACTTTTTTTGAATAAAAGATTGAATTGCATCAGAAACTGGAACTACTCCCTGCAAAAGTAAAGCAGCCATTTTGGGCGTAATGATCATTATTGCAGACAAAGTAACACCCATCAGCATTATCTTCCCTAGCTTCGTAGCCACAGTGATGCTCGGAATAAACCCATATGCCAAAATTCCAATAATAATCCCAATAGCAAATCCTAAAAGTGTCGGCTCACCCCACGAGCCAAACTTTTTATTAAAATCTTTAGCATCCAGATGAATCTTATTAACACCAGGAATTTTATCCATCACCCAGTTAAGAATAACCGCAATAGGTACAAATGAACCTGCATAAGCATGTGGAATTGAAATTCCTGGTAATCCTAAATATTTCTCCGAAAGCGGCGCAGTTCTATCCGCAGTAACCATAATGACAATCATATTTACACTGGCTAAAAATAAACTGAGCACAATATCTTTAGTTAAGGCATAAACTAATGAGCCACTAAAGGCAAAATGCCAAAAGTCCCAAATATCAACATCAATCGTTGATGTGGTCTTAGTTACTAACATTAAAACGTTAATTGCAATTCCTAGCGGAATCATACTTACACCTACTGCCGTACCATAGGCAATCGCTGACGCTGATGGCCAACCAACATCAATTACTTGTAAATTCAAATGCATAACTTGAATCATATTCTTAATTGATGGATTCATAACATCAGTTAAAATTGAAACAGTTGCGTTTAATCCAATAAAACCGATTCCGACCATTAATCCACCTCGGAGTGCTTTAGTAAATGGTACACGGACACATAGGCCAAAAATCAGCATAATAATTGGAATTAAAACAGTTGGACCTAAGCCAACAATATACATAATGAAATCAACTATCGGTTTCACAATAATTCCTCCCAAAATAAATTTTATCTAAATATGTTCAGAAATGACCTGATATAGTTTTTGACTACTAGTGATGCCCTTAAGTTGTTTTAATAGCTTTTGATCTTGAAACAAGGCCATTAATTTTTGTAACATTTCTACTTGACTATGTGGATTTTTTAATGCCAACATTACTACAATTTGAACCCTTAAAATCTCATCTGTTATTGCCATATTATGAAATTCTATTGGCTGAGCCAAAGTAGCAAATGTAATCGCTGCTTCATTAACGTAATCAACATCTGTATGGGGAATTGCTACTGCGATTTCACCGCTAGGCAGGCCAGTAGGGTGAAGTAACTCTCGCTTTTTGACTGCTTGTTCAAAAGAAATCTTAACTTTACCCTTATTTTGCAGCTTCTGTGCTAAATAATGAATAATTTCATCACTACTAGTTGCTTTTACATGGGCAAAAACCAAGTCTGGTTCTAAAATTTTCATTTATTCACTCCTTTCTTTATTTTATAATTTAAGCACTTACATAGTTACTATATAAGTAACTGTTACCATTAAATTCCAGTGCAATTACTGCACCAATCAAATTATGCTTATGTGCACGTTAAAGGTTAAAATCATACTAAAAAGAGTTACTAACTAGTTTTAAATAAATAAAGCACATCACTAAGGATGTGCTTTTATTTATCATAATTTTTAGCGATTACAAAAGAGACTTTATTAATCAAAATTAATAATAACAACCAAATATTTCATTTTGGTAAACCTAACCTTTTGTATTACAATTGAAGTTAATTTATAGAAAGAAGATGTAATCATGTGGCTAATTTAAGTTGAACAATAGCGATGTAATTTACCAATTAAATTTTCAAAGAAAGAATAAGAGGCTTAAATGATTAATAATATCCCTCAACCAATCAAAGCATTTCTCGCTGGCGTCAATTTAAATGATCCCAATTTTGATTATTATATGACTGAGCTCGCTAATTTAGCCACAGCAGCCAATTTAGATGTAGTTGGTCAAGCGCGCCAAAATGCTACTCAAGTAGTCACAAGTACTTATTTAGGTATTGGAAAAATTAATGAAATTAAAAACATAGCCCATGGCTTGAAAGCACAAGTATTAATACTAAATGATGAACTGTCACCTATGCAAATTCGTAATTTAGAAAAATTAACAAAATTGCGGGTCATTGACCGGACAGAACTTATACTTGAAATTTTTGCTAGCAGAGCACGGACTAAACAAGCTCAATTGCAAGTTAAACTGGCTCAACTACAATACGAATTGCCACGATTGCATCCATCAGAAAACAATTTAGATCAACAACGTGGTGGTAGTTTGGCCAATCGTGGTGCAGGTGAATCCAAATTAGAATTAAACAGAAGAACTATTGGTAAACAGATTGCGGCTATTAAGCGCGAACTAGAACATGTTACAAAGCAAGAAGCGATAAAGGCTAAACGGCGTAATCAAAACCAAATTCCTAAAGTGGCATTAGTCGGTTACACTAATGCAGGTAAATCTACTACAATGAACGGTTTACTTACAAAATTTTCCCAAGAAAATGAAGCTAAGCAAGTTTTTGTTAAAAATATGCTTTTTGCAACTTTAGACACTAGCGTACGTCGAATTAAATTAAATAATAATTTTAGTTTTATTCTTTCAGATACAGTGGGATTCATTTCAAAATTACCACATAATTTAATCGAATCCTTTAAGGCAACATTGCAGGAAGTAAAGGATGCTGATCTTTTAATTAACGTTGTCGATGCCACTGATCCCAACATGCTACAAACGATTCATACTACACAAGCGGTCTTAGCCGAGATTGGTATAAAAGATACACCAATGATTACTGCTTATAATAAAGCAGATAAAACTGAACGTGACTATCCACAAATTGAAGGGGATAATCTTTTATATGCTGCCACTAGTCAAGCATCTATTACTGTCTTAGCACAATTAATTACTCAACATCTCTTTGCAGCATCCCAAAAAGTAGAATTACTTATACCCTTAACCGCTGGCAAAATATTGTCCCAGCTTCACGAGCAAACACAAATAATTGACGAAAAGTACCAATCTGATGGGGTCCACTTATATGCTCGTTTAACACCAGATAAAAGTTTACAATTTAAAAAATATATAATTTAAAATTTTGCGCAGAAGAACCAATTCCTATTTAAGCAGTAATTGGTTCTTCTTTACTCGCTAGAGACTTAGAAAACAGTCTAAATTAAGACAAACATTCTATTTTAAACGATAAATTACATATTCAATTTTAAGATAACTAAATTTAGTAATTTTTAGGCAATTAAAAAATTACCCGCTTAGCCACACATGGATAAAAATATGAACTAAGCACTTGTTGAACTACTCCTTGCTCAGGGGTTGCGGCATGAATAAATTGATTATTACCTATATAGATACCTATATGATATGGGGCATTGACCGCCCCCCAATAAAGTAAATCTCCTGGCTTAAGCTTATCCATTGAAACTGTACTACCAACTTTTACTTGATCTGTTGTAACACGGGGTAACTTAACTCCACCAACTTGATTATAAATATATTGGACTAACCCAGAACAATCAAAATTATCCGGACCGTTACCACCCCACACATAACCTTTGCCAACTTGAGCTTTGGCCATATCAACTACTGCTTGTATTCGTTGCGCTGCATTGACCCTATTCTGTGCATTTAGCCCACGATTATTTTTTGGCTTGTTAGTAGGTACCACTAACTGCTGCTCAACTTTTTGTCCTTTTGTTTTTTTATGGTTTTTGGTTTCTTTACTTGCTTTATCTGGCAGTAGATGTAATTGTTTTTTATTATTTGGCTTTTCTTTTTCAAGATCTATCGTATAACGTGCTTCAATCCACTCATTTTCGCCGATTTTATACCACAGACGATCTTTACGATCGATTGCTATTTCTGCAACATTCCATTTACTATTATTTTTGGCACGAAAAGTAATTAATTGTCCACCTTCATAATTAGTCCAAATTTTTACGCCCTTGCCAGGCAAATAATTAATTTGAACACGTTTAATTGGCGCTTTCATAGTTGTAGCATTGACCGACTTAAGTGGTGCAACTACAGTTACTCCAGTTATAGTTAGTGTAGTTGCCAGTCCCATTTTCCAAAAATTACGCTTCATTCAAGTCAATTCTCCTTTAATAGCATGAAAATGATCAAAAAATAACATTCCACTTTATCTTAACCGCTTCAACTATTTAATCAAGTCTACTTACTTAAATGATAACAAAAATTTTAGAGATCATGTTATCTAATTTTTGAATTAGCACTAAAAAAACACTTAAAAAATTATTTTAAGTGTTTTTTTATTATTTCATTTTTAGTCAAGCACGCGCTTAGCAACTGAAGGGTAGAAGTATGAACTCAAATTTTCTTTAACAACGCCTTGTGCAGGAGTGGCCGCATGAACAAACTGATTATTACCAACATAAATCGCCACATGATATGGAGCACTTGCTGAACCCCAAAATAAAAGATCACCTGGCTTTAGATTTTGCATTGAAACTTGCTTACCTTGTTTAACCTGAGAATAGGTTGTGCGACTAATTTCCTTGCCAGCTTTACTATAAACATATTGCGCTAAACCAGAGCAGTCAAACGCGTCAGGACCATTACTTCCCCACACGTATGCCTTACCAACTGCAGCTTTAGCCAAATCAGCCACCCTTTCCCCTTGCGAAGAAGCCTGTACATAAGCTGTTGCGGTTCCTTTAACAACTTTTTTCTTTAATTTTTTAGTATAACATGCTTGAATCCACTGATTTTCCCCAATTTGATACCAGGTTTGCCCAGATGCATCGACTGCATTACTGATGACATTCACAGTCTTCCCATGCTTAATTCTCCTGCCAGTAAAATCAGGATTCTCATAGTTATCCCAAACATTTACACTATAACCAGGAATATAGTTAATCTTGACTTTTTTGGTTGCAGCTTCAACCTGAGTCGCAGTTGTCTTAACATTAGTAGCATTAGTAATACTAATTCCTGTAATAGTCAAAACTGCAGCAGTAGTAAATTTTATTAAATTACTCTTAACCTTCAAAATCAGATTCCCCCTATACTTTAAGTAAAGTTGATAAATAAAATAATTTTAGCTCTACTTCATCTCGCTAACGGTAATTTTACTCGCAAAATATTACAAAGCAGTTACAAATATGATACTAGTAAGTAAAAAAGCCCTCAGAAGTTAATTTCCCCTGAGAGCTTTTACTTTATTTATTTTTTAGAAATATCGTTGAACTAAGAACTTTAATTATTCTAGTACCCGTTTTGCAGCGGAAGGATAAAAGTAAGTACTGAGTGGTTGTTGTCTGACACCTTGATCAGGAGTGGCCGCATGAACAAACTGATTGTCACCTACATAAATAGCTACATGGTATGGAGCAACTGTTGACCCCCAGAAAAGTAAGTCTCCCTTTTTTAATTTCTTCATTGAAACTTTTCTGCCTAAACTTACTTGTGAATATGTTGTTCTAGGTAAAACAGTATTGCCCGCCTTTTTGTAAACATATTGAACTAACCCCGAGCAATCAAAGGCAGACGGACCAGTAGCGCCAAATACATAGCTCTTACCCACTTGTTTTTTAGCAAGCTTCGCTATTTTATTGCGACTCTTGGTTATTGTACTAGCACTAACATCATCAGTAGTCGCATTTACTGCTGTCGCAGTGGTCACGCCTGTAAAAAATAATACTATAAATGCAATTAATTTAATTAAGTACTTACGTCCGTATTTCAAAATTAGTTCCTTTTCTCAAACAAATATTTCATAACTTCTAAATCAACTTTCTCTATCTTAACCATTAAATATTACATATACATTTCAAATGAGCTACAAAACTATAAGATTTAGTTGTTAAAAAAACCACTTTTGAAACATTTACTCCTTTAGCCTTGTAAATGACGGATGATCGCTGTCAATCTTCTTTCTGTTTCAATCCAATTATCATTAACTAAAATATGGGCATCTTTTTGCAAATTTTGCGGTAAGGGGTTTAATTCACTACCGCTAAGTCTTTCTTTAATTTTAGCTAAGTTGTCGCCCCGTCTTAATAGTCGCTGCTGCAATTCTTTCTTAGTGCTTGCAGTTACATACAAAAAATATACCTGCCCTCTGATTGCATTAATATACGCTTCGACTCCGCTTATATCCACAATCAGAGATACTAGCTCACTTTTTCCCCAAGCCTTATCAAGAGCTTCTCTACTTGAACCATATTGGTAAGATCCATATCTAGTATGCTCAAAAAAATGCAATTTTTCAAAACTAGTATTAGTTTCAAAATGATAAGATTGATTCACAATTTCTTCTGGACGTTTGGGCCTAGTTGTGTGCGTAACCACCCGTGGAATGCAAAATTTTTCTAGCAGATATTCTGAAATCGTTGTTTTTCCTGCACCACTCGGGCCAGCTATTAAAATTAATTTTCGCATAATCCAGGCTCCCTCTACTTGAAAACAGTTTATTTTTATATTAGTATCTTTCTATTATAATTAAACATGGGTAAGAGAGGAAGTAAAACTCATCATGAAAAAGACAGATATAAAATTAGATGATATTTTGAGTGCAAAATCTGAAGAAGAACTTACTAAACCCTTTTTGGGTAAGGTTGAAAAAATTTATGAAAATTCTGCCCTGTTATCAATTATCGACTACGATAAAGCTGATAAAACGGCAGTTAGTGACCTCAATAAAAAAATTGTTGTTAATTTTAAAAATCTCAAGAGTGCTCCCAAACGTAAAATTAAAGAAATTCAAGCTTTAGCTAAAAGTGACGTTAAGATTGAAAAAATTGCTAAAAGTGACCTCAATAACATCGAAAATCCCACTGACAAAAATAAATAGATATACTTTATAAAAGTAGTGCTTATCCCACTACTCTTTTTTTAACTATTTTACTTTAAGCAAAATAATAATTATGGAGAAAAAAAGTGAAAGAAAAAACAAGAACTATTTTATTTTGGTTTATCTTAAGCCAACCCTTTTTAGATCTTTATTGGTTTTATCATGGACAATTAGCTAATATTTTCCCCTTTACCTTACCAACCATTATTCGCATTTTGGTAGTTGGCACATTAATCGCCCTTTTTTTTAGCCAAAAAAGGTCTTGGCAAAAATTGACAAAAGAAAAACTGTTATTAGTTTATTTGCTACTATTAATGTTTTATTCTGCGTTGCACTTATATCACGTCCGTAATTTTACTAGCATAAGTTTAAGTGATTATGGCTATTCAACTAGTAGCGAAATTTTTTATTTAATTAGAATGGTTTTGCCTTTAATTGTTTTATATCTAACTAAAGAATCAAAATTTACGCAAAAGCAATTGCAGCAAGTAATTGAAGGTATTTCTGGTCTTTTTTCTGGTACAATCGTAATCTCTAATCTATTTGTAATTTCCTTAAAATCTTACGAAACAGGCACAATCAGTGCTAATATCTTTTCGTGGTTTACTAACCAAAATATTGGTTATTCACATATTGCATCAAAAGGCTTCTTTAATTTTACCAATATGATTTCTGCAGTACTGTTCATGTTATTACCTTTAATGCTCTACTATATGTTTACCTCTTGCAGTTGGCACACTGCTTTTCTGACTAGCATTCATGCCTTAGCTATGGTAGAAATTGGTACTAAGGTAGCTGCCATTGGTCTAATTGGTGGACTTAGCATTTGTTTACTTTTATTCTTATTTCATAAATATGTGATTAAAGATGTCAAAAACGGTAATTGGGCCTTATTAATTACTATTTTTATTGGTTTAAGTTCACTGGGGCTAACAGCTATTGGTCCAGCTGTGCAACGTTACAATTATGAAATTTATTTAGCAAAACAGTCTGACCATGATTTGACAAGTGAAAATCACAAATTAAATCAAGGATTAAAAAAATACCCCACTGGCAAAAAGCGAGCAGAATTTTTATGTAAATTTATCCAACACAATTATCAAGCATATGCTCTTAATCCCAAATTTGTTTTTAAAAGTTATCCATATCAATCTGACCCTGAATTTTGGTTAGCAATTATGCGCGAACCCGGTCAAAGTCGCATGGGAAATCGCCATATTGAGCAAGCCATGCTTAAACAAGTTGTTAAAACTAATAATAACCATTGGGATAAGTTCCTTGGCATTTCTTATGTGCGTGAGAACAATATTTTTAATCTGGAACGCGACTTTGTAGCTCAAATCTATTCTTTAGGTTGGATTGGAATGCTCTTGTTTGTCGGCCCTTATTTATTAGTTTTATTTTATGCAACTTATAGATGGTGCCTAAATAAATCAACTCGTACTTACTTAATCAGTTCACTACTTGTTGCTAGTACTTTCGTCCTTTTGGCGGCATTTTCTTCTGGCAATGTACTTGACTTTTTAACTGCTAGTTTTATTTTAGCCTTTATTGAGGGTAACTTATTAGTCTGTCTAAAAAGTAACAATACAAAAATGATGGTCTAATTAACCATCATTTTGTTAAAATTATTTTTGCTTAATAAACGAAGCATCGGGAATTCTGATTAAATAATATCTAGTTGCTACATGACCCGCATGCAAGCCAATTCCATTTTGCCAATCTTTCTTATATTTTGCTGTATAAATAGCAACATAAGCATGCTGAAATTTTTGATCCATTTTGCGCAATTCTTGTTCACTATAAGGAATTTTAGCTGCGTTAATGTCTAGCGGACTTTTACCGTAAACTACAGTTGCAAAATCACTTGATACTTTAGCTTGCCTGCCATTACGATAATAAGTATAAGTCTGTGTACCAATTCTTTTCTTTTTAGAGTCAATCACAACATAACTAGAATTACCTGAGCCAGTATTCATGATTAATGGCTCATAAATAACGGTTGCAGCAATTTTACTAGTATCTTCTAAATCAGGATTATCTAGCACAGTCCTTCCGAAAAGCCATAACGTACCTACCAATAAAATAGCTACTTCTAAAAAATCAATAGCTAAATTTAACCAGCTGAATTGCTGGTGTTTTTTTATAATCATCGTAATATGGCGCTTACGAATATTTTGAACCACAAAAAATAAATACAGAATAATGATTACCCATAGTAAAACACCAAGTAAATTCCAGCTAAACATGATCGACCTCCCGTAATATCTTCATTATATTGTAAAAAATTACTTTTGGATAGTCATCTCAATCAAACTTACAATGCTCAATCAATCTTCTTAGCTTTATTTTCTGCCTTACTTTTACTTGTCTTAACCGTTTTCTTAACGGCCGTAGCCGGTTTTTCATATTCTCTAACTTGTTTAATCTTTTCGACCATCAAGTCTGTTAATCGCTCAATTAGCTCAGGTTCAGTTTCTTGCATTTCTTTTTCAGTGGCTAATTGGTCAATCCTAAAACCCGATGCGTTTAAAAATTCTGACTTAGTTTCAAAATAAACAAAAACTGGATAAGACTTATCCTCTTCAAAAAAGTTAGCAATTTTTTTGTAATTACTATACGGCAAATTGATGATGTTAATTTCTAAAGCAAATGTCACTGGTCGCTGTCCAGTTACTTCAACTGCAATACGACTCAATGAATCATGCTTAATAGCAGCTACTGTTTCTTTAATCATTTTAGAGGCAATAATTTTTATTTTACCCTTGGATTTACTAATATCAGCATATTTAACCGTCTCTAAATCCTGTAAATAATCCTCTTGTTCAATTTTTTCAGTTAAATCTGTTAAGTTAATTTTCAAATTACAAATTCCTTTATTTCTATATTAGTCCTATATACGATACTCAAATTTTAGTTCAAAAACAATTTTTTTTGATTGCTTTTAAAATTATTTTTAAAAAAACATTTTTTAAAAAATATAATTTTTTTCAACCTTTTCTAAATTAATATTATGCTATTTGTACTATTGGCATGGGGCTGTCAGGCTAAAAAAATAACACTTTTTCGTTTACTATTACTTAAAAGTTACATATAATAAAGCAGCTGAAAAAATATAAAGCCCCATGCTTTACAAGCGTTTTCACAAAGAGTAAATTTAGTATATATCAAAAAATTTAGCTAAATTTTTTAATTGAAAGGTAGACAAACATGTCAGATAAAGTTTACACAGATTATTTTTATAATTCAAAAGATTTTGATAAAAATCATGGTATGGGCTACAAAGAACTTCATATTCCAGAAGGTGTTGAAGCACAACCACTAATTGTTCCACCAGTTTTGGAACCAGACAAACAAGAGTACAATGATGTTTGGTATACCATTGAATCTCAAGAAGGTGATTTCCAATTTTTACCTGGTAAAAAAACCCATACTTGGGGCTATAACTTCCCAGTTCTTGGTAAAACAATGGTATTGACTAAAGGGCAACATGTTCACGTAACATTGAAAAATAGTCTACCAGAGTTAACTACCTACCACTGGCATGGTATGGAAGTATCTGGTCCTGGTAACGATGGTGCTTGTCACTCCCCTGTATATCCAGGTGAAGAAAAACACATTGACTTTGTCGTTAACCAACCTGCAGCACTCACTTGGCTACATGCTCATCCATGTCCATCAACTGCTTCACAAGTTTGGATGGGACTAGCTATGGGTGTGGTCGTTACTGATGCTAACGAAGCTCAGTTGCCAATTCCTAAAACCTACGGCAAAGATGAATTTCCAATTATCTTGCAGGATCGTATCTTCCATGAAGATAATCAATTTGACTATAAAGCTGATTATAATGCAATGGGTATCTTCGGAGATACACCTGTTATTAACGGTGTGGTCCGCCCTTATGTTGATGTCACTACTCAGAAAGTTCGTTTAATTTTCTTAGGTGGGTCTAACCGTCGTGAATGGCGCTTACACTTTAGTGATGACTTAGTAATGACCCAAATTGGTGGTGATGACTCATTCTTAGAGCATCCAGTTAAAATGACTAAAGTTTTAATCGGGCCAGGCGAGCGCCAACAAGTAGTTGTTGATTTTAGCGACTATAAAGAAGGCGATGTGGTTAACCTTTACACTGATGACTTTAAGTTAGTTGAATTTAGAATTCACAGCTATGAAAAAGATGATAGCGTAATTCCTGACACTTTGTTCAAGCCATATGATCCAGTTGTTAATCCTAACTCACCCGTTCCCCATGTTACGATGGACAACCATAACATGATTAATGGTAAGTTATTCTCAATGCAAAGAATTGATTTAAAGCAGGAATTAATGAATGCTGAGTACTGGGATGTAACTAATACCAATGATACCACTCATGGGATGCTACACCCCTTCCATATTCATGGAGCGCACTTCCTAGTTGTCTCACGTAATGGCGAAGCACCTTATCCAAACGAACAAGGGGTATACAAGGATACTGTTGAAGTTGCGCCACAAGAAACGGTTCGGTTGAAAGTTTACTTCCAAAATACTGGTGTCTTCATGTACCATTGCCATATCATTGAACACGAAGATGCTGGTATGATGGCCCAAATTCAAATTGTTGATCCAAAAGATCCTGATAAAAAATATCACTTAATGGATATGGAAACCCTAACCAAGGCTTTTGCTGAAGAAAAGGGTATTCCAATGGATGAAGTCTACTGCCCAGGTATGGATACCGAAGGGATGGCTGTTAAAGGTGAAGATCATACTATGGATGCATTTTCAGGTGCAAGTCATCACTAATTAATTTTAATTAATATAAAAGCGTCAGGAATTTATTCCTGGCGCTTTTATATTATCTCTAGCTAGAGCAAAATAATATTTTCTAATATTTATTAAATTAATTCTTCTAATTTTGCGCTTCTGCTACTTTCATGCTATAAATAGCTTCATGAATAGAAAAAAACAGCTTACTAAATATTTGACATACCTGGCAATTAGCCTTATTATCCTAGGGCTAGTTTTTATTGGACACAATTTTAATCAAATCAAAGACAAATATGATTGGTTAACCATTAAATCAGAACAAAAATTAATGGTTCCGCTCGAAAATCAATATCCCGATTTACCCAATGGGTGTGAAGTCACGTCATTAGCGATGCTTTTACGCTATTATGACATTAAAGTCTCCAAATTAGATTTATCCGAAAAAATCAAACATGTATCTTCCTTCTCCCAAGATGGGCGCTACCGCGGCAACCCACATGTCGGCTTTGTCGGCTACATGAGTCAAGCCAATGCTGGCTGGTGCGTTTATAATGAACCCTTAGAACAAGTGGGTCAGATATATACAAATAACATAGTCAATTTTACCGGTCATGATTTCATTCAAGTTCTGCGGTTAGTTTCACAAGGACATCCTGTATTAATTATCACGACTACTAATTTTAACCATGTTACTGACATGCAAACTTGGGTAACGGCCCAAGGTCCTGTCCATGTAACACCTTCCTCTCATGCCTGTGTAATTACAGGCTATAACAAGGATAAACAAATCGTCTATGTTAACGATCCATTTGGCTATCAAAATAAGCCTGTATCTTGGCACGGTTTAGAAAGAAGCTTTAATCAACAAGGCAAACAAGCTTTATATATCAACTAAAAAAGAGCAGATTCACTTAAGAAACTGCTCTTTTTACTTAAGGCCTATTTGTTAAAATAGGTGACCACTTCTGTTCACATCAGGTTAGTCAATCACCAACACTTCCCGTGTCTGCCATTAAAGGCGGGTGTCCTCTTATCTAAAAGGCGCAATTGCGCTTTGTCGACTCGCAAAGATTATTATAGGCAACATTTACTTATTTGTAAATCTTTTTTATTCTAAAAAAGATTTCGACACACATATTAGATAACAACATTCCTAAGGCTATCGCCCCAGTCACAATAATTACCCGCAGAATCGCATCACTGGCACAATTAAGATTGCCAGCTGTCAATTCACGCACTGCCTGATAGGCTGGCACTCCTGGAACTAGTGACACAATTGCTGGTATATAAAAAACGGTTGCTGGACATTTTTTCTTCCGCGCAAAAATAATTCCTAAAATACCTACGGCAAATGAGCCGAATAAATTTGCCAGCAAGCGTCCCATGTTAGCTTGCATCGCCAGCCAATAAATTAGCCAACAAATAATCCCACTAATTCCTGCTAAATTGAGCACTCGTCTAGGCACATTGTTAATAATCGCAAAGCCAAGAGAAGTAAGGTAAGCAAAAATAATATTAATAACTATTTCTAACCAGAAAGGCATTTTACGCTCCCAAAAATTTCAAAACAATGCCAACGCCACCACCCAAAGCAAAAGCGGTTATCCCTGCCTCACATATCTTAACCATTCCCGAAAGTAAATCTCCTTTAAAAAGATCACGCAAAGCATTAGTCAGTGCAAGTCCTGGTACTAATGGCATTATCGCTCCTGTTAAAATCTTATCAATTATCATCTGTGGAAATATATGAACCAATCCTACAGCAACAGCTGTCATAACAATAGCTGCCACTAATTCTGATAAAAACTTAATTTTAGTATAGTGCTTAAAATAATAAAAAGAAATAAAACCAAGTGCACCAACAACTGCAGCTGCTGGGAAATCAATCCAATCATAATTATCCATAAACATTACCATTAATGTAGCACTTGCAATTGCAGCACTAAGTACTTGCAACCATAAAGGAAAAGTGGGATAGCCACCTTGGGCAATTTTATTAACTTCCTGTCGTACCTGCTTTAAAGTAAGCTCTTGGTTTGCAAAGGAACGGGATAATGAATTAATCCGATCGACTAGTTCAAGATTAATATTACGTTCATGAATTTGGATTGTTTGACAATAATTACCACGATCTAAACTCATAAAAATTCCAGTTGGAACAATAAAAACGCGGGGATCAGTTTCACCTGCACTTTTGGCAATCCTAATCATTGTATCCTCGACACGATACATTTCACTGCCGCCTTCAATCATCAGTTCGCCTACTTTTAAGCAAGTATCCAATAAATCCTGATAAAAAAGTTTTTCATTTTCGTTGCCCATTTTCCCCTCAAAGTTTATTCATCGTTTCAATATCAATTGTCTTATCAATCCAGTCGCCTTGGAAAAAGTCACGTTCATGGCTGACAATAATTACAGCACCAGAAAACCTAATAATAGCTTGTCTCAAGGCATCTTTTGCATCACGATCTAAATGATTTGTTGGCTCATCTAAGAAAAGTAAATTAGCCGGTTCAAACTGCATCTTAGCTAATTTGACTTTTTCTTGTTCCCCACCAGATAATTTTTTCAATGGGCTCATTGCCTGCTGAGCAGTTACGCCTAGCCTAGCTAAAGCACTACGCAATTCTTTAGGTTTTTGCTGTTCAAATTCTTCTTGTAAATATTGTAGTGGCGTCATATTATTGTTTGGCCAAGTTAAATCTTGCTTAAAATAAGCTATTTTAGTAGCTACTGAAATTTCAAAATGCCCTGAAATCGCAGGTAACTTCCCTAACAAGGTTTTTAGCAAAGTTGATTTACCAATGCCATTAAAGCCAGTAATTGCTACTTTTTCATTACCACCAAGCGAAAAGTTAAAAGCCTGTTTCACAAGTGGTCGATCATAACCAATTACTAAATCTTGTGTTTGTAAAAGCAAATTAGCCGCGGTGGCCACATAAGGAAATTCAAATTGGACGTGCCGATTACCCTTAGGTGGATTAAGAACTTCTAGCTTAGCTAATTGCCTTTCTCGTGACTTAGCACTTTTAGCTCTTGTTCCAGCCTTGTTTTTGCGAATATAAGCCTCAGTCTTAGCAATCTTGCGTTGCTGATTAGTGTAAGCTTTCAGATAAGTTTCTCGATTCGCCGCCTTTTGCTTCATAGCTTGCTTTAGCGTTCCCGTATAGCGGGTAATAGTACCCAAATCAATGTCAATAATGCAGTTAGCAATGCGTCCCAAAAAATCATAATCATGACTGACTACAATAAAAGCACCTGCAAATTCATTCAAGTAATTCACTAACCAGTCAATATGTGAAACATCTAAATAATTAGTTGGTTCATCTAAGACTAAAACATCCGGAGCTTGTAGTAGTAATTTAGCTAAAATGATTTTCGAACGTTGTCCACCCGATAATTCAGATACATCATGGTCATAACCTAATTCAGCTAAGCCTAGACCCGATGCAACGCGTTCTATTTCAGTGTCAATACCATAAAAATTATGTTCTTCTAGATAAGTCTGTACTTTACCTGCTCTTTCTAGCAGGTTATTATCGCCGCTTTCTCCATACTGAACATATAAATCATTTAATTCGTTTTCTTTTTGATAAAGTGCCGTAAAAGCTGTCTGCAAAAAAGCCCGAATTGTGACCCCAGGCGTCAATTTAGCATATTGATCAAGATAACCTACACTCACCCGATTCTGCCATTTAACCTGCCCTTCATCTGGTAAAATTTCGCCGGTTAAAATTTTAATTAAGGTTGATTTACCAACCCCGTTTTGACCAGTAACGCCCAAATGATCCTCTTTGTTTAACACAAAATTGGCATTTTCATATAGTGTCTTATCTACAAAGTGCTGGCCTAAATTACTAACTGTCAACAAGCTCATCGTCCATCTTCCTCAATTAAAAATACACTTGCTTTAGTATATAATAAAGTCGATTTTTTAGCTTGTTTTTGATAAAAGATTAGACAATTTCTAAAAAATTTTTAGTAGTACCTCTTATTTTGCGGTAAAAAAAGCGAACACGCAATTCCTACAAAAGCTAAGCAAGTTAGCAAAATAAATGCTGCATGAAATCCATTAGCAAGTGCCACTGTCTTATTAGTTGAGCTATTAGCAGTAAGTGATACTATTAGCATAGCAATTGCTGTCCCAAATGAACCCCCAATTTGACGTAAGGTAGAAGCAGCAGCATTAGCATGTGCTGTCAAATTTGGTTTCACTAGATTAATTCCAGCAGTAAAAGTATTCATCATCGTAAATGAAATTCCTATCATCCTGATTGCATAACATATACTAATATTTAATAGATTAGTTTGAGCATTGAAAAAAAGCATTGGTAGGGTTCCTAAAATAAGCATTGTGAAACCAAATAATGAAATTTTTTTAACTCCTAATTTATCATATAAACTACCAGCAATAGGATTGCAAATCATCATTATAATTGCTCCTGGCATAAGAACCAATCCAGAAGTTAAGGCACTTTCAGCTCGTATGGTTTGCAAATATAGTGGCAATAAGAGTTCCACGGCTACCATTGCAATATTGCTACATGTACTTAACAAGCTACATAGATCGAATTGCCAATTTTTAAACACTCGAACATCTAATAATGGCTGCACTAAATTTAATTGACGATGGACAAATAAAGCAAGTATAACTATGCCTAAGCCGAATAATACTAATAATATTGGTGTAACCTTACCAGTATTACCAACCTCTGAGAGAGTATACAGTGTCAACCCAAATCCAATTATTGATTCAACAAAAGAAACAAAATCCGTTGCTCTACTTTTTGGAATGGTAATATTTTTCACTACCGAAATTGCCGCAACCATGACTAGTAGGCTAGCAATACTTAATGTCAAAAACAACATACGCCAACTAAAATATTTTAGAATCAAACCAGAAATGGTTGGACCAATTGCTGGACCAAACCCAATTACTAAACCCGTAATTCCCATTGCCATTCCGCGTTGCTCTTTAGGAAACAAAAGTAAAATTACATTTTGCGTAAATGGCATTAAACTACCAGCGGCTACCGCCTCAATCAAACGTCCCAACAATAAACATTCAAAGTTTGGAGCTGTTAAACAAATTAACGAACCAATTAAAAAAATTGACATCATTGTTAAATAATTACTTTTCAATTGAAATGATTCAAAAATCCAAGCAGAAATAGGTATCATTAGACCAACAACTAACAAATATGCAGTAGTTAACCACTGAGCTGTTGTTTGACTAACATTTAATGAATTCATGATTGTAGGTATTGCATTATTAAGGAAGGTTTCAGCTAATAATGCTACAAATGAACCAAATAAAAGCACAATCATCATTGAATTACGACTACTTTTTGATATTTTTTTAAAATTTTGTTCCATAATTTCCTCTTTAGTGTAGCAAACTATACTTTTGACAAATAATTATTTTAAATTATTTATGATAACATCTAATATAGCAACCAGCTTATTTCTCTCACTTTCAGTTAGATGCGCGCTGATTTTATGATTAACTTCATTCATTACAGCATATATTTTATCAATTTGTGCCCGCATTAGGTCCCTTCCCTTGAGGGTTAAATTCAAAGTCACCTGCCGATGATCACTGGCTAAAAAACCGGTTTGAACCAATCCAGCATTTTCTAAGCGTCTAACAACACTACGAATAGTTGGATGACTTAACACAAACTTGTCAGCTAATTCTTTTTGAATTATAGGTTCATTATCTGCCTCATAAAGAACAACTAAAATCATACTTTGGACACCAGTAAGACGATAATTACCAAATATACTACTCATTTGATTATTAAGCTCGCGTTCAATTAAGGTATTTGCAACTTTAATCTTTGACCCAATTTCTTTTTTCATTTTTACCTCACAAATGTGTAGTTTACTATATATTTTATAAAAAGCAATAGTAGCAGTAAATTTTTTAATAACCTTACTACGATTTAGCTTAAAGTGATTTTCTTTCCCGTTCATACTTTTGTAGCGCATCTAAAACCCTAGGCCAATAATGTTTAGGTAAAATCAACTGTAACTTATTATTATAGATGGGGAAATCTGTTTTTTTCATTCCAGTAATTTGAGCTAAATCTTCATCTGATAAGTTAAATTCACTAGCTATGCGCTTAATTTCAACAGAGGCATGACCACGAAACCATGACAAAATGAAAAAAATAATTGCAAAAAAACTAGCTACTAAAATTGAAAGAGATACTTTCCAGTTAAAAGAATGCTGAGCAATAAAAAAAACAGCAATAAAGGCAATTAAAGCAGAAATCAAACCATAAACTATAGGGAAAATTGATTGTTTTTTCATTTTGATCCTTTCTACTTTTTACTCAAAAAAATTCTATTTATCGATTGCATTATCATTTACACTTGTATCAGCGCTACTTTGAGATTTATTATCTTCTTCACTCGAAATAACTGAATGATAGATTTGATAATTAGTAAATGGATTGGGATCTTTCCATTTAATATTATTATTTTGTTCATTCATGGTGTTCAATCGCGTTTCATCATTATCCAATACTTCTTTTGTCAGATTTAAGTTAGTACGTAGTTTATTGGAAGCTTTTTGCAGTTCACTGGTTGGAGCCACTTGAATTGATGAACCATTTATCCAAGCATCATGACCTTGAATATAATTACTATCAAGATTTTGGGAACAATTGCGATAATTTAAGGCCAACGCTAGCATGTCATTAAAGGTCAGATTAGTTTTCACATATTTGGTAAAAATTTTGACTAGTTTGCGATAATTGGCTACAGAGTCTACTGAAATTGCTTTATTAACGACGGCCGTAATTACTTGCCGTTGCCGCATTTGCCGGCCATAATCTCCCCGCGGATCATCATGCCGCATCCGCACATAAGCTACCGCATGACGACCATTCAAATGCTGCTTACCTTTATGAAAATCACACCAATCATAAGAAAACTTAAAGGGTACGTTAACATCTACCCCACCAACTGCATTCACTAGATTTTTAAGCGCCTGCATGTTGACTTCCACATAATAATAAATAGGGACATTCAGAAGTGCTGATACCGTACGCATTGAAGCGGAGCTTCCCCCAACACCATAAGCAGAATTTACCCGAAAAATATTATATTTATCACCAGGATCGCCTAAAATATTGGCTAATGTATCACGCGGAATTGAGGTCATCGTTGCCTTACTCTTATCTGGATTAGCTGTTGCCAAGATTAAAGTATCTGAATTACCCCGATCATGGCGGCCTTCAATACCTTGATCAACTCCCAGAATTAAAATTGAAATTGGTTGCTTATTTGCAATCCGCGCTGAAGTAGCAAAATCACCATTTTCGCCATCAATTGCACTATGCAAGGTAAAATACATATGCGCAGCCCATGCTAGACTGCAACAAATCCCAAAAACCACAATAATACCACAAATTCTAGCAAATACATTACCTTTGTTGGTCACTTTAGGTTTAGCAAAAACTTGATTACGATAAAGATTCGTAGACGCTCTCCTTCTACGATAGTCTTCTCTACGTTTTGAATTTGGATTCATTACTTTTATTTAATCCCTTCATTATTTATCCATGTTTATTTGTATCACTTTCAAAGTTGAATTAGAATATTAACAAATATAATTAATAATATCTTATTTTTTGCTTTTTGGCATAATTATTATCAAACATATATAAAGGAGAAATTTTAATGACCATTCCGAAAAGAAAAGATGTACCTGTCAATCTTACTTGGGACTTAACCCGCGTTTATCAATCCGATAATGCTTGGGAGGATGCATATAATCAGATAAAAAAAGAAATATCTACTTTAAACGATGTACAAGTTAATTTTACTAATTCCGGTCATAATCTTTATGCTGGTTTAACTAAAATATTACTAGTCCAGCGCCAACTAGAAAAAATCTATGTTTACGCTACAATGTCAAGTGATGTTGATACAACTAACGCACATTACTTAAATTACGTTGCTCGTGCTCAAGCGATTGCCAGTGACTTTGCAGCTGCAACTGCCTTCATTAATCCCGCAATTTTAAATCTTTCTCAAGAAAAGCTGACTGCATTCAAGCAAGAGGAGCCACGCCTTAGCGAATACGACCACTTATTAGAACAAATCGCCCAACTTAAGCCACATACACTAACTTTTGAAGAAGAAAAGCTTATTGCCGCTGCCGGTGATGCACTAGAAACTTCTGAAAACACCTATAATGTATTAACTAATTCTGATCTGGAATATGGTTATGTCGAGAATGAGCAGCAAGAAATGGTACAACTATCTGATGGACTATACTCTGTTCTAATTCAATCCCAAAACCGTGCTGTTCGCCAAGGTGCCTTTGAATCAATGTACACTACTTATGAGCAATTTCAAAATTCACTGGCCTCAACCCTTGCAGGAGTTGTTAAAAAGCATAACTATATTGCTAAGGTTCATCATTATGATTCTGCTCAAAAAAGTGCGTTAGCTGAGAATAATATACCTTCAGTTGTTTATGACACTCTAATTAAAGCCGTGGACAAGCATCTAGATTTATTGCACCGCTACGTTAACTTACGTAAAAAAATCCTTAACCTTGATGATTTACAAATGTGGGATATGTATGTACCTTTAACGGGTAAACCTTCCCTGACATATACTTTTGAGCAAGCTAAAGCTGAGGCTAAAAAGGCCTTAATCCCTCTGGGCAATGATTATTTACGTCAAGTAGACTATCTATTTAATAATCGCGTTATTGATGTGGTTGAATCGCAACATAAGACTACGGGAGCTTATTCAGGTGGGTCTTATGATACTGACGCATATGAGCTTTTAAATTGGGCCGATAATGTCGACTCTCTTTATACATTAGTTCATGAAACCGGACATTCGGTTCACAGTATGTTTACAAGACAAAATCAACCCTACGTCTATGGTGATTATCCCATTTTTGTCGCAGAAATTGCTTCAACCACTAATGAAAATATTTTGACTGAGTACTTTCTTCAAAATATTACCGATCCTTTGACGCGAGCCTTCGTACTTAATTACTATCTTGATTCATTCAAAGGTACACTGTACCGGCAGACGCAATTTGCTGAATTTGAGCAATACATTCATCAAATGGATGCCCAGGGTGAACCATTAACTGCTGATTTTCTTAATAGCGCCTATGGTAAACTTAACCAGCGCTACTATGGCAATGCAGTTGAAGTTGGTAGCGCTATTGATAAAGAATGGGCTCGTATACCACACTTCTACTATAATTTTTATGTCTATCAATATGCAACCGGATTTGCAGCAGCTACTGCTTTGGCCAATAAGATTGTTTATGGCACAGTGCAACAAAAAGAAGCTTATATCAATTTTTTGAAATCAGGTTCTAGTAATTACCCCGTAGCAATTATGCAAGCTGCAGGTGTTGATATGACTAAGCCTGATTATTTAGAAGAAGCCTTTGCTACCTTTGCTAAACGACTTGAAGAATTTGAAACTATTGTGAATAATAATTTTAAATAATATTTATATAAAAAGCACTTTCGTTAGAAAGTGCTTTTTAGTTATCGCCTTCTTATGATTAAATATATTCTTGCCAAAAGCGCCAAGCTAGTACCTGATACAATTTACATCCTAATAAGTAATCCTTTATTTTAATAAATTCGTTGGGCTGATGATCAGTTTTACCTTCCGCTGGCCCTAAAATAATTACAGGAAAATTGCCAGCTTGAATATATTCAGAGGCATCAGTCGCACCTGTTCCTGCTGTAAATTCGCAGTCTTTACCAAATTCTTGCTGAACGACTTCTTGCGCTAATCTGGCTAATTGACTATTAGATTGATCTGGTAGGGGTACTTCAGGATAACTGTAACGAATTGAAAGCTTTGCTCCTTGAGAATTTAATTTTGCAATTATCTGTTCTAACTCACCACAAATTTGATCATTCGGATATTTCGGAGTTGTCCGAATATTACCAGAAAGCCAAGCTTGATCTGGCACAGAATTAATTTGATTACCACCCTGAATCTGACTAATCACATGTGTCAAAGAACCTAAAATAGGATCTTTTTCTTGGTGACTATCCATTAAAGATTGCGCCTGTTGTGCAAACTGAATTAGTGGCATAATAGCATTTTTACCTTCTTGTGGGATAGAGGAATGTACGCATTTTCCACTTGAAGACACATAATAATCGATTATCCCTTTATGTGTTACTCGAATATTAAAATTGGATGGCTCACCAATAATAAGTCCGTCCAAGTCTTGAACATAACCTTTCTTGGTTAGTTGCGCAGCCCCATATTCACCAGTTTCCTCACCAACTGAAGCCAAAAGACGAATTCGACCAGGTAACTTTTTGCCACTCTCAAGTAAGTCAAGCATTGATACAATCATCGCAGCTAATCCAGATTTCATATCGCTGGCTCCACGACCATAAATTTTTCCATCATAAAGCGTTGGTGTAAACGGTGGAAATTGCCAATTGATTTGATTCCCAGCATCTACAACATCTTCATGACCAGAAAAGCCTAATAACGGTCCCTTATTGCCTAGTGTAACAACTAAATTATCCCGACCAGGTTTATAAGTAATACGCTCAATTTGGACTGGGTAATTAGCAAATAAAGCTGCTATATAGTCTGCCACTAAGCTTTCATGATCGTTCGCCGAATCAATTGCTAATAAATCAGTCAAAATCTTTATTGCCCGCTTCTCATCCACAATTTGTGCCCTCTTACGTTTCTAATACCTTCGCCAAAAAGTCTTGAGCCCTTTGTGTTTTTGGGTGTGAGAAAAATGCTTCTGGTTTCGCTTTTTCTTGGATATAGCCATCAGCCATGAACCAAATTTCATCAGCAACGTTTTTGGCAAATCCCATCTCATGCGTTACAACAACCATCGTCATTCCTTTTTGTGCTAAATCCTGCATTACTTTAAGAACTTCACCAACCATTTCAGGATCAAGTGCAGACGTAGGTTCATCAAATAACATTACTTCTGGTCCCATTGCTAAGGCCCGCGCAATAGCAACTCGCTGTTGTTGCCCTCCAGAAAGACTGGCTGGAAAAGTATCAGCCTTATCTTCCAGTCCTACTTGTTTTAAGAGCTCAATTCCCGTTGCTGTAGCCTCTTTATCACTAACATGCTTAACTTTCATCGGAGCTAACTTAATATTTTCAATAATATTCATATGGGGAAATAAATTAAACTGTTGAAAAACCATACCCATTTTTTCACGTAAAGTATCAAGTTGATTTTCACTTAAAGCTGTTAATTCTTTGTTTTTAAATAAAACTTTCCCCGCAGTTGGCTGATCCAACAAGTTAATACAACGTAAAAAGGTACTTTTACCAGCACCAGATGGTCCAACTAAACAAATAACCTGACCATCCCGAACCTCAGCATTAATATCCTTTAAAATGTCATTTTGACCAAACGATTTTTTTAAATGTTCAACTTTAATCACTGTCTCATTAGTCATGTTTCATTTTCCTTTCAAATACTTTCATTAAGCTGGATAAACTAAAAGTAATAATAAAGTATAAAATCATCGTGATGACTAAGGGCATAACACCTCGATAAGTATCCGCTTGAACAATTCGCGATTGGTAAATTAAATCCTTAACTCCAATGACCGATACAATTGAACTTTCTTTAATAAGGGAAACAAATTCATTACCAAGTGCTGGCCAAATATTTTTCATTGCTTGAGGCATAATCACATAACGCATTGTTGCTGAGCGAGAAAGCCCTAATGAACGTGAAGCCTCTGTTTGTCCTTTGGCAATTGAACTAACCCCCGAACGAATTACTTCAGCCACATAAGCAGCTGAATTAAGAGCAACAGCAATAATTCCTGATAATAGTGCTGGAATATTAATAATTAGCCCTAACCCAAAATAAATAAAAAGCAACTGTACCATTAATGGCGTTCCCCGGACAAATTCAATATAGGCCTTAGCAATTGTATGAGCAAATTGATTATGGCTTAACCGCATTAGCGCTAAGATTGCACCAAGTAAGAAGCCAAAGAAAACCGAAATTGCTGAAATGAATAAAGTATACCCCACACCAGCTATAAAGAAATCCTTATATGCCCACATTGAATTAGAGGCCTTAGCAGCCTTTTGGTTTTTACCATTGGTCAAATATTTACCAGCTTTAGGTAAATAAACCTGATTAATCAGGTCTTTTTGTTTAATTTCTGCTATCGACTTATTAGCTGCATTTACTAAGCTCTTTGCCCCTTTATGAAAAGCAATTGCTGAGCCAGCTGAATCAACCTTAAAGCCTGATGGAATAGCAGTAATACCAGAGGTATTCTTTGCAAAAGCACCGGCAGTAGCCGTATCAACAGCAACAGCATCAAACTTTTTGGTTTGCAAACCTAAAATCAAATCACTATCTTTATCCATTGTTTTTAATGTAACTTTTTTAGCCTGCTCTTTAATAAGCGTGGCCTGTAAACTACCGGTTTGTGCACCAATTGCCTTGCCGGCAAATGAGTGATAATCATGATATTTATTCTTGTCGGAAGTTCTGATTAAAAGATCCTGACCACTTTTGTAATATGCATGACTGAAATCTACACTTTGTGCCCGTTTTGGCGTTGCATCCATACCGGAAATAACCATATCAATTTTGCCAGTTTCTAATGCTACCAGTAATGAATCAAAGTCCATTGTCCGGACAACCAGCTTAACACCTAAATCGTGCGCCACCTTTTTTCCGATTTCAACATCGATTCCCTCGACTTTCGACTTGCCATTAATATTTTTGACAAATTCATATGGAGGAAAATCAGGACTAGTCCCCATTATCAGTTCGCCTTTTTGTTTAACTTTTTGTAAATAATTATCTGTCACCTTGGGTGCTGTTTTACTAGCAGCACCAACATTTTGCGGGATTATGGTTAGTAGTATCATTAACAATAGAATACTTTCAAGCCATTTCCATGCTTTTTTCATTGTTTTCCCTCCATGTATGTAATAAAAATAATTATAATAATCAAAAAATAAAAGTACAACGACTAATTCAAAATTCGGCATAGATAGCAGTCATCCAAAGAACCCATCACAAAAAATATAATAATTTAATTATATTATTTTAGTTAATTGATAACAAAAATAAATAAACATAATTATAATTTAATTTATTTTATAGAATTATAATTTAATTTTCAATATTTTAGTACGTCTCCTAAATTTGATTATAATAAAAACTCCGAAGTTAAGACATCTTCGGGGTTTTTATCAATTTTTACAATAGTAATCTTTTTCAAAATTAAACAAAGCCCAGCAACAGGTAAAAACAATTAATTATAAATGAGATGCACCTGAAACAGTATCCGTGCCACCAGCTTTAAGTTGGTTTTCCTTAGTTACAGGATAAGGCTTGATTCTTTCAGGGTCTGTATTTGATTTTAGATTATCAGCCGTATAATTAATATTAGTGATTTTAGCATGCCGAATGTCAGCAATAGTTTTACAACCCGTCAATTGCATATCAATCAAAAGTTCCTTATTTAATTGCTCAATTACTGATTGCACCCCTTTAGCTCCACCTAGAGCCAAACCATAAAGATATGGTCGCCCAATTCCGACTAAATCTGCTCCTAGTGCTAATGCTTTAAAAACATGAGAACCACGGCGAACACCCGAGTCAAAAACAATTGGTACACGATGGTCAACCGCCTTAGCAATTTCAGGTAGCATATCAATCGTTGCTGGTCCACCATCAATTTCACGACCGCCATGGTTGGTAACAACAATTCCATCAGCACCAGCTCCTATTGCTAAATAGGCATCTTCAGCACAAACAACTCCCTTAACGAAGACTGGCAACCCGGACATTTCCTTAATCCGCTTAATATCTTCAGGACCTATCTTTTGAGCAGAAGAGGCATACATTTGAGCAACAGTTTGCCCCTCTCCTTTTGTACCTTGATAGCGAGTGAAAAAGTCAAGGGGAACTGGAAAGGCGAATTGTGTACGTAGATTAGCTTCACGAAAGCCAGAAACTAGCGCATCTACAGTTAAAAAGATACCTTGGTAGCCTGCTTTTTTAATTGCATCAAAGACCATTTGATTAAAATTCCAATCTTTACTTAAATAAAGTTGGAAAAAGCGTGGCGCCTCAGGAGCGGCTGCAGAAATGTCTTCTACACTCTTATTAGCATAGGTACTCGAACTAAACAATGCTCCTGCTGCGGCTGCTCCTTTTTGAGTAGCCACTTCCGCATCTTGATGTGCAATTCCATGACATGCAATCGGTGAAATCATTATTGGTGTCTTCAACTTCATTCCCATAAAATCGGTATCAAGCTGCGGATCTGCCATATTAGTCAAAGCGCGCGGAACAATCTGAAAATGATTAAAAGCAACGGTATTATTTCGCCATGTCCATTCATTTTCTGAACCTGATGCAATATAGTAATATGCGCCCTCCGGCATTACTTTTTTGGCCCGTTCCTCAAGTTCATCAAGGTTAATCATCTTTATATATTCATCACGATCACTTTGGGGAAAATCATTATAATAAACTGTCATAAAAAAAACTCCTTTATACGTATAACTATCTAAATACTATTATACATGAAAGAGCTTTCTTGAGTTAGTGAAATAAAATAAAATTAGCTTTAATAATGGTCTTATCATTGCTTATTTTTTCACAATATAGGTAATTAATAATAACATCGCTACTTTAAATCACAAATTATGTCTAAACATATTAATAAAGTAAATTATTAAGTAAATAGCTACTTCAATTACAGCAATAAAAAAGGTTACTGGTAAATTAGTAATAAAACCCAGATATAACCCTAGCCAGACTCCAATCAGGGCAAAGAAGACTGACCAAGCAATCATACTGGGAACAGTTTTACCAAGGTAATTGGCTGTGGCTGGTGGTAAAGTCAATAAAATGAACACCAAGAGCGAACCAACTATTTGTGCACCAATAGAAACAGACATGGCTAAAGCTACTAAAAATACTAAGCTAACTATTCCAGTTTTTATGCCGTGTGCGACTGCACCAATATGGTCAAAGGAATCAAAATTTAACGATTTTTGCATTCCAAAGATTAACATTAGAACAATTACTGATAATATAATCAGTTGCAAAACTCCTTGCTTATCAACACCAATAATACTACCAAATAAAATGTTAGTCGCATAATTGCTATTACTACCAGAAATCGCTAAAAATAAAACACCTAAGCCAATAAACAAAGCAGAAATTGCACTAATTGATGATTCTTTTTGCTCACTTCGCAGCGATAATTCACCCACACTAATTGATCCAAGCAAGGTAAACAATAACATTCCCCAAAGTGGACTTATTCCCAGCCAAACTGCAAAAGCTGCTCCAGCAAAGCCAATTTCTGATAGCGTATGGGCCAGAAAACTAAAATTACGTGAAACAACATAAACGCCTACCGTACCACAAGTTATTGCAATAAAAGTACTCGCTAAAAAAGCATTGCGCATAAAGTCAAATGCAAACATTATTCATACGCCTCCTCAAATTGGCTCATTCTACCTTGCTCGATTTGGCGATTATTTAAGTAAAGGTAATTTTGCATATATTTACGGGCCAATGGGACATCATGCGTCACAAATAAAACAGTTATCTTATGCTTTTCATTAAGATGCTTAATTAGTTGCATTAATTCATCTTTAGCTAAAGGATCCAGACTAGCTGTTGCTTCATCTAAAATAATCATATTAGGGTTGTCTAGAAGCGCTTGGGCTAAATAAGCCCGTTGCTTTTGACCACCAGATGCCTCGCCCATTCTTGTATGGCGAATTTTGTATAAATTCGTCTCTTCTAGTTGCTTTTTAATAGCAGACTTAGTTTTCTTGGTTTTAAAAATGGCAGAATTTAAACCAACAAAAGCTTCAATTGATAGCGGATACTCTGCATCAATATTACGAAATTGCGGTACATACCCTAAACGAACCGTCTTTGCAAACGTAAAACTACCAGATGTAGGTACTAACATATTCATTAAAATATTGATTAAAGTTGTTTTTCCTGTCCCATTTGGACCTAAGAGTGCAGTCATAGAACCCTGTTTCAGTTTAAAACTTAAATCCGAAAAAATCGTCTTTTTATCAAATTTCATAGATAAATGACTTACTTCCAAAATATCAGCCAATTTGCACTCCTTACTTAATTATTTAAAATTACCAACTTTAACAAATTGATTTAAACCAATTGGATAATATTTACTACTTTGTATTTTTACTGCACCACCATATGTGCGCAAATCAATTCCACGAAGTAATTTTCCAACCTTAACACGATAACCATTACTATCATAAACAAAGGCATTATGGGTTAAATGTCTTAAACTACCCTCAACATTGCTAGCAACAACATACTTGTTAAGATCAATTTGTAAAAATTTCCGCCCTTTAATAATCTTATCACCATAAATTGTCAACTTAACGCCAGCTTTTTTCAAGGGCTCAGTTGTTGCCAGCCCATTACCATCATAAATTAGGGCATCATGCAACAAAATCTTGGTACCAACTGGTTTAGGTAATACTTTATCAGTTGAATTATTATCTGTATCATTATTATCATTAGGAGTCTGTCCAGTGTTATTATTGCCATTGTCGCTAGGAGCGTTGCCAGCCCCACTATTGCTGCTACCAGTTCCAGTATTGGCGTCTGTATCGTCTAACTGGTCATAATAATATTTAATTAAATCAAAGAAACTATCCATTGAATAGCCCCACTTAGCAAAATAGCCATCAGGATCACCATGATCTGTTCCCCCCAAGAACTTAGATACGGCACTATGTGACCATACTGTTCCATTGCCATCATGGACTGCATTAGTTGGCGTAATATTATACCTATGCATTATTTGTGCTACATAAATTGCATCATTATTTATGCTCTTAGCAAAATCATTAATATTATTTTCTTGACATAATTCTACTTGAAAGAAGCGATTATTAGCATTAGGCCCTGCTCCCCAAACGCCATAATTAGGTGTCATCATCTGAATTACCCCATTATGATCAACAAAAGCATGAACATATGAGTACATATTCATCCATTCACGATTGAAATAAATTGCTTCATCATGAGCACTTGCATTAGGCGTCGCAGTTTCATGAATTACCACCCCTTCTGGCTTACCCTTACGATAATAGAGGGGATTATCAGCATAAAAGCAGTTATACGGTATACCTTCTTGCTGCAACATTTTATAAAGATAAGTCAAACCACTATATGTATTCTGCTTAGCTAGATCATTGATTTTATCAGCTTTAACAGTAATTGGCCTGACCATGGTTTCTACGCTACCAACAATTAGCCCTGTTGCTAAAGCTAAAACTGCAATAATTTTTTTCATTTTCTTTTTCCTCGTATAACTATTGCTTAGCAATTTTAGCTAAGCTTTGATAATTATCCGTCATCCAATCAAGATAAGTAGTTTTAACTGGAATGGTTTCTCGTACTTTTAAAACGGGAATTTTTTCCTTTTGTGCTAAGCGCACAAAGTTATTTACTGTTGTACTAGACGTTTGTGAGTTAACTACAAAGAAAGCAATTTTGTGTTTCTTAATACCGGCAGTCATTTGTTGAACAGTTGCTGGACTAGGATCAGTATTATTTTGAATTGCTTTTTCAAAATCTTGATTTGCTATTTTAAAATTACCAGCTTGGAGTGCATAATCAAATACTGGTTCACTGACGTAGACAGGCTTCGAATGATGTTGCTCAAGTTGATTAACATTTTGTTGAATATCTTTGATTTTAGCCAAGTATGCTTGCCCCTTTTTGCGATAATAACTTGCATGCGTAGGATCTTTCTTACTTAATCGCTGAACTAAATCATCGACATATTTTTTGGGCATTGCCAAATCAAACCAGATATGCGGATTAGCCCCTTTCTTTAATCCTAATAGTTCTTCACCGACTAGAACCGGCTTTTTATCAACTGAAGAAGCTAGCTTATTCATCCAACTATCATATCCTAAACCGTTTGCGACTATTATATCTGCACTTGCCAATTTCTTAGCATCATTTGTTGTTGGTTCAAAGTCATGCGGATCGGAATTCGGATTTTTAATAATCGCTTCTGCCGTACCGTATTTACCAACTACATTTTTGGCAATATCTGCATAAACATTAGTTGTGGTTACAATTGTCATTTTGGTATTTTTCTTTGGCGTTTGCGTACAAGCAGTCAAAGTTAATACTATAAGCCCTAGCAAAGTGGTTAAAGTAAATAATTTTTTAAATTTAAATAAATTCATTATTATTGTCGTTCCTTTTTATAATATTTTTAAATAACGCGACCAGCAAATCTAACAAAATTTAATAGCCACTTACTTTTAATAACTATTATACACTAAAAATGCGCCACTATTTAAGTGACGCATTTTAAACATATGTTACATCTTATTAACTAATATTACTTATTAATTGGCTTCTTCCACAATCCTAAAATCACACCTGCGACAATTGAGCCAATGATTGTGGCTACAAAGTAAAGTAAAATATGGTTAGCTAGCGGTGATACCCATAAACCACCGTGAGGTGCTGGCACACCAATCCGCCAAAAACCAACTAAAGCTCCACCTACTGCTGACCCAACAATACATGAAGGAATAACATGCTTAGCATCAGCTGCAGCAAAAGGAATTGCTCCTTCAGTAATAAATGAGAAACCTAAAATCCAGTTAGTAATACCTGCACGACGTTCATCTTCAGTAAACTTATTCTTAAAGAAAGTAGTCCCGATAGCTGTCGCAAAAGCGGGTACCATTCCACCGACCATTACAGCAGCCATCATCACTGCTGCAACTGTTGAATGAGGATCATTAGCAAAAGCACCAGATGCAAATACATAAGCTGCTTTATTGAAAGGTCCACCCATATCGATTGACATCATCGCTGCTAAAATAGTTGTTAGTACTACTAAATTACCTGTCCCCATTTGATTTAGGAAATTAGTAATTGCAAAGTTAATTGAACTAAAAATTGGATTAACAATGTAGTACATGATAAGCGCAATCAATAGCAACCCTAGAATTGGGTAAATTAGCATTGGCTTCATACCTTCTAGAGATTTAGGCAGCTTGGCACACAGTTTCTTTAGGCCAACTACTAAATATCCAGCAATAAATCCGGAGGCAAGTCCACCCAAAAATCCAGCTGGTGATTTTGCATTAGTTACTACATTCGCCACATATGCTCCACCATATGCACCACTATAAACTGTTGCCATAAATCCACCAACAAATCCCGGCATTAAAGCAGGTAAGTCACCGATTGATTCAGCGATATAACCCGACAAGATTGGTACCATAAAGGCAAAGGCCATATTACCAGCATTATTCAAAAAGATGAAGGCTGGCGATTTTGGTCCACCAGCATAGTTTTCGATAATGAATGAAATAGCCATCAATATACCGCCGCCAATGACAAATGGTAGCATATGAGAAACGCCGTTCATCAAGTTCTTATATACTGAACCCCAGAAGCTTTGCTTAGTGTTATCTTCTTCAGCTGATACTTGACCATCAGAATGATAAACGCTGGCTTTATCATTTAAAATATTATCAATCATTTCATCTGGTTTATTAATACCATCAACAACAGGACGATTAACTAAAGGCTTACCATCAAAGCGGGGCATATCAACTTTTTTATCAGAAGCAATCACTACACCCTTGGCACGACTGATTTCAGCTGCAGTTAACTTATCTTTAACTCCTTCAGAACCATTAGTCTCAATCCGTACCTCAACACCACGCTTTTTACCAGCTTTAATTAAAGCTTCTTGAGCCATGTATGTGTGCGCGATACCATTGATACATGCCGTAACACCAACGATTAAAGGCTGATCAGTATCACTAGCTGGTTTTTCATTTTCAGCTTTCTTAGCCGCATCGGTTTTTTCTTCCGCTTCTTCGAATAAAGCAATAACTTCTTCAGGTGTCTTGGCCTTCTTCAAAGCACTTACTAAATCTGGATTAATTAGTAAACTTGATAATTTGGCTAAAGCTTCAAGATGGGTATTGTCAGCGCCAGCAGGGGCAGCAATCATAAAGAAGAGGTAAACTGGTTGACCATCAAGTGAATTGTAGTCAATTCCTTGCTCACTTTTAGCAAAAAGTACGCGTGCCTTATTAATTGACTCATTACGAGCATGTGGCATTGCAATTCCGTCACCAATTCCAGTAGTTGATTCATTTTCTCGTGCCCAAATTGACGCAATAAAATCAGCTTCATTATTAACAATTCCAGTTTCAACTTCCAAATCAGCCATTTCTTGAATAGCATCTTCTTTGTTAGTCGCCTTCAGTGACATAATCACTGATTCTGGAGCTAAAATATCTCTTATTTTCATTTCAATCTTTCCTCATTACGAAATCTGTTCTACTTTAATTTGTGGTAAAACAGCATCAATTTGACTTTTAACTGCAATATCTTTAGTAAATGCTGTTGCTGCGCCACAAGCCATTCCAATTCGAAAGCTTTCTGCTGGATCCCCTGTTTGTACATAGGTTCCAACAAAGCCAGCAATCATTGAATCGCCGGCACCAACAGAATTAACAGCGGTACCAACTGCTCCTTTAGCATGATAAAAATGATCATGAGTAATCAAATAACCACCTTTACCAGCCATTGACACCATTACATTTTGTGCACCCATCTCAAGTAATTTATGAGCGCAAGTCAACATCTCTTCATCAGAATTAAAACTAGTGTTAAACAAATCGGCTAATTCATGATGATTAGGTTTAATGACCAATGGCTTATATTCTAAAGTATCTAAAAGAGCTGCTCCAGTTGTATCAACAACAAATTCTGCTCCGGCTGCTTTAATTGTTGGCAGTAACTGTTTATAAAAATCTCTAGGTAAGCCTGGTGCTAATGATCCACTTAAAACTACAATATCACCTTGTTTTAAATCGCTTAAACGGTCTTTAAAAGCCGTAATTTCTTGTGCAGTAATCTTAGGACCAGCAGCATTAATTTCAGTTTCTTGTTCAGCATGAATTTTTACATTAACGCGAGTAACATCAGAAATTGTCACAAAGTCATTAACAATACGGCGTTGATTTAATTGTTGCACTAGTTCTTTACCAGTAAAGCCACCGACAAAACCCCAAGCTGTATTATCAATTTTCAGTTGATTTAGGATTTGGGAAACATTAATCCCTTTACCTCCCGCTAAAAATGAACAGTTATTGCTTCGATTGACCTCACCACCGTTTACCTTTTCTAATTGAATCACATAATCAAGTGCTGGATTAACAGTGACTGTATAAATCATTAATTGGCCTCCCTTAAATTAATCTTAGTAGGTAATAAACCTTTTTGTTGTGCTTGAAGCACATTTGTAATCACAGTAACATCCTTTACATTGCCAAAAATTGCAAAGCTACGCTCACCAATTTTAGACGAATCAGCTAGAACATAAGTACAATCTGAACGTAATTGCGCTCTTTTTTTGATAGTCGCTTCATCAGGATCTGGTGTAGTTAAACCACCAGCATGGTCTATCCCATTTGTACCGATAAAACTTGCTGCAAAATTCATATTTTCTAGCTGTTCAAGTGCCGCTTGTCCAACCACAGCATGGGTATCATCTTTAATTCTGCCTCCCAAAAGTATGGTCTTAATATTATGAGTAAGAGCACTTAAGGCCGTTTCTAAACCATTAGTAATCAGCGTAATTTGACCAACTTCAGCCAAGAAAGGAACCATTTCATAGGCAGTTGTCCCCGCATCTAGAAAAATATAGTCTCCTTCATGCACATAATGGGTAACTGCGTAATGAGCAATGCTAATCTTTTGTTCGTGATTCATTGTGAAGCGAATATGTTGCGAAACGTCATGAGCAAAATTATTAATGGATTGCGCCCCACCATGAACACGCTTAATTCGCCCTTCATGCTCCATTTGAATTAGATCACGGCGAATTGTAGACTCTGATGTTGCAGTCATTTTACACAAATCACTGACATGACACAGTTCATATTGGTTAACGTAGTTTTCAATTAATTTTTGTCGCTCCTGCGTTAGCATCCGCTTCACCTCTCTGGTTATTTTAGGCGGTTCAACTGTTAAAAGCAATCATTTTCGCTCAAAATAATTCATTTTTATGCAAAATGAGTCTAAAATTCTCCTTTGGTAGTTGTGGTAGAATAAATATAACTTTTTAAGAAAGGCAGTCCCAGTTAATTATGGCAGTCAATGATATGCAACATCATTTATCAGCAAAACATCACATGAAAATCCATTGGAAAGATTTTTATAAAAGTGCTGATGATACCCTAATCAAAGATATTACTCTAGTTGAAAAAAGTTCGTTAGTTGGCAGAATTGGGGGGATGCTTTTAGAATGTGGTACAGGAGCCTGGCGAGTTCGTGACTCAATGAATTCAATTGCACGCGCATTGGACATTACCTGCTCGGCTGATATTGGATTAGTGACAATTGAATATACTTGTTTTGATACTGATAACCTATCTTATTCACAAACATTGGCACTAGCTTCAACCAATGTCAATATGAACAAACTAAACGCACTTGAAGATTTTGTTAGACGGTTCGAGCGGGACAACGATTACTTAACTATTGGTGAAGTTGATTATAATCTTAAAAAAATTGAGCAGCATACACGTAGCTACCCCCTGTATATTGCAGCTTTAAGTGCTGGCATAGCATGTGCTAGCTTCATTTTCTTACTTGGTGGTGGACTACCAGAAATGAGCTGTACTTTTCTAGGGGCACTAATTGGTAACTATATTCGAGGCTTAATGGGTGAACATAATATCACCTTAGTAGCCAAAATTGCTACCGGGGTAGCCGTTTCTTGTGCAGTTTATTTTATTTGCTTTAAGTTAGGACAGAAAATTTGGCTTTGGGATGCCGGTCACTCCTATGGCTATATTGGATCCATGTTATATGTTATTCCGGGCTTTCCCTTTATTACTTCTGGACTAGACCTCTCTAAACTTGATATGCGCTCAGGATTAGAAAGGATGGCTTATGCTATCTTGGTCATTATGATTGCTACAATGGCTGGTTGGGGAATGGCCACGCTACTCAATTTAGCACCAGGTACGATGCCTAAACTTAATTTAACACCATTTTTATTAACTATTTTCCGTCTACTTGCCAGTTTTTGTGGCGTATTTGGCTTCTCAGTAATGTTTAATTCTAAACCTTCGATGGCCCTAGTTGCCGCTTTAATCGGGGCAATTGCTAATACATTAAGGTTAAGCTTAGTTGAATTTAACCATATACCGGCCGCAATGGCTGCTTTTATTGGTTCCCTTTTAGCCGGCTTACTTGCCAGTTTTGTACGTGACAAGGTTGGCTTTCCTAGAATTGCAATTACTGTACCTGCAATTGTAATTATGGTTCCGGGCCTATACATGTATCAAGCAGTCTTTAATTTTGGAATAACTAATATTAACATCGGGGCTTATTGGATTATGAATGCTTTAATGATCATTATTGCCCTACCAATTGGCCTATTAATTGCTCGAATTTTGACTGATGCCAAATGGCGCCATGCAGATTGATTTTTGTTATTAAGAAAAGTCACTCCCTTAAGTAGCCCCGTCGACAAAACAGGTAAAACCAAATCAAGACCTAAAATATTGCCGTCCATTCTCCCAGTAATTAAAAAAGCCAGTATTTTACATACTGGCTTTTTATTATTTGCTCTTTCCTAAAACAAATTAATATGCTTAAGTTCCGAATCACTGCTTAAATCAATTTTTAAACAAAGTCACTCATTTTTTTGGCACTTACTTTTTCAAATTCAAAAATTTAACTTCCATAATGGCCTGACATACCTAAAGTTTTACTACATTATCCATATTCTGTAAGCTTTTTTCTTAGTCACCATTAAATAAAGCATATATCTTTAAACCGATTAATTAGTTTTACACTAATATGTAGTTATCTTTTGTAATGGCCAATAACGTAATTTTACAACACCAATTATCTTATCTTTACTAACATAGCCAATCTCTCTGCTATCTCTGGAAACATTGCGATGATCTCCCATTACAAAATATGAATCTTGTGGAACTTTAGCAATACCATGCGTTACCTGCAATTTATCCAAAGTGAAATCAGATGTATATAAGGCACCGTTGGCATAAAGCCGCTTCCCCTCAGTTAAGTATGGCTCAGCCGTTTTTTGATTATTAATATACAAAACATCATTTTTAAATTTAATTCTATCTCCAGGCATGCCTATCACACGCTTAATATAAAGAGCACGATGTGGGGCCTTTAATATTACAATATCATTCCTTTTTACCTCGGTATGTTTAACAGAAATAACCCTATCTCGATCTTCAAAATTTGGTTGCATGGATATTCCAGATACAACATCATTACTTAAAATAAAAGTAAAAAGTAAATAGAAAAGCGCCATAAAAAACAATCCTATAAAAATTGTTTGGCTAATTATTTTAGCCATTGAATCTTTTTGTTTATTCTTCATAATTATTTAGTATTATATCCTTTCGTAAAAAAAGATAAAAATATTTATTTGCTTATTAATAAGCAATAACATAAAACTTAATCTCACCTTTATTATAAGCATAATAAAAATAAGCTCAACAAGTATTTAACCGGAAAAGCTTATTTTTATTTGATTATTAAAATTACTTATTAACTATACTTTGAATAGCATTTCGTCCAGAAAAAATACAATACCCAGCATGGGTTCCCGGCACATTAACACCGTAAGTATCACCATATAAGACCGCTGACCCGTCACCACCAATTGCATATAAGCCACTAATTAATCGGCCTTCAGTGTCTAAAACTTGATTATTGACATTAACCCGCAAACCATCACCTGTAGTATAGGCTCCAACACCTAACTCAATGGCATAAAATGGACCATTGCCATCAACAGGTAATAGATATTTAGTAGGTTTATGGAAATCCGTATCTTCGCCGTTTGCTGCCATTTCATTGTAATGTTTTACGTATGAAACCAGATTTGGCGTATCGATTTCTTCTGCTAATTCTTCAAGGGTATTAGCTTTGTGTAAGTACTCACGACCATCTTTTTCAGCCTGCTCTATATCATCACGCAAGGTTGGATAACGATCTTCAGGCACAAAAGGCTTCATTGATCTTGGATATGATCTGTCTGTAAAGTCATCTAAGATTTTTTGACTAAAAATACAGAAAATTCGCTCTTGGCGATTCATAGCATTGCCTTCATTAGCCCAATTAACAACCGCTGCGCTTTCATCAACAAAGCGTTCGCCCATTTCATTAACCCAACATTGCGGTTGATCACATACAGAACTCCAAATCGCTGTCCCCCACAACTTATAAGCAGGAATGGTCGGGTCTTTTAATTGGCCCCCGAACATCATTGCCATTCCAGTAAAGAATTTTTTGGCCCCCAAATTCCATGCTAAGCGCAGACCATCACCGGTATTTTTGCCAGAATTAACAGGAATAATATTTTGCGGATTTTGATGAGCAGTATTGGCTAATAGTTCTTGATCGTTCAAATAACCCCCAGTTGCTAAGACTACATTCTTAGCTTTAACCACTCGCTCTTTTTCATCAATCATTTGAAGTAAAGTTACTTCATAAGAATTATCAGTTTCTTGCTTTAAATCGATAACTCGCGTTTGCGTAACCAGCTTCACACCCTTTTCTTTGGCATATGGCTCAAGTCCATTATGAATAGCGTCATGACCCTTACCGGCAAAGAGGTGCCATGTTCTAGCCCCAGCACCCAAATTCGCAACCATCGCAATTTTAGCGCCTCGCTCTTCTAGCCAAGAAACATTCGTACCCGCTTGATCAATGTACTTTTGCCACATTCTGCCATCGGCACGATAATGAGAATAAGTTAATTCTTCTTGTAAAAGCTCTTTTTTGTCAATAACCGCATTTTCTTGCTTTTGTATTACTGAATCGGCAGCAAATACCCCTTCAACATAATTACCTGTACCACCTGTCGTTTTTCCTTTTTCAACAAGTAAAGTTTTTAAGCCTTGATCACCAGCTTCGGCTGCTGCGGCAAACCCAGCAAGACCAGCACCAACAATTACTACATCATAATCTTCCATTCTTTAGACCTCATTGCTTTAGTAAAGAACATGGTCAATTCAGTTAATCCATGCTCTTTAAATTTAATTACTTTCTTTAGCAGTTTCTGCTGCATCAATTCCTGCTAAACGACCAGAAATGTAAGCAAAACCCAGAGTCCCACCTTCAAAATCAACATAAGCCTTGCCATACATCCCGGATGCATCAGCACCAGCAATATATAAATTGGCAACTGGTTCGCCGTCAGGCTTTAAAGCCCGCATCTTTTCATCAATTGTGGCACCGCCTAGAGTCCCAAGATTACGGGCAATAAACTTAACAGCATAAAATGGGCCCTGTTCAACTGGAATCATGCGCTTAGTGTCAGAGAAGAATAACTCATCTTCCCCCTTCTTCTTAGCTTCATTGTACTGGTCAACTGATTTTTGCAAGTTGATTGCGTCAACTCCCATCTGCTCAGCCAATTCAGGAATGGTCTGACCAATAAAGACAACATTCGTTGATGATAATTGTTTCAAAAGAGTCGTAAAATCAGTCTTTTCATGCTCACGCTTAATACTTTCATCAGTATCCGTTGGGAAGTTAAATTCCATGTAAAATTCGCGCTTGTTCTTCCATTTGCCATAGTGATCTTCAATTGCGACCGTGCCGCCTTCCTTAATCTTATTAAGCATGGCCTGATCTAAAATAACAAATTCGGTTTGCTGCGGTTGTTCAGATAATTCCGCTCCGTGGACTGCAAAGTCTAAAGCATGGGTTTCACTAGCATAACGTTGACCGCGATTATTGACCCGCAAATTAGGAAAATCAGCTAAAGCATTTAAAGGCATCCAACCAGGACCAACTAGCTTAGCCATTTTACCGATATCCTCATTGCTGAAAGTTTGCCAGAAATAATGAGTTGAACCATTAATATGACGAGCTGTTCCAGCATCCCAAGCCATGTTCAAACCGTCCCCAGTATTTTGTAGAACCTGACCTTGCGTACTAACATCACCTAGATATTCTTTACGCATTTCGGCATTACCGCCAAAACCACCAGTTGCAATAATGACCTTTTTAGCGTTGACTTGTAATTCCTGCTCATCACTTTGGGCAATTAAACCAATAACTTGCCCTTGATCATCCTGCAATAACCTTTGACCGGCAAACCCAAAATAAATTTGTCCACCGAGAGATTTAAACTTTTCAATCAGTTTGGTAACGGCTTTTGTACCACCTTCTTGATAACCATGCAAAGTTGCCGGCATCCCAATATGATCGAAACTGCCACCTGTTCCGGCATCAACTAACTTCATAATTGCGCCATTTTCATTGAGCCAGTCAACCGTTTTGCCAGATTCATCAATAATCCGGCGTACTAAAATGGAATTCATATAGCCTTGTGACGCATCCATATATTCATTATAAAGCCACTTTTTAGAAACAACTTGGTTTTGCTCTTTTTGTTGCTGACTATCACCGGCAAACATTCCACCAGCAAAAGTACTAGCACCAAGGGGAGAAATTGTCTTTTCTAAAAGAGCAACACTTGCGCCATGTTGTCTGGCAGCAAGTGCTGCAGCTACACCGGCTCCACCAGCACCAACAACCGCCACATCAACATTGATTGTTTTCTTAGCACTTACGATAGTCCTAGCACCATTAGCTTTTAGCGCTTCTAAGTCAACATCAGCTTTTGTTAAAGCATCCTTAACTCCCTCGATTATTCCACGTGATGTTTCGGAAGCTCCAGAAACGACATCCACATCAACATCCTGATGCGCAACAATTTTTTGCGCCATCTTCTTGAAGGCATTATCAGCCAAACTTCCGGGTGCATATCGATCAAGTGAGTTTACCCTAATAATTTGGTCACTACCCACCTCAACTTCAAGGTTGATTTGACTCTCTTTTCCTTGTCCTGAACCGGTATATTTACCTGGCTTATCTGTAATTTTTTTGGCCATTTTAAAAATCCTCTTAGTTTAAATTAGTTACTATTTACGCCGCCGTGCATCATTTGCGTCGGGCAAAATAGCAATGAAAATAGCAGTTAACATCAAAACAATACCTTGAATAATAAAGGTCAACATATAGTTGCGCCCAGCAACCAAAGAAATAATAACTGGAATACAGTATGAGAAAAGTAATGATACAGTGCCAATTAATCCACCAGCAGAACCCGCATACTTCGGTCCAATTTCTGGAAAAGTAATCGGCATTGCTTGCATCAATGGGCCAGTCATTGCGCCAAATAAACCACCTAGAACCAAACTAATAATTAGAGGTAAGCCTAATGGAATAAACCATGTGATAGCAATTAACATCCCAGCTAAAAGTGTCACTAAAATCATCAACGGCTTTGCCTTTCTTGCTTTACCAATAATTGCAGGACCAAAAAGAGAACCACATAGACTACCAATAGTTGCAATTGCAGCAATTGTATTGCCTTGAACAGAAGATAAACCTCTGGCAGCAAAAGCTGGTGGCATAATACTTGAAAATGCTTCGCTCGCACCCATTCCAACACCGACACTAATTGCAACAATCCATGTCTTCTTACTACGAGCTGCAGCCTTGAAAAATTCCATTGATGATTCAGTATGATCTTGCTTTACTGCTTCAGGGGGAAGTTTTTCACCTGCAGGCATATCTTTCATAAAAAATAACCAGCAAATTGCCAATACAAGTAGCAAAATCGATGAAAACATATAAGCTGATTGTACACTCGGAAATCTTGGACTAGTAATCCGAGATAAGATGATGCCAACACTAGCAGACGCAAAGAATATTCCCATTGCAATGTTTGTATCTTGTTTAAACCACATGCCAAAAATTTTTAAAGTATTGGCATTTAATAACGCCATATAGACACCAAACAGTAGTAACATCAGCATCATAGTCATAAAGTTATGAGCAATTAAGCGACCAAATGCACCGATAACTGAAATAATCAAACCAATTGAAACAATTTTTTTAGCACCAAACTTATCAGCTAAAGTACCTGCTGGAATACTCAAAAAAACCGCAATCAACATTGGTGCCATAACTAGGCTTTGAAATTGAGCAGTCGAAATATGAAGCATTGGCATAATTTGAATAGCTAAAGCTGAGATTTGAAATTGAATATAATTACTCGTTAAATCTAGTAAGGCGACAATGGTCAAAATTACCCAGCGATAATTTAAAAGCTTGGGCATTTGTCTTTCATCCATCATTTTTAAAACTCCTTTTTAAATTAAACTAATTTTCTGCTGCGAATTGACCGGCTAACCTACCGAAAGTTTGTGCGTGACTGCAAGTTAAGCCCGGAACACGGTCTGGATATGAGCCCCAGAAGAAACCACCACTAGCATTACCTGCTGCATATAAGTGCGGAATTGGGTTACCATCTTTATCAATCACTTCCATCTTAGAATTGATCCGTAAGCCATCAAGCGTTGCAAGAAGACGTCCCCCCATTATGACACCATAATATGGGCCATGTTCGACCGGGTATAATCTGAATTTTTCTTTGCCAAAATCGGTATCTACACCTTGCTTACACATCTGGTTATATCGTTTAACTGTTTCAACCAACTTATCTTTTGGTAAAGCTAATTTTTCAGCCAGTTCTTCAATCGTGTCAGCCTTTTGTACCATTCCATCATCAAGGCGGCGTTGAATTTCGGCCTTATTTTCTTCAGTATTATAAATTCCTGGCCAACCTAAGCGAGAACAGCCTTGCGTATCAAACTGCGCTAAATGATCCATAGTTTCTTCAGACCAAATTTGTGCTTCAAGATAACCAGGTTGTTTTGACATGGCATTAATATCAAATTGATAAGGAACACTTTCATTACCGAAGCGTTCACCATTTAAATTAACCTTTAGTAAGGGATAGGCACCTAACCAAAAGTACCCCGGACCTTTAAAGTCAATTTTATAAAAATCTTCAGCCTTAGTTCCTACCGGCACCGCCCCGCGATCAAAAATAATTTCAGCGGGTTCTTCATCTCGCGCTGCGCCTACTTTTAGACCAGCAAGAATACCTGAGCCATCGTCACGTGGTCCATCAGAATAAACATTCTTCTTGTATCCAAGTGGATTCCATTTCTTCATTAAATCAACATTGCCACCATAACCGCCAGTACAAATAATAACGCCCTTAGTGGCTTGATATTGTGTTTTTTTACCACTAGCACGGTCACTAGTAATAACGCCAGTTACTTTTCCTTGATCATTGGTTAAAATTTCTTCCATCTTGGTATTGTACTTAAGCGTCACACCTAATTGCTGCGCTTTATTGAGTACCCACTCACCATAGTGCGCCCAACCATTATCTGGCGTAGCAATTGCTAGTTCAGTATTAAAAGCGGTATTAACGATAGTTTCATAGTGAGCATCTTTTTGTGGTCTTAAAACACCACCATTTGGTTTCAAAATCTGATCTTCAAGCCAATTAGCTGTTTCATCAGCATGGTTAGCCCAAGTCCAAAGTAATCGTTCATCAACATTGTCTTGGAAAAAAAGTGTTAAAAAATTTAATAATTTAGCTTTATCAACCTTAATTCCTGCTCTTTTTTGCGCATTGCTATTAAGTGCTGCAAAAAAAGAACGAAAGAGAAATTGTGAACTTCCTTGCTTATCAATTAATAAAACCTTGGCCCCTTTTTCAGCCGCTGCACACGCTGCCATTGCTCCCGAATTACTTGCCCCAGCAACGATTACATCATAAGTATTCTCCATTTTTATCCCTCACTTTTAAAGTAATCTTTTAAGCACTTTTATCATACTATCAATTTAGTGAATCTTTGCACTAAATTAAGAATTTAAGATTACTAAATGGAATAATTACCAAAATGATAAAAAATAAGTAACAAAAAATGCTTGTATGACGCCCTTTTTTCTAGACTACAAGCATTTATTTATAATTTGTGCATTATTTATTTTTTTGCTTTAAATATTCTGTGATTGCTTTATTTAAAGTCGTAATCACTTCTTTTAAAACCGACTCATTAGTAAAAGATTTCATATAGGCAATGCCATATGGAGAAATATCATGATAATCGATTGGGACATAGCTGATATCAGTAGCTTGATAATCAGCAATAAAATTAGGCAAAATACCATACCCCCAACCGCCACGAACATAAATATTCATTGCCAAAAAATCTTGAACAAATTTAATATGATCCATTCCCATATGGTTAATCAATTCATTTTGAAAATTGACCTGTACATTAAGTGAACTATTTGGATCGAGCAAAAACAAATCCTGTTTAATCAAATCTGATAAAGAAATTACTTTTTTTTGGGCCAAAAGTGAATCAGGGGGACAAGCTACTACTACCTGACCCTGAATTAAAGGTTCAAACTGAACGTCATCTACCACATTGACATCGTCACGTGCAATAGCGCATAAATCAACATGATGATTAAGCAACTCGCCAATTGAGTTATTTAGAACAAAAACAAACTGGATATTCAAATTACTTCCAGCTTCGCGTAACTTACGCAAAAAAAGGGGCAAAACACTTTGCTCTAATGGCGTATCACATACACCAATTCGCAAGAGGGTCTCTGGGTCATTTCTTTTACTTTGTAAATAGGCAACAGTATAATCCATATCATCTACCACATTACGTGCCACACGATAAAAATATTTACCCGCATCCGTAAGTGAAATGCGATGATGTCCTCGGTTAATCAAGGTTACGCCGATGGTATTTTCTAAGTCTTTAATATTCTTGGAAACTGCTGATTGAGAAAAGTTCATTCTCTCTGCTGCAATTGTAAAACTTGAATTATCTACTGCCTTGATAAAGCAACGTAACTGAGTAAAATTCATTTTTATTCTCCGCCATCAATAAATTCTTTATTCAAAATATAATTACTCTATTTTACTCATTATAACTAAAGTTTTTTGACTACACAAAAAGATCATTACTAATAATGACCTTTTTAACTATCTTTATTTAATCTTGCTTAAGGCATCATTAACGGCATCCCGTAGTCCCCTACTGGTACTGGAAGCACCAGTAATCGCATCAACATCAGTACGATTTTGCTTGACCATTTCCTTAGGTAAAATCTCAATTGCTTTTTGTCCATAATCAGCTGATTCTGCCTGCTTCAACACTTCAATTTCTTGCAAATTCTTATTTTCATCAACAGTAACTCGGACTACAATTTCGTCACCCATACCGCGACTTGAACGACCAATGTATTGATTTTTAGCTGTGGGGTAAGTTTCCCGCCTTAAATCAGAATTTAAATGTTTCTCACTTACCGAAGCACCACTTGCTACGTCAGCTTCATTAGCCAATTTTGGTATGGCAGCATTTTCCCCAGCAATCTTACCCCAAATCAAACATTCGGCTAAGTTGCCACCACCTTGGTATTGATTGGCACTAATCCCGCCTAATTCTCCTGCTGAATATAAGTGTGGAATTACTTGACCCTTAGTATCAATAATCTCAGCTTTCACATTTCTTCTGGGACCGCCTTGAGTATTAAGCATCGTTTGTTCCAGCTTAACTGCAAAAATTTCAGCTCCAGTAAAAGCTTGTAGCGTAGTTGACGCACGATGAAATTCGGAATCGTTATGTTCTTCACATGCATGATTAAACCTAGCTACCGTCTGATTCAAGACCGCTGGTTCAATTTCAATTTTTTCTGCTAATTCTGCTGGTGAACTAGCACTAATTATCTGATTATAATATGGTGCATAACTACCAATTATTGGATCATGATCAAGCTCCTCTTTCTTCTTGCTGTCAAAAATTAGATAGGGGTGGACTTGATTAATTGGCACTTTCCATTGACCATGATTCTTAATATGGCCATGTCGATTTTCTTCTGCTTCATTAAAATATCTTGTACCATCATCACCAATCACAAATGCGCTGCCATGAGCAACTTTTTCATTTTGTTCACCTAACATTAGACGACCGCGCTCACCTTGAGGTACAGCAAAAGCCATTCCGTGTAAGAGACCCAATGACTCAAAATTATGCATATGCCAAAGATCAGCACCAACTTCTTGGGCCAGCCGAACACCATCACCTTTATTGTAAAGTGTACCTAAAGGAGCTAATTTTTTTGCTCCTAAATAATCTTCAATCATGCGCTGATTATTTTCAAAACCGCCAGTAGCCAGTACTACACCATTTTTAGCTTGAACGTTTAGCCTCTTATTATCACGTTCAATTACAACGCCCTCAATTACTCTAGTTTGACCATTTTGAATTAATTCAATGGCTGGTGTATTATACAAAACATCAATCTTGCTTTGTCTTTTGCTTACTTGATTTTTTAAAATTTGCCATAAAGATGCATCAAACCATGATTTAGCGACCGTGGTAAAGTCATGCGTTTCTGAACCTTCATATTCAGGAAATTCTTCAAATGCCCAACGTGATTGAGGTGCATAGTCTTTAGCACTGCATGGCTCTACTTCTAAATACTTAGAGACATATTCAGGCATTGCCACCATACCTTTAACATAAGTGTCAATCATCTCCTCATCTAATGACATCGGTGCTGTTAGTTGTTGGTAATATTTTTTCATTTTGTTAAAATCTTCACCAGTTCCCAATAGCTGAGCAGAATAACGCGTATTCCCACCCTCATGGCCTTCTGGAGCAGCATCGACCAACAAAACCCGCGCATCTTGGTCCGCAGCAAAACGGGCAGCTGTTGCCCCCGCGCCACCAAATCCTAGTACTACAACATCATAATTGGCATCCCATTCAATATCTGCTTGGTAAATCATAAACCTTCTCCTATATGCAATCGTTTTCATATATTTTATGAGAATAATAGCACATATTACAACCCCAAACAATAAATAATTTATAGTTATTCATTATCTGTAAGTTAGAAATAAAAATCGTTCACCTGTGATGAACGATTTAAATTTAATTATTAATATATTTTTTTAATTCTAAGCCTGACAAGCCTGCACTCAAGCCAACCAATAATTTAATTCTCGCCTTTTGCCCATTTAAGCCCCGACAATAAATAATTCCCATCTTATTTAAGTTAACTCCGCCGCCTTGATAATCATAGACTGGCTCAGCAATTCCATTAAAGCAACGTGAAACTAAAACTATTGGAATCTTATGTTCAACAAGTGCTTGAAGCTCTGGTAAGGTTTCAGGTGGCATATTACCAGCTCCTAAAGCCTCAATTACAATACCATTAGTTGCGGTCTGGTTCAAAGCCCGAAACAATTCCGTTCCCATCCCTGCGTAAGCTTTAACTAAAAATACTTGATCAACTACATAATTAATTGGTAGATGTTGTTGCGGTTTAATTGTCTGTACATAATTGACATGACCTTCTGAAACAATACCGATTGGTCCAAAGGTTGGCGTGCGAAAAGTGGCAACATTTGTAGTATGGGTCTTAGTTACATAACGTGCTGAATGAATTTCATCATTCATAACTACGACCACGCCTTTACCCACTGATTCTTTGGAACTAGCTACCATGATTGCCGTCCGAAAATTATATAGACCATCACTTCCAATTTCATTAGAAGAGCGCATTGCCCCTGTGACTACTACTGGCATGTTACTAGAAATAGTTAAATCTAAAAAAATTGCGGTTTCTTCTAAGGTATCCGTCCCGTGAGTTACCACCGCACCATAAAATCCCTCTGCTTCAGCCTGACGAATTCTGAGTGATAACTGTAACATTCGTTCTGGATTCATATGCGGCGAAGGTACATTAAAAATTTCTTCAGTTACTAGTTCAAGTTCACTTTTATTTTTTAGAGAAATATTAGCGAGTGGATTGCGTTCATTGGGTTTAATCTTACCTGATTCATCTTCTGACATTGAAATTGTACCGCCAGTATGTAAAATAAGGATTTTTTTAGTCATAATTGGTAACCCCTTCATCAATATAAAAATGTTGTTTTTACTTAAACACATTATAGCCGATTTGACTGGCTCTATTGCTGAAGTAGGACAATTTTAAAACAATCACTTATTCTCCATAAACCTCTTTTACCAAATCAAAAGTCGACCAAGCTTTAGGCCAGCCACAATAAAAGGCTAAATGAGTAATAATTTCAACCATTTCTTCTTTAGTTACCCCGTTATTTTGAGCAATTTTCAGATGCGCTTTTAATTGCGGAAAAGCACCTTGAGTCATTAAAGATGCGCAAGTAATTAAACTACGTTCCCGAGCAGATAATTGCTTTTCACGTGACCAAACTTGACCAAATAAAACATCGTCATTCAATTCAGCAAACTTCGGGGCCAGCTTACCTAAATTATCACGTCCAGCTGTTTGTTTCTTCATCATTAATCCTCCAATTGTTGATATACTTCATCTGGTACTGGTTCAAGCCATTCTGGTGTACCACTTGTAATAGCCACATGCGCAAACCAACTATCCTTAGTCGCTCCATGCCAATGCTTGACTCCATCATGGACTACCACAACATCACCTGGATAAAGTTTTCGAGCCGGTTGACCCTCTGCTTGATACCAACCTTCACCAGCAGTTACCAATAAAATTTGAAACCCACCATTATGTTTATGCCAGTTATTACGACATCCAGGCTCAAAACTAACATTAGCTACATTAACATTGAGCTTGGGATCAGCTACTAAATTTTGCAAATAGCTTTGTCCAATAAAATATTTTTGGTAGGCCGTATTTTTTTCACCTAATGCAAATAGGGCTTGCTTAACTTCATTTTCATGTTTAATCATTTTGTTTCCTCTCCTTAATTCGATTTAAATAAGCTACAAAAGTTTCATCATCGGCAATGGTTGCATTTTTCTTACCTTCGTACCAAGCAATTTTTTGTTTAACAATGGTTAAACTATTTTTTAAATTAAATAATTGCGCTTCAGCCTGAACTTGGACTTGCTTGAGTAAAGCTAGGCGCTGACTAATTGTCTCATCTCCTTGAGCGCGTAAATCAACATATTTTTTCAGGTCAGTAATGGTCATCCCCGTGTCTTTTAAATGTAGGATAAAATTTAACCAAGCTAAATCTGCATCAGTATAAAATCGTTGACCCAAACTATCACGTTTTGGCGCCAACAAACCTTCTTGCTCATAATAACGCAAAGTTGCTGCTGACAAATGAGTTACCTGACTAAATTGACCGATGCGATACTTATTCACCCTGCTCATTAATTACTCCTAATTTTAATTTAGACAAGAATCCTGTCTGTTTTTACTAAATTATAGGATAACCATACTCCTTAAAGTTAACTTTAAGTCAAGTATTTTAAATGTAAAACTTAGTAAAATATTTGGTTAGTAAATTTAGTAATTATAAAAACCGCTAGTTACAAGCGACTAACGGTTTGATTTCTTTTTTTATAGCTCAATTAATATCAATTATTAATTCTGGTAAACTGGCCTAATTAACCCAAAAATGTTCCACTATTTTGTGTTCTGGGTTGGAGCTTGATAAGCACTATCCTTAATATAAATATACTTGACTACTTGTGCTTCTGCTTTAAAGCGTCCCTTAGCATTATCTGTCCGCTTTTTTAGTAAATAACCTTTAACCGGCTTGAAGACCGAAGCATAACTAACTCCTTCTTTCCCCCTTAAAATTTCACTTTGGGCAATCAAATTATTATCTTCATCCACATAGTTAACTAGAACCTGGCAATTACTAGTAGTTCCAGCTGTTGAATGCGGGGCTGAAACTCCAACTTCAGTCCCAGTCTCACTAGCAGCTGTAGTAACTGGTAAAATTTCTAATGCCGATGCTTGCTTATCAGTCAATTTGTTTTTGTCAAATTTACACAATTTTTGTACAGCATTACCCATCACTTGCAATTGTTGTTTTGTTCTTTTTTTAAAATTAGTTTTATCAGCTAACAAATCGTGCCAACAGATGCACTTGCCCTTCATTGATCGCTGCTGAAAATAAAAAAAGCTAACTGCCGCTGAAAGTACAATGCCACTCAACATTAATTTGGTGTGATGCTGATCGCTTCTTTTCATTTTATTCACCAATTACCCCTTCAATAATACAAAAAAATAAACTTTGCTTATAGTATAGCAAGTTAATTCAATACATGCACCGTTTAATAACTATTAAAAATTTTTTATAACAAAAAAGACCATTCAGATTCCTCTAAAATAGTCTTTTACTGATTAATTAATCATCTAGCTTTTCTTTGTTAACAACCTTTAATTTGTCATCAAAAGTGTAGACAACTGGTTCACCAGTCTTCATTTCCAAATCCATAATATCTTCATCAGAAATGTTTTCAATGTACTTAGTCAAGGCACGAAGTGAATTACCATGAGCAGCAATAATAACGTTCTTACCAGCTAGTAAGTCAGGAGCAATATGATCTTCCCAGAATGGCATTACTCGCTCTAAGCAAACCTTTAAATTCTCTGTCCGTGGAATGATGTTCGGATCAAGATCAGCATAACGACGATCGTGCACTTGACTAAATTCTGAATCATCTTCCAATTTTGGTGGCAAAACATCATATGAACGACGCCAAATGTGAACTTGATCATCTCCATACTTGTCAGCAGTTGCTTGTTTATTCAAACCTTGCAAACCACCATAGTGACGTTCATTTAAACGCCATGATTTAGTTTCTGGTACCCATAGTTGGTCACTTTCAGCTAAAGCATAGTGCAAAGTCTTAATTGCACGTGTTAAAACTGAAGTATAAGCTTGGTCAAACTTAAGACCATGCGCTTTAATTAAACGACCAGCATTTTTGGCTTCTGCAACACCTTGTTCTGAAAGGTTAACATCAACCCAACCAGTAAACTTGTTTTCAAGATTCCATTCACTTTGTCCATGACGGATCAAAACTAATTTTGACATGAAATATCTCCTTTGCAAATTAAAAGCTTCACTTATTATTTTACACATTTAAATTTTGTTTTCATAGGGTTTAGAACTAAAAATCGTTTTTTAATTTAACATTTTACGATACAATAGAGATATTAATGATTATAAGAAAAGAGATTTTTTAACAAAATGAGATTAAAAAAAGTATTACTTGGTATGGGGCTCATTGTAGCACTGATTAGTAGTGGTTGTGCAGCACAAAAAAAGCCAGCTGAACCGGTTCTAAACAAATCAACCGTAATCAAAAAGTCACAACAAACTTTTAAAAGTGGCCAAGCCAAGCAACTAATTAATTTAAAAACTGATACAGAAAGTCAAGTTATCACTTCTACATATACCTTTGGTGGTAATCCAACCATTTTTCATTTGAATTATCAAACTCAAGCTAAAGGCAAAAGCAGTAATTTAGAGGAATGGATCAGTAATACTAATAAGGCTTATATTAACGGGCAAAGTACGTGGTATGTTACTCCCCTTGATAAACTAACTGGACATTCATATAACGATATTGTTGACGCGGTTATGAATAACAAAATGCTACTAGATCCACCTAACAAACTCATTAATGCCTATCAAATGAAGCGGTCAAATAATAAATATACTTTAACTGCAACACTTACTGATAAAAAAATAATGCAGGCTGCCGTTCAGCCAATCTTTGGGACAAATAACCAAAGCAAAAAACAATTACCAGCTTATAAACAACTTACTCAAAAAGGAACCTATCAAAAAATGGACGTTAAACTTGTTGTTAAAAAGCAAAAATTGGTATCTTTTAATTATAAGGTATATATGAAAATAGGAAAAATGATGCAACTTGAAGTTGGTCAAAGCTATGCCAATATTGGCACCCATGATTTTTTAAAGATGCCAGACAATGTTTTAGATGCGAAGCCTTTACCGCAAAAGAAAAAATAAAACTAATAAAAACACACTATAACCTTAGTTATAATGTGTTTTTTATTTTAGAGAGACAAGCGCGCCTATTGCCCATCTATATCGAATCATCTAAGATTGAAGTAGTAATAGATATAATTTTTAAAAGGAGGATTATTCATGAAATTAGGAATTATTGGTAGTGGTATGATTGTACACGATTTTTTACAAACAGCAGATAAAATTACCAATATGAAAATAACCGCTATTTCAACCACTGAACGCAGCCAACACGTTGCCCAAAGTCTGGCCAAACAATATAACATTAAAGATGTCTTTACAAATAACGAACTTTTATGTAACGATAACAACGTTGACACTGTTTATGTGGCTGTACCAAATTCATTACACTACCAAGTAGTAAAACAAGCTATTTTAGCTGGTAAAAATGTAATTTGTGAAAAGCCTTATGTAGCAACAGTTACCGAGGCTGCTGAGCTCAAACAATTGGCTGACCAGCACAAGGTAATTATTTTAGAGGCAATTACAAATATTCATTTAAAAAATTATCAAGCAATCAAAAAAATAATAAATAAAATTGGACCTATTCACATTATTTGCCTCAATTATACTCAATATTCTAGTCGTTATGATGACTTTTTAGCCAATAAAATTGCGCCTGTTTTCGACCCCACTAAGGGCGGTGGAACCTTAATGGACCTAAATATATATAATATACACCTAGTAGTTGGTCTTTTTGGCAAACCGATTAGTGTGCAATATTATCCGGTTATGCAAAAGGGTGTTGATACTTCAGGTAGCTTAAATTTAGTTTACCCAGATAAGCAGGCCATTCTTATTGCAGCTAAAGACTGCTATACTACCCCCCGTTCTTTTATTGAAGGAGAAAAGGGTTCTATTTATTTTGATGGATCTACAGGTGTTATTAACGACTTTACAGTTGAAATGCGTAATGGAGAAACCAACCGCTTACGTTTTAATCAATATTCACACCGTATGGCTAGCGAATTCAATAATTTCAGTAAAATTATTGATCAACATGATCAGCAAATGGCTAACAAATTATATAAGCATAGTACTGCTGTCATTGAAGTTTTAGCTAAAGCTAAGGCATCAATTAAAAATTGATTTTTCTACATAAAAAAACAGTCCAAGGAAACAACCTACATCACTAAATAAAAATGCTCTTAGTGATTACTAAAGATTTTCTTTGAACTGTTTTTAATTACTTAAAATTAGTTACTTTCACAAATTGGCTAGCATTAATTGGATAATAAAATTCACCTGCAATATTGATTGGACTACCATAAACTTTAACTGCTTGATTACATTTAAGTTCAGGTTCATTCATAAGCACACCAGCTGTATCATAAATATAAGCATCCTGCTTCAAAGTCCGCTCTGTACCAATAATATTACTTGCATCAATATATTGATTATCATCAATTTTTAAGTATGACTTACCATTTATAGTCTTAGAGCCACTCAAGGTTACTTGCGTTCCTGCTAACTTTAATGGGGCACTAGTTAACTCACCATTAGCATCATAAATATAGGAATCGTGCATCAAAGTCTTCGTTCCTGCTGTCTCAGATTCATTTATGCTAGGATTATTAGTACTATCATTTTTAGGAGTAGGACTAGGCTCTGCTCCTTGCAAATTATAGTAATATTTCAGTAAGGCATAAAATTGATTCATTGAATAACCCCACCTAGCGAAGTAATCATCAGGATCAGTATGATTTGTTCCACCTAAAAAACGCGAGACTGCATGATGTGACCAAACTGTACCCTTGCCTGTATTGCAGGCGTTACTTGGTTTAATATTATAACGATGAAGTAGCTTAGCTGCATAAATTGCATCATTATTTACACTTTTAGCAAATTTAGCACGCGTGTTCTCCTGACATAATTCAATTTGAATATAGCGATTGTTAGCAATTGCTCCTGCACCCCATACACCATAATTTGGCGTCATCATTTGAATTACCTGGCCGTGATCGACAAAGGCATGCACATATGAATACATGTTCTTCCACTCACGATTAAAATAAATCGCCTCATTATAAGCTGATGCACCAGGAGTGGCTGTTTCGTGAATAACAATTCCTTCTGGCTTACCCTTACGGTACTTAATTTTGTTACCATTAGCATAAAACTTATTATAGCGAATGTTTTGTGTTTGCAACATTTTATATAAAAAAGTAACATTGCTATAACTATTTTGCTTAGCAATTGAATTTACGGTAGCAGCTTCAACTACTTGATTTTGATTTATTTTAAAAATAGGGATAACTAAACCTACTCCGATAGCAATAGTAGTTATTAGTTTCTTTATCTTCATCTAAAAGTTAGTTCCTCATTTCTTGCTGATAGGGGGTGGTTAATTAAGGCTAAAATCTGCGCGCTTAATGTATTGGTTGACCCCAATACGGTAATATTGCACACCATAAATAGAAATTGCTGCACCATAAGTGGCTACAGATTTACCTTTTTTCATAATTTCTTGGTTATCACGATTACCATAATTGTTATAAACATAGGTATCATGTTTTAAAATTCTCATTGTACCGTCAATATTACCACTGGCAATATAATGGTTTTGCCCAATACGATAATATTTTTTATTATTAATAGTCTTGGTACCATAAGTAGCAATTACCTTGCCGCTACCACTAACCTTAATGGCTTTCATACCTTTAGCTTTATTACCTTTAGCATCGTAAATGTAAGCTGTATGCATTAAAGTCTTGTTAACTTTCTTTTCATTCTTTGGTGCCTGCGCTGCCGGTGGTAAGGCACTACCCATTTCCAAAGCTGAGTCATTTACCCAGCCTTTACCTGAAATATATAGGCGTTGTTTGCCATTATAAAAAGTAATAGTCTTTGTAACTGTCACCGCATCACCCTTACTAATCGAATCAGTCTTAGTCGTTACACTGTGATCAGTTGGCCAAGCATAAGTTGCACCTGACTTTTTAACAACATAAGACTTGCTGGTACTAGACACTTGCGGATCATATTGGGTTAAATTGTAAGTTGTAATTCTATTATTTAAGATGGTGTTGTAGTTATTGGCAGTCGCATATGTTCCTGTCAAAGCTTTAGTTGCATCAGTGTATGAAGTGGCATTTTCAAGCCAAGCACCCTGATAACGATCAGGTTGCCAAGAAACACCTTGGCGCAACTTCTTGCCATTATCATCAAATGAGTTTTGATAACTAGGATATTTTCTAAATTTAGCAACGATATAATAGCTCTTGCCGTTTTTATCTTCTTCTCGCGTTCTCGCTGCATACGTTTCACCTGGCCAGCTATCATCAGCTTTCATGCCAAATAAATTATTAGCGTTTACTGCTAACCCTGATTGTCCCCAATTAGATTCAACAATTGCTTGTGCAATCATAACTGATGGGTATAAACCATATTTTTTAGCAACTTTTTGTGCTTGCGAAGCTGCAGTATTTAAAAATTTAGCTTCATTACCTTGAGCTGCTGAAACTGGCTTAGTTTGCCAAATAGAATTGGCAATCAGGTTGTTGGTAACCGGTCCAACAGCAGTTGTTGCAAGTACTGCTGCCGAAATACCGGTGATTAGTTTCTTTTTCATAAATTATGTTTCCTCCTTAACCGACACTTTTATTGTATCGAGCAATCCTACTATAAACAATAGGTTAGTTTTAATTGTAGTCAAAAAGTAATATTGAATACGTTATATTACAAATCGTAATCTAAAATCAAAATTTTCCGTAAATGGACTAATAGCTGACGTTTAACTCGTTGCAATTGTACTCGATTAATCTGATTCTTTTGTGCAATAGATGTAATTGATTGTCCATTAATTAAATGACTATAAAATAACATTTTTTCAGTATTGTTCAGCTTAGGAAGCTCTTGTGCTAACGCCAAGTTGAGCTCAGCACTATTAAATTGTCTATTTGTTATTAATAATTTCAAAACATGTTCAAGATTTTGGTTACGCTTTTCTTTACGTAATAAATCGATTGTATGCCAAACTACTTTTCGAAAACTCAAGCGGTTCAATTCCCTTGTCAACTTTCCATGTAGTTCAATCATTCCAGCATAAGTGATAATTCCTTCTTGAAATAAATCTTCATAACCTTGATAAGTTCGGCTAACATGTACATATTTCAAAGCATCTCGGACTAATTTTTGATTATGCCAAGCCAGCAAAAATGCCTGCTCACTAATCTTCATTTGTGACATTCCTTTCAATATATTGTCACAAGCGCTTGTGCATCATCAGATTAGCAAGTTTAAATTAATTCTGAAAACCATAATTAACCTGAGCTAAAATACCATTAGCTTAATTAACCTTATTTTCTAGTATTATTAATATTTTACGCGGACTTTTAACTGTAGGCGGCCAAAATTCGGTTAAAAAACAGCTAAACCGAATTGGTTTAGCTGTTACTTTAATATAAAGTATCTGGTCGTTTACTTAAATAATATACTGTCTTATTTGCTTCAATTAAATAGGGCATTTCAAATTCGTCAGCTAAATAGTGCACATACCTTAGTTGCCTTTTTTGATTAACAGCAGAAATAATACTCTTCAAGGAAAGATCACCTATTGCCTTATGCGGATGAAAATAATCAGATTGGTCAATCAACGAGGGGCCGCGTTTTTTGGATAAAGTAATCCCAAAATAAATAGCTGCGTGATTTGCTAATAATTTAGAAATTACATGATTAAAAAATAAAGCATTAGATATCTTTTCAAATAAATATTTACTATGCTTATCGAAAATAAAACTGTACCGATGCCCGTTATAGTTAATTGTTTTAAAAATAACGGTTGCTGAATTTAAAAACTTAAATTTACTAATTTGATGTAAGGCTATCGAGTCAACATTACTACTATTATAGCTTTGGAGGGAAAAGTAGGCTAAATTACCAGTTGCAATTACATTATGTCCTTTTAAATTAAGTTTATCGGCTAATTCTCGTTGAAATTCTAACCCGCCAAGTAAGGCTTTTTGTGCAAAAGTAGTGATTAGGGTACTACTACTTTGCTGACAAAGTATAATCCCTTCTTGACAATCAAAAATTACACTTTTATAAATTCCTAAAAACGGTTGCTGCTGAAATTCATAAATTGCAAGTGTGTTGGCATTAAGCAAATAAGTGTTAGTCCTAATTAAATATTGCTCTACTACCTTATCTTTTTCAATTCGTTCCTGTAATAACTGCTTTGACCAAACTTGATAGCGCGGGCTATGTGGTAAGCGACAAGTAGTATGCTTCTTATTCATGATAATACTCCTTTCTAGCATAATAAAATATACATTTATAGTAATACTATCATGAACAACTTTAACTTAAACACCAAAAAACGGAAACGATAATCGTTTCCGCTCTGGTAATTAATTATTTAATTGACTAATTAATTAAAAGTTAGCAACTTTAACGTATTGCTTAGCAGGTCCACCGATACGGTAGTATGACTTACCGTTCTTGAACTTGTAAGGGTTACCGTAAGTAGTTACCTTGTCACCCTTGCGCAATACACGACGGTCAGCACGCTTGGTGCTAGTCTTGTAAACGTAAGCATTGTGAGTTAAAGTACGTACAGTACCATCAATGTTGTCAGCCATTACGTATTGGTCATCACCAATCTTGTAAACTAGGCTACCATCAGCAAGCTTAGTAGCTTTACCATAAACGTCAACGTTAGTGTAAGCTGCTAAAGTCTTGTCACCAACACGCTTGTGGTTAGCATCGTAAATGTAAGCATTGTGCATAACCTTCTTAGTTACCTTGTCGCCAGGTTTAACTGAACCATCAACGTACTTAGTTTCTACGTAAAGGTCTGAATCAGCACTGTTAATACGAGTGTATGATTTACCGTTAATTACAATTGCATCACCATAGGTAGCAATTTGGTCACCGTTCTTAACAACAGTCTTAGTGTCAGTTACAGTGTTACCAGTAATCTTGTAAACTGGAACATCTACATCTGATTGAACAATCTTGTAAGAAGCATCCTTAGCACCAACAGTTAACATGAAGGTTACCTTAGTAGTCTTCTTTTCAGCGTTAGTAGCAGTAACAGTAACTGGGTACTTACCAGCAACCTTAGTGTTTACCTTGCTGATATCAACAGTTGGAACAATAGTATTTGTATCTGTCTTGCTTACAGTTGTTTTAAATGAATTTTGAATTCCCTTAGTATCTACAACACCATTAACTGGTACGTAATTCCAAGTAATGCTGTCTGGAAGAGCATCGATAGTTGCATTGCCCTTGTATGCCTTAGCTGTATCTGTTTCACCATTAAAGAACATGAATGGGAATGAATCATCACTAGTTGTAGCGCTAGGGTTGACAGTAAATACAAAAGTATTAGTCTTACCATTGGTTGAAGCTAGGTTCAAAGTAATTGGGAATGAAGCTGCTGGTTTGTCAAAAGAACCATCTGCTTTTACAGTAATACCTGCTGCTTTAAGTCCTGCACGAACAGAACCCTCAAAGTCAGTAATACTTGGAACAGCAGCACCTGTACCAGTAGTAGTATTTGCTACTGCATACTTCTTATCAAAGTCAGACTTAATACCTGCAACACTGTAAGTAGTAAGATCAATTGAGCCAGAATCTACAGCTGAACTTTTGGCAACATCCTTAATGTAAGGTGCGCCTGTCAATGCTGGATTAGGAATAGCAAATTCTGCACTTGTAAGTTCAACATCAGTAGCGATACCAGAACCATTTACAGTAACAGCAGTCCCATTAACTTTAAATGCGCCAGCATCAGTAGCTGATTTACCAGCAAAACTAGTTAAACCAGTAATTGAAACTTTAACTTTAACAACATAGCTTTCACCTGCAACTAACTTATCAGTAGTTGGAGTAGTAGCAACACTATTAGTACCATCAGTATTCTTAGTTACTTTATAAACATTTGCCTTAGCTGGTACTACAGCAGCACCTGTTGGTAAACTTGGGGTTGCAATAGAAGCTGCAACTTTAGCAGGTGAGTCATTTGCAACCAAACTAGCAACGTTAGTTACGTTTAACTTGATTGAAGCTTCAGCTGGAGCTGTACTAGTAGTTCCACCTTCAACAGTAACATTAGTATCAGCTGAAACAGTTGATACAACAGAAGTAGCAACTGGGGCTACGGCTAATAATGCAGCAGCAGCAGCGCTAACAATTCTTAAATTTTTCTTCATGTGGTCTTTCCTCCTTGTGTATATACAAAATAGTAATAGGCTATAGGTTCAGTCGTTTTGATCCTACATTGTTACAACACCCTTCGAGTCGAATTCATAAGTTTATAACTCTTATGAGGTAGCTCTCCAACTGAAGAACGCGCATGCGTACAGGCTGTCGAACCTGAAGCATAGCTATTACTTACCACATTCCATATTGTACCTAGCTTTAAACTAAAATGCAAGGTATGGGGTTATTTTACATACTTTTGTAATAAACGGTTTCATTTTTTTCAAAATGACTAAATTTTGCAATATTAATTAAGCCTATGAATTCAGTTTTTTTATTAAATTAAAGTTATAACCGTTATTTTATTTTGCTTTTTATTTTACAAAATATTAACAAAATAATTTGAATATATCAAAAAAGTCACGCGTTTTATAGTTTGCGTGACTTTAACGGTGAAATAATTATAGTTTACGCCATAAATGGCGCAGTTTATAACTTATCTTTTGCAGTATCATCAGAATTTTCAGATCTACTTTCCTAATTTCTAGTATGGTCGAACAAACTAGTAACAGTTCGTTCAATATATGAAGCAGACTGAGGAATTTTATACAAATCAACTCCATCCTTACTAAAACTGTCTGCTTGAGCAATTTGATTCATTGCCCTTTCAACAGTGACTGCAGTTAAATTTTCAATTGCATCGGGTAAAGCAACATTAGTCTTTTTACCAGCACCATTTAAGAATGTTAATTGCAAAATTTTACTTTTTACGGACATGATTTTTGCCTTTCTTCCTATAATCATTAATCTTTATTGCTCATTTAACTTAATTGCTTGCTTTTGAATTAAAGTCGCACTACCTAAGCTATTACCTTGCAAACCGGCAATGGCGGTGCCAAATTGGGCCAATCCCGTTGCTGTTGCTCCCTTTTTAACATGGGGAAAGATACGACTTTTGCCTTTTTTAGAATTATTGTTTTCATCGACAAACATATATTCTATTGCTTGATCAATTAGTTCAAAGTTCATTTTTATCAACCTTCCTTAATTAAAACTATTTTAAGTAATCAATCTGCGCGCTAGATGTCTTACACTATTAATAACGAGTTGAAAAACCAAAATGTAACATTTTTAAAAAAATTGACTTTCTTTTATTAAAAATAGCCCTTAGGTGGTCAAATCAATCCAAACCAACTATAATTAATATTAATATTAGTAAGGAGGACAAATTCCTATTATGAAAAAAACTACGATTTGGACAATTGTAGCTGCAGTAGTTGTTGTCTTAGGGGGAAGTTTCTTTTTTGTTAAGCAAAATTCAACTAATAACCAAGTTGAAGCTTCCTATAATCAAGCAATTACACATGGTAAAAAAGCAGTCGCAAATAAAAATTATGCTGAAGCTAGCAATAAGTTTAAGCAGGCACTAAATATTAAAAAGACCAAACAAGCAGCTGCTTATAAAAGTCAGGCTGATAACATGCTTGTTACAATTAAATATGCCCAAGATGGTAAATATGATCAGGCATTAAAAGCTATCAATCAAGTCATCACTAAAAGTAATGGTTATCCTGTTTTAACCAAACAGGGAGAAAAGTTAAAGTCTCTTGTTGAAGACGTAGAAGATGATTACAAACACGAAATTAAGCCAATTTTTGCAACCGCCTCTCAAGCTGAGGCTGATAAACAATATTTAAAAGCTATTGAACAATACCAAAAAGTTTTAAATTTACCTTACATTGGCGATAAATACTACCAAAAATATAAAAATATCGCTCAAGCAGGAATTAAAAAGGATAAAAAAGCTGCCACTAATGGTAAATCTGCTATTCAGGGTTATGCCGCTATCTCAGGTAATGGATCCAGTTCAAATAACCATGCTAAAAGCAATAATGCCCAAAATAGTATTGGCGCAACTGGCAATGCTGGCAAAACTGGTGAAGGCTCAATGGGCAATCACCAAGTTAACGGTAAAACTGTTGCCAAAAATCAAATAGCCCAATTACGCAAACGTGTTGGTAAGTTAGGTTACGATGCTATGTCATGGAGCCCACAGGACTTAATCGATCTTTACCGTAGTTCTAAGCGAGCTAATCCTAATCTAATTACTAAAAAGGATGTGCAAAAATATCTAAAGCCCTAATTTAACTCCAAAAAATCGCCCTTAACTTGGGCGTTTTTGGTTATCTTGTACTATTGCTAATGGAACTACTCGTTTTACTCATGCATATAGTAAGAAAGACTAACCCTATTAAGCAGCCATCATTAGAATAGTTGCTTTTACTAGCTAAAGTCGGTAAAATTACTATTGACTTTCACGTTTCCTATTTTTATTAAAGGAGTGTCCGCTTTGACTGAAAAAGAAAATAATATCAAAGATACAGATAACGAAAAAGAACAAGATAAAGAAAAAGAATTAAAAGAAGAAGAACTAAAAGTAGTTATGCCTGAAGCAACATGGACTACTATGCCACAGACTGAGTTTACTGAACAGCCTGACTATCTCCAAGTTTTTACTTACTTTTACATTGCTAAATTCAACCAACAAGATTTGGAAATCATGAATTTATATGATACCAATTCTAATATGGTTGACATTAACCATTACCTACTTGATAATATTCATTTTGAACAAAAAGAGCTTATGCAGCATGCTTTACAATACCATGCGCAAAATCTCCAAAATATTGTCGATGAAATTATTCGTCAAGATAATATCAAAGCAGCAGAGATGACTTCATATGACGATTGGGATAATTGGTATGAAAATCGTCGTGATAATATTTCTACTTCTTTGTCATAATTTACTTGTACTATAACTAAAAAAAGAACAAAATATATCCTTAGATGAGAATGTCAAATTGACATTCTCTTTTACTTAAACAATTTTTATATTAATCTATTGGAGTATAGAATAACTATGGATCAAAAAAAGAAACGGATTTCAGTAGCAGGTCTGCTGATTACGATAGGAATTGTTTACGGTGATATTGGTACTAGTCCGCTATATGTTATGAAATCAATCGTAACTGGCAACGGCGGTATTGCCAATGTTAACCGTGAGCTAATTTTAGGTTCAATTTCTTTGATTTTTTGGACTGTTACCTTATTGACGACTGTTAAGTATGTAATGATTGCTCTCAACGCAACTAATCACGGCGAAGGAGGGATTTTTGCATTATATGCACTTGTTCGTAAAAGAGCCAAGTGGCTAGTAATACCAGCATTAATTGGCGGTGCAGCATTACTGGCTGACGGTACTTTAACCCCTGCAGTAACAGTAACAACATCAATTGAAGGGCTAAAAAATATGCACTTTGGTTCAAGCATCCCTGTTCCTGATCAAAATTCTGTCATTATCATTACTATTGTAATTTTATTACTATTATTTTCAATTCAAACTTTTGGTACTAGCATAATTGGTAAGGCATTTGGACCAATTATGTTAATCTGGTTTAGCTTCTTAGGCTTAATTGGCCTCCACAATATGATGCAAGATTGGTCTATTCTAGAGGCACTAAATCCTCTTTTAGCTATCAAAGTTTTATTTAGTCCTGCTAATAAAGTTGGTATCTTTATCTTAGGTTCAATCTTTTTGGCAACAACAGGCGCAGAAGCCTTATATTCTGATGTAGGTCATGTTGGTCGTGGTAATATTTTGGGTTCTTGGCCATATGTCTTTATTTGCTTAGCGCTAAACTACCTGGGACAAGGCGTTTGGATTTTGCAAAATCCAAACTACCATACAAACGGGACGGAGCTAAATCCCTTCTTTGAGGCGGTACCCGCTAATTTACGTTTATTTGCAATTATCTTAGCAACAATTGCTGCTATTATTGCTTCGCAAGCTTTAATTACCGGATCTTTTACCCTTGTGTCTGAAGCAAGTGGTCTTAAATTCTTACCGAGAATGAAAATCAACTACCCTACAACTGAACACGGGCAGATTTATATCCCTGCTGTTAATAAAATGATTTGTGTAGTCACGATTGCAATTGTTATGTTCTTCCGTACTTCAGAGCATATGGAAGCTGCTTATGGTCTGTCTATCACGGTTACCATGTTAATGACTACCTTACTTCTATTTGAATATTTAGGTGCAAAAAACCACCCACTGATTTTACGTCTTTGTTTCCTTATCGTTTTTGGTTTTATCGAAGGTATGTTTTTAATTTCTAGTTTAACTAAGTTCACCCATGGTGGTTATGTTACAGTCTTAATTGCTGGCTTCATTGGAATTATTATGTTTATCTGGTTCTTCGGTAATAAGGTTCGGGACAAACATGAAGGAGCAAACACTTATGTTCGTTTAGATAAATATACTGATATGCTGACTGATCTTAGTCACGATGATGATTATCCAGTCTATGCTACTAACTTAGTCTACATGGCTAAAGTGAAGTACAATAAATTTATTAAACGTGAAATTTTATATTCAATTTTGGATAAAAGACCAAAAAGAGCGGGGGCCTATTGGTTTGTTTCCGTAAACATTACTAATGAACCATATACAGCAAAGTATGCCGTAAATACTTATGACACTAAGAATGTAATTAACGTTCAATTGTATTTAGGTTTTAAAAAGCAAACTAGTGTAAATGTTTATTTACGCCAAGTGGTTCACGACTTAATTAAAGATGGAACGATTGAATCGCAACCACAAGAATATACAACCTCACCTGGAAGAGAGGTGGGTGACTTTTCATTCGTCATTGTCAAAGATGTCGTCAGCCCATTAACTAAATTAAAAGGCTTTGAAAAATGGATTGTTACGGCTCGCGTTTGGTTACAAAATTTGTCCTCTAATCCTGCATCTTGGTTTGGCTTGGAATATACTGATACTGTAGTCGAAAGTGTACCATTAATCTTAGGTCGACCAAGTAGAGATTTACATATTAAACGAGTCGCCCCATGTGATTACTCTCATTTGAAAAATGAAGATGAAGTAATTCAATAGTTAATAATCCTGCATATAAAAAACACTGATCAGAAATTTTTGATCAGTGTTTTTTGTTATGTTGTTTGCTAATTACCAAATATCTACGCGTTTATCAGGATCTAGCCACATGCCATCTTCAGGTGTTACCGCAAAAACTTTATAAAAGTCATCTTGGCATTGAATTTGTACATTAGCCCGCAATGGACCAGGTGCATGCACGTCAACGGCTGTTTGCGTCTTGATTGATTCAGTTAATTGCTTATTTGCCCAAATACGAGCAAAATTCTCAAATAGTTTCTTTAAATCATCATTTTCATTCTTAGCAGCTTCAACAGCAGCAGTCAAGCCTCCTTGATCAGCAATATTTTCCGAAACAATTTGCTTACCGTTCAATTTCACTGGTCCATATTCAATACCATCAAACAAATCAATTTCTTCTTGTGTTCGCTTTTTGAATTCAGCATAGTCTGCTTCAGTCCACCAATTAGTCATGTTACCTAATTCATCAAATTGAGCACCATTATTATCAAAAGCATGTGAAACTTCATGTGCAATAACCGTCCCAATGCCACCGAAATTAGTTGCTCTATCCTGCTTTAAATCATAAAATGGTGCTTGCAAAATTGCTGCTGGGAAAGTTAAATCATTTCTTTGGGGATCATAACAGGCATTAACCAAATTACCCGGCATTGCCCAAACCGTACGATCAACCTTTTGATGTAGTTGTTCAATATTGTACTTTTGTTCTGCAACAGCAAAGGCGCGCTCATTAGAATAAAGGCTACCACCTTGACTAGCTGGAATCACTTTCAGCCGATTGTAAATTTCTTCTATCTTATCTGGGTACCCAATCTTAAGCTCTAAAGCCTCAAGTTTAATGATTGCCTTTTTCTTAGTTTCAGCAGACAGCCAGCTATTTTGCTGTAAACGATCTTTATAGACATCCAACATCCGTTGAATCATATCTTCAACATCTTTTTTTGCATCAGCACCAAAGTATTCTTTACCATAATACACACCAACTACTTCACTAAAGCTGCCATTAGCGATATGGTAAGCTTGTTTATTGCCCTCAGCCAATTTAGGTTGACCAGATAGGGCTTGACTAAATGGAAAAGCAGCTTCACGAAACTCTTGCGACAAGTCAGAGGCAGCACTATTAATAAAGTTAACAATCATCCAGCCTTTTATTTCAGCGAAATTATCCTTATTAATAATTTCATTAATATGATCAAGATAACGTGGCTCTTCAACAATAATCCGCTCGGGTTCTTCACCAATTACTTCTTTAAGATAATATTGAATCTTAAATTCACTAAATTTATCTTCAAAATCGGCAATCGCCATTGGGTTGTAGGTAGCTGGATAATCAGCCCATTCTTCAGAAGACTTGACTACTTTAGCCAACTTAGCATCAAATTCAATAGCAGCTGCCGCATATTTTTGAGCTTCATCTTCAGCAATACCAGCCATTTGAAGTAACTTAACTGATTGCTGTTGTAAAATTGTCAATAACTTGGGAGCATCTGCGGTTTGATAAGTGGTAGTATCTGGTAAAAATGTACCTGGACCAGCAAAATATAATACATTAACTTTGGTATTTTTCATATCAGGCTCTACATCAAAACCAAATGGTAGCGATGCAAAGGTAGTCAAGTCAGGAGCAGTTAAATTAAAATCAGAAAAATCCTTAATACCGGTCAAAATATTCAAATCGGCTTTGATTGGTTCAGCACCTTCTCTGTTACGCTTATCAAAATCACTAGCTAATTGATATAATTTGACTGCCTCTGCTAAATTAGGGATAGCAGGAATTTCTTTTTTACCAGTAGCAAAGTCTGCAAAATCTTGCATTAAATGTTTCTCAACATTAACATCAATACCATCAAAAGAGGCCATTCGCGAGCGATCACTCGGAATCTTTGTCTTTTCAATCCATTCCGAATTGACTGCCAAATAAATATTGTCTTGCGGCCTAGTACCTACTTTAGGCTCAATTACATCACCGCTACCGCCACGAACTGCAAAATTTTTTCTCATGCTAACACTCCTTTTAAATTAAAATTAAAATTCGAATAAATTAATATTGTCATTTTAATTATACAGCTTATCAACAAATATTTAACACATTATTTATATAACTTAATATATTTCCTTAACTTAGCATACAATGGTAAAAGTAGTATTACCATTAAAAATATCCCACCAGCAGCAATAATAAAAAAGGGAATATATCCTGCACGATCAATTATCATTCCCCCAAATAAGGGACCAAAAGCTTGGCCAATTCCCCGCGCTACATTAATCACGCCCTGATACTTTCCCTTACTGCTAAGCGGAGATAGCTCATTAACATATGCTGGAACTGCGGGAAACGCCGTTGCTTCACCTAAGGTTAAAATTACCATTGATAAGGCAAAATGAACAAAATCACGAGCAAAAATAAGTGTAGCAAAAGAAATAGCAAACATTAATGTCCCAAAAATAATTTGTTGAAATAGGTTTTTAAATAAATGGGGGTAACGTGCTAAAATTACTTGAACAATTACGATAATTGCCCCATTAAGCGTCCATAGCAAACTATATAAATGAAATGGTATACCTAATGACACCATGTACACTGAAAGGTTCGATTCCCAATTCATATACATTAACCAAGTGACTGCCAAAGACAATAAAAAACCACACATTAACATCGTATTGTACTTAGGCATTGGTTCAAATTTGTGTTTTTCCCCAACTTTTACACTCGTATGCCTTTGCCGGTGAAAATTACTAATTGGTCGATAGTGAATTGCTGCGTTAATACAACCAATTATAAATAAAGATGCCGCTAATAAAAATAAGAATTCAATTGAAAAATCATACAAATAACCCACTAAAAGAGTACCTGTGACAGTACCTACATTTTGGGCAAAATAAATCAAATTAAACACATATTTTCCTGGATATTTACGCAAACTTGTCGCAATTGAATTAATTAGTGTTCCGTCCCAGCCACTAACAAATCCTGTCAAAACAAGCCAAAACCAATATTCAGGCCAACCATGAAAGAAAGCCATCAAAATTAAAATTAAAGCATCAATTCCCAAACCAATTACAATTAGTGGGTATGGGTTATACCTATCATAAAGCCAACCTGCTACAATTGATCCTAAGACATTACTGGCACAATTACAAAATAATACAATACCAATTACTGACAAACTAATATGCAATTGCTTATTCAAATAGACTGAGGTCAACGGCCAAACAAAGCTTGACCCAATCCAAGTTACTAATTCGCCTAGTAACAGCCAACGCAATTTGACCTCTGTTTCATTATTTGATCCATGTGAGAGTTTCATTTATTCCGTCCTTCCCAATTAGCATTCCATTTACCAGTTTAACAAGAAGTGTGCAAAAAAACACCCCGACTAATAATCTAAATATTATAAAAATCAAGTTATTGCCTTGGAGACCATTCTAAAATCATTAAAAAGCTCATCTCTTAAGTGAGATGAGCTTTTAAAATTATTGTTTCTTCTGCTGATTAAAGAACTGTCCTTTATTCACTTGATAATACTTTTGATAACGACCTATATAATTATGGAACATATATTTAAGTAGTAGCCAACGCTTAAAATTACGGTCTTTTTCATAAAAAACCGTGGTACCATAGCGTCCCTCATGAATTAATTCTTCAGCTAGACGTTTAGCATCATTATTAGTGGCATACTGCTTAAATACTTTTACCGGAATTCCTAACCATAAAGTATGTTGCGACTTAAGTTTATTACCATAAACTGGCTCTTTTTCCTGCAAGCTATCGGTAACATAATCATCAACGTACCATTTAGCCAAATTATAACCATTTAAAGTAACGTAAAAGCTTGATCGACCTTGCCGCAAATTAATTTCGAAAAACTTATACTTACCATCTCGATTATCATATTTAATATCAAAATTAGCCATCCCGACATAATTTAATTTTTCTAAAAATGATTCAACTTGTTCATACAGCTTTTCATCATATTCAGGCAAAATCGCCATATAATTACCAATTGCTTGCGGAGTAGGATCCTCTAGCAATGGGTGACCTAAACACATCATTTTAACATGATGATTTTTATCTACATAAGCATTTAAAACACGCATATTAGAATCATCACCCGGAATAAAGTCCTGTAAAATTAAATCTGCTTTGTAGCCATTGCTATAAATTTTACTAATAATATCTTTTAATTCAGCTTCATTATGAATTGTAAAAGCTTTTTTGCGTCCTTCAAAATGAACATCAAGCCAAGATACCGGATCTTCTGGCTTTAATTCGATTGGATAATCGAATGGAAGCTTTAAATAATTTTCTGCTTGATAATCAGCTACAGTAACAATCTTAGTCTTAGGATAGGGAAGCCCATATTCTTCGGCAATTTGATAAAAGCCCTCTTTTGAAATTAACTTTTTCAACAAGTCATAATCAATATATGGAACAATGAAAGTTGCTTCAAGTTCTTCCTTGTGTTTAGATAATAGTTCGGCATAGCCATCACCACAAGCAATTAAAATCACCGGTTCTTGATGATCTTGATAGATTTTCATCTGGTCACGCATAACTTCCATAAAAGTTGGATCTTCACTAAAACCTTGATGTAGTTCAACGCTTACAATTTTGGAGTAACGAGTTGGCGCCAATTGACTATCAGCTAGTGCTTTAACTTTAATACCATATTCCTCATTGAATGAACGAGCCATACCATAAACGTTAATATCACTACCTAGTAGAATTGGTGTAAAATCCTGTTTCATTTTTTAAAATCTGCTCCTAATTAGACTAACTTGCCTTGTTCAATTAAGTTAGCTACTTCCGGTTGTACATGCTGATAGCGATTGACTGTCTCATCATAATCAACAAAGAACAATTTGTACCAAACAAGGAAAGTATAAATTGTCCAAATTTGTCGCCGATGCGAACCGTCACCCTTATAATTATCATCAAGTAGCTGCAAAATTTTATCCTGTTCAAAAATATCCTGAACAAAAGCTTCACTAAATAGTTCACGTACCTGTTTATAAAAACGAGGTTCTTGTAGCCATTGTTTAATTGGAGTTGGAAAACCTAGTTTAGGACGTTTAGCCCATTCAGCTGGTAATACCTTTTCAGAAGCCTTCCGCAAGGCATACTTAGTATCATGCTTATTAACAAGATATTCTGTGGGGATTGAATTAGCCCGTTGCGCTATTTTTTTATCCAAATACGGTACCCTTAATTCCAAAGAATGCGCCATGGAAATCTTATCAGCCTTCTGCTCAATATCATTAAGCATAAAATGATGCAAATCAATATACTGCATCTGACGAACATTATCAAGGTCTTTAACCTTTTTAAAGTCCGTTTGATAGATACCATTAACAGTTAATTTGTTACGATAAGATGGTTTCAAAATACTATTAGCATCTTGAGAAGTAAATATCGTTGGATAATCCAAATCATAAATAACCGATTGACCAACATAAAATTCACTTGGTTCAGCTAAGTTAGTATAAAGATGAACTTTCCCAGGAAAATTCGGCATTTTTTTGATTTGATGAGCTAACTTAACTTTAGTCTTCTTAGGTAATTTTTTGCATTGATTTGTAAATGCTTTGATCACATTGTTATGGGTGTGCATACCATAATTAACATAACCTGCAAACAGTTCATCTGCACCTTCGCCTGATAATGCTACCGTAACATGCTTACGTGCCATCTTACACAAGTACCATAAAGGGATAATGGATGGATTAGCATCAGGCTCATCCATATGATATTGCATCTCAGCAAAGTCATGCATTGCTTCATCAGCATTTACCTTATCTGAGAAAAATTGCCAACCTTTAATATCAGCTAGTGCCTTAGCCTTAGATGATTCATCATAAGTAGCATCATCAAAAGAAATCGAAAAAACATCATCCGGATTTAAAATACTAGTAATATAGCTGGAATCGACTCCCTCTGATAAAAAGGCACCCACTGGAACATCAGCATTATGATAGAGCTCAACTGTTTCACGTAAATCTTCATCAATCTTATTAACAGTTTCTTCAAAGCTTAAATTATTTGCTTTATATTCCGCATCCCAATATTGATGCATCTTCATTTTGCCAGCTTTATACTCAAACCAATGTCCAGCCGGAAAGCGATGGATCCCTTTAAAAAAAGTTTCCGCCAAATCATTATATTGATTCATTAAATATGGCTTAACTGCTTCAGTATTTAAACGACGTTTAAAACCTGGAAATTGCAAAAAGCTCTTAATCTCGGAGCCCATAAGTAGCTGACCATTGTCGTCACTATAATATAATGGTTTAATGCCAAAAAAGTCACGTGCACCATACATTGTTTGTGTATTATCATCCCAAATAATAAAGGCAAACATACCTCGTATGCGCTTAAGTAACTCAGTCATTCCCCATTCCTCATAGCCGTGAAGTAAAACTTCAGTATCAGCCTTAGTAGTAAAGGTATGACCCTTTTCAATCAATTCTTCTCTTAGCGGCTTGAAATTATAAATTTCACCATTAAAAACAATTGCCCGCGTCTTATCTTCATTAAAAATCGGTTGACTTCCACCACGCAAATCAATAATTGATAATCGTCTAAAGCCAAGTGCCACTTTATCATTAGTGTAAAGTCCATCTGAGTCTGGACCACGGTGCTTAATTGCTGCCATCATTTTGCCAATTGCAGCTTGTTTATCGTTTATTTCTGGATTATAAAACGCGACAATTCCGCACATAGTTTATCTTCCCTTATTTTCAGTAATTTATTTTTTTAGTCTAGTCGCTCTATTATATGCTAAAAATCACATATTTACCAAACTACTTGTGAATTTTTACTAAATATAAAAAAATCGTCTCTTACTTGCCGCACCATAGCCAAATACTTGAATTAAGTGTCGATGCAAATCAATATTCACAACATAACCCGCAAATTCTGTTTGATGATCAATCTGTCGTTTCCAATTTTTATTATACTTAGTAGTTAAAGCATGGTTAGGACCCATCAAAGCCGAACAATTAAATAAAATATATTGAATACCATTAATTCGATATTGGTCTTCACGGTGCCGATGTCCACAAAAATAGGCGATAATCCGGGCATTTTTGACATTAGTGAAATCAAAATCATTAGCTAAGCGAAATTCCGCAGGAATACCATAGCTAGAATGCATTCGGCCTTTTTCACCTTGATTAAAGGCTACTAATAATTCATGAAGAGAACGTCCATTATATTTCAAAGCATTAGAAGCTTTACGATTAATTGGATTAGCATGGCTCATAAAAATAATATTTTTATTCGAAGACTGTTCCAAAATTTCAATAATTTCTTCAATTTGATCTTCTCTAACACCTAAGGTAATTTTGGCATCATATTTTTTGCGACCTTGCGCATCCAAATAATAGGGTAAGTCTGAAGTATTAACCGCAATAAAGCGAACATTATCTATATCATAGTAACAAACCCCATGCTGGCGTGAAATATAGTTAATCTCATCTTGCGCGTACATCTGCGGCCACATAATATGTTCGAATTCATTTTCTGGAAACGATGCTTTTAAGTCATGATGTTCATCATATTTATCATTTTCATCATGATTTCCTTTAATCATTATATATGGAATGTAGTTTGACTTAAAAGCATCACGTAATTTAATAAGTTCCCTCTCACCTAAAAATCCGGTATCTGACCCATCAATCCAATCCCCTAGGTGAACTTTTAAATCTAATAAACCTAAATTATCTAAATAGGAAAACTCACTAACATGGGTTAGCCCATTCCAACCATAAAAATCGATACTGTTGGCATCTTTATAATGGGTATCAGTAATCACACTGACATTTACCGAGTTTTCTCCTTGGCGGACATGCTTTTTTACTCGCCCAACAAATTGTTCTAAATATTCTTCAACCACGTAGCGGCGACCAGTATTCCGATTAGCAAAGGCACGATAGCAGCCTAATTCTTGATTAAAGTCACGGACATATTCCGGTTCTAACTTAGTTGTACTTTCTAAACTAAGTGCTTGATGTAAAACCCCTTCATCATCTTTATAAACCGTTAAATTATATGGCTGATTATGCGGCGTATGTTGTTCCTCATCAACCCGATATTCTCCTACAGTTAAGTAATCCTGCATCGGATCAAGTGAGACATTTTTCTTTTGCGATAATTTCTGCTCTCTTACACTACTAATCCGATTAACTAATCCTTTAGCATATCTAAAAAATTCCATTATTCTGCCTCAAGCTAAAGAAAAAGCTGGGCATTAGCCACAGCCTTCATTTTTATTTATTATTTGCCAATGCGTATGCTGCTAACCCAATTGACAAAACTGCATCTTTAGACAATACTGTTTGTAATTCTTGAGCTGCTACTGCTTGAACGGCACCAATTACCTTCAAACTATAGCTAACAACATGAAAATCGACTACATTATTATAAAAATCATCTTCGAAAGGATTTTCATGATTATAAGTCAGATTAATCTCATGTTGATCCACAAAACCATCTACGTGATTAGTTAAGATGCGATCATGCAAGTCAGTCAAGTTTGCTGATAAATTAATCAAAGTTAATTTATGATCACTCTCGGTTTCATAATATTGTTCTTGTGTCATTGCAAAGTATTCTTTGACTGGCTTATGCAGTACTTGCAAACTGTCAATTACACGATAAACAGCCTCGGCATCAAAATCTATTTCTTGGTTTAAAATACTTTCTTGGTTCATGGCCAAATCATCGGCCAAAGCCACTATAGCTAACTTTTCCATGATATCCTCCTAAAGTTCATTCTATATTATACCAAAAAAACTACTATTGCACTTTTTCAAAATAAATTTTTACTCTGTTAACAAAGAATTAATAATTATAATAATGTTTTTACTTAAAACGGACTACAATTTGTCTATTTTTATCTAAAAATATAAATTTTATTAATTTCATTGATAGCACAGCAAAAACTAACGGTAAATATAATACCCCGATAATAAAAAAAGTAATGCAGTTTTACCTGCACTACTTTTTATTTATACTAATTTTTTACGAATCCAACCAGAAATTGCATCAATAACAATTACCATGACAATAATACCGAGTAAAATAATTCCCACTCGATTCCATTGCCGATACTGTAAAGCAATTATTAAAGGATAGCCAATACCACCAGCGCCAACAAGACCAAGAATTGAAGCTGATCTAATTGAAACATCAAACCGGTATAAGGTATTAGAAATCAGGGCAGGCATTAAATTAGGTAGGATTGAAAACATGATTATATTCATTTTTGATCCACCAGCCGCAGTTACTGCCTCATTGGGACCATCATCTAAATTTTCAATTGCTTCTGAAAACAATTTAGCTAACATTCCCACTGAGTGAAAACCTAAGGCTAAAACACCAGCTGCTGAACCAGGGCCAACCGCTTTGATAAACATTAAAGCCAAAACTATTTCAGGGAATGACCGAATGACTGCTAGCACAATCTTACCTAAACGTGATAGATACCATTTTTTATGCTTTGTATGTGCTGCCCAAAAAGCAAATGGTAAAGAAATAATTGCTGAGATGAAGGTCCCTAAGAATGCAATACAAACAGTTTCCCATAATTGAGAAACTAAATCTTCACCGGTCCCATTATAAATGTAGGACCAATCAGGATTAAAAATACCTGTAAATATTGCACCAGCAATTTGGCCAGCAGTTTCCTTAATACCACCAAAATCAATCCCTGTACAAGACCAAATAATTAAGAAAACCGTAATTATTGCTATAGCCCAATGTAAGATGCGTTTTTTCCATTCAATTGGCTTAGGAGGCAATTTTTTCATAGTAGTATCCATTAGTTCATCAACGCCTCCCGTGATTTAGATGAAATGTAATCAATTAGTACCACAACCAAAATAATTACAATAATAATTGTCCCGGTTTTTGCATAGTCAAAGACTTGAAGTGTTTGTTGCAAGTACAAGCCAATCCCACCAGCACCGATATAACCAAGGACTGTTGAAGCCCGCACATTGATTTCAAAGGCATATAGGCAATATGAAATGAAGTAAGTGATAACTTGAGGTAAAACTGCAAAAACAATAATTTGCAATTTATTAGCACCTACAGCAGTTAAAGCTTCAATGGGACCTGGGTCAATTGTTTCAATGGCTTCATAAAATAATTTAACCACTATTCCAAACGTACAAATCGCCAATGCCAAGATACCTGCCACCGGACCAATACCCACAATTGCCACAAAAATTGCTCCCAGTAGTAAGTCAGGTATCGTTCTAATAATATTCATAATTACCCTTAGAATGCCGGTTACTGTTTTATTCTTAACAATATTACGTGCAATTAATAATGCATAGATAAAGGCTAAGACTGAACCAATTACAGTTCCTAAAACAGCCATCTTAATCGTCTCCAGCAGAAGCGGAATCACTGCACCAAGATATGCCCAATTCGGATGAAGCATTTGTAAGAAGATATCAGCAAATTGCCCAAAATTGCTAAAAAAAGCACCTAAACTTGTTTTAGTAACACCAGTTGAAATAAACAAACCGCCAATAAAAATAATTACCCAAATTAAGTTCCAGAATTTAAATTTTTTCTTAGGCAATGTCATTAATTTTTCTGGATCAGTGCTATTCATCTTTTTCACCACCACTGTATATTTGATTAAAGGTGGACTCTGGCGTTTCACTCATTTTGCCATCATAAATGATTTCACCAGCACGTACGCCGATTACTCGCTTACCAAATTCTTTCGCCAATTGCACGCTATGTAAATTAATAATAACTGTCATACCATGCTTTTCATTGAGCATCTTTAAATCTTGCATTACCCGCCGTGAAGTTTGGGGATCAAGTGACGCTGTAGGCTCATCAGCTAAAATAATATCAGGATTCTGAGTTAAAACCCGAGCAATGGCTACACGTTGCTGCTGACCTCCTGAAAGTTCATCAGCTCGGCTATATACTTTATCAGCCAAATCAACCTGTTGCAGAGCATCATATGCTCTTTGTTTATCCTCTTTAGTAAATAGATTTAGGGTGCTTTTCCAAGTTGGATAATATGCTACCCGCCCAGTTAAAACATTACGTAAGACACTCGAGCGCTTAACTAAATTAAAGCTTTGAAAAATCATTCCAATATTACGGCGCAACATTCTAAGCTCTTTACCTTTAGCCTTAGTAATTGACTCACCAGCAATTAAAATATCACCGGCACTAATGTCGATTAAGCGGTTGATTGAACGCAGCAAAGTTGATTTTCCTGCACCAGATAAGCCAACAATAACGACAAATTCACCCTTATTAATAGTTAAATTGATATCTTTTAAACCAACAATATCTTTACCATAAATTTTATTTACATTTTTTAATTCAATTATTGGTTTAACTGCAGAATCTGCCATTATATACTTCCTTTTTTATTTTTTAGTTGATTCGATAATCTCTTCATATTTACGAACTGTATTAAAATCGCTGTCTTTACTATTGACATACCCTTCGTGCGTATAAATACTTTCGATAATCTTCTTACCTTTCTTTGATTTACCAATATCAATAAAGGCATTAGCTAACTTTTTCCGAAATGATTTAGGCATACTTGGAACAACCGAAATTGTGTCATTAGGAATTGGCTTGGTAAAGTAAATTGGCACAACTTGTTTCATAATATTAGGATTATCATCTTTAACGATGGTCCGTGCATCTTCGAAAACAAAAGCTGCATCCGTATCACCGTTTAAAACATTTAAAACAGATTGATCTTGACCTGTAACAGTTACTAATTTGCAACTCTTTCTTACATCAAGGCCTTTTTCCTTTAATTCAGCAATGGGATATACGTAACCAGCTGAAGAGGTCGGACTTTGAATGGAAATTGATTTCCCTTTTAAATCTTTCCAAGTTTTAATCTTAGAACCCTTTTTAACTAAAATTTCTGCACGATAATAGTTAACCAACTCTTTAGTTGGCCGACCATCAGGTTGCTTAACGCCATATCTTTGAGCTTGCAGTAGAACATCTGCTGCTTTTTGCTTATGTGCTAAAACATATCCATTTGGTGGTAAAAAGCCTACATCAACTTTTTTAGACTTCATTGCTTCAACTACCGTGTTATAGTCCGTTGACATTGAAACATGGACTGGAATGCCTAAGCGGTCAGATAACATTTTTTCTAGCGGCTTGGCCCTTGATTCTAGTTTAGTTGCCGCTTGACTTGGTACAAACTGAACATTTAAAGATTTAGGTGCGGCATTATCTGTACTCTTACTTTTACTTGAGTTACCTGAACAAGCAGTCGCCATCACAGCTACCAGCATCACCGCAAAACCAGCAAGTATTTTTTTAAATTTATTCATCATGCCCTCCCAGACATAAAAAAAGACTTTAGCTAAGAACACAAGCGTGAGTCATACTAAGTCTTTTACCAACAATATTATTTAAAAAGCGAACAATAACATCATTTTTAAAGAAACAAAAAAGCTTAACTGCAAAATCTCTAATGGATACTTCATTTTGCATCAGCCTTTGCCCCCTTTCGATGCTTTGGTAATTATTCTATCAAATAATAACAGAAATACTTTATTTAGCAAAGTAAAATATATAAAAATAGCTCATATAAATTAAAAATTATTTTTTGATTGTATCCATAATTTTATTATATTGTCTAATGGTGTCATAGTCACTATCTTTAGCGTGAACATAGCCTTCATGACTATAGACACTCTCTATAATTTTCTTACCCGCTTTAGACTTACCGATAGCAATAAACGCTTTAGCTAATTTTTTCCGAAAATTTTTAGGCATACTGGAAATAACTGAAATCGTATCGTTGGGAATTGGTTTGGTGAAGTAAATAGGCACAACTTTAGTCATAATATCAGGCTCATCATGTTTTACAATATTGCGCGCATCCTCAAAAACAAAGGCTGCATCCGTATCACCATTTAAAACATTCAACACCCCTTGGTCAGCTCCTTTAACAGAAACAACTTTACAGCTCTTTGTAACATCTAACCCCTTTTGTTTTAATTCAGCAACGGGGAAAACATAACCTGAGTCTGAGGTAATGTCCTGAACAGAAATTGATTTACCTTTAAGATCTTTCCAGGTTTTAATAGCAGAATCTTTTTTAACTAAAATTTCACCACGATAAAAGTTGACTAACTTTTTAGTTGTCACTCCACCGGGTTGCTTTATACCATAGCGAACTGCTTGTAAGAGCAAATCAGCTGCTTTTTGCTTATGTGCCATGATATAAGCATCAGAAGGCAAAAAACCCACATCAACTTTCTTAGACTTCATTGCCTCAACTAGCCCGCTGTAATCAGTTGACATTGAAACATGGACTGGAATGCCTAACCGCTTAGAAAGTAATTTTTCCATTGGCTTTGCCCGCGCTTCTAACTTATTAGCAGCAGAGCTGGGAACAAATTGGACATTAAGTGACTTGGGTTCATTACTACTTGAAGACGTTTTTTTATTTGCACACGCCGTTAAATTAGCTGCAAATAGTACGGCCATCATTATTACAAGAAATTGCTTGACTTTTTTCATTTCTATAATACTCCTATATTCCATGTACAAACTGAATCTTTTTAATTAAAATGGCAAACTTATTTAATCAGTTTCAGTTAAATTACGTTCAATACATTTAAATACTATCATTAATATTCGCAAATTTATAGGTTAATATTATTAATTTTTTCCTGTACGTTTATGCTATTATTTAAATACGAACATTTTATTTATGCTTTTCGTAAATAAAAAACATACGATTTACTCGTATGTTCCAGTTAATTATTGTTTTTATTTTGCTTTAACTATAGTTCGGATTACTCTTCAAATTACTTAATTGGCTTATTGTTAATATCTGTTCTAACAATTAAGACATCTGCTAATGCATGTTGATTGACATATTCAGTTACTGAGCCCATTAGCATTCTTTCAACAGCGTTTAAACCAGTTGAACTCATGATAATTAAATCGTCATGATGATCCTGAATAAAGTCATAAGAAATAATAGCCTTGGGACTACCATAACGAATATGATAATCAAGATTGTCAAAACCAAGGCTATCATGAGCCCAATCTTTTAAACTTTTTAAATATTTTTCTGCATCTTGAGTCATTTGATAAATAGTATCACCTGTAATTACAGTATCTTGGATTTCGCCCAAAAATTGTCTAGTATCAATTACATTTAACAGATCAAGATGAGCATCCACATCCATTGCTATTTTTACTGCCTTATCAAAAGCACGTTCGGCTGCTTCAGAACCATCAACCGGCACTAAAATCTGTTCTTTTTTCATAGTCATAATCCACCCTTTATTAATGTACAATCCTTAATTTTCTATATTTTAACATATTTTAGCCTTAGTAATTTTGGGGAATTTCTTGGAATTGTTTGTACCTTAGTTTATTGCTAAAATGATATTGGAACTCAAAGTGTAAAAGGTGGAGAATTTAATGACTAAAAATTTAACAAATCAACTTATCCCAATCAAGAATGGCCGTAATTTTCGCGAACTTGGCGGCTATAAAACTATGGATGGTAAAACCATTAAAAAGCATAAACTACTTAGAACAGCTAATTGGGCGACACTAGATGAAGCTGACCTTCAATTTCTACAAGATTATGGTGCTAAGTATATCGTTGATTTTAGAAGTAAAGACGAAGTAGACCAAGAACCTGATCGTGTTCCTGAAGGGGTAACATACAATTTCAACCCAGTTTTCAGTGAAGATTTAACTAATTCTTCTAAGGGAATTGATGAAATTATTAGTCAAGAAAATGATGATCCTAAAGCCGGCTTTAACCATATGTTTATTGCCTATGATGATATGATTAAAAGTGAATCAGCTCAAAAAGCATATCGTAAGTTTTTTGACATTTTATTGGCTAACACAGAATCCGATAAAAGTGTACTATTTCACTGTACTGCTGGTAAAGACCGGACTGGCTTAGCAGCAATCTTAATTTTATCTGCTTTGAATGTACCGCTTGAAACCATTAGAGCAGACTATTTATTTACCAATATCGCCACTAAAGATTTCGTTAATAACTTTTTGCAAAAGGCCAAAGACGAGGGTGCCAATGATGCAGCAATTAGTAATTTAAGAGACTTACAAACTGTTTGCCCAGAGTATTTTGATTACGTTATCAATACTATAAATAAAAATTATGGTAGTCTAGAAAACTATTTGCATGATATCATGAGACTAACTGATGATAAAATTGTTCAATTACGCAAAATTTATCTAGATTAAAATGCTAAGGAGAGAAAAATGGGTAAAACAAAGACCGTTTATTTTGGCGCAGGCTGGTTTAACGAAAAACAAAACAAGGCATATCAAGAAGCAATGTCAGCTTTAGCACAAAATCCAACAATTGACCTTGAAAACAGTTATGTTCCATTAGACCACCAATATAAGGGTATTAACGTGGCAGAGCATCCCGAATACTTACATGATCGAGAATGGGCAAATGCTACTTATCGGGGTGACTTAACTGGTATTAAAGCAAATGACGTCATGATTGGCGTTTATCTTCCTGATGAAGAAGATGTAGGCCTGGGCATGGAACTGGGCTATGCGATGTCCCAAGGTAAGTATATTGTTTTAGTAATTCCTGATGAAGATTTTGGCAAATCAATTAACTTGATGAGCTGGGGTGTGTGTGATAATGCCATCAAAATTAGCGAGTTAAAAGATTTTGATTTTAACAAACCAACTTTCAATTTTTATGATGGTGGTGTCTACTAAACTAAAACAAAAACCGTTTCACAAGATGTGAAGCGGTTTTTTTCGTATTTCAATTTTAAGCCTGATACCGTGACTCTCCTTCTAAGTAGGTTTCACTCAAAGTCATATCTTGATTTAATACTAAAAAATCAGCTGCCTTGTCAGGAGCAATTGAACCACACTTATCTAAAACATGGGCACTTTTAGCAGGTACATAAGCAGCCATCATTACTGCTTCTTCTGGTGTGGCCACATTCCAATCAACAACATTCTTTAAAGCAGTATTAAGCTGCAAAATACTACCAGCCAGGTTATCACCTGTTTTAAGACGGGCCATCCCATCTTTAACATAAACTGGTAATTCACCAAGCATATAATCTCCATCGGGCATCATTCCAGCTTCCATACAATCTGTTATCAAACAAATGTGTTCTGGTCCCTTAGCCTTAATCAAGGCACGGACCATTTCCTTATTCACATGGTGCCCATCACAGATTAATTCGGCAGTTACATTATTTAAGGCCATTGCTGCATTAGAAATGGAAGTATCATGATGAGCCGGATCAGGCATGCCATTAAAAGTATGAGTAAACATTGAAGCCCCTGCCTCAATACCAGCCTTGGCTTGGGTATAATCGGCACTAGAGTGTCCTAAAGCAACAACTACTCCTTCTTTAACAACTGCCCGAATAAATTCTTTGGCACCCTTTCTTTCTGGTGCAAGTGAAATTTTATTTAATAAGCCTTGCGAATCCTCACGCCACTGCTTAAATTGATCAATATCCGGATCAAGCAAATACTTAGGATTTTCTGCCCCAGCATGTTCGGCAGTAAAATATGGTCCTTCAAAATGGAGCCCTTGAATTTTAGCACCAGTTTCTTCACCTTTATGCTCACCAAACATTCGGCAAATTTCAGTTAAAGTTGTTGCACTAGCAGTATATGTGGTCGGTAACCAACTAGTTACACCTGATTGTAAAAAACCTTCTGACAGCCGATTAACACCGGCCCAGTCGCTACGCATTATATCTTCATTAAGAGAGCCATGAACATGTGTGTCAACTAAACCTGGGGCAATCCACTTGCCGCTGTAGTCAATAATTTTACCTTGAGGTTTTTCATTTTCAGAATAGTAAAAGCCAAATTTACCATTATCTTGAATTTCTAAGTAACCACCATCTTCAGTTACATTTTCAAGAAAAAATTTATCTGCATGGATATAATAAGTCATTATTTTACCTTTCTTTACAAAATTCAGCTTAATATTTTCATCTTCATTTTAGCTTAATAAATTTACCTTTACCAGTTCAATCACAAATACTACAGAAAGTTTCTATTTTTTAGTTATAATAGTAGTAAGAATAGTTAACAGGAAAGCAATAATTATGATACAAAAAACAAACAAACATCAATTAGGAGCATTGACTGGTGCTAACAGATGTGAAAACTTTTACGAATTACACTTTGCTACCGGAGAAGTAGCACATTTTTACATTTTAGCAGATGGTATTTTTCGCTTTTTACTTGATCCAGAACAAAACTTCAATGAAAACCGTACAACTTATATTCAATTAAATAATTTTGACGAAAGTGCATTTAAACTTTCACGTGTCCATGCAACCAACGATTCATTAATTATTCATGCAGGTAATTATCAAATTATTTTTGGGCAAAATCCTGTATTAATGAGCATCTTTGATGAAAAACTACATCGCATTCGTATGGCCCAGGCCAAACCACTAGAGCTATCAAATGAAGCCACAAGTGAAACTCTCGTTCAGAAAAAAAATGAATTTTATTTTGGTGGCGGCTTACAAAATGGCTATTTCAGTCATAAAGGACGCAAAATTATGATTAAGCATGATCAAATTACTGGAAAAGGCGGTATTCCGCTGCAGGTGCCATTCTTTTGGTCAAATGCTGGTTACGGTGAAATCCGTAATACTGCCCAAGAAGGTATATATGATTTTGGACAGCAAAATCCCGAACTAACATTGATTAAACATCAAGACGTGATTTTTGATAGTTTTTATATAATGGGCGAAACACCCCACTCTATCTTAAAAAAATACTATTCTTTAACTGGCCAACCCCAACTATTGCCTAAATATGCGTTGGGTTTGGGACATATTGGCAATTTCATTACTACTCTTTGGCAACCAAGTCAAGCCAAGGAGCGCAATGCCAGTCGTTTTGACAATAGTTATTATACTCGTACTAATGACCCCACTGTTGCCTCTGGTAAAGCTTCGCTTAATGGTGAGGAAGACTATCAATTTTCTGCTCGTGGTCTTATTGATCGTTATAAAGCAATGAACTTCAACTTAGCTTGGCTTATCCCCAACCATGGTGTATCAGCTGTTGATTACCAAAGATTTAATTTTTTCAATGATTATGCTATCGACCAGGGAGTTCAACCAGGATTTTGGTATGAAGGCCAGCCTACTTTACCATCTAAAAGTAGCTTTAGCTATGCACGTAATGAAACTGCAATCGATACCGACCAGAAGCAATTGCAAAGTATTTTACGACCTAAACGTCCATTAATACTGCGGGATGGCGGTTTTATGGGGATGCAAAATAAGGCAGCCTTAATTTTTGGTGATGTTGGTGGAAATTGGGAAAACATCACCACCCAAGTTGCGGGAATGATTGGAGCAAATTTATCAGGTCAACCTTTAGTAGGAGCAGCAATTGATGGTGCTCAAGGTGGCGGAAATGCTCAAATTTATGTTCGTGATTTTCAATGGAAAACCTTTACGCCCTTCTTATTTAATATCGATGATCAAAGTAATTATAGTAAAACACCATTTTCCTATAATAATAAAATAACCAATATAAATCGTGCATATCTAGCATTACATCAACAGTTACAAAGCTATTTATACACGCTAAATGCTCAAGCTCGAACTGGAAATCCCATTATGCAACCATTATTTATGGCATTTCCTGACGAACGAATAAATTATACTGAGCAATTCAACAGCGAATTTATGTTAGGTAATAATTTTTTAATTGCGCCTATCACAAACGGACGCGAAGATGCTAATTGCGATTCACGTAAAGATAATTTATATTTACCCGGCAAACATATAATGTGGATTGATCTACTTACTGGAAAAAAATATGCTGGTAACCGCGTCTATAATAATCTGTCATTTCCCCTATGGCATTTGCCAGTATTTGTGCGTGGAGGGAGTATTTTTGACTTTGGTCACCGTAATTTCTTCTTTTATCCTCAAGGAGAAAGCGAAACTGTCATTTATAATGATGATGATTTAACTGCTTTTAGCGAGCATCATTACGAAACACATATTAAAAGCATAGTTAAAGGTGAAAAGCTGACCATTACAATTGATCCAATTAAAGGCGACTACTCCGCATTAAAAACTGACCAAGAAACCCAATTAACCATAATGTGTGATTCGTATTCTGATCAAGTTACAGTAAAGATCAATGATCAAGTTATACAAATACAGCAATACGGTACAATTGATGCCTTTAATCATGCACGCGAAGGAATCTTTTATAATACTAATTATGCTTTACCAGAATTTGCTCCATATCTGCAACAAGGACAAACTGCTTTTCAAATTAAACTAGCAAATCGGAATATAACCGATGCCAAAATTGAAATTACCATTAATAATTTTTCTTATAATAGCAAAGTCATGGTACCTGCTGTTACTAATGGGCTTCTCCCATCTCCCAAATTACCGTCAGTTGATTCAAATAAAATTTCAGCCCATTCATTTGAACTTACTTGGTCTCGCCCTGGCAATGTTGAAGTTGAAATTAATCATCTTATTTATGAAGGAATTTCCGGTAAAAGTTTCACTTTCCATGAATTGACCCCCAATAATCGTTATATTATCCGTATGCGCTATGTAGCTGGAAATAAGGTATCCGAGTGGTCTGATCTTTTTGGAGTAATTACTAAACACGAAGCAATCGAAAACGCAATTGCTGATATTCTAGTCACTAGCAATTGTGAAAGTAACTCTCATCACCCACTAACTTACTTAACTGACTTAAAATTAGCTAGCGAATGGCAGACTAACCAAGTTAGCTTGCAGGATAACCCACTCAAATTAACTTTTACTTTTGATAAAGTAGAAAATTTGAGCCGGATGGTTTTTGTACCACGCAATATTGATCACAAAGCAAATCCAGTTGATGTTTCCATTTTAGTATCACCAGATGGCAAGAACTTCACCAGTTACATCGATCACTTACAATGGAAAGCAGATAGCAAAAATAAAGTAGTAGGCTTACGTGACGTAACTGCTAAAGCAATAGAACTTGCTATTTATCAATCATCTGGTTCACTAGTTGCTGCACGTGAAATTTTCTTTTATCGCGCTAAAAAATAAATTATTTACATTTAAATAATCAAAAACTGCAAAATATTAATAATATTTTGCAGTTTTTGATTATGATTTTTCAATTATTAAATTCTATTACTTGAATTTCTTGGCCATGTTTCACTGCGCCTGCGTCAACTTCTGAAACAGAATTAATAATGTCCATATTGGTGTAGACAACTATTATAGTGCTATCGTATTGCTTGGTCTTGATCATCTCTAAATCCATCTTCACTAAAAGATCACCTTTTTTAACTAGACTACCTTCATGGACAAATACTTCAAATGGTTCGCCTGCCAAAGCAACAGTCTCTAGTCCTAAATGAATTAAGATTTCTAAACCGTTTGCTACCGTAATACCTATAGCATGCATAGTTGGAAAAACAGTTGTAATAGTCCCTGCAACTGGAGAATATATTTTTCCGTTGTTAGGCTTAATAGCATATCCATCACCTAACATTTTGGTTGAAAAAACATCATCTTCCACAGCTGTAATTGGAAATAAATCCCCATCACAAACCGCCTCAACAATAAATTTATTTTTTTTAAATAAGTTAAACATTTTAATACCTACTATTTTTTATATCTAAGCAAATAAATAGCACGAAACAAAGGCTAAAAGCTATTAAACAAATTACCGATATATTTTTAATAAGTTTATTCTCTGCTTGATATTTCTCTTTGAAACTACTTATGCGTAATAGACCAAAAATCGCTAAAATCAAACATAAAATATTGCCAACCATTAATTGACTAACTGCCTGACATAACATGAAAAAATGATAGTTTTTAGGATTTGCTATAAGTTCATCTTTTTTCAACCACAGATAATAGCCTAATAAAAAATCTGTAATTGCGATAATTATTTCAATACTAATAATTGGAAATTTAGCTAAAATCACTGGCATATTCTGTTTCATAATAGTTAATACAAAGAATAAGAAACTTCCGAAACATAGTGGTATTAAAAGTAATGCATCGATATACAAAGTTAAGATTCTTTTTGCATTTAAATTGCTTTTATTTAAAAATATTAAAATATAATTATTTATATTAGATATCATTATTTTCACTTTTTCTATTTTGCCAGATACCAAAATTATTAACTAATAAGTCAATTAATAAATATGCGAGTATAAATGATACATTATTATCTGTACTAAAATTAACAGTTGGATAATAAAAATTATAATTAGCAAGCGAAGCTAATTTATTTTTCTTCAAGTCCGTAAATGACACATAACGCAATTTATTATTAACTAACTCAAATTTTCCTAATTCATCATTTATTTCTTTATTATCACCTGTATAAGAAATAATAAAAAGCATATCACCCTTTTTAGCTATCTTACCTACTCCTTGTAATTCACTCACAGCAGCAGGTAAAACAATGGAAGAAATCCCAAAAATTAATAATTCATGCGAAAGAAAATTTGATAGCATTTGTTGAATCCAACCAGTTGAATATATATATATGTTTTTAGCATTACTCAAATCTGTATAAAAATTTTTTAGGTCAAGCGATTGAAAATATTTCAATAAATTTGCCGTTTCTTTTGTTAAATCTGGACCAAAATTATTCGATATATCTATATTGCTCAATTTTTGTTTATTTTCTATATAAACCTCATTTAGATAAAACTTTAGTTCACTATATCCACTTAATCCTAAATGTTTGCATAATCGAAAAATAGCGGATTTCGAAACAAATAATTTTTCTGCAAGTTCCGAAAGACTTAATGTTTTACATATTTTGGCATTATCTAGAACAAATTGAATTATTCTAATTTCGGAATCATTTAATTTGCTACTATTTTGATAAACTAAAGATTTTAATATTGACATTAGTAAATATACGCTCCATATAAAGTAGTTACTTACATTTTATAACTTGCTTTTTATTTATTAAAGCGCTCTATTGCATTAAACATGCTAATTGTGACTACTATTGTCTTGATTTTTCTTTCGCAATTCTTGCATCGCTTCAAGTACTTGAGCAACATCAAGACCAACAATAACTTGAATTGCCTTACCATGATGAACTACACTGATTGCTTTGGCAGCCTTAAACTGAGCATCAGTTCCTAATTTTTCTGGATCCTTAACGGAAACTCTTAACCTAGTTGCACATGAACTCAACTCTTTAATATTTTCATCCCCACCAAGTAAGTCAAGAAATGCTATTGCTCTATCAATGTAAGGATTACTCTCTGTTTTATTATTATCAAAATTTTGTGATTGTAAATTTTTTCTATTTTGATATTCCTTCTTATTTAGTAGTTGAACTTCTTGATCATCATCCTCACGACCAGGAGTAATATAATTAAATTTTTTAATCATGAATTTGAAAATAAAGAAAGTAATAATTGCAAAAATAATACCAACTATAAATTGAATTAAAAATGTTTGCCAGTGATGGTTCCATAAGGGAATCCAATTTTCAGCAGCCATATCAATTGCACCGCCAGAAAAATTACCAACAACTCCCAAACTAAACATTACTGTATTCATAGTTGCAGCAATAATTGAGTAAATTATCCATAATATTGGAGCTGCAAATAAATAAGTAAAATCAATTGGCTCAGTAATTCCAGCAAAAAATGATGTCAAAGCAGCAGGAATAAGTAATGCTGAGGTTTGTTTTTTCTTACTCTTCTTTGCTGTTGCATAAAACGCTAAACAAATGATTGGAGCAAGAAAAACTTTTTCATTGCCATACAATTGGAAACCCATTGCTGGTGCTAATTGTTTCAAAGGATGAGTACTTAAAGCAAATTGTGATAAATGTTGTAACCAGTATGGTTGCAGTCCACCAGCAACCACTGCCGGACCGTATTGAAATGGAATATACACCAAGTGATGTAGTCCGGTTGGAATTAAAACTCTATTTAAAAAATTGTAAATCCATACTCCAATAACGCCACTCTTCACAATAAATTGCTGTATTCCACCAATTCCTAACTGAACCTTAGGCCAACCCCAACAGGTTAATACAGCTACTGGTATCATGATAAAAAAGCCTAAAATATAAACATATGTCGATCCTTGAAATGTCCCTAACCACTCAGGTAATTTTTTATCAAAATAACGATTATGAAGCCATATTACAATTCCCGCAACAATTAAAGCTCCAATTATACTGGTATCCAATGTTTTAATTCCCGCTATTTCAGTTAATCCATAATTAGTTGAATTTTCAATAAGTTGAACTTTAGCAAAATTAGGAATACCAAAATTTTTACCCCAGTGAGTTAAAATTGCGCCAATAAAATAATTATAGGTCATGTAAGTGATTACAGATTCCATTGCCGCTCTACCTTTTGATTTGTTAGCCAGCCCAATTGGGAGTCCAACAACAAAAAGTAGTGCTTCTTGCTTAAAAACTGTCCAGCCGCCTGCTGAAATTGTATCCCAAATAGAATTCCAAGTAGTTCCAGGATTAGCTAGTGATCCTAAGACTTGTTGATTTGTAAATAAACTACCTAGCGCAACAACAATTCCTGCAAAAGAGAATAGAAGCACAGGTACAAACATTGCGGCACCAAATTTTTGAAACTTTTGCATCATAAGTAACTATCCTCCCTAGCAATTACTTAAGTTCTGGCCAATATAGCTTATTAACAGGGATCATATCATCAAGAATCTTTTTTGCCACCAATGCATCAGGAACTGTTTTATTAAGTGCAAAAGCTTGCCACATCTTGGTATATGACTTTTGTTCATAGGCATCAACAACTAGTTTTTCACATGTTTGTTGTTCCATAATCATTCCACGCTCAAATACTCCAGCTTCACCAGTTGCCATTGCTTGAACACCATCAGAACCAAACCAACAAGGCACCTCAACAATTGAATCAGGATCAATATTAGAAATAGCACCATTGTTAGCAATATTAGCAAAAAATTTCTCATGGGTGTTATAAGCTATAGCATGACAAATATCAACAATATAATTTGAATGCTCAACACTTGCTTCCCATAAATTACCTTTTGCTGTACCAGCTTTAACAATTCTTGCACATTCTTCAAAAACCAATTTTTCACGATATTCTCGAATTTCATCAGTTCGTGTATGATTTGGATCTGCATTGGAAACTTCATATTGTGGATAATAGTAATATTGCAAATATGTATTTGGTAATGCTTCAGGATCAAGGGCAAAGCAGTCCTTAGCTTTCTTAAAAGTTTCAGCCCAACTTTCCTCTGTATCTTTATCAAATTCACCCCCAATCCAGTAACCATTTTTTGAAAGATGTTCTTTTAATAGTGGAGTCAAATCTTTACCCGTATTTTTATCTCTAACTTCTTTCCACCAACCAAAATGATTAAGTCCGTAGTAATTAACATCAAGATCATGGTAATCATTTAATCCACAAATTTGTGCCATTCTAGTCATAATTGCTACTGGCATATCACAAATGTTAATGACTCTTGAATTTGGTCTAAATCTACGACAAGCCTCTGCAACAATAGCAATTGTATTAGAATAATTAATCATCCAAGCATTAGGTGAATATTTTTCCATCCAATCAATAATTTGTATAATTGCAGGAATTGATCTCAAACCATATGCCATTCCACCGGGTCCTGTTGTTTCTTGACCATTAACTCCATATTTTAATGGTATTTTTTCGTCATGGTCTCTCATTTCATATTTACCTACTCTGATTGACCCCATTACAAAATCAACATCAGTAAATGCCTCTTCTGGATCAGTAGTATATGAAAACTCAATTTCTGGTGCACGCTCTTTCATAATAATTGCACACGCGTCACCAATTTTCTTTTGTCTGTCTGCATCATTATCATAAAACTTCAGTTTTCTTAATGGAAACCTATCCTCATTAGCAATTAAACTTAATACAAAGCCAGGTGTGAAGGTACTTCCTCCACCAGCAATCACAACCGAATAACGTTTATTATTTTTAGACATTTGTTTTCTCCTTTAGTTCATATATCCATATGGAGCGGTATTATTTTTGTAGCTAGCTTACAAGTTTATTTATAACATTTTTTCTACTTTTTGTATTCGCTTTCTTTAAAAGAAGACACGTATTTCATAACTTGAATTATTTGTTTCATTTTAAGAAATATTTTTCAAAATTCTTAATTAGTACTATACTTAACTACAGCTAAGCAAAAGCCATATCTCAAAAAAGATATGGTTTTCCCTTTTATTTATCAATCATCTGGTTCACTAGTGCTGCACGTGAAATTTTCTTTTATCGCGCTAAAAAATAATATACTAAAAAGTCTAAGTTCTCGAATTTGAGAACTTAGACTTTTTATTTAAGAATTATTATTGTGGTAACTTGTCTAAATTAAAATAAGTCATATCAGTAAATTTTTGCTTACTATATTTTTGAGCTAATTCTAACGTTGTAAAGTACTGATTGACTACTTTACCTGTATAATCTGCTTCAAAGACAACTTTAGCGGTTTGCCCATCTATGTTTTCTTCATGCATGGTATAAGCTGTGGCCATCTTGGGAGCATGGTCATCCACTGGTCCAATCACGGTCCATTTTAATCCCCGCATCTTGCGTGTTTTTTCAATTCTCATCGCTTTTTCATAATACTTGTCGAACTTACCTGTCATTTGCCAAGGATATTTATTCGTTCCCTTAACTTTACCAACAACATAGACAACGGCGTAAAGCTTTTTGCCATTAGTCCCAGGTCTTGAAAAAGAATGCTTAGTGATCTTCATTAGTGACATATTTGAAACTTGGGTATACCATGTCCCGCGTAAACTTTGCGGTAAGGCATAGCGTTTGACAAGTCCGTATTTATTACCTTCTACGGCCGCTTGAATAGTTTGTTCAGGGTGCACAGCAACCGTAGCTATTCCTGCTAAGGACAGCCCCAAGGTCGTAATTAAAGTAATTATTTTTGCTTTTTTCATTGACTTTTATCCTTTTCTGTAAGCATGACGGTTTCAGTATATGCTACAAATTATACTTCTTAAGATTCTTATTAGCAAGCGCTTACAATAATGCTATTTAATTAAAAAAATAAAACCGCATTCCATAGTGGAAACGATTTATATCAGTCAAATTTATCTTGTTTAATTATCCGATAAATAGAAATTATTAAAACTAAAATTGAACATAACATTGCAATATATGCCATAGGTCCTATACTGATAGCCGCCATCGCCTGCTCATGCGCTAATCTATTTTCCATCGCATAAGCCACAATCCATTTACGCATTAAATAAGGGGTTAGTAATAAATCCACCGTAGCAATCAATGACGCAACTAAAGTAGCGTTACGAGCATGTGGTTCACGAAAAAATTGAGCCAATACACAGAATGCCGGTGCCAACATTAAAAGTAAAACCCATATAATAATTAAACGACCAGCATTACTATTCATCATTTGCGCACTATTAGTAGCATAGCGATACTTCCCCCATAATTGTCCCCCAGTTAAGGTATTAAGTAAACTTAAGAAATATGACCCCTGTTGTCCATAAATACCCGCACGATTTGACAAAATTCCTTGAATTACTTGTAACCCATCAGTTGAGCCTGCAGTTGAAAAATTAACCGTTACAACTTTTTTCATATAAGTTGCTAAAAACATAATAATTGAGCCACCAAATTGTAAGGAACGTAGCATACTTAATTTGCGTTGCGCTTTTAATTTAAATTCTAAACTCAATACTTGATTGGGATGATGGCTACGCGCAATCACCAACACACCTACTATCACCAATAATAGTAATAAAACTAATAGTAACCATAATTTAGCCATTATAAAGAAAATCGCTAATACTATAACTGTGACTGCTAAATAAGGCCGATCAGAAAATATTTCCCAAAAATTCAATTTGAGATGACGATAGTTAGTACGCGATTTTTCAGGTTGAGATGTGCGCACCGTTGGGGAAGAACTACCGGCTTTTTCATTATTTGTCATGTATTTTTTACGGTACTCATTTCTAGTAATATGTGACTGCTTACCCATGAACAATCTTCCTTTCAAAAGTATTATCCTAACACGTTTTAAGTATAATTTTTATGGTTTAGTAAATTCTTATTAAATTTATTGTGCTAGAATAAAAAAGACAATAATTTTTAATAAATTTAAAAAAGAAAGATGAGGGAATTTTGACACAATCGACTAAATTACCAGCTAATTGGCACAAAGCTTTTTATACCTTGTGGTTAGGCTGCTTTATTACTGGCATGGGCTATTCAATGACAATGCCTTTTATCTCATTATTTATCGCTGACTTAGGTCACTACACGCAATTACAAGTTAGCCTTTATTCCGGACTAGCTTTTGCAATGACTTTTATTGCCCAGGCAATAGTTTCACCTTATTGGGGAAATTTAGCTGATCGTAAGGGCCGCAAATTAATGTGTATGCGGGCATCTGGGGTAATGGCTTTAACAATCACAGCAACCGGTTTTGCACCTAACGCGATCTACATTATTGTAATGCGTTTTATTCAGGGCGCTTTTTCAGGTTATATTAACAATGCAACTGCTTTAATTGCTGGAGAAACCCCACACCAAAAAAGTGGTTGGGTTATGAGCCAGATGATGACCGCTGGAACCGCTGGTAACTTAGTAGGACCCCTTTTAGGTGGTGTTCTCTCAAACTTTTTTGGTAACTGGCTTGGAGGTGCTTGGGGCTATCGAATTCCTTTCTTTATTACAGGATTTTTGATGGTACTAGTTTTCTTAGGATCAACTTTTTTAGTTAAAGAAGAATTTACTCCCGTTTCGCGAGCAGAAATGAAACCAATGAGCGAAATTATGCATACTCTACCGCATGTAAAATTAATTGTTGCTATGTTTGTCACCACTTTACTAGTCCAAGCTGCTAACATGTCAATTGATCCCATCGTTTCGCTTTATGTTAAATCAATGATGCCTAATAGTAAAAATATCGCTTTTGTCGCTGGAATTGTTGCTGCAACTCCTGGTCTTGGCACCCTATTGGCTGCATCTAAGATTGGCCACAAAATGGATGAAATTGGTCCACTTAAAATTTTACGTGTTGGGTTAATTGTTGGTGCTATTCTTTTTATTCCTATGGCACTTACACATTCACCTTGGATCTTAGCCGGTTTACGCTTCTTGCTTGGAATCGCCAGTGCAGCCATGCTACCAGCCGCTCAGACAGTTTTAACCTTAAACACACCTGCTGAAAGTTTTGGTCGTATCTTTAGTTATAATCAGTCTTTCCAAGCAGTTGGTTCTGTTTTCGGTTCACTAATGGGTTCTGCAATTTCTGGTGTGTTCAATTATGCAACCGTCTTTTGGACGACCGGACTGATGCTAGCAATTAACTTCGTCTTAATTATCCTATTTAGTCTTAAAAGCAACAATAAATAATATCAACTTAGTGATTAGAAGTTTTGCACTTAAATCCTTATATTGCGCTGAAACCTCTAATAACTAAAAACTTAACTGAATTTCAATTTATTTTATATGTGATTATTAAGATTGATACAAATAATTACTTACTAAAATTATTCAATAAAAAAAGCGTGATTTTAAATATCACGCTTTTTATTGATAAATAATTAGAGTTAGTATTACTTACTTGCTGCTTTACCAGCATCAAAGTATTTCAAACTGCCGATTTCACCAGCAAGCTTAAACTTGCCATCCTTATAAACTAATTTAGTAACCGCATCATTGGCCATTCCAGTTCCTTGATATTCTGGATAGTTTTGTGTCGATAAGAACAAGTTAATGGACATACCTGAACTAACTACCAAGACATTGCCACCTTTTTTCTGTTGCTTCTTAGCAATCATGGTCAAAACTTCAGTCATACGTTTTTCAACCGTCCCTGAGCTTTCTGCGCGATATTGCGCTGGAAGATTAGTATTCAACTTGTTTTGTTGATCTAAACCATAATAACCATCTTGCATCTTGTTTTGCAACATTTTACCGGTTTTTGCTTGAAAATCTTCGAGGCTAGTATAACCTAAATATTCTGCAATTTCCGGTACATTTTTAGCAATATCTGGTCGACCTTCGTAACTGCCATAATTACACTCACGCAAACGTGGATCTACTTTCAGTTGCACTTTTTTGTTACCAGAATATTTCAAGGCCCCTTTAGCCGTTTTTTCTTGCCGAGATAAGTCGCCCGAATAAGCAGCACTAAACTTAATACCTTTTAAGCCCTTCCCTAGATATTCTGCACCCTTAATGCCGTTTTCAGTTAACGTAAAGTCGCTCCAACCTTGCGCTAAATGCATCACATTAGCAGTAGTTTCTCCATGACGAGTTAAATAAATTGTTACTGGCTTATTGTTTTTACCTTTAGCGCTAACTGGATGTACACTAAATGAAAATGCACTAACTACACTAATTAATAGTACTAAAAAATGGGACAATTTATGTTTCATTTTCTTACTCCTAAATTATAAATTTATTAGCTTAAATCTGCTCCATTAGTAGAAATAACTTGCTTATACCAATCGAATGACTTCTTCTTGAACCGATTAAACGTTCCTTGACCTTGATCATCTTCATCGACATAAATGAAGCCGTAACGCTTAGACATTTCACCTGTTGAAGCACTAACTAAGTCAATACAGCCCCAAGGGGTATAACCCATCACATCAGCACCATCAGCAATTGCTGCAGAAATAGCTTCGATGTGTTCACGCAAATAATCAATGCGGTAATCATCAGCTACATAATTGTTCTCATCCGGCTCATCTACTGCACCCAAACCATTTTCCACAATAAATAATGGCTTTTCATAGCGATCAGATAATTGGTTGAGCGCAATTCTTAAACCAGCTGGGTCAATCTGCCAACCCCAGTCGCTTGACTCTAGGAATGGATTCTTAACACCACCCATTAAATTACCATTAGTTGTTTCTTGATTCTCATGTGTTACATCAACAACAGATGACATGTAGTAGCTAAAGCCAATATAATCAACTGGATATTTGGCTAATAATTCTAGTTCCTCGTCAGTGTAGTCAATATCAGATAATTGAACCCCTTGACGGGCTAGTAAACTCTTCGTATATGCTGGGTAATGGCCGCGTACTTGCACATCAGCACAGAAGAAATTATTAGCTTGATTAGTTTGCAAAGTAGCTAATTGGTTCTTAGGATTTGAATCGTAGCTATAAGTTGTCGCATAAAGAATCATGCAACCTATTTTCATTTCTGGATCCAATTCATGACCAATTTTAACTGCTTTTGAGCTAGCAACAAATTGATTGTGCCAGGCTTGATAAACGTTCTTCTTATCTAAGGCACCGTTACTTACAGTTAAGCCCTGACTCATGATTGGAAAATGAGCTGCACTGTTGATTTCATTAAAAGTCATCCAATATTTAACTTTATCCTGATAACGAGTTAAAACAGTTCGAGCAAAGTTTTCAAAGAAACCAATCAACTTCTTATTCTTCCAGCCACCATATTCTTTAATTAAATGTAGCGGCATTTCATAATGCGAAATAGTAATAACTGGTTCAATATGATTCTTTAAACATTCATCAATTACGGCATCATAAAACTTCAAACCTGCTTCGTTAGGTGTTTCTTCATCCCCATTAGGAAAAATTCGGGACCAGGCAATTGAAAAACGGTAGCACTTAAAGCCCATTTCACCAAACAATTCAATATCTTCTTTAAAATGATGGTAATGATCTATACCAATGTGGTTAGGATAGACTTGCTTTGCATCAATTGAAAAGTCAAAATCTGGTGAAGCGATTATCTTCATTCGATCCTTACCACCAGGTAAAACATCAGCTACTGATAGACCTTTACCGTCTTCTTGATAAGCACCTTCTAATTGGTTAGCTGCAGTAGCACCGCCCCATAAAAAATTTTGGGGAAAATTATTTGTAGTCATTATAATACCTCTTTCTATAAATTATTTTAATTCCAGTAATTGATCGCCAAAAGCTACATTACCACTAGTTAAAACTGTAACATCTTGATAGCTATTTGAATTAGTGACAACAATTGGTGTTGTTACCGGATAGCCAGCCTTCTTAATTGCCGCCATATCGAATTCAATCAAAGGTTCGCCTGCCTTAACAGCTTGATCCTTCTTAACTAATATTTTAAAACCTTTTCCATCTAATTCAACCGTATCCATTCCAATATGAATCATTACCTCAGCGCCTTTTGCTGATTTAAGACCAATTGCATGTCCGGTTGGGAACACCATTGCTACTTCACAATCAAATGGTGCACAAACTTTACCTTCCTTAGGCTCAATAGCAACTCCCTTACCCATTGAGCCACTAGCAAAAACTTCATCCTTAACTTCATTTAACGGCACAATTGTACCTGCTAAAGGCGCAACTAAAGTTTCCGCTTGGTTCATCGCTACAGCACTGGTTTTGGTAGCTGGTTCAGTTTGAGCTGCTGAAGCTGCTAGATCAGTATTGGTTGCAACTTGACCATCACTTGGTGCATCAACACTATTTTTTCCAAAGAGCATTTGTAATAAGAACCCTAAGACAGTTGCCACAGCCATAGCAATCATTAAGCCGTAAACTGTCCCATCAACACCATTTTTACCAATTGCACCTGGAATTGAGAAGATGCCCATTCCAGCCATGATATAGAGCTTTGTACCAAACATACCAATTAGTCCACCGCCAATACCAGAGGCAATACAACTGATAATAAATGGCTTTTTACGTGGAAGTGTTAGTCCATAAATAGCTGGTTCAGTTACCCCAAAAATACCAGATACAAAAGCTGGAATAGCGATGCTACGAGTTTTTTCATTCTTAGTTTGGAAAATCATTGCTAAAACAACACCAGTTTGCGCAAATGAAGCTGCCAGCGATAGACCAACAATTGGATCAAAGCCCATAGCGGCAATGTTAGTCATCATCACCGCAACAAAGCCCCAGTGCACACCAAAGATTACAAAGACTTGCCAGAAAGCACCCATTAAAATACCAGCTAAAATTGGACTAAAGTTGTAAATAGCACTAATAACTGCAGCAATTGCATTACCTGCCCACGTAGCCACTGGTCCAATGACTAAAAAAGTAACCGGTACAGTAATCAAAAGAACAACAAATGGTACTAAGAAAGTTTTAACCACATCAGGAATAATCTTACGCGCAATTTTTTGTACTTTTGAAGCAAACCAAATTGCTAAAATTATTGGGATAACTGATGAAGTATAATTCATCGAAATAACAGGAATTCCAAGGAAAGTCATGTGGACTGGAGCTTGCAAAATTGTGCCCTTGAAAACCGTAAAGAGTGCTGTTTTACTACTAGCCATAGCTACGATAGTTGGGTAACACAAAGCAGCTCCTATTGTTGCACCTAGGTACTCATTAATCCCAAACTTTTTAGCTGCAGAAATACCTAAAATGATTGGCAAGAAGTAGAATAAACTATCGCCAATGGCATTCAATATCATGTAAGTCCCAGAATTGGCTGTTACTAAGCCAAAAGACAAAAACATTGCATTGAAACCCTTAATCATTCCGGCTGCACAAAGTGGTCCTAAAATAGGGTTAAAGATACCAGAAATCAAATCAATAAAACGATCAGCGATGCTCATGTTACTGTTATCAACATAATCATCACTAACTGCACCGCCATCGCTAAAGCCACCGACTTTAATTAAAGTATCATAAACATCGGCAACATTATTACCAATAACTACCTGGTATTGACCACCAGATTTAACTAATGAAAGTACTCCATCAGTCGCTTTCATCTTTTCGTCATTTGCCTTTTTCTCATCTTTCAATTTGAAACGCAAACGTGTCGTACAATGCACCACGCTAGCGACATTATCTTTACCACCAACATTGGCGATAATTTCTCGACTTAATTCTTCGTAAGCCATCTGATCCTCCTAATAAAAACAACAAAATAAAAACCCGCAAACCTAAAGAAGACCCCTTGCATCATTGCAATAGACTTTTCTTTACGTTCTCGGGTTAATGCCTGTAAACAGTAACACACCGTACAAACTAATATTTAAAATTACTCTGATTCCTTAGCTTTACTGTCTCCTTGTCGATGCGTTACCCGCCAAACATGGAGTGTTAAATAAACTTCATCATCAGGTTGTAATTTCCAACCGGCCTGTTTAAGTAAATAAGTGCCAATTTTCAAAACTGTTTCGTATGACTTTTTGTACTTTACCTTCATCAATTCTAATAGAGACTGATCTAATTCACTACCATTATCTTCATCATTAATTTGATAAAGGTGACGCACCATAAACGAACGTAAATGGGTCATAAAGCGATTAAAATTGAAAGACTCCGTATCTAATTGCATACCATATTGATACTCAATTATTTCAACTACGCCACTAATTAGTTTAGTAATTTTGACAGTATCTTGGAGTCTCGTCTGCTTAGAACTGGCATTAATAAAGTGATAAGCAAGATAGGCTACTTCTGATTTAGGAAAAGAAGAGTTAGTTTTTTGTTCAATTAAAGCTAAAGCCTCTTTTGCAACAGTATATTCTTTAGGAAAAAGTTTCCTTATTTCCCAGCTGAGCGTATCCGGACCCAAAGTAAAGCCTTCGTCTGTCCTTTTAAGCATAAAATCAATGTGATCAGCTAAAACTAAATATTGGTAATCAGAAAATTTTACTTTTAGTTTGATTGATACTAAATTGATAACATCAGTAGTTAGTGCCAAAGTCCTTGAATCGATATCTTTAACACTATCAATCATTTTAATGTTCTTTTCAACAGCAACAAAACGTCGCGTTATTTTTTGTTCATCAACAAAATCGCCCGGCTTTTTGCCAAAACCAATTCCATTACCAATTACTACCCAATCAACATCAAATTCATCTGACACTAAAGCAGCATTGTTGTTAAAATTTTTAATAAATTTCACTCAGCGTACTCCTACTTCAATAAAAAAACCTATGAGCAGCATGAGAAACTTGTTGTTCATAGGTTAATGCCTGATCGAATCAGTAACACACTTATTTACTTAAAAGATTATACATCATTGTTAAAGCGATTTCAACAATTATTTGTTATTTAACATTTTGATTTTTGGCATTGCAATTGCTTATAGTCTTATAGTTTGTCAAAGTATCTATTTTAATATAAAGTACATGCAAAGAAATTTATTTTTTAAAAAAGGATAATTATATGACTAAAAAAAAGCAAAATTATTCAGCTAAAAATAAACTATGGTCCTCTATCCGCTTATTAGTGAGCGGGCTACTATTTTATTCCGGAGTTGCTCTAATCTTTTTTGGTTCTGGTTTAGGAAACTCATACTTGGTTCAATTAAATGCTGAACAGGCCAGTTCCAAGCTAACAGCTAAAAAAGCAGATCAAAATAAACAACATAAAACAACTTATGATGCTAGTAAGACTGAATCAATTACTACTAAGCGTTTACTCACTTCTAGACACAAAAAAGCATATGCCATTGGCCAAATTGCAATACCGACCGTTAACATCCATACCCCTTTATTTGCAGGCTATGGTAGTCATAATCAAAATTTAGCTTATGGCGTAGTAACTTGTCTACCTGAGCGAATTATGGGAGGACAGAATAATTACGTTCTGGCTGGGCACTATATGGGAACTTATGGTGGAGCTGTTTTAGACAACTTACACCTCGCTAAAGCGGGCGACATAGTCTACGTGACCGACTTACATCATATTTATGCTTATCGTATTCAAAACATATCTTTTACTATTAAACCAACCCAAGTCGAAGTAGAAAATAATGTACAAAAAAAGCGACTACTTACCCTAATTACTTGTTCTGATTTCAATACTTCTAAATATGGTTATGGTGCTCACCGTACAGTGGCTCAAGGAGAACTAATCGGCAAAACAAAGGCGACTAGCAAGAATCTATTGGCAGCAGAACTTACCGGCAAGCAGGAATCTAAGCAAACAAGAAAAATAACCCTAGTAACTGATAAAGGTCATAAAACAATTGCCCCTCAAAAACAAACTAGCTTAATTGCACAGCCTAGTTTTTTTCAAAATACTAGAACATTAAGCACAATTATTATTTGCTTAACAATTCTGTTCTTATTAATCATAATTGCAGCGCTAAGCAAGATTTGGTTTTAATTGCAGTATACTTCACTAATTTATATTAGAAGTTTTTTATATTAAAACTAACTCTATACTAAATACATTTTTCGTAACTGCTGGTAATCCATGATACTAAAGCCTAATTCTTTTTTGAAAAAGGTAGCAAAGTCTCCCCAGCCCTGACGAATGGTTTCGGTAATGCCTTTAATTGCAATTCCTTCACCCTTAGTTACATTCATCTTAGCGACCATTTGGGAAATCTCATCATTACTGGGCAGCTGACGCGAAACCGCGAAATCGTAAAGCTGGTTAGTTAACAGATAATCGCGGGCAATTGTGTCATCCGCAATTCCCAAAGCCATTAACACTAAGACTGACACCATACCGGTTCGATCTTTACCAGCACTGCAATGATATACTAAGGCTTCCTCCTCGGGTAAGGTTAAAAGTTCAGCAAATACTTTAGCAAACATCGTCTGACTATGTGCATTAAGTAAAGTTTGCTGGTAAATTCTACCCATAAAATTGTTATTTAGACTGGGTATTTGACCCAAAAACTGAGAATTATAATGTTCCTTTGATTTATCGGCCCCGACTTCAGCATATACAGGGACATCAACCAACTTGACGTTTGCCCATAAAATATCTGGCGCAGTATTTTTTTCGTATTGCGAACGCAAATCACAATCAGTAGTAATCCGCAATTGGGCTAATTTTTTTTGATCACTTGCGCTTAAAGAGCTGAGCGAATCTGAGCGATAAATTTTATTCCATTTAACTGTTTGTCCATTTTCATTTTGATAGCCACCAATATCTCTAAAATTTAGTGGTCCATCTAATTTAATGATTCGTTTGTGTGCCAACTTACTCACTCTTTCCTACTTGTTCAATGCTTCTTCACCATGAGCAAAAACTTGCGTAGCTTTAACCGCCCTTTTCCATCCTTGATACAAGCGGTTGCGTTCTTCCTCTGCCATCTGACATTCAAAAGTTTTGCCCACAACAAATATATCTTTTAATTCATCAAGATCTTTCCAATATCCTACTGCCAGCCCTGCTAAAAAGGCTGCGCCTAAAGCAGTTGTTTCTAATGTTTGAGCACGTTCAATTTTAATTCCTAATAAATCAGCTTGAAATTGTAAAAGATAATCATTATTTGATGCGCCTCCATCTACACGTAAAGTTGGAATTTTGATTCCTGAATCTATCTGCATTGTATCAACTACATCTCTAGTTTGATAGGCTAATGACTGCAGTGTGGCCTTAATAAAATCATTACGATTTGTTCCACGTGTAACCCCAAAAACTGCCCCACGGGCTGCCGAATCCCAATATGGAGCTCCTAAGCCAGTAAATGCTGGCACAACATAAACTTCATTTTCAGATTTGGATAACTTAGCTGCTGTTTCAGATTCAGTTGCTGTTTTAACCATTTTCATTGAATCGCGCAACCATTGAATAGCACTCCCTGAAACGAAAATAGAGCCTTCAAGAGCATAGTTAATTTGACCATTAAGTCCATAAGCAATAGTCGTCAATAAATTATTATCCGATTCAGTCGGTTCTTCACCAGTATTCATTACAATGAATGAACCAGTTCCATAAGTGTTTTTTACCATTCCTTTTTTCAAAGCCAATTGACCAAAAAGAGCCGCCTGCTGGTCACCAGCAATACCACAAATTGGTACTTTACCACCAAAAAAAGTATACGAATTAGTGTAACCATATATCTCAGAATTAGATTTAACCTCTGGTAACATTTTTTTAGGAATATTTAACAATTCAAGTATATCTTCATCCCATTTTAAATCATGGATATTAAATAACATTGTTCTGGAAGCATTCGTATAGTCGGTCACATGAACTGCACCGTCCGTTAATTTCCACAACAACCAACTGTCAATCGTCCCAAAAAGCAAGTCACCCTGTTCCGCTTTTTGCTGTGCACCTGCAACATTATCTAAAATCCAACGAATTTTGGTAGCACTAAAATACGGATCAATAATTAGACCGGTTTTTTTATGAATTAATTTGCTATAACCAGCATTTTTCAATTTTTCAGCCAACTTAGTTGTCTGGCGAGATTGCCACACAATTGCATTATAAATTGGCTTACCAGTCTTTTTATCCCAAATTACCGTTGTTTCTCTTTGATTAGTAATGCCAATACCTTTAATCTGTTCTGGACGAATTCCTGAATTAATAATCGCATTAGCAATTGTAGTTTGAACTGCATGCCAGATTTCCTCTGCTTTGTGCTCAACCCAACCTGGTTGTGGAAAATATTGCGGAAATTCCTTTTGTGAAGAAGCAACTTTTCGACCTTGATGGTCAATAATCATTGCCCGCGTTGAGGTTGTTCCTTCATCAATTGCCATAATGTAATTTTTCGCCATAAATTGTCCTTTCTATAAGAAAGCGGTTCATCATAATTTTACTACCCCACCTTGCTTTTACAAGAAATAATTATAGCATTGTCCCTATTTTTTAAGTTATACTGTGAACATAAAACTTTTATTTAAAAGAGGATTACATAATAATGAAAAAAGAAATTATTACTCTGACAATTGCAGGAAATGATAGTGATGGTAGTGCTGGAATGACTGCAGATTTACATTCATTTTATGCCCGAAAAGTATATGGTATGGGGCTTTTAACTGCCGCTGTTGCTGGAAACACCACGGGAATCTATGCCCAAGAAGTAATGCCCATTTCATTTATTCAAAAGCAATTCGATGTTCTAAATGATGATTTTGCAATTTCAGCTCTTAAAACTGGAATGCTGGCTAATAAAGAAATTATTACTTGCGTTGCAGCTAACTTGCGTAAATATGATATGGGTAAGATTGTCATTGATCCTGTTATTATGACTAAACATGGAAATACCCTGCTTGACGATGACGCTTACCAAGCTTTCTTAGATGAACTACTACCACTTGCTGATATCATTACACCTAATTTTTATGAACAACAAAAATTAACAGGGCTTTCTTTGGATTCAAAAGAAGAAGTGCTGATGGGGGCAAAAATGTTACAAGCAATGGGAGCGAAGAATATTTTAATGAAGGGGCGCCACGATAGTCCTCACCAAACCCGAGTAACCGATGTACTGCTGGCTGCTGACGGTCAGGTTTATGAATTTACTAAGCCGTTTATTAATACTGAACGAATTAATGGCACAGGCGATACCCTATCAGCAGTTATTGCTGCTGAACTTGCCAAAAAAATGTCAATTATTGACAGTGTTAAAATTGCTAAAGATTTTACTTATGAAGCAATCGCTCATCCAATTGAAGTTGGCTCAAAATATGGTCCAATTAATCATTTCGCTGCCCAAGAAGATATTGAATAATTATCTTTTGCTCACGCTTTACCTTTAGGATATACTTTAACCAAAGAATAGAGGTAGAGATAAAATGGCAGATAAATCAATTAAAATTGCATACTTATACGAAGACCTAATGAATACCTATGGTGATTCTGGTGATGTCAAAATTATTCGCTATTTACTAAAAAAACAAAATTATGCAACTCAAATAGATAATATTTCTTTAAACGATAGCTTTGACGCTTTTGACTATGACTTTGTTTTTTTTGGTGGTGGCCAAGATTTTGAACAAACTGTAGTTGCCAAAGACTTACCACGTCATAAAGATACTTTAACCAACTATATCAATAGTGACGGCCCAATGTTAGGTGTTTGTGGGGGCTATCAATTAGTTGGTTCTTATTACAAAACTAATTCTGGCATTACAATTAAAGGACTAGATATCTTACCCTTCCACACCGTTTTTAAGTCAGATAAGCGAATGATTGGTGATACTAGGTATCTGAGCGACTGGGGTGAAGTTAGTGCCTTTGAAAACCATTCAGGACAAACATATTTTGATGATAAAGAAAAACTGCATCCTTTAGGCAAAATGATTGAAGGTTATGGTAATAACCCCCAAGATAAAGTCGAAGGGCTACGTTATCATAACTTTATTGGTACCTATTCTCATGGACCATTATTAAAAAACCTTAATGTCGCCCAAGCAATTGTTGACATGATTTTGGCTCAGCATGAAAAACGACTTGCGGCTCAATAAAAAAACTGAACTACTAGCTAGTTCAGTTTTTTATTACCATCGCTCTTTTGCGTAAGCCATTTGCCAAAACTGCAATTCGTAGTAGCTACTGCGAATAAAAGCTGTTTGCATCATTTGACGATCAGTTGCGGTGGCTTGACTAGCCAAAATATTTATTAATTGCAAAATATGCGTCACATTGACCTCATACCAGTCACTATCATAAGTATCTATCCATGTTTGATAGAGTGCTACGGGTGAGCCAACTTTAGCTAATTTTTGCCCAATTTCTTGATACAACCAATAACAAGGAACAATTGCAGCGATTGCTGGGGCAAAGCCATCACGTTCGAGTGTCAGATACATATGATTGACATAATTATACGCCGTAGGCGCAACCGCTGTTTGTCTAATTTCCATTGGAGTAATTTTTAATCCCGTAAAAAAATCACTGCGGACAGACCATTCGCAAGCTCTAAGATCTGCTTCACTCTGCAATAAAAATTTTTTAATTTGCGGATTACCTGCTTGTTCAGCTAATAGATGATGGAACTTACTAAATTCAACTAAATAATATCGATCCTGCAGTAAATAAAACCGAAATTTTGTTAACGGTAGTTGGCCACTTTGTAATTCTGTAATGAAAGGATGCACCAGACTTTTTTGCCATATATTTTGTGCTGCTTGATGCAATTGCTGCGTGAAACTCATTAATTTGCCTCTTTTCTACTTTATTAATTTTATTCTTATTTTATGCCTATTTTTAATTGCCTTAAACTTAAAAAGTTATTATAATAGAAAGCGATAACACGAGGGGAGCCCCCATCGAGGCTGAGATGGAACTACGTTCTAGACCCTTTGAACCTGTAAGCTAATTCTTGCGTAGGAACGTGTCAATAACCGTTAAGCTTTGACACATGATAGTGTCAAAGCTTTTTATTTACGCAAGTAGGCTAGTGCAATTGTTGGAGGTTGAAATGAAGTTAAATATTCTCAATGAATTACGAGAAAAAAATCCGGTTGTTTTAAATGCTGCTAATTTTGTCACCGTTCAAGATGTTGCTAATAGTTTAAATGCTATTGGTGCTTCACCAATTATGAGTAAAGAAATTGCCGAAGCCGAAGAAATGGTTAAGATGGCTTCAAGCATCACCCTTAATCTCGGCACCTTAACCCAGTTGCAAATTGCCCAAATGAAAAAAATAGGCGCTTTAGCTACCCAAGATAAAAAGCCTATCGTATTTGACCCTGTCGCTGTAGGAGCGGTTAATTATCGTCTGCAAACAGCGCAGGACCTCCTCCACAGATTTCCAGTTAGCATAATCCGTGGTAATGCTGGCGAAATTGCAGCTTTAGGGGGTTTTGAATGGAATTCCCGAGGGATTGATGCCGGTTCGGGTTCAGGTAATCTTGACCAAATCACCCAAAAAACGGCTCAAAAATTGGACTGTGTTGTTATTGCTAGTGGTGCAACAGACACAATCAGCAATGGCAAGAAGATTGCACATGTTTACAACGGCACCCCGCTATTTCAAGCCCATGTTGGCTCAGGTGATGTACTATCTAGTATTGTGGCAGCTTTTACAACAGTTGGGGCTGATCCATTTGAAGCAGCTCAAACTGCCACCTTGGTATTTGCAGCTACTGGCGAATTACTAGCTAAAGACCATCCAGAAATTGGCCCTGGCACGTTCGGTATGCATCTGATAGACTACTTGGCTAAAGTTCAAGTTGCCGATATTGAAAAAATAGCAAAATTTGACTAAAGGACGACTTTTTATGACTGAAAAAATTAATTCTTTCCCTCAAGTATTAACAATCGCTGGGACCGATTCTGGTGGTGGTGCTGGTATTATGGCTGATCTTAAGACTTTTCAAATGCAAAAAGTTTTTGGTACAGCAGTGGTGGTAGCAGTTACCGCACAAAATACCCTTGGTGTACAAGACTCTTTTTTAATGCCATTAGAACTAATTGATGCACAATTTACTTCACTTGCCGCTGATTTTAAGATTCGCGCCTGCAAAACAGGAATGCTTGGCGATGCAGCTCACGTGCATCAAGTTGCTCTTAACCTAAAAAAGTATGATTTTGGTCCCATTACAATTGATCCCGTAATGGTAGCTAAAGGCGGTGCACCCCTGCTAAGTAAAGATGCTGTTAAAACTGTCAAAGAAGAACTTTTACCACTTGCAGATTTAGTAACACCCAACTTGCCCGAAGCTGAAGTACTGACGGGAATTAAGGCAAGCAGCGAAAAACAGTATCCCGCACTAGCTCATGCCTTACAAGAGATGGGTGTGAAAAATGTTCTAATCAAAGGTGGTCATGCTGAAAATGAACTAGTACGCGACTATACCCTCTTAGCCGATGGTACCGATTTTTGGATTAGCAGTCCACGTACCCACACCAAAAGAACTCACGGCACCGGTGACACTTTAGCTGCAACAATTACAGCTCAGCTCGCTCACGGTCAAACTTTAAGTGCTGCAATTAAACTTGGTAAACAATACGTAGCCAAAGCTATCGCAGAAACCATCCAAGTTGGCCATGGTCACGGACCACTTAATCATTGGGTAAAAATAAACTAGGAGAAATTATGCAAAAATTTGATCCCACACAGTTAACCGCATATTTTGTCTGTGGAACACAAGACCTGCCCGCAAACAAAAGTCTACCAGAATTAGTAGAAGAAGCTCTCAAAGCTGGCATCACTGCTTATCAATTCCGTGACAAGGGTCCTAAATCAACTTTGAAACAAAGTGACCGCTTATCAATGGCCGAAGAACTACACCAACTTTGTCAAAAATATGATGTGCCATTTTTTATCGATGATGATGTTGCTTTAGCCAAAAAAGTTCACGCTGAAGGAATCCATGTTGGTCAAGATGATGAAGATATTGCCCAGGTAATAAATGAAGTAGCCGGCCAGATGATTGTGGGCTACTCATGTTCTACTATGACAGAAATTGCCAAAGGCGACCTTATTGCTGGCATTGATTATTATGGCAGTGGTCCAATTTTTACCACACAATCAAAAGACAATGCTGATCCAGAAATAGGTCTTACTGGTTTAGCTAAACTAGTCAAGCGCACTCGTAGACCAATCGTTGCAATTGGTGGCATTAAGGTTACAGATTTACCAGCAATTGCCCAAACTAATGTAGCTGGCGCAGCAGTCATTTCAATGATTTCCCAAAGTAAGAACATTCAAAAGACTGTTACAGCAATGCTTACCACCAATTGGCAGCGACAATAAGAACAGTTAGCTTCTTCCTCGTTATTTAAAGTCCTAGCTAACTTCAAAAAAGGCAGTACTATCTTCAGTACTGTCTTTTTTTACTTCTTTAAATATACTTCATAAGAGTAATCTTTACTTTGCTTCAAATTTTTCAATACTAGGAGGTTTTTAATACGGCTAGGTGCATTGTTACGGCTCTTTTAAACATAATTAATCGAAATTGAGACAAATCTACTTGATCCTTGCAGAATTACCGTTGGACCATTGCCTTTTGCTGTACCATTAATTTCTACTTCACCCAAAATAGTAGCTAAATTGTCCTTAAGTTGCCATGACAATGGCAAGTAGATTGCAACCTCACTCATTAAAGCATTGACATTAATTATCACCGTATCGCCAGCCGGTTTAGCAGAATCTAGATAAACACTAGTTGTACCCATTGTTGAATTAATAGTGACTGTTTCTAAGTTTTGTGAATGAACGTAGCGCGAAACTTCCGATAATTTTTGGTTAATCACGATATGACGCTCATCATTTTCACTGTCGTCATCACCAAAATCACTTTTGGTAGAGGTGAATTCGCCCTCCGTCCAGCCTCTGCTTTGACGCTTATTGAAAAAATAAGATGTGTGATAGTGATGCCAGCTTTTTGCAAAAATCAAATGTAATCCCGCATACACTAAACAAGTTGCTAAAAGTAACGTCCACGGAACAATACTAGTGATGTGTAGTGGCTCAGCATAAACAATCAATAAAAAGGCGACTGAAAATACTGTACCAAATAAATTATGATTAACGAGGCTATTGATTAAGCTTACTGCAAAAATTACTGTCCAAAAAATAGTGGCCAAGCCTAAATGAAAAGATAAAAGCTGTAATTGATTAAGAATTAAGAAAACGGCTGCTGCCACTAAACCAATGCCCCACAAAATTTCTTTAATCTTTTGTTTTCTCATGATAAGGACCTTCTCTCATTTAATTTATCACTCAAATTATGATAATAACGGCGCGAAACGTAAACAACTTTGTAAGAATCTCGAAAATGTACTTGGCAATTAGAAATTGATCTAGTCAATGCATAAACCTGTTTTAAATTTAAAATAGTTGATTTAGAAACACGCATAAACTGCCAGCTAAGCAATTTCTCTAATTCATATAATTTATAATTAACGCTAAAAGAATTACCTTTTGTATGCGCAACTACTTGACGACCTTCCGTTTCCAAAAATAGAATATCATCTAAATTTAAATAGTATGTCAGCTCATTTTTGTAACATTCTAGTTGATTGGGTCGTTCACTTAATTCTTGCAGTTGCCGATAGATTTCTTCCACTTCGGCTGTTAATTCTGGTGCCTGAATAGTAACCATTGTTTCAGCAGTATCCGCATTCAAATCAATTTTAACTTTCAAAACTCTCACCTGCCCTTCAATTGGTAATTTTAATTAAACCCTAATTTAAACATAAAAGCCAGCAACATGGTGCAAGTGGTTCCTTTATCTAAGTAAGCGGTCAATTTTAATAAGTGAATATAATAGTCATAATTTTTTTACAAGTAATTGAAAAGATTCTGCCAAGAAAGATAACCCGCTAATAATTAACCATTTTGTTTTTTTAAAAATCGTTCTAATTCTTTGCCATACTCAGGCATACCCAATAAAGAAAAATTCTCAATTGCTATTTGGCAAATATCTAAATATTTATCTTCTGCTTTGTAATGATACCCAATCATATTTTTGAATAACAAAATGACATTTTTATAAAAAAACAATTCAGGTTTAGTATCGATTTGATCTGCAGCTATAATTAAAAAGTGTGTTGCATCATATTCATTCTCTTCAATACACTGAATTAATAAATTACCAATAACAGTTAGAACCATTGCCAACGTCTTCACATCATTGGATCCTTGGAATTGCTTAATTATCCTTCTAGTAATTAACATATTACTTTCAAGATCATAAAACATCATAAAATTGCAATACAGCACTAACTTAGACTTATCAAAATTAGGTCTACTAAATATTTCATCTTTTAGAGCCTTTTTTTCTGTATCATTTAAATCTTCATTATTTACATTAGCAATATAAGCATCCAGATAAAGTAAGTCAGTCTCCTTATTTGGCAAATCACTTTTATCAACAAATTTTTTTAACTTCACCAATTCATCTTTTGAATTCCGATAATAGGCATCGTTAATCACCGTCATTAATTCACGTTCTTGATTATATTTTGATTGTTTAGAATTATTTAGTTCACCAAAAAAATCAAGTAAAGAGACAGAATTATAACTCAGTAAACTTATTAAATCTTCTGCAGAAATACGATGAATATCTTTTTCTACCTTAGAGTAATAGGAAGGACTTACAATATCCCCAATCCACTCTCGTTGAGTTTTTTCTTTATTCAGTCGAAATTTTCTTAATAAGCTACCAATAGTCATAATTTTCTCCATTCCTGTTACTTGCAATACTATATTTTTAATTTTTATTACGCCTGAATTTATTTTTCCCAGTCAGTATTAATATTATATTTGTTCGGATTCACTTGCCTCTTTCTTATTTAACTATAAAGTTTCGAATACGACATTTTTATATTTGAAATTATAGCCTATTTATAATAAAAATATCATCAAATTAAGAAATGAGAGGCAAATATTATGAACATCTTTTTAAAGAATAAAAACTATAGAAAATTTACTCTTGCCAGCTGGTTATCTGGTGCAGGCAACATCCTTTTCTACCTGGCTCTCATGACTTATGCTAGCAAATTGAAAAATTATTCCTTGGCCTTATCTTTGATTGCGATTACCGAGTCACTACCAGACTTAATTCAAAGTCTCAGTGGCTACCTGGCCGACCGGACACATAATAAGTACCGCGTACTTGTCTGGCTTGCAGTCATTCGCTTTGCTTTGTATATGCTGGTAGGTCTGCTCTTTGTCACCAATATTGCCGGCTGGAACCTGGTTTTAATGGTTGTCGGACTCAACTTTGTATCTGATCTCTCCGGCATGTACTCTAGCGGTTTACAAACGCCCTTAATTGTCGGCCTAGTCGGTGAAAATGAAATGGCTGAAGCCCAGGGCTTTACCAGTGGCGTATCCCAACTAATTACGCTAGTTGCCCAGTTTGTCGGTTCCGGTCTCCTGCTCTTCATGTCATATTCAGAACTAGCCGTGGTCAATGCCCTAACTTTTTTAGCAGCTGGCTTACTCTATGCCAACATTGGCGCAAGTGTTCGTAAGCAGCTGCCTAACCAGAAAGAAGAAGTCAATGACCAAAACTTTTTTGCCACGATTGGTTCATCACTCAAGCAAGTACGGCAAGCCCAAGGACTCCTAACAATTGTTTTAGTTATAGCCATGCTTAACGGCCTACTCAGCTCTGTTGAGCCATTAATTTCAATCGTTATTGCCGGCAATAAAAATATGTTTATTGGCAACTATAGTTTCACCATTGCACTCCTAGGCGCCACGGCCGCAATCGGCTTAGCTCTTGGTAGTGCAGTTGGCACCCAACTCCTTAAAAGTACTTCACTTTTTCAGTTATCTTTATTATCTACCGTTAACAGTGCTATTATGGCCATTGCAATTCTAAATAAGAGCATCATAGCTTGCCTAATTTTAATGACCACCCTTGGTTTCTTAGCTGGTACGAGCAGTCCTAAGTTAATGCAATGGTTGGTTATCTCCGTAGACCGCAAAATTTTAGCTTCCTCAGCAGGGCTTTTAAACACCATCTTAGCAATTGCTGGTCCATTAATGACTACCTTATTTACCTCTATTGCCGGTGTAATCAACGTTACCTACGCCTTATACGGTGTTTTAGCTCTTAGTGTCATAGTTTTCATTGTTACTCTAATCGTAATGATTAAGGTCAATAAATAGCAATTACTTATGAGTATTAAAAAAAGAGTAATTCATTTACTCTTTTTTATTAATTATTTAATATCCAAATAATTTGTGCTATAAATCGTGTGGTTGTATCACTAAAGCAATAAACAATAATTTTAATATTGCCAGCTTGAGCAGAAATCAATATACTTTTTAACACAGCTGCATGCAAATGTGCAGTTTTTTTATTGTTAGTTTTTTCGTACATGCGCTCTAGTACTAAGTGACCAATACGATCGAATCCATTAATACCTATATATAGAATATTTAAAATTATTAAATTAGATTTTATTCTAATCCAACCTTTTTAAAAATTTCATCGACATGACGTAAATGATAATGATAATCAAACGCATCGTTCACGTCTTCTTGTGAAAGATAATTCATAATTTGACTATCTTCAACTAGCTTTTTAAATGAAAGACCATTATTCCAAGACTTAGCCGTCAATTTTTGCACCATGTCATAAGCTGTTTCACGTGATAATCCTGCTTCATCAATTAATTTAAGTAATAATCTTTGAGAATATATCAAACCATAAGTTTTATCCATATTCTGACGCATAGTGTTGGGAAAAACATCCAGGTTAGTTAAGATGCGATTGAATCTAGTTAACATATAGTCAATGCCACTTGTTGCATCAGGTAAAATAATTCGCTCAGCGCTAGAATGGGAGATATCACGTTCATGCCAAAGAGCAACATCTTCGTAAGCAGTAAGCATTTGCCCTCTTAAAACTCGAGCCATCCCACATAGATTTTCTGAACCAATCGGATTACGTTTATGTGGCATCGCCGAAGACCCCTTTTGACCAGCACGAAAATGTTCTTCAACTTCATGAATTTCTGATCTTTGTAAACCGCGTATTTCCGTGGCCCAATTTTCAATACTAGTTGCAATCAGAGCCATCGTAGCAATATATTCTGCATGTAAGTCACGTGGTAAAATTTGGCTTGTAATTGGTTGCTGCGTCAAATCTAATTGCTTTAAAACACTGGTCTCAACTGCAGGTAAAACATTAGCAAAAGTACCAACTGCACCAGAAATCTTCCCCGATTCAACCCCATGGGCAGCATGTTCAAAACGCTCAATATCTCGGTTAATTTCTGCATACCACCGTGCTAATTTCAAGCCAAAAGTTGTTGGCTCAGCCTGTACCCCGTGAGTCCGTCCCATTTCAACTGTATTTTTATATTTAATAGCTTTTTGGGCAATTGTTTGTCGTAACAGCAGTAAATCTTGCCGGATTAGTTTATCAGCTTGTTTTAAAAGGTAACCTTGAGCCGTATCTACTACATCAGTAGAGGTCAGCCCATAATGGACCCACTTTTTTTCTGGTCCAAGACTCTCAGAAACTGCCCGCGTAAAGGCAACCACATCATGATGAGTAACTTGTTCCAATTCATTCACTCGTTCAACAGTAAAATTAGCATTTTGAGCAATTTTAGTTGCCTCATTTTTAGGTATCGTACCAACTTCACTCCATGCATTAGTAGCAGCAATTTCTACCTTTAACCAGGCTGCATACTTGTTTTTAGTTGACCAAATTTTACCCATTTCTGGGCGTGTATAACGTTCTAACATAATTTATTTTTCCCAAGGATTTTGTAAAACAATAGTTTGTTCCCGCTCTGGTCCGACCGAGACTGTTACTAAAGGAACCCCCACCACTTCTGTTATCCGTTGCAAAAATTTTTGGGCATTTTCTGGCAAATCTTGCCAAGTTTTGACGTTGGTAATATCTTCTTGCCATGCTGGTAGCTCTTCATAAACTGGCTTGCAGCGCGCCAGTTCTTTTAAGCTTGCTGGATAATAGTCAATTTGCTTGCCGTCCAATTCATATGCAATAGCAATCTTAACTTTATCAAAGCCACTAAAAATATCTAATAAGTTCAAACTTAAGGCATTAATGCCCGCAACTCGCTTTGCATGACGCAAGGCAACTGCATCAAACCAGCCAATACGGCGTGGTCGACCAGTAACTGTACCATATTCATGCGCCGTTTCGCGAATACGATCACCAGTCTGATCAAATAATTCGGTAGGAAATGGACCGGCTCCGACTCTTGTAGTGTAAGCCTTACATACACCAATTACGGTATCTAAACGATTAGCACCAACACCAATGCCACTAGTTAAACCACCTGAAATTGTATTTGAAGATGTTACAAAAGGATAGGTCCCTTCATCAAGATCAAGCATAATTCCTTGTGCTCCTTCAAAAAGGACTTTTTCATTTTGATCAAGTGCTTGATTGACTAAAACTGAGGTGTCAGTTACATATTTTTTAATTTTTTGTCCATATTCATAATAAGTAGCAAAAATATCATCAAAGTTAAGTTCTGGCTTGTGATAAATTTGAGTAAATAAGGCATTCTTTTCCTTTAAATTAGCACTTAATTTTGTGGCAAAAGTATCTTTTTCAAGTAAATCACAGACGCGAATTCCAATTCTAGAAGCCTTATCCATATAGGCTGGACCAATTCCATTTTTAGTTGTACCAATTTTATTGTCACCTTTTGATTCTTCTTGGTATTCATCTTGCTTAATATGATAGGGCATAATGACATGTGCACGGTTAGAAATTCGCAGTTTACCAGTATCAATGCCATTTTCAGTTAAATTTTCTAATTCTGCTAATAAAACTTCTGGATTAATAACTACCCCATTACCAATAATGGCTCCTTTAGCTGCTGCAAAAATTCCGGACGGGAGTAAACGCATTTTAAAAGACTTATCATTAATTTCGATTGTATGTCCTGCATTATTGCCACCATTGGAACGAACTGCATATGAAGCTTCTTTACTTAGAAAATCCGTAATTTTCCCTTTTCCTTCATCGCCCCATTGACTACCAACTACTGCAATTGCTGTCATTTTATCCACCTCATACAAAAATATACCAATATAACATGAATAGTTTAGCAATTTACTTTATGATAGTCAAATAGAAATACGAATTATTATAGATTATTTGTTATAAATGGTTCGATTTTTAATTGACAAAATTAAATAAATTTATTATAGTTGCTTTGGTTAACAGATATTTATTTAGGAGTATATTTTTTATGAGTAATTATTTTAGCATGGAAGCCTTTGATTATGATGATATTCAGTTAGTACCAAATAAAGGAATCATCAAAAGTCGCCACGATGCTGATACTAGTATTAAATTTGGAAACCGAACATTTAAAATACCAGTGGTTCCAGCAAATATGGAAAGTGTGATTAATGAAGATTTGGCAATCTGGCTCGCTAAAAATAACTACTATTATGTAATGCATCGCTTTCAACCAGAAAAGCGGCTTAGCTTTATTGAAATGATGCATCACATGGGCTTATTTGCATCTATTTCCGTGGGTATCAAAAAAGAAGAATATTCTTTTATTGATCAATTAGCTGAAAAAGATATTATCCCTGAATACATTACTATCGATGTCGCACATGGACATTCTAATTTTGTAATTGAAATGATTAAGTACATTAAAGCCAAATTACCAGATACCTTTTTGACTGCTGGTAATATTGCCACGCCTGAAGCTGTACGTGAACTAGAAAATGCTGGTGCTGATGCCACCAAAGTTGGCGTTGGACCTGGTCGAGCCTGCATCACCAAATTAAAGACTGGGTTTGGAACTGGCGGTTGGCAACTAGCAGCGCTTAGAATGTGTAGTAAAGTTGCCAGCAAGCCGATCATTGCTGATGGCGGTATTCGTTATAATGGTGATATTGCCAAATCAATCCGCTTTGGCGCAACAATGGTCATGATTGGTTCAATGCTTGCTGGTCATGAAGAATCACCGGGCAATGTTATTAAAATTAATGGTAAAACATACAAACAATATTGGGGATCAGCTTCTGAAGTTCAAAAGGGCGCTTATCGTAACGTTGAAGGTAAGCAAATGCTAGTTCCGTTTCGCGGATCAATTACTAATACCTTGAAGGAAATGCAAGAAGATTTACAGTCCGCGATTTCTTATGCAGGTGGCAACAATCTTAATTCCATTAGATTAGTCGATTACGTTATTGTAAAAAATACAATTTTAAATGGCGATAAATAACTCTCAAAATATTTTTTTGATAAACTTTTATTTTAATGTGGTAATATTAAAAAAATTCCGTTAAAATAATATTTATCTCAGTATTGTTAGGTAGTCAGTACTGAGATTTTTTTTTGCAGTTTTTAATTAAAATCTATAAATAACAACGTAGCAATAAAACCACCCTGCCAAAATTATACTTATATATGTTATTGTTTTCATTAAATGCATTTGCTAAAATATACAACAAGTTTAAGTATAGAAAGATTTGACAGATATGAAAACTACAAAAAAAGCTTTAGAATTTTTAGCTGTTAATTTTATTTTTTTATTAACAATTGGATTAGTTGGCTTTACCCCAAAAGTAACTGCAGCTACCAAAAGTGACGTTAAGGCAAATGTAACCAAAAAAGAAAATAAATATATAACTGATGATCAAATTAAGAAGATATTCGATATACTAAAACCTTCATATAGTAAATATTTTGCCGATTCAAAAACTAATAAGCAATCGAATAAAGGTGCATCTTCTAAGTCAAAGAAAAATAAAACACCTAATAAAAAGCCAAAGCAAAATAACAATGCTGCTACCTTTATGGACTTTCTTTCTACTAATAATTCACTGACTGCCGCCCAAAAAGCAGCTGCTAAAACAGCTGCTACTCTGCTCAGAACTGGTAAATTAGGTAATAAATCAGCTCCTGTTTGGTTTAAAACTTACGTTGACTTGAATAGCGCAAAAGATGCTACCAGCATTAGTAACATTCAGGCTACCCTTAAAAATTTGAGCAATGTTAATAAAGTACGTGCTCAACTTAAAGAAAAACAATTAAGAATTTCGCCCATTTTAACCGCACTTTCAATGATTGATGCAGATTATCAAAAGCATGGCACCTTAACTGAACCACAATATTATGAATATACGAATAATTTAGAAAACTTAGCTAGTGGAACTGATCCCGTCAAAAAATGGCTAAGTGAACAAGCTAATTGGAAAGCAAATGTCACTAAAACACCAAGCTTAGCACCTTACGAGTTTTCTCCTAATTGGAAGAACAATAAATATGGATATGCCGTTTATGGCGCTAATGGTTATAAAGAGTCAGGGCATTATTTAAACTTAGTGAACAAGAATCATTGTATCATGGGCATGGCGCATATGATTCCAAACAGTAAGGGATATGTCGATGTTTTTAATGCTGCAGATACCGGAACCGCAAGTTCTTTAAAAGTTAGTGAGTATAAAAAATTAATCACTGAATGGCTACATAAGTAATTAAAAAAGCATTCATTTTAAAAATGAATGCTTTTTTAATACCATTTTTAGCTAAATATTAGGGACTCTTACTAAATTTTTGCGTACTAAACATTCCGCGATTTCAACTGTATTAGTCGCAGCTCCTCTTAATAAATTGTCGGCTACGACCCACATATGAAAAGCACCCAAGTTTTCCTGATCTGCTCGAATACGACCAACGAAGGTTTCCCGCTTACCTGCAATCTGCAATGGTTGCGGATAAAGTTGTTTTTTAAAATCATCCTGTAAAATTAGCCCGGCTGTTTTTTGAATTTCAGCTTGGATTTCCTTAACCGTCACCTGTTTATCTTGCAGTATAAAATAAACCGCCTCACCATGACCAATTTCTACTGGAACTCGAACACAAGTAGCCGTTACTTTAATTTGATTCGAATCTTGGTCATTAAACAAAATTTTTTTAGTTTCATGAATCATTTTCCATTCTTCATGAGTATAGCCATCAGCTTCAAAAATGTCGATTTGGGGCAAAAGATTAAAAGCTAACGGATAGTGCTCCTTAGCTGCTGGAGTAGGTAAAATAGCAGCTGCCACCTGCTGGTTGTCTAGCCTAGCTTGGGCCTGCCCCAGCATTTCATCCCAAGCTTTTTTACCTGCTCCTGATACTGCTTGATAGGTTGAAACTACAATCTGCTTGATACCCCAACGTCTATAAAGCGGATATAATGCAGCAACCATTTGAATAGTAGAGCAGTTAGGATTGGCAATAATTCCTTGATGCTGGGCTAATTGCTGGTCATTGACACCAGGAATTACTAACGGGACGTTTTCTGCCATCCGAAAAGCACTAGTATTATCTACACAAACTGCTCCCCGTTTGACTGCTTCGGGTAATAATTTTTTCGAAATTGCTCCACCAGCCGATGATAAAACTATGTCAACGCCAGTAAAAGAATCTGGTTGCGCCTGCTCCACTTCTATTTCTTGGTTCTTAAATTTTAACTTTTTACCAACTGACCTTTTCGAAGCAAGTAACTTAACCTGTTTAATTGGGATATTTGCTTGGGCTAATTCCTTGACCAAACGCTGGCCAACGGCACCAGTAGCCCCCAGAATTGCCATCACATACTCTTTCATTCTAATTCTCCTTAACTAAAAACTTTTGGATACGTAACATTGCAAGTTGTAACTCAGTCTCACTAGCTGCATAAGAAAAGCGAATGTACCCTTGACCTCCAATGCCAAAAGCACTACCAGGAGTACCACCAACTTTAGCTTGATCAGCTAAGTCCAAGGCAAATCTTAAATCATCTTTGCCATACCGCTCAGGAATTTTCACAAAAACATAAAACGTACCTTCATTAGCTACCGTTTTTAAGCCCATTTTATTAAGACTTGATCGCACGTAGTCACGCCTGTGGCGATAAATTTCTCTTGCTATTACCGGATCCTGATCGCCATGTTCTAAGGCTTCAGTTGCTGCTGCTTGGGCTGGATTAGACGGTGCAGTTACCATAAAGGCATGCATTTTAGCAACTAAATTAATTATTTTTTTAGGCCCTGCTAGATAACCAATCCGATAGCCAGTCATTGCATGTGATTTAGACAGACCATTAATTATTAAAGTACGTTCAGGCAAATAGCGAGCGATAGAAACATGTTGAAAACCATAAGTCAGTTCACTATAAATTTCATCAGCAATCACATAAAGATGGTAACGGGCAATGATTTTTGCTAAGCCTTTTAATTGTTCCTTTGAATATGTCCTTCCAGTTGGATTAGTTGGGTAATTCAATAAAATCGCTTTAGCCTGTGGATATTGTTGTAAAGTCTGTTCTAAAAGACTAGGAGTTAAAACAAAATCACTAGTCGCTGTATTAATCGGTATTAAATGAGCCTTAGTATATTTAATTAAGGGAAAATATAGTGCATATGATGGCGTAGGAACAATAATTTCATCTCCTGGTTGAAATAAAGATAGCATACTAGCTGCTATTGCTTCGGTAGCACCAACAGTGACAATAATTTCACTATTACAATCATAAATTAAGTTCTGTTTGCGCTTTAGGTAATTACTAATCGCTTGCCGCAACTCTAATGTACCTTTTTGCGCTGAATAATGGGAATCGTTAGTAATAATACTTTTAATTGCCGCTTGTTTAACATGTTCAGGTGTATCTAAATCTGGTTCACCTAAAGTTAACTTAATTAAATCAGGAATATCATTAATCTTTTGGGCAAATGCGCGAATACCCGACGGGGGAATTTTTTCAAGCGGCGTATTAATAATTTCAGCTAAATCAGCAGCTAATTGAGGCATTTTTTCTCCTTCTATTTATAATATTTTTTCTAAACCAACCACTAATTCTGGTAATTCCATAATATGTTCCAAAGCTAGCTTCACCCCTGACATAAAAGAAGACCGGTCAAAAGAATCTTGTCTAAGCGTAAGGGCTTCGCCTAATCCACCAAATAATACTTGTTCATGCGCAACATAGCCTGGCAGGCGAACTGAATGTACCGGAATCCCAGCATAATTTTCCCCTCTTGCCCTTGACTCATTGCTACTATTTTGGTCAATTGCTTGCTCTTGGTTAGCAGCAATCAAACGCGCTGTAGCAATTGCCGTTGCCGAGGGTGCATCTAATTTATCAGCATGATGCATTTCTATCACTTCTGCATCGGGAAAATAACGAGCAGCTTCTTGGGCAAATTTCATTAACAATACAGCAGATAAGCCAAAGTTAGGCGCAATCAGACCACCAATTTTTTGTTCCTGCGCCTTTTTTTGCAATTGTGTAATCTGCTCTGTCGTCAAGCCACTAGTACCAATCAGTGGACATATCTGATGCTCAATCGCAAATTTAGTATTTTCAAAGACTGCCGCTGGGGTCGTAAAGTCTATCCAAATATCGGCTGTCAGGTTATTAATATCCCTTAAACTTTTATAACATTTAACCACCTGCTTAAAATTTGAGTTACTTGCCATATTGGGCGCTAAAACAGCTACCAATTCACAGTCCGACTGATTTTCAATCAATTTCACTACTTGCTGCCCCATTGATCCGGTAGCACCAGCTACTATAATTTTCTTCATTAATCTTCTCCTAAATACTTGCCAGTGGATGTAACAAGGCAGTTTTATTCAAGCCCAAGCCTAAGGCTAGTTGCTGCTTTTCTTCATTATTTAATTCAACTATTGGTAGCCGACACCCACCGGCTGCTAGTCCTTGCGCAGTTAAAACGGCTTTAACTGGGGCTGGCGAAGGATACATAAATAAGGCTTGCATTTTAGGCATTAACTGTCGTTGTAATTTACCCGCCTCTGCTAAATTACCTTGCGCTAAATTGTCATACATTTGACGCATCGCTTTACCATAAATATGTGAAGCTACTGAAATCACACCTTGTGCACCCAAAACTTTAGCCGCTAAAGCCTGTAAGTCTTCTCCTGTATAAACTAAAAAGTCATCATCAGTATGCTCAACTATGTATTCTAAGTCTTCTAAATTAGTGCATTGTTTAACGCCAATAATTTGTGAATTACGCGCTAAATCTACCAAAGTTTCTTTAGCAATCTTTATTCCCGTTCGACTCGGAATGTTATAAATTAATACTGGCAACTTAACTTGACTTGTAATAGCTTCAAAATGAGCTTTAATTCCCCGCTGATTAGGCTTGTTATAATAAGGAGCAACTACTAGGGCAGCATCAATTCCAGGTATCTGCGCCACCTCTTGCGTAAATTGGATTGTTTGAGCGGTATCATTACTGCCAGTGCCTGCAATCAGTGGTACCCGCTTATTAATTATCTGGGCAAAACGAGTATACAGTTCAACTTTTTCATCATGTGTCATTGTTGCTGCTTCGCCAGTTGTGCCTCCAATTACAAAACCTTTAGTACCCGTTTCAATTAAATGCTCCGCTAACTCTTCTAAACCTGGATAATCAATCTTTCCCTGCTTATCAAACGGCGTAATTAGTGCTGTTAAAATATCTGCGTGTGTCAAATCTATCATTGCAAGTGCTCCTTTTAATTACTTACATATGCTTCTGTAAAAAACCTATCATTGTTTTAACTCCAGTCATAATTGCTTTTTCTTGGGGGGAAAATGTTGCTGAATGCAGCTGTGAAGTATCTTCTACTCCCAACCAAAACATAGTTCCGGGAATTTTGGCTAATAAATAGCCAAAATCTTCTCCCGTCATTGCTGGTGGAGTTGCTTGATAGTTCACTTCGGGGTTTTTTTTCAGATAATCAATAAATTCAGTCGTAATTTCTGAATTATTTTCTACCGGCCAATAACCACCTTGATTAAATTCAATTTCTACTTTTGCCCCAAAGCTTTGCGCAATTCCTTGTGTAACATCTTGTAATCGTTGTTCAATTTGCTCAATCATTGTTTGAGTTAAACCGCGAATAGTTCCTTCTAATCTAGCATGACCAGCGATTGCATTCCTAATTTTCCCCGCTCGTAGCTTACCAATAGTAATTACGCCACCTTCAATTGGGTCAATGCTACGTGAAACAATCGTCTGAATTTGCCCAATCATAGCAGCTGCTGCAACAACCATATCATTACCCCTTTGGGGATAGGCCGCATGCCCATCTTGACCATAAAGATCAATATTTACCTCAGCTGCCCCAGCAAATAAAGTTCCTAAACAACAGCCAATTGTGCCCACCGATAAATCCGGAGTAACATGCAAGGCAAAAAATTCATCTGGGCGCCATTGACCAGTAAAAATTCCTTGTTCATAAGCAAGTTTACCGCCATTTTTACTCTCTTCTGCTGGTTGAAAAAAGAATAATAAATTATCTTGAGGTTGGTGCTCGCTATAATAACTTAAAATTCCTAAAGCTACCGTCATATGTATGTCATGGCCACATGCATGCATCTGACCCGGATTTTGTGAAGAAAAGGGCAGGGCTGTTTTTTCTTGAATCGGTAAAGCATCAATATCGGCCCGATAACCAATTGTTTTTTTAGGATTGCTGCCTTGAACATGGACTAATAATGCTGTGGGCATTGCTGGACAAGTTTTAATTTGTAAATATTGCTGGTTAAAGCGGCTGATTATCTTAACTAAATATGCTTGCGTTTTAAATTCCTGTAGAGCCACTTCAGGAATTTGATGTAAGTTACGTCTTATCTCATTTAGTTCATTTACTGATAGCATAAAATCACAACCTTCTTAAATCTGCTTCAATCTTTGTTTTAGCAGTAGTTTTTTGTGTTTTTTGTTTAATTATTTTTGCAGGAACGCCCGCAACGACTGCATTTTTTGGTACGTCCTTAGTTACCACAGCTCCGGCTGCAATTACTGCATTATCGCCAATTTTAACCCCCTCTAAAACAACCGCATTAGCTCCAACTAACACGCCATTTCCCACTCTAACTGGTTGGGCAGATGCTGGTTCTATAACACCAGCTAGGACTGCTCCAGCCCCAATGTGACTATTTGCTCCCACAATTGCGCGGCCACCTAAAACAGCATTCATATCAATCATGGTTCCAGAACCCACTTGCGCTCCAATATTAATTACCGCGCCCATCATAATCACTGCATTATCACCAATACTTACTTGCTCTCTTATTAAAGCTCCAGGCTCAATTCGAGCAGAGATATTTTTTAAATCTAATAGTGGAATAGCGGAATTACGACTGGCATTTTCTACTTGATAATCAGTAATCAAATCAGCATTATCTCTTAAAAAAGGAGCAATTTCTTGCCAATCGCCAAAAACAACTCCCATATGACCTTCAATAAAAGTTTTTACTTTATCAGGCCAGGTCAATTTATCTAGTTCACCTTTAAGATAAATTTTAACTGCAGTTTGCTTAGGTGCTTGAGCAATAAAATCAATTATTTCGCTTGCTGACATATTCTCCATACTAAAATCTCCTTTTACCTAATAAAAACAATCATGACTAACTAAATCAGCATAAGTCTCCCGCCTAATTACTTCTTGAGCATGTCCAGCTTCTGCAAAAACCACTGCTGGACGCGGTACACGATTATAATTAGATGCCATACTATAGCCATAAGCACCAGTAGCTAAGACTGCCACTACATCACCTGCTTTAACTTGTGGCAAGGAAGCTTGCTTAATCAAAATATCACCAGATTCACAATAGCGACCAGCTAGGTGTACTACCTGCTTGGGTTCAGCTTGTGGACAGCGCGCTAGTACTGTCTCATACTCAGCTTGATAAAGCGCCGGTCTGATATTATCACCCATACCACCATCTACCGTTATATACGGCATAAGGCCAGGAACTGTTTTACTTGAGCCAATCGTATATAAGCTGTAGCCTGCTTGGCCTACAATTGAGCGTCCCGGTTCAATCCAAATTTCAGGCAGTTCCAAGTGATATTTTTGCGCATAAGCACGCATTGTCTGGACAATTTCTTTAATAAAGATGTCCGGTGCTAAAACTTGATCTTGCGCGGTGTAACGGATACCAAAGCCGCCACCTAAATTTAAAATTTGTGGTTGATAAGCATATTTTTGGGCCCACTCATGTATTAAATGCATGAGCTTTTTTACTTCTAATTTAAAACCGCCTACCGCTAAAATTTGTGAACCAATGTGAGCATGAATACCAATTAATTTCAATTGCTTATTAGCTTGTACTTTAAGCAATGCTTGTTCAGCTTGACCCGAAGAAATATCAAACCCAAATTTGCTATCTTCTTGACCTGTCTGTACATATTGATGAGTATGAGCTGTAATACCGGGCGTTACCCTAAGCATAACTGACACACGCTTAGACGTATTATTCAGAATCTGCTCAAGTAGTTCAATTTCATGAAAATTATCAAGAATAATTACACCAACTTGATTTTCAACAGCCAATGCTAATTCTTCTTTAGTTTTATTATTGCCATGAAAGCTGATTCTATCTGTCGGAAAATTTGCTTTAAGCGCGGTATACAATTCCCCCCCAGAAACCACATCAATATGTCCTTTTAACTGATTAATCAGTTGATACATAGCGATGGCAGAGAAAGCTTTACTAGCATAACTTATTACGGAATTTACTTTTAGGTTGGTAAAAGCTTGCTGAAATGCTTGAAATTGTTGCCGAATTTGGGCAACATCATAGACTACTAATGGCGTACCATAATTTTTAGCTAGCTCTAAAGCATCAACCCCACCAATTATTAAATGTCCTTGGTTATTGGTTTGGTAATAATTATTCATGCGTAAAATCCTCTCTATGTAAAAAGGACTCTTTTGTGCGCACAGTACACAAAAGAGTCCTCAGATTGAAATTATAATTGGATTCAATTTTGGCCGATAGCGCTCCGCAAACTTACATTTGCGACAGTCCGTAATCTATTAAATTACGTCCCAGCTAATTAATCACTGCAATAATTAATGCTTCGGCAACTTTCCCTTTTACTAGTTTCATTGTTTATGCAGAAACTCGGCTAGTTACTCATGTTAGTTGCAACCTCTTCGATTTATTAAAAATATTATTATTAATTAATATTAATGTCAATACATTTCAGCAAGATTTAATATTTAAAAATATAATTAGCAATTAACTAAGTCATAGTTGCATATTTAAATTAGAATGTTAAAATGCAAAACTAATAAAACTAAAATTAATTTAATTTAAGAAAGGGATTAGGAATGAAAGTCGTTAAATTTGGTGGTAGTTCGCTAGCTAATGGAACACAATTTCAAAAAGTTATTAATATTATCAAGGCCGATCCTGCACGTAAAATTATTATTACCTCTGCTCCTGGTAAAAGATTTGCTGATGATTTTAAAGTAACAGATTTATTAATAAAATATGCTAAACAATATTTAACCCAAAAAAATTATCAGCCTGTAGTTAAAGAAATTTGGGCAAGATACCAAGAAATAGCAGCTTATTTTAAAATAACACCTGCCTTACTACAACCGCTAAAACAGCAACTATTTGATTTACCAAAAAATAATTATCGTAATTCTGATTTTCTAATTGCTGCTTTTAAAGCTCAAGGAGAAAAATTAAGTGCTGAGTTATTAGCCTTAATTTTGCAACAAGAAAAACTACCAGCTCGCTTTTTAGATCCTCAAAATATTAAATTCATGGTTACTGATAGTGCCAATGATGCTCAAATCTTACCTCAGACCTATCACAATTTATATAAATGGCATCACACTAATCAATTATTAATTTTTCCAGGCTTTTATGGTATTACAAAAAAAGGGGATATTGCCACTTTTTCTCGTGGTGGTTCAGACATTACTGGAGCGATTTGGGCGCGTGGAGTACAAGCCGATTTATACGAGAATTTTACTGATGTTAATGCAATCTATGCAGCTGACCCCCATATTGTTAATAATCCTTGCGCTATTAAAGTTATGACTTATCGCGAATTAAGAGAATTATCCTATGCTGGATTTTCTGTCTTTCATGATGAAGCTCTTATACCAGCCATTCAAGGTCAAATACCAATTAATGTTAAAAATACTAATTATCCCGACTTACCTGGGACTAAAATTGTACCCGCAAAAAATTTCCTAGCACAAAATATAGTTACAGGCGTAGCTAGTTCTAATCATTTTGCCGCTTTATACTTACATAAATATTTATTGAATAAAGAATTGGGTTTTACGCTTAAATTACTCCAAATATTTTACAAGTTTAAAATTTCATACGAGCATATGCCTTCTGGAATTGATGATTTAACGGTTATTTTTGATAAACGGCAATTTACAGTAGCAATTCAGCAAAATATGTGTGATGAAATCCAAAAAGTTCTAAAACCTGACTATCTTGAATGGATTGATGATTATGCCATCATTATGGTAGTGGGAGAAGGAATGCGAAATAAAATTGGCGCCATGAGAAGCATTACTGCACCATTAGCCAAAAAGAAGGTTGCAATCCATATGATTAATCAAGGTGCTTCGCGTATATCAATCATGTTAGGCACTAAAAAAGCTGATGCCCCGATAGCCGTTAAACAAATTTATCAACAATTTTTCAATTAATTTCCGGAGGAGTAAAAATGGTACAACTATTAAAGGTTCATGGTTCACAAAATAGCTTTTTTTTACTTGATCAAACACAACTTAATCAAACTTTTACCCAACTGGAACTAGTCAATTTAACAAAGCAATTAACTAATTCGCACAATCTTTTAAATGGGGCTGATGGTCTTTTAGTCGTGAGCCCATCTTCTCAACCCAGTGCTTGTGGCAAAATGCAGGTAATTAACGCTGACGGTTCTATTGCCTCAATGTGTGGCAATGGACTACGAACAGTCGGGCGCTATTTAGCAGAAAAATATCAGCAGAAAAATTTAATCGTCGAAACTGACCAAGCCAATTTAAGAGTTAGTTGTCAGCCAGATTGGGCACCACACGTCAAAGCAGTTAGTGTGGAAATTAGTCCAGTTAGTTTTCAGCAGCAAGACTTACCCTTCAGCAATTTAGGCAAAAAAGAGCTAATTAATCAACCTGTTCCCGAATTTGCTGCTAACTTGAAATTTACGGCAGTTGCTGTTCCTAATCCTCATCTTATTAGCATAGTATCAGCCGATCTGATGCAAACAGATTTATTAAAACAATTGGGAACCCAGCTTAATCGACCTAATTCTTATTTCCCTGATGGCATTAATGTTAGTTTTGCCCAAATTATTAATCCTCAACGCCTTTTTGTCCGCACCTTTGAACGTGGCGTTGGTTTTACCAATGCCTGCGGAACTGGCATGTCGGCAGCTAGTCTAGTTTATGCCCTAACTTATCCCCAAAACTCCCTGTTTAATAACCTAATTACTGTCACTAATCCCGGAGGCTTTGTACAAACTATTGTTCATCAGGATAATAACCATTATTGGATTGAACTAATTGGTAATGCCACTTTTACTCACTACATCGAAGTTGCTGAAAATGAACTGCATCAAAATGTAATTGATTTTACTAAATTTAAAGTTAAATCGACAGTTGAAAATCAGGCGTATCAAGAATTTATTACTAAACATTCTTGATTTTCTTGATTAAATTTATTACTATTTGCCATTTTAAAGTGCCTTTATGCACTTTTTTTTTGCTTGCAATGGATTAAAATTAAATAAAGCGATTTCATAAAGGAGTAAAAAATGACTGAACCAGACTATCAAAAATTAGTTAATAAAATGCGTACTGAATTTAAACAAGGAGATGATAAACGCGATGCAGGATTACCAACACAAATTCCTGAAGTTGAGCGCTTTGACAATCTATCCTACGGGGTCGTACCGCAATTTCAGTCGCTTGATGTTTATCTACCCAAAAAAAGAACCGACCAAAAATTGCCTGTAATTGTTAATATCCATGGTGGCGGCTGGGTTTATGGTACAAAAGAAACATATCAATTCTACTGTCTTGCTTTAGCTAAAGCGGGCTTTGCTGTAGTCAACGCCAATTATCGTTTAGCGCCCGATGTAGTCTATCCTGGTGAACTTGATGATCTAAATTTAGTTTTTCATTGGATAGCAGACAGTACCAATGCCAACAACTACCAGTTTGATCTTAATAATGTCTTCATTGTCGGCGACAGTGCTGGCGGACAGATGGCAGAACAGATTTTAGCAATTTATACTAATAATGAGTATCGTAAATATTTTGGCTATACTTTACCCAATCTAACCATTAAAGCAGCCGCACTAAATTGTGGTCTGTACTTTTTAACAGAAACTAACTTAATAGTTGGTGCCCCAGAAGCTTACTTTCGTCCAGAAATTCGTTTAACTAAGCATGATCAATTGAACGTAGAACGCTACTTAACTCAAGCGTTACCACCAATTTTTTTAATGACTAGTAATGGCGATTTTTTACGAAATAGTGCCTTTACACTTTCTGGGTATCTATCTGCTAAAAATATTTTTCATGAAATGCATTTCTATGGTGATACTAACCATCTGCGTGGACATGTATTTCACATTAATCAAAAAGATGATTTAGCCAGACAATGCAATTTAGACGAATTAAACTTTTTCCGAAAATACATAAATTAATGCATGAGCAAGCTAACGAAATAATGGTTGACATAGGAGCTAAGTGTTTAATCATTTTTTATAAAGGTAGAAAATATGAACACTGATATACACGAATTAGTCCAACTAGATAAATTACCAATTTATATTAAAGTGCATCAAAAGCCAGGAAAAACTGAAGTTCCACCTCATTGGCATCAAAGCATTGAACTAAGCTTTACCATGAGAGGTAAAATTGATCATTTCATAATTGAAGGTCTAGATTACCAAACACACCCAGGTGAGATTCTAGTTATTAATACACAAATCGTTCATAGTATACAAAACATTAACAATAAACAAACAGATTTGATGTTAACGATACTTTTCCCTTATTCACTAGTTTCGAGTATGTTTCCCGAAATAAATCATTATCTGATTGTTTTAAAAAATGTATCAGAGTTAGCATTTAATCAGCTAAGCCAGTATTACCACCTACAAACTCTGCTTAGTCAAATGACAACCATCAGTTTAAATAATAGTGACACATTTAAAAATTTAGAACTAACTATCCTGAGCTACCAAGTTCTCGAAATTTTACTCAAATATTTCCTAGAGCCGCGAGATAATAACAGTCGTCTATCTGATAACTTAATTATTACTGGTCATTTACGTAATGCATTAGATTTTATTCAAACTCATTATCAAGAACAAATTTCACTACAAGACATTGCAAATAATTGTCATTTAGCACGCCAATATCTACAAAAAATTTTTAGGCAAAATATGGGGATTACTTTAGGAAAATATCTTAAAAAATATCGAGCACAAAAAGCTTATCATGAGCTTTGTAATAGTTCACATACATTAACTACTATTGCAAGCAATACTGGTTTTAGCGGTGTCCGCTCAATGAATCGGGCACTAGTTGCTAATTATGGAAAAACAAGTATGCAAATAAAAAAAGTTACTCAACGCCATATTTAAGTTACTAAAAATTAAAATAACAGTGTATCTATTTTAGAAAAGAGGAATTATATGAAAAAAGCAAAGCCTCAATCTGGATTATTCAAGATTGCCCTATTATCAATTTCATTATTATTAATGATTGCTCCCCAAATTTCACCAGTATTGCCTTTAATGTATTCGTCCTTTCCCACTATTTCTCGAGCTGGCGTCGAAACCTTAAGTACTATTCCTAATATTGGAATTGTTATCGGCTTAATGCTAAGCCCATTTTTAATAAGACTAGTTGGCAGTAAACCGACAATTATATCTGGATTATTAATTATTTTATTAGCAGGTACTTATCCTATATACTCTACAAATTATTACATGATTCTAATTTCCCGTTTCTTATTAGGTTTAGGCATTGGTTTATTTAATTCATTAGCGGTTAGCCTATTAGCAAAATTTTATCAGGGTAATGAATTATCAACCATGCTAGGATTTCAAAATTCAATGGGAAGCATTGGTGCGGCACTTTTTTCATTCTGTGTAGGATGTTTAGCTGGACTGGGTTGGCACACTACATTTTTAATTTATTTAGCTGCATTACCAATTTTAGTTTTATTCAGTTGGATAGTGACACTGCCTCGTGAGCAAAATCAGATAGCTGCATCACAAAATCAGATGACTAAAAATGATAATAGATTAAATATTCAGGTAATAAAAATTGCTTTACTAATGTTTTTTATGTACATCTTCTTCATGCCAATGACTTTTAAATTACCACAATTAGCAATTAGTCAAAAAATAGCTGATGTTAGTCAAGTTGCTTTTGTTTCTTCAATGATAACTCTTATCGGCATTCCGGTCGGGTTAGCTTATGGCTATTTAAAAAAGAAATTGCAAGATTTGATTTTACCAATTGGTTTATTTTTACAAGTTGTTGGCTTATTAGCAATTGCTTTTTCAGCAAATCTTCTAATGTTAATATTTGCTGCTATTGTCTTAGGTACCGGATTTGGTCTATCGGTTCCCTATATCTTCAACTGGCTAGGTAATGTTGCCCCCAAAAATTCAATTAATTTTGCAACAACGATTACTTTAATTTTAGTTAATATAGGTTGTGCTGTTTCACCAACAATTATTAATTGGCTAGGTAATACTTTAGGTAATGGATCTGCACGTGCCGATATAACAATTGCTAGTTTAGGTATGACAATCTTATTTTGTTATAGTGGCGTTCATTATCTACAAACTAAAAATAAACATTAGTTATTAGGTACTAACAGTTTAACTAATAAAACAATTAATTACTTTCTAAAATATATTTTATGAGTCTACAATAAATACCCCCTTTGAGCTGCTACTCTCAAAGGGGGTATATTGTAATTAAAGATAAGATTATTTAATTACATAATATTTATCTATAAATTACTGTTACCGCCGTTCTTTTCTGGAAAACCAGAACATAAATAATGGTAAAATAACAAAACCAAAAATCATCATCAAGATTGCGTACCAATTAATCCCGATAACTTTTCCATTTGCAATAATACCAAACTGTGCTTGCCAATTATAATTAATCAATAAAAAGATAACTAAGACAATTGATAAAACAGGCACAATAATGTCGGTTAAAAAATTTTTAGCAGCAGGTAAAATTGCCTCTTTATTTTTACCATAATAAAAACAAATAACGGCCAATGGAACAATGATAAAACCCAGAAAACGTACCATGGCGCTCAAGGTAATTAAGTTGCCCATATTATATTGAAAAGCTAACGGTACTAAAAGAGCTAAAGCTGCAGAAATGAAAAATGTTCTAATTGGAAAATTATTTTGCGTTCTTTTAGTCAACGAGATTGGTAATTGATGTTCACGGGCCATGGCCTCTAAAATGCGGGGCGCATTGAAACTAGATGCAACATTAATACCCAACATTGAAATTAAGGCACCTACTAAAATTACATCTCGTAAAATTTCATTATTAAAGATTGCACTAATTGCAACTACCTGATTAGTCGTCATCAGTGCTCGCGGATTCAGTACCATCGCCACCGCTACAACGCCAATGTAAATTGCTGCAATCACAAAAATTGCCAAGGGAATCGCCCGCGGTAGATTTTTTTCGGGTGCTTGCATATCGTCTGAACCTGAAGCAACTGATTCAAACCCGGTAAAAGCATAAAAAGCAGATACAATTGCCATTACAAAACTAGTGGTTGTTAATGTTGGGACAATTTTTTGACCATTTTGTGTAATTTGATCAACTTCTGCTAAATTATGGGATGCACCACTTGTGATCAAGAGTGTCACACCTGCAACGATAATCAAAACTAAAGCAGCTAACTTTCCAGCTGTAGCAAGATTCATTACAAATTTAACAAATTTTTGCCCGAATATATTAATGACCGTAATTGCTACCATCAAAATTACAAAGCCAAGGGTCACTGCACTAATATTATCTGGATTACCACCAAAAATAGAAATAGCTGATTTAATTACCCCTACTGCCATTACGCCCCAAGCAACACTAGCCGAAAAATAACGTAAAATACCAACATAAAAGCCAATATTATCCCCAAATGCTGCTTTAGCATAGGCATATGATGCCCCTGATTTGGTCACATACTTAGCCGCTGCCGAAAATGAAATAGCTAAAATGGCCGCAAAAGTTGCCGCAATCAAATAAACAAGTAATGCCTTACTACCTGCTTGTTTAACCACACTGCCTGGCGTTAAAAAGATACCTGAACCAATAATTGAATTAATTGCTAAAAAAACAATCGACCAAAAGCCTAATTTATCATTTACAGTTTTATTTCCTTGCATCCAATCACCTAGCCTTCTCAATTACAAATTTAAATAAATTATTCATAAACTTAACATGTTGATTGCGATGTAACATTTCTGGATGCCACTGTACTGCTAAAAGATTACCAGTTTGATTTTCTAATCCTTCAACTACACCATCATCCGTTTTTGCAACTGCTTTTAAATCAGGAGCAACTGTTTTAATTAATTGATGGTGAAAAGAATTAGTTAAAAAGTCTGTCTCACCTAAAGTCTGTGCCAATAAACTAGCTGCTTCAACTTTTACCCGATGCGTTGGTAAATCTGGCGTATGCCCTTGTTCATGCTTAAAAGTTTTTTCTGAACGATATGTAATATCCTGATAAAGACTACCACCGTGGGCAACATTAATAATTTGTGCCCCACGACAAATGCCAAGAATTGGTTTACCCATTTTTTCTGCTATTTTCAATAATAACATGTCAAAATGATCACGCATTGGCCAAATTTCGCCAATTTGTGGCAATAACTCTTCACCGTATAAATGCGGATCAACATCGTGCCCACCAGACAAGATTAAACCTTGAACATGTTCCATTTGTGCTTTAATTACTTCCTCATCAGCCGAATATGGAATAATAAAAGGCACACCACCATTTTGCACTACTGAATCAATATAATCATCATTAACATAACTGCGCCGATAGCCAGGAAACATTCCACCAGAATCAATTATGATTGAACCGGAAATTCCTATAATTGGTTTTTTCATTTTTTATCTCACTTCTTTTGCTACACAATTCATCTTCTTACTAATAACATTATAATAGTAATCCGTTTATTTGGGGGGTTATTTGCTTTCTTACTTATCTCTTTTAACTATTTAGGCAGCGTTAAGTCAGTTATTTTTTGCTTTAGTTGCTTGACTTCGGCAATTGCCACATTAGGGTCGGAAATAGCTTTAGCTAACTTAAACTTTAATAATTCTAATTCACTATTATTTTGTATGCTTTTTTGGTTAGAATCGCTTTCTGGTAGAAGCAATTGCTGCTTTTTGATTTTCCAAGTTGGAAAATTCAAATTAGTTAAAAATTGTTGATCATGTGAAACCAAGATTACTGCAAAAGGATAGTTATTCAGAAAATTTTCTACCGCTTTAATTGCAGCAAGATCTAAGAAATTATTTGGTTCATCCAGAATTAATAAATCATGTTGTCCCAATAACACCCGTGCCAATTTATAACAAACTAATTGTCCTCCACTCAGAGAACATATTGTTGTTTTTAAAAACGGTTGTAAACGTAAATCACCTAAAAATTGAAGCGTTGCTGTTTTATCGAATAAACTAAGTTGCATTATTTCACTTAGAACAGTCTTCTTATTTTTAGTTTCTTGCCGAAAATCTTGCCGAAAAAAGCCAATTTTAGCTTGAGGATTAAGCCATTCAACCAAAGTTTTCGCAACTATCTGACTTAAAAAAACAGACTTGCCGCAACCATTAGGACCCGTTAAAGCCACTTTTTGGCCAGTTTTAAGCTTTAGTTGCGTTGCGATTGTAAATAATTCACGCTGGGCAATAGTTATTTTTTGTGGCTCAATGCGGAGTAAGTTATCTTTTATAGAAATAGCTGAAGATTGCCACTTCAAATTATTTAATGTCATTGGTTTATGAATATATGGTCTTGCTATGTTTGTAGTTTCTTCTTTAATCCGTTGCTTAATTATCTTTTGTGTATGCGCCAAATGTTTTTCTTTACCACCATAATCTCGATTTTTCCATTCTGACCAAGATAAAGGTTTTTTCTTACGATTGGCACGATTGACTTGTTGTTGCTTTCGTTGCTGCGCCTTTTTTAATTTTTGAATTTGCTTTATTTGATTATGATACTGTATTGCCTCATTTTCTCTTCTTTTTTTGAGATCTTGTTCAAAATTTAAAAATGATTCTTTGTACGCAATAACTTTTTTGTCATTCAAATACCAAATTGTATTGACAGTTTGTGTTAAAAAATGGCGATCATGACTAATTACAATATATGGGTTTTTTAGGTGATTTAAAATTTCAATGAGCCATTGCTGTTGACCAATATCTAAATTCGATGTAGGTTCATCCAATAATAGTAAAGTATTCTTACTATGGCGCATTTGCGCCATTGCTGTCATAATTTCCTGTCGTTCCCTTTCACCACCACTTTGTTTACTGTAACTTATAATCTGTGCTACCATTGCCAATTGACAATTACGTTGAATTTGGCCCGTAACGCTAAATACCACTGGCTTTTGGCTGATTACATTAAACAAAGTCGTTTTGCCAGTACCGTTTTTACCAATCAGGCCAATCCTCTGCCCATCTTGTACATTTAGTTTGTCAACGTATAATAGTTTTTCTCCTTGGTATTCAAGTTGCAATTGATTAATTTTGAGATATTCCATACCTAATAACTCGCTTTCTTGAGTAAAGAAAAAGCACTGATAACAGTTGCTTCCAACCTAAATTAGCAGTGCACAAAAAAGCCAGTGTCAGATACGACTACCTAAGCTAAATTCAAGACTAATTTCTGATTATCAGCAAAAAAAAACACACCGAAATGTATGGGTTATCAATCTTTTTCGCATAATAATATTTCAGAAATTAATTTTTCATTTTAGTAGTAGTCTCTCTTTCTTCATCTTTTAATTATTATATCATATTTGTTAAAAGATTAAATAAAAACTAATCAATCTTTTCAAAAACCTCACAAACCATTGGTGCTTGCGGATAAAATTCCTTATTTCCTTCTTCTTGATATTCTTTAGTAAAATACTCATCATGAATTCGGCGCCAATTTTGATAACTACCATCACCTTCATGATAGGCATGCTCAGCTGAAATTTGCTCATAGGGAATTATTTCAACTACTTTATCTTGAACTACACAAACTGGCCTAGCAGCCTGATCAAGGATGATATTCCAATCCCCAACTTGTGGCAATGGCTCATCTTTTGTGTAAAGTTCATATGCAGAAGTCGTCGCCGTTTTAAGCCCTTGCTTTACTAAATTAGCTAATTTATCACTAGTAGCGCCAAATGACCAGGCCGTAACTGGCGTATTTTGAGGTAATTGATGTTTTTGACAAAAGTCTTGCCAATATTTAATTGTTTCTTCATTCATTAGAGCCACCATTGTGGTGTTAATTCACCCATTGTCATTACTTTTGCTTGCTTATAATCTAGCATTACTTCAACCTTTTGATAATCTTTTTCCATTAATTGAACAATAAATTCACGGCAAGCGCCACAGGGGGCGCCATTTTGCCCATTTGACATAATCGCTAACACTCTAGTAATTCTTGTTTCGCCTTGAGTAAGCATACTCATTAAGGCGTTTCTTTCCGCACATAACCCCAACCCACAGGCAGTATCAACACAAATGCCAGTATAAATTTTACCAGACTCTGATAAAACAGCGGCTGCTACACCACCGACCTCCATGTGATTACCAATTAAGCGAAAGCCTTGGACTTTCTTTGCTGCCGCAAGCATTTCTTGCCATTGCTGGTCCATTTTTTGCTCCTTCCAGCTTCTTTGCTAAATAATAGAGCTATTTGTGGGACTTTTTCTAAGTCAATCACTCTAACCCTTTCAATAAACTTGCCGCCAAAATACTGACAAAACAAAATGAAAGTTTTTATTAAAACGGTCTTGTCTTATTTTTGGTAATTTATTAAATATAATTTATCAAAAAATTAAATAAAAATAAAGCCCCGATTGTTACTTGATAGGTTTCAAATAGCAATGGAGCTTCAAGATAACTTTTAAGCTAATTAATTGATTGACCACCAGTCACACCATAAACTTGTCCCGTGATATAACTAGCCATATTAGAAGCTAAGAAGATATAGACTGGAGCTAATTCATCGGGTTGACCCGCCCGATTCAATGGTTCTTCTTGCCCAAATTTCTCTAAAGCGTCGGTCGGTTGTCCTCCAGCCACTTGAAGTGGTGTCCAAACGGGACCGGGCGAAACACTATTGACCCTGATCCCCTTAGGCGCCAATTCTTGCGCCAAGTTGATTGAAAAGTTAGCAATGGCTGCTTTAGTTGCGGCATAATCAAGTAAAATTGGGGTTGGACTAAATGCCTGCAGCGAGGTCGTCGTCAAGATCACACTACCTGGTTTCATCTTTGGTACACTAGCTTTAACCATTTCATACATTGAAATAATGTTAACTTCAAACGTATCATGAACTTGATCCATTGATAAATCTTCCAAGCTAGCAGAGTTTTGCTGGATTGCTGAATTCATTACCAGTAATTCTAGACTACCAAACTCTTTAATTGCCTGTTCACTCACCCGGGATGCTTCACCACGCTTGCGAAAATCAGCCGGTATCAGCACTGCCTTTTGTCCTTCTTGTTCAATTAATTTTGCAACTTCTTTGGCATCATCAGCTTCTTCTGGTAAATATTGAATAGCAACATCGGCACCTTCTTTAGCAAAACCAATCGCTACTGCTCGACCAATACCTGAATCGCCTCCAGTAATTAAGGCATGGCGACCAGTAAGTAAATTATGTCCCTCATAGTCGCGCATATCACCATTAGGTAACGGATCCATCTTACTTTGAATTCCCGGATATTTTTGTGACTGTTTGGAAAAATCATCATCATGGTAACGAGTTAACGGATTTATTAAGTTGTTGTCCATCATTATAATCTCCTTTCATTAACCTATCTTTAATTTATAGCGCTTACAATAATAAAGCAACAATTATGCTTGAAAGGAAAATTTTTGAAATTTGCATTAACAAAACAATCCTTTCATAATAGTTCATTAACATCTGTTATTTGATACTTTTCTATGAATAGCTCTTAAAAAATTCATCTCTATCTAATACTAGGTGAATTTAATTATTAACTAAAATAGCTTTTAAAAAAGTTGACTTAGAGTTGCTCTAAGGTCATATACTTTTGGTAAGTAACAAAAAGGAGGTTATAAATGAAGTTCTTAATATTAGCAGCAAACGGGCAAATTGCTCAAATTGTTGAACAACGTATTTTAAATCAGCCTGATTTTAACAATATCAAGTTAACCTTAGGTCTACGCCACGCTGATAGCGCACGTGTTCTAGAAGTAGATTTACTAAAACAAGATGAAGTTGATCGAGCAATAAACGGGCAGGATCTGGTTCTTGTTGCAGTTGTTGATCATTCTCAAAACAATACCATTACTAAAAACGTCATTACAGCAATGAAAAATCATCACGTATCAAGAGTTCTCTTTACTAATATTCTTGGTATATACAACGAAGTTAGTGGAGAATTTGGTCGTTGGAATCATGAATATACATTAAGTGGACTGGCAACCGCAATTAATTCAGATCGACTTTTAGCAGATTCTGGCTTGCAATACACGACTTTGCGGTTGCCATGGCTTAATGATCGTAACGAAATTAAATATACGATCACTACCCGTCATCAACCATATGTTGGTGTCTCGGGGTCGCGCCAAAGCATTGCTGATGCAATTTTGAAAATTGTGCTCAAACCCGAACTTTATGTCAATGATAGTATTGGAATTGCTGATCCTGCTACTCAAGGGCAAGAGCAACCAGTATATTAAAAAAAGTAGGAGGTTAAAAATGAAAGTAGGAACATTTATTAAACCAGGTAAAATTGAAGTGCAAGATTACCCAATGCCTAAACTTAAATCTGGAGATGATGCAATTATTCATGTCGTTCGCGCTTCAGTTTGTGGGTCTGACTTATGGTGGTTTAGGGGACTTTCTCACCGTGATCCTAATACGACAACTGGACACGAGGCAATTGGTATTGTTGAAAAAGTTGGTACAAACGTGACTAATATTAAACCAGGTGATTTTGTAATCGCTCCTTTTACCCATGGTTGTGGTCATTGTGCCGCTTGTCTAGCAGGTTTTGATGGAAACTGTTTAAATCAAGGCAATGATACTAACGGTGGCTATCAAGGCGAATATCTTGAATTTCATAATGCTAATTGGGCTTTAGTCAAGATCCCGGGAAAACCACAGAATTACAGTGATGAACAATTAAATGATTTTCTAACATTAGCTGATGTTATGGCAACTGGCTACCATGCCGCAGACAGTGCCGAAGTTAAAAATGGTGATACAGTCGTTGTTATTGGTGACGGTGCGGTTGGTCTATGTGGTGTAATTGCTGCTAAACTATTGGGAGCCAAAAAAATCATCGCTATGAGTCGCCATGAAGATCGGCAAAAATTAGCAACAGAGTTTGGAGCAACCGATATCGTGCCAGAAAGAGGCAAACAAGCAGTTGACCACGTAATGACATTAACTAATGGAATAGGTGCTGATGCTGTACTAGAATGTGTAGGTACTGATCAAGCTGTCGCAACAGCGGTTCAAGTTGGACGTCCCGGTTCAATTGTTGGTCGCGTTGGTGTTCCACAAAGCTCAAGTCTAGATACGCGTAACTTATTCTGGCGCAACATTGGCTTGCGTGGTGGAATTGCGTCCGTTACTTTTGATGATCGCAAAATTTTACTTGATGCTGTTTTAAATGGAAAAATTCATCCCGGAAAAGTCTTCACTAAACGCTTTTCTTTAAACCAGATTCAAGAAGCATATGAGGCAATGGATCAACGAGAAGCAATTAAATCTTTATTAATTATCGATTCAGAATAAAATGAAAGTAGATAAAATGAAAATTTTATTCATTAATGCGAGTCAAAATCAAGCAGGTAACACTAGCCGGATGGGAAAGGCTTTTCTTAAAGACAAAGACTTTGAGCAAATCAATTTAGTTGATTATAAAATTTACCAAATCAATCAACATTATTCCGATGATCAATTTGGAAAAGTATTAGCCAGATTACAAAAAACAGATTGGATTGTCCTTGGTACACCTGCTTATTGGCATGATATGAGTGGTTATCTCAAAACCTTAATTGAACGAATTGGGCAAGATCCAGAACTGGACACTTTAGCAGGAAAAAAACTTTCCGTCTTTATTCAAGGTAGTAATCCTGCAGATACGATTAAACCAGTAACTTCAATTATCAAAAGATTTGCTCAAGTCGCTCACATGGAATATATTAATATTCAACAAAATTTTACTCAGCATTAATAATTTAGCAAAATCATCTAAAAACAAATGGCAAAATTGAATAAATTTTAACGAAGTGAAAGGTTCTCACATGAGAGCCTTTCACTCTTTTGATTCTTAAATAAGAATAATATACTTAAGTTATTGCAAGATAAATCAAGCATATTTAATTCATTTAGTTGATATCCCTGCTATAATGAGGCCGCTAGGAGGTAAAATTATGAACATTAAAAAGTATTTTATTAATTTTCCTTTGAATTTACTTAAGCAACTAAAAATAGTAGGTAATCAGGGGCCAAAAATTTGGCAAAAGTTACCAGATAGCAATTATTCCTGGACTCAATCCGGCTTAGAACAAGTAGAAAAATTATTAGCTGATAGTGCCAAAAATAGCGAACAGGTGCACCAACAATTAGTCCAATTGTCGCACAAAGCAAGCACTGAACTGGTTCCTATTTTTAAAAATCAAGCTTTTTTAAGTTTGCTAGCCGACAAAATGAAGCTTTCACCAAAAGCAGTTAACACAATTAGAAATCTATTAAATCGTTTCGATCAAAAAAATAGTCCATTTCCTGCAACTAAATTATTAGTTATCGTTCTTTTTATCGCTTTTAGTAGTCAAATACCGCTTATTATCAAAAAAACATTTAATCCTAAAAAATCAATTTTATCAATTATGTCTATCTTAGATTATATTCTAACTGCAATTGATCTTGCCAAAAAATTCAAAGCAAGTAATACTAAATAATTGTTACAGCTAACATAAATGATAGGACAAAACTAAAGCATGTCATAAATAACGATAACACGACATGAATTTTTAAATCTTATACAGCATAGAGAAATAAAAAAAGCCTTATTCTTATTTAGAATAAGGCTTTTTTGTTATTACTTGGCATTAAGCAAAGATGTGCTTAAGCGTGTCAAGAATAAGTTGCAAAATTTGTAACCAGTTCATGTTAACGTCCCCCCATTTAGATATTAGCATTAAGCCAAGAAATATAATATAACAAAATTAAAATTTTTGCAATATATAAAAATTATTAATAATAGATAATACTATTAATATATAGTTTAATTATATAGTATATATGGATTGAACAAAACTATAATATCGCATTACCATTAATGTTTATACAGATTATTTTATTTTTCTGTTAAAAAAATAAAATAATCTATTCTAATATACAATTAAAAATTATACTCTATTTATCCAACAATCTAACCCATTTTTTAAACGATTTAACCCATCTTGCACCATGGATAATGGACAGGCCAAATTCATTCGTAAAAATTGGTTCCCATTTCCACGATAAATATTTCCGGGTGCTAGAATTAGCCCTGTTGCTTGACGTAAATAAGCCGCTAATTCTGAAGAATTGCTACTTAACTGTCCAACATTTAACCATAACAAATAAGTTGCCGTCCCCGAGACAACTTTTATGCTAGGAATTTCTCGACTGATAAAATTCTCAGCATAAGTAAAATTTGACCTTAACTCTGCTAATAATGCTTGCCGCCACTCATGACCTTGCTCATAAGCAGCAATTGTTCCGGGAATTGCTAATAAATTTGGTTCAGCTACTTCATCACTATTTATTCCGCGATTAACCTGTGCTCGCAAATTAGCATCAGGTACTATGATTGTAGCAGCATGGAGCGCAGCCACATTAAAAGTTTTACTTGGAGAGACTAACGAAATAACTTGAGCCAGGCTTTCACCATTAACTGCAAAGGCTGGCGTATAATCTTCACCATTTCTAACTAAATCGCCATGAATTTCATCTGATAGTAAGATAACATGATTTTGATAACAAAGATCCGCTAAATGTTGCACTTCTGCCTTAGTCCATACTTTGCCAATAGGATTATGCGGATTACAAAAAATCATCAAGCTAGTCAGTGGCTGGGCTAATTTTGCTGCTAGATCCTGCCAATCAATGTGATATTCATTATCAGCAAACTTTAAATCGCTACTCAAAACATGCCGCCCATTATTTTCAATCGAATTATAAAAAACATTGTAAACTGGCGCTTGTACTAAAACATTGTCACCAATTTGCGATACACGACGCACAATTGCAGAAATAGCTGGCACAACTCCAGTAGTAAAGAGCATCCACTCAGTTTTAGGACGCTGATTGTGTTCTTTTTCATACCAGTCAGCAACAGCCTCAAAATAATTATCTCTTGGCCATTCATAACCAAAGCAACCTAAGGAAATTTTTTCTTTCAGTGCTGCAATAATTTCGGGAGCTGTCTTAAAGTCCATATCAGCAAGCGACATGGGCAACTCCCCAGCTTGAACAGCCCACTTTACTGAATCAGTTTGGCGCCGATCAGGGGCATTAATAAAATCATACTTATTTTCCATCATTTAATCCTCGGGTTTCTGATTTAAATCTGAACAAACAGTTCTTATACCGATCTTATCACATACAACCTGCGTCTTATCTGGAGAGACTTTATTGGGATCAATAATTAATGTACCTATTTCTGGGGCAACAATTTTACCAGAGATAGGATTTTTGACACTATCAATCTTAGTCGTCACTTCAACATCAAGCTTTGATACATATTCAAAAGCTAAGTCTGTATGAAACAAGCTAGTATTTTTCATTTTAAGTTGATTAATGTAATTTAAGCCTTGATTGCTTTCAATTTTACAATTGATAAACTTAATATTTTTACTATTCCAAGCCAAATATTCACCAACAATTGTGGAATCATAGACAGTCACATTTTCACAATTCCAGAAGGCATCTTTTGAAATTAAGGTAGAATGATGTACCTCAACATTTTTTGCGCCATCAAAAGCATAGTTGCCAATAATACTTACCTGGTCAAGATAAATATTCGCACTATCTTTACCAAAATAAGCGCCATTAACCTGACAATTGGTCATTTTGATATCTTGGCAGCTCCACATTGTTTCTTCAGCATTAGCAAAATGAACGTGGTCTAACTTAATGCCGGCTGATCTTCTAAACAACTTAGGAGCCTGAAGGGCTGAATTCGTCATTTTAATATTTTGGGTATACCAGATGCCGCTGCGCGCCATGGTTTCAAACGTAGTATTCTCAACTTCAATATCGGTGTCATACCACAAAGGATATTTCCATTTGAAAATTGAATTTTTAATATTCAGATTATGCGCTTCTTTGAGCGGTGACTCACCTTCTCCAAAAACAATACCTGCCAATTCGGCTTTTTTAAGTCCAAAAAGGATTCGTTCGCCTGTAAAGTAGTGGTTCTTAATACTATTCATTATCCCTCTCCCTATCATAATCTTTGCATATTTTAATTATTAAACAAAAATCATTTAATTTAAAATACCAATTACTTAATACTAAGTATTACTAAAAGTTATCGTCAGGGGGATAGGATATTTAACTTTAAAAAAGCCAAATTCATATAAAATTTTATTTTTTGCTAATTACATCATTCATCATCTGTTGCATTCTCAATTTGCTTTAGGTGAATAACTAAGTAAAGCCGTTCACTGCTATTTAATTTATATTCCATTTCTTGGTAAAAATAATCTTGTAATTTTTTAAGTGTTTCTCTTAATTCGGGAAATTGTTTTAAAAAGGAATCCAATATCTGTCTATTATCCGAGGACGTATTTACTAAATACTTACTATTACTTTGAATTTGCGTAATTAAGAATCTTAAGTGTATTGTCAAGCGTTCCAAAGATGTGGGTTGAGCAGGATAACCTAAATCTGAAATAATAATTTGCAGTACTTTACTTAGGTGTAGCGTAACAAAATTTTCACTTAATTGCTGATTCTCATTAATCGGACTAATTTCATTTTCCACAAAATGAATTGCTATTAAGCCTGCTTCACCAGGTGGTAATATTACATTAAAAGTTGTATTGATTCTTTTAACACTTTCTTGTGCAACATTATATTCTAATGGATAAACATCCCTGACACTAGCAAGTGAAGACACATCATGTTCACTACTCCGCTTTACTGCAAAGTAAATATGGTCTGCTAAACTAATAATCAAAAATTGATTAAATGTTGTATTGAGTTTTTTCTCTGCATATTCAATGATATTTTTAGAAATTGCCAGATATTCTATTGGCACACTCTCAAGTAAATTTGATAGTGAATTAAGCCATTCAGGATCCCTAATATTTTTAATAAAAGTTTGTACATCTTTACTTTTTGCTATTTCATCTCCTGGATGTTTTTTAAATCCTATTCCTTTACCAAAAAGAATTGCTTGTTGATGATTTTGATCACTAACTAAAACAACATTATTGTTAAAGACTTTGATTACTTTCATTTTACTAATTCCTACTCATCATCTGATTCATTATTATCAATATAATTATTCATATAAATCATCTGACTCTTCGCCTCCTTAATTAATTCACTTATTTTTTCATTTGAAAGATAATCGCCAGTATCAAGTACAATTGACAAAGCTATAGCTAGATTTATTCCCGTAATCACATTAACATGTCTCTCATTAATAAGTTGTGTACAATTTTGATTAACACTTCCACCCAATAAATCAGTTAATAAAAAGACTTGATCTTGAGAATTAAAACCATCAATCAGTTTAATAAGTTTATCAATTGGAAATTCATTTTCTTCATTCTCATAGGCACAAATAAAGTGCAAATTCTGAATATTTCCAGCAAAAAACTTAATTGTTTCTACCATCCCTTGTGACATTGTTTTATGCGATATAATTATTATTTGTTTCATATTATGCCTTAAAAATACCTAGTCCTGCTCCAGCCATTGCAATAATGATTACCATTAAAATTAAAGTTGTCATTTTATGACCCTTTTTAAGCATCCAGTATAATAACCCAGTTAACAGTACGGGCATTAATCCTGGCATTAATTGATCTAAGATTTGTTGCCCTGTCAAAGATACGCCTGCTTGACTAAACTTTAGTGCCAATTTGAAATTAACTGTTGCTGGAACTATCGCACCAATTACGGCAATGCCTAATACCGAAACTGCATCAGTTAAAGCAGAAAGCTTATCGCTCATATTAGTCATTAATGATGTGCCTGATTGATAACCAACATTATATAAAAATGAGCGTAAGAAAAAGAATAGTATATAAATTGTTGCATAGATCCACATACCTATACTACTGCCATGTTTTCCCATTGAAGCAGCAATAGCTCCTAATACTGTTGGAAATAATACCCAAATCAATGTGTCCCCAATTCCAGAAAAAGGGCCCATTAAGGCAGCTTTTAAATCTTGGACAGCTTGAAGAGATTTGTTTTTACCCTTTTCCTCAATTGCTAAAGTTGCTCCCGTAATAATTGGAGAAACCCATGGATTACAGTTATAAAACTTAAATTGATTATCAATTGACTCTTGCAAACCATCTGGATCATCTTTATAGATTTTACTTAAAGCAGGGAATAATTCCCAAACAAGCGTAGCTGCAAAGCCACTATCATAGTTATATGTACTAATTGCCAAATAGTGCCTTCTCATCGCACGCCAAAGATCTTTTTTTGTTAAAACTTGATCATTTTTTTCCACTACATTGTCCCTATTCATCTTCCATATCCTCCTCTGTCATTCCATTTGTTGTAGTTACCAAGCTATTACCACTATTTGAATGATTCATAAATGTTGGTATTGCACCAGCTGTTCCGATTAAAGCAACACCTAGAACCGGCATTTTTAAATATGCGGTTAAAGCAAACCCGATTAATAACCAGTAACCATATTTTTTAAGAGGCATGTAAGTTAACAACATTGCCATCCCAACTGCTGGCAACATTCCACCAGCTACATTTAAGCCAACGGTAAACCAGGCTGGCATAAAGTTAAGAATGCTACTAACCACAGTTTTACCAAATAGCACAGCAATAAATACAGGAATAGCTGATTCAAGAGGCATCAACACAGTCATAACAGGGATAAGGTTTCTCATTTTTCTATATTGGCGTTTATTAGCTAAATCATGCGCCTTATTGGTAATAAACGAGTTGATAATCTTTAATAAAACATCTAATTGAATACATATCATTCCTACAGGAATACCTAGAGCCAAGCCAGCTGCCATTCCCTTACCTGCAGTAATTGCTACAGTTGTTGAAATAATAGCTGCAACTGCATAGTCCGGCGTAGAACTACCTCCTAAAGCAGCCACTCCCAGCGACATTAGCTGAATAGTTGCACCAACTATGAGTCCCATTTGAAAGTCGCCTAATAAAGCACCAACTACACAAGACCAAAACATATAATTCATTGAAATGATTTGAGTTGTTTCAAAATCTAATCTTTGGATATAAGCAATAACTGTAATCAAAATTACTTGCCAAATTGTTAGACCCATAATTAAGCACCAGCTTTCTTATTACCTAAAACTTCTGCAACATCAACACTATCATCCTGCGGAACATATTTAGAAATGATTTTACATCCTTTAGCAATAATTTCTTTATATGTATCAACTTGCTTTGATTTTATATATGCTCTATTAGTTACTTTAATTGCATCATCAAAAGTTAAAGTACCACCCAAAATGAGTTCAGAAATTTTTTCTCCCTGTTCAATTAAATTTAAAAATACATCTGGTGTTTGTGATACAATAAAAACTTTCTGTCGATCATATTTATGATTTTTGAAGTTGTCCAATGCTTTTTGTTTAGTAATGATTGATACTGCCATACCTGATGGACGTCCAAGTTTCATAGCTTGCTTTTTTTGTGGGTCATTGGCTACCCCATCATCAACCACCATTACTCTTGTAGCATTTGAATCTGGTGCCCAACTGGTTGCTACTATACCATGTAATAAACGATTATCAATTCTTGCTCCTACAATTGCCATTATTTATTCCTCCAAAAAACAAAAAACCAAAACAATGATTATTGACACAATTTGACGTGTATAAATCATTATTTTGGTTTCGCCAGTTTTTAAACTGTTACGATCCTTTATTTAATTTTCTTTATCTTATCAATCAATTTTTGCTTTTGCAAGTGCTTTCATTTAAATTGGATGATTCTATTATGATTTTTGCTATCTCCAAGCACATATCTTCTGCTTGTGGTTCTGTTCCAAAAAAGTTAAGACTACCATGATCACATCCCATATATTTAATAACTTTTAGATCAGCATTATGTTCAAGTGCCTTTTTAACAAATTCTTCTGTTACTAACGTCAACAAATCATATTGATTAACAATAAATGTAATCGGGGGCAGCTTACCCCAATCTCTTAGATTAAAAAGATTAACTATCTCATCTCTTGGATCAATTTTGTGATGTAAATAATTATTCTCAAATGCAGGTAAAGACTTAAGCATCCTGTTAACTCTATTTTTAGCATATTTTTCATCTTTAGAGCAAACATCGAACTTGCTCCATTTATAATACTTTTCCATGTCATTATCAATAGCTGGGTATAGTTCAACTGCTTTAGCAATAATTGATGTATTGTGTAATCGCACAATGCAAGAATTAATTATGCTTGCCCCCGCACTGTCACCTGCTAAAATTATTTTTTCATTATCTGAACCCAGTTGTTGATGATTGGCTTTTACCCAATTAATGATTCCCATCGCATCATCAATTGCTGCAGGATATGGATTTTCTGGTGCTAAACGATAATGCGGGAAAATTACTGTTGATTTAGCTTGTTCAGCAATAAATTTCATCTGCTCGCCAAATTCTTCAATCTTACCTGTCATAAAGGCTCCACCATGAAAATAGATTAATATAGGGTTAGCATGATTTAAGTTTTCTGCACTATAAATAAATGTATCAATATAATGATCACCATCAATTTCTACTAATTTTTCATCTAGTTTAACTGGACTGGTAGTTAAATCATAGGTAATGTTTTCCGGACGATTGCGATCAAAATTTAGTGAAAAAGGCTTGTCACCAATTCCCTCATCAATTTTTTTCTGTATAATCATCTTAACGTGCGGATCCACAATATTTAATTTTGGATTACCATCTTGTCCTGGAACAGGCTTAACTATTTCTTCCACTCCATTAATAACTTTTCGCATAGTCTTTGTTTGTAATTCCTCAATTAAAGTATGCGAATATTGTCTTTGTTCCATAAAAATCCTCCCTTAGACACAAAAAAACCGAAAAAGCATATAACTTATATACTTCTTCGGTTTCGCCAGTTTTTAAACTGTTACGATCCTATTTAACCTCTATGTTAGCACATTCTTTCATTTTTAGAAAGCGTTTACTGAAATTTATTTTATACTTTACTTATATAAAGGATCGTGTCAATTTTGCATCCTAAACATATCGTTCTAACAGAAGCCTATTACTACATCCTATTATCATTATTTAAACCATTACATGGCTATGGCATTATGAAGAAAATTGCTGAGCTATCTGACGAAAGAGTCATGCTAGCTGCAGGTACATTGTATGGAGCACTAAATAAATTAGAGCAAAATCAATGGATTAAAGCCTTGCCCGTAAACAACATTGATCACAAAAAACAATACGTTATTACTTCCCAAGGGAAAGAAATTGTAATCAATGAACTTAAGAGATTAGAAGAATTGGTAAATAATGGGCACAAAATTATGGAGGATAACTAAATTGGAAAAGAAGAAGTTCCGGCTATTTTTTAGTGACAAACAAGAAGAAACTTGGCTTAATCAAATGGCAGCTGCTGGCTGGCAGTTAACCAAAATTAAGGGGTTACTCTATTATTTTACTAATCAAAAGCCCAAATATATTTATCGCATTGATTTTCTTGATCCTAAAGCTTCTAAAACGAAACAACAAGATTATATTAATTTTATTGAAGAGACCGGTGCCGAAAAAATTGCTCAAATTGGCCAATGGATCTATTTCCGGCGTTCCGCAGTTCAAGGAGACTTTCAACTTTATTCAGATAATGACTCCAAGCTAAGCTATTTAAAACGCATTCGCAGACAAATATTACTCACAACGCTATTTCCATTACCACTAATTCAAATGCTCATGACTGATATTAGTAATGGCAATAGTGGCTGGGCAAGATACTTTGGCTTAGGTTTCTTTGGCTTATTTGAATTATTTTTTCTACTCAAACTAAGTACTTTGTCAATCCGTCTTAAAAAATTAACTACTAGTTGATTCTTTTTAATTCATAACAGTAAATAAAAGCGGCAACCCTCATAATTGTTGCCGCTTGTTTTTTATTAAGATACCTAATTTTTTTGAATACGTTTAAAAAGTACTAGCCATTCATAAATAAAGGTAATGATTGCTATTACATAGTCATACCAATGGAAAGCATTCGCAAAACCAAATACGGAAAGTAGTAAAATCAAAATCAGCAATAAACTATAGCAAATAGGGGTAACATAGATTAGATTATGCTTATTAAGCCAAGAGTCTATTGGTAAAAGTTCAAAAGCTAAAATGAGAAAAATAATCAATAGCGTATCCATTTTTTTATTCCCTTATTCACTAATTTCTTGTACCCAACCTTCCGGTCCTTCTTCATTACCATATTGGATGTCAACCAATTCTTGATACAGCTTGGTTGTAATCGGACCGGTTTCTTTTTCACTATAAATCACATGCTTTTGCCCCTGGTAAGTGATTGACCCAACTGGCGAAATAACAGCTGCTGTACCCATGGCGCCTGCTTCTTTCAATTCAAAAGCCTCTGCTAAAGTAATCTGACGTTCAACTGGATTTAAGCCTTGCTTTTTGGCCAATTCCAGCAGTGATTTTTTAGTAATGGAAATCAAAATCGACGGGGATTTAGGTGTCACAAATTGCCCCTCTGACGTAATGCCAAAGAAATTGGCCCCGCCAAATTCATCAATATATTTATGTTCGCGGGGATCAAGATAAAGACAATCAGCATACCCCTTTTGATGCGCCTCAACTGACGGCAATAAACTACTGGCATAATTGCCAGCAGTCTTAGCTTGACCTGTCCCAGCATAAGCAGCACGATCGTAGTCACTGACAATATAAGCCGCCGGATTTAACCCCTTAATGTATGCGCCAACTGGTACGGCAAAAATACGAAAAGTATATTCATTGGCGGCTTGAACGCCCAAAACATTAGAAGTGCCTACCATGAATGGCCGTAAATATAAGGTGGCGCCACTATCATATGGTGGTACAAATTCTTGGTTAGCCAAAACGACTTGCTTAACTGCAGCCACAAATTGTTCTTCTGGAAATGGTGGCATCGCCAAGCGCTCCGCCGACAAAGTAAAGCGATGGGCATTTTGCTCCGGGCGAAATAAGTTAATCTTACCATCTTTTCTACGATAAGCCTTTAGACCTTCAAAGATTTCTTGGCCGTAATGTAAAATTTCAGCTCCTTCAGACAGGGTCAAAGTTGAAGCTTCGACTAATTTACCTTCCTGCCATTGACCATCTTTGTACTTTGCTACATAGCGATATGGCAAATCGCGATACACAAAACCTAAGTTTTTCCAATCAAGATCTTCTACTCGTTGTTTCATAAAAACCTCCTACTTAACCAATTTGTTTAATCACAATTTAATTATTGACTAATTTATGCTATAAAACTCCTAATGTCAATAGTCAGGAAAGATTATTCTTAAAACAATTTGACTATTTGCTTAGTTAAGCCTCATACTTTATCCACCTATTATTAATTATTTGTATAAGTTCAAAAATTATTGCTACAAAAACAGCAAAAAAAGAAGTCACAAAGCTGAAAGCAAAAAAGAAGCAATCAGTAAGCGCCAGTATCGTAAGTCTCCTATATTAAAATTTAGAAAAGCTAAAGGGTCAAAGCCGGCTGAAACTAGTTTAAATAAGCGCTTTTGGTTACTCCAATCACTATTTAAGTAAACAAACTTCAACATAAACTGTCAACTCTATATTGTTATGTGCAGTTTAATTAAATACAATTGTATAAAAAAATACCTTAGGTTCAAACGAACTTAGGGTATTTTTCTATTTTTACAATATCGCTTTACGTTAGGCAATTAGTTGTACATTTGTAAATTCAATTGATTAATTGATTTTCCCAATCATTAATAAGGAGTAACAACGTTAGCAACTTTGATATATCTATTATGACCAATACGATAATATTTTTTACCTTTAATAGTGTAAACTTCACGATTACTCATAACTGTCTTTTTCTTGGAAAGCAAACTTTTTAGTACACGTTTACCTGTCTTAGTATACTGATATGACGCTCTATTTAAATATAACTTAAGTAGTTCATCATGCTTTTTACTATATGGGAGCACGTTAACTGCTTTAATATATCTATTATGACCAATACAATAATACTTTTTGCCTTTAATAGTGTAAACTTTACCATTACTCATAACGGTCTTTTTCTTGGAAAGTTTGCTTTTTGGTACACGTTTACCTGCTTTAGTATATTGATATGAGGCTCTATTTAAGTATAACTTAAGTCCAATTTTTGGTGTTGGTAGTTCGCCCGGTGTTGGTAATTCACCTGGGGTTGAAGTTCCATTTCCTGCATCTGGGGTTGAAGTTCCGTTACTTGCACCTG
>NZ_FOMN01000020.1 GCF_900112665.1 Lactobacillus bombicola
AAAAAACGATTTGGCTTTTATCAAAACAAAGAAGTTTTTAATAAGTTTTTAGATTTAGCAGAGAATATAACTACTGAACAGGAGATTGCTCAAAATCTTAGATATGCAATTAAACAAATTGGTTTTACTAAAAAGCAAGTTGGTATTTTGTCTGAAATGATTTCAGAATATTTTTCGTACAAAGGTATTAAAGCTGTTGGTTATGGGATTGAGGCAGACGTTTATAAATCCGCAGAAAAATTAGTTGAGAAAAGAATTAATAATCAAATGCAAAAAAATCATGGGCGAATTTTGTAGTATAGGTGCCCTTTATGCTGTATGAAGTGTCAACGGTAAATTATCCCTAGAAGTCTCAAAAACGGCTGTAAGGACGTTTTATGAGCTTCTGGGAGAGTTTTAAGGAGTTGACACTTAACAAACCTTTTAAGCTAAATAAAAAGGCGAGAAGAGCTGAAAAAGCCTTTCTCGCCTTAATGACTATTTGCTATAATAATTTTTAGATATAAAAAAAGCCGACTGGCGGGTCAGCTTAGGTAACAATACAAACGCAAAAATGTTTTGTTAAGAATAATTCTATTCAATTTTGGGATAAAAGTAAATATTTTTTCCCGATTGGTTAATTGTATTAGACCTTGCTAGTTGGTATTGATAGCCGAAAGTGAGGTTTTTATTATGATTGAAAAAAAGAAAAAATTGGTTAAAGGCAGAGACTGGACGTTTATTGTTTATCCTGAAAGTGCGCCTGAAAATTGGCGAGATATTTTGAATCAAACTCATTTAGAGTGGGTAGAGAGTCCGCTGCATAACAAAGATGTGAATTCTGATGGTAGTAAGAAAAAAGCTCATTGGCATATATTGCTAAGGTTTTCTGGACCTGTCACTATTAAGAGGATAAATGATATTATTGAACCGTTGAATACGCCTATTCCTCAAAAAGTTGGCTCGGCAAAGGGTATGGTTAGATATTTTGCGCATATGGATAATCCAGAAAAATATCAATATTCGATTGAGGATATAAGAGCACACAATGGTGCTGATATTGCTGATTTTTTTAAGCTTTCTTCTAGTCAAAATTTACATGCTATGAAACAAATATTTCAGTTTATTAAGGCTAAAGAAATCGATAATTATATTGATTTTTTGAATTTTTGTTTGGAACAAGGTAATGATGATTGGTTTGATATAGCTATAAATCATAATACTTTAGCAATAAATAAAATGCTTGATGCGATGTGGCAAAAGCATCAAGGGCTTAAAGCTAAAAATAAAGTATACAAAGTTTGAATTTAAGATTATTGTTTACTACGACCTCCCCTACATTTACTTTTCCTGTTATTTCGATTTGAGAAAAGATTTGTATCATTGTTGTAAATGCTGATGTTATAGAAATTATTA
>NZ_FOMN01000016.1 GCF_900112665.1 Lactobacillus bombicola
CGTGAGGTTTGGAGCGGACTAGTACTAATCAGTCGAGGACTTGACCAAAAGCGAAGGCAGTCAAAGAAGAGAGTGGAACGGTTTTTTCGAAGGATAATATTTAGTTTTGAGTGTAAAAGCTCAAAAAGAAGTACGGTGGCAAGAGCAAGAAGGAAACACCTGTAACCATGCCGAACACAGAAGTTAAGCTTCTTAACGCCGAGAGTAGTTGGTGGGAGACTGCCTGCGAGGGTAGGACGTTGCCGTGCTTTTTTTAATATTCCGGCTTAGCTCAGTTGGTAGAGCGCTTGACTGTTAATCAAGATGTCGTCAGTTCGAGTCTGACAGCCGGAGCAAGGTTAAAAAAGAAGGTCTAATGACCTTCTTTTTTTGTTTATGAAAATTTATTTTATTTAATGCTGGGCTGTATTCTTAGTTGTGTGAATTTTGTAATTAGTTTTTTAAGACCAGGATCAAGCCTTTTCTTGTGTTTAACTGCAATAAAATACTTAATTTGAATTAAAGTGTGATCAAGTGGAAAAAGATTAATTGGGGTTCGATTCATTCTTTTGATAATACTAGCAGCTGAAATGGTTAATCCCACTCCCTTAATTGCTAAATTTGTTGCAGTTAATATACTTTTACTTTCAAGAACAATGTTGGGCTGGACGTTGAATTTATGAAATATACCATTAACTTGATGACGAATAGCGGAGTTGCTAAAACTAACTACAAATGGTTGTTGCAATATTTCCTTAAGATTGTATTCATCTTGATTAAGAATAAACCGGTCTTTTTTAAAATATGATGATTGAGGTGAAATAATCACATAGTAGTTTTCTTCCCCATTAACGAAAAAATCGAGCTCAGTATTGAGCGATTCAGGTGTTTGTCCAATGTAACAATCAATTTGTTCATTCAAAAGCTGCGTTTCGCTATTTCTAGGAAAGGTTTCAGATAATTGAATCTCAATATTTGGATTTTCAGCCAGAAAATCGGGTAGTAATTCTGGTAATAAAAAAGTTCCGAGGCTTTCTAAGACTCCAATTCTAATTATTTCTTTTTTTGGTGAGGCGTATCGAATCAACTTTTTGGCTAAATTTTGGTTATTGGCAATAGTTGTTTCGAGGTATTTATAATAGATTACGCCGGCTTTAGTTAATGTAAACGGAGTAGTTTTTCGATTAATTATTTTGGTCCCTAATTTATGTTCGATGCGTTTAAGTAGTTGAGTTAAATAAGGCTGTGAGATATATAGTTCTTGGGCAGCTCGGGTAAAATTGCTTTCTTTTAGTAAAATGTCAATGTAGTGTAAGAGTATTTCTGGATCTTTCATCTGTTTCCTCCAATAACACTTTTATTATAGCCTATTTGCTCGAAAACTATTTCATTTTGTTAAATAAAGTTAGTAAAATTTAGTTATTAAAGATTTTACAGAGAGGAATTATTTCAATGATGAAGCCAGGTACATATAATGTAAAAGCAAAAGGGCATGGCTCAAGTTTTATGCCAATGAAGGTTACTCTTTCTGCGACCGATATTGAAAATATAAGCATTGATTCTAGTGCTGAAACTAAAGGGATTGCTGATGAAGTTTTTAGGCGGCTACCCCAGCAGATTATTGCTAATCAAACACTAAATGTTGATGTGATTAGTGGTGCTACAATTTCTAGCCGCGGAGTTATCGATGGAGTTGCTCAAGCCATCGATGAGGCTGGCGGTGAGGCAACTAAATGGAAACAGCGGGCTAAACCCATTGCTAAAAGCGATAAAGATGAAGAATATAATGTAGATGTGGTTGTAATTGGTGCTGGAGGTGCTGGGCTTGCTGCAGCAACTAGAACAATCCAAAATGATAAAAAAGTGATAGTTTTAGAAAAATATCCACAAATTGGTGGCAACACTGCGCGGGCTGGTGGACCTTTAAATGCGGCTGAACCAGAATGGCAGGGCAAATTTAAGGCCTTAGCAGGTGAAAAAGAAAGTTTGGCAAAATTAGCTGCGCTACCAATTGATCAAATTGATTTAGAATATCGGCTTGATTTTCAAAAATTACAAAAACAGATTAATGCATACCTTGAATCGGGGGCAAATTATTTATTTGACTCCACCTTACTACATGAAATTCAAACTTACTTGGGTGGTAAGAGAATTGATTTAAATGGAAATGAAATTCATGGTAACTATGAGTTAGTCAATAAGCTTGTTAATAACGCATTCGCTTCAGTGCAATGGTTGACTAATTTAGGTGTAGAGTTTGATCGTGATGATGTAGCAATGCCTGTTGGTGCTTTGTGGCGTAGAGGCCATAAACCAGTTGAGCCAATGGGCTATGCTTTTATCAAAGTTTTGGGTGAATGGCTCAGAGATCATGGCGCAACTATTTTAACTGAAACCCGAGCAAAACATTTAATTATTGAAAATGGGCAAGTGAAAGGTGTGCTTGCCGAAAATAATGGCAAACAAGTAACTGTCCACGCACCAAAAGTCATTTTAACTTCAGGTGGATTTGGTGCGAACACAAAGATGGTCCAAAAGTATAATACTTATTGGGCACAGATTGCTGATAATATTGCAACTACTAATTCACCAGCAATAACCGGTGATGGAATTGCTTTGGGACAAGAAGCTGGCGCTGCTTTAGTGGGTATGGGTTTTATTCAACTAATGCCAGTATCTGATCCAGAAACGGGTGAATTATTTACAGGTATTCAGACACCACCTGAAAACTTCATCATGGTTAATCAAAAAGGAGAACGTTTTGTCAATGAATTTGCAGAACGGGATACTTTGGCTAAAGCAGCAATTGCTAATGGTACTTTATTTTATTTAATTGCTGATAATAAAATCAAAGCAACAGCCTATAACACAACTGAAGAATCTTTGGCAGCGCAAGTTAAGGCTGGGACACTGTTTAAGGCCGATACTTTAGCAGAACTAGCTGAAAAAATAGGGGCAGAGCCAGCTACTTTAGTTAATACAATTAATAAATACAATTCGTATGTAGATGACGGCTATGACCCTGAATTTAATAAGAGTGCCTTTAATTTAAAATGTGAAGTTGCCCCATTTTATGCAACACCACGTAAGCCAGCAATTCACCATACTATGGGTGGGTTGAAAATTAATTCTAAGGGGCAAGTGCTTAATCAAGATGATCAAGTTATTACTGGTCTATTTGCTGCTGGTGAAGTTGCGGGTGGCCTTCATGCTGGAAACCGCCTAGGCGGCAATTCATTAGCTGATATTTTTACTTTTGGCAGAATTGCTGCAGATACTGCTTGTAGTCAGCTTATATCAGATACTACCAATAGCTCATCACAAAATTAAAGATTAATCAAAAAATAGCCAGTCTTCAGGCTATTTTTTATAATTGCCCTTGTTCTAAAGCTAAAAAAATGGTGACGATTAATAAATCGGCACAGCCCCCCAAACTATAATTATGGTCTAGACATATTTGGTTAAGCTTGAGGAGATATTTTTTTCCTGAGGCTGTAGTATAGCCGCCTAGAGCCAGATATTGGCTAGCACAGCTATGCAACCAATTAATTACATCATAATTACCTGCGCGCTTAATAAGATTACTGTCAACCGTTACTGTAGCAATTTTCATTAAGGTATCTAGTAATCGGCACTGGAGCGTACCGGTGCTCTGCTTTAAGAAAGGCAGGGCATATTTTTTTACAATGGGATAACCTTGTTCGGCTTGTGCACGTGCGCCACCAATGCTGTATTGTTGAAATTCACGTTCACCAGCTGTTTGTAATTGGTTATTTTTTTCTAGGTCATGTTCAACTAAACCATGGCACATTTTAGCGATAGTTGCAAACAACTCTGCCTGATTTTTTTTACAATAACTTTGAGCGCAAACAAAAATACCTAGAGCAAAAATTGCCCCCTTATGGGTATTGACTCCATTTGTAGCTGTTAGCATTTCTTCTTCAGCTAGTAGACCTTCTTGTCTTAATTGAGTGAACATGGCGGGGAGGTCTGCTCCAGTGAAGGTTTGCCCAATTTGTGTAGCTTTATTGAAGTAATGCTCTAGGCTTAAGCTACTGTCAATAAAGGTATAAATATTCATATCAGGATGTGGTCCGGGATTAGCTGGATCAACTAAGCCAGGTTTGGGCAAGGTAGTGACTTCATATAAAAGAGCGCGTAGCGCATTTTGAGTGATTGAATTAGTCATAAGTTCCTTATTGTGATTACTACTTAATTGCTAAATTGTCGACTAAAGTTTGAATTTCTTGTTTGTTACTTTTAATAAAGTCAATAAAGTCGATAATTCCAGCTGAAAAATGCTGGTTAGGATCATAAACAAGATAAACTTGCCGGATATTTTTAGGTAAATCAAGTTGAATTTGATGAATATCAAAGCCACTGAGATAAATGGTTTTGGCAACAACGCCCACAATGTCGTTGGTCAGTACCTGACCAGCAATTGCCAATTCATCATGTAAACGATTGATGATATGCAAATCAGAAGCAACTGCAAGCAAAGCGTTTGTGATATCGCGACCAATTTGAATTTTAGTGGAGTAAGTCATGATGGATTCGCCTTGTAATTCACTGGGCGACATGCGGTTAATTTGAGCTAAATTATTATCGGGTGCAACAATTGCAATAATTTCTTCGGTATAAAGTGGAATATAAGTTAGGTAATTAAATTCGGGTACGTAAGAGCAGATACCGATGTCATACCACCCATTTTTAATGCCCTCACATATTTGATAAGAGGGATTATCATGATAAATAAAATGCGGAGAAATCGCACTTTCTTGTTGGTATTTTTTGGTTAAATAAGGCAAAAAGATACCAATTGCAGTAGGGATGCCAGCAATATGAATATTGCCTTGATCTTGACTAATTTTTTGAGCAATCTTTTTTTTGCCATGTTCCAATGAAGCTAACGTTTTGGTAACCGTATCATAAAAAATACGGCCATATTCGGTTAACTGGACATAGCGCCCATTATGTTTGAACAGTTTACAATGCAATTCGGTCTCTAGTTGCTTAATGGAAACTGATAAGGTGGGTTGACTGATAAAAAGATTTTCGGCAGCTTTTGTATATTGTTTTTGGTCTGCCAACTCTTGAAAATAGTAAAGTTGATTTAAATTCATGTTAAATACCTCAGAAAACTATTTTTATTTAAAGTTTTAATATTGCAACCGCTTAAAATATTAAATAAATAACTATATTTTGTTTAGCAGCTAATTAAAGTGATAGTAATATTTGTATTCATCTTTACATTATAGCGAAATATTTAATTATTGCATTTTTTTATAAAAATAAAAATAAAAACTATAATCTTAACTAATTTTAGAAGTTATCGACTAACTAAAAAAATTTCAATTTCAATTTTTAAAGTTGACTAAATTGTTTTACTATCTTTATTTCCTATAGACACAGTAGTTTGCCTTATTATAGCTAATACCCATACTTGTGCCATAATAAATCATTATTTTTATTTAATTAAATGGGTTATATTATTGGGTAATTAATTACCAATAATTTTGAAAGGTGAAGAGATGGAAAGAAAGAACAATTATGCAGGTGTTGCTACCTCCGTTTATATGCACTTTGCGGTTGTGGGGGCGGCGACACTGTTTATTAGTCAGTATCGCCAAGTTTTAGCACAGTCATGGCATGCAACTGAAACTCAAATCTCGTTGGTGATGGCGATGGTTGGCCTCGGGCGGATTATTACTATTTTGTTTGCAGGTGCGATTTCAGATAAGATTGGTCGCAAGAAGGCCTTGTTGATTGCACTTACTAGTGATGCTATTTTTTTGTTGGGAGCAGCTTTTGCTAATAATATTTGGGTAGCTGGGATAGCAGCGATGTTTTTTGGCGCTACTAACTCTTTTGGTGATACAGCTGGTTATCCGGCTCTAGCCGATGCCTTTCCGACTAAAACGGCCACGATGAATTCTTTTGTGAAAGCAGCCATGCAGGTAATGCAGATGCTGTTTCCATTTTGTGTCAAATTGATCAGTAATCCGCGAATTACTGCTTGCATTTTAGTTGCGTTGATTTTAATTGATGTTTTTTTAACTATAAAAACAGCTTATGCACCGCAAGCGCAAGCCCAAGAGACTAAAATTGAGCAGGAAACGGCTACAATACAAACTAGTAGCAATCAGCCAAAACTAGCAGTTGATGGGTTAATGATTATTGCTTTAGGATTTACACTTTGTTTTACTTTTTATATTTTTTCCTTATATGCGCCCTATTATGGTCAATATGTACTCAATGAACCTGCTGCTAATGCTAATCAACTAGTTTCGTGGTATTCAATTGCGTCATTAGTCTCGGTCTTTGTGACTTCAGTTTTAGTAACAAAAGTAAAGCGTTTGACCTTGATTATGGTTTATTCAGCTATTACTGCAGTGGGGCTTTTATTCATGGTTTTGTCTCCTTCACCATTAGCGGGTGAAACTGGCGCGTTAGCAGTCGGGTTCTTCACCGCTGGTGGCGTATGGCAAGTTGGCTTATCAGTTTTGACCTCTTATTTTCCACAAAGTCATGGCAAGATCACATCATATTATAGCTTTGCCCCTGCCATGGTTTACTTTGTTGCACCATTAGTAGCAGCTTTTGTCTTAAAAGCTAATGGTACAAGTACCTTAATGGTTTTCTGGATTACGGCAATTTTTGCAATAACTTCAACTATTCTTGCCGCAATTTTGATTGTGCGCAGTAAGAATTTTGATATTGCAGATTAGTTAGAGAAAGGCAAATTTATGACTCAAATAATAAAGACCCAAGCTACTGGGCGTAATGGACAGATTGATTTTGAAATTAAGTTAACGGGTAACCATATTGATGACTTAGAGGTAACTAAAAATGTGGAAACACCTGGAATTTTTAACCAAGTTGTTGATAAATTAAAAACTCAAGTTATTAATGAGCAAAGCTTTGATGTTGATGCAATTTCAGGTGCTTCAATTATGACGCAAGCCATGCTGGATGCTGGTAAAAAGGCACTCACAGAAAATGGAGTAGATACTACAACTACTAGCAAAGCCAAAGAGCATCAAAACGTTACCCTTGATGTTGATGTAGCTGTTATTGGTTCTGGCATGGCCGGACTAATGGCTGCTTGTCGGGCGCTTTCTTTAGGCAAAAAGGTACTTGTACTTGAGAAAAATGGTTATCTTGGTGGCGCAACAATTTTGAATGGGTCCAATGTAGTGGGCACAGGATCAAAATTATCAGCTAGTATATTTGGTGAAGAAGCTAAAAGGGATACACCTGAATTACTGGTGCAAGACATTAGGCGTGAATGTCGAGGCACTAATGATGCTGAGTTGTCTAATCTATTAGCTGAAAATATTGGTAAGGCAGTTGATTTTATTACCGAGTTTGCTACTTTGACTTATCAAAAAGCAGAAACGCAAACGATTGAACATTCAGTTGACCGCCAAATTGAAATGCCAACCGCCAGTTCATATGAATTGATTATCAAGGTTGCTGAGGCCTTTACCCAAAAAGGAGGGCAAATTCTACAGGAAACTCGGGTAGAAAAGCTAAATAAGAATGAAAAAGGTGAGCTAGTTTCATTAATTGCAGAAAGTAAGTATCAGACTACTAAAGTTAACTTCAAGTCATTAGTGTTAGCAGCTGGAGGTTGGGGGGCACGTGACTATCAGGAACATAAAACTACGATACCATATTATGGTCCAATGACTTCAACTGGTGACTACTTTGATTTTGCCAAAAATATGGATTTAGTTGCACGCAATCTTGATTGGTATAAAGTTTATCCACATGGACTTGAAGTTGAACCAGGTATTGCCAAATTGACGACTTATTCCACTAAGGAAGCCAGCGATATGGGGGCAATTTTTGTTAATACGGATGGTCAGCGAATTGTTAATGAATCGGCACCATATACCCACTTCCGTGATGCGATTGCGGCTCAAAAGGATAAGCTTGCTTTTGTAATAATGGATCAAAGAATGTGGGATAGATTCTATGAATTGTTACTCAAGTATGGTTTCACTCAAGATGAAGTGCAAGGCTTCTTTGATTTGGATGGTAAGAAGAGTCCAATTTTGGTTTCTGGTAATCTCAAAGTGGTTGCTCAAAAAGCGGGTATTAATTATGCTAATTTACAAAAGACGTTAGCAGAGTATGAAGAAGCAGTTAAAGTTGGCAAAGACTCTGAATTTGAACGTCCAGCACAATTTATGCATAAATATGAAGGCGATACTTACTATGTAATTGAACAAAAATTACGTTTTTGCACTACTTTGGGTGGATATGAGACTAACAAGCATTTACAGCTTTTGACCACTGATTTTAATCCCGTTCCTAATTTTTATGCTGCAGGTGAAATAATTGGTGGTGCCAATGGTCATGATTCAATGCCAAGTATGATGAATTCATGGAGTTATGCTTCTGGCTTTATAGCAGGAACTGAAGCTGCTGATAATGCTAATTTTAGCCAATCACATTTGGTTTCACGTGAAACAGTAAATGTGGTATCGGGTGCATCTACTAAATAAGTATAGATATTATTTTTTTAAAAGTAAGGAGCTAAAATAATGACAAATCAAATTACAGGCGTGAATGGTCCAATTACTGGTTGGCTGGATGGCCACACTTATTTAATTGGTTTAATGGCTTATCCGATTCGGCATTCAATGTCACCTACAATGCACAATAACGCTTTTGCCAAATTAGGTCTAAATTATACTTATCTCTGCTTTGAAATTGGTAACGATAAACTTGCTAGCGCAGTTGATGCTATTCGGACTTTAGATATGCGCGGTTCAAATGTATCGATGCCAAATAAAAAAGAAGTGATTAAATATCTTGATAAACTATCACCAGCTTCAGAAATGTGTGATGCTGTTAATACCATTGTTAATAATCAGGGTGTTTTGACTGGTTATACAACAGATGGCATTGGCTTTGTTCAGGCACTTAAAGCTGAAGGCATTGAAATCAAAGATAAGATAATTACTCTAACTGGAGCTGGTGGTGCTGCGACTCCGATTGCAGTTCAGTCGGCTTTGGATGGTGCTAAGGAAATAAAAATGTTCAACATTCAAGATGATAAATGGGCTCAAGCTGAAAAAAATGTGCAAACAATTCAAGAAAAGACGGCTTGCAAAGTTTCATTAACCGATTTAAGCAATCAAGCTGCATTTAAACAAGCAATTGCTGAGAGTGATATTTACTGTGATGCTACGAGTGTCGGCATGAAACCGTTAGAAGATAAAACTTTGGTTTCAGATCCATCCTGGTTCCATAAAGAGATGGTCGTTTTTGATACAGTTTATGCTCCTAGAACTACTAAACTAATGGAAGTAGCTCAAGCAGCAGGGGTTGAACATGTTTTTAACGGAATTGGCATGATGATTGAACAAGGGGCCGCCTCATTTAAACTCTGGACGGGTCAAGATATGCCAACTGACTATATTCGGGAAATTATGTTTACCGATAAGTAAGAAAAGTTGAGGTAGACAATGGCAACTGTTAAGATTAGAAATATTGTTTTGGGAACAGGGCTACCTAAAATTGCTGTCCCAAATGTTGGACGAACGGAAACAGAAATTTTAACTGCAGCGAAAACAATTGTTGCTGCCCAGCCAGATTTAATGGAATGGCGGCTCGATTACTATGCAGCTGGAATTGCTGATAAGGACGCCTTAATTGCAACTGCCCAAAAATTACGACAAACGGTGGGCGACTTGCCGCTTTTAGTAACCTTTAGAACGCAAAATGAAGGTGGCGTTGCTGCATTAGCAGATGATGCTTATTTGGAATTAGTGGAATTAATTATTACCAAGCGCTTAGGCGATGCAGTTGATATAGAACTGTTTCATGATGAAGAGCGGATTAAGCAGCTCGTTTCCTTAGCCCATGATTACAATATCGTAGTAATTATGAGTAACCATGATTTTGATAAGGTACCCGCCCAAGATGTCATTGAATTTCGCCTTAAAAAGATGGCACAATTGGGGGCAGATATCCCTAAATTAGCTTGCATGCCGCATACTCCGCAGGATGTTTTAACCTTATTAGAAGCTACTCAGGTAGTGCATAAAGCAATTCCTAATCCTTTAATTACAATGGCAATGGGTGATTTGGGTAAAGTTACGCGAATTGCTGGTCAGATTTTTGGTTCAAGCTTATCTTTTGGGGCGGTAAGTCAAACTTCGGCACCAGGACAGCTTTCACTTAAAGATTTACGCAATGCAGAAAATTATTTGGCTTTACATGACTAATTTAGCAATCAAAAAACAGGTACACATTGTGTACCTGTTTTTTGTTATCAAATAGTAACTAAGCTTCGTAAGTACCAACTTTTTTCAAGTTACCTAAAACACTCTTACCGTGAGGTGATTGACCAATTGCAACTGTCAAGTCTTGTCCAGCTAAATTACCATGGTGTTCGCCATCAGTCCAGTGGGCATTGCCAGTAACATCGTAAACATCGCCATCAATTGCTACATAAGCTGGATTTCCATTTTTACCATCATATTTTGCTAAAGATTCTTTTGTGAACTTCTCCATTGAAGCACACTCCTTTCAATAAATAGAATAAAACCTATCTAAAATATAACATAATCCTAAAAAGGTTAGATGTCTAATTATACGCTTTAAAAAATTTTATGGTGGTAAAACTAAACTTTTTTATTGAATGACTAACTTTTATATTTATGCCTACAACTTTAAGCCAATTTATCTAGTTAATATTAATATCGCCATTGCCACAAGTAACTCTTAGAAGAGGTGTATGTTGCCTGACTTTAGAAAAATGACCAGAATAATTGTTATGGCGGAAGTTAATTTCATTACCAGAATGAGTTGAAAGTAAGTAACTAATCATCGGTGCCTCGCTCATTTGAAAACTACCATCATGTAAATTGAATGAACTGCTACCAAGAATTTTAGAATTGCTGATTGAAACATCGCCATCAGTAAGAGAAACAGAGGTTTTAAATTGGCTGGCAAAAATTGTTAAATCTCCATCATTGCAGTTAGAAGTGTCTGATTTTAGGGTGGAATTTGCTACCTTAATGTCACCTTCATCTAAGGTGAAGGACGTCTTCAAGGCCTTGATATTGTTGATACTAAGGTCACCATCATCCAGTTGCAGGTCAATGTCAGTGATAGTTAAGTCATTTAAACTAACGTCTCCTTCATTGACCGATCCTGAAATGTTGCTTACAGCGTTTTTATCAGGAACAGTAATTAAAAGTTTGCAATCATCGTTAGATGCTTGGTGGTCATTAGCAAGCGTCAGTTCTTGATTTGCTACTCCAATTTTGACCGCTTTAATGTTGCGACTTGTAACTTTTACTTGAAATTGATCACCCTTAGCAATGTTAATGTCGGCTTCGTTAACCTTGATTTTAATTTTGGAAAATTTCTTCAGGTTGCTTGTTTTACTACTTACAGAATGCTTGTGCTCATAGTCACTAAAAAAGCTACTATTAGTTATTTCATGATGTACTTCTTGCATATTTTGTTTGCTATTATTAAATTTAATAATTAGTAATAAAACAAGACCAATAACTGCAATGATACCAATGATTTGATAGAACTTTTTCATTGTTAAATGTTCCTTTAATTGATTGCAATATCGCCGTCGGCACTGACTACTTTAAGAAGAGGCGTGCCATTAAGCCTTTTAACTAGGTGGCTAGTGTGATAAGTATTGTCAAATTTAATGGTATCCTCTGAATCAGCTGTAAGGTCGTAACTAATTTTAGGTGCCTTGTTCATTATAAAATCACCGTCACTTAGGTTGAACGAACTATTGCCAGTAATTTTAGAATTTTTGATTAACGCATCACCATCATTTAAGGTTGCGGTAATTTTGCACTGACTGTCTGTAATTTTACAGTCGCTATCACTTAAAGCTAATTTTGCACTTGATAAAGTCGAATTGCTGACTTTAAACTCGCCATCACTTAAGATTAAATTCGATTTTTTAACGGTGGTATTTTTTAAAATAGCATCACTATCATCGACTTTAATGTTTATTCTTGGAATAATTAATTTTTTTAAAAGTAGGGTGCACGCATAACATGAACCAGATATTTCTAATAGGGAGTGGCTCTTTGGGACCCTAATTTCAACGTGATAGTTTCCATTATTATAATGGGGTTCAGGCTTGTCAAAAATGGTTAACTGGTTATCTTTAATGGAAGTTTTAATTTTACTAATATCGGCGCCATAATTGCCTATAATAGTTACTTGATATTTCTTACCAGGAATAACTTGGATGTCTGGGAGGTAGGTGTCAAGTTTGATTTTGGTAAATTTTTTAAAAATAATTTTTTTCTTTTAGTTTGGTTGCTGAACTGGTTTGGTTTGTTAAAATGACTCATTGTTTGAGATGTTGTATGTATGTCATGGTAGATATTTAGACCGATAGCCAAAAAGAAGACGGCAAGTACTAGAGCACATATTTTATAAAGCTTTTTCATTTATAATAATCCTTCAGCTTGTTTAAATTGATTTGCGAGTAGTTTTTCTTGTAGTATATGCCAAAAGTAAAGTTGGCATATGTAGCGATTAAAAAGTTGGACGAGAAAAATAAAACACTACCAAGACAAATGGAAATCTTCCCTGGCAATATTGGGGAGATATTGTCGTGTTTTTTTTGTTCCTAATATATAACATTTTAATTTAGATGTTTATAATTAACAAGATTAAATTAATGCCTTTTTATTAAAAAAATAATATGGGGGGAATTAGCAAATTATTATTCAGATAAAAACATAGCTAGGAAAGATGAATTTTTGAGATAACAAAAAAGCACTGTTACTTACAGTGCTTTTTATTTATGATGGGTGGCCAGGGGTTCGAACCCTGGACCCACGGATTAAGAGTCCGTTGCTCTGCCAGCTGAGCTAGCCACCCA
>NZ_FOMN01000007.1 GCF_900112665.1 Lactobacillus bombicola
CGTGAGGTTTGGAGCGGACTAGTACTAATCAGTCGAGGACTTGACCAAAAGCGAAGGCAGTCAAAGAAGAGAGTGGAACGGTTTTTTCGAAGGATAATATTTAGTTTTGAGTGTAAAAGCTCAAAAAGAAGTACGGTGGCAAGAGCAAGAAGGAAACACCTGTAACCATGCCGAACACAGAAGTTAAGCTTCTTAACGCCGAGAGTAGTTGGTGGGAGACTGCCTGCGAGGGTAGGACGTTGCCGTGCTTTTTTAATATTCCGGCTTAGCTCAGTTGGTAGAGCGCTTGACTGTTAATCAAGATGTCGTCAGTTCGAGTCTGACAGCCGGAGCAAGGTTAAAAAAGAAGGTCTAATGACCTTCTTTTTTTGTTTATGAAAATTAAATTAGTGGCACTAAAAGTTTAGTGAGAGCGTGACTTAAACGCTTTTAAAAGGTACAATATAAGTATATATATATTTTATTTAAAGGAGGAATTTTCATGGTAGGGATTGTATTGGCAAGCCATGGTGGATTTGCGGATGGAATTGCCCAGTCTGCAGAAATGCTCTTTGGCGAGCAATCCAATTTTGCTCATGTCATTTTGAGACCTGATGAAGGACCCGATGATATTAGAGGAAAAATGGAAGAGTCGATTTCTTCATTCGATAGCCAAGATGAGGTACTGCTATTAGTTGATTTATGGGGTGGTACTCCGTTTAATCAGGCTAGCGGATTACTTGAAAGTCATCCATCCTGGGCAGTGGTTTCTGGAATGAATTTACCAATGGTTGTTGAGGCTTTAACACAAAGAATGACTAATCCAGAGGCTAGTGCTCATGAAATTGCAACAGCAATCATTGCTCCAGCAAAGGATGGCATTAAGACCAAGCCGACTAATTTGATGTCTGAGATGCAAACACAAACAGTTGCTTCATCAGATAAATCTGAAGAAATTAAGAATAAATCTATTCCAGAAGGAACAGTAGTTGGTGATGGTCATATAAAATATGTATTGGCTAGAATTGATTCACGTTTATTACACGGACAAGTTGCCACAGGTTGGATTCCAGCAATGCATCCAGATCGTGTAATTGTTGTATCAGATCGTGTTGCTAAAGATGATATGCGCAAAAGCATGATTCGCGAAGCTGCCCCTGCTGGTGTTAAAGCGCATACCGTACCATTAGCAAAAATGGTGGAAATTGCTAATGATCCGCGCTTTGGTAATACTCATGCTTTACTTCTTTTTGAAAATCCAGAAGATGTATTAAAAGCAGTTAAGGCGGGAATCGACATAAAAACAATCAATGTAGGTTCAATGTCTTATAGTGTTGGTGATGTAAATGCTAATAACGTTTTATCGATGAATCAAGAAGATGTAGACACTTTTCATGAACTTAAAAAAATGGGTATTAAGTTTGATGTGCGTAAAGTACCAAATGATAAACCTGGTAACATGGATGCAATTTTGAGTAAAGCGCAAAGTTTGCTTAATGAGCAGAATAAATAGGGGAGTATAATATGAACACTATTCAAATGGTTTTAGTGGTCCTTGTTGCCTTTCTTGCAGGTATGGAAGGTATTTTGGACCAGTGGGAATTTCATCAACCTTTGGTTGCTTGTACACTAATTGGTTTAGTAACAGGACATTTAGATTTAGGTATTATTTTAGGTGGGCAATTACAAATGATTGCCCTTGGTTGGGCTAATATTGGGGCCGCTGTTGCTCCAGATGCAGCCCTAGCATCGGTTGCATCTGCCATTATTTTAGTTCAAAGCGGACAAGGTACTAAAGGAATTGGAATGGCAACTGGTATTGCAATGCCTTTAGCAGTTGCTGGATTGTTTTTAACAATGATTGTCAGAACAATTTCAACTGCTATTGCACATATTATGGATGCTGATGCCAAAAAAGGTAATTGGCGCAAAATTAATATGTGGCAATGGATTGCAGTTTGCTTACAAGGATTAAGAATTGCTGTTCCTGCTGCATTGCTTTTGGCAATTCCAGCTTCAACGGTTAAATATTGGCTAGGCTTAATGCCAACTTGGCTTAACGAAGGTATGTCAATTGGTGGTGCCATGGTTGTAGCAGTGGGTTATGCAATGGTAATTAACATGATGGCAAGCCGTGAGGTTTGGCCATTCTTTGCGATTGGGTTTGCTTTAGCTGCAATTAAGGACTTAACTTTAATCGCTTTAGGTGCAATTGGTTTGGCAATGGCCTTAATGTACTTAGCACTTGAATCTCAAGGCAATAGCAATAATTCAAGTACAAATAATGAAGGTACCGGCGATCCACTCGGCGATATTATTGATGATTATTAAAGTGATATTTAAGAGGAGGAGAGTTTATTATGGCTGATCAAAAAATAAAATTAACTAAAGCCGATCGCTTCAAAGTTATGTGGCATTCACAATTTTTGCAGGCTTCATGGAACTATGAAAGAATGCAAAATGGCGGTTTTGCTTATTCCCTAATTCCAGCATTACGAAAGTTATATCCTAATCAAGAGGACATGGCGGCAGCACTAGAGCGTCATTTAGTATTCTTTAACGTACACCCTTATTTGGTTTCGCCAATTTTAGGAGTTACCTTAGCTTTAGAAGAGGACAAAGCTAATGGTGCTCCAGTTGGTGACGAAGCAGTCCAAGGAGTTAAGGTTGGAATGATGGGTCCCCTAGCCGGTGTTGGCGACCCAGTCTTTTGGTATACTGTGCGTCCTATCGTTGGAGCATTAGGTGCTTCAATGGCAATTCAGGGCAACATTTTAGGACCAGTTTTATTCTTTGTTATATGGAATGTAATTAGAATTGCCTTTATGTGGTATACACAGGAATTTGGCTATCGGGCAGGTTCAGCGATTACTAATGATATGTCAGGCGGATTACTGCAAAAGGTAACGCGTGGAGCGTCCATGATGGGAATGTTTGTCCTAGGTTCTTTAATTGAACGCTGGGTCAATATTAAATTTACGCCAATTGTTTCCCAAACGCCAATTCAAAAGGGTGGTTACATTGATTGGAATACCCTGCCAGCAGGTGCTAAAGGAATCCAACAAGCTTTAATTGCTCAAAGTAATGGTTTATCCTTGACTAAATTTAAGGTGACTACCTTGCAAAATAATTTGGATACCTTGATTCCTGGTTTAGCTGGTTTATTATTAACCTTCTTGTGTATGTGGCTTTTGAAGAAGAAAGTATCCCCAATAGTGATTATTATTGCTATTTTCATTATTGGTGTTGGCTTACACGTTTTGCATGTGCTCTAATAAAATGGTTGAATCAAGTAACAACAAGGTTGATTTTACTACTAATGCAACATGGTTTCGGGGAATTTCAACTTATGGCAAAGCCATGATTGGAAATAAAGCATTTGAATTTTATAATGATCGTAATATTTCTGATTATGTCCAAATTCCATGGACAGAAGTAACTTATATTGTAGCGGATGTCCATTTCGGTGGTCGATATATTCCAAGGTTTGAAATTCGAACAAAAGTAAACGGTAAATTTATTTTTTCTACAAGAAATAATAAGAAAACTTTACGTGCAATTAGAAATTATGTTCCAGCTGATCGAATGCGGCAAGCATTGGGGTTATGGCAAAAAATAAAGCAAAGGTTGATACATAATTAAAAAATCTTAGGTCAAAAGATCTAAGATTTTTTGTTATCTATGTTTATTCTTGATGGCGAATTTTAACTAAACTAAATAAAATAATAAAAATTAATAGTGCAGCAATCATTGCAATTCGATTTTCTGGCAAAAAGAGTAATAAAATAATCATTATGATAAAGAAGACTAGAGTAGCAAAATCTAAATAAGGAAACCAAGGCATTTTAAAATCGGTTAATTCTTGTTCCTTTGTTTGTTTACGATATGCAATATGGGTAAGCAACATTAGACACCAAATAATCAAGAACATACTAGTTGAAGTCGAAGAAATAAAATTAAATGCATTATTTCCAATTAAAATGATAACTAAGGGAGCTAATTCCATTAAAACAGCAGATAGGATAAGTGCGTTTTGTGGAAGTTTTCGGTGTAACTGGCCAAAAGTATGATTCCATTTACCTTTGCCTTGATAGGTAACCGAGAAAAGTAGCCTGCCTGCACTGTACAAAAAACTATTAGTAGCTGAAACAGCCGCGGAAATTACTACAAAGTTAATTAGTGAGCCAGCATTTTGGATACCAGTTGCAGCCAAGGTTTGGACAAAAGGACTGGAGTTAGTCGCAACCTTATTCCAGGGAATTACGACTAAAATCGCCACAATTGCTAAAACATAAAATAAGATGATTCTCATAGGTACTTCGTTAATTGCTTTTTTTATGGTTTTGGCTGGATTTTGGGCTTCGGCTGCAGTTAAGCCAACTAGTTCTACGCCGACAAAACTAAAGATAACCATCTGAAAGCCAGAGAAAAAGCCAATGCTACCTTTGGCAAATAGGCCACCGTGACTGTTTAGATTGGCAAAAGTAACTGGGCCCAGACTAGTTTTGCTACCTGTTAATAAGAGGTAAAAGACCAAAATGACGAAGGCGATAATTGTTACAATTTTAATAATTGCAAAGCTAAATTCCAAATTACCAAAAAAACGTGCGGACAGTAAGTTAATAATTAATAATACTGCCACTGTTATTAATCCAGGTAGCCAAGTTGGCAGGCGAGGAAACCAATATTGGAAATAAATTCCTAGAGCAGTCATTTCCGCCATCCCCAATGTGACCCAGCTAATCCAATAAAGATAACCTGAAATCAGACCTATATCTTTACCTAAGTATTTTTTGATAAAGTCGATGTAGGTATGCTTTGATAAATCTGAAACAATTAGTTCACCTAGAGCACGCATTAATAAAAATAAAAAAATTCCCACAATAACGTAAATTAAGAGGACACTTGGACCAGCTCGGCGGATACTATTGCCGACACCTAAAAATAAGCCTGTGCCGATTGTTCCACCTAAGGCAATTAATTGAATATGGGCGTTAGTTAGGGTTCGTTCATAACCACTATTATTGTTTTCTTCATCTTTTTCATTCATTAGATTTCTCCGAAACTATAAAATATTACATTGATATTACAATAGTCGATTATAGCATTTATTAAATTGACATGCTTATATAAAGATGAAAATTTTTTGAGTTGACAATTATTTTGATAATTGTATGATGAGTTTAATTAAGGATTTGTTAAAGGAGATAATCAATGTTTGTTTTAGCTACTTTTTCGTTGAACAATTTATCCATTAAGTTAGTTTTCCCGGAAACAAGTCATGCGCAAAGTTTATATAATCTTATTGAGCAGGATCGATCAGAATTATCACGCTTCTTGCCTTGGGCGAATGAAATAAATGCGCTTCAGGATGAACTTGCTTTTATTAAGCTTATGCGAAGTGAGACCGCAGAATATAAAAAATTGGCATTAGTGATTCTTGTGAATAACCAGCCAGCGGGTATGGTTGATCTGCATGATATAAAGCTAAATCATCAAAGTGCGGAAATTGGTTATTGGCTTGGACAAAAATATCAGGGTAAAGGAATTATGACTGAATCGGTAAAACGTTTGGTACAAATTTCATTTAGTAATTTAAGTTTGCATCGTTTAAACCTCTTGGCCGATCATCGAAATAAAGCTAGTAGAGCAATAGCACAAAGATTAAAATTTGATCACGTAGCATTATTGAAAGATGAAGTAAAATATCACGGACAGTTTTGTGATATGGATTTGTATACCGTAATTAATTCGACAAACTAAAAAATGGACTGGTATTTATCACCAGTACATTTTTTTAGTTTAATCTTCATAACCATTAGGATGAGCTTGGTGCCATTGCCAAGCACTGGTAATGAGCTCTTCCGCACTTTCAAATTGGGGCTGCCAGTGTAAGATAGTTCTAGCTTTAGTAGAATCAGCAACAAGACTATCTGGATCACCGCTACGTCTTGGTCCGATTTTATATGGAATTTGAATTCCGGTAACCTTGCGCGCAGCTTGCAAAATTTCTAAATTAGAGTAGCCGTGTTCAGTACCTAAATTAAAGACATCTGATAGGTTAGTTTTGATTAAATATTGTAGTGCTAAAATATGAGCATCGATTAGATCGGTTACTTGAATGTAGTCACGTACATTAGTACCATCTTGTGTATCGTAGTCATTACCAAAAATAGTGAACTTATTATCCCCCTTAACAGCACTATTTAAAATATTGGGAATAAGATGTGTTTCAAGTGCATGGTCTTCACCTGTTTGTCCATCCTTTGATGCCCCGGCAACGTTGAAATATCTTAGCGCAACTGATTTTATACCATTAGCTTTGTCGGCCCAGTGCATGATTTTTTCCATCATTAATTTGGTATCACCATATGGATTAATTGGATTTAATGGTGAATCTTCAGTAATTGGTAACTTTTTAGGGATGCCATAAGTCGCAGCACTAGAAGAAAAGACCAGGTAATTCACCCTTGCATCCCGCATTGCCTCAAGAAGGGCAATCATTCCCCAAACATTATTATCGTAATACTTGAGGGGATTTTTCATTGACTCTGGTACTAGTGAATAGGCTGCAAAGTGCATAACAGCATCAATTTTTTCATTACGCAGAATTTGACTTACTAAAAATTTATTTTTAAGGTCGCCTTGATAAAACTTGGCGCGATTGTCTACAGCCAGACGATGACCTGTGTATAAAGCATCAAGCACAACCACTTCGTACCCGTTATCCAGTAATTGTTTAACTGCATTTGAACCTATGTAGCCGGCTCCACCAATAACTAATATACGCATTTTTGCCTCCATGTTTGTAACCGTTTAAATAAATTTTAGCATAAATTGGTAAATTATTTATATAAATTACTACTAATTGACACCAGGTAGTTTTTGCACTACATTAATTTTAAGTAAGTCAATTCAGAGGGGAAGTAAGCCAATGATTCACAATTCAACCATTGATCAGCAAATTAATCACAGATCGATTAGAAAGTTTAAAGCCCAATCGTTAACAACCGAACAATTAACAACCTTATTCACAGTTTTTCAGCATACGGCTACAAGTCTATTTATGCAAAATACGACTCTCTTGCACATTACTGATGAGGAAAAACGAGCAAAAATACGGCAATTGTGTAACCAAAAGTATGTAGGGGCAGAAGGCGAATTATTTATTTTTATAGTTGATCTGTATCGTAATCAGCAGATTCGCCAGCAACTAGGTCAAGATGATGGTCGAGTGCATACAACTGATCTTTTTATGCAAGGAATGGACGATACCTTACTTGCATGGCAAAATGTGGCTAATGCGGTGGAAAGTATGGGACTAGGTTATGTGCCACTGGGGACAATTAATGACCATCCACTAGCACTACTTGAGGTGCTGGATTTACCGAAACTAACTTTTCCTGCACTGGGGATGCAGGTAGGGGTCCCCGATCAAAACCCACAATTAAAGCCACGTTTACCCCTAAAATTCACTACGTTTGAAAATAATTATCCACAAAATTTCAATGTTGCTAAGTTAAAAGACTATGACCAAACTGTGGAAAAATATTATGATTTACGAGCAACTAATCACCGCATTGATTCTTTTACCAAACAAATAACCGGGGCCAAGTTGGATAATAAAAAAATTGATCGCGACCAGTTACCTCAATTGCTGCATCAGCAGGGCTTATGTCTTGACTGGAAATAATAAATAAAAGTCATTCATTTGATTGCATGACTTTTTTTGTTTTGGTATAATTTGAATGTTATCAAAAGCGCTGATTTAGCTCAGTTGGTAGAGCGTTTCCCTCGTAAAGAAAAGGTCGCCAGTTCGACTCTGGCAATCAGCATAATAAAGGCAAATATAGCATTAAAGTCCGTTGTATTAATCTTGATATGACGGGCTTTTGTTTGTTATAAAGTATTTTAAATAGTTGTAAATTAATGTGAATTGTTGTGGTTAGTCACATTACAGGTCACACAAAGTAAAATAAATAAGAAATTTGTTGTCATTAATTTTTGTGGAATTAACATAACCTTTGATGCAGCAAGCTTAATTGCCTGCTTTTTTGTGTGACTGAGTGTGACTAGAAATAATTTGATACGTAAACACATATTAATTAATTTCAAAGTCATGTAACTATACAAAGAAATTAAAAAGATGTAAAATTTGTTCAATTAAATAATTTGAGGTTGGAGTTATTGAAACTTTCAAGATTTGCTTCTTTGGGTCAGGAAGCAACTTGGAAGTTTTTTTGTTTATGGAGATAAAAATATTTATGGAATTTATTCAAGAATTAGTATTAATTTTGTTGGCATCAACAGTACTAGGACAAATATTTGTCCGCTTTGACATGCCTGCAGTAATAGGAGAGTTATTAGCAGGAGTACTTTTGGGAACAGCTGTGTTGAATTGGGTTAGACCAAGTAACTTAATCAGTGTATTTTCACAAATCGGCGTTATTTTACTAATGACACTAGCTGGAATGGAAAGTGACATTAACTTATTAAAGAAATGTTTTAAGGTAAGCTTTTGCGTTGCTAGTGTAGGTGTGATTTTGCCAATTATTTTAATGGGTATAGCTAGTTATTTATATGGAGTAAAACCCTTAGAAGCAATATTAATTGGAATAATTTTCTCTGCAACAAGTGTATCGATTTCTGCTATTGTGCTAGAAGAAAAGCATCAACTTCATAGCATAGCTGGTACAACTATTTTAGGTGCAGCAGTTGTAGATGATATTCTTTCAGTAATTGTATTGGGCCTATTTACTACCTTTAGCCAAGGAACAGGAAATAAACAGCCAACTAATAATATTATGGTTAATACGATAATTCAATTATTATTTTTTTTCCTTCTTTATTTACTTTATAAATTTGTACCATACCTAAAAGTGCTTTTTTTAAGAATTAAAAATAATCAGATAGTGAATATTATTTATTTATTACTAATATTTACTGTGTCCTGGATTGCTGAAGCAGTGGGCTTGTCAGCCATTATTGGTGCGTATTTTTGTGGGTTGGCTATTAGACAATTGGAAAGTTATAAAAAGGTATATAAAGCTGTTTCCAATATTGGCTATGAAATGTTTATCCCCGTTTTCTTTGTTAATATTGGATTGATGTTGACATTCAAAAATTTTTATAAGGAATTAGGATTTATTTTGATAATGACTATTTTAGCAATTGCTTCTAAATTTTGGGCTGGTAAATATACTAGCAGAATTTTGGGTTTATCTAAGAGTAGTAGTGATATTGTGGGTGCTGGAATAATTTCACGTGGTGAAGTAGCCTTAATCGTTGCCCAAATGGGTTGCAATAGTCGATTATTATCTGAGAATATATATTCTAGTTTAATAATAGTAATTGTTGTAACTACAATTTTGTCACCAATTATCCTTAATTATTTCATTAAAAAGGCTAATAGTGATGTTGATTAATTTGCTATAATACACTGTTTAAATTTGTGGTATTAATTGTGGATTACGAGCTTTTATTTATTATAGATTGTTGGAATAATGGTAAATAATATATTTAGTAATTGACTTAAATTTAGCTTTAGGTATTACAATTTTAGTAAATTAAAAGGAGGTAGTCAAAATGCAAAAAGCAAAAGTAATTGTCCAGATGTGAAGTTCTTTTTTGCTATTGCGACTTTACGATTATAGGAATTTACTGCGAGTGTCACCATTGACTGGTTGCGGTAAATTCCTAGCAGTCCGAATAACTTTTATAGAAAACTTAGAATAGGATAAGTTTTGCTATCGTTTTGTACTATAATAATAGTAAAATTAAAGAAATTGGCTTTTCTAGTTAATTAACAAACATTTTGCTTTGAGACAGGTTGATCCTAATTGCGAGGTTAAAAATAATTATTGATACTCAAGAACTGCAAAAAAAGTTTTAGAAAATAAACGAAAAACGAATTTATAAAGGTGGAAATAAATATTTGAAATGATTTTAACTCAAGAATAATAAGCTGACTATATAAAGTATTGATTGGCTGTCAAGCACGTTGGTGTGTTTTGAGAAATCTTTTGATTTTGAAGGAATAATTATTAATATGAAAAGTTTAAAAAAGATCACAAACAAAGTTTTATATCTTTGTTTGTTTATGATATTATCTATAATTATCCAAATCCCTACAATAAGTGAAGGCTTTTTTGGGGGAGAAAGTTCGAAAAATGTAAATTTATTTTTACATGTTGCGATAACATTTTTTAGTACGATAATTATATTTCTGATTGTTAATACTGTTTATCATCGTTTGAATTCCAAACCAATATTTGTGAAAAATAATATTATTAAAAGTTATAGTTTTGCAGTTTTATTTGCATTACTTTCACAGATTTTACAGTTTGCTATTACAGTTCTTGAAAAGGGAAACGATCGAGATTTAGAGTTACTAGCCGCTTCACAATCAAAACTTGCGCCAATTTTAATAATTACGTTAGTTTTGATTTCTCCACTTTTAGAGGCAATGGTATGGCAAGGAATTTTACAGGGCGGTATTTTAAAAGATATACCTCCTCTTTTTTCAATAATAATTACGAGCGTATTATTCGCATTTGCTCATGGTTATTCTTTTAACTATAAAACTTTAGAGTTATTATGTTCAGGAATTTCGTATGCTATTTTATATTATGTGACTGATGATTTGGGATCAGTAGTATTCTGTCATGGTTTATCAAATTTAATTGTCTATTTAATAAATTTTGTTTTTTAATATTAAAAAACAAAATTTATACATCGAAGTGCTAAAAGAATATGATAAGCCATACTACAATCTGTTTCATCAAGTTAAGCCAAAAAGCTCAGTTAACTGGCTATAGCTGGGCTTTTTGTATGTCTTTTTAATTTTATTAATTTGGCATTTTTCTTTAGTTTGGAAGAAACTTGTATAATTTTTGCTTCTTCAATTTTTGTTATGGGGGAACATAATATGGATGTGAGTATTCATTTTATCAAGTGAATTATTTAAATTATAAATAACATTTAATAGGATGAATTCACTATCCTGAATTGTTATTTCTAAGGAAGTATAAATAAAATCATCATCTATATAAGAGCTGTTAATTTTAGACAAGGGTAATTTTCAAAAAGCATAATAAGATAAATTTCTAGTTTTTAATGTGTATGCTTCCCTTTCAAAATGATGAATTTCTGTCCCACTGAAGTACTATAATTTGCATCTAACCAGTATCACTGAAGTTATAAAATTATCGCTATAATGCCCATTTTATATATAGTCTAGCTCATTTCTATACTTATCGAGTCGAGGTTATATACGGCATCACATAGTTGAGCAACCTTATCTAGCTTTTTACTGATCAAAATTTTTTAAAAGTTTCATTGTTGATGAAAAAACATATACCTTTGAACAGCTTAAGCGGCGAATTCATTCAATTCATATTACATCAAAATTTATTGTGGAATTTTTTCAAGATAACGAATCTGAGTTTGAATAATTATTTGATGTTAAGTAAAAACAATGGAAGAAGATGAAAAAATGTTTGGCAATGAGTTATTAAATGATAGACAAATAGCAGATATAGGGGATAATTAGAAATGGATGTATTAATAGATAATAATTATAAAGAATTATAAGACGATGAACTAAATAACATATATGACGGTAGGTTTGATTTCTGCTTAGGAACTGTTGCAAGTGCTATTTGGGAATTTTGCGATAGCTATAAATGACTACTGGGTATGATGCAGGTCAAAAAGAGTACCTAATAGAAATGCTTAAAACATCTCCACTAGCAGTGTTTATTATTTTTGGAAATATAATAATAGCTCCAGTATTAGAAGAAATATTATTTAGAGGTATATTACAATCTAATTTTTTAAAAAAATAAATCTAAAAATTGCAATTTTAAGTTGAACACCCTACTTGATTTGATAGATGCAATCTAATCTTTTCTCATATAATTCATCGGGAGTGTGGTAGGCTAAGATTTTGCGTGGCAGGTTATTGCACCATTCCTCAATGCCGTAGATTTGGATCATATCATAATCCTTGATGTATTTGCCTTTAGGAATGAAGCGCCTGATTAACCGGTTGTGCCGCTCTACTCCGCCCTTCTCACAAGAAGTGTAAGGGTGCGCATAGTAGACCAACGTCTGCGATACTCTTTCTAACTGGGCTAAATCCGCAAACTCAGAACCGTTATCCGTGGTAATGGTCTTAAAGACCTCATTCCAGTATTCTTGGTAGTGACTGCGCAAGATTTTAAAGGCCGTCATGACGCTGGCAGCCGTCTTATCCTTAATCGGGATAATCATGAATTTGCGGGTCATGCGTTCATACAGGGTTAAAAGGGCCTGGTCATCTTTGGTTTTATGTCCTAAAACTAAGTCGCACTCCCAGTGGCCAAACTCGCGGCGCTGGTTAATAGCAGCAGGTCGCTCACTAATACTGCGCCCCAGTCTGCATTTATGCTGGCGTACCCGTTTGGCTTTAGTCTTACGGCTTAAGCACTCAGGCAAGTCAGTTGCCTTAATCTGTAATAAACCACGTTCCACATAATGGTAGAGCGTCTTGGTGCAGACGGTTTCGGCCCGGGTAAATTTACCACTGGCTAAGGCCCGGCCCACACAGGCATCAAGCGACCAGCCGTGCTTGAAGAAGTGCGCTTCAACGTACTTAATAAAGCGAGTTTTGGCCAAGCAGGCTTGCTTACGACCGCAGTTTAAGCGTCTTGCCTGATAGCATCTTTGCGCTGCTTGGGCATCATAGCGGTGCCGTTGACCGTGATAGAGTGCAATCTGACCGCGTCCAAGCTCATATTTCACGGTTGCGGGCGAACAATTAAGACTAGCGGCAATTTGACGCAGGGATTGGCCCTGCTGGCGCAAGACTTGGATAATCACGCGGTCTTGCAAAGCAAGATGTTGGCCCTTTTGGTGATTAGATATGGTAGAATTAAGCGAGTTCATTGGTAACTTCTTTCTAGAATTGATTGGGTAATTACATTCTATCAAAGAAGTCCAATGGACTTTTTTCATTTTTTAATTAGGGCAAGTGTTCAACTTCATTTTACAATTTACCAAAGAATATTTGGCCTTTCTGCGTACAATGGAAATTCCCTATATTGTTTCTGGAGAGGAGAATTTTAACTTAAAGGAAGTTTTAGTTAAACTAAGAGCATACTTTGGCATTGAAAAATTAGCTCTTTGTGGCGGTGCAAGAATTGATGGTGTCTTTTTAGAGCAGCACTTAGTCGATGAAATTTCTCTCGTCATCTCGCCATATGTCAATGGTGACCGCGAGATTAAGACTGCTTTTGAAACAATTGGCAGAATTGATGATCAATTTAAAATAGATTTTATCAAAAAACTGCCAGACGGCGGATTACATTTAATTTTTAAAAAAGGTGAATAAAAATAAGCTGCAAAGATTAATTTTGCAGCTTATTTTTTTAATTAACGACATTAACGGCTTTTCCGTTTAAGAAAGCTGATAAGTTGTTGATTGTAATATCTAACAGGCGCTTACGTGTTTCTTTTGGTGCCCACGCAATATGTGGTGTAATGTAACAATTTTTTGCAGTTAAGAGCGGACTGTTTACCGGAATTGGTTCTTGCTCGGCAACATCAACACCAGCTGCTCCAATTTTACCATTATTCAAAGCGTGAGCAACATCTTGCTCGTTAATCAACCCCCCGCGTGCTGTATTAAGTAATAGAACGCCATCCTTCATCTTGGTAATTGCTTCTCGGTCAATCATTTCAGTTGTTTCGGGTGCTTGTGGCACGTGAAGACTAATGATGTCAGCTTGTTGATATAATTTATTCAGGCTAACCTGTTTTACGTAGTCTGGAAGATTAGTTTTTGACCGATGATTATAAAAAATAACGTTCATTGCAAAGGCATGGGCGATTTCAGCGACTTTTTGAGCGATGCTGCCAAAGCCAATTAATCCCATTGTTTTACCTTGCAGTTCGATTAATGGCTTTGCCCAAAAAGTAAAATCAGGATTGTTGCTCCAGCGTCCCTCGTGAACCAGTTTATTGTGCAAACCAACTTGGCTAGTGATTTCAAGGAGTAGAGCAAAGGTAAATTGTGCTACTGCATCGGTGCCGTAAGTTGGAATATTAGTAACCGGGATGTTAGCTGTCCGTGCAGCCGCAGTATCAATCACATTGTACCCAGTCGCGGTGACTCCAATGTATTTAAGATTAGGTGCTTTGGTGATAACACTTCGATTTAATGGTGTTTTATTAGTTAATACTATTTCGGCATCACCGATTCTGCGCAAAATCTCGCCGTCATCATCAACTGGTGTTCGATCATAAATGGTACATTCGCCCAACTGCTTAAGGGGTGTCCAATCAAGGTCACCGGGGTTTAAGGCATAACTATCTAAATTTACAATTTTCATTTTTTAACCTCATTTGTTCATTTTTAACTTCTAGTTTACTACAGTTTGCAAAAGCACCAACTATGAAACAGTTCAATCCAGGCTAATACTACAATTTGACAGTAAAAATAGATAATTTTACAATGAATTAGTGTTCTACCTTTTTAGCTTTTTTTATATATAGTTTAGTTATTTGGGTAAAAGACAAAGTGGGAAGAAGATGTTTTACTATCCAATATTGCTATTCAGATTTTGGGAGCGGATGAAAGTAGTTAGTATTCATATAATGTTGTTATAAATGTAAGGAGTAAGTAATGAAAAAGTGCCCTAATTGTGGTGCCCTGATGGAAAATGGGGTTAATTTTTGTACTAAATGCGGTAGCGATTTACGTTCAATTACGTTAGAAAAAGAGCCGGAGCAGGCTACTACTGTAACTAAAAAAACTGCACCAGTTGTGGCTGAAGTTAATCAGCAACATGTTAATTCTGGTAGCTATTTGCAAAATTATTGGGAATGGCTGGTTGAATCATGGAAACGTCCCGCAGCTAGCAATTTAGCTGCTCAAAGCTGGTACGGTTGGTTAACAATTTTAATTGAAGATGTTTTATTTGTTACTGGATTATATTTCTTTGCTAAGTCAGTTATTACCAGTGCAATTGGCTTAGTCAATCATTTTGGGGGCGATACTAGAGGTTGGGGCAATTTTGATATTTCTTTTGGCATTGTCTTTCGGGTATTTTTAATTGTCCTGATTTTCCAACTGATTGTGATTGGTAGTCACTTTGTGGCATATAAATTTATTTATGATGAGCAAATTAATCTATTAGATTTTGTTAACCGCGGTATCCATGCTAGTAACCTAAATTTGATTTTGACAGTCATTTTCTTTTTATTAATGGTTTTAGGACTTAATAGTATCAGATTTACTTTATTTTTAGTTTTACTATTATTTGGTTTGTTCTTTATTGGTCAAGAAGTGGCCTTGCTAGCAAATAACGGTGCTCGACGGGATAAAGCATATGGCGCTTTGCTTGCTTTTGGTATTATTTTTGTTTGTAGTTTGATAATGAACTCACTTATTTATAATTCCGTTTTACGGTCAATTTTTAATCAAATTATTTCGGGTTTTAATGGTTCAATGTAGATGGTGTAAAGATGAATAAAAATGAATTTTGTCCAAATTGTGGACAACCAGTTAACGAAAACGAGGAGTTTTGTTCCAATTGTGGCGCAAAGCTGTCTAATAATAAGCAAAGCCGGCAGGAATACCGAACGGATCAGACGCACCGGCAAGCTGCTGACAATAATCTGCGCCAGCCGATGAAAAAGAAAACTAAGATAATTTTGAGCATTGTGGGCGTTTTGGTTGTTGCTTTCATTGCTTTTTATGCTTGGGGCTCAAATCATTATCAACGGAAAAATCAAGTTGATCAGATTACTGCGTATTTAAAAAATCCGCGGGCAAATTTAGCGGACTATGTTACCTCGGATAATCCTAGTGTGCATGTCACTAATGCGGCTTTGAAGCCAACGCAAAATTATTATTTTGATCACAGTAGTGATGCCGATAAGATGGCAGAAGCTTTTAAGTATGGTGATACTTATGAAGACGTTTCGTTAGTACAGTCAGGACGCTATTTACTGTTTTTCCCTAAATATACGTTAAAATTTAAGACTTTTACACCACATATTAAGACTAATCATGCCAATTCGACGATTTATGTTAATGATGAAAAAATCGGCGGGGTTAATGGTAGTGGTGAAAGTTATTATAAGCAGGTACAGCCACTTTTTCCTGGAAAATATCATATTGTAGTTAAATCGACTGCTGCTGGTCATAAGTTAACTGCTGATAAAAGCGCCAATATTTTTTCAAATAGTGCAATTAATATGAATATCAAGACCGTCAATTTTACGGTTAAAAGCTCTCCTGGTGCGGATGTCTATATTAACGAGAAAAAAGTTGGTACGTTAGATAAGAACGGCGAAAAAGTATTTAACGAATATCCTGCTACGGATGACATGAAGATTTATGTCATGATGAAAGTCGACGGCAACGCAATCAGATCAAAGGTAATTGATTATGATGATTTAGGCTTTGATGATGACGATGATAGTAGTAGCAATGTCGTTAAGCCTGAATGGCCTGGCTTAATCAGCGAGGATGATGCCAAAAATATCTTGGAAGACAACTTTGAAGATCCAGCTGAAGATGCATTTGTTGGTGGCGCGGAAAATAAGGGTTACCAAGAACTGCATGAGCAGATTGGTAACTTTAATGACAATGACGAGATAATTTCTTATGATATGGATTGTAGCATTGTTTCCATTTCGCCTGCGCCAGATAATAGTAGTAATGTTGTCTATAAGATAACTTACACTTTTGAGCATGATGATTATGAGCATAAACAAGTAATGCTGTATTCTGGTTGTGTCTTCCACCAAAATGGTGATGACGATGATGCTTCACAAAAAATTAAAGCAATTGGTAATGGAAAGATTATCAGTGATAAAAAGTATAATAACTAAACTAATAGGGCACATCACATGTGATGCGCCCTATTTAGTTTCAAATTACATTGATGAGTAAATTGACCAAGATAAAAGATCATCAATCTATTAAATTTCAAAATAATAGGAGAACTTAAAATTAATAAATTGCGTAAGAATTATCATGAAAAAAGCAAGTATCGTTCCACTATTTTTTAAAGGAAATTTCCTTTTTTGGAATACTGCATATATGTTTTCATTAAAGAATGGGCGCAAACTTAATCTTAAATACTATCCTGAACTTAATAAATTGGGTTACTGGATTAAGGTTAATGATTAAACTAATTAACGAGTATAGTCACTTTTAGGGCTTCCGGCGTTTAGCTAAAAATTTTGTCGAATAACAGGGCTTCAACCAGATGATTTTTACGTAAATTTAGTTTCTAGTTCAATTATTGGCATATCTTTGGCAATTCAAACTTATGCAGCACCTGGAGCAGTGATTTTTGCTGTAGTAATGGCAGCAATTATGTATGTCTTTTTTGAGCAACCGTCAGTTCATAAGAAGGTGAGCCATATAGCAGAGCAAGAAGAAGACGGCTTTGATGAATTTTAAATAGCTCATATAAAAATAATGATAATAAAAGCATTCTATTTTGTGAAAATTAAAATAGAATGCTTTCTTTGTCTTTTTATTCACATATTATATTAATTTGAATTTGTAGAAAAAAGCAAATCGCTTTACTGATAAAATTACCCGTTTATATTTACTTGATTTCGCTTACATAAGTTACAAAAGGTTACATTAATTTACTATTATTATCAAAAATTTAGGTTAAAACTAAAATATATTGTGAAATATGTAATTAATTAGGAGGAGAAAGATGAATATTGCGAAAGCAATTCAAGTGACATTTTCCAATGCTGCGATAGTTAGCTCAATAACGTCAACAATTTTTATTATTTTATTGGGTTTTTATTTACGTAAGCGTAATATCTTTACAGAAAAGTATGGTAAGCTTTTATCTAAGATTGTTTTAACAGTTGCGCTTCCGGCTTTGGCATTCAACTCATTTATGCAACCGATTAATGGCGAAACTTTTTCGCAAGGGATGAATGTGTTAATTTGGGGAATTGTAATTTATATTATTTTGATTTTGGTAACCCCAATTTCTTATGCCAAATATCCTAAAGATAAGCGGGATGTTCTAGCAATTTTAACCACTTTTGGTTCAACTACCTTTTTTGGAATTCCAATTGTTGGTGCGGTCTTTGGTACCAAGGGCATAATGTATAGCTCGATTTTTAATATTGGCTACCGGATTTTTTTATATTCTTATGCTTATATTAAGATGTCTGGCTTGAAAATGAATGCAAGCAATATCAAAAAAATGTTTGTCAATCCGGTGGTAATTGCTACTTTTTTGGGACTGATTATGTGGCTAGTGCAAAATTACATGCCACAGGTAGCTGTAAGACAAGCTGTTAATGGCGTAATTAATCCTGGTGCACCAATAATTAAGGTTGCCTTTTACCGAATTGATCAGACTGCAATTTGGCTGTACAAACCACTGCAATATCTGGCTAACCTAGCATCACCACTTGCTTGGCTATCAATCGGTGCTACTTTAGGTTCGACTTCATTTAAAAAAGCTGCGGAAAACAAGACTTCTTGGTACTACAGTTTTAATAAGGTTGTCTTAGTACCACTGCTTAACTTGGTAATACTGGTCATCTTAAATGTGACTAACATCTTACCGATTAGCTATGTTGCTTTAGGTACAATCATTATTATGATGGCTACGCCAACCGCTGCCGTTGCTTCGTCTTATGCGATTAGCTTTGATCGTGAAGCGGTATTATCGTCCAATGCATCCTTTGTATCGACAATTTTAGCGGTAGTGGCAATGCCATTTTGGATTGCCTTTCTCGGTGTTCTTAGTCAAAGCGGATTATTTCATTAATTAGGAGGTTTTTTATGTTTAAAATTGTTGCTTATGGCGTACGTGAAAATGAAGTAGATTACTTCAAGAAATTAAATAAATACCATTATGATGTGCAATTGGAACCTGAATTGTTAACTCATGATAATATTGAAACTGCCAAAGGCGCAGATGCTGTTTTGTTACGTGCCAATTGTAAGGCAGACGCACAAAACTTGGCGAAATTAAATGAGTGGGGCATTAAATACGTCTTTACTAGAACAGTAGGTTTTAACCATATTGATCTTAAGGCCGCAGCCAAATATGAAACAAAAGTTGCTCGTGTTCCGGCATATTCACCATACGCTGTAGCCGAATTGGCAATGACCCTAGGAATGATGCTCTTTAGACATACTGCTTTGGCAGTCGATATGACCAGGCAGGGAAACTTTAGTGTTTCGACCGCCACTTTTTCTGGGGAAGTTCATTCAAGTACTGTGGGAATTATCGGAACTGGTCGAATTGGGGCGACTGAAGCGCAGCTATATAGTGGAATGGGAACCAAAGTCTTGGGCTATGATCCTTATCCAAGCGACTTCGCTAAACAATATGTTGAATTTGTTGAGCAGGATGAATTGCTGTCAAAATCAGATATTGTTTCAATCCACGTGCCGTATTTCCCAGGTCAAAATGATCGTTTAATCGATGCGGACTTTTTAAAGAAAATGAAACCAACTGCTGTTTTGGTTAATACGGCGAGAACACAACTTGCTGATTATCCTGCTATTATTAAGGCAATCACTCAAAATCAAATTGCTGGTTTTGCTAGTGATGTTTTACCAGACGAAGTTGAAGTGCTGGGACATGATTTTAAAGGAAATATCACTAATGAACTGACTAAGCAGTTAGTTGATTTATATCCTAAGGTTCTACTAACCCCGCACATTGGTTCTTACACTAGTCCAGCTTTAACCGATATGATTGCAGTCAGCTATGAAAACTTCCACCAAGTTTTAGAGACAGGTAAGACTGATAACGACGTTAAGTTAGACTAAGTTAATATACAAAAAAGCGAGCTATCAGCTGATAGTTCGCTTTTTATTTATTAGCTTTATAAAGTTTAATTGGTCGACCTACTTTTAGGTAATGTGTTTTGATTGTTAATTCATTAGTTTTTACTAAATAATCTAAATACTTTTTCGTGGTAATCCGTGAGAGTTTAGACTTACGGGCAATCTCCTGATTAGAAAAATAATCGGGTGTTTCTGCGATGATTGCCTTTATTTTGTTAAGAGAAAAATTTGATAGTCCTTTAGGCAAGGAGGTCATTTCTTTTTCTCCAGCAAAATCTTGTGTAATGAAAATCTGATCGAGTTCAGTTTGCGATAATTGTCGATCTTGGTTTAATACCTCATTATATTTTAGAAAATGCTCAATTGCCTTATGGAATCGCTCAAAAGAAAATGGTTTTACCAGGTAATCGAGTACGCCATAGTTTAATGCTTGGTTAATGCTTTGGCTATCTTTAGCAGCTGATAACATGATTACATTCGGATGGAGATTGTGCTCAATAAATAATTGAAGAAGCTCAGTACCTGAAATTTTGGGTAAATAAATATCGAGTAAGACCAAATCAAGCTGCATTTTTTGCGCAAGGGCTAAAGCTTTATCTGCTCTATCTACTTGATAAAGCTTCATTTTTGCAGGCGGAATTATTTTCATTAGGTACTGTTTATCAATTGAATTGACCATGGGGTCATCTTCCACAATGAGAATCTGTAACATTTTTACTCCTCGCTGTTAATCGGTAATTCAAGATAAAAATTGCTACCATGTGGATTACAAGGTGTAATGTCAATATAGCCGTGATGATTATCGATAATCTGCTTAACCAGCATTAAGCCGTAACCATGAGCTTTACCTTTAGTAGAATATTTTTGCTTAAAAAGTTGTTCTCGGACAGCAGGCGGAATACCACTACCGTTATCGGTCACTTCTATAATCAGGGTTGTACTTTCGGTATCATAAGTAAGTTCGAGTTTAATGGCACCACTGGTATCAATGGCGGCTAAGGCATTGTCGATTAAGTTACCCAAAATCTTGATCAGATCAAGATTTAATTGGTCTGAAACAATTGCTTGTGGCAAATAGGAATCAGGAGTAAGTGTCAAAGTCACTTTTTGCTCTTTAGCCTGATTAATTTTACCGGTTAAAAACCCGACTAAAGCTGGTGATTCAATCTGCTGGTTTAGCTGGCCAAACTCTTGCTGGTAATTAGCATTAACTTTGCCAATAAAATTAGTAACATTATCATATTGCTTTAATTCAATCATATCGTAAATTGCCTGTAATTTATTGCGAAATTCATGCGATTGCGCTCTAAGCGCTTGAATGTATTGCTCACTTCCAGCTAATTGTTCAGACAGTTGTTGGTATTTGGATTGATCTTGCAGTAGAGCAATTTGGCCATAAGTTTTGTCATGATAAACTAGCCTATTAGTGGATACAATGTATTCTTTAGCGTTAATTAAGAGCGGAACATTGGTCTTATTTTGTGAATGATTATGATTAAAAATTAGTTTAGCTAAATTGGAATTTAGTGCAGTACCCACTTTAACTGCTGGAAATGTTTTTTTAGCTAAATAATTGGTTGTAATTACGATGTTTTGTTCATTAACGGCAATTAAGATTTCATCAATACTATCAATAATAGCGTGTAGTTCCGGCAGCTTGGTAGCAATTTCATCTGGTTCCATATTAAAAAGAGATTTTTTAATCCTTTGCGCTAAAAAAAGTGCCAAAATTATGCCAGCACATAAAGCAAATAATGAACCAAGAATAACCGCTTTTTGAGCAGATAAAATTGCCCTGTTAATTGAGCTATCGGTTAGACCAACGCAAACAATGCCAACTTGTTGTTTGTTCTTGAAAACAGGGACAAAGATGCGATAGCCCGTTCCTAAAATACCTTTGCGATGTGAATAATGGCTTTTACCAGTGCTTGATTTTTTAGCATCTTGCGGAGAACTAAATCTTTTGCCAATCCGACTAGTATCAGGGTGGGAGTAGCGCATTAATTTCCGGTCTAAAATGACAACGAAATCAACATGAGATGCCTGTGTAATTTGATTGGCATATTTTTGCAATGAATTATTTTGGGTGGGCTGGGGATGCTTTTTTAGAGTTTCCTTAACGGTTGCATCTTGAGCAGCAATTCTAGCAACTCCAGCAATTTTCTCTTTGATTATTTGCTTTTGACTCTGTTTGACGTGGTATGAAGCGATACTGCCAGCAGTAATAACAAAAATAACTGTTGTTAAAAAAACTAGTAAAACAGATTTAGTTCTTAAGCTAAAGCGTGATTTTCGTAGCATGTTTTTCCTTTTTATATCGTTACAACTGATTACTACTAGTATAAACTACTAAATCATAAAAAAGCTTAACTTAAAGGAAGATTTTATCAAGTGCTTAAGTAAATAACTAAAATATCTTTTAAACTAAAAATAGCAGTCATAACTGATAGTTACCAGCTATACTTAAAGTTAATTGATGTCAAAAATTGCAGTTTTAATAGAAGTCTTTAAAGGTGACTAATGTAAATAATCTCAGGTTACTAAATTCACTAAGTGAATTAATCAATTCTCATTATGATAGTGGCAATCACGCAATTGTTAGTGGAAAATCTCTCCCGATTAGACCAGGTGACTGTTAATGAAATTATCAATCATGCTTAATGTTTTGCAATCTGTTGTCAGACACTTTTGCGAAAAATTAGGTTATTCAAGTTTGATTGATTTGAAATCATCGTTTTCTAAAATAATTTTCCCTATTGATTACTGTTTCTACTTCTGGAAAATACGCTGAAATTTTGAATGATTTTTTACGAGAATTATCGGGAGACAAAATTTTGTAAAGAAGCCATTGATTTAATAATTTTTGAACAACATGATATAGAATAGATTTAGAAAGAAGAAATAACTTGCAGCTAATTATTCTTAATTCGTTTATCAAACATGTTCAAACATTGACAAACAAAATAGAACAATTATACTAAAAGATGAACTAAGTTAGTTGCTTAATCTAGTTTAAAAAGTAGGTAACCATGTTAAAAAGTGAAAGATTAAAGACGATTTTACAGATAGTGAACACGCAAAAGTTTGTAACAGTTGATGAATTGGCTCAAGCCCTCAAGGTGTCTGATATGACAATTAGGCGGGATCTAAATGAATTGCATAAGTCCAACAAGATTATGCGTATTCACGGTGGCGCACAGATTTTGTCAGACCAAAGCCGTATTGAAAAAAGCTACAAACAAAAAAGAGAGATTCATAGTAAGGAAAAGATTGAAGTTGCTAAGCGCGCCTGCAATCTAATTCATGAAAATGATTCAATTTATGTTGGTCCGGGCACTACTTTAGAATTAATGGTTGCCAACCTGAAAGTTAAGCATCTCAGGATAGTGACTAATTCACTGCCAGTTTTTGAAGTGGCTAAAAACAGTCCTAATAATTATGATCTGATCATGATTGGCGGTTCTTATCGGAGAATCAGTGGTGCTTTTTTAGGAGCTCTTGCTAATAGTGAACTTGCAACAATGTCTTTTTCAGTCGGCTTTGTAGGTGTTAATGGTATTAAGGATACTTCTATGACAACAGCTAACTTAGAAGAGGGTCAAACCGAGAAAATTGGATTGGACCATTCACAAATCAAATTGATAGTGGCTGATTATTCTAAATTGGATCACAGCGATTTTCATCAATTTTATGACTTGCGCGATGTTGATGGTTTGATTACTAATCGTGGTATCGATCCTGAATTGGAAAAACATTATAGTCAATTTACAACTATTTATAAGTAGTTGTTTTGAGAGGAGTTTTAGCTATGAAAGTTGTTATTGGTAGCGATCAGGCTGGCTTTGACTTAAAGGAAAAAGTCAAGCAGTACTTGAAGGATCACAATTATGAGGTCTTGGACGTTACAACAAAAGCAGCAGCAGATTTTGTTGAATCTAGCTTGCTAGTTACACGTGAAGTACTGGATAACGGTATTAAAAAAGCTATCATGTTTGATGAATATGGTGTAGGATCGGCAATGGCTTCTAACAAGGTCAAAGGGATGGTTACCGCAAATGTGAACGAGGAAAGAACTGCCCACATGACAGCGATGCACAACGGTGCCAAGGCTATCGCTTTGGGAAGTGGCATTGTTGGTGAAAAATTAGCCTATTCGATCGTGCAACATTATCTTGATACTGATTATGCTGGCGGACGGCATCAGATTCGGCTAAACATGTTAGAAGAAATGATCTAAGGGAGGGCTAAAAATGTTAGATAATGATCGACCACAACCAGAATTTGTTGATCCTAAAATTGATAAGCATACGGTGATTGCCTTGGGTAATGACCATATTGTGACTGCAATTAAAATGGCTATTTCTGATCACCTTAAGGATGAGGGCTATCGTGTAATTGATGAAGGTACACATGACAACACAAGAACTCACTATCCAATGTATGGTAAACGCGTGGCGGAAGATGTTGCTGATGGCCGTGCTGATCTTGGTATCGTTCTTTGCGGGACAGGCATCGGTATTTCAACGGCTGCTGATAAAAATGAAGGTATTCGAGCAGCGATGGTTGGCGACGCTACCCAAGCTGAATATGCCCGCCGTGAATTAAATGCAAATGTTATTGGCTTCGGCGGTATTGTCCTTGGACGTGATTTCATTTTTGATATTGTAGATTCATTTTTGAATGCTAGGTATGCCCCAACTGACGATAACCGCAAATTAATTACCAAAATTGATGGTATTGCAAAGCCAAATCCTGATCAAAAGGATAATGTTCACTTCTTTGATGAAGAAAATAAGAAGTGGGCCGAAGGCGTGTACCACGACTAATAAAAGTAAATAAAAAACAAAATTTAATCGCACACAAATACAAAAGATCATGCAGAGATTGTCGTGGTCTTTTTTTGTACTCGGTGAGGCAGAGGGAAATTTGTTTAATAAAATCAGAATGAGAAACAAAGTTTCACTATTTCAATTTGTAGAAAATTAAGAAAATTGGTTGCAATTTTGAATCCGGTTACATATAATATTTATAGACAAGCAAACAAAATAAAACATTTTCAAACAAAATCGAAAGAGCTTGCCTAGTATGGAAAAGGAGTCTGAGCTGTGAAAGTAGATAGCTTGTTTTCACCAAAAGCTGTATTTGTCAGCGATGCGATTGATTCAACCGCGGTTTTAAGGGAAGTTTCAGAGAAATTGCTACAACAAGATCTTGTTAAGGCTGATTTCTTTACTGAAATCGCCAAACGAGAGGCCAATTACCCGACTGGAATTGACACATCACCGATTACAAAAGAACTGCCTAATATTGCAGTACCGCATACTGAAGGGGAATTTGTTAATACGCGTTTAGTAATTCCGGTTGCCTTGAAGTCGACGGTTGGATTTAAAAATATGATTGCGCCTGATCAAGAATTACCAGTGAAATTCTTATTTATGATTTTAAATAATGATCCAGAAGGACAGGCAAACATCTTGGCACAAATCATGGACTTTCTTCGACTTACGTCTGTTTCAAAACTACAAGAGTTATTCAGTCTTACTAACCCTGATAAAATTTATCAGTTTTTAAGTGAGCATTTTGAGCAATAGGGGGGTATTTTTATGAGTAGAGAAGTTAAATTTATTGCTGCATGTGGGGCAGGGGTTAACTCATCGCACCAAATTAAAGATGCAGTTGAGGAAGAAATGAGAAAGCGCGGCTATAACGTTAAGGTTGATGCCTACATGGTTAAAGATGTCAATGAAGAATTATTATCACACTATGATGGCTACCTAACAATCGCCAAGACTGATCTTTCATTTACACCAAAGATTCCGTTGATTGATGCCGGTGCTATTTTGTACCGAATACCAACAATGGCCAAACCAGTTTATGACAATGTGGAAAAAGTAGTTAAGGAAATTAATGCAGAATAGTTTTATTTGAAAGGAACTAATAATGAACGGAATAATTAATTTCGCTAATTCACTTTTTAAACCACTGATTGATATGGGTGCAGCCACGATAATGCTAATCGTGTTAACATTTATTGCCTTACTCTTTCGGGTTAAATTTTCTAAAGCGCTCGAAGGTGGTATGAAATTAGCGATTGCGATTACCGCAATCGGTAATATTATGAATATGCTAACTATGGCATTTCAAAAGCCAATGATGCAGTTTGTTAAGCACACTGGAATTCATATGGATATGCAGGATATGGGCTGGGCACCATTAGCAACAATTACTTGGGGTTCACCTTATACTCTTTTTTACCTCTTAGTATTAATCATTTTGAACGTTCTGTTACTAGTAATGAACAAAACCAACACTTTGGATGTTGATATTTTTGACGTTTGGCATTTAGCCTTTATCGGCTTATTCTGTGTTTATGTCGGAGCACCATTATGGCTTTCGACTCTATTGGTTATCTTTATTGGAACAATGAAGATCATCAACTCTGATTTGATGAAACCAACTTTCAATGACTTACTTGATGCGCCTGAAGGTAATCCAATGACGACCACGCACATGAATTACATGATGAACCCTATTATCATGGTCTTCAACAAGTTCTTTGATAAGTGTCTTCCGTGGCTTGATAAATTCGATTTTGACTCGACCAAGTTGAATGAAAAAATTGGTTTCTGGGGCAGCAGATTTGCCATTGGTGTTTACCTAGGTGTCTTTGTTTCCTTACTTGCAGGTAACAACTTAGCCACTGAACGGGGATGGAAAGATATGTTTACGCTATCCTTTGTTGGTGGTTCATGTATTGAACTCTTCTCCGTTATTGGCTCATGGTTTATTGCTTCGGTTGAGCCACTATCACAAGGAATTGCAGACTTCGCCACCAAGAAATTTTCCGGCAGGTCATTTAACATCGGTCTTGACTGGCCATTTCTTGCTGGTCGGTCTGAAATCTGGGCAGCTGCCAATGTCTTGGCACCAATTATGATGCTTGAAGCAATGATTTTGCCAGGTAACAGATTAATGCCACTCGGTGGTATTATTGCCATGGGTGTAACGCCAGCTTTGTTAGTTGTTACTCGCGGTAAAATCATTCGAATGATTATTATCGGTACGGTTGAACTACCAATCTTCCTTTGGGCAGGCACAATGGTTGGTCCATTTGTTACCAACATGGCTCACTCAGTTGGTGCAGCAATTCCGGCCCACACATTGGTTTCTGATACTACGATGGAAGGCCCAGTTGAAAAATTCTTGGCTTATTTAGTTGGTAATGCATGGAAACAACACGGTATGTTCATTGTTTATGCAATTGCTGCTTTGGTAGTCTATCTTCTATTATTCTGGTGGTATGCACGTGAAATGAAGAAGAGGAATGTAGAATATACCGTAGCTAAAAAAGCATAGTCAATTACAATGATTCTGGTAAGGATAATTTGAATGAAAAAAGAAAAGGTTACACCAAAAGAAGTAGCTAGACGTAATGGTCTTTTTATGTGGACTGTGTTTGTAATTGTGATTAATCTTGTGCAAATACTTTTTAAAAATTGGTTAACCAGTTTAGTTGCAATGGTAGGAACAATTTATGCATTGTATCGGGTAGTCGTTTATGATAACCCAAAAAATCGCCTCAGCCAAAAGTATTACGATTGGCGCGGTAATAAAATAAATAAATAAAATCATGACAAAGGTCAGTAAGGTGAACAATCTTACTGGTCTTTTTTATGACTAAAATGTTGCGAATGCTGTTAAAAATAAGTAACAGTTCAGATAAGTACTGATGAAAAAAGATAAAATAAGCTAAAATTAAATTGAAATTAACCGCTTTCTTTGATACACTCAAATCATAAGTGGTATCAACCAGTTGGAAAGGAAGAAAGACAATGCAAAAACCGCTTTATCAGCGGGTGATTACTGATTTAGAAAAACAAATCAAAAAGATGAATCCCAATGCTCGCTTACCAAGTGAGCGTCAACTTTTAATTAAATACGGTATTAGTCGTAATACTATTAGATTAGCGTTGCAAAATCTAGAAGAGCGCGGATTAATTTATCGTCTTCATGGCAAAGGAACTTTTGTTGCGAGTGTTGTTCTTGATCAACCTAATATCGGCGGGATGTATTCTTTTTCTGAGGAATTGAAACGGGCTGGTCAAAAAGCCTCGACTCAAAATCGAAGTTTAAAATTAGTTATTCCGAATCAGCATATCATCGAACAACTGAATTTAGCCGAAAATGAACAAGTTTATGAGTTGGTACGAATACGTTTAGCCAATAATCAACCACGGATTTTTAGTAAAAGCTACTTACCAGCCAGGCTTTTTCCAGATTTTAAGATTACCGACTTGCAAAATCAGCAGTTGTACGGCGTTTTCAAACAAAAGTACAACCAAATTGGTGTAATGGCGTTTGAGGACGTGCAGGCTGTTAGTTTAAGTGAACGAGAGGGCCGGTATTTAGATGAAAAAGCTGGTTCACCGTGTTTGAAAATTTTCCGTAAAACTATCAATGAAAAAAATATTCCGATCGAGTTTACGATATCACTAGCCCGCGGTGACAAGTTTATTTATCGTTCGCGCCAATACAATAAGTTATTTTGATTTTTAATAGAAGGAGAAAATAAATGTTTACTAAAATAGATGCAGAATTAGAACAAATGAATGCTAAAATCACGACTCGTGAAATTGAGCAACAACCTAAATTATGGCTGGAAACATGGGAAATATACCAGGAAAAAAAAGATGAAATCTCGGCTTTTTTAGCCAAAATTAGCCAACAATGGAGTAAGGTACGGGTTATTTTCACTGGGGCTGGAACTAGTGCCTATGTTGGCAATACCGTGATGCCATACTTGCAAAAGCATGGCGATCGCAATAAATATAACTTCGAAGCTATCGATACCACTAAAATTGTATCTACGCCAGAAGATTACCTTGAACCAGAAACACCAACGATTTTAGTTTCGTTTGCACGCAGTGGTAATTCGCCTGAATCAGTGGCAACAGTTGAATTAGCAAAAAAAATGGTCAAGCACTTGTATCAAATTGCCATTACCTGTGCACCAGCTGGTCAATTAGCTCAAGACCTGATTGGTGATCCATGCGGACTAGTATTGCTAATGCCAGAAAAATCGCTCGACCAAGGCTTTGCGATGACTGGTTCATTTTCATGTATGAGTCTTGCAGCTCTACTCGTTTTTGACCAAATGGCTGATGAGCAAAAGGGTAAGATAATTGAACAGATTGCCCAAATGGGCGAAAGTGTCATTGAACGGGAAAGTGAAATACAAACGATCGTTGATACTGATTTTAACCGTATCACTTATATAGGAAGTGGTAGTCTTGGTGGTCTTGCCGAAGAAGCAAGGCTGAAGATTTTGGAATTGACTGCTGGTAAAGTAGCTGCCCTCTTTGATACGTCAATGGGGCTTCGTCATGGTCCAAAGTCATTTTTGGACAAAAAGACAATTGTTTTTGATTTTGTTTCAAATAATTTTTATACCAGACAATACGACTTGGATATCTTAAATGAGATTAAGGATGATCAAATTGTGCCGCTTGTGATGGCAGTTGGTCAAGAAAAAGAGGGCCAAAACTTTGACGGAAAATCATTCACTTTTGCTGAAAAAAATTTGTTACCCAATGCCTATTTGGCCTTACCAGATATAATGTTTGGTCAAACGCTCGCACTATTGACCTCAATTAAAGTGGGTAATAAGCCAGATACGCCATCGCCAACTGGAACGGTTAATCGAGTCGTTAAGGGAGTAACAATTCATAAATTTTAAAAGGTATTTGACAGTAAAAAAATTTAATACAGTAAAATATTAATGCTTTAATTATTTATGAGCTGTTTGTTGACAAAAATTGGTTGGTACCTTATTATGTAAATGTGAAAGCGGTTTCTATTAATTATTTAAATTTCCTTAATATATAGATGGAGGAGCAGATATGAATATTGTGGGTGCAAGAGTTGATGAACGCTTGGTTCATGGTCAAGTAGCCAATCTTTGGACTCCTAAGTTGCAAGTAGAACGAATTATCGTTCTTGATGAAGTAGCGGCAAAGGATGAAATTCAAAAAAGCGGCTTAAGAATGGCAACTCCAATGACAACTAGATTAAGCGTTTTACCAACTAGGGTTGCGGCAGATCATTTGAATAATAATCGTTATGGTAATCAGCGAATTTTTATTGTAGCAAAAAAGCCACAAAAATTTCTTGATCTTCTCAACTTGGGCGTTAGTCTTGAAATGATTAATGTTGGGAATATGTCTAAAAAAGAGGATACTACTGAATTAACCAAACAGGTTAATATTAGTTCAGAAGATGCTGAGATTTTTAAACAAATTGCTACTAAAGGTGTGAATTTAATAGCTCAAGTTAATCCAAGCGTTGATGCACGTGACTTAATGAAACTGATTGATGAAAAAATGAAGTAGAGGGGAAGAAAATGGCTTGGTGGCAAATACTACTGCTTACAGTATACGCAGGTTTAGAGATTCTTGATGAGTTACAAATTTATTCATCATTGAACACTCCTGTTGGTGCCGGTATGATTGCAGGAATAATTATGGGAGATTTACAAACTGGGTTAATCATTGGAGCTTCAATGCAGCTAATGGTTTTAGGAGTAGGTACTTTTGGTGGTGCTTCAAAGATAGATGCAACAACTGGAACAGTTTTAGCAACTGCATTTTCAACTAGCGTTAAGGGTATGAGCCCACAAACAGCTATTTCATCAATTGCGGTACCAGTTGCAGCAATTATGGTTGAGTTGGATGTTTTAGCAAGATTTGCTAATACTTATTTTTCACATAGAGTTGACCATTTGATTGACCAAGATAAGATAAATTATAGTGCGGTTGAAAGAAATTTGTTATACGGTGCAATCCCGTGGGCCTTATCTCGGGCAGTACCAGTATTTATTGCTTTGGCGTTTGGACGTGGTTTGGTTCAAACAATTGCTAAAGCATTAAACGGTGATTTAATGTGGTTAGGTACTGGGTTAACTGTTGCAGGTGCTACACTTCCAGCAGTTGGATTTGCAATTTTATTACGCTATCTTCCAGTTAAAAAGCATATTGCGTATTTAATACTAGGTTTTACTGTCACAACTTTATTCTCTGTTATTTTTTCTAACATCCAAGCTTTGGGTACTGGAGTCGCTGTAGCAAATAAATCATTCACAGCGACTTTCAATGGACTTCCAATGTTAGCAATTGCTATGATAGGATTAGCTTTAGCAATTCTTCATTACAAGAGTATTCCAATTAATAAAGTGGCTGCTAAAAATGTCGTAGCCCCAAGTGGAAATGTAGATTCAAAGATTAATGATAATAAAGGAGAGATCACTGATGATGAACTCTAAACCAAAGTATCAATTAACAGATAAAGATTTTAAACAAATTAATCGTCGATCATTATTCGGCTTTCAGCTGGGATGGAATTATGAAAGGATGCAAAATAGTGGTTATTTGTACACAATTTTACCGCAGCTAAGAAAAATCTATGGTGATGATAGTCCAGAATTGAAAGAGATGTTGAAAACGCATATGCAGTTTTTCAATACTTCCAACTTCTTTAATACAATTGTCACTGGTATTGACTTGGCCGTAGAAGAGAATGAAGGAATAGAGGGTAAGGATACAGTTACAAGTTTAAAAGTTGGCTTGATGGGTCCATTTGCCGCGATTGGAGACTCGATCTTTGCTTCCCTTGTTCCAACCATCTTTGGTGCTTTGGCAGCTTCAATGGCTGCACAAGGCAACCCTATCGGTATTATTATCTGGGTAGTTGCCAGTTTGTTAATTTGTATTTTCCGTTGGAAACAGCTACATTTTGCTTATGATAAGGGAGTATCTCTTGTTACTGATATGCGGGATAGTTTAAATGCTTTAACCGATTCTGCTACCGTATTGGGAGTATTTATGGTCGGTGCGCTAGTGGCTACAATGGTTAATATCAAGTTTGCCTGGGTGCCACAAATAGGTAAGGTTACTATGAATGTTCAAAATAATCTTGACATGATTATTCCGAAACTTTTGCCAGCGGCAGTGGTAGCCTTTGTATATTGGCTGCTTGGAAAGAAAGGGATGACTTCAACTAAGGCAATTTTAATTGTATTAGTGCTATGTGTTGTCTTAGGTGGACTTGGTGTTATTGCTAAAGTCTGAATAATTAAATAAGTAATTTTATGGGAGATATAGATATGGCAGAGAAGGAATTAATTTTAATTAGTCATGGAAACATGGCCGAGGGAGTAAAAGCTAGTGCTGAATTAATTATGGGTGAACAAGAGCATGTTCATGCTATATGTTTACTTCCATCAGAAGGTCCAGCTGATTTTAAGCAAAAATTTGAAAAGGAAATTGCTGGTGTCAATCCAGAAAATATTACGGTTTTTGCTGATTTAATGGGTGGTACACCAGCTAATGTGGTTAGCCAGCTGATTATGGCAGGTGAACAGCTCCATTTGATTGCAGGAATGAATTTACCCCTAGTTATTGAATGGCTGAATAGTCAAATGAACGGTATAGATTCTGATTATATTACGGCTGGAAAAGCTGGTATGGTTGATGTTTCAAAAATGCTAGCAAAAATGAAAAAATAAAAAGTTAAATAAAATAAAACCTGATTTGAAAAGAAAATCAGGTTTTATTTTTTACATGAATTAGAACAATAGTTGAATTGTTTCGAGTGGATTAAGTTTGGTAGAAATAGTGGCAATATTATTTTTAACTTTAATTGATAATATCTCACGAATAAAAGATTTTCCTTTTTGCTTAATAGCAGTTACATTATCTTTGGATAACGGTTGAGACAAGTGCCATCGAATTTCCTTGTAACTGTCTAAAGTAAAGTTAGTTAACCACGCAATTTTACCATCATTTTGAATATTTAATTTAACATTGGGCATATCAACTAAATAATCAACGGAATGAATCTGATTAATCATTTGTTGTAAAAGTCCTTGTTTATAACTAGTATATTGAGATTCCCAACCGTATTTAGGATCTTGATCCATTGGTAAAATAATTGTTCGCTTGTTAACGATGGCCATAAAGTTGCCCAATTTTTCTCCTACTGAATTATATGCATTAGAGTAAATTTCAACAGGAGAATTTTTTTCATAGTCAAGTTTTAAGTAATTACCAGTATGTTGAAGCATCGTGATTCGTGGATTAGCAATATTATTAATTCGATAACCATCTGCTTGTTCGTATGTTTGATAAGCTGTTCTACATTTGTGCCATTTTGCTTTTTTAATATGTAATAAACTATTTAAGCCACGATCTAAAAGCACTTGCACGCTTTCCCCATCAAGTAAAACAAAGTTATTGCTTAATAAATCAGTAATTTTTTCATTAGAAAAGTTGCGCAACAGTTGTCCAGATATAGCAATAGTTTCGTTGTTTAGTTGACCTTCTGAATTAACAGCAGTGATTGTTATGGCAAAACCAAAAGATCCAAGCAAACTGGCCCAGTTTTTTTCATGGGGCAGAAGCTCAGTGATGTCCTTACCTGTTGGGGTTTGAAGACTGTAACTAGAATCTTGATTGACTAATACCTTAATGCCACGTAAATGGTTTATTAACAAGCGATTATTTGAAAGTTCAGTTAGAAACGGCTTGATTTCAGATAGCATTTCAGCATAGTGCCAAGAGTCGTTAATACCATTGCCCATCATGTCAAATAGGTTGAGCAAAATACCTTTGCTACCTACAAGAACAGCTGTGATAATCTGAAACTTTGTAAAAGATAACGATTTGACTAGTGGTGAGTACATATAGTTTTCTAGTTCAGGATAAAGGTCAGTTTCTTCTCCTAAAAAAGCCGCAGTAATTCTAGTATATGCTTCAAAATCACGACCATATTTTAATGGTGCTACTTCGTTATAAGCTGGCAGATGAGGACGAGCAATTGGAGTATGTCCTGAGCCAGCTTGTGTAATAATTAGTTTTTGCCAATCACGTCCTTCAAGTGCATGCCAGTCAGGATAGGAAGTCATTTGAGCCAAATCGGTTTCTGGACTAACTCTATGCACTGCCTGTTCAATTAAATGTTCATTTTCAATCATTTCTTGGCGAGCTTGGTCAAGATAAACTTGTCGCTCTTGGGAAACTTTTCCTGTTTGAAGAAGTTTATTAACAAAATCTGTGCGTGATTCTGCAAAACCTAATCTTTGCTGATATAACTTCATATGGTATGGACAAAAGCACATTAACCCAAGTGGTGAGTGATTGTAATGGCGAAAATCGTCTTCAAGCCAAAGACGCCGGGGATGTATACTGGCATATTGAGCGTAAATTTCACAAATATATTTGCGCCAATGAGGATCAGCAGGACAAGCCATATCTTTTGCTTTATTGCCATTAAGATCAACAAAGGTTTTGAAACCAATTGTTGGATTAATTTGATAACCTCTATCTGAATGCATAATTGTAGTCCAAGGATTTAAGCTAGTTGTAATGCCTAATTTAGCTAATTCTTTTTGCACAGGCTTAATTGCATTAAGCCATATTTGAGTCTCTTTTTTAGTTAGGTGACTATGGTTCAATTCTTCTCCATTAATAAAAAATGCAACATCATCAATTTTTGCATTTTTAACAAAATTTAGTAGTTTTTGCTTTTTTTCTGACGTATTTGTGCGTGGATCCAACATGTATCTCAGCGTATAAGTGAATGTCATAAGAAACACCTCAATATTGTTTCTGTTACCTTTTTGTCAGTTAAATTCTAACACAAACTAAATATTTAAGTCTTGTAATTTTAGGAATAAAAATGTTGAAATTCAAATAGATTAGATACAGTTTTGAGTAAAATTTTTCTAAAATAACAAATTATCTGTAAAGCTTTACACAAAGATTGGAACCGCTTTTAAAGCTGTTAATTTGAGTATATAATAATTGTGTGCGATTAATAAATTTATCAAAGGAGATATATAATGAGAACAATTACTTCTACCGTTGCTAAACATATGGAAAATTTATCAACTGAAGATGGTATCATTAGTGCATTAGCAATCGATCAACGTGGATCGCTTAAAACAATGCTGGCCGATGCAGCAAATAAACCAGCAGATGAAACAACAATTGTTGATTTTAAAAAGGCCGTTTCAAGTGAACTAACACCGTATGCTTCATCAATATTGACTGATCCAGAATACGGTCTTCCTGCTACTAAAGTTAGAGATAAGAATTGTGGTTTACTGCTTTCTTATGAAAAAACTGGTTATGATACAACTGTACCTGGTAGAATGCCTGATTTAATTGAGAATCAATCTGGGTTACGAATTAAGAATGAGGGTGGTGATGCAATCAAATTTTTAGTTTATTATGATCCAGACGAGGGAGAAGAAATCAATGATAAAAAGAAAGCTTTTGTTGAAAGAGTAGGTGCTGAGTCAAAAGCTAATGAATTGCCATTTTTCTTAGAAATATTGACTTACGATGCTAAAATTAATGATACTAAAGGCGAAGATTTTGCTAAAGTTAAGGCTAATAAAGTTATTGCAACCATGCAAGAGTTCTCAAAACCTCAATATAATGTGACGGTTTTAAAGGTGGAAATTCCCTTTAATCTTAAGTATGTTGAAGGCTTTAATGGCGATAACAACGTTATTTATACTCAAGCTGAAGCTAAAAAATTATTGAAAAAGCAATCCGAAGCAACCGATCTACCGTATATCTTCTTATCAGCTGGTGTAACAAGCGAGGAATTTATTGCTGAGATTAAAATGGCTGAGGATGTGGGAGCAAAATTTAATGGCGTTCTTTGCGGGCGAGCTACCTGGAAACCAGCGATTAAACCGTTTGCTGGTGAAAATGAAGAAGCTGGACGTAAATGGCTTGCAACTAAAGGTAAGGAAAATATTGAAAATTTAAATAAAGTGCTCAGCGGTGCAAAATCCTGGCGTGAAAAATTAAAAATAGAATAATTAAACAGTATAGGAAAAGCCATCTATTGTATAGATGGCCTTTTTATTTGCTTTCATAAAAACCAGTTCTAACAGAATAAGCATCACTAAAAATACGTGTCATAATTTGTAAAGGTAAGCGTGAACGCACCTCATATTCAGGAAAGTAATTTGTTTTTGACATATATCCGATAAATGACATGGTGGAATAAGGCATGATACTTCCGGCTGGATTGGTAGTAAAAGTTAGAGTTGGTATTTCATTTTTATTCAAAATGGCTGCTGCTGCAACTAGTTCTTCGGTTTCGCCATTTAGAGTAATAAAAATTGCAAGTGCATTAGGTTTAATTTTACTAGCCATAGTTTTAATAATATTTGGATCAGAATGAAATTCACAATATTTCCCAGTTAACTGCAACTTAACCATTAATTCATTGGCAATTGATTCTGATAAACCTCTGGCAAAAATATAAATAATTTTTGCTTGTCTAGTTAATGAAATACTATCTTCAATCGTGCTGTAGCTAAGATTATGGAGGGTATTATTCATTTCAATCTCGTTTTTAGTAATGACATGACGGATTTTATCGTCAGCGTCATTTAAGACGCTAAAGGCAGAGTTTGATTTACTCTTTAATTTTAAAGATTCACGGTAAGAAGTATAACCGCTATAGCCCATTTTTTGCATTGTGCGTACGATTGTCGCAGTAGATACATTTGCGAATTGACTTAATTTAACTATTGACATTTTTGCAATTTGTTCAGGATTATTTTCGACAATGTTCCATAAGTGGAGTTCAGCAGAACTGAGTTCTTTAGTTGGCATTGATTTACCTCATTTGTAAAACTTTTTCTATATTATAAAAGTAAACGCTATCATTAAGAAAAATGTTACAACAAATTATCTATATAATAAAGTAAAAGTCAATAAAAAGGAGTGAAAATTTTGATTTATACAATAACTCTAAATCCGGCAATTGATTTAGTGATTGTGACAAAAAAGTTGGAACCTAAGGTAGTTAATAGAACTGAAAAATTTGAATTGCAACCAAATGGTAAAGGCGTTAACGTATCATTTATTTTGAAAAAATTAGGTATAGATAGTGTTGCTACTGGTATTGGTGGTGGTTTTACATTGGATTATATCGTTTCTGGATTAAAGGAAAAAGGTATACAAACTAATTTTTTTAAAGTTAAGGAACCAACTAGAGTTAATGTTTTTACAAATGTCATTGACGAAAATACTGAATATAAAGAGGTAAATCCGGGACCTATAATTAATCAAACCGTTCAGGATAAATTTTTGCAGTATCTAACCACTAATTTGGTAACTAATGATATTGTAGTGATTTCTGGAAGTTTTTCCAAGGGAATTAAACCCAATATTTTGGTTGAAATTGCTCAAATTGCTAATAATAAGAAAGCTAAGTTAGTTATCGATAGTAGTTATGCCGCAATTCTTGATACTTTGCCATTTCAACCATTTTTGCTAAAACCGAATGATGCAGAATTAGCAAAACTTTTTAACTGCAAGGAAAAATTAACTAAAAAGAAAATCGTAGAATTGTCACAAAAATTAGTGGCAGGTGGTTGTAAAAATGTTTTGGTTTCTTTAGGGGCACAAGGAGCAGCATTAATTAATGATAATCGCATTTTATTTGCCAATGCGCCCAAAATCAAAGTAGTCAATTCAGCTTGTGCAGGCGATACAATGCTGGGAACTTTTATTGCTCTATTAGAAAAAAATAAATCAGTTGAAGAAGCTTTAAAGATGGCGGTGGCGGCAGGTAGCGACACTGCAAGCAGAATTGGCTTAACTGAGTTTGCTTTAGATGAATTATTACCACAGATTTCAGTAAAAGAAGGGGTGTATTAATATGGCAAAATATGATTTGGTAGGTGCAACAGGTTGTGCTACTGGTGTTGCGCATACTTTTATGGCCGAAGAGGCCTTGGAAAAGGCCGCGAAAAAGCTGGGCTATACGATCAAAATTGAAACTCACGGACAAACTGGGGTTGAAAATCATTTGACAGCTGAAGAAATAAGAGAAGCTAAAGCTATAATTGTTGCATCTGATATAGATGTTGATACTGATCGTTTTGCAGGTAAAAAGTTAGTTGTAGTTCCTGTGGCTCATGGATTAAAGGAACCTGAAGAGTTGATCAATCGTGCATTGAATGCTCCTATTTATAAAGAAGGTCAAAATTCGGGTAATTCTGATGTGATTAGTGAAAATAATCAAAGTGTAGGAAACAAATTGTATACATCACTAATGAATGGAGTATCGCATATGTTACCATTTGTTGTTGCAGGTGGTGTTTTGATTGCAATTTCCTTCTTCTGGGGAATTAATTCGGCTGATCCTAAGAGTAGTGAATACAATCAATTTGCAGCTATGTTAAACACAGTCGGTAGTACGACCATGAATTTGATGGCTCCAGTCTTAGGAGCATATATTGCAGAAGCACTAGCTCAAAGAACAGGTTTTGTTGTTGGATTAGCTGCTGGTTTTATTACATTTAATGGTGGTGGTGGATTCTTAGGAGCTATTGTTGGTGGTTATTTAGCAACAATTGTGGTTTGGGGATTACAAAAATTATTTAAACCATTACCAGATGATAAATTTCGCGGCTTAAAATCAATTTTCCTATTTCCAGTTCTAGGAGTTTTAATCACTGGTTCCATCATGTATTTATTAAATACACCGATTAAAGCGATTAATGTAGGTATGATGACATGGCTCAAAGGTTTTGAAAACACTAATCCAATTTTACTGGGAATCATTGTCGGAATAATGTGTGCATCTGATTTTGGTGGCCCAATAAATAAAGCTGCCTATGTTACAGGAACAGTTTTACTTGCTCAAGGTAATTATTTCTTTATGGCTGGTGTTTCTGCCGCATGTATTGCTCCCCCATTAGCTACAGGATTCGCTGTTTTAATGAATCCTAAAGCATATTCTAAGAGCGAAAAAACAGCAGGTTATGTTAACTTTTTGCTAGGATCAACTCATATTACTGAAGGTGCTATTCCATTTGCTGCAAAACATCCTTTATGGAATATTCCAGCTTTTATGGTGGGATAAGCAGTAGCAGCAGTATTGACATATATTACTAAAATTAGTGTTCCTGCACCTCACGGCGGTTTTATTGTTTTACCATTAGTTAACAAGCCCCTTTTATGGGTTTTATGGATTATAATAGGTTCAATTATCTCTGGTGTTTTATTGGCACTAATTGCTGGACGATTCGCAAAAAAAGATACAGTATCCGCTGAAAATAGTGTGATAACTACTTCTTCTAAAATAAAAAATGGAACCTCAGCAATAAATGAGGAAACATTTGATCCAAGTGATATCTTAGAAATAAGAAATATTAAAACAGATGTTGATATACCAAATCGTGATGAGGCTTTAAAATATTTAGCTGATTTTGCAGTTAACAATAATTTAGCTAATGATAGTAAAAAGGTTTATGCCAGTTATGCTAACCGTGAACAAGAAGGTTCGACGGGGATGACAGATGGTTTTGCAATACCACATGCTCAATCAGCTGCAATTGAAAAATCAGCAATGCTAATTCTTAAATTAAAGCATCCAATAGACTGGCAATCACTAGATGGGCAGAAAATTGATATAGTAATTTCATTTTTGATTCCACAAGTTGATAGTAATGAGCACCTAAAATATTTGTCGAATACAGCCAAGTTGCTAACTCATGAAGATTTTATTGCTAAGCTAAAGATTGCTAATACGGCTCAAGATATTTTTAACTTGTTTAAAAATACTAAAATTTAAAATATGGATTAATAGAGGAAAAATCCAAGTGTTTTTCCTCTATTATTTTTTATAAATATAATTTATACCATATATTTCCTTTTGAGTTAATGATATTAACTTTTTTGTAAACAAAAAGCTTTCTCAAAGAGAAAGCAAAAGTTAACAACTTTAATTTTTAATCTTCGACTTTTTTGGCTTCAGCCAAGGCCTGCATGATTGAATCATTTTTAGAATGACAATCTTTGATCATTTGCCAGTCTTGTTCACTTAATTTAACGATATACTTACTCAATTCATTCACCCTTTCTTTGAAATCTTAACTTTTATAATAGCACTTTTCATGATTAAAGAAGAAAAGCAAAAATAATATTTTCATTTATGTTGCAAAATTAGAGGTTTAGTTAGAATATACCGATGGTAAATTTTTATTTTTGTATGTGACAAGTATATTCAGAATCTTTATCAGGACTTAATTTTCAATTTTGCATGAATGTGAAGCAAATGTTACAAGTATGACATTATTTTTAACAGAAGTAATATTTTTTTAAAGACTGAGTGATATTCCTGTTATAGTTCTGCAATTTAAACACTGTAGTATGTAAGCAATTGAATTGATTAATGCATATTTGTCAATTTAATGAGGAAATGATATGAAATTTGATAAGGAGAGAATTTTTTTGAAGGTAAAATCAATCTTAGTTAAATCAGCAGCAGTAGCAGCATTATCTGTTTCAGGCGTTGCGCTGATGAACAGCACTAAAACTAATACTGTTCATGCGGCTACCGTTGAAAATGATGCAGCAGTTGTAACTGTGAACTATGTTGAAGGTAATGGTATTCACGTTTGGAATAGTTACGAGCAGCCTGAAGCTACTGGACAAATTTTACCAAGTAATTCATCTTGGAAAGTCATAAAAACTGCCTATGACCATAATGGAGAAAAATGGTATGATTTAGGCAAAAATCAATGGGTAAAAGCTGAATACGTAAATTCAGGCTATTATCCAGCAAATATAAATGAAACCGAAACTCAATCTCAAGTAGCAGTAGAGTCTGATAGTTCTACTGTTACTACAAATAATAATCCTACCAATACACAGAATGAGACAATGGTTGGAAATGATGTAGAATCTAGTGCCAAGGCTTGGATTGCTAATCGTGAATCAGGTAGCTCATATAGTGCACAAAATGGTCAATATATTGGCAAGTATCAACTAGCAGCTGCATATTTAAATGGTGATTATTCCGCTGCTAATCAAGAACGTGTTGCCAATCAATATGTTGCTAGTCGTTATGGCTCATGGGCAGCGGCTAAACAATTTTGGCAAGCAAATGGTTGGTACTAATCGCCTGAAATAGATAATAAATATAAATAACAACTTAATAAGTAAAAAGAGTCTAGTCAATTCGACTAGGCCTTTTTTTGGTAGTTAATTTTAATGATCAATGGCATAAGTGAATTTGTCACTGCGCAAAACTTGTTGCGAGAGGAAGTGAAAAAGGTAGTCAAGCAGGCGATAGCAAAGATAGCAAAGCACGGCAAGATTAAACAAATTTTGTGGGTAGGAGCTGGTGGCTCCTTTGGTGGCTTTTATGTAGCTAATTATTTTTTGCAACAAGAAGCAAAAACATTTTTACCGCAATGTATACCAGTGGTGAATTTATTTATGTAGCCCCGAAACATCTGGACCAAAATACCTTAGTAGTTTTGTGTTCAATGAGAGGTACCAAAGAAACAATTGTCGCTTCCCAAATTGCACAAAATGCGGGCGCAACCACAGTCTCCTTATATGTGGAAAAATCAGCACTATTAGACTACTCTGACTACCAAATTAAGTATGAGAGTTTGGCACTTGATGAAAGTAGGATTGAACGAGTTAATAGCAGTATTAGTCTATGTATTGCTATGAATGTATTAAATGAAGTAGAAGGCTATGATAATTATGCTGCTGCGATGGCGGCTTTTGCCGATTTAGATCCAATTTATCACAGGGCAGTCGAATACACGCCTCCTTTGGCCAAAAAATGGGCAGAATTAAATAAAAAGCAAAAGATAATCTACGTTATTGCTAGCGGGCCCGCCTATGGAGCCGCTTATATCTTTTCGATTTGTAATTTGGAAGAAATGCTACAGTTGAATTCACCCACCATTCACAGCTACGAGTACTTCAACGGACCATTTGAAGTGACCGATAAGGGAAAATCAATTTTTCAATTGCTCGCTACAGGAAAAACTCGTCCAGAGGATGAACGTGCTTTAAGATTTGAACAAAGATTTGCTGGGGAGAAATTATACGTATTAGATGGTAAAGAAATTGGCCTAGATGATCTCCCAGAAGAGATTGCCCCATATTTTAACCATTCAATTTTTTCTTCTATCTTAAATAACGTTTATACGAGGGAACTATCATATACAACACATGAAAGTTATCTGACTCGGCGCTATATGTGGAAAGAAGAGTATAAGTAATGTTGCTAATTACTGTAGCCCTTAATAAGAGCGCAGCTTTTGGCAGAATACCCTTAAGATGATCAATAAGTAAAAATTTCATCAAAAAGCAATGATACCGCTTTAAAATGATAATAATGCAAAAATAATTTAATTATTTTCAAATAAAAGCTTTACAGAATTTAGGCATTATAATATTATTTAGGTATACGTGTTAATACATTATACTTTTAAAAAAGACATTTTAGGATATTTGATTTTTGATTAGGGGTGAAAAGAAGTGAAAATAATTTTAGTTAGTCATGGCAAGCTTGCAAAGGGCATGAAGGATACAGTTGAGATGATTGCTGGTAAGCAGGACAATCTTGAGGCGTTTGAAGCTTATGGCAGTGGTTCCGAAGACGAAAGTTTTATTACCGACGTCAAACAATCTGTTGCTGCAAGTAAAGAGGATAAGGTTATTGTTGTGACGGATGTATTGGGTGGATCTGTTAATAATGAAATGATCCAGTTGTTAAAAGACCACCATAACTTAACGCTTTTGACTGGCATGAATTTACCTCTGATTATTACTTTAGTTACCACAGTGAATGCGCAGGATAGTGAAGATGCTATTTTGGAGGCAATTGCCGAAGGACAGAAGGGAGTTTTATCAGTTAATAAGTTAATGAGTGAAGATGATGATGATGGAGGAGATTTATTATGATAAAGGTAATTAGGGTTGATCACCGTTTATTGCACGGACAGGTAATATTTTCGTGGACCAAGTTTGCAAATATTGAGCGCTTAATCGTAATTGACACGGCCACTGCTAAAGATGATTTTAAGAAAATGTCGTTAAAGTTAGCTAAACCAGAAGATGTTCGCTTAAACGTTTTTAGTGTTGATGCTGCAATTGCTAAAATCGATCAAATCAAGGCCTTAAAAGATAACATTATGTTGATCTTTGAAAATGTCACTGAATTGAGTAAATTTATTGATCAATTTGGACCAGTTGAAGAAATTAACTATGGCTTAATTCCAGCAAAGCCTGATGCGCAGCGCTTTAGCAATGCTGTTTACTTGACGCCTGAAGAGGTTAAATTATCAAAAAAGATGTGTGATCAAGGAATAAAGATTTCAATGCAACAGGTTCCTTCATTCAATAAAGAGCTTCTAAATAACGTTATTTAGAAAGAAAGGCTAGAAAAATGTTTTGGAAAGCATTAATCGTCGGACTAATTGGTGTTTTTGCCATGTTCGACTCAAGACTTCTTGGACGTGAAAATTTTGAACAACCATTAATCATCAGTACCCTAGTGGGGTTGGCATTAGGAGATCCTGCCAAAGGACTAATGGTTGGTGCCACACTGCAATTAGTATCAATGGGGATTGTGGCTGTTGGAGCCGCTGCTCCTCCTGACATGGTTCTGGGCTCAGTTGTAGCTTCAGCTTTTGCGATTTTATCGCATACAAGTGCTCAAGCGGCACTAACTGTGGCTTTGCCAGTTGCGGTTTTAGGTCAATTGGTTGCTATTGTTGTCAGAATGCTGTTTTCTTCATTTAACTCGTTAGTTGAAAAAGCAATTGATGATGGCAAATTTAGAAAGGCCTGTAGTTACCATATCGTCTATGGTCCAATTATTTATGGCTTGCTTTATTTCATCCCAATCTTTTTTGCAATCTACCTGGGAACCGATGCAGTTACCGCATTGGTAAAAATGATTCCTGCTTGGTTGACAAATGGTTTGACCTTAGCAAGTAAAATTTTGCCAGCATACGGATTTGCGTTACTAATGTCAACCATGATTGATAAGAAAAATGCTGTTTACTTATTCTTAGGTTTTTTTATTGCGGCATACGGCAAGATGTCGGTAATCAGTGTTGCTATTTTTGCAGTAATTTTAGTAATTATCCTGAATAAGTTTATGAATAATAATGGCAATAACGATTCTGGCTCTTCTGCCAAAGATGACAGCCTAGATGATTTGGAAGAATTATAGGAGTAAAAATTATGGCTGAACAAAAACATACAAATAAGCAATTACGTCATAAATTTTGGCAATTCTTCTGGCGGTCATGGGCCATTCAAACTTCGTGGAACTATGAGCGGCAGATGAACATGGGCTTTATGTATGGCATGGCACCAACAATTGATGAGATTTACGGTGAAAAACCGGATAGCCCAGAAAAATTACAGAAGAAAAAAGAGTCCTATCACCGGCATATGGAATTCTTCAACTGTACTCCGCAGTTAACCTCGTTTATTTTAGGTTTATCTTCGGCAATGGAAGAAGAATATGCGGAAAATCCTGATACCTTTGATCCGGAGTCAATCAACAGTGTAAAGACTTCATTGATGGGGCCATTGTCAGGAATTGGTGATTCCTTTTTCCAAGGAACAATAAAGATTATTGCCTTTGGGTTAGGAGTTAATATGGCCCAGCAAGGCAATATCTTTGGTCCAATCCTGGCAATGATAATTTCCATCATTCCGTCTGCTGCTGTTACTTATTGGGGTGGCAAATGGGGTTATCTGCAAGGAAAGAAGAATATCCAAAAGCTGATTGGCAACGGAATGATTAACCGCATTATGTCATTGATGAATGTGGTTGGTTTGATGGTAATTGGGGCCATGATTGCCACAATGATTGGAATTACGACGCCAATTAAATTTGGTAAGACTTTTGTTTTACAAACGACGTTGGATTCGATTTTCCCACAGATGCTGTCATTGGCCTTTACCTTTGGCATGTTTTACCTAATCAAGAAAAAGGTTAATACCGCTTGGATTATGGTGATCTGTATTGTCGGCGGTATTTTGCTGAGTGTATTAGGAATTTTTAACTAAATATTGGTAACCAGTTATTTAAAATTTGATTTTATTGATAGGAGAAAAAATTATTATGGATTTTGAAAAAGTTAAGGCAATTGTTAGTGATATCAAGTCAAAACAACCTAACATTGACCGAGTTTTGTTTGTTGGCTGTGGTGCTTCAATGGCTGATTTGTATCCAGGCTACTACTTTATTTCTCATGAAAGCACTAAGTTGTTGTCTGCGATTTATACTGCCAACGAATTTAACTATGATACGCCAAAGGGTGTTGGTGAAAATACCATTGTCATCACAGCATCACTTGGTGGTACTACACCAGAATCAGTTGCTGCTACTAAGAAGGCCAGAGAGCTTGGTACCCATGTCGTAACTTTATCAATGGCAGAAGATTCACCTATTATTAAGGAAACTGAATATAAGGTAGTCCACGGTTTCCACGAAAACTATGCTGCTAAAACTGAAAAGATGACCTATTGCTTGGCTTTGGCAGTCGAGATTGTACAAGAATTTGAAGGCTATGAATTCTACGATGAAGCTTTGGACGCATTCAAAGGGATGCCAGATTTGATTGAAAATGCAGTTAAGTCAGTTGGACCAATGGCAAAAGAATTTGGTGAAAAATACCGAAACGAAAAAACAATTTATGTTTTAAGTAGCGGTGCATCACTTGGTGTAGCATACTCAACTGCTTCGTTCTTATTCATGGAAATGCAGTGGATTTCTGCCCCAACAGTTCATACTGGTGAATATTTCCACGGACCATTTGAACTTACAGAAAAAGACGCACCATACTTGTTGTTCATGAATGATGGCAAAACCCGTCATTTAGATGCCCGCGCATTGACCTTCTTGCAAAGATTTGATGCACAAATCACTAATATTGATGCCAAAGATTACGGCTTAAATGAAGTGGCTAGTGAGAATGTGATTGACTACTTCAACCCAATGATTCATACCGGTGTAATGCGTGTCTTTGCTGAAGAATTAGCTAAGGCAAGAAAGCATCCATTAACTAAGCGTCGTTATATGTGGAAGTTGACTTATTAATTAAGTTAATTGAGCAATTTTAAGTGATTAGAAAAGGATCCTATGAAAAGTAGAATCCTTTTTTATTTTAACTGATAATGAAGGAATGGCTCGCTAGTTTAATAGCTGAATTGTTAGTTTCTATGCTATTAAGGTTAGTATGAAATCTATTTGCGCATAAAGTTGTAGCGTACTTTAATTTGATTTTGTTTTATACTGTTCATAATAGAAAGAAACAATTTAACTGGATAGATAGAAAAGTTTTTGGATAACTAATGCCGTTGGGGCAAAGTAAAGAATGATATAGGTAGTGGTGACTTTTGAAAGAGACAGGTTCGTTATATTCTCAGGTAATGGAGAAAATCAGACAAAAAATTATTACTGGTGAATACCCCGTTAACAGTAAACTGCCAAATGAGTTTGAGCTAAGTGAACAATTTGCAGTTAGTCGGGTTACTTTGCGTAAAGCAATTAAGGGATTAGCTGAAGACGGCTTAGTCGAAAAAATCCAGGGAGTTGGGACGTTTGTCCGCAAACCGCAAAAAGTAAAAAGAATTATTAGTTCACCGGCAGCTGAAAGTTTTTCTCAGATTGCCAAAAAAGAGGGTTTTAAGGCAAGCGTTGAGGTAATCAAGGTTAAGGAAGTAGAAACGCCACCTAAGTTACGCAAAATTCTGGAAACTAAGCATTCGTTGTTTATTGAAAGAGTTCATTCTGTCAATGACGGACCAATTATGTTGGAATGCAATTATTTCCCATTACCACGTTTTGCTGGGTTAGCAAAAGAAGACCTAAGTCAGTCTTTGTACCAAATTTTGCAAGATAAATACCAAATTGCCAAGTTGAATTCTCGCGACTTGATTATTAGTGTTGCACTAGCCAGTTTAAGCGAAGCTAAATTTTTAAAGAAATCGATTGGCTTCCCGCTACTTCTTTTGCAAGTCTGTATTGAAGATGAGCATAATAATGTTGTTCATGCTGGGGAACAGTATATTATTTCCGACAGATATGAATTTCACGTATAATTAGTTTGTTAATCGACCAATATGGTTAAAGGGTGTATTGTAAGCAATGATTAAATTCTAACAAATGTTTCTGGTACTACACCTAATTTATTTGCTTTAACGGTTGAATTGTCTAATTTTGTTATTTTGAGTGGAAAAATTAATTGGCATTAAATTCTAAATAGATTTAGAATGAAATATAAAGCCATCAGAGCCAATCAGTAAATACTCTTGAGGGAAGATAAATGAAAAAAAGCAAATTAGCTATTGCTATTATTAATGTTATTTTTTTGACAACTATTCCTGCGCTTGTACTGCACGAACCTACTCCAGTTTCCGCTGCTACAGTTAAAGGTTTTGTCAAAACAAAGAAAAATAAAAAAGTCCGGCTTTATAAGCTTTCTGGAAAGCATTCCAATTATTATGCCAGTCCTAAGTCTCAATACCCATATAGTAGTAAAAAGAAGATTGGTAAAAAGAGACTAACAGCTTATAAGATAGGTAATAACTCACATTGGCTTTTAGCTAAGGATGCTAAAGTTATTAAAACGATTAAGCCAAATGTCAATGTTCAGGCTACAATGAAATTGCCAGCGGGTTATACCAGAGCTGAATTGCTGCAGGCTTATCAGGGAAATCCATCTAAGAAGTTTATCAATGCCTCGATGAGCGGGATGAATACTAATGATTTTAGTCGGATTAAAAACGGTGAAACCAAGGCCGATGATCAAACTATCATTGATTTAAGCCAGCTTACACCAGAACAAACCGATACTTTAACGACCTTTTCTCTGCGTCTGATCAATCAGGCTCGCAATAACTTGGGGTTAGATCCTTGGCGCGATAGTATCGGTGTGCGTAAATTGGCTCAGGATATTGCGACTGAATATGTGGTAAATAAGAAGACCATTCGCGATAGTCATTATGTCCCAGGCATCGTTCGTGCATGTAAAGCTAATGGCCTAGATTTAAATGATAATTATGTTGAAGACATGGCCGGCTTTTATAATCAAAATAATACGATGACAATGACTGAACTTAAAAAGAGCGTCTATTTTGGCTTAAAGCAAATGATGTTCGGGTATACTGGCAGTGGCGAGCAAGGACGAAAGCAACGCAGTAATTACCAGGAATGGGAACATGCCGGCGACCTGTTTAATACGCAAGATTCGCTTTACGATGGCGATTATAATTACTATGGTTTCAGTATCTCGCATACTGATGACATTTGTTCAATGCATTTTATTAGCGTACCGACTTATATTGCTAAGAATAAAAAGTATAATACTGGTTTTAAACCTTAATTAAATAATTTTGGTTTTGAGACAGCTGCAAGAGGCTGTCTTTTTTGTCCTATTTTTTACTGCTAAAAAGAAATAATTGCGCTAAAATTAACCTTATTATTAAAGTGAGGATTTATGCATGGCAATTTATATTCGATTAGCGCAAGAAAGTGATTTAACGCAAATAATGGCAATTATTAATGAAGCAAAGCAATTGCTGAAAAGCGATGGTATCCCGCAATGGCAAAATGGTCGCCCGAATGAGAAAATTTTACTGGATGACATTGTCAAAAAGCGAGCATATTGTTTAATGATTGATCAAGCAGTTGCCGGCATTGCTGTTTTGCAAACTAGTATTGAGCCTAGCTATGCTGCGATAGACGGCGAGTGGCAAAATGAAACCACTCAGTATGCTACTATCCATCGGATTGCAATTTCGGCTAAATTTCGCGGACAGCATTTAGGACAAATATTTATTTCTAACTTAATTTCTCGTGGCCTGTTTTTAGGAATATCAAATTTCCGCATTGACACTCATGCAGTCAATCTCCGGATGCAGGCGCTGATTAAATCCACCGGCTTTAAATATCGCGGCGTTATTCGCATTGATCAAACAAAAGATGGGCTCAGAAATGCCTACGAGCTAAACTTAGTTTAAAAGTCTAGTTATCGTGCTACGTAGAAATTTGCGCTAATTAATTAGGGCAAAATAGGACTTTGTTTTAACTAATTAAGGAAATGCAATATTTGCTTATGCGACCGCATGTGAGCTCAAATCAGAAAAAATAAATTTTTCTCTTGACTTGCGCACGACATTTTTCTATACTATTAAATGTTGAGCGGCCAAGTAAAAGCTCAAATGAATTGGGTTATAGCCAAGTGGTAAGGCACTAGTTTTTGGTACTAGTATGCGCTGGTTCGAATCCAGCTAACCCAATTGTTCATACGAACACCCAACCCGAAAATAGACAGCTAGCTGTCTATTTTTTTTGCTTTTAAATAATTGGTATTATTATGAAAAAATAGGTAGAAAATAATTGCAATTAAATGTATAATTGATGAAAATATAAAGAGGATAGGTGAAAAAATGGTTGATTTGATAAAATACATGAAGTCTGGTTTAACTGATATTCCCCAAAATTTAATTTTAAAATTTTCAGATTATGCCAGTAAAATTCCTGATGTAGTTAAGTTTACTATTGGTGAACCTGACTTTGACACTCCTGTGCATATTAAAGAAGCTGCCCAAAAAGCAATTGTACAAAATCACTCACATTATGCGCCATCAAACGGGACAATAGGTTTACGACAAGCAGCGGGTGCATTTTTAGCTCAAAAGTATGGGCAAAAATATGATCCTGAAACTGAAATTTTGGTTACTAATGGGGTAACTGAGGCAATTTTTGATACAGTAATTGCAACTCTAAATCCAGGCGATATTATGGTTGTTCCTACTCCAATATTTCCATTATATATGAGTGATGCCAGAATGATTAGTCAGCAAATTAAAATTGTTGAAATCGATACTTCAGCGGATAACTTTAAATTGACGCCCAATAAATTACAAGCGGTACTTGATCAATATGGGGATCGCGTGCGCTTATTAATAATGAATTATCCAAATAATCCAACTGGTGTGACTTATAGTCAAGCGGAACTAGATTCTTTAGCCAATGTGATTCGCGATAAGCCAATCTTTGCCTTATGTGATGAAATTTATAGTGAACTTTGTTATGATCAAGATCATGCATCAATGGAAAAAACTTTACATGATCAAGTTATTTTACTAAATGGTGTTTCTAAATCTTGGGCAATGACTGGTTATCGTATTGGTATTATTTGTGCACCAAAAAATATTGTGGCACAAATTGCAAAAGTTCATCAATTTATAGCTACTACTGAGCCTACACCAATGCAGGATGCAGCTGAAGAAGCCTTTAAAAATGGGATGAATGATGCGCAATTAATGAAGACAGAGTTTAAAAAGCGACGCGATGTTTTATATAACGGATTGACTAAGTTAGGTTTTACTTGTGTTAAACCTCAAGGAGCCTTTTATATTTTTGCTAAAATTCCTGCTAGTTTTGAGCAAGATGACAATAAATTTATCTATGATTTAGTTGACAAGGCTCATGTTGCAGTTACAGGCGGTTCCTGTTTTGCCCAAGCAGGAGCGGGTTATATTAGATTCTCTTATGCGGTTTCGATGGCACAAATTGATGAAGGTCTAAAGCGTCTTGAAAAATATATAAATGAAAATAAAAATTAAGCAAAAAATTGCTTGCAATTATGCACGTTTTTCGGTAATATAATTTACGTGCGTAACGGAGGAGTAGCGAAGTGGCTAAACGCGGCGGTCTGTAAAACCGCTCTCTCTGAGTTCGGCGGTTCGAATCCACCCTCCTCCATTGTCACTGGGTTATAGCCAAGTGGTAAGGCACTAGTTTTTGGTACTAGTATGCGCTGGTTCGAATCCAGCTAACCCAATAAGATAATTGATTTAAGGCAGCTGTGATAGTTGCCTTTTTACTTGCTTTTATGCAAAAATATGCGGCAATAGGTTAAGGACTACTTGTACTTACTATAATTTATAAAGTAAGCATAAATAGCAGGAAGTGGACGTTGATTTTTTTATCAAAAGGAGAATTTTTATGGCTAGACTAGTTAAAGTTGGTGCTAGTATTGAAGAAACTAATTGGCATGAGGCTTTAAAGGATCTCAGAACAGATGATGTTCTCCTTTTGGAACCTGGATTTTATGATTTACCACAGGGGATATTATTTTCTGATATTACAATTAAAGGTACGGGAACTTTGCCTGAAGATACAACTATTTTAGGCTGCATCAATGTAGCCAATGACAGTCGATTTGTTAATTTAGAAAATCTTTGTCTCAATACTAATGATGAAGCAAATAGTTTGTATATTCCTCCTAAAGCTAATACATATTTGACTTTACGTAATTGCATAATCAAAGGATATGGGGATGATACAGCGGTAATAGCTTGCAATGGCAAAGTAACGTTAGAGTTATACTCAACAATTATTTTAAATGGATCGGTTTCTCTATTTGCTGATGCCGATTTTCGTTTAGAAATGAATGATTCTACAATTGAAAATGTTGTAAAAGACGTTGCGGCTTTGGCTCTTGAAGGTCGTGGTACGGCAATTATCAATAATTCACAAATAAATGGTAGTATTGAAACATATGCTAATTCCAATATAGAAATTAATTTTAATAATTCACAAGCAAATTCATTATTAGTTCAAGGCGAAGTTTGGTTAAACATGCTAAATAGCGAACTTTCTTTTCAAGATGATACTTGCCTGTATATTACAGATAGAACTTGGGTTAACATTGTTGGTTGCAATTTTAAGGGCTGCGTTTATCTAGATTCTAAACCACACGTGATTATTCAAAATAGTCAAATAGATCGTTTAATTGGTGTTAACGAGGTCCAACTAACGATTATTAATTCACTTATACTTAGTCATACTGATTTTCAAGATAAAGCAAAATGTAGTGCACGCCAAACGACCTTTAATGGTGGACTTGAATATCAGTATTTTTTAGCATTGGGCGATGATGCAGAGTTTGAGGGGCGAGATTTGATTTTTAATTCTAATGGAGCTCATTTAGCGGTAAAAGATTCTGCCAAATTAAGTGCTAGTGTAATTGCAACTAGTGATGAAGAAATTACAGTAGAGCGTAGTTATGAAGCTAAATTCAAGCTTTTGGGAATGAAGTGGATTACTAAAGAAAATAATTAAAAATAATAATTATATTATTTTTAATTTAGCTTATAATACTGGTATAGTTGGGGGTGCAAAATGGAAGAGCCAATGTACATTAAAATTCATAATCAAATTAAGCGTGAAATTGAAAGTCATATTTATAAGGTTGGCAGCAGGATACCATCTGAACGTCAACTTGCTCTTAAATTTGGCGTTTCTCGGATGACTTTACGCCAAGCAATAAAAACTTTAGAGGATGAAGGAATTTTAGAACAAAGACTGGGTAGTGGCACCTATGTGGCAAATCAAAAAGTGCAAGAAAAAATGTCGGGTATTATGTCTTTTACGGATATTACTCATGCCAATGGTCAAATTCCTTCTAGTAAGTTAATTTCATATCGTGTTGGTAAGCCTTCTTTATCAGAAATGGAACGATTACATTTGGCTAAAGATCAAACAATTTTACGCATGGAACGAATTCGTTATGCCGATAATGTGCCAATTTGCTATGAAGTTGTTACAATTCCCCATAAATTGATTTTAGGCATGTCTAAAGAAAATATATCAACGCATTTATATCGTACGTTAGAGCAAAATGGCTATGAAATTGGTCGCGTAACCGAACATATTTCTGCCGCAATTGCGAATGAAAATGCGGCGCGCTTACTTAATGCTAAAAAAGGAGAAGCTTTAATTACCCGTTTACAAGTAACAGAACTTTCATCTGGAGAGCCATTTGAATATACAAGAGCAAGTTATGTAGCCGATCGTTTTGAATTTACATTTTCTAAATAAAAAAGCTTTAATTAACCCGTAGGTAATTAAAGCTTTTTATTTTAAGTCATTTTTGATTTTGGTCGTTGAAATACCCGGTGTTCGTGATAGATAAGTTACTTGACAGTATGGCTTTAAAAAATCAAATTTACCCTGCCAGTCACTTCCCATAACAAATAAACTAATATCGTATTTTTGAATATCAGCAATTTTTTGATTCCAATCTTGTTCGGGAATGACTTCATCAACGTAGCGAATTGCTTCTAAAATATATTTTCGTTCAGCAAAATTGTTGTATGATTCTTTATGCTTCTGTAGTTCGTTAAATTTATCTGTTGAAAGGCCAACGATAAGGTAATCGCCCATTTCTTTGGCTCGTTGAAGTAGGCGAATATGACCATAATGCAATAAATCAAATGTTCCATAGGTGATAACTTTTTTCATATTTAGTGCTCCTATTAATTGACGAATTAATATTATCATATTTATAGAAAAGGTAAAACATGTCACGTAAAGTTTGATAGTTTGCTAAAATATAATAAATGGAACATGGAGGAATTTGTCATGGATAAAGTGAATGTTCTAGGTGTTGACTTTGATAATAAATCTTTTCAACAATTCCAAAATGAATTTATTGGCAAAATTAATGCTCATCAATCGACTTTGGTCGTGACTGCTAATCCGGAAATTGTTATGGCTACTAATGAAAATCCAGAATTTATGAAAATTTTAAAATACGATGCAGATTACATTACGGCTGATGGGATCGGAATTGTTAAGGCAGCAAAGTATTTAGGTAACCCAATTATTGAACGAGTTACTGGCTATGACTTATTTACTTGGTTAATGTCATTTGCCAATGAACGCAACTTACGAGTTTACCTAATTGGGGCTGAACCTAGTGTGATTGAAGCAACTAAAGCAAAAATTATTCAAGAATACTCTGATATTCAGTTAGTTGGTGCAAGGGATGGCTATTTTAAAGAAGACTTAGAGTTAGTTGCTTATCAAATTGAACGAACAGAGCCAGACCTTGTTTTTGCGGCTTTAGGCTCACCTAAACAGGAACAGCTTTTAGCCCTTTTGCGCAAAAATTTGTTACCAGCTTTGATGATGGGGGTGGGAGGAAGCTTTGATGTCTTTTCAGGCAAAGTCAAAAGAGCACCGCAATCTTGGCAAAAGTTACACCTAGAATGGTTATATCGTTTGTTAAAAAATCCTAGCCGCTTTAAACGGATGCTAGTTTTACCTAAATTTGTCCAAAAAATATACCAATCTAAAAAGGAACAGAAAGTGTTATGAAAATTTTGCATGTAAATGCAGGTCTTGAAAATGGCGGTGGGCTAACCCATATTGTTAATCTACTTAGGCAGGCTAAAGCGGCGGGGCAAGATTTCACCTTATTATGCTTGGCTCCAGGACCTGTAGCTAGTGCTGCAGTAAATGCCCAACTAAATGTGCATGTTTTAGGGGTGAATAATCGTTATGATTTAACTGGACTTAAGCGTTTGCGTACCTTTATTAATCAAGGAGAATTTGACATTGTGCATACCCATGGTGCGCGCGCTAATTTATTTGTTGCCTTGATTAAGCATAAAATTAAGGCCAAGTGGTGTGTAACAGTCCATTCAGATCCATATCTCGATTTTGCAGATCACGGTATATTAGGTCATGTATTTACAACAGCCAACTTATACGCCCTTAGACAAGCAGAATGTGTTTTTGCAGTGACCCAAAAATTTGCCCAACTTTTAGTAACAAGAGCCAACTTAGACGCGAATAAAGTACACGCTATATATAACGGAACAAAATTTCATGCTAATAGTGCAATTCCTGTTAAAGAAGAACATCAGTGCTTTAATCTTGTAAATGTTGCCCGCACAGAAAAAGTAAAGGGGCAAGATTTATTATTAAAAGCACTAAAAATAATTAATAATCCTAATGTTCATTTATATATTGCTGGTAATGGTACCCAACTTGCAAGTTTGAAAAAATTGGCGCAAAAGTTAGAGTTGACAAAGCAAGTTACTTTTTTGGGATTTATCTCACAAAAACAGTTGGAAAATTTATATCGCAAAATGGACTTAGCTGTTTTAACTTCTTATTCTGAGAGCTTCCCTTTGGTTTTATTGGAAGCTAGTGATAACCTTTTACCACTACTTTCGACGGCTGTTGGTGATATTAAAATGATGATTCCAGATAAGCAACATGGTTTTATTGCTACTGTGGGTAATATTAATTCAATTGCTGCTAATTTAAAAAAGGCAATTGAATTATCAAAAGAACAGTTATCGCAAATGGCGCTAAGCGAAAAAGAATATGCGGCCAGTAGATTCTCATTAAAAAAACAACTTGAAAGTATTTTAAAGGTTTATGAAGTACTTTTGGCAGAATAACTAATTGTTTAAAAAGCTAGAAATGTTTATAATAAAGCAAAAATTAGTTGGAATTAGAGGAAATAATGTTTTATCAAGAACTAGGGCAAGACGATTCTTTGACCCTGCATACAGATTTGTATGAATTAAATATGATGTATACGTATTTTAAAAAAGGAATTGCACAGCGAAAAGCCGTTTTCGAGGTTTATTATCGGCAAGAGCCTTTTGGTAACGGCTATTGTGTCTTTGCTGGTTTAGAACACGTGATTTTATACTTGCAAAATTTAAAATTTAAAGCAAGCGATTTACAATATTTAAAAGAAGAAGTTGGCTATGATGATGATTTTATTGATTATTTACGTCACTTCGAAATGAAATTAACCTTACGTTCAATGCGTGAAGGTGAAATCGTATTTGCTAATGAACCTCTTATGCAAATTGAAGGTCCTTTAGCACAATGTCAATTAGTTGAAACAGCCATATTAAATATTATAAATTATCAAACTTTGTTAGCCACTAAAGCAGCGCGAGTTAAATTAGCTGTCCAAGGTGATGGGGTAATGGAATTTGGGACGAGACGGGCCCAAGAAACAGATGCCGCTCTTTGGGGAACACGTGCTGCATATATTGGCGGCTTTGATTCAACCAGTAATGTGCGAGCTGGTAAATTATTTGGTATTCCGATTTCTGGTACCCACGCACATTCATTGGTGGAAGCTTTTGGTAATGAATATGAAGCGTTTAAAGCTTACGCTGAAACGCATACCGATTGTGTATTCCTAGTTGATACCTATGATACTGTAAGAAGTGGAGTTCCTACGGCGATTCGTGTAGCTGATGAAATGGGTAGCAAAATTAATTTTCAAGGGGTTCGCATTGATTCAGGTGATATGGCATATATTTCTAAGCAAGTGCGACGAGAATTAGATAATGCTGGCTATAAAGATGCAAAAATATATGCTTCAAATGACCTTGATGAAAATACGATTACTAGTTTAAAGATGCAGGGGGCAAAGATTGACGTTTGGGGAATTGGTACGAAGTATATTACCGCTTATGATCAACCAGCTTTAGGAGCGGTTTATAAACTAGTATCAATTGAAGATGAAAATCAGCAAATGCGTGATACCATAAAAATTTCATCTAATGCAATTAAAGTGTCAACTCCAGGTAAAAAACAAGTATGGCGTATTTCGGCTAATACTCAGAAAAAGAATGAAGGTGACTGGGTTTGTCGTGCCGGGGTTGATCCTCGCCAATTTGATTCATTATTTATGTTTCATCCAGAATATACTTATATTAATAAAGTGGTAACAGATTATACAGCTGAGCCACTTTTAAAAGAGATTTATATTGATGGCAAACTAATTTATCAACAGCCACAATTAAATGAAATTAAGGCGTTCTGTGCAGCAAATTTGGATGGTTTATGGGATGAATACAAACGTAGCTTGAATCCACAAGAATATCCCGTTGATTTGTCGCAAGAACTTTACGATAGTAAAATGAATTTAATTCAAGATATTCGCCATCAAATTGCTAAAGGAGATGCAAATAAATGAGACCCTTACAAAAAGAGATAGTTGACTATGAGCATGTTTTACCAAAGATTGAACCGGAAAGGGAAATACGGCGATCAGTTGATTTTTTAAAAGAATATCTAAAAGCTAATCCTTTTTTAAAAGCTTATGTATTAGGAATTTCTGGAGGCCAAGATTCAACTTTAACTGGTAAATTATGCCAAATAGCAATTACCGAAATGCGGCAGGAAACAGGGGATGACTCCTATCAGTTTATTGCTGTACGTCTGCCTTACGGCGTGCAGGCTGATGCTCAAGATGCAGCTGATGCGGTTGCTTTTCAAAATCCAGATCAAGATTTAATTGTTAATATTAAACCAGCCGTTGATGCAATGGTCGCTAGTTTAGTTGCTACTGGTCAAAAAATTACTGATTTTAACAAAGGCAATATTAAAGCACGTCAGCGAATGGCTATTCAATATGCTATTGCCGGGGCCAATCATGGTGCTGTAGTGGGGACAGATCATGCTGCTGAAAACTTTAGTGGTTTTTATACTAAATATGGTGACGGTGCTGCAGATATAACACCGTTATTTCGCTTAGATAAGCGGCAAGGTAAACAATTATTAAAAGAACTTGGATGTCCGAAGCATTTATATTTAAAAGCACCAACTGCTGATTTAGAGGAAAATAGACCTAGTTTACCTGATGAAATAGCTTTAGGTGTGACTTATGAGGAAATAGATGATTATTTAGAAGGACGCGAAGTTTCTACTGAAGTGGCAGAAAAAATCGAAGCATTGTGGCGTAAAAGTGAGCATAAAAGGCATTTACCAGTTACAATATTTGATAACTTTTTTAAAGAGTAGTTTGAATTGAAGGAAAGCTTTATTAATAATGATAAGAAATGCTAAAGTGACTGATGCAGATGCTATTCAAAAATTAAATCAAGCCGAGTTAGGGTATGATTATGCTATAGAGAAAACAGCGGCTAATTTAAAGAAACTGCTGTCGGACGCTAAGCATCACTTACTATTGGTTTTTGAAGACAATGCTACTAAAAAAGTTGTTGCTTACTTACATGCTGAATTATATGAAGAAATTTATTTTGATCCAATGTATAACATTCTAGCACTAGCGGTTAGCCACTCCTATCAGCAACAGGGCATCGGGACTAAACTGATGGGTGAGCTTGAGAAAAGGGCAATTAGTCACGGTATTAATGAAATAAGACTGAATTCTGGTGAACAGCGAATTAAGGCGCATCAGTTTTATGAAAAATTAGGGTATATTACTAATAAAAAGCAGAAGAGATTTGGTAAAAAGTTAATTTAAGTGGTTTTAATTTAGCTACTTAACATTGACAAAGATTGTGCAAGTAGTACAATTATTTTTAACTTAAGATATGTTTTTTAAATTAGCAATTCACAGAGAGGATCGAAAGCTGAGAATGATTTATTGCTACTTAAGAAATGCTCCTTATGTTTTTTATTAAGATTAAATGAAGAGGTAACAAGCACTGTTGCAATTGAGGTGGTACCGCGTTTTGAGCGTCCTTAAGTTTGGCAACAGTGTTTTTATTTTGTTATAAGGGAGAAAATTTGATGAAGAAATTGACAAGTTCAGAATTTAGGCAAATGTTCCTGGACTTTTTCAAAGAGCACGGTCACATGGTTTTGCCCAGTCAATCACTAATTCCACAAGATGATCCAACGCTACTTTGGATTAATTCAGGTGTGGCAACCATGAAAAAATACTTTGATGGTTCAGTTGTACCTAAAAATCACCGAATTACTAGTTCACAAAAATCAATTAGAACTAATGATATCGAAAATGTTGGTAAAACTGCTCGTCACCAAACTTTCTTTGAAATGCTAGGCAATTTTTCGGTCGGTGATTACTTTAAAAAAGAGGCAATAAGTTGGGCTTGGGAATTTTTAACCAGTCCAAACTGGCTTGATTTAGACAAAGAAAGACTATATTGTACCGTTTATCCCAAAGATACAGAAGCATACCAAGTTTGGCTTGAAGTTGGTATGCCAGAAGATCATATTGTAAAATTAGAAGAAAATTTTTGGGATATTGGTGAAGGACCATGTGGTCCTGACTCTGAAATTTTTTATGACCGCGGTCAAGAAAATAATGATGTTTCAGAAGATGATCCAGAAAATTTCCCTGGTGGAGAAAATGCTCGTTATTTAGAAATTTGGAATATTGTTTTTTCACAATTTAACCATTTAGCCGATGGTCAATATGTTGATCAACCACATAAAAATATTGATACGGGTATGGGCCTAGAACGGGTTTTATCAATTTTGCAAGATGCACCGACCAATTTTGAAACCGACCTATTTTTACCGATCATTCACGCAACTGAAAAAATGACTGCAGGTAAAGAATATGGTAAAGTAGCAGCTGATACTACTTCATTTAAAATAATTGCTGATCATGTTAGAACTGTCAGTTTTGCTATTGCTGATGGGGCTTTGCCCTCTAATACAGGACGTGGTTATGTATTAAGACGCTTAATTCGCCGTGCTGATTTAAATGGCCAACGCCTAGGTATTAAAGGAGCTTTTCTTTATAAGTTAGTTTCAGTTGTCGGTAAGATAATGGAGAGCCATTATCCACAAGTGACTGAACAAAAAGACTTTATCGCTAAGGTCATCAAGAATGAAGAAGAACGTTTTCAATTAACACTAGAATCTGGGCTGACTTTACTTGATAATTTAATTTCTGAAGCAAAAGAAAATAACAGTAAGGTTATTAAGGGCCAAGATGCTTTTAAACTATTTGATACTTATGGTTTTCCATATGAACTAACCTTTGAAACTGCTCAAGATGCTGGCTTAGAAGTAGATAAAGCAGGCTTTGATGCCGAAATGAAAGTGCAAAAAGCTCGTGCTCGTGAAGCGCGTGGTAATTTACAATCAATGGGCGCACAGAATGAAACTCTAATGAATTTAAAGGATAAATCTGAGTTTGAGTATGGCGTTTATGAGGAACGGCATGCCAAATTAATTGATATCATTGTTGCTAATCAATTAGTTGATCGAGCAGAAGGTGATCAGGCAACCTTAATTTTTGATAAAACTCCGTTTTATGCTGAACGTGGGGGACAAGTTGCTGACCATGGAAATATTTATGATCAAGATGGTAATCTGGTAGCTCAAGTAACAGATGTTCAGCATGCCCCTAATGATCAAAATATGCATTTCGTAGATGTTATTTTACCCTTGGAAAAGGGTCAAGAGTACACTCTAAAGATTGATCGTGCACGGCGAGAAGGATTGCGTCATTCACATACAGCTACGCACCTATTGCACGCTGCTTTAAGAAGTATATTAGGTGAACATACTCATCAAGCTGGTAGCTTGGTAGAACCGGATTATTTACGCTTTGATTTTACGGCGATTGAACCAATGACTGCCCAAGAAATTAAATCTGTTGAGATCTTAGTCAATCAAAAAATTTGGTCAGCAATTGAGGTTGAAACTAAAATAACTGACCCAGATCAAGGTAAAGAAATGGGTGCCTTAGCCTTATTTGATGGCAAGTATGGCGATCAGGTGCGGGTAGTTAGAATGAGTGATTTTTCAATTGAATTTTGTGGTGGTACTCACTGTGCCAATACAAATCAAATTGGAATTTTCAAGATTACTTCTGAATCAGCCATTGGTGCAGGTCATAGAAGGATTGAAGCTGTGGTATCTAAAAAGGCTTACGAGTATTTAGCACAAAGATCGGAATTACTTGATCAGATTCAATCTACTGTAAAATCAACCAAGCCGGAAAATATTATTGACAAAATTACGAGTCTTGAGCATGATTTACACCATACGCAAAAGCAAGTGGAAGATTTAAATATGCAGATTAATCAAACTAAGGCGGAAGAAATTTTCAATGATATTAAACAAATTGGGGATTTAACTATTATTGCTCAAAAAATTGATGCCAATGGAATGAACGATTTGCGTGAGTTTGCAGATACTTGGAAAAATAATGCTAAGTCAGATATCTTGGTTTTGGCTGCCGCTAATTCTGGTAAGGCTAATATGATTATTAGCTTGAACCAAAAAGCATTAGATAAAGGGCTCAAAGCGGGTGATTTAATTAAGCAAGCTGCCCCTATCTTTGGTGGTGGCGGTGGTGGTCGCCCTAATATGGCTCAAGCAGGTGGTAAAAATCCAGCCGGTCTAGGAGATGCAATTCAAGCGGTGATTGAGGCGATTTCTCAAAATTAATTAATTGAGTTTACACTTTTTTTCAAGTAAAATTGTGTTAGGAGGAATAACTATGAGTTCGCTAGATAAGACAATGCATTTTGACTTTAATGAGAATAAAGGCAAGAATATTTATGATACCCTACAAGATGTTTATAATGCCTTGGAAGAAAAGGGTTATAATCCAATTAATCAGATTGTTGGCTACTTATTGTCTGGTGATCCAGCTTATATTCCACGGCACAATGATGCGCGTAATTTGATTTTGAAACATGAGCGTGATGAGATTATTGAAGAACTTGTAAAAAGTTATCTTGGCAAAAATAAATAATGCGTTTAATAGGTTTAGATGTGGGATCAAAGACTGTTGGGGTAGCAGTAAGTGACGCATTGGGTATTACTGCGCAAATGGTTGAAACTATTATGATTGATGAGAATCGTTATAATTTTGGTATGCGCCCATTAAAAAAAATTGTCCGTAAATATGAGGCAAATGGCTTTGTATTAGGATTACCCAAAAATATGGATGGTTCTGCAGGTGCGTCTGTTGCGCGTAGTAAGGCATATGCCGAAAGACTAAAAGCTAAGTTTAACTTACCAGTTTACTTTTCTGATGAGAGATTGACCACAGCTCAGTCACAAAGAGTTTTAGTTGAAGAAGCTGGGGTACATAATCGTCATAAGCAAAAAGCAATAATTGATCAGATGGCGGCAGTTTTGATTTTACAAAATTATTTAGATCTAAATCGAAAGGATTAATATGACACAAGAAGTTCACGGTGAAGACCGTCAAATTACCTTAGTTGATGATAAGGGGAATGAAGAATTATACGAAATTTTATTTACCTTTCATTCAGATGACTATGACAAGTCTTATATTTTACTTTATCCAGCTACTTCTAGCGAAAGTGATGAAGTTGAAGTATTAGCATTTAGTTACGATGCTGATGAAGCAGGAGATGTAACTAGTAGTGATTTGCATGAAATTGAGGCAGATGATGAATGGGATATGGTTCAAGGAGTGCTTAACACATTTTTGGACGATGACCGTTTAAGTGGTGAATAAATTAAAAACTGGCCTGGCCAGTTTTTTTTATTGATAGAGAATTTTAGGCATGGATAATAAGACATTAAAGACTTTAGAATTTGCTAAAATAACAGAAAAATTGCAACTACAGGCAATTACTGAACCAGCTAGAAAAAGAGCAGCTACTTTAACGCCAAGTATAGATTTTAAGCAAGTTAAACTCGCTCTTCAGCAAACATTAGTGGGTGCAAATTTATTACGTATTAAAGGGCAACTACCTTTAACCGATTTTGCTGATGTAGCACCAAGTACTAAGCGCTTAAGAATTAAAGCAAATTTAAATGCTCAAGAATTAGGCAATTTGCTACTGGTACTAACATTAGCCAGTGATGTAAATGATTTTTTAGTGGAAATTGATGAAGAAGATCTAGATTTAACAGCTATTGCAAGTATTCTGGATAATTTAGAAATACCGGAAGTATTGTTTAGTGAACTTAAAAAAGCAATTGAGTTCGACGGGACCATACTTGATACTGCTTCAACCAAACTAGCTCATTTACGTTACGAACTAAAAAGTAATGACCAAGAAATCAAAAAAAAGTTGGATGGCTATCTTAAAGGTAATACGAGTAAATATTTATCTGAACAAATAGTTACTATTCGTGATGACCGCTATGTTATTCCCGTTAAGCAGGAATATCGAAATAAATTTGGTGGTGTTGTTCATGATCAAAGTTCCAGTGGGCAGACTTTATTCATAGAACCAAGTGCGGTCTTGAATTTAAATAATCATCAACAGAATATGCTTGCGCAAGCAAAGCAGGAAGAACGACGTATTTTACGTAATTTATCTGATTTAGCACGCCAAGAAGTTGATTTGATTGATCAGATTGCTACCTCCCTAGTAGAACTGGACTTTTTGCAGGCTAAAGCGAAATTAGCTTATGAAATGAAGGCAACTGAACCGAAATTAACAACCGATCATTCGTTGAGTCTTTTAAAAGCACGCCATCCACTGATTAATTCTGCAACAGTAGTCGCAAATGATATTTATTTAGGAAAAGATTTTGATACGGTTCTAATTACGGGTCCCAACACTGGGGGTAAGACAATTACCTTAAAAACTGTGGGGCTACTCCAACTGATGGCTCAGGCTGGACTATTTATTCCGGCAGCAGAAAATAGCAAGGTAGGAATTTTTAGAGATATTTGTGTCGATGTTGGCGATGAACAATCAATCGAACAATCATTAAGTACTTTTTCATCTCATATTAACGGAATCATTAAAATGATGAAAAAAGTTAACGATGAATCCTTAGTCTTAATTGATGAAATTGGTGCAGGAACTGATCCAGAAGAGGGCACTAGTCTTGCTATAAGTATTTTAGATTTTTTCCGTCATAAAAAGGCTAAAATTATGGTTACTACGCATTATCCTGAATTAAAACTTTATGGCTATAACCGACCTAGAACAAGCAATGCTTCAATGGAATTTGATTTAAAGACTTTAGCGCCTACTTATCATTTACAAATTGGAATTCCTGGTCATAGTAATGCTTTTGCTATTGCACGCAGATTAGGGATGCGTGAAGATGTTGTCAAAAATGCTGAAAGCTTATTAGATGAAGATAATGCTGATATCAATCAAATGATTGAGCAATTGACTAAGCAAACTAATGCAGCTACAATAGCGCGTAACCATCTAGAGTCTTCTCTTGATCGGTCTAAAAAATTAGAAATAAAACTTGAGCATGCTTTAGATTGGTACAATCAGCGCGTGCAAAAGCAACTTGAGTTTGCTCAAGAAAGAGCTAACGAGGTCATAGCTAAGAGCCGTAAAAAAGCTGACCATATTATTGCACAGTTAGAGCAGCAACAGGGTAATATTAAGCAAAATCAATTAATTGCTGCTAAAGGTGAATTGAACCAATTAAAACAACAAAATGATAATTTGATTCATAACCGGGTATTACAGCGAGAAAAACGACGGCACCAGGTTAAAGTAGGTGATCAAGTTAAGGTTTTATCATATGGTCAAGTTGGCACAATAGCCAAAAAATTAAGTGAGCATCAGTATGAAGTGCGACTCGGAATTATTAAAGTTAAAGTCAGTGATCAAGATATCGAAAAGACTGAATCTTCTCATAATTCTAAGGCTAAGGCAAAGGTGCATGCAGTCAGTGCTAAGCGTCGCAGTAATGCTAAAAGTGAATTAGATTTACGTGGCCAGCGTTATGAAGAAGCTATGAATAATCTTGATCTTTATCTTGATTCTGTCCTTTTAGCAGGACTTGATGTAGTTACAATTATTCATGGTATTGGTACAGGTGCAATTAGAAAGGGCGTTTGGCAATATTTACAATCAAGTAGGCATGTTAAAAGCTATAATTATGCCCCAGCAAATGAGGGGGGAAATGGTGCTACAATTGTACATTTAAAGTAAAAACATTTCACTTGTAAAAAGTAAGCATAATGCTATAATTACATTATCAAAGAAAGATTTAATGTATTATTGGTGAGGTATGACTATGGTAGATGAACTGACAGATCAAAATTATGAAACAGAAACTAAAGATGGCGTTGTACTGATTGATTTTTGGGCAACTTGGTGTGGACCATGCAAGATGCAGTCACCAGTAATTGAAGAACTGGCTGAAGAGCGGCAAGATGTAAAATTTACCCAAATGGATGTCGACCAAAATAAAGCGACGCCTAGTTCATTAGGTATTATGGCTATTCCGACGCTTGTTATTAAGAAAAATGGTGCGATTGTTGACAGATTAACGGGTTATACGCCTAAGGCTAAACTCAATCAAATTTTAAATCAGTATACAGATTAAGAGCTAATAAATAACCCTAAAATTATTATGATTTTAGGGTTATTATAATTAGTTTTAAATTTTTACTAAGTAGGATTTTAATTGCTTTTTTCTTTTAATAAATCACGAATTTGTTTGAGGTAATCTTCTGTAGATGGGCCAGCTGGTTTTTGCTGCTGTTCATCATGTTTAGTAACTTTATTAACGGCTTTAACAAGTAAAAAAACAATAAATGCAATAATTAGGAAATTAATTACTGTGTTAATAAATTCACCATATCTAAATGTTGCCCCGCTAACTTTAAGAACTAAATTGGATAAGTCAATTTTACCAATAAATAGGCCAATTAATGGATTAATTAGATTGGTTACTAAGGAGTTAACAATATTAGTGAATGCTCCACCAATGATTACACCAACTGCGAGATCAATTACATTTCCTCGTTCAATAAATTTTTTAAATTCTTTTAACATTTTTACACCTCCATTTAATAATCATATTGCAAAAACACCAAAAAATTAAATAGATAGACTTAAAAGTTTAGCTAAACTTGGTAATTAGTTGAACTTTTTTTTGCTTTTCATCAATTTTTTGTTCACATTCAGTAGTACGTTTAGTTTCATTTTGAAAAGCTTCTGCAATGATGCCAGCTTCTAATGAAAATTCATTAATTCCACTATTTAGCCGATCAACTACACTTTGTCCTGTTAATTCCATTATAATTTCTGTACGTCGTTCTTTGATTTTAGTCAAAATACCGAATCCTGTAGTTGAAAAAAAACTATTAATATCGTCAAAGGAGGCTAGATCATATTTTCTAGCAATTCTTTTACCAGCCCAATAGAGAATTTCATTATTATCGCTACCTAAAATTGTTGGTAAAAGAAAATCACGGTATAATTGATTGACAAAATAGATATGTTCATTTTGTTGGTTGTCGTTGTGCATAAAGAATTCATCCCTTTTATTTTCTTTTATTTTACCGTAAAATTGATGGAAGTAGAAAGAATTTAGGGAGATTTATGATATGGATAAGCGACCAATTGGGTTATTAGATTCTGGTGTTGGCGGATTAACAGTAGTTAAAAAAGTTATAAAAAAAATGCCGAATGAAAATATAATTTTTGTAGGTGATAACGCTCATATTCCATATGGTAATAAATCACAGGCCGAAATTATTTCGTTGACGTTAGCAAGTGTGAATTTTTTACTAAGTAAAAATGTTAAAGTAATAATTTTTGCATGTAATACTGCTACTGCAGTAGCCATGGATATTATTCAAAAACAAATTAGTCCTAAAATTATTGGTGTAATTCCGGCGGGGGCTAAATGTGCAATCAATGCTAGCCAAAATCAAAAAATTGCTGTTGTTGCAACGCAAATGACCACTAATCTTCATGCGTATCAAAAAGAGATTACTAAATACGCCCCAAAAATAGAGGTAACAGAGGTCGCTGCGCCGCAGTTAGTACCATTAATTGAGAATAATGCTAGCCATAGTGAATATGATAAGGCATTATCTGAAATATTATTGCCTTTACAAACAGTTGATTTTGATACCTTAATTCTTGGTTGTACCCATTATCCAATTATTCGTTCAGAATTTGAACGTCAAGTTGGTTCACATGTACAGGTGATTGATCCTGCAGATCAAGTGGCACGATACACATATAACTTGTTAAAAAAAGAGCATTTATTGAATGCTAACTTAGCTGTAGCCCAGCATGAATTTTATACGACGGGTAAAGTGGAGAAAGTTAATGAATTGGGTCGATTAGTATTAAATGATTCTAATTTTCAGGCGCAACAAATATGAAAGGAGAAGACAGGTGAAAATTTTATTTGCAACGACTAATCAGGGGAAGGCTAGAGAATTAAAGGCAGCTTTCCAAAAGAATGGCTTTAAGCTAGATATAATAACAAATAATGATTTATCTAATCCACCAGTTGTTGCAGAAACGGGAACCACCTTTGTCCAAAATGCAAAATTGAAAGCACATGCTTTAGCTGATTTTAGTCAAATGGTGACTATTGCTGATGACTCTGGGTTGATGGTTGAGGCGCTTTATGGAGCTCCAGGTGTCCGTTCAGCTCGATATGCTGGTGCAGAACATAACGATTCCAAAAATAATGCTAAGTTATTGGCAGAATTGGGTGGAGTTCCACTTGAAAAGAGAACAGCGCATTTTAATACGACGATTGTTGTATCTATGCCTAACTTTTTTAATCGAGATTTAGTTGTTAGTGGGCAGTGTACAGGACAAATTTTGCTAGCTCCGCGTGGGGCTGATGGCTTTGGTTATGATCCCCTTTTTTATGTTGCTGAAAAGGGCAAGACATTTGCTGAGATGACCTTACTAGAAAAAAATAGTTTGTCACATCGAGGAAAAGCAATTAATAAATTATTAGCAATCTTTCCAACCTGGTTAGCTCAATTTGAATAAATTAAAAAAACAGGTCTACTATAAAGTACCTGTTTTTTGATTAACTAGCTAAGGTAATATTATTTTGGGATAATGTTGCTAAATATGCTGTTAAATAGCGATCACGCACAACTTGTTCACAGCCAGTATCAACTTGAAAGTGGATGACATATTTTATTGTTTGGGCTGTTTGCTCTGTAATACCAATAATTTGGGGCTTTTGAATAAGTGAGTCATGAGAAATAGTACCGTTGACTTTTTTAATCAGGGCATTAACTTTATTGAAGTCATTATCGGCTTTTAGTTGCAATTCAATATCAAGACCAATCCCGCCATGGGCTAGATTTTGCACAATTGATATATTTCGATTGGGAATATAAATAATTGATCCATCAGTAGCTTGTAGTCGGGTAGTACGTAACCCCAATTGAATTACAATGCCTGTTTGATTATTAAGTTGGACTAAATCACCAACATCGAATTGGTCTTCACTAAGAATAAAAAAACCATTAACTAAGTCACTAACAAAACCTTGTGCTCCCATACCAATAGCTAATGAAAAAATTCCAGCACTAGTTAATAAAGTTCCAACAGGAATACCCAAAATTGATAAAACAGCAAACAAATAAAAGAAAATCACGGTATATTCAAAAATACTAGTGATTAAGGTTGCTACAGTTCGTGTACGTTTATTTTGTGGCTGTCTATTATGCTTTAAATAGTGACTAATTACTTTTTTACCACATTGATCAATAATATAGAAAACAATAGTTGAAATAGCTAACTGCCATAAAACTGTAAGTGCTTGTTCGCCTAATCTATCCCAATTAAACTTTAATACTCTTTGATTTATTTGAAATGACTTATTCATAATTTCTACCTTTCATATATTTATATTAACTATAGCAAATTATTACATATAGATTGAGATTAACCTATTTTCATGCTAGACTTTTTCTAGGTACAGAATTGGAGGTAGAAGATGATAATTTCCTATGGTGCACTGGCAGGTTTAATTGCGGCAGTCGCATTATTAATTTTAGTACTTTTTACAATACCAGTACTTATTCGTGTTGCAAAAGCAGCCAAGGAAGTAAATAAAACAATCCAGCTTACCAATGAATCCATTCAACAAGTAACAAAAGATGTTGATGAATTACTCGAGCAAACTGGTGATTTGCTAGATAAGACTAATGTTTTAATGGCAGATGTTAATCTAAAGATGAAAACTATGGATCCGGTTGTTCAAGCAGCCGCTGATTTAGGTGTAAGTGTTTCAGATGTTAATGCTTCTTCGCGGCGGATGGCAAAAAAAGTCAGCAACTTTCATTTGAAACGTGACGGTATAATGTCTTCTGCTTTAACTTCGGTGTTTGCAAGACGTAGGCGCCGTAAAGGCAAAGACTAATAAATTAAGTAAAAGGAGTTAATTTTTATGAAAAAACTTACAAGTTTTATATTCGGTACAATTATTGGTGGTACTGCGGGCTTTTTAGCTGGTTCATTATTAGTTTCTGATAATCAGATTGATGAATTAAAGAAAAAGGTTAAAAATAATGAAGCTGTTCAAGATTTAAAGAAGAAATACGATAATGGAACAGAAGTTGTTAAGAATCAGTTGGCTTCATTTCCTAAAAACGTTGAAGATGATTCAGAGTTGAAAGATTTTGATGATATTGTCATTGATAATTCTACTGACGCAGTTGCTGCAGTGCAAGATCATGCAGAAGATTTAGTTAGTGACTTACATCATGCCGAGAATGCTAATGATATAAATAAGCCTGATGAAACATATGGCTCAAATGATTCATATGTTAGACCATAGAAGTATCTAAAAATGCACGAGAAAAAATTTTCTCGTGCATTTTTTAATTATGGCTAAATAATTAATCTTTTAGTGGTAAAATTTTTAGTTCTTTACTGGTATGAGTAAAGGGTTCATAGCCATTTTTAGTTACAACCCCGCAGTCTTCAATTCTGACACCAGCAACATTTGGTATATAAATTCCGGGTTCAATAGAAAAACACATGCCCTCTTCGATAATTAAATCATTGCCTTGAACGATTGAGGGATATTCGTGGACCTCCTTACCGATGCCATGGCCCAAACGATGAATGAAATATTCACCATACCCTGCTTTAGTAATAACGTCGCGGGCTACACTGTCAAGTTCAGCCGCAGTCATTCCAGGACGAACTGCGTCAATTGCTGCTTGTTGAGCTTCACGATCAATTTCATATATTTCTTTCTGTTTAGCTGTTGGTTCTCCGTAAGCTACCGTTCTGCTTGAATCAGAGGCATAACCATTATGCATTGTGCCTAAATCAAATAGAACTAATTCATTTGGCTTAACGGTATTCATTGTAGGTCCAAGATGGGGATTGGCTGCATTAGCTCCAGTTTGCACAATAGTTTCAAAACTTTCGTGCATAACGCCTTTTTGCAACTTAAGTTGATAATCAATTTGTCCAGCGATATAGCGTTCAGTAACTCCTGTTTTAATAGCGTCAAAGCCGATTTGAAAAGCGAAGTCAGCTTCGCGCCCAGCGGCTTGTAATTCTGCAATTTCTGCTGGAGTTTTATATAAACGAATTTTAGCAATAAAATTGGATAAATCGCTATCAAAATTAGCATCTGGAAATTGCTGATGCATTAATTGATAATGAGAAACAGACAAATTATTTTTCTCTAACGCCCATCTTTGATATGCTGAAGTTCGGCTTTTTACTTTGTCGGCAATGAGCGCCCAAGGATTTTCGGAGTCAAGATAGCCATAAACATCACCATCCCAAGTTGAATTTTTAGCTTCTTCGACATTTAATGCAGGAACAAATACAAAGGGTTCATGATCCTTAAAGGCTAGTAAACAAAAAATCCGCTCATGTGGTTCCATTTCATAGCCAGTAAAATAAGCGATTGTTGTTGGATTAGAAATATAGGCGATATCGTTGCCAGAACTTTGCAACCATTCTTGTAATTTATTTAAATTCATGATTATTCCTTTCAATCAATTGATTAATTAAAAGAAGTATACCATGTTCTTTATATGAAAAAATGAAAGAATAGTTGTAAACGTTTGCAATTTTTGGAAAAGCATGCTAAATTTGATACTAGTATTTTTAAAACGGGGGAAAAGGATGCGTAAACAAGATATTACAATTTATGATGTTGCTCGTGAGGCTAAGGTATCTATGGCGACCGTTTCAAGGGTTGTTAATGGTAATACTAATGTACGTAAAGATACCAAAGACCGAGTAATGGAAGTTATCAAGCGCCTGCACTATCAGCCCAATGCTGTAGCACAAGGTCTTGCTTCTAAACGAACAACTACAGTTGGTTTAATTGTACCTGATTTAACTAATTTATATTTTGCAGAACTTTCAAAAGGAATTGATGATATTGCTTTGCTTTATAAATACAATATCATTATTACGAGTATTGAAAATCAATTGATGAAAGAAGATCAGGCAATTCAAGGACTATTAAATAAACAAGTCGATGGCGTTATTTATATGGCTGATAATTTGCCTAATGAAGCTGCTGAGGCTTTTAAGCGGACTGATACACCGGTAGTTTTAGCTGGAACAAAAGATCGTCATAAAGAATTTCCTTCTGTTTCGATTGATTATCAAAAGGCAGATACTGAAGCTTTTAATCTCTTTTATAATGATGGCAGAAAAAATTTGGCGCTTGTTTTAGATAATCCTGATACATTTGTTAATGCCGAAAATAGAATTCCTGCTTATAAAAACTTTATGAAGAAGAATAATTTGGGCCCAGAGCATATTTATACCAATATTAAAGATCATTCGGATGGTTACAATTTATTTTCACAATTGCAAGATGATCATATTGATGGTGTTCTAGTTACTCGTGATGTTGCTGCAGTGGGTATTCTAAATTCTGCAATTGATGCTGGTAAAAATATTCCCAAGGATATGGAAATTGTGACAGCAAGTGCGACACAAATTGCTTCTGTAGTTCGTCCAGCTATAACAGCAGTGCGTCAACCATTATATGATATTGGTGCAGTAGCGATGCGTATGCTAACAAAACTAATGAGTAATGAAGAAGTGGCTAATATGCAAATTGAATTGCCATATGAATTATTAAAAAAGCAAAGTACATCAAATGAATAAATAAAAAAAGTCTGGGACAACTAGTCCTTTATACAAAAAAAGCAGGCAAAACACAGCTTTTAGTGTTTTACCTGTTTTTTTATTGGTTTAGGAAAATAATTTTTCTCAGACTCGCCTCTTTTGTTTGGGTGCACTTTACTATGACGACTTAGATTAGGAGCAATATCAATGAGACAATCTGCAAATTAATTCAGTAGATTTACAAGTTAAGGGACAATTTTAACTTTTGCTGCCGTTTCTTTTATTTAAAGCTACTAATGTTTCTATAATAGTTTTTACAGGTAGGGATTGTAGGGGTTGATATGCAGTTAAAGCAATATTAGTATAGCGATTCATGCGAGGTAAATTGTGGTATTGCTGCCAACTAGCGTCATCAAAAAAGCCGTAAAAGAGAATATCACGAGCTTTAACCCAACCTAGTGTAGTCTTAAGCCACATGCTGTTTGGACTACCATTGAAATTTTTGATTTTGAATAATTGATTAGCTGGTAATATTTTTTTCGTTTTTGCTTGATTTTCAGGATAACGGTAGATGGTAACTGGAGTCTGGGGTTTAGCTAAAAGTTGTTTATCTTGGTAGGGCATGACCTCTTGTGGTTTTAAATCAAGATTGACGAATTCAGCAGAAACAAAAGTTTGATTTGCAATTTGGTAATAAAGTTGATTATGAGCCCGTACACCATACATTATGTTTAAGCTCTGCCCTGGATAAATAAATTTTTTTTGTTTAATACGGACGTAGGGATTCATCATCGTTGTAGTTTTATTTTTGCCGAAATAGATTCCTTGACGGTTAATTTCGTATTTTTTAGTTCCTTCTTTGGCTAATTTGTATTTAAAACCCGTGCTAGGGAAGTTAGTTACTACACCATCGATATTTTTATTAATTAGCCAATGCCATAATGATGGTGATTCATCCATTTCGGCCCAAACAAAAACTTGCTTATTTAAGCGGTGTAACCAATGAATTAGGAAAGGATGATTTAAAATTAAGTCAGATGAGATATTAACCGCATTAACTTGCGGTAAATTACTAAAATTAATTCGCTTAAGGCTGCCAACTATAAGAATAAGATAGGCATCAGGCAGTAATTTGCGCAAGCGAAACAAGCTGGCAACTGAAAAGGAATGAATCATGACACGATTTTCCATATGATATTTTTTGATAGTTGCGGCAATTTTATTTTCTAGTTCATATGAAGGATCAATTGAGTGATCGATTTTAGTTTCTAAGATAAATTTAGCCTGTGGTTGTTTACGGTAATGTTCAAAAAGTTGTGTTAAACTAAGCACGTGTTCACCGTTATCATATGTTAATTGGCTAAGTGTTTGCCAATTGTTTTGTGATACAATTGCATGAGTATGGGTAACGCGGTATAAATCATCGTCATGCGAGATTACTAATTCTCCATCTGAAGATAGATGCAAATCAAGTTCGACATAATCAGCTCCTGAATTGAAGGCAGAGTCATCACTTTGAATTGTTTCTTCAGGGTATTTACTAGGATCTCCGCGATGACCAACAACGGTAAATCCACTGGTTATTAAAAAGACTATACTAAAAAATAAAGCTTTAAGTAAACGGCCGTTAACTTTCATGTGTACACCTCTATCAATACTACAATAGCATGGTTGCACAGTTTTTGCTATATGTCACAATTGAAGTTTATGTATTTATGTAGGAAAAATTTATGAATGAAGAATATGAAGAATTTGATTTAATTGAAGAGATTATCCGTAATGATGGTAGCAAGTATTTTGAAATTTCAAATATTGATCAAAATGGAATTGCTGAATTAGCGGTTGATCATGGATTAATTAAAAATGTGCGAATTTTACAGTTAAATATACCTCGTACCAAGGCTTTGGTCATCTATGAAAAGTATATTAATCAGAATTATCATTTAGAAACTTTAAATAATGAACGAGATTGGAAAAATCCGACTTGGGTAGAGTGGGAAAAACCTAAAGGCAAAATCTTGGATAGTTATAATTTGGTTTTAAAATCTAATCAAATTGGATAGAGAGTTAAAGATGGAACAACTGCGTATTTTACATACTAATGATTTACATTCACATTTTGAGCATTTTCCTCAAATTGCTCGTTATTTACATAAAGCACAAAAAGATAGGTCTGTTGATCAAGTTTTAACATTTGATGCAGGAGATTTTATGGATCGATCAAATCCATTAACGGATGCAACTTATGGCCAAGCAAACATTAAATTAATGAATTCATTCAATTATGATGCAATTACAATTGGTAACAATGAGGGTATTTCTAATTCTCATGAAACAGTAGAGCATTTATTTGATCATGCTAACTTTCCCGTTCTACTGGCAAATTTACAAGAAGAAGATGGAACAAGGCCAAATTGGGCACTGCAAGATAAAATTATTAAAACTAATAAAGGTACGCGAATCGCTTTAATTGGGCTAACTGCAGCTTATCCTCTTTCCTATGAACCTAATCATTGGCATGTCAAGACGTTGAAAGCGACAATGGATGAGGTATTACCGAAGATTGCTGGTCAATATGATGTTCTAATTTTGTTAACACACGTTGGGTTAAACATGGACTGCTTTTTGGCAAAAAATTATCCAGAAATTGATTTAATTATTGGCGGACATAGTCATGATTTATTGAAACATGGGTTAGAGGTTAATAACGTTTGGATTACTCAGACGGGAAAATGGGGTAATTTTGTAGGCAATATTTACATTGAAATAGATAATGAGCATCAGATACAAAAAATTTTGCCACATGTTGAACCAACTAGTTTAATGAAAAGCGAGTCTGCTGATGAATTGACAGTTAAAGATTATTTGAAGTGTGGAAAAGAAATTTTATCTCGTGAATATATTGCTGATTTACCTAAGCAATATGATAATAGTTTAGACGCGGCAATAGAAGTATCGATGGAAGCAATTGCTAATTTTGCTCAAACAGATATAGCAATGCTTAGTTCAGGGTTGTTTCTAACACCTTTTAAAAAAGGAATTTTAACTAAATATGATTTGCAACAAGCATTGCCACATTCAATGCATGTAGTACGGACAACACTTCAAGGGTGTGACTTATGGCGTTTAGTTATGGAAATTGAAAAGAACCGGCATTACTTAGATCATTTTCATTTGCAGGGAATGAGTTTTCGCGGCAAAATTTTTGGGCAGATGTATTATCGAGGACTTAGATATGATCCAGTTGAACAATCAGTCTATGTGAATAATCAGCAAATAAATTTTAAAAAAAACTATCAAATTGCCGTATTAGACCATTATATTTTAGTACCATTCTTTCCAACTTTAGCAATTGTGGGTGAAAATCAGTTTTTATTTCCACAATTTTTACGCGAAGTAGTTGGCAATTATTTGAGTAAAAAATACCCATTAACAGGAAGTGATATTGATGATGGAAAAAGAAATGGCAGCCAAGACAACTAAGGGAAATAAAGAAAATCGTTTTGTTAAAGAACAACCCCTACGGCATCCTTTAGCAGTTGTGACCTTAAACGGTAATCATTTAAAAATTAATAAGCAATCTTATCAGATAGTTGTTAATAAGCAAGAAGCACTAAGTATAGAAGTTTTACGCCAAAAATATGATCCTTATTTAGACCAATATGATTTTTTGGTTGGGGATGTCTCAAGTGAACATTTGCGCTTAAAAGGCTTTTATAAAGATAACGTGCAAGCTACAATTGATCGCAGGGAACAAACGATTGCTGATTATTTAATGGAATATTGTAATCCTGGTGCGGGTTATTTTATTTTAAAGCTACTAAGTCCAGTGCATCATTACCGCTCTACTAATAGTAAAAAGCAATCCCCAAGTCAATATCGAAGAAGAAAGAAAGTAAAGATCAGGTCAACGTTACAGCATAATTTTATTATTAAGAAAAGAAAGAGTAGCAATTAGGTGAAAGATTATCGTTTATTTTTAATTGATCTTGATGGTACGATTTATCGGGGACAAGATACGATTGCTTCGGGGGTGCGCTTCATCAAGCGACTGGAATCATTGGAAAAGGATTATCTTTTTTTAACTAACAATACAACACGTACGCCACAGATGGTGGTTGAAAAGCTGGCAAAACATGGTATCAATACGGATATTTCGCATATATATACACCATGTATGGCAACAACTAGTTACATTTTAAGCCAAGCAAAAGAAAATAAAAAAATCGGTGTCTATCTAATTGGCCAGGTTGGGTTATGGAGTGAATTTTTTAAGCATCCAGAATTTGAATTAAATCCTAATGATCCTGCTTATGTAGTTGTAGGAATGGATACTGATTTTACCTACCACAAAGTTCAAATTGCAACTAGCGCAATCAGAAAGGGGGCAATTTTTATCGGCACAAATGCCGATTTAAATCTGCCTAGTGAAAAAGGGCTTCTACCAGGTAATGGTTCACAATGTGCCATGATTGCTGCTGCAAGTGGATGTGAACCAATATATATTGGTAAACCCGCAAAAATTATTGTAGAGCTACTTTTAAAGCAAAGAAATTGTTTAAAAGAAGATGCACTTATCATTGGTGACAATTATGAAACTGATATTAAGGCAGGATTCAATAGCCAAGTTGATCAATTACTTGTATTAACTGGGATTACAAAGAAAGTAGATATTCAAGGTAAAAGGCAACCAACACTTATTGTTAATAATTTGGATGAAATTAAATTATGATCGACAAAAATAATTTTTTTAGTATTATTTATCATTTTGTTTTTGCAATTACTAGTAGTGTTGTAGGAGCGGTTATTGCTAGTTGGCCTCTTTTAATGATTTTTGTTTTGGTACAAAAAACTTATAAGGTAGTCAATTTATCAATAGGTCAAATAATGGGAAATTATAATCAATTGTTATGGTATTTAATATGGCCGCTTAAAAAGAAGCTTAGAATGAGTAATTTACCTACTTCAATGGCGGCTGCACAGCATTTTGCTGATGTAAAAAAGTTATTTACCATAGTAATTATTGCTTTTTTGTGTTGCTTAATATTGTATTTTTGGAACAGTAAAAGTAAGAAAAGCTTTTTCAGATTAAATAAAATTTGTGCACTATTATTGTTGCTTTTACCAGTTGCTGCCCTACCTTTTGCGTTGACGAATTTTGATCAATTTTTTATCAATTTTCACCACCTATTTTTTATTGGGAGTACTACTTGGTTATTTAATCCTGAGACTGACCCAATTATTAATCTTTTGACTGAAGGCTTTTTTGCCGCTTGCTTTGCTGTAGGTGGAACTATTTATGAACTATATTTTGCCAATCAATTATTGCAACGATAAAAAGGAGCTCCTAATGGGGCTCCTTTTTTTGAGTATAATGTTTTTTGAGAGTAACAACCAAAATTGGTAAAACTGAAATTAAGATAATCGCCAAGATTAATAAGGAAAAATTATCTTTAACAAATGGTATGTTGCCAAAAATAGCACCAATTATAGTGAAGATGCCACTCCAAATGATTCCGCCGACTATGTTATAGATAGCAAATTTTCCGTAGTGCATTTTGCTACCGCCAGAAATGAATGGAACGAATGTCCTAATAAAGGGGATAAAGCGACCTATAACAATTGTGATCGGTCCATGGCGATTGAAAAACTGTTCGGCTGCTAAACGATTTTTTTGATTAATCAGTTTGTTGAACCAAGAATATTTTTCTCCAGCAGTCACTGATCGTGCCCCAATTTCATAATTACAAGCATCACCTAAAACTGCGGCAAGAACAACAGCCAAATAAATTAGCCAAATATTGAGGTTATATTTGGGATTAACTGCCATTGAACTGGCGGCAAAAATAAGCGAATCACCTGGTAAAAATGGGAAAATAACTAATCCAGTTTCAATAAAAATAATTCCAAAAATGATTAAGTATGTCCAGCTACCAAACTGATTTACTATTTCAATCAAATGATGGTCAATGTGTAGAATAAAATTGACAATAGTCATAAATTGCTCCTATATACTGGTTGAATGAATGGTTAAATTTTTTTTGGGAAAAAGTGAACGCATAATTGATGTAATTGCTATTTGTGCTTCGCCAAAGCCTAGACCAATTACTGGGACGCGTTCTGGGTAATAGGCAGCATCTCCTACTGCATAAATGCCTGAAATATTGGTTTCCATTGCGCGTGAAACGCCAATTTGTCCCTTGGTTAAGTTAACGCCCCACTTACTTACAAAATTATTATCGCTACGAAAACCATAGGCAACAACAATTTGATCAAATTTCTTAGCAATGATATTTGTAGTACCTATTTCCTTTAATTCAATTTCAAGCTGATTATTGCTAAGAGTAACAGCTTTGGGAAGATAGGGTGTAAGAACTTCAACGTTTTGTAATTTTTTTAATTGTTGAACATTAGCTTCAAGCCCCCGAAATTCATTTCGGCGATGTATGATTTTAATCTGGGTATTAGCTGCATTTGCAAGCTCAAGTGCCCAATCTAATGCGGAATCACCGCCGCCAAAAATGCCAATTGTTTGATTTTGAAATTTTTGGGGATCATTAATAAAATATTGAATACGTTTTTCAATTTCATCATTTGTGTGTAAAGGAAATGCTTTAGGTGTAAATGAACCATTACCAGTAGCAATGATAACACTTTTAACTTCAAATTCTTTATCAATTAAAAAGTAATCTTCAATTTTTTCAATAGAATTAACACGATGGTCAAATACAAATTTTGCTTTTCTTTCAGCTGAATACATCAACTTTTCAATTAATTCAGCTCCAGTAATTTGGTTAAATACGGGAATGTCAAAAATTTTTTTAAATGGGTAAAGTAATTTTGGTTGTCCACCAGCTTCACTTAATGAATCAAATACAATAGTTTCTAACCCGTGCAAATGAGCAAAACTTGCACTAAAAAGTCCAATTGGTCCTGCTCCGATAATTGCTAAATCAAATTTTTTTATTTAAAAAACCTCCTAATAAACCTTGATATTTCAACTTTAGCATGAATTTTAAAGTTAGTCACTTTAAAAAAATCATAAAAAAGGGTTGCAAAAACCAAAAAAGGTTGCTAATATAAATAACTGTCGTCAGGGCAAAGCCAGTAAGGCAAAGGCAAGGCGG
>NZ_FOMN01000005.1 GCF_900112665.1 Lactobacillus bombicola
AGCCGTCTTTTCTTCATAATAAACATCATAACCCGCCATTTGAATGTTATGAATGCCTAAGTCAACACACAAATCGATTGCCTTTTGCATCATCGTTAATGCCTGCTGGCGAATTTGGGGGTTGGCTGAACCCAAAGGAAAGCGGCGGTGACCAGAGAGCATTAAGTTATTAATGCGTGTCTTAGTAGCCCACATTAGGTCACGAAATTCCTGGCGTTGCTGGCGTGTCCAATCAAGCCGCGCCAACCGTTGATCACTTTCATCAATCGAAAATTCTAAAAAATTAAAACCTAAGTCATGTGTTAATTCAAACGTTTCCCGCCAGGATAGATTTTGTGGTAAAGCTTTTTCGTAAATTCCGAGTGCATTAGTTGTCATGATACACATTCAACTCCTTTTTTAACTTGCTTAAATTATTCCAGGCGCCATCTAGCGCTTGTAATAATGAACAATAAACTTGATACTTTTGATTATAAATCCTAGTTTCTTCACGGCATGGTTGATATTGAGCTGTTACTTTTGTCATTTTACCTACTGCAGTCGGTAGATCAGGATAGACACCACGGCCAACGGCACAAGTTATAGCTCCCCCTAAGCCTCCTAATTCAGTTGCAGCAGTAATTTCAACTGGCAAGTTTAGGATATCTGCAAACATTTGGACCCAATGCTTAGAGTTACATGCTCCACCAGACATTCTAATTGCAGTAGGATTATGACCCAATATTTTTAATAACTGATCCAGATGATAACGGTGGGCAAAGCAAATCCCTTCATAAACTGCTCGAATCATCTCAGTTTTAGTGGTCGAACTTTGCAAACCAATAAAGGCACCTTCAGCATTTGGATTTATATTACTACCATATAAAAATGGAAAGAAAAATAATTGAGCATAATCTGCCTTGGTGGTATCTAGCATTTGCTCCAAATAATCATAAATTGACTTATGATTTTGCTTAGCATTTTGAATTTCATCTGCTAGCAAAATTTTGAGCATCATATCAAGATTACCGGCAGAAGTTGGGCTTGATGCTTCAATTAAGTTATCACCAGTAGGAAAAATAGAATTCATTAAGCCTGAGTCAAGTGGCGCCAACTGGTGACTAGGAAAGATATTCATATTCCACGTTCCAGCAATCATACTAAATAAACTATCATCTAAGACACCAGTTGCTAGGGCACAAGCATCAATATCAAACATCCCGCCATAAACTGGTGTGCCACTGACTAACCCTGTTATTTTAGCTGCCTGACTTGTTATATGCCCTGCTAAATCAGTTGCATTAATCAATGGTGGTAACTTAGCAGAAATTTCTGAAATACCAAAGAAATCATATAATCTTGTATCGTATTGCTTAGTTGTCAAATTAATTAAATTATTACCAGATGCATCCCCTAGCTCCTGCAAAATATTACCGGTTAAAAGATACCGAATAAAATCTTTATTAGATAGGATATAGCCAATTTGATTGTACTTAACCGGTTGATTATCTTTTAACCAACGCAAAATAACTGGTGCCTGACTGGCCATAATTTGTTGATGACTAAGCGCATAAATTTTTACTAGTTGCTGATTTAACTCAGTCGCAATACCTTTAGCTCGACTATCCGTCGACAAAATACCATTCATAAATATTTTGCCTTCCTTATCAAGCGCATATAATCCTTTACCATGACCCACTACTGTAACTGCACTAATTTGCGTTGCTTTTAAGTGGGCATTATGTAAAGCCTCTTGAATCACACGACCAATATCTACTAATAAAGTTGACAATTTAATTTCTTGAAAGTCTGGTTGGGAAGATACACGTTTGGTTGGAAACGAAGCCAAGCCTAGTTGTTGCCCTAATTCATTGCAAATGACGACCTTAGTATTAGTTCCACCATTATCAATAGTCAAAAAATAATTCATTGTACTTCACCTTATTTATCACAAATTTGATAGATGGCCACTTCATTAGCTTCACGGTTAGCCGATAGTAAATAGTGTTGTTGTTCCTTTTGATAAACTAACACATTACTTGGGCCAAGATGACTAGCTAATAAATCGCCAGTTAAATCAACATTTTTAATCAGTTTTAACCCCTGTGCTCCTGAACGCCAACCAAATAAAAAGTAGTTATGGTCCTTAATTTCTCCACCCCATAGTGCATGCCCGAAAGGGGTTTCTTTAGTAGTTCTTGCTAGAGTATGGAAATTGCTATCATACATTCTTAAATAAGAGCCATGAAATCCATCAATTGCCAAATATTCTAATTGTCCATCGTCATTAAGATCAGTTGCTACAATATCAGAAGTCGCAATACTTGATAATTGTTGCAGTTGCCAATCATCCACTTTAGTTGGATAATCTAAGCGAAATATACCTTCTTCACCAGTAATTAAAGAATAACCTGCCATCCTTTGATAACCATGATTTTTGGTAATTCTAATTGGTAAAGCCTTTAAAGCGGTAATTTTTTGTGGTTTATCTTTATAAATACCTACCCAGACTTTTCCGGGATCAGACCAATCATTCGTATTTTTTTTGGAATTAGCAATTGAACAGCCGATATACCAATAATCGTCTTTAGTTTTGGGGATAATATCAAAGCGGTGGATATAGGGAAACTCCCCCACAATACTTTGATCCCAACCTTGCCCATTGAAAGTTTCTTTTACAATCCGGCAATGTAAAGAATTAAAGCCTGGATAAAACTTTTGCGTTGCTAAAAAATTTAATGTTCCTGGTATCTGAACCATAGTCATTGTTCCACCAATGTCTGACCAAACAGTGGACTTGTTAAAATTATTATTTAAATCATAAGCATAGCATGGCTGATTTTCTTCTGAAGCTACTATGATAAAATCACGATTTAAGGCTTGTAATCGCATAATTGCATAACAATGATCAAGCTGATCACTAAAAATTTTATTAAATTCCATACTTCTACCTCAGTTATAATTTTTGAAAAAAGGAATCCCCTCCTAGCACGAAACTATTTGGGGGATTCCTCAATAATTGAGCCAACTACCAGTGTTACTGGTAAAAGTTAAGCTATTATTTATTAACTTGGTTTAGTGGTTTCTTATCACGTAAATATGAAATCAAATTCTGTGAGGCTTCACGTGCAATCGCTGTCCGCGCTTCTAAAGTACCCGTTCCAGCATGCGGTGATAGAACAACATTATCTAAATCACGTAAAGCTTGTGGAATATCTGGTTCAGTTTCATAAACATCAAGACCTGCTCCTGCAATATCACCATTTTTAAGGGCTGCAATCAAGTCAGTTTGTTTAATCAATTGTCCCCGCGCCGCATTAATGATGTAAGCTGTATCTTTCATCTTTTTAAATACTTCCGCGTTAAAAATTCCATTGGTTGAAGTAAGGGCTGGAGCATGCAAAGTAATTACATCTGAAGTTTGAACTAAGGTATCAAAATCCACATATTTAACATCTAATTTTGCTTCTAATTCAGGAGTTAAGCGATGGGCATCATTATAAATAACTTTCATACCGAATACTTGCGCAAATTTAGCTACTTCAGAGCCAATACGCCCCATACCATAAACACCAAGTGCTTTACCCTGTAAACTCATCCCCATATACTGTGGTTCAGAGACATCAATCCATTGCCCACTGCGCACAACTTTATCATAAAAATGAAGATGTCTAACTGTCGCTAATAAGAGGGTAAAAGTCATTTCTGCTGTTGGAACGCGTACACCTTGAGGACAATTTGCTACCACAATACCCTTTTGCTTAGCATATTCAATATCAATATGGTCAAAGCCAACTCCATTAGCAGTAATAATTTTGAGGTTAGTACCGGCATCGATCAATTCTCGATCACCCTTCATCCCCATAATTAATAATCCTTCATATTCAGATAAATGTTCTAAAACCCATTCACGCGTCTCTTTTTCTGGGTCATAAGTAACATCAAAATTTTGTTTCAGTTCAGTTAAACCTGCTTCAGGAATAATTCCTGTGACTAATACTTTTATTTTACTCATCTTTTTACTTCCTTACTATATTTTCTTCAAAACTGGGTCTTCACTATCACGAACTGCTTGTATATTTTGCGGTTTGAAATAAATCCGGTTAGCATTATTATACATAACATCTTCTAATTCCGATGCAGTAAAGATATCAGTTTCTTCTAACCAAGTTGCTAAATTATGATATGAGTTAAAAGTCGAAGACCATGGTGAATCGGTTCCCCAAAGAATTCTTTTAGCCCCCAAAATATCTTTTGCTAAAGCTACATCTTTTTGACAGCGCGGAAATGGAAATTCTGTTTCATGTTCAATATCTTGAATTGCCGCAATTTCAGTAGTTATATTATTATATGGTTCCCATTGCTCTAAAGCATTAGCTAAACGATTCAAATGATCAGCACTAGGGAATGATAAATGACAAACTACAAAATCCAATTTGGGATAACGTTGTGCTAAATTAACAATTGCTTCGGGTTGATAGCTAAATTGCGTATAGTCACCATAATCAACGGTAATCACAAATCCAGGATAATCAGCAAAGTAGTGGAACATTTTACCTAATTCTGGTGAAGTATCTAAACGAAATGGATGATGATAACCATGTAACCCACCACCTTGACTAATTTCTAACTTAATTGCCCGAAAACCTAAGTCTTCTACATGCCGGCGAACAATTTCCATTGCATTATCGGCAAAGGGATCAACTGAAAAGGCTGCAATAAATTTATCAGGATATTTTTTAACAGCTTGATAAGAATAATAATTTTGAAAGCCATATAAGCTGCCCTGAAGCAAAACTGCCTTTTCAACCTCATCGTCTTCCATTACTTTTAAAGCCGATTCGGCAGTAAAATTATCATCACCCCAGCCTTCAGGAATCAAATTAAGAAACATCCCATTGTCCCAAATTGCCTGACCTTTGCCTAGGGGAGTCATTCTCCCCTTAGCAGATAAACCAGCTAACGAGCGTACTAAATGCATGTGTCCATCAATTTTTTTCATAATAATTATCTCCTTTCGATTAATAAGTTATTTTTTCATCACTACCAGAATAACCTCTATTTTTATCTGCCATTTTACTTAAATATTGCCAAATTTGTGGACGATACCGCCGTAAAGCAAATAATAATGCCAAATAAATTAAAACTACTAAGCCAATTAACAATGGATTTTGCGAAACAAACGCCGCAAATACTAAAGCATTCAAGGGGCGAGCCATTAAATTAAAGCTGGTAATCAAGACTATACCCGCTGGAAGGGCAACGCCGTAATGCGAGACTGCTCCCGTATAAAAACTACCGAGCCAGCTAGAAGCATATAATCCCAAACTAAACCAAACAATTCCATTAGCAATTACTTTTAAAATATTCCCCCGAGTCAGAGCAACAATCGATTCAACCATGAACGGTAAGGAAATCAAATCAACAATTGGCAGAGTTTTATTACCTGGAAGGATAAAGGCTATTAAAACCATAATAGGAATTAAAATTACACCTGAAATAATTGTAGCAGGCTCACCATACCCAACTCCATCATCAACTCCCAAGAACCACCGCTTTTTATTAGTAGTCTCACTAACACTTTCTTTAGCTTTAGCCGTATTTTTGTGCGTATTTTTATCAATTTCGTCTGCTAAAGGCGTAAAGGCTTTCGAAAAGACATTAGTAATTAAGGGGAAAATAGTCATAACAGCGGACAATTGTACCGCTACTGAAAAAATTTGTCCCCATGCTGCTAAAGAACCTAGGCTATTTAAATTACCTAAAATTCCAATAATTAGTCCTAGTAGGGCCCCTAAAGTAGTCGGTTCACCAAAAACACCTAGCTTATTTTTGAAATATTCAGGGGTCATTTTAACCTTGTTAAACCCTAATAAGTTCCACAAAGGATCTAGTAAAATTGCCGGTATAACTTGTTCAATATTGTGCAAAGACGCTACGGAGGCATTCTTGACCCCGTAATAATCTGACCAGCGATCAGCTTGAATTTCAGCTAAAACTAAAGTATAAAGTAACATGAAAAATGATAACCCTAGTGATAGCCAAAAATTATGAGTAACATAATAACAGGTTGTGCCCCAAATCATAAAACCAAAATTATTCCATAAATTGGAAGCCATAAAAATTTTAGTAATGCCAAGGGCAAACAATAACAATTCAGCTATCAAGCCAAAGACGAAAAAACTTAGTCCAACTGATGAGCCAAAAGAGGCTAATGAACCTGCTTGCCAACCAATATCAACAATTGGTAATTTGATTCCTGTGTTGTTAACCATTTGCTTGATAATTTTGGTTATCGTCGGCGTAAAGGCTTGAATTATCCAACCAAATCCCGTTAAGCCCACGCCTGCATAAAATGCACTCATCATGGCAGTTTTAGGCTTAACCTTTAAACATAGTGCGACAATAAAAATCATGACTGGCACAACTACACTCGCACCAAAAACTTGAAAAATACGATTAACAGTTTCTAACACACCCTCATCCCCTTAACTATGAAGTTAACTGCTTAACTAACTGCAAATCTGACTCTAGCTGTTCTGATTTTGCCGCATATTCAAAACCAAAATAATTAGCTTGTGGTAACATAGCCAAAATTTCTCTCCAGTTTAGTTCACCTGTAGTTAAGCTTGTTACCACTTTTTGGTTACCGATAGTTCGAATATTTTTTAAATGAATGTACTCTGTAAAATCAGCTAAAGCCTTAGCTGCGGTATAGACATCCGCCGCTAACCAGCTCCAGTTAGCAATATCAAAGCAATACTTAATCCCCAAAGAAGATCCCTGCTCTAAGAAAGCCTTAGTTTGGTATAAGTCGCTTTCAATTGGAGTTTGATTATCTTCAATATATAATTTAAAAGATCCATCAAGTATTCCTTTTAATTCTTGATACCAACCATCGTTTGTTGGATTAAACTCACCTAAGTTCATTTTTAAATGAGTAGCACCTAATTCATGCATTTGTTCTAAATACACCGACAACTTAGAATTTAGCTGTTGCTTGTTAAATAAAACATCGCCTACGCTGTAATAAACTTTATATTTATTTGTTTTAGCAATCTGCGCTATATCCTGTAATTCCTGCTTTGAGCCATTTAAAAGCTCACTTCGAATTTCAATTGCTTCAAAGCCTAAATTTTGTGCTACTTTAACGTATTTCACTTGCTCAACAGCAGTTTTTTTATTTTGAAAAGCTGCTGTATTAACAATAAAGTGATTAGTCACCTGCTCACCTACCTTTACTGCCTAATTGATTAGCATATCACTATGTTAATCGGTTAACTATTTAGTACAACTTGATTCTTAGTCAAATAAAAATTACGATATATTTAAGATAATATTGATTGAGGTTTAATTATGGAAAAACTAACTATTAGAGATATTGCAACTATGGCCAAGGTATCAACTGCTACAGTTTCAAATTATCTCAATGGCAACTACGATCGGATGTCACTAAAAACACGCAAACATTTAAATCAAATAATCAGTCATACCAATTTTAGGCCTAATTCAACCGCGCGAAATTTAGCCAAGAATGAAAATAAAACAATTGGGGTTTCTATTGCTGATATTACTAATCCCTTCACTTCACAAGTATTATCAGGTATTTATGAACAATGTGATAATTACAATTATCGCGTATTATTCACTAATGCTGCTAATAGTGAGCAAAAAGAAATCGATAATATTACACGCTTAAAAAATGATGGCGTAGCTGGAATTATCGTTGATCCAGTTAATCCTGACAGCCCCATCTATCAATCCCTCTCAAACCAAAATACAGTCATGGTTGACCGCCAATCTTCTAATTTAATTATTGACACAGTTGCAACGGATAATATGGCATCAGTACAAGAATTGGTGCAAAAAATGCAAGCTAAGCACTACGACAACCTTTATTTTGTTACTTGGCCTTTCCAAAATATCAGCACTCGAACCCAACGCTACCAAGGCTTCATCAAGGCAACTCACTATTCTACTTTAAACCATTTAGTTGCCGTGCCCCATCATGGGAAAAAAGTAGAATATCAACAATTTACTCAGAATATTAAGACTATAATGGAACAAAATACTGCTGCTAAAATTGGCTTCTTTTGCATGAATGCTCGCGTACTCTTACATTTACTGCGCACTATGCAACAACTAAATTTTTCTTATCCAGAAGATTATGGCGTAGCAACTTATGAAGAATTTGATTGGATGCAAGTAATGACACCACCAATTAGCTGCATTCGGCAAAATTCTGAGGCAATTGGTAAAACTGCCATGCATATTCTCCGACAGAAATTGGAACATAAGCAGGCGTCTAAACCACAGCTGAAATTAATTCCTACAAAGCAAATCCTACACGATAGTTTTTAATTACTCTTTTTAATAAAATTAATGCTTATAAAATTTAGTTAACCGGTTAACAAACTTTACAAGTATAATTGTATGCGCTTTCTATATTTTGTCAAGACAATCTTGCAAACACTTTTAGCAAAAAAACCAGCTAATGCACGCACTAAATGCAAGTGTCCAACAATTTTTTCATAATAATTGGCCCCTTTTGGCTAACCAGTAGTTCTTATTCATTATAATAATATTTTTTGTATACCATTATTATATTAAACAATTTTATGTAAAAAATGATTTAACATAATAGGTGAAATAATAGTGGTCATTATAACAATGATAATTAAATCCGAATAAATTTCTTGAGTAAGCATATGATTCATAAAACCAATCTGTGCGACAATTAATGCAACTTCTCCACGAGAAACCATGCCTGCTCCAATACTTCTACTTTCCATTTTTGTAAAATCAAATAGTTTACCAGCCCATTGCCCCGCAACATATTTACTAAAAACAGCTAAAATAGTCATTATTAAAATAAACCATCCTTCTTTAATAAAGCCAATAAATGTAACTGATAATCCAATATTTACAAAAAAGACCGGAATAAAAAAAGTATAACCTGCTGTGTCAATTGTTTTAATAATATTCTTAGCATTTTTTGTTTGTCCAATTGCTAATCCACTAAAAAAAGCACCAACTACTTCAGATAATCCAACTTTTTCCGCTATCCTTGACATTACCAAGGTAAGAATAAACGCAAAAACCACTTCTGAATGTGGCAATGAAAGTCTAGTTACTAAATTCATAAGTTTAGGTACAATATCATAGATTAACCAAACTAACCCAAAATAGCTTATTTCAATTAAAAAATTAATTCCCCAATTATCTGTTAACCCATTTTTATTCCCGTCAATATGACTAACAGCAGAAAAAATACTAAGTACAAGCACAGCTAAAACATCATCAACCACCGCAGCACCCAAAATTGCTGAACCAAGTCGAGAATGAAGTTGACCTGCATCTTGCAAAACAGCAACAGAAATTGCCACACTAGTTGCTGCAAAAACTATCCCAATAAAAATCGCTTCTAAAAGATGTATTCCAAATAAAAGACTGGCAATTCCAAGCATAAGAATAGGCAATATAACTCCTAAACCAGCAATCGTAAGACTTAATTTTAAATATTTCTTCAATAATGATAAGTTGCTTTCTAATCCAGCAAGAAACATTAAACAAATGACACCTAATTGTGCTAATAATTCTAAAAACGAATTAGGTTTTATCAAGGTCAACATAGCAGGACCTAATAAAATTCCAGCTAGTAAGTTCCCAACAACTGGTGGAAATTTGAAATGATTAAATAATCCACCCAATATAGAAGTTACTAATAAGATTAAAATATATTGACTAATAAAGTTCATTGATTATCCTTTCTCAAACTAAAAAAACTTTCAAGCTATCTCTTGACCCAAAGAGACAAATCTTGAAAGTTTTGCATTACTGTAAACTCCAACCACAAATTTTATATTTACCCTAATTATAACGAAATAATTAGTTGGTTACAATATTCAACCCTTTTCAAACGTATAATCATGTGAGTGACAATTAAACTTTACCTTCTTAATTAATAAATTTCAGCATCACATAAAATCTATTCTAAAATTAAATTTAAAAACAAACCGTCACTACTGTTTGAAAATTATTTACTTATTTCCGCAGGTAATTATACAGACCCAAAATTAATTCAATTAAAAGTAATAAATTCCATAACCCTACCAACACTGCAGATATAATAACTATAACCATTACTTGTTCATTATATCCTACACTCTTACTTAAAATCATACCCCAAGCAAAAAGACCATAGCCAATCACAAATAGTAATACCTTAGTAATTCTATATGCCTGCTGATCTACTTTCATCGTTAGATACCTATCGCGTTCATCATCATCTTCACTGGTACCCACATCTTTTGCACGCAAAAAACTACCAATAGTCACAATGATAGCTAAGACTAGCCATACACTATCTTTAAGCAGTTTAATCCACTCAACTTTATATAAAAAATCTCGCCCTAATTCATACAGGCTCAGGACTGAACATAATAAAAAGAAAAATGTTTCTAAATAGTACATCAATTTCCTTTTTTGATTATTTTTTTTCATTCTCAAAGTACTCCTGCAAGCAAAATAAGGTTTCAATATTAGTAGCAAATACCTGTGCTAACTTATAAGCTAAAATAATTGATGGTTGATAGCGTTCTTGCTCAATTGAATTTATTGTCAGTTCATTTACCCCTACTTTTTCAGCAAGTAAAGCTTGAGTTAATTTTCGCTTTTCTCTTTCTTTTTTAACTAAGTTTTTGATAATACCATCTCCATTTTTTAGACGATTATGTTAATTTTATAATTAATATTCTATTAAATTAAATTAATAAAATCAATCAAGCTATAACATTAATTAGATCTCAAAATATACTTTAATTGAGATATAATAAAAAATAAGCGGAGGATAATTTATGAATACAAATAAAACCACTAAAAAAGAAAGTTGGGGGAAAATTTATCTTTGATGTCATCGTTATGACAATAATTACTCTGGGAATCTTTTTTCTTTTATTACAATTTTTGATTTCAAATAATCGTGTTTCAGGAGCATCTATGCAACCTAACTTTGAAGATAATGACCGCTTGGTTACATGGCGCAACTTTTCATCTAAGCACAATGATGTCGTGGTGCTACGTGCCCCAAAAACTACTTAAGACGTTCCTAGAGCCCTTTACTTAAAACGAATTATTGGACTTCCTGGCGATACCATTATTTCTAAAAGTGATCAAATTTATATCAATGGCAAATTATTACCAGAACCATACTTAAACAACCATTTTAAAAAAGCTGACAAAGATGCAGGTGAACCCTTTACCACTAATTTTACTTATAAAGTCCCTCAAGGATATTACTTTGTAAAGGGCGAATACCGTGATATTTCCAGAGATTCCCGCTTTTTTGGACCAGTTAAACTTAGTGCCATTAATTGGAAAAGTTGTTTTTCGGTACTATCCCTTTAATAAAATTCAAAGCTATTGATCCACATTAAAAATTAGCAATTGCTTATAACGCTTAATTGTGCTTTAATATCTTTAATTTAAAATTAGCAAATTAGTTAGGGGGGACTTAAATTGAATGCATTTAAATCACATTTAGCAAATAATCAAATAAAATATAAAAACAGATCACCTAAGCAAAAAGCCGTTAATCGAATTCAGATGCTTTGGTCATTTTTTTGGGCATTAATGGCTATACTATTTCGACAAGAAATATTTGACTTTTGTCATAGCATCAGCTATTTGCGTCAGCTTCCTAGCTATTTAATAATCATCATTTATGGTTTAATCGTAGGCTTTTTATGTGCTTCTACCTGGAATTTTTTTAAAAAGAGTACGATTGATTTACTTGAAAAATAAGCGAAGCAAAATCAAAGTACCAAAAAAAGTAGTCTCACGACTACTTTTTTAATATACATAATAATGTTAAAGGCTCTGCATGGTAACAATATTTATGTTCCGATTGTGTTCTTAATTATTCTTTACAAATAAAAATTATCCTTAATTTATCTGCCTAAAACATTGGTAAATCAAGGATAATTAATTTAAATAATTCTTCTAAATGACTAGAAGCATAGAGGTTTGCAACTTCCAGCTTTACCACAATAACTCTTATAGTCACCAATAATAAAATCATGTGGGGCAAATTGTGATTATTGTTAAATAATCTTTTATTAAAGCTTGTCCGTTAAGTTAATCCATAATTGACCTTAAATCAATTGCAATGTCGCTGTTATTGATAATATACGGGTCATGCGACACTATCACAATCGTTTTACCCTCACTTTGGGCAAACTTAAGCGCGTTAAAGATAACTTCTCTATTCTTTGGATCAAGCGATCCCGTGGGCTCATCACACAAGATTAATTCGCATGGCTTTAATAAACACCGTGCAAAAGAGATACGTTGTTGCTCTCCCCCAGACAATAATCCTACTTTGGTCTTTTCATTTGCTTCAATATTTAACTTGTCTAATAATAATGACTTTCTTTCTTCAAAGGAAACTTTTAATTCTTTAGTATCTAACTTAGCCAACTGCAAATTCTTTTTAATGCTTTGATCATTAAGTAATGCATAATTCTGAAACAGATAACTAATTTTTGTTTGAAGAAGTTTGCGGGCTTTGGCACTATTGATTTTAGGAGCTTGTTTATTAAATAGTACTAGTTGTCCGCTATTTAAGTTATCAAGCAAGCCAATTATATTGAGCAAAGTTGATTTTCCCGATCCACTAGGACCATAAATAGTTGTGATTTTATTACTTGTTATTTTCAAATTTACATTATGGAGAACCTTCTTTGCTCTGAAGTTTTTATTTACTTTTATCAATTCAACTATATTATTCATTTAGCAGCCCCCTTATTGAATTCTTTGAAAATATTTTTAACCCGACCAAACTCACTATAAAGTCAACACCTATTGCAAAAATTAATAACACAATACCTGAAACACTAACTTGGCTGCTACTAAACGTAAATATTACGGTAAGTATTATCTGAATTACCCATAGTAGCCATAATCCCAAGCTACTTCTTGCTATAGATATCCCCAACGTTTGTTTAATTGCATACGTACGTCCAAATATAGAAAAATATAGATAAACCAATGAAATCGAAATAACTAAAAATGTAACTAAAGTAATCATGATTGAGATAATATTAGCCATTATATTACCTTCCGCTTGCTGCAATACATTTAATTGGATAGCGCTAGCTCTAATTAATTGCGGGTAATTATCGGTCAAATTATATTTTTTAAATAATGCCTGGTATTTGGTTTTATAAACCTCTTGCGGCGTCTTCCCGTGTAATGCTATTTTTAACGGGTCTCGATCATTTCCAGTGAACATATTGCCATATTCATCAAAAACTTTAGGTGACCTTACATAAATATAGCCATAATTCCTAACCTTTTCTCCGGCTTCATCAATAATCGACTGATTATTATTAATATATATTATTCTTGGATTGTTAATTTTTAGATCTTTATATATATACTGCTTTATTTGGCTTTGTAATTTTAAGTTCGATCTATACTTCTTAGCTAATAAAATACTTGGTCGTTTATTAACTTCGTTTTCTCTGACCCTTGTTCCATCACTTTTATATAATGGATTAAATCTTAAATAATTTGGATTGACGGTTACAAGCTGATATTGCCGCTTCATTTTACTATTTGGACCGCTTATTCCTATAGTATCAATCAAAATTCCGCCATTCTTATTAACATCTGGATAAACAACACTATTTAGCAGTTTGGATTGATTTTGAGGATTAATTAAATCCTCTTGATTATATCCAATAGAAGTTGGAAAAAATACGGCATAATCATTATAAACAGCAGATTTATTGTCATTAACATTAGCAACTATAGATTGATACATTAAATCTCCCAGTGGTAATGCAGAGGATAAGACAAATGTTAATAAGATACCTTTTACAACATATACAACTACGAAAGTTGCTTTTGCATAAGTACGCTTTATTAATAATCTACTAGTGGGCAGTATATTTAATATAAATGCAATTAAGAATATAACCAAACCAAGTACAACCATTACTAGGCATGCTAAGGAAATTAATGGCCAAATAAGTTCGTAATGCTTATTCACTATTGCTAAAATTAAAGCAGGTATAACTCCTATTCCCGACCCTAATAATAACAATGGCATAGTTGTCTTTTTCAGCGCAGAAACGATTGAATATCCAAGCAAGCGATAAATGCCCAGATCTCTACTAATAGATAAGCAGTAAATTATAATAAGGACCAATTGAAAGAATGTCATAGTAATCGCTAGTTGTTGAAAATTAACTGGCCCTGATTGATCAAGATTAGGAACAGTGCTTGGATTAAAATCATTCTCGGTAAGCTTAACGCCTAAATCTTTATTTAACTTTTTACTAAGTATTCTCCTGAATTTTCTGACACCAGTTATATCTTGGGTTTGCAAATAAAATAACCCTTCTCTGGTTTGCGGACTTTTATATATATCTATTCTTTTTATTGTAAAATCTGCAATGCCATATTTAACAAGAGGCACCCTGCTTTTTGAATATTTAGTCGAATATTCATGACCGTTCCTTAGCTTGACCTTGAAGGACTTGGCTAGAGCGCTCGAATCCAAATCGCTTACTTCAAAAACCGTATCATCAACTGTTTTTGAATAATCAACTGTTTTGGGCCCAAGTCCATGCCCCTTATAACCAGCTATTTTCAAAAAAGGAATGTTGAGCAGCTTGCTTATTTTACTAATGTCTGCGACTATTTTCTTATATTTTAGATCGCTTGTAGACTTGAGCGGCAGACCTAATTGAATATAAAAGTTATTCAGGTTACTTCTATCTTGATTCATTACCTTATTATGCTGGTCCGTCATAAATAATAGCCATAATAAAATTGTAACAGCTGAAGTAATTACTAGGACCACCCTTAAAAACTGCTTGAACATATCTTTACCATATTTATCTTAATAAACAAAAGGCTATATATAAACTTTTAAATTCATATACAGCCCTTAGTAAAAAATACTTAAATTTTCTTCTAATTAAAATTTTCTAAATATACGGTGCCCAGTACCATGCTTGTGCTGTCCCATAGCCTTTGGCAAGAGCATAAGAAAACTTATTGGCTCCTGCATATATAGTAGTTGTATCTTTTCCGCCTACTGCTGCCGTTGAAGAATGTCTTTCACTATCATGATAATAATTTGAGTGAGACCATTTATATCCATTAAAATAATTATGATGATCTGCAAAATATACCCAACGACTATGCGGCCACCAAGGATAACCTGGTGAGTATGTCGTTGTAGCCGGTGAATCAGACTTCTTAACCGATTGTGAAGTAAAAACTGGAGACGAACTTTCAATAACTTTATTATTATCATCAAAAGCTACATACCCGCTGTTAGGTACCTTTGAACTCATATCAGTTGTTGCTGCTTGGCTAATAGCAGGGAGGCCTGATAATGAGACAACCGCTCCAGCAATTACTAGTACTGTAGATAATAATATTCACATCCTAAATATTTATAGTTCTAGTAGTTGTAAAAGTACTCCTAGGCTGTACTTTTGATATATATTTTAATATTTTTGTTATTAATTATCAAGTATTTTAATTTAATTTAAAAATATTATTATTAATAACCAAATCCGACATCTCAATATTCCTATCTTCATCTACATGCACATAAGTTTTCATAAACATTTTAACTGTATGACCCATACGACTTGCTGCCCATGGATAAGACATTCTCGGAGTATTGCCTAACTTAGTCGCTACTGTATGCCGACAAGTGTACATGCTAATATTTATTGTGAATCAGAAACATCTTTACCACACAAAAATTATCTAATTCTATTTTTGTGGCAGTTGTGTGGCAAAAGTTAAATATTAACAACTTTACATAACTATCAACTAAAAATAAAAAACACGAAAAAAGCCCATTATCAAGATATTTATATAACCTCAATAATAGACTTCTTAAAGCTAATTTATAAAAAGTTATGCTGACTAGAGGAGCGGAGGTTCTAGTCAACAAATCCTTATATATCAGTATTTTTGACAACAAAATCTTAAAAATAATGTTCGAATTATGTTCCGTTACTAACCTACCCATAACTCATTCATTTTCTTGTTAATATCTTCTGAAAGTCCGACATAAGTTTTCATGAACATCTGAAGTGAGTGACCCATTTTATCAGCGGCCCAAGGATACGACATTTTAGGGGTGTTAGCCAATTGCGTACAAACGGTGTGACGAAATGAATAGAGACTCATGCGTTGCCCATTAGAGTTAATATCTAATTGCTGGCAAATTTTCCTAAGCATCTCATTAATACTCTTTTGTGTGATTGGCTCTTGATTACTAGCTTTTTTATAGTCATGTATATTCATAAAGACTAAATCAAGTGGATTACATAAGTCATGATCAACTAGAAATTGTTTTTGTCTTGCTTGGTAAATTCTTACTAGATCGATAACATCTTGAGGAATTGGCAATAATGTTCTTGTATAACCTTTAGGACGCGCTTTTAGAGAGCCATTAAAAGACTTAGTTAAATCTGACCAACTATCGTTAATTCTAAAAGTTAGGACATCTTCATCTCGAACTATATTGGAAAATTTTAGAGCTTGTAATTCTCCAACTCTCATGCCAGTGTAGCTCTCGATTAAAATCGCTAACTTACTGCCGTTCATTTCAACTGGATTATGCTTCAAGTCATGAACAATTAATTTTCTAATTTTGACTAATTCATCAGTGGTAAAAATGCGCCACTCTTGTGAAACTGTAAAATCACTTTGTTTGAAAAATACCTTTAAAGCATTTTCTGGTACTGGATTTTCTTTAATCACCTTGCCTTCAAGTGACTTAAAATAATTACGCAAATGAATCAAACGCTTAGCAATATTAGATGACCTACTAACAGTTGCTTTGTGCTTAGCAACATAATCATGTGCATATTTATTAACCATTGCAGTAGATATTTGATCAATTCTAGCTTTTCCAAAATAGCTATTAACTGACCTAGCGGTTTCTTGCCAAGACTTTAAAGTAACTTTGCTAATTGACTTTGAACGTAATTTAACATAGCGCTTGAAATCATCCGCAAACACAACTTTACCATCATTGGGATTGAGACCTGACTCATATTCAGCCCACATTTGTCGTTCTAATTTAATTGCATTTTTGCGATTATCAGCATACTTAACCGGCCAATTAATTCTTTTACCCGTAACTTTGTCAGTTGGCTGAATTCTGACTAAATATTCATTAGCATGTTTTCCTACTTTTAGCTTTTTAAACAATTTGATTACCTGTCTTTCTTCTAAAAAAAGATAGAACAAAGACAGCATTTGTAACATCTTTATTCTATCTCAAATTTAATTATTTGACCCAAGTTTTTTCCTGGTGATAACCCGCTTGGGTAAGCCACTTTTCAACTTCATCAAGGCTATAATAGGCTCGACCACCTGGTAATTGGTGGTACGGCATACCAGCTTTACGAAGCCTATAAAAAATTGTTGTGCTTATATGCAATTGTTCACGCAATTGCTTACCATTTAAGATTACCAACGTCATAGTTACTCACCTACAATTCGTAGCCCAACTACTTGATAAGTAGGAATTTCTTGCCAAGCAGGACAGTAGAAATTACCTAGATCCGCTGTTACTTCTTTATGAATAAATCTGGAATAATCTTCTAAATAATCGGTAAAAAGAAGAATTTCTAGTGGTTGGTCATTTTCCTTAAGGCAATTGCACACTTGACACACTAGTGCCTCTTCTACTGAATCCAATCGTGGCTCGACTTCGTTAACAATGGTAACCTCACCGATTCGACGTCCAATCAAGCCGAAACGACTAATTTGTTGAAATTCTAACGGATTAAACCAAATGTTATAATTTGTAAATTTATAGTTGAATTTTAACTTTTTCATAGCAATTGTCCTTTCTTTAATCTAAGCAAAGTTTCTTTTTGAATAAGTTTGCTTTATACTTAGCTTGTAAAAATTTTTGAAATAGCTAGTTACTATCTTGGTCGGTGTGACTAGCTTTTTTATTTTGGCGGTTAACTACTTTGTGCCTAATGGTTTTGATCAGTTGATCAGTAACTTCAATTGGCTTAATTCTTCTTAACAATTGGTTAATTGAATCGACTTGAATATCCTTAATCGAGTCGATATTTTTATAAAAATCAAACGGATCATAAGGGGTTGTAATGATCAACTTTTCAAGATTGAGGCGCTTGTCATGATAACGACTAGGAGCAGCTTTGTCATGTTGGTAAGGATCTAACAATCGTAACAAGTCACTATATTCAAAATCGTTGGGTCTTAAATCATTTAGTATTACGAAGCGTTGGCCACGGTATTCTTGAAAGTGATCACGTGAGCTACCAAGAGTAATATAGTCCTGATCTTTTAACATATATTCTGCTAAACGGGTCTTACCAACGCCAGCCTTACCATAAAGCCACAGGGTAGTCATTTTGTGACCTTTGAACTGCTGGAGCCATTGCTCATGCGTTCGGTTGACTAGTTCAGTGTCAATTTTGTCAATTAATTGCTGGTTTCTAGCAATGCCGTAAATACCTAATTCATCTTCTAGTTGTTTACGGCTAATCAGTTGTTCCGCATAACGTCTGATCTGTTCTTTTTCATATTTCGGGCTCAATTTGATTTTGGCTCGAATTAGTTTCATGCGTTTTTCAAAGTCAAATGAGGCTTTGACTGCATCTAAGGGGTAATGGTATTTTCCATCGTCCTCTTCAGCGTCATTTGTTTCATGGATTAGGTAAGAATATGCGTTATTTATCCGACCGTGCCAGACTTGAACATACTGTTGTTTATCCTTGAACAACTTAGCAATAGTTGTAATTGTTTGGGGATGTTCGTACTTAAGTACTATGTGGTAATGCTCCCGAACAGAATTACCAGCCTCATCTTGGTCATGATTGTGGTTGATATAAGCCCACTCAAGGGCACCTGAGTCATCGAGGATATTAGGTAAATCTTTTAGTTTTATTTTCAAGTGGGACTTATCCTGCACGAACATAAACTGCCTAGCTCTAATGTCTTTCTTCATCGGCTTCACCTCTCTTCTATTTTTTGGCGTTTCCTGCACACTTGCACAGTTGGTGACATTTTAATAACAAGCCCTAAAAATGTCACGACTGGTATGGATTAGCGGTTATAACACAAGTTGAGTTTAACTGCTTTTTATCCGCCAAAAGCAGCCCTTGCCGCTCCTTTGCTTAACGCAAAAGCGGCAGTGCTGCATTGGCATAAATCAAAACTTATTAGCCAAAATCCGGTAATAATTACCAACTCGTTCAGCTGGTGAAAAAGTGAAATCATGGTAATCATGGCGGATATTAGACTCAATAATAGGCAGCCTTTGCTCAAAAATAGCTTGTGCATCAGCTTGATCAGGTACTAAAAGCCAGATTGTTAGTGCGTCAGTGCGTTGATCAATGAACCAGCCTTTGATTGCATAATTGAATTCTTGGTCAATTGGATTAATGATTTTCTGGTTACGCCAGGTGTCACCGATTTTAACTTGTTTGAATTGTGGTTTAATTTTATTTGCTTGGCGTAAGCTACAAGTTGCTCGCCAGCTTAGCCAATAATTATGAAAACTATTACCGTGTTGGTAGTTTCGAGTAATTAAAAACATTGCTATCCATACTATTGCACCAACAACTGCTATAAAAATGAAAACAAATTCTACTTGATTTAATGGATCAACCAACAAATCAAGTAAAAAGAGATTTTTAAATAGGTGACTAAATATTGGATCAATTATCATTATTACTATTAGAAATAATTCAATCAAACTCATATGTAGTAAACAATAACTAGCTTTTAATCCAACAGTGGGATAATTTTTGTTATTCATAAGAATTACTTCCTTTCATCTGTATAAGTTGGGGCTAAAAATGGCAACGCGTTGTAAGGGTGTTCTTGATCAATTACTTGAATAATTCCCGTGCCTTGACCTGTAGGAATTACTAACCCCGTGGGATCGAGATCTGGAAAAAGGAATTGCGTGGTCTTGGAGTTGATGTTGCCTAATTGGACACTGACATTCACTTGTTCCCGCACCGAGGTTGGTACTGCCGTGTGGTCTAACCGTTGACCGCATAAGATCAAGTGTACCTGTGTAGCACGTCCTAGTAGGGCAATCTGTGATAAAAGTGCAAAAAATGCGTCTTTGACTGCTTTATTGACCCCTTCGGTCAAGGCTAAGACTTCATCAATCACGATTGTGACCGGTTTGAAGTCCTTAGTTGGATCATTAAAAAGGTCAACTTGCCGGGAGTAAATCACTTTCATGGCCTTACCCAGTTCATCACTTACGGATGAAACATAATCTGATTTTGACGAATTTGCAGTTGGATACAATGCTTGCAGTTGATGGTTACGAGCCCAGCGACTAGGGCTGTCGCGTTTAGGATCAACTATGACCAAATCTGAAATACTGTTTAAAGCTGATAATAAATAGGTAAGAAAATAACTCTTACCGGCGCCCGAGTTACCCGCAATCGCGATACTAGTCACTTGGTGATAATCAATCGCATAATTATTCATTAATGGAATGATTAACTTATCGTTAGTCTTAGCCCGTTCAGTAAAAAATACATCAAGGTTATGGATAACTAGACGTTGTGCTGTACCTTTCCGCCATGGGAAGAACAGACCGCGCTTAACTTCAAGCGGATTATCATATAGTGGTACAAAGTAGATACCATTTTGTTTCAGCAGGGTATAATTTGGATAAAGAGCTGCGTTGGCAATCTGGTAAATACGTTGGTACAAGGCCTCATCAAGCACATATCCCGCGGGAAACCGCGGGATAAAGATGAAGCCATCTAATCTAACAGCAATATCAAAGCTATTTGTGTAGGTTGTTTCATTTTCAATTGCCAGTGCCATATTGAGACACCTGGTGAGATACGACTTCAGTTCGGTCATAGGCTACTTCACTTCTTTCAATGTAGCAGCTCTAAAGTAAACTTGACCACGAACTTCACACGCCTCAAGGCTGTCAAGGTTTACTTTAGCAAGATATTCAGGTAGTTTTACTTGATCAGAAAATTTAACTTGAAACGGTTCAAGTCCCTTTTGGCTGAACCAACCCCGATACCCAACGATTTCTTCAGTAGGCTCATTGTTTTCCCATTTGTGTTGTGGTTCAAGTTCGACACTTAGGCTGTAGACGGGTTGACTTTGATCGACGTAAGTGGCAGCTGTATCAGTTGAGTAGCCACCTTTTCTTAACTTTGTTCTCATATGAGACCCCTTTCTGGGCATGCGCCCTTAAAAAATTTTATGATATCATGAAGCTAGATATCTCAAGCTTCATATCTTCAGTATAAAATCAGATAAGAACTAGTGACCGCACACCTTAAATTTCTTAAGGTACTAAAAATTATCAAGAGGTGAACTTTCATGACTAAATCCAAACAGTGCATCATCAATTGCCCCAATGAACTACCTCGGTTCATTAAGGACTACATTAAAAGTAATAGCCTTTCGCAAAATGACTTAGCTGAACAAATCAACAAAGAAGTTCAAAAAATTACTGGTGATCAAAACTTAACTTTAATTTCAATTCCCAAAGATTACTTAGTTCCTTCAAAGCCAAAACTTAGTGCCAATTCAGCAATCAAAAAATGGTACAAAAAAAATCCGCCAACACGTCCAGCGGATTATAGGATTAGATTAGCCCTTTCTAGGGTTCTAGATATTAGTTACTTAGAAACATTTTTTATTACTCACCAGCAAATACTAGATTACACTATGGAAGTCGCTCACCAACTAGCATTATTATTTTCCCGGGTTGCTCTTAGATCCACAGAAATTCTTATACCACTCAATAGATATAATATTGCAGCTTATTTAGCTAGCGATAAAGAAGCCAAAAACTACTGGAATTTAAACGAATTAATTCAACAACTAGCAGTTACATATGAAGATATTCAAGAATACTTAATTCTTAATAAAAAACGAAATAAGGGAGACAGAAGCATCGATATTTCTTTTTCTGAAGAACCAGATTCTTTTTTACGATTTTCGCTTGAAAATATGTACGTTATTGACGAAAAAATAGCAAAAGTGCCTCATAACGCTTATGAAATGTTAATGTCATTAGCTAGCGAACTAGATTCAATAGTACCCTTATTTCAAAAAATGATTATAGAAAATACAGATGATACTACATCCTCTTTTAACCAAGATTATATTTGGAACTTCTTCAAAATAAAATTAATAATCACTAATAATAATGAGGCTTTGACTGTTTGCACGGTTGCAATAGACTTGATTATTCAATGGCTTAAAGAACTTGACCGTCACTATATTAACTTATTAGAAAAAATTGGAGTTACACCTGAATTACGTCTTTCAAATATGTTAGAAGAACAGTTTATTTCAGGCGATACACTTATATGATTACTATTGCTTATGAAAAGATAAAATAAAATTTGAAAAATAATTTACTTTACTAAACTTGGTCAAGTTTTGTGCGAATGGCATCGGCATATTTGCCAGAAGCTAAAACGGGAGCAAATTTATTTTCGATCTTGAAAAAAATTGTACCCAGAATGAATTCGGCTGAAGATCGTGATAATTTAAATCGCTTAATTATTGATATGCGTCCTGATCCAAATGACCCAAAACCATTTCTTGATTTTTCACATGCGTATTCAGTATCACAATCGGCGGAAATGGTAATGCTAGTTATTCAACAAATGTACTTAGGGGATGTAAATGATCAAAATATTCGTACTTTAGCTACAGATGCTACTAAAGAACTAACTGATCAAATTGATACAGTTATCGACCAGAAACTTAAGCGATTCAATGCAATTAATTTAAAAATTATTGGGGTAATTTTATTACCAATGATTGCCTTTGTCTTAATGTGGGTAGGTAGTTTACTAATGAGTGTTATGAAGGCTTTTGTGAAGTAGGTGAGAATAAATGAGTCAAGTAATCGATTGGATTTTATCGCATATTACATGGATGATTGGATTATTATTTATTATTTTTTTCTCATCAATTATGATTACTGTTAGTCAATATAATCGGTTTGAGTACACCGCTGATCAAGTAATTTCACGGTCTGGTGGTTTAACTCATTCCGCATATAAGATTTTAAAAGACGAAAGTGAGCAAAAGTATCATGACATGTTTCAAGTAAGTGTACATGATCTAACAAAACTAAAACCTAATGAAATCACAGATGACGATCGATATAATAGAAAACCAGCTGATTATGGTGCGGATGTGACTTATTATATTCAAATCAAAGTACCATTTAATGTAAATTTAGGTTCGATTCATGTTAATAATTATATTCGAGCCAAAGGCGCTAGAACGATTCAAAATGAAGTAAGATTAGACCCTGATGGTGATAGTAATTAAAAATAAAAGGAAACCCGAAAAGAAAAAAAGCAGTTTAAGTTTAAACTGCTTTTTTTGTGACTAATTTTACAAAAAATGACTCAATCTAATATCTACGGATCGCGGATCACCCCCACGCATGTGGGGAACACTCCCGTTAAGTAGTGTTATTGAATTAATTGCAAGGGGATCACCCCCACGCATGTGGGGAATAAAAATTAATATTAGAAAGACATCTTTTTCTCATCAGCTCTGAACTTGTGATCTTTGGTAATGGTACCAATTTTACGATAAGTTACTGTAGCTGGTTCGAATTGGTCAATATCAGACGTTTTAATGTAGTAAACTGGTAAGGCTTCTTCTGGTGTATAAGCATACACTGGGTAGTAATCGTCCCCATCGTTCATATGGATTACAGTTTTACCAATGAAAAATCCTTGGTTCTTACCGTGGTTTTGACCATATTTTGCCATGGTTAACTCGAAATGACCATCTTTACGATCGCTATACACAGTATTAGTTTTAACTGGTAAACGTCCATATTCATCATCTAAAGGTAAATAGCCATTATCTGAATTTGCAATAGCACCAAGATAAGCTTCAACAGGTTTATGTCCTTCTTTGAATTTCATCCCATAAGGTAAGGCGAAAAATGCAGCAGGTGCATAACTTGGGGCGCTATTTAGATCATTTAGTAAGACATAAGGTGTGCCGTTAATTGTACCAGCTGCTGTAATTGACGCCCATTCTCGACCTGGATTACTGATATCATTGAATGGCTTAAGTGTTTTCATATTAATGTAACTATGTACATTATTACCTAAATCCCATCCTGGGTACCATTTTCTAGTTACTTTATGCATACCAGGTTGTTTAGATAATTTTTGAATGCGACTATAATCTTTATCAGTTGCCGTTGGAGCCGTATAGGCTTTGACTACTGAAGCGTTAGTTGACATTAAAGTTGTTGTAACACCACTACCCATCAGGGCAGTCATTAAGGCTAATTTAGTAATAATTTTGGAGTTTTTCATGATAGATAATCTTCTTTCTATGGAGGGTATAAATAAAAGTTTGTGTTGTTATATAAATGGAAAGCAAACCCCCGTTTCCTTTCTATGTATACTATTTTAGCACTAGACTATTTAAAAATAAACATATATTTTATTGCATTTTTTCTATACTAACTTGTTTTTTAATAATTAACTAAAAATAAAAAAGCACTCACGTTATGATGTGAATACTTTTTTTGCAAAAAAAATGTTGTTCTGCACACAAAAAAATGGTTACAAATGCTGTTATATCAATCTTTGTGTCTATCAAAAAAATCAGCTACGGAACATTTCTTTTTTTATGTTCCGATGGTGTTCTTAATTATTCTTTACAAATAAAAATTATCCTTAATCTATCTGCCTAAAACATTGATAAATCAAGGATAATTAATTTAAATAATTCTTCTGAATGCTGACTAGAGGATTCGAACCTCCGACCTCATCATTACTAGTGACGTGCTCTGCCAACTGAGCTAAGTCAGCGTTGTTAACTCAACAACGATATTTATTTAACCATATTAGTTGCTAATATGCAAGTCCTTTTTTGCTTTTTTTTATTTTTTCTTAACTACAATACTATCTCTGTTATTAAGCGTATAATTAAATTTGGATTTAAAAAGGGAGGAATATAATGGCTATTTTAATACCATTCGCTACAGAATTTTCTTGGATATTGCGGATTATCGTCGCTTCCTTATGCGGCGCTTTAATTGGTTATGAGCGCGCTATTCAAAGAAAAAGTGCAGGGGTAAGAACCCATATTGTTGTTGCCTTTTCATCTTCATTATTCATGATAATTTCTAAATATGGCTTTAACGATCTACTTAAGATGTCTAACATTGCCTTAGACCCTTCAAGAATTGCTGCTCAAATTGTTACTGGAATTTCCTTTATCGGTGCTGGAACTATTTTAATAAAAAAGCAGCAAATTTCCGGTCTAACAACTGCAGCCGGTATCTGGGCTACAGCAGCTATCGGGACAGCCATCGGCTCTGGACTTTATTTACTAGGTATTACAGCTACCTTGCTCTTGTTTATCGTACAAATGCTGTTTCATGATGATAATTTAATTGATAGAATTATTCGTCATATTCGCTTTAATATTCAAATTGAAACTGTCAATAAACCGCATATTCTACAAACAATTGAGCATGAGTTGACTGCTAATCACGTTGAAAGTATTTCTGTAAAAATAATGGATGTCAGTGATGAACGAATTATCTTTGTTGTTGATGGCATTATTAATAATAATATTGATGAAAATAATATTATTATGGCTTTACGCAAATATCCGGATATTAAACGAATTAGTTATACAACTAATGGGTAAATCATTAAATAATAAACATTAAGCAATAGTTAATTCTATTGTTTTTTTGTCCTTATTTTTTCATTACGGACCAAATCAATTTAAAATGTAGTTATATATCAGAAAGGGGTAATTTTATGTCTAATTCACTTGATTATTTACGTTGGCGTGGTGACTTACCATTTACCGAAAAGCCGTTCAACAGTGTCGATGCCTCTTTATTAGCATCCCTAGCATACTTACCTGCCGACAATTCTGTTGTTAACCATACACTTGGTGAGTTAGCCAAAAAGTTGCAGAGCTTACCCTCTTTTCAACATCAAATGCATTCCGAAACTGCTGCTGAAATTTTATTACTTGCTGAAAGCCCGCGCATAGGTGAGATAAAAATTCTTGACTGGACTACACGCTTGGAGAAGGAACCACACCCCCTCCAATTTAGTGCAGCTACATTTATTATTGACGATAACACAATTGTTATTGCCTTTCGTGGTACTGATGGTTCAATGATTGGCTGGAAAGAAGATATGCGCATGAACTATTTGCCAGAAATTTATGGGCAAAATGTTGCTGCTGAATATCTAACAACAATTGCTAAGCAATTTTCAGATAAGCGAATTTATCTTGTAGGTCATTCAAAAGGGGGAAATTTTGCTCAATATGCACTAAGTGCAGTTGATGCCAACATTCAAAAAAGAGTTATCAAAGCAATTAATTTTGATGGCCCGGGCTTCTTTCGTAAGGTATATACCAGTGACGGTTTTAAACGTGCCCTACCCCAGATGAAAACTTACATTCCACAGGGATCAGTTTTTGGTGCTATGCTCGATCATCCTGAACAAACTTTAGTTGTTAAAAGTACTGCCCCCATGCGCAATCAACACGATCCACGTCGTTGGTCTGTTGCTCGCGATAGTTTTACTTTAGCTGAAGGATTATCTGCAGGCAGTCGGGTAATTCGCCATGCACTGATTAATTTTAATAATTCAATTCCTAAAGAAAGACGCGGCGAAGCTTTTGCTGATTTATTTGAAGCATTTGAAAACATGGATATCAACGAGTTACATCAACTGACCAACAATAAATTAGTGGGTACTTATCGGTTAAGTCGTGCTTTACTGGCGCTTGAACCGCAAGAACGCAAATTGCTCTCCCAAATTTTTACCAGTATTTGGGTTTCATATAAAAACAATATGACTTTACCTTTAATGGCAAATAATTATGAACTTTACCCTAAAAGCAACGATTCTGCAGTAGCTCCCATATTTTATGAATTTTATGATTCAGACCATCCCCAGCTTAAATTACCAATAAAAGTTAAAAACAAAAATCATTAGTGTTTCACATGAAACATGAAAAGGCGAAGGACAAATATGTCCTTCGCCTTTTCAGTAGTTGAGCGTTACTTCTTCATGTTTTCTTTAACGTCATCAACTTTATCTTTTACATTTTCGGTTGCTTCTTGCGCCTTATCTTTAACGTCTCCAGCAACTTGTTGCATTTTTCCTTTAACTTCATTAGCTTTACCAGCTAATTTATCTTTTAATCCTTTATCAGCCATAATATTATGTCCTTTCCCTAAAAAATTAGCGAAAATAATATGTTTACCTCTTAATAGTACAATTTATTATAATCATTGTCACTAAAAACGCTTTATTTTTTACAAGTTTCTTTATCACTATTAAACTATAAAGCTTTATTAAATAACACATATAATTTATATTGTTACTCATTTTGGTGGTTGATCGTGACTATAATCGAGATTTGAAAAGCGATTATACGGTTTGGAAAACATTAATTTTACAGTTCCACGGCTACCTGAACGATTCTTTTCAATAATGACCTCTACTTCACCATTTTCATTATCAAGATCACTATTCTGTTGGGGACCGTCTTCTTGATCCTCATCATGATAATAGTCATCTCGATATAAAAATGAAACAATATCCGCATCTTGTTCAATTGAGCCAGATTCACGAATATCTGATAAAATTGGTCGCTTATCTTGACGCTGTTCCACTGACCGCGATAATTGCGATAATGCAATAACTGGGACATGAACTTCTTTAGCAAGCTTTTTTAATTGTCGAGAAATTGCTGAAACTTCTTGTTGCCGCGATTCACTACGTGGACCTTCAATCAATTGTAAATAATCAATTACTATTAGACCTAAGTCGCCCGTTTCCTTAGCCAGCCGCCTTGATTGGGCCCTAATTTCGCTCATTTTAATGCCCGGAGTGTCATCAATATAAATTTGCGCAGTTGCTAAGGAGCCTGAGGCAACAACTAATTTTTGCCATTCTTCCTCATCCAATTGTCCCGTTCGCAGATGTTGCGAATTAATTAGCCCCTCAGAAGATAACATCCGTTGAACAAGTTGCTCCCCACTCATTTCTAAAGAAAACATGGCTACTGTTTTATGAACATGCAAGCCCACATACTGTGCCACATTCAATGCAAAAGAAGTTTTACCCACACCTGGTCGAGCTGCAATAATAATCAACTCATCGTTATGAAATCCAGTTGTCATTTTGTCTAATTCGACAAAACCTGTCGGCATCCCTGTAACCATATTACCATCTTCAGGGATTTGATTAATCTCTTCAATCGTTGAATTGACAATTTCTTTAATTCCCCGAAAACCATTAGCATTATTTTCAGAGGAAACATTCATAATTTCGCTTTCTGCATTATCCAGAATATCAGTTACATCTTCTGAATCTTGCATCGCATTAGTTATGATTTTTTGACTTGCAGAAATAAGACGCCGCAATAGTGCCTTGCGATGGACAATTTTAGCATAATACACTATATGAGCAGCTGTTGGCGTTGCCATTGCCAGGTCAGAAACATAAGCAATACCGCCAATATCATCCAATTGATTTTTCTTAGTTAATTCATCCTGCAGAGTGACCGGATCAATCTCATCTTCACGATCAGATAGATCTATCATTGCCTGAAAAATTAATTGGTTAGCCTTTTTATAAAAATCACTTGGTTGAACTTCAGCACTGGCATCAGCTATTGCCGCTGGATTAATAAAAATTGCGCCTAAAACTGCTTTTTCCGCTCCATCATCATGTGGTACCTGTTGCGAAATAATATTATCCATTAATTAAAACCACTTTTATCAGCTTGCACTTGAACATGTTAATCTTGTTCAGTAATATGAACGCGAATTTTGCCCTCTACACCTTTAAATAACTTAACAGGCACATTGGTATACCCTAAAGTTTTAATTGGCTCACGCAGGTTTAATTTGCGCTTGTCCACCTTGATACCAAACTGCTCTTCTAAGCCCTCAACAATTCGCTTACTTGAAATTGAGCCAAACAAACGTGAATCAGACCCAGCCTTTGATTTAAAATTAACTACAGTTTTATCTTGGTCAAGAAGAGCCTTTACTTTTTCAGCTTCAGCTTTTTCACTTTCATAAGCAGCTTTTTCATTAGCAGTAACCCGCTCTAAAGTATGCATATTGGCCTTAGTAGCCGCCTTAGCCAAGCCTCTCTTAATTAAATAATTTTGGGCATAGCCATCAGGGACTTCCTTTACTTCACCACGTTTCCCACGACCTCTAACGTCTTCAGTAAAAATAACTTTCATTGTTTTCTCCTTTACTATTCATTTTCTTGCTCATAAGTATCCACTGCTTCAACCAATTTGGCAAGTGCCTCATTCACAGATACATCTTTTATTTGGGTAGCTGCATTAGACAAGTGCCCCCCGCCACCCAGCTTTTCCATAATGACTTGCACATTAATTTCACCCATTGATCGAGCTGATATACCAATCGTATCTTTACTCCTACGCGTAAGCGCAAAGCTGGCCTCAACATTTTTTAAATCAAGGGCTGTATCTGCAGCTTGAGCAGTAATAATTGGATCTATTATCTTATCATCAGGTCCACATAAAACAGCCATCTGAGGTTTGATCATTTTCAAGCTACTAACTAAACGAGTACGTTCTAAAAAACTATCAATATCCTCTTTAAGTAGTTCGCTAACCCCAACAGAACTAGCACCAATTGAGCGCAAATAACTCGCTGCATCAAAGGTTCGGGTCCCTGTACGCAAGGAAAATTCTTTAGAATCAACTGTAATCCCTGCTAGCATTGCGGTTGCTTCAAGATCCGTCAAGACTCGTTTGCCAGAACTAGGCTGCTGATACTCAACCATTTCTGTTACCAATTCACAAGCTGATGAAGCATATGGTTCTACATAAGTTAGCATTGGATTTTCGGGAAATTCTTCCCCGCGGCGGTGGTGATCAATTACAATAATTCTGTTTTTCAAGCGATTATATAATTCTTTAGAATAGGTTATCGAATATTTAGAATGATCAACCATCACTAATACCGACTTATCCGTTACATTTTCTAAGGCTGCACTAGCTGAAATAAATAAATTAGTCTTCTCCTTTGCTTGCTGCAACTTATTAACTAGCCGGCCAACATCATAATTTGTCTTATTTAAGTCTAAAACAACGTTAGCCTGCACCCCGTGCAGCCGTGCAATCTTAACCACGCCAATGCCACTACCAATTGAATCCATATCAGGATAGGCATGGCCAACCACAAATACCCGATCAGCTTCCTTAAAGAGCTCACTAATTGCCTGTGAGACCATACGCGCTCTTACGCGCGTCCTTTTCTCCATCGGATTAGACTTACCACCATAAAAACGCGCTGCTTGCCCTGGTTGGCTTAAAACCACTTGATCTCCGCCACGTCCTAAAGCTAAATCCAGGTTAGATTGCGCTTGATTGGCCAGCTCAAGAATCAAACTACTGCCAAAAGCTATTCCAATTGATAGGGTTAAAGGAGTATTATTACGACTAGTTTCTAAGCGCATTTTGTCTAAAACTGAAAACTTATCCTGTTCCATTTTAGTCAAATCTTGCATATGAAGTAATAATAAAAAATGGTCTTCATCAATTCGCTTTAAATAAGCATTATAATTTTTGGCATATTCACTTAGAGTATTTTGTACATAGGAACTAGTTGTCGATAGTTCTTGATCACTCATCGTTTCACTTAATTCATCATAATTATCAATAAAGATTTGACCAAGCACTAATAATTCATTATTATATTTTTGCTCAATTTTGGCATAACGGGTAATATCAAGTAAATAGACCACATTTAAATCACCTTGAATAACCATTTCAAATTCATGGCTATCCCAATTAACGATATGATTTTCAGCAGTTTTAGCTTTGAGTGACTCGTCAATTAACTTATCTAGTTCTGAGTCAACTGATTTAATCGTATGCCCAATTAAATCTTCATCTTTTAAATAAAGTTGTAAATATGGATTTACCCACTGAATTTGCCGGTCATCATCATAAAGTAAGATGCCCAGTGGCATCTTAATCATCGCCTCTTGCTCACTACGCTTAATTCGATAAGACAAATTGACAGCAAAATTATTGGCATTACCTGCAAGGATATAGCTACCATAAACAACACACGCGACCGTAAGAATAAAAATTACTCCCATCGCTAACCCAAATAAAGGGTTAATAATTAGCGCTACAATACTACCTAACAGAGACAAACCTAAAATGATAATTACTGAAGCAGTTAACCGTGAATCCTTAACAAAAGCAGGTAATTCATTACGCAAAAAATCTTTCATGTAAGATCCTTCCTAAAGTAATGTAAAACACATCAGTTTTATTATACCTTGTATTTACAGGATAAGAAACTTTCTAATACTTAACTAAAAAACGTACTAAGTTTTCAAAAACTTAGTACGTTTAAATTTTTATTCGACTAATTAATCTTCAGTAACAAATGGCAACAAGCCCATAATGCGAGCTCTTTCAATTGCCTTAGCTACTTTACGTTGATTCTTAGCGCTAGTGCCAGTGACACGACGTGGTAAGATTTTACCTCTTTCTGAGATAAAACGTTTCAACAGATCAACGTCCTTGTAGTCAACGTAATCAATATGGTTGGCTGCGATAAAGTCAACCTTACGACGACGGTGGCCGCCTCTTCTTTGTTGAGCCATATCCTAGGTCCTTTCTTTAAAAGTTAGAATGGAAGATCGTCATCCGAAATATCAATTGTATCACCCGAACCAGCGAACGGATCCTGCGTTACATCCGACTGATTATTAATTGGGTTATTTTGATTAGATGCTCCCATATTAGGCGAACTAGTGGTATTTGGATTACCAAAGTTGCCGGTATTATTCGGTGTAAAATCACCATTTTGGCCACGGGCTTCACGCTCTTTGCGTGATTCAAGCAGTGAAAAGTTATCAACGACAACCTCAGTCACATATACTCTTTGCCCATCTTTATTATCGTATGTTCTGGTTTGAATCCGGCCATCAATACCAACAAGTGACCCTTTTGACGTAAAGTTACAGAAGTTCTCTGCGGCCTTGCGCCAAATGACACAACTGATAAAGTCTGCTCCTCTCTCACCTTGAGCGTTAGTATACTGACGATCAACAGCAAGAGTAAACGTAGCAACCGAGATTCCACTCCCAGTAGTACGTAATTCAGGATCACGTGTTAAACGGCCGACAAGTACAACTCGATTAATCATACTATAGGTCCCCTTTCCTAAATCACGAAAACGATAAAGTTTTTGCCTATTTATCTAATTTAACAGTCATTGAACGTAAAACAGCAGTATCAATCTTAGATAGACGATCAAATTCATTAACTGCATCTGCGTTATCAGCAGTGAAAACCATAATATGGTAAGTTCCCTCACGATATTTGTTGATTTCGTATGCAAAATGACGCTTTTCCCAGTCTTTTGACTCAACCATCGTACCACCATTATTGGTAATAACTTTATCATAGTTTTCAACTAGCGCCTTCTTTGATTCTTCATCAATATCAGGCTTAATAATATAAGTTATTTCGTACTTTGTAGTTGTCATACTAGTGCACCTCCTTTTGGACTAAATGGTTCTTGCTAAAATTCAAGAACAAGGAAAGTAATCAATTTATTACTCACAATCTCTAATTTTAGCACAATACTAAAAAATTACCAAACTATCTTCACGTGATCCTACAAAAGATTTTACTCTCTTCATAGAATAAATACGTCAAAATGCCTGATAATTTTTTAAAAATTTATAGTTGAGGCTTAGTCTTTTATATCCTCATCTTGGCGTTCTTTTTCACCAACTGTTTGATCTTCTTCTGCTGGAACTATTGCCAAACTGGCCACCTTATTTTCAGCATTAATTTTAATTAAGCGAACCCCAATTGTACTACGCCCAGTTTGCGAAACATCATCAATTTTAAAGCGAATCATAATACCATCATTGGTAATCACCATAATATTTTGGGTACTATCAATTACGGTCACGCCAGATAAGGGACCATTCTTTTCAGTAACATTAGCAGTTTTAATTCCTTTACCGCCACGCCCCTTAGTTGGATATTCAGCAGCAGATGTACGTTTGCCGTAACCTTTTTCAGAAATAACCATAATTTCATCTTGATCACTCACAACACCAGATCCAACTACATAATCATTAGCACGCAAGTTAATACCACGTACGCCAGCAGCTGTTCTACCCATTGAACGAACTGTGGTTTCATTAAAGCGAACTGCATAACCTAAATGGGTTCCAATTAAAATATCCTGTTTACCATCAGTTGATAAAACATTGGTTAATTCATCACCATCGCGCAAAGTCAACGCAATCAACCCACTATTTCTGATGTTAGCAAATTCACTAACATGAGTGCGCTTAACAACTCCTAACTTAGTAATAAAGAATAGATATTGATCATTCGCATCTTCAGGGATATTAACAATTGTTTCAATCTTTTCTCCCTTTTCCAATTGCAATAAATTAACTATTGGTAAGCCTTTAGCGGTCCGACTAAATTCAGGAATTTCATAGGCTTTCTTAGAATAAACTTTACCTTTATTGCTAAAGAATAGTAACAAGTCATGGGTACTGGAATACATTAATTTTTCAATAAAGTCGCCATCTTTAATCCCCATTCCCTTGATGCCCTTACCACCACGATTTTGCGTTTTAAATTCATTAATGAGCATCCGCTTGATATAGCCACTATGGGTTAAAGTTAATAAAACATCCTGCTTTTCAATTAAATCCTCATCTTCGATTGAGATGACTTCACCATCACCAATCTTAGTGCGACGTTCATCCCCAAAACGTTTTTGTGTTTCTAACAATTCTTCATAGATAATCTCATTAATTCGCTCCCGATGAGCTAGAATATCCTTATAATCAGCAATTCTAACTTGCAATTCTTTATATTCTTCTTCAACTTTATCGCGCTCTAAGCCAGTTAAACGTACTAAACGCATATCTAAGATAGCTTGTGATTGCTTATCATCAAGTCCGAAACGACTAATCAAAGCTGCTTTGGCAATATCACTCGATTCACTCTGTCGAATAATTCGTACGATTTCATCAATATGATCTAAAGCAATTTTCAATCCAGCTAAAATGTGAGCTCTAGCTTCAGCTTTACCCAGCTCAAACTTTGTCCTACGGGTAACAACATCTTCTTGATGCTTAAGATAATATTCAAGCATTTGTTTTAAGCTTAAAAAATGGGGTGCGCCGTCAACAATCGCGACCATATTCATCCCAAAATTTGCTTGCATTTGCGTTAACTTAAATAAATTATTTAGTACAACACTTGCGCTAGCATCTCGTCGAATATCAATAGTTAGGCGCATTCCTGTCTGATCGGATTCATCTCGAACTCCAGTTATACCATCAATTGTTTTAGCCCGTGCCAAATCAGCTATTTTCTTAACTAATTCCGCCTTGTTAACTAAGTAAGGTAACTCAGTTACAACAATCCGTTCTCGGCCACTCTTTTCAGTTTCAATGGCAGTATTAGCCCGTACGACAATATTACCACGGCCAGTTTCATAAGCACGATAAATGCCACTACGACCCATGATTGTCCCACCCGTTGGGAAATCAGGTCCAGGAATTGCTTTCATTAACTCCTTAGTCGTAACATCGGGATTGTCCATCACCATATGTATCCCTTTAATAACTTCTGATAAATTATGTGGTGGTATATTAGTTGTCATTCCTACTGCTATACCACTTGTACCGTTTACCAAAAGGTTCGGAATTCTAGCCGGCAAAACAATCGGCTCATTCTCAGAATCATCATAATTCCGCTGCCAGTCAATCGTATTTTTATTAATATCCCGTAACATTTCAACCGCAATTTTACTCATGCGGGCTTCAGTATACCGCATTGCGGCTGGTTCATCACCATCAACCGAACCAAAATTACCATGTCCATCTACTAACATGTAGCGGTAACTAAAATCCTGGGCCATGTGCGCCATCGCTAAATAAATCGAAGAATCACCATGGGGGTGAAACTTACCCATAACTTCTCCCACGATTCTAGCTGATTTTTTATATGGTTTATCCGGTGTAACTCCCAGTTCACTCATACCATAAAGAATACGGCGCTGCACTGGCTTTAAGCCATCCCGAACATCTGGTAATGCTCGAGCCACAATAACCGACATGGCATAATCAAGAAACGAACTATTCATTACGCTAGTCAAGTCAACATTTCTTATTCGATGATCCTGACCTTGATTGTCGTTATCCATTTAAACCTCCCTATGCATCTATATTTTCAACGTATTTAGCGTTTTCTTCAATAAATTTACGTCGTGGTGCTACCTCATTACCCATTAATAATTCAAAAACTTCATCTACATTTTTAGCATATTCAGGACTAACTCGATCAAGGCGACGATTTTCGGGATTCATAGTTGTCTCCCACAATTGCTCTGGATCCATTTCACCTAATCCTTTGTAGCGTTGCACCGTTGGCTTAGGACTAGGCTGGAGACTACCTAGGTAATCATGTAACTCTTCATCAGTATCAAGGTATCTGATTACTTTACCCTGGCGCACCTGATATAGAGGTGGACGTGCAATATAAACATATCCCTTTTCAATCATTGGTTTCATATAGTTATAAAACAAGGTTAGCAACAGGGTTCTAATATGAGCCCCATCAACGTCCGCATCTGTCATAATAATTAGCTTATGGTACCTTGCTTTAGAGACATCAAAGTCAGCGCCAAAACCCGTGCCTAAGGCTGTAAACAAAGATCTAATCTCTTCATTCGCTAAAATACGATCCATTGACGCTTTTTCAACATTTAAAATCTTACCTCTAATTGGTAAAATTGCTTGGGTCAACCGCGACCGACCTTGCTTAGCAGAACCACCGGCAGAATTTCCCTCAACAATAAACAATTCAGAAATGCTGGGATCATTACTGGTATTATCAGCTAATTTACCAGGTAAATTAGCAATTTCTAAGCCCGATTTTTTCCGCGTTACTTCACGTGCTCGCTTAGCAGCTGTCCGTGCCCTTTCAGCTAACTGCGCCTTTTCCACTATTTTGCGTGCAACTTGCGGATTCTCTAACAAAAAGTTGTTAAAAGTTTCAGAAAACGAATGATCAACCGCAGTTCGAGCGTCAGAATTGCCCAGTTTAGTTTTTGTCTGTCCTTCAAATTGTGGATTTGGATGCTTAACTGAAACAACAGCAGTCATGCCTTCCCGAATATCTTCACCTGAAAGATTGTCATCATTATCCTTTAGCAACTTGGTCTTATGGGCATAATCATTAACTACTCTCGTTAAGGCCGTCTTAAAGCCAGCCTCATGCATTCCACCTTCATAAGTATGGATATTGTTAGCAAAAGTCATTAATGTCGTTTTATAACCAGTAGTATATTGCAAGGCAACTTCAACGTTAATGTCATTGTAAGTGCCGTCAACATAAATTGGTTCAGTAAATAGAACGTCATTACCCTTATTTAAAAATGAAACATATTCTTTTATACCACCTTCAAAGTGATATACATCAGTTTCAGCACTTTCTTTTCGCTGATCAGTAAAGGTTAGCTTCAAACCTTTATTCAAGAAAGCTAACTCGCGAATCCTATTTTTCAATACCTGATCATCAAATGAAGTAGTCTCTGTAAAAATATCTGGGTCGGGGAAAAAGTGAACAATTGTTCCATGCTCACTCGACGGTACAGTTCCTGCAAGCTTCATTTCAGTATTAACCCGACCATGGTCAAAGTCAATGTAATACTTCTGGCCATCACGCATAGTGGTAACGTCAAGTTTAGTTGATAGTGCATTAACTACCGATGCCCCAACACCATGCAATCCACCAGAAACCTTATATCCACCACCGCCAAATTTTCCACCGGCATGTAAAACTGTAAAAACAGTTTCCAATGCTGGACGCCCTGTTTTCTTTTGAATATCAACCGGAATACCACGTCCATCATCTTGAACAATAACACTACCATCTTCGTTAATAGTGACTTCAATTTTAGTGGCAAATCCGGCTAGACTCTCATCAATACCATTATCAATTATTTCCCAAACCAAGTGGTGTAATCCTTGAGAACTAGTTGACCCAATATACATCCCGGGTCGTTTACGAACAGCCTCAAGTCCACCTAAGACTTGAATTTGACTGGCATTATATTTATCAGCTTCTTTTTCGTATTGTTTAATTTGATCAATATTTTCTTTTTTATTATCGGCCATTCAATTTCCCTTCTTCTAAATAAATTTTTCCAGACTTCATTCGAAATATTTTGGGCTTTTTTATTATTTCCCAGGAAATACCTGCAAGATCTGTTGTTGTTATAAAGGTTTGCGTTTTACCATGAATATAATTTAGCAACGCATTTTGACGGTTGTGATCAAGTTCGCTCATTACATCATCAAGCAAAAGCAGCGGATACTCATCTGTTAAATGATGAACTAGTTGTATTTCCGCTAACTTAATACTAAGTGCGATTGTCCTTTGTTGTCCTTGGGATCCATATAAATGAGCATCTTTATTATCTAATTCAAATTCAATATCATCTCGGTGTGGACCACTTAAAGTCGTTCCCTTCGTAATTTCATTAGTCTGATTTTTTTGAAAACTAACTCGCAACTTACGATAAACTTCTTCTAAACTGTCATGACTAGTAATATCACTAACTGAAGGTCTATAGGTAACTTGCAGTAGCTCTCCACTTGAACTAATGTGCTTATAAGCCTCTTTAGCATATTTATCCAAATATCTTAAAAATTTAAATCGTCTTACAATTATTTCTGCAGCTACCCCAGCCAATTGATCAGATAGAACCTCTAAGAAGACAGTATCTTTCGTTCTACCTCTAGCTAGTTGCTTAAGGTAATTATTTTTTTGCTGTAATACTTGCTTATACTTACCAGCAAAGTAAAGATATTCCGCATCAATCTGGCCAAATTCTTGATCCATAAAACGCCGCCGCAGAACCGGCGCCCCCTTAATAAGTTCTAGGTCTTCAGGAGAAAATAAAATAGCATTTAACTGTCCAACATACTTAGAAAGTTTGGCTTGCTCAATACGATTGATCCAAGCTTTTTTACCTTTTTTTGTAATTAGGACGCGCAAGGACAAATCAAGCTGACTTTTATAAACACGACCTGAAATATTTGCATACTCCTGTTTAAAAGCAATTAAATCTTTGTCGTTATTTGTACGATGCGATCTAGTTAATGCCAAAAAATAAATAGCTTCGAGCAAGTTTGTTTTTCCCTGCGCATTTTGTCCAATAAAAATATTAACGTTAGGATCAAAATTAATATCGCATTGGTGTAAATTACGATAATGTTGCGCAATAAAATGCTTAAGGTACATCTTTTTGTTGCTTACCGAAATTTATATGTTTCGTCAGCTATTTTAACTTGATCATCAGGTCTAATTTTTTTACCACGCCGATTCTCTTTGACTCCATTAAGAAAAACCGGATTTTCCTGCAAGTACCATTTAGCTTGTCCACCCGATGAAATGATACTTTCTTCTTTGAGAAATTGACTCAGGGTAATATATTCGCCCTTTACTTTAAATTCCTTAATAATATCCACCTTCACCACTATAAACTTCTAATATTTCTTATTATTAAGTATATTCGTTTCATCACTAAAAGACAACTTAAGTGGCAATATAAAGCCCTATAACCGCTGTTTTTCAAAATAAACATTTTATAGTAAAGGACTCAAAAATAAAATACAGCCCCCATCTTGACCATTTTAACAAGGTCATACAAAAAAAAGCCATTAGTTTAAATTAATAGCTTTTTTTAATGGCTTTTTTCTAAAAAGTTCTAACTGGGGTAATTAATTGGACAAAGTCAATGTCCGTTTTATTTGGATTAACAGTAAACGGACGCAGAGGTTGCGTAAATTCCATAATTACTGCATCAGATACAGACGCGCGCAAGGCATCACGTAAGTAATCTGGGTTAAATGATATTTTTAAATTGCTACCAGTGAGTTTGCGAAAACTTACGTTTTCTTCAACATTACCGATTTCTGCCGACTCACCCGATAATTTAGCACTTTGCTTTTCTGTATCTAAGGTTAAATCAACTACGTTATTACGCCCAGCATGCGTCAATAAACTTGCTCGATCAAGTGCACTAGATAATTCAGCCAAATCAAATTCAACTTGAGTTGTACTTTCAGTTGGAATTAACCGAGCTGTATCTGGGTAACTGCCTTCAAGTAACCGCGAATAAAATAAGATATTACCAATTTCAAATAATACTTGGTTTTCACCTGGACAAACTTTAATTTGAGGATCTGTCTCACCAATAATTCGCGCTAATTCTAATAAGCTTTTTCCTGGAATAATTAAATCAGTTTCAGTTGGTGCACCTTGATCTAAAATTAAAGCACGACTTGATAAGCGGTGTGAATCAGTTGCAACGGCATGAATTTTATTGGGACTAAAGGTAAAATGAACGCCCGTTAATACGAGGCGACTTTCTTGAGTAGCAACAGCAAATTGGGTTTCATTGATAATTTCACGGAAAGTTTTTCCCGAAATTATAAAAGCGGAATTGTCGGGAATTTCCGGTAATCTTGGGTAAGTATTGGAATCTAATCCATTAATCGTAAATTCGCTATTTTCGGAAACAATTTGGGTTTGAAAGCTTTCTTTTACTTCTAGTGAAAATTCCTTACCTGGCAACCGTTTGATTATTTCACTAAAAAAGCGTGCAGGTAGCACAATTGATCCTGGAGAGTCGACTTTTAAATCTTCACTGACTGGAATGCGAATTTCAATTGATATTTCAGTATCACTACCTGTCAGTAGTAATTCATTTTCAGATAGGTTAAGTTTGATACCACTGAGAATAGGAATTGCTGTTCTAGAAGAGATTGCATGCATGACGTTATTTAAATTATCGATAAAAAGATTTCGATTAACAGTAAATTTCATAGTTGCCTCCTGTAATGGCTAATTTCTTTATATATTAATTATATATTTATTTAAGTAGTATTAGTAGGTCCTGTGATTTGTGTTGAAAAAGCAAGTTGACCCTAAAATAACGTAATTTGTACGGTTAAGAAGTTGTGTATAAGTCAATATCTTTTCCACAAGGATTAATTTAGTTAGTGATCGAGCATTTGCTTTAAATCAAAAACTGCAGTCTTAATATCTGAATTAGTTTTAATTTCTTGGCTGATTTTTTCATAAGCATGCATTACGGTAGTATGATCTTTACCACCGAATTCTTGTCCGATTTTTGGCAAACTAGAATCAGTTAATTCACGTGACAAATACATGGCAATCTGGCGTGGTATCACGATTTGCCGAACTCTTTTCTTACCTTTTAACTCAAAAGTTGAAGTTTGAAAGTAATTTGCAACAACTTCTTGAATTTTAGAAATTTGCAGTCCTTGATTTTTTTGTACTAATTTTAGGTCGGCCAATGCTTCACGCGCTAAATTAACATTAATATCTTCATGCTCAATTGTGGCATGTGCTTGTACTTTGACCAGTGCCCCCTCTAGTTCCCGAATGTTAGTATCAACTTGTGAAGCAATATAATCTAAGGTGTTGTCATCAATAGTGAGGTTTTCCGCTTCTGCTTTTTTGCGTAAAATTGCAATTCGCGTCTCTAAGTCTGGAGGAGTAATTTCAACTTGCAAACCCCAGGTAAAGCGAGAAACTAATCTTTCAGATAAATCGGGAATTTCAGTTGGTAAGCGGTCACTAGTCATAACGATTTGTTTTTGATCGTTATAGAGCGTTTCAAAAGTATGGAAGAATTCTTCTTGAATTCCTTCTTTTTTAGCAAAGAACTGAATGTCGTCGACTAATAATAAATCGCAAGTTCGGTATTTTTCCCGAAATTGATCTTGCGTTTTATTTTTGATGGAATTAATAAAATCATTGACAAAAGTTTCGCTTTGAATATAGACGATTTTGGCATTTGGACGTTCAGCTAACATTTGATGACCAATGGCCTGCATTAGGTGGGTTTTACCTAATCCCACACCACCAAAAATAAAAAGTGGATTATAAAAACTACCAGGACTATCCGCAACTGCTAATGCAGCGCCAGCAGCTAACTTGTTTCCTTCACCTTGGACAAAGTTATCAAAAGTATATTTTTCGTTTAATTTAAGATTGCGGACAAAAGCATTAGGTGTGGTCTTTTGTGTCTGAGCTGTTGGCATCTTTGGCTGTGAACTCGGTGTAACTAAACGCTCGGTGCTACTAGTTTCTTCAATTCGAAAAATCGGAATGACTTCAATATTGGCATAACCATATGCTGATTGAATTAATTGAGCAGATAGGTTCTTTTCCCAATAACCTTTGGTTACCGGATTCTGAACGGCAATTTTTAATTCATGGCTGGTCTGGTCAAAAGAAATAGGCTTGGTATGTTTGAACCAAGCATTATATGCGACTTCGTTAAAGCGTTGATGCATTTCAGTATTAAAATGCTCCCAAAATTCATTAATATCAAACTCCAAAATAAACCCCTCCGATAACTTAAGCAGAGTATATTTTACCATCTAATAAAAATGTTTTCCACAAGTGAATAAAAAGAATTCAGAATTAACAAGATGTGGATAAATATTTTATGGGAATACACAAGATTTGCTCAAATAAGTACTTGAAAAAGTTTATTAGCATATTGTCTTGTGCATAATTTTTATTATAATAATAGGACTTTAGCCAAATAGCACAACAAAATATCCACATGTTGTGCATAATTTTTTTAACAGGTTGGGAATTGTGCATAATCTTGTGCAAAGCATTGTGACTTGTTTATTGTGGATAAAATTACAGATCTTTATGTTAACAACGATGTCTGGGCGCGGCTGTTTAAAATGAGACATAAAATTCGTTATTGCAATTTTGTTATGGGTTGCATGCCTGCGAAATAGTGTATTTACAATAATCGCCAATAGTGCTATTGAATTTTAAGGTCATTACTAGCCTGAAATTGTTTACTGATTTTTCTAGTAGTTAATATCTAGTGCATAAAGCTGTCTGAAATTACAACAATTAGGGAGGAAGAGGTCGTCAAATTTTGCGATATTGAAAATCTTTTCTTTAAATAAGTGATTCAGTTGTAGTATCTAATTCTGTAATAGTGTCAGTGACTAAAGCAATATAATCTTTAATCATTAATAAAAAATCTTGGCGATGAGGCAGATTCCCTTGCGTAATTATGCGCTTTAGTCGTGTGAGTTCACTGCATGAGTTTTGATAATAAGAATCGTTCATCAATTTGATTAGCTCTTGTTCACGATCATATTGTAATTTCATATTGTAATTTCTTTTCTGGATTTAATTCTGCAAAAAAATCTGCAGCCGGGATGCCGTTATAGTCCAAAAGTTTGATCAAGTCATCGGCAGTGATCCGATTGAGGCCCTTTTCCACCTCGGAATAGAAAGAAGGACTGATTGCTGTTCCAGCTCATTCTCTTGGGGTTTTGTTTGCGCGCAGGCGATATTGTTTTAATAATTCATTTGTTGTCATTGGTGGCACCTCAATTCGGATACTTAGTCAATGTCTTTACTACTATTTATAAGCTTAATTACGTCTTGAGAACATACAATACCGCATAAAAGCGGATAGTTATATTGAAGTGGCTATCAAGTGTCGTTTTTTATCCTGAAGCACTTCTAAGAAAGCGCTTGACATTATACTATTGGCTGAATATCATTAAATGATAATGAAGTTTATTAAGTGAGGAGGAATTGCGATTGATTAATGAACAAGACTATATTAAGCAAGGGTTGAAAGACGATGGTAACCTGAAGTTAATATTGAGAGGCAGTGTCGAACACAGTAGCAGTGATGCTGAGGGTAAAGTAGGTGTGGTTAGCGTAGTTTATGCGACTCATAATTGTCAAAAAGCCCGGCAGAAGTTTGCGGAACTAACCGCGGCTGCAAAAGACGATTACTACATGGTTTACAGCTGCCCGCTTGACACGGATTTGCCCACGCTGGAGCACTATCCTTCAATCCAAATCGGCAAGGACGACTTGCTATAATAAATGTATCTATGATTAGTTTTGCGAGCTTGCTTGAACAATTATTTGTCTGCCCAGTGATTAACTTTATCTTTTTTTCGTTTTTACTTGGTTTTTTACTTTAATCATGGTATTCTAATTATTAAATTGTGCAGTTAGCATATTAAAAATGGAGGTGTAGTTTAATGACAACTAAAAGAACTTACCAACCTAAAAAGCGTCACCGTTCACGCGTTCATGGCTTTATGAAGCGGATGAGCACATCAAATGGCCGTAAGGTTTTGGCTAGACGCCGTGCAAAGGGTAGAAAAGTCTTATCTGCTTAAACCACTGAAATCCCAGTGGTTTTTTTAGTATCAAAGAGTGGAATGAAGCGTTTTGAGAAAGTCTTATCGAGTTAAAACTGAAAATGATTTTCAGCAAGTTTTTCAAGCTGGCAATTCAGTTGCAAATCGGGCCTTTGTTATTTATAAAATAAATAAGCCTGAGAATGCACATTTTCGGGTGGGCATTTCAGTGGGCAAAAAGGTCGGGCATACTGCTGTGGTTCGTAATCGGCTTAAGCGGTATATTAGAGCTGTTCTGACTGAAAATAAAGCGGCGATTAACCCGCAGATTGATTTTTTAGTAATTGCTAGACCTTATGTGCGTAGTTTTAAAATAATCGATGTCAGAAAAAATTTGCTTCATGCCCTTTTTTTGGCCAATATTATCGAAGAAATACCTGATGAAATTGAGGAAGATTAGAGTGAAAGACATTTTAACCAAAAAGAATGTCAAGCGGTTGTTGGCCTTGTTGGCTGTAATTACAATTGCTGTTGTTTTGACTGGTTGTGCTGCATCAAATGCTAAGCCTGCACCTGTTTCACATACTAGTGGTAATTGGTGGAATCGCTGGGTAATTTATTACATGTCGACATTTTTGCTTTGGCTTGCCAAGATAATGGGTAATGATTACGGCTGGGCAATTATTGTCTTTACGGTAATTGTCCGCGTAATTTTGTATCCCCTTAGTGCACTTTCAATTAAGAGCACGACTAAGATGCAGAGTATTCAGCCTGAAATTGAAGCTTTGCGTAAAAAATATCCAGGTAATGACACGGAGTCGCGTACATTACTTTCGCAAGAAACTAATAAGCTTTATAAAGAAGCTGGTATTAATCCATATGCGGGATGTTTACCACTTCTGATTCAAATGCCAGTTATGCTTGCCTTATACGGCGCAATTGCTCAAACTCCACAGCTGTTGACAGGTCATTTTTTGTGGATGGACTTAGCCAAACCTGATCCATTTTTCATTATGCCAGTTCTATCAATGGTTCTGACGTTCTTGTCAACTTATATTAGTCAGTTATCAACACCGAAGGAATCACAGAATTTTTCAACCAAGATAATGACTTATGGGATGGCAATCATGGTTGGAGTAATGGGAATTTACTTCCAATCGGCAATTGTTTTATATTGGGTAATTTCTAATTTATTCCAAGTAGTTCAGACCTTCATTTTGCAAAATCCGATTAAGTATCGCCAAGAACAAGAGGCTAAAAGGCAAGCAGAACGTGAACGTCAACGTCAGTTAAGAAAAACTTACAAACGATTAAAACGTAAAAAGTAAATATCAGTCTAAAGTGATTTTTAGATAAAGTAGTCAAAGTGCTTTATATATCATGGTTATTCATGATTATAATGCGCTTTTTTGATTGAAAAAGGAGAAAATCATGGTAAAAACTTTAACTGAGTTTGATACAATAGCAGCAATTTCAACTCCAATTGGTGAAGGCGGAATTTCAATTGTACGAATGTCAGGCGAAGATGCAGTTAAAATTGCTAATACGGTTTTTAAAGGAGCTAATTTACTAAAAGTTCCTACCCATACTATTCATTATGGTCATATTATTGATCCAGCTCTAAAGCAAACAATTGATGAAGTTATGGTATCGGTAATGCTTGCACCTAAAACGTTTACGCGTGAGGATATTGTGGAAATTAACTGTCACGGCGGTATTATTGTTACTAATCGAATTTTACAGTTACTATTAAAGCAAGGTGCTCGTATGGCTGAAGCTGGTGAATTTACTAAACGGGCTTTTGTTAACGGCAGAATTGATTTAACCCAAGCTGAAAGTGTCATGGACATTGTTAGAGCTAAAACTGATCGGGCAAGACAGGTAGCTGAAAGTCAGCTTGAAGGTGGGTTACTTGAAAAAATCCGTGCTTTGCGGCAACAAATTTTGGATACTTTAGCTAATGTCGAAGTTAATATCGATTACCCCGAATATGATGCAGATACCATTACAGCTGAACAAATGATAAGTGTATCAAAGTCGGTAGTTAGTAAGATTGACCATCTTTTGGCAACCGCTACGGAGGGAACAGTTTTGCGCAACGGATTGGCTACTGCAATTATTGGTCAGCCTAATGTTGGTAAATCGTCATTACTGAATTATTTAACTAAAAGTGATACTGCAATTGTAACTGATGTTGCTGGTACTACAAGAGATACACTAGAAGAATATGTGTCAGTCAAGGGGGTCCCGTTAAAGCTAATCGATACTGCTGGAATTCGTGATACCGATAATAAAGTAGAAAAAATCGGTGTTGAACGATCTAAGCAGGCATTAGCCAAGGCCGATTTAGTCTTATTGCTATTTGATGCAAGTAAAAGCTTGTCAGCAGAAGATTATGCTTTAATTGAAGCTACAAACAAGAAGAAGCGAATTGTAATTTTAAATAAAACAGATTTAGAACAAAAAATAACATCTGCAGAAGTTAAAAAAATAACAGGTAGTGAAGTAGTTGCTATTTCAGTTTTGCAAGAAAAAAATATTGAATTATTAGAAGAAGAAATAAAAAAATTATTTTTTAAAGGAATTAAAAATTCAAATGACCAAGTAATGGTAACTAATCAACGGCAAGTGAGCTTACTTGAAAAAGCTAAAAAGCAGTTGCAAGAAGTAGTTGAGAGCTTAGAAAATGAAATTCCAGTTGATATTGCCCAAATAGATTTTAATGGGGCTTGGGATACTTTGGGTGAAATCACAGGTGACAGTAGTCCGGATGAGCTAGTTAATGAATTGTTCAATCAATTTTGTTTAGGAAAATAGGTGCATCAAAATGATAAAAACATATGACACAAATGATTACGACGTAATCGTAGTTGGAGCAGGCCATGCTGGATGTGAAGCTGCTTTAGCTAGTGCTAAGATGGGACAAAAGACGCTATTATTGACAATTAGTCTTGATATGGTAGCTTTTATGCCGTGTAATCCTTCAGTTGGCGGTCCGGCTAAAGGAACTGTTGTACGTGAAATTGATGCTCTAGGTGGTCAAATGGGCAAGAGTATTGATGCTTCATATATTCAAATGAGAATGTTAAATACAGGTAAGGGTCCTGCTGTACAAGCTTTACGTGCCCAAGCTGATAAATGGCAATATCATGAGCATATGAAGAATGTAATTGAAGCAACAAAAAATTTAACCTTGCGGCAAGCAACTGTCGATGAATTAATTGTTGAAGATGGTGTTTGTTGCGGCTTGGTTACTAATACTGGAGCAAAATATCATGCTAAGAGTGTAGTTTTAACTACTGGTACTTCAGCCCGTGGTCGAATTTATATTGGTGAATTAAATTATTCATCTGGTCCGAACAATACAATTCCAGCCATTAAGTTATCAGAAAATTTGGAAAAATTAGGTTTTAAATTACGTCGTTTTAAAACAGGTACTCCGCCAAGGGTAAATAGTAATACAATCGATTACTCTAAGACTGAAGAAGAACCTGGTGATCAAGTTCCGCGTCATTTTTCGTTTGAGAGTCGGGATGAAGACTACCTTAAAGAACAAGTTTCCTGTTGGATGACTTACACTAATCAAACTACCCATCAAATTATTAACGAAAATCTGACTAGATCGCCGATGTTTTCTGGGCAAATTAAAGGGGTAGGACCACGTTATTGTCCTTCAATTGAAACTAAGGTAGTCCGTTTTGCTGATCGTGAACGTCATCAAATTTTCTTAGAACCTGAGGGTGAAAAGACCGAGGAAGTCTATGTGGGTGATTTTTCAACTTCAATGCCCGAAGAAATTCAATTAAAAATGTTGCATTCGGTTGCAGGTCTTGAACATGCTGAAATGATGCGTCCAGGTTATGCAATCGAATATGATGTAATTGATCCCTGGCAGCTTAAACATACTTTAGAAACGAAAAAAATAAAGAATTTGTATACCGCTGGTCAAATGAATGGAACATCTGGTTATGAAGAAGCAGCAGGTCAAGGATTAATTGCAGGAATTAATGCAGCTTTGCGGGCAGCCGGAAAAGGTGATTTTACTGTAGGGCGTGATGAAGCTTATATCGGCGTTTTAATTGATGATTTGGTTACTAAGGGAACGGAAGAACCGTATCGCTTGCTGACGTCAAGAGCTGAATATCGCTTGATTTTACGCCATGATAATGCTGATTTGCGTTTGACAGAATATGGTCATCAATTAGGTTTGATTTCTAATGAGCGTTATAGTCAATTTTTGACTAAAAAAGAACACATTAAAGAGGCAATGCAACGATTAAAAGCTATAACTATTCATCCAGATGAACCTGTACGTGAATTTATGGAAAGTATTAGTGAACCCCCACTAAAAGCTGGTATTAAAGCTGATGTTTTTCTCAGACGGCCGCGTGTTAAAATTGAAGATATTGAGCGTTTAAGTGGTGTAAGCATCTCCAATGAACGTTATGTAAGAGAACAGCTAGAAATTAATATCAAATATGCTGGTTATATCAAGAAGGAGCAGCAACAGATTGACCGTCTGCATCGTCAAGAAGCTAAAAAAATTCCAGCGGGTATTGACTATCAAGCAATTGGGGGATTGGCGACTGAAGCCAGACAAAAATTTGAAAAAATTCGCCCAGAAACAATTGCCCAGGCAGAAAGAATTTCCGGAGTGAACCCAGCAGATATTGCAATTTTGAGTGTATATGTTCAAAATGGACGCTATGCTAAAATTAATAAATAAATTTAGTAAAAACTTTAAAAAAGCTAAAAATATTTTTTTTGAAAATATTTGGCAATGAATGCGTTTAATTCAAGTGAATGATCAAATAATCACAAATAAAATTATTGCTCTAATCTGAATGCTATAAAATAACTATCTAACTTTGTGAAAATAATATTTTAGAGTAGCGCTTACACCTTGACCTAATCATATAACTTCCGTACTTGAAATTGTGAAATTATATGTTTTAATACAATATGTAAGTAAACATGTATTTAAGGAGATGCACTTAAAATGGCAAAAATTAATGGCGCAAATGCTATGCTCCAAGTATTATTGGACTGGCATATTGATCATATTTATGGTTTCCCAGGTGGTTCATTTGACTCAACAATGAATGCAATCCACGACTTCAAAGATAAATTAAAGTTTATTGAAGTCCGGCATGAAGAAGCAGGTGCTTTAGCGGTTGCAGCTGAGTATAAATTCACTGGTCAAGCTGGTGTATGTTTTGGTTCAGCAGGACCTGGTGCTGTTCACTTAATGAACGGTTTATATGATGCTAAATACGATAAGGTACCTATGGTAGCAATCATTGCTAATGTGCCTACTAGTCGTCAAGATATCGATTTCTTCCAGGCTTTTGATGAGAAGCCTTGGTTTGATTCCGTAGCAGTTTGGAATCACCAAATTAAGACTGCAGAACAAATTCCAGGTATGATGGATGAAGCTCTTCGTCAAGCATATGCTAAGAAGGGTCCAGCTGTTTTAATTCTTCCAAAAGATTTTGGTTGGGACAAGATTAACGATAACTTCCGTGTAACCTACAATTCAATTTCAGCTATTCCTAACTATGCTGCTCCTAAGAAAACAGATGTTGATGCAGCAGTTAAACTTTTAGCTGAAGCTAAGAACCCAGTTGTTTACTATGGTATGGGTCTTAAAGGTCACGGTGATGTTTTGAAGGCCTTTGCTGAAAAATTTAAGACACCACTTCTTTCTTCAGTTATTGCTAAGGGAATTGTTGAAGATGAATTTCCAGCATACTTGGGTTCAATTGGTCGTGTTGCTCCTAAGGCTAGTGACGACATTCAAATGCATGCTGATTTGGTAATTTGGGTTGGTAACAACTCGCCATTCTCTGTATTCTTCTTTGATCCTAAAGCTAAGGTTATTCAAATCGATGTTGACTCAGAAAAATTAGGTAAGCGTCATGCGGTTGATGTTCCAATTTTAGCTGATGGTGCTAAGACTTTGCAAGCAATGATTGATGCCGGTGAGGCCCGTGAAGAATCACCAATTTATAAGGCTGGTCTTGCTGATCGTCAAAACTGGGATGAATGGCAACAAAGTTTTGTTGATTCAGATGAAATGCCAGTTCGCCGTGAACCAATCTTTGATGTTATTAACAAATATGCTGATGACAATGCACAATATGCAATTGATGTTGGTAACATCAATATTGATTTCCAACGTTTAATTAATTTGCATGGAGAACAAACTTGGGCAACTTCAGGTTTGTATGCAACTATGGGCTTTGGTTCTCCAGCTGCTATTGCTGCTGCAACTGTTCATCCAGAACGTGAAGTTTGGAACTTAGGTGGTGACGGCGGCTTCGCTATGATGAGTCAAGAATTATTGACAGAAGCGCGTTACAACATGCACATCATTAATGTTGTCTTCACTAACGAAACTTTAGGTTTCATTGAAGCTGAACAAGTTGATCAATCTCACCAACCATTATCAGGTGTTATTATGCCAGACAATGATTGGGCAAAGGTTGCTGAAGGTATGAACGTTAAGGGTGTAACTGTTCGGACTAAGAAGGAATTCGAAGACGCAGTTAAGGAATTTAAGCAAATGGATGGACCAATGTTAATTGACGTCAAGTTCACTCATGATATGCCTTACTCAACTGAGTTAAATACACTTGATGATCCAGAATTCGTTGAGAAGTATCAAGCTCAAGGTTTGAAACCATTTAGCTATTTTGCTGAAAAATATGGTTTAGTTACTGATACTGCTTCAGGTGCTTCAGAAGCTGAAGCAGAGCCTGAACCAGAAGAAGAAACAGATACAACTTCAGGTGCTTCAGCACATTAAGATAACTAATGTTAATAAAAAAGCGGGACTTTTGAAAGTTTCGCTTTTTTGTCATCTTACAAGTATAATAATAGATAATGATTTTAACTTCGGGAGGATTAAAGATGCAACAATTCGGAATTATTGGTTTATCGGTTATGGGTAAAAACTTGGCTTTAAATGTTAGAAATAATGGCTTTTCCGTTTCTGGTTTTAGTATTGACAAAAAAGAAGTCGATGCGCTGGCAAATTATAAAGATGAAAAATTAAAGCCTACTTATTCTTGGGAAGAGTTTGTAAGTTCACTAGAAAAGCCGCGTAAAATTTTGATTCAAATTGCCGCAGGAAAGCCAGTTGATGAAACATTAGCTAAGCTTTTACCACTATTAGATAAGGGAGATATTTTATTAGACGGGGGTAATTCCAATTTTCATGATACCAATCGGCGGTTTCATGAATTACAAGAACACGGCATTCATTTTATTGGTATGGGAGTTTCTGGTGGTGAAGAAGGTGCTCTAAAAGGGCCTGCTTTGATGCCAGGAGGAGATGAAGAAGCGTATAAGGAAGTTGCACCAATTTTGGAAGCAATTGCTGCTAAGAACTCTGATGGCCATCCTTGCGTAAGTTTTATCGGCCCTGAAGGTAGTGGCCACTATGTCAAGATGGTTCATAATGGTATCGAATATGGTATCATGCAAGAATTTTCTGAAGTTTACGATGTTTTGCGTAAGGTTGCAGGGAAATCTAATGCTGAAATGTCGCAAATTTTCGCTGATTGGAATCAAGGCCTGGTTCAAGCATACCTTAGCGAAATCACTGCTGAAGTTTTAAAGCAAAAAGATGACTTAACTCCTGATTATGTAATTGATCATATTTTGAATGTTGCCTCATATAAAGGTACAGGGAATTGGATGCTTGAAGATGGTGTGCATCTTGGTGCACCAATTAGTGTAGTTGCTGAAGCCGTTTTAGCCCGTTTTATGTCTAAGGCGACTACGCGTGAAGGTAAGGAAGTCCAATGGAACGGTGAAGTTCCAATCAATTTAATTGATAATCTTGAAAAAGCCTTGCAATTAAGTCAAGCAGTAGCATATGCTCAAGGTTTTCAACAATTAAAAATGGCAGCTGATGCTTATCACTGGGAATTACATTATCCAGCGATTGCACAATCATGGGAAGCCGGTTGTATTATTCGCTCTTCAATGTTGAAAGATATTGAAAAGGCCTTTGCTAACGGTAAGCAGCTGAATAATATGTTCCAGGATGCTTACTTTAATAAACTAATGGAACAGAATTTACCCGCTTTACGTCAGGTAATTGAATTGGCAACTAGAGCCGGGATACCAACTCCAACTTTAAGTGCCGCACTAAATTATTTAGAGTCAATCTTTAATCCGAGTTTACCCGCTAATTTAATTCAAGGGCAACGTGATTATTTTGGCGCCCATACATACTATCGTAATGACCGAGCAGGCGTGTACCATACTCAATGGTTTGAAGAAAAGTAATATTTGTTTCACATGTAACAAAAAGCAGTTAGTCTAAAGGCTAGCTGCTTTTTTGTAGTTGATTAAAATAATTTATTAGTACAAATATGTATAGTTGAACTTAAAGCCTGTTAAGTTAAAAAAAGATAAATAATTCCGAGCAAAATAAGACTAATTAAATAATCAATTATGCCGGCAATACCTTTTTTATTGCAATGGTAATTAGTTCTAAAATTTTGCTGATTAAACCAATAATCTATACTAAATGAAATTATTGCTACTATAAAAATAAAGCCTAAACCGACCATCATTTTGTGATAATTGGAACTAAAAATCAAATTTAAACTAGGAAATATGGCCAAAATTGTAAACGACAATGCAACTTTATAATTATTATAAAATTTACTCATTTATAGTTCCTCTTAGTTTGTTAACTATCATAACTTACTTTTTTAATAATTATATCATAAAAAAGCCATGTTTTCATGGCTTTAATAAATTGATTTTACATGTTGGTTATCAAGAAAAAGATAATGAATACTATAAACAAGACATACATCATGGGTGAAACTTTTTTGGCTTGTTTAGCTGCAATCATTGTAATAGGATAGGCAATCATCCCTAAAGCTAAACCATCTGAGATACTGTAAGTAAATGGCATTCCAATAATAGTTAGGAAAGCGGGAAAGGCAATTTCAAATTTATCCCAGTTTATTTTTTTAAGATTACCAGCCATTAATACGCCCACAATAATTAATGCAGGTGCTGTAACTGTAGTCGGAATAACAGCTAGTAAGGGGCTAAAAATCATGCTAATTAAAAATAAAATACCTACCAAGATGGCTGTTAAACCTGTACGTCCGCCCATAGCTATGCCAGCACTTGATTCAACAGAGGTTCCAAGGGGAGCAGTTCCTAGAACTGCTCCTTCAATCATTGCTAAAGAATCAGATAAAAAAGCTTTTCCAATTCGCGGAATTTTGCCACTTTGATCAACCATGCCAGCTTGTTCGGTCATACCAATTAAAGTTCCAGCAGTGTCAAAAAAAGTAACTAATAAAAAGGTTAGCACGACCATAAATAATTGCGGTGTATTAATATCCTTAAGGTGGAAAACAGCTTGACCAAAGGTTGGTGCAATAGTTGGTGCAGCAGCAATAACTCCTTTAGGCATGGCTATTTGGCCAATTAATACGCCAAAAATGGCAGTTACAACCATGCCAATAAAAATCGAACCAGGTATATTCATTGCCATCAAAATAACAGTTAGTATTAGGCCAAATAAAGTAATCCAAACGGCAGGCGAATTAAATTTACCTAAAGTTACTAAATTAGAATCGCTATTAACAATCAATTTACCATTTTGTAAACCAATAAAGGAAATAAATAAGCCAATTCCAGCTGATATTGCATATTTTAAATCTTGCGGAATTGCATCTACAACTTTTTCTCGTAATTTTAAAACAGTAATTAAAATAAATAAAATTGAAGCAACTAAAACTGCAGCTAGCGCGGTTTGCCAATTAATATTCATACCGCCACAGACGTTATAAGCAAAAAATGCTGCACTACCTAGTGTTGGTGCAAGGGCAATTGGATAATTAGCTACAAATCCCATAATAAAGCAGCCAATAGCAATTGATAGAGCAGTGACGGTAAAGGCAGCGCCTTTATCAATGCCAGCTGCATGTAAAATATTAGGGTTAACAAAAAGGATGTAGGAGAGACTGACAAAGGTGGTTAATGCAGCAATTAACTCACGTCTGACAGTGGTATGAGCATCGGTTAAATGAAAGACTTTTTCTAGTGTCGTCATTTTTTCCTCCAAAAAAATAAATAATAAAATTAATAAATCTAGTGTAGCATATTTAGGCAAAATATTTCCTTGGAAATAAAAAACAAATCAAATAAGATTTGTTTTGGACGAATATATTATTAATTTTTGTCAGTTAGAAGTTCAGAACCCACAAAAAGATGATAAAGACAAGGAATAAAATCCACATCATAGGGGATACTTCTTTACCACGCTTAGCAGCTAACATACATATTGGGTAAGTTATCAAACCTAAAGCAAGGCCATCGGAAATAGAGTATGTTAGGGGCATCCCAACTAAAATTAAGAAGGCTGGTACAGCAATTTCCATTTTATCCCAATGGATATGTGCGGTATTTTGTGCCATTAACACGCCTACAATAATTAAGGCTGGCGCTGTTACATGAGTTGTAAATAAACCAAGTAAAGGGCTAAAAATCATTGAAATCAGGAAAAAAATTGCCACAAAAACTGCGGTTAATCCTGTACGACCACCTACAGCAATTCCAGCACTTGATTCTACAAATGCACCAACTGGTGAAGTTCCTAAGACGGATCCCACCATCATAGCAGTAGAATCTGAAGCTAAAGCTTTACCAACCCGTGGCATCTTATTATCTTTCATGAAGCCAGCTTGCTGAGCCAGCCCAATTAGTGTACCTGCAGTATCGAAAAATGTAACCAATAAGAAAGTTAAAACTACTACCCACATTTGTAAAGAATTGATGTCTTTAACATGAAAAACAGCTTGACCAAAAGTGGGGGCGATACTTGGAGCTAAAGAGATAACTTGGTGAGGTAAAGCAATTTGTCCCGTGAATACGCCAAAAACGGCTGCCAGAATCATGCCAATAAAAATAGCTCCAGGAATATTTAAGATCATTAAAACAATTGTGACTAGCAAGCCAAAAATAGTAATCCAAACGGCAGGATCATGTAAAGAGCCTAAAGCAACCAAAGTTGATTTATTACCAACGATTAAGCCCCCATCTTGCATGCCTAAAAAAGCAATGAATAAACCAATACCTGCAGAAATAGCAAATTTTAAATCAGCTGGGATTGCATTAATAATTTTTTCCCGTAATTTAAACATAGTAATCAAGATAAAAATAATTGAAGCTACAAAAACGGCTGCTAATGCAGTTTCCCAAGAAACATGCATACCAACACAAACAGTGTAGGCAAAGAAGGCATTAATTCCTAAGGCTGGGGCTTCACCAATTGGATAATTGGCAATAATTCCCATTAATGCAGTTCCTAAGGCACTAGCTAAAGCAGTAGCAGTAAAAACTGCCCCCTTATTCATACCACTAGCTCCTAGGACGCTGGGATTAACAAATAGAATATATGACATACTAATAAAAGTAGTTAGTCCAGCTAGAAATTCGATTTTAATACTAGTTTTATATTTATCGAGTTGAAAATAACTTTTTATAAAATCCATTTGACATCTCCTGATAAAATGTTCGTTTTTATATAAATCTTAACAACTTATTTAGTTTATCACTGATAAAAATAATTGCAAACACGAATTATTTTAGGATAATTTTAATTGCAAATATGATTTTATTAAGAATTAGCTCCTTTTTAGTTACCTTAAGTAAATTTTTGGGTAAGAGGAGAATGAATTCGATTTTTGAACCACTTATAATCAATTCGAGCAATGGTTTGTTCTTTAGCTAATTTGATTAAAGCATGGTTGATTTTTTGACGTAAGATAATATCACTTTTTCTCAAGCCAACAGCAAATTCTTCTTTAGGAAAGGGACTTTGAATTTCAAAAAAACGGTCTGGTTCTTTTTGATGTGAAATATAATAGTTAGCATAAGTGCTATCAAGTAGTAGACCTTGTATTCTTTGTGAATTTAAATCAATAAAAGCGTTGGTAAAAGAATCGTAGAGTATTGGATAGTGATTTTTAATTTGCTTTTTATATATATTAGGGTAATTTATAACGTCATTATAACCAGACGACCCAGTTTGTACGCCTAATGCTTTGTTTTTCAATGAAGCGGGGCGAACAAGTTTATTTGTTTTTAATGACACTAAGACTTGGGTACTATTTAGGTATGTTTGACTAAATGCTACTTTATTTGCTCTACTAGGGGTTTTGCTAAAGCCATTCCAGATCAAATCAATAGTCCCGTTTCGCAATTCTGTTGTATTCATTGACCAGTCAATAGTTTGAAAGCTCACCTTCAAACCATATAATTTAAAAACAGCAGTTGCTAGGTCAATGTCATAACCAACTAACTTACCATTTTTTTGCCGAAAACTCATTGGCACAAATGTGTCATCAACACCAATAATTACATAGCCTCTTTTCTTAATTCTTGTCCAATTGTCCATTGAATTAGCATTTTGTCCAATTGAGATATTGCTGCAGGCTACTAGAAATAAAGACGTAGATAATATCATTATTGCAGTCATAATACGTTTAAATTTCACTTAATTTATCCTCTCAGTTAGCTAAAGTATTAACGGTAAAGATGCGATCAGCTATCTGTTTAGCAAATTCCATATCATGCGTAACGACAATTTGTGTCATGCCAGTATTATTTTTAAGTTGCAAAATAATTTTGGCAACTTTATTACGTAAAGCTGGATCTAGGGCAGAAGTAGGCTCATCGTAACATAGAATTTGTGGTTTCATTGCTAATGCACGGGCAATAGCAACTCTTTGCTTTTGTCCGCCTGAAAGTTGATAAGGATAAAGCCGTTCTTTACCAGTTAAGTCAAGTTCTAGTAATAGTTTTTGCACTGCTGTTTGTAGTTCTTGAGGAGTATTTTTAAGTACTAAGCGAGGCGCTAAGGTAATATTATCTATTACATTTAGGTTAGGAAACAATTCATAATTTTGAAAAACGACTCCCATAATTTGTTTATTTTTGTTCTGCTCGATAGGATTAAATTCTCGTTGATTCCAATAAAAATGACCAGCATCAATTTTTTCTAAGCCGGTTAGACAACGTAGCAGAGTCGTTTTACCAGCGCCAGAACTACCCACAATTGCTAAAATTTGTTGGTCTAAAATAGTTAGATTAAGGTTATTTAAAATAATTTTTGAACCAAATTTTTTGGTGATATTTTTTAATTCAAGCATAGTTGTGACCCCAATTAGTTATTTCCATTTTGAATAATTAAGTTCGATTCGCTTTAAAAGAAATGAAATCATTCCAGTTATTAATAAGTAAATTATGCCTACCATAACTAGGGGAATCAAAGTCACATCACGGGCACTGGCTACATTGCCAGCACGTAAAAGTTCTCCAAGACCAATTACGTAGACTAAAGAAGTATCTTTAATTAAGTTGATAACTTCATTGCCAATTGCAGGAATAACTATTTTACTGACTTGTGGAATAATAATATAACGCAAGGTTTGCCAATAATTAAGTTGCAAAACGTGAGCACTTTCATATTGTCCTTTGGGAATAGACTGAAAACCGCCACGGAATATTTCAGCAAAATAAGCAGTATAATTCATAACTAAAGCAACTAACGCAGCGTCATAGCGTTGAAAAATTATACCAATAATGGGTAAGCCATAAAAAATAAAGATTAATTGCAATAACAGTGGGGTACCACGCATAATCCAAATATAAAATTTCAAAATTAATTTTAGGGGCTTAATGGCTGATAGTAAGCCTAGACTGGTAATTATTCCTAGTGGAATTGCCATAATGATTGTCCCCAAAAATAGCAGTAAAGTTATTTTTACTCCTGCGAGTAAAGCAGGAATAATTGAGATAATGTAAGCCATCGCTATCTTTTCTCCTTTTAAGTCAAATTGCACACTAATCTATCTAGGATAAGTAATTACAAGCATAACATAAATAAAATATTAAATTAGTTTTTTTGATATCACCTTAAAAAAGTTGACTATGATTATTTATTAATAAGCTACTTTAAAAGAAAAAATGCTAAATAAGAAATAGTTAGGACGAAGAGTAATAATTTAGGCATCATTTATAATATTTTGTATCTAAAGACGATGAATTTGGACATAATAATACCCCGAAATTATTTTGATTTCGGGGTACTGCTAAATTAAATCTGATCTATAAGTTCAATATTAGTTGATTTATGCCATGTCTCAGGTAGTTTGCCGATTTCTTTTAATTTAGCGACTATCTGGTTAAGCACAATTTGGCGATCTTGATTATTGGTCATAAAATCTAATTGATCACCGTTAATTGTCATTTTAGGTGAATAGTCATATTTTTCATACCATGGCTTGTAATATTGCAGTAATTGCTTATAGTAATCTTCTAAAGTGGCATCATAACTAAGTTGTTCATAAGGACGACCACGTTTTTGAATTCGTTTGAGCATCGTGTTATATGATACATCAATATGAACAAGCAAATCAGGCTGACGCTTAGGCATATGCTCAAGTTCAGTCATCATGTTGTTTAGAAGTTCATAATATGTGTCAACCTCTTCCTTGGTTGCTCGTCCAATATCAGCATTCATTTGAAAAAAGAGGGCATCTTCATAGATTGATCGATCAAGGACATTGTTGTCATCCATTAATGCATCTTTAATGCTACGAAAACGAGTATTTAAGAAAAATACTTGTAATAAGAAAGCATATTTTTTGGGATCCGCATAAAAAAGAGGCAATACAGGGTTATCGTCAACACTTTCGTAAAATGGTTTGGTTCCTAAATAATTGGCTAAAATACTAGTTAAACTGGATTTACCGGCTCCAATTGGCCCGCTTAAAACAATAACTGTCATCACGTTCCTTCTTTACTATAAATTGCCTACTTCGTGCAATTTATTATCAATTTGATGTAAAACTTCTTTTTTGGCATGCTCATCAATAATAAAGTCATATTGATCACCATCAATAGCCATTTTAGGTGAAGCATCATAATTTTCATACCATGGCTCATAATAATTAATTAGACGAGCATAGTAGTCTTTTAAACTGGGATCGGTACTTAATTGCTCAAATGATCTACCACGTTTTTCAATGCGTTTTAGCATCGTGTCAAGAGAAACGTGAATATAAATTAATAAGTCCGGTTTCTTACTTGGGTTACCAGGTGTATCTTCCAACATATTCTCAAGTAAACTATCGTAAATCTTAAATTCGGTTGGGTCAGCTACATTATTTTCGGCATTCATTCGGAAAAAAAGGGCATCTTCATAGATGGAACGATCAGATACACTATTTTTTTCTTGAATTGCCTGATTAATTTGTGCTAAACGATGATTGAGTAGATAAATATTAAGTAAAAAAGTATAGCGTTTCATGTCTTGGTAATATAGAGGTAAAACAGGATTGTTATCGACTCCTTCATAAAACGCTTGTGTACCCAAATGCTCAGCTAAAATACTAGTTAAACTGGATTTACCGGCTCCAATTGGCCCACTTAAAACAATAACTTGAATCACGTTCTTTCTTAAATACAATATATAGATTCATATCTAGTTTAATACGAGATATAGTGGTTAGACAAGCAAAAAATTAATTAAAATAATAATTTAAATGTCAAGTGTTTTTGTATAATACAGCTCAGAAAATACTAAAATACAGATAACTTGTATTTTGTTACACGTGAAACCTTAACTTGCTAGGCAATAAATTTTTAGACAAAAAAGTGATAAAACACGATTCAACCGAATTTAGTGATTTATCACTTTTTGTTAAGTAAAGTAGAATTAGTTAATTATAGTTAATTAACTCTAGCTTTGGCTTCTTTTTTATCTTCTACTTTGTCCTGCACTTTATCAACTTGACCACCAATTTTTTCTTTAGCATCTTGAGCCGTACCGGTAATCTTGTCTTGTAAGCTAACCGAATCTTTCTCATGTTGTTCTTTAGTCTTTATATCAACTACCGTTACATTAACTTCAACAGTATCTAAGTCGGTCATTTCTTTAACTTTATCATGGATTTTTTGTTTGATTTGGTCATATAACTTAGAAATTTGAATACCATATTCAGCAACAATTTCAATGTCTACAGCTACTTGTTTTTTACCAACTTCAACATTGACCCCTGAGGTAACATCATCGTTATTAACAATTTTATCAGCTAAGTTTGAAAAGAAGCCACCGTTGACAGTTAAGAGTCCTTTTACGTCTGATAAAGCAATACCGATAATTTTTTGAATTACCTTAGTATCATAATTTAAATCGCCTTTTATTTCTTGTTTTGAATTAGTTTGTACCATAAATATCAGTTCCTTTCGGTAATTATCTGTTTTTTAAGTTTTTTAGTAAGGGCCAATAATGACCAACTAAAGCGCCGCAGACTAACATAACGATGACGAAAATAGTTTTGTAAAATCCCAGTCCTATAAAACAAAATGCTAGTAATAAACCGATTACTGCACCGCTTATTTCTGGGAGGTACTTTTCTAAATTTTCTTTCATTGCTTGCCTCCTTTATTGAACGCGCTGTTCTGGTTTATTAGAAGTGTGATAGTTTACAAATTTAATTTTAATCTTAGGCTTTTGATCAATCCCTAATAATAACTTGAGATTTTTGTTTAATTCTTCTAAATAATTGTCAAGCAAGGGAGCCATATTTTCACCTGCTCCAAGGTCGCCGCTAATCTTAATTTTGATTTTACGATTAGTTAATCGTGAAGCCACTTTTGGATTATTTAAATAAGGTAAATCATTTAAAGAATTGGCCACATAGCTATTAATAGCCTTGCTAGTTATTTTAACTTGACCATCTTTTTTATGAATCAAATTAAAGTATCGTTGTACAGGCCAGAACAAAATTATTATTAAACTAACAACTAGTACCAATAAAATAATGGCACTGATACCAATCAGGTACCAAGTAAAAATTGGGTTAAGCTTCCCTAAAGTAGGTAAGCTGATTTTTAAGTACTTTTGCCAAAAACCACTAGTATCCCAGAGAATAAATATTGGTAGCGGTATCATTAGCAAGAAGCATATGATCATAAACCATTTCTTAATTCGTTTCAACTTATCACCATCCTCTCTTAATCTAACCTAAGTATAATACATAATATTTTACTAGCATAGAAATATGCACTAATATGTATACAATTTTTGGTTAATATATTAAATAACATTATAATTAAATAATAAAAATTAATAATGTTAACGAATTCAGCTGATTTTGAACAAAATAAAAAGTATTAAAATAAAAAGGGCAAAGCTAAACTAACTGGTGCGGGAGCTATTTTACTGCTGACTAACTGAATTTAAACAATTTACTGTTTAAGACTAGATGTATCTGTTTAATTACTAAATAAAAAAACCTTCAGACAGTTTAGTCTAAAGGGTTTTAATTTCTTTTTTGATTTGCTTAATCTAAGTACTAATTGCGATATTTTTCATCTAATTTATTAGTAGCACTTTGGTCAATAATTAATGTTACATTGGGATGATTTTGCAAAATAGATGCAGGAACTTTTTCAGTTACTGGTCCTTCAATCATTTTTTGGACGGCATCAGCTTTATTTTCTCCAAACGCCATAATTACTATTTCTTTTGCACTCATGATATTAGCAATACCCATACAAATTGCTGACTTAGGAACGTCATCAATATTGCTAAAGAAACGAGAATTTGCCTGAATAGTATTTTCGGTTAATTGAACTTCATGTGTGATTGAATCAAATGCGGTTCCAGGTTCATTAAAAGCAATATGACCATTTTGACCTAAACCTAAAAGTTGAATATCAATTGGATTGTCTTCGATAATTTTATTGTAGTCAGCTGAAGCTTTTTGTGGATTGCTAATAGCTAAAATACCATCAGGTATATATGATTTTTTAAATGGCTTTTGCTTGAAAAGATGTTTTTGCATGAAATAGTGGTAACTTTGGTCACTTTTTTCATCTAAGCCAACATATTCATCAAGATTAATACTAATTAAGTTACTATTATCAAGTTGGCTATCAACCCATTCTTGATAAAGATTTTCCGGAGTGGAACCAGTTGCTAAACCAATAACTTTTGCTCCATTGCTAATGCTGTTTTTAAAAATTGCAAACGCTTGCTTACTAGCACTTGCTTTGTTGTCCTTAATAATTATTTTCATAAATAGGCCTCCCAAAAATATTAAATTAATTATAAATTGGTATATGCCAATTTGTCAACTAGAGATAGAGCGGCTTTTTTTAAAATAATTAAAAAAGCCTTAATCAATATTCTTTCCAAATAGAACATTGATTAAGACTTAAAATATTTTATTCACTCCTTAAAGCAATGGCGGCATCTTTTTTGGCCGCTATGCGGGCAGGCAAGTGTCCGCCAAGCATCGTCAAAATGGTGGAAATACCAATTAAAATAAGAGCATGAATTGGATTAAGTTGAGCTACATTGTTCAAATCAGTGATGGAATAAAGTACACTGTTGACTGGGAAAATTAATAGCCAGGCAATTACAATTCCCAAAATGCCAGAAAAAATTCCCAAAATAAAGGTTTCAGCATCAAAAACACGAGTAATATCTTTTTTTCGTGCTCCAAGAGCTTTTAAAATCCCAATTTCTTTGGTTCTTTCTAAGACTGAAGTATAAGTTAATATTCCAATCATAATCATTGAAGTTACAAGTGAGATTGCAGCAAAAGCAATTAAAACAGCAGTAATTCCATTTAATAATCCGCCAGTCATAGTAGTTACCGCACTAGACATATCGGTATAATTGATCTTATCTTGTTTAGTTTTACCTTTATTCCAGTTATCTAAATAATTTAAGACCTTATTTTTTGCCTTAAAGTTATTAGGATAAATCATAATTCCAGCGGGAATTGTAGAACCACCGATTGCTTGCAATACCTGCTTTTTAGTGGTCTTATTCATATTTTGTCCTGTTAGCACATTCTGATTAGAGTTTTTTTGTGCTTTAACAATTGCTGACCTTTGGTTTTCTTTAATAACTTGCTGTGCTAGTTGGTCACTATAGGCAATACCATTTGCTAATAGTTCTAGTGAATCTTTATTTTTAGGTCGAATGACACCAGCGATTCGCAGTTTAAGCTTACTATTAGCATACATGGCTGAGTTTACCTTTTTGGGAATAAACATTCCTGTAGGCAATTTTTGATAGTAATCATCATTAGTAGCAATTCTAAATTCTCTACCAACTAATTGGCTAAGGTCAACTTTAGCTCCATTTTTGATGTTAAGACCTAAATTTTTTAGTACATTATCTATAATAGTATTCTGACTATCAACTACTAAAACTAAATCAGTTGCTGATTTGGGCCAAGTACCGGATAGTAAGTGATAGTTCTCTTTTAAAATATTGCCCTGACTTTTATCAAGTTCAGTAGGGAAAACGGTCGATCCCATAAAAGACATGCTGGCTGCTTGTGTTTGCATTTGTGAATATGCTTCAGTCATAGTTGAACCAGCTTCTAATGGTGAAAACTGCACACGCTTAACTTTGCCGTCAATTTTTCCTAAAAGGTTGAGGTTAACTCCAACTTGATAAGAGATGTTATTAGCATATTTAGGATTAATCCTTTTAATGTAGTTAATATAATCTAGTGTAATTTTGTTTTTGTGGGAACTTTGTTGCGCCTTATCTTTTCTAGCAGTTATATAACCTCGATTTTTAGCAACGTTCTTAGAGTTTTTTTCTTGCGCAAAACTATCAAAATTAGCAGCACTTTGTGTAATTGTTACAGGATATTTGGCTAATGCTTTGCTCATAGTTGTATCAATCTGTTTTTGAAAACCATTAGACAAAGCTAACACTATTGCAATAGAAATAATACCAATACTTGAAGCAAAAGCAGTTAGAGCAGTTCGCCCCTTTTTAGTCATAATATTAGTAAAGCTAAGTTTAATAGCATTCCAATATGACATTTTAGTCCGTTTTAAGTTAAAAGTATCAACTTCATTTGCTGGCTTAAAGTCATTTGAATCGTTCAAAATTTTGCCATCTTGAAAATTAACGATTCTAGTTGCATATTTCTTTGCAAGTTCGGGGTTATGCGTGACCATAACCACTAAGCGATCTTGAGATAACTGCTTGATTAATTGCATAATTTGCTCAGACGTTTCAGTGTCAAGAGCTCCGGTTGGTTCATCACATAGTAGAATGTCTGGGTCATTAGCTAAGGCTCTTGCAATCGCTACACGTTGCATTTGACCGCCAGATAATTGATTAGGACTCTTTGCTACTTGATCCTTTAATCCCACCTTGGTTAAAGCATCGAGTGCTTTTTGATGACGCTTTGAGGCAGGAACACCAGACAAGTTCATACCTAATTCAACATTAGCAATAATTGATAAGTGAGCCACCAAATTATAATTTTGAAAAATAAAGCCGACCGAATTGTTACGATATGCGTCCCAATCAGTTTCAGTGAAATTTTTAGTAGATTTTCCATTTATAATTAAGTCACCACTATCGTAGCGATCAAGGCCACCAATTACATTTAACATTGTAGTTTTTCCAGAACCACTTGGTCCTAAAATAGCGACAAATTCTTGATTACGAAAAGAGATAGAAACATCATCAAGGGCATGAGTGACAGTATCACCCACATGATAAGATTTACGTAATTGCCTTAATTGAAGCATAGTTAACTCCTTTATACCTTTATTAATTAATAGGCGTAAGTTTAACATATATAAGAGATTAAAGCCATAATGATGAAGTATTATTATAAATAATTTAATTATGTCTTGCATTATAAGTTAATTTTTTAGCACATATTATTAAGTAAGTTAACAAAGGCGAAAATTAGGAAGAGTACTGTAATTAAGGCAATAATAATTAGATGGCGTTTTTTATTAATTAGTAAAATACCAGCAAATTCGCGCATTATTGCATTAGGCAGAAAATAGAATCTAGTATAACAACCAACTCCATTTGCATTTAATCCAGTCGCTTTAGCATCTAGGCCAGCGCGAAAAATATGATAGTTATTACTGAAAAATTTAGCACGATAATGATTATTACCAAAATCGGCTGTCGCCACTGCCTGCGAAAATTGCATATTTTGATAAGTATTTTTTGATTTCGTTTCAAGTAAAATATATTTTGAATCAACACCATGAAGAATAGCATAAGCTTTCATTGCCTCTGCTTCAGTAATTTCTTCATCATTGCCTTTTCCACCAGACATAATAAATTTTGGTGATTGATGGCCCTTGGCTACTTGCTTTTGAGCAAACTGGATTGCCCGATTAATTCGTGCAGCTAACAGCGGGGGCACTGTTTTACCATTTTTTAAGCCTGAGCCTAGAACAATGAGATAATCTTGATTATACTGACGTGGGACTATTTGATATAGTAGAAGATTAACTAAGAAATTATAAGCTACCAGTAGTAAATAGAGGATAATTGCGGTTGGAGCGTATAAAAATATTTTAAGCCATGTAGGTATCAGTTTAAAAGCTCCAGATAGAAATATTACCCAGGAAATAAAAATTGCAATTCCCAGAAAAAATGTTAATAAATTTGCTAGGGTATGGCTTTCATGCCGCCAAACAAGATAGGCATTCCATAAGAAAAAGAGCCAAGAAAAGGAGGCAGTTGCTATAAGCAATAAAATAAAGATTAAGATTATAATTTCATAGGAGATTATCAACTGTCTTAACTTAGTTGCAACTATAATAGTAGATAACCAAATGATTAATAGAATAAGAAAAAGGCTAAAAAGCAAGCCATTAATTAGATTACGTGGTTCTTTTAACCAAGAAAACAAAAATAATCCCAATGAAATTAATACAATTATCGAGAGGTACATAAATGTACGATTTTCACTAAATATTTCAAAAAATTGAAGCATAACTCTCACCTTAACTATAAAAAGATAAATTTGTTGAATAATGTATAAAAAGCAGTTAGGAAAACATGGCAGTTCATTAATAGGTTGAAAAAGGATATTATAAATAAAATTATATGTTTCTGGTATACTGTAGCTTGATTATATATAATAGTCTACTAGAACTCTTATACTTAGTAAGGAGTAAACAAGTGAAAAAAGCAACAATTTTTAAAAATATCATCATTTTATTTGTAAGTTTCCTATTATATTCAATAGTACAATTATTATATTTTTATCCAACTAAAGTACAAAATGTTCTAAAAATAAGTTCTACTGGCTTTGTTGTCCTAGTAATAATAGTAACAGTTTTGGCAATATTATTGCTAATTTATCTTTATCATAAGCAATTAGCAGAAGAAAATGATTGGGATTTTAATTATCGTCCGCATTGGAGTATCCGGCGACTAGCAATTGCAATCATAGGTTTTGTCTTGCTGACATTGGCAAGTTTTCTAATTCCTAATCTATTAGGAATCAATGTTAATACTACTTCAGATAATCAAATGGAGCTTAATAGAATTTCACGTCTAGCAGGCAACTTTTTTGTTCCAATGGTAGTTATTATTGCTCCAATATTTGAAGAAACCATATTTAGAGGAATGTTTTTTAATACCTTTTTTGTCAAAGAGACAGTATTAAATAAATGGTTAGGAATCATTATAAGCGGCTTTGCTTTTGGCTATGTGCATAATCCGGCTTTTAGTCCATTTTTACTTGTTTATTGGTCATTGGGGTGTGTACTAGGTTGGGTTTATATAACCACAAAAGATATGCGTTATTCAATGCTGTCGCACATGCTTTATAATGCATTGGGCTTTCTTGTTTAATGCTTAAAGTTTGAATTATTAAATATTAACCAGATAAAAAAACGAATCATTTGATTCGTTTTTTGTCTAGTTAAAGTATTTTACTTTTCAGTAATTAGTCCCGTTTGTTTTGGATTTTTAGGTGTAGTTTTTGCCAACAGGGCCAAGCTAATCGAAATCATATCTACTACTTCTTGCAAAATTGCTCCCAAAAAAGCGGGAATAATGCCAGTAAAGGCGATAAGCTCAATAATAATTACAATGGTTATCGCAGCTAAAACATCAATATTAGCAACTTTCATAGTATGTTTTGCAATGGCCACGGCATCATTAATCTTAGATAAATCATTAACCATGATAATGGCATCTGCACTTTCACTAGCGGCTGAGGCACCTTTTGCGCCCATCGCAATACCAACATCAGCTGCCGTTAAACTGGGGGCATCGTTAATCCCATCGCCAGTCATGACCACTGGACGTTTATCTTGAGTTACTCTTTTAATTGCTTCAATTTTTTGCACCGGTAGTAAATCATAACGGATATCTTCAATCCCGACTTCTTTACCAATTCTAGCTGCTACATCCTGATGATCACCAGTTAGTATCATCATCTGGGCTCCAGTTTGCCGTTTTAATCGTTCAATTGTAGTGGCACTTTCTGCTCTAACTTGATCTTTAAAAGTGATGTAACCAGCATATTGGCTGTCAATTGAAATATAAATGGCAGTTGCATTAACAGCTTGAATTTTTTGCTCGGAACTAACGAAATTTAATTTACCTACTTTAACTAAGTGTTGCTCGACAATTCCGCTAATCCCCTGACTGGTTGTTTCTTTAATATTAGTGGCGGGCTTTAAAAGTTGCTTGTTTGTAGCACTCACTAGTGAATTAGCAATAATATGAGTTGATTGTTGTTCGATGCTTGTTGCATAACTTAAGATGGTTTCTTTACTAAAGCTTGAAGTATTAGTGGCAGGAACTATTTCATCAATTACCAATTGGTTTTCAGTTAAAGTACCGGTTTTATCAAAAGCAAAAGTTTTGGCCTCAGCTAACTTTTCAATGGTTGGTCCAGACTTAACAATAATGTGGTGTTTAGACATTGAACTCATACCTGAAATCAAGGCTACCGGTGCGGCAATTAATAAGGGACAAGGTGATGCTACGACCATGACTTCGGCGAAATTAACTGGATTACCTGAATGAAACCAAGCAGCAATTCCAATTACTAAGGAAATAATTGTAAACGGAACCGCATAGCGGTCAGCCATTTTAACAAATTTGGCTGGCTGAGATTGGGATGTTTTGACTAGGGAAACAATAGTCTGGTATTCTGAATCACTTGCTTTTTTGGTTACAACCATTTCAACGGCAGTGTTACCATTAATAGATCCAGACATTAATTCATCACCAATTTTTTTATTAATCGGTACTGATTCGCCGGTAAGTGATGACTGATCAAAACTGGATTCACCTGTAACTACTTTTCCATCAACTGGTACTTGTTCGCCAGGCTTAATTAAAACATGATCATTAATTTTAAGCTGGTTAACATCAACTGAAAGTAGTTTTTGGTTGACAATCTTATTAGCTGTTGTGGGCGAATTGTTTAAAAGCGAGCGCAGCTCTTTGTCGGCCTGACCGGTGGCATAATCTTCTAAAGTTTCGCCACCAGTCATCATAATTAAAATCATCCACTCGGCCCAATAGTCACCGATTAAAATTGTGGATATAACTGCAATAACGGCTAAAATATCTACACCATAGCGTCCAGATTTAAAGTCGGCAACAATTTCACTAAGTAAGGAAATGGTCATCATTATTCCTACAAGATCAATTAAAATAGCTTGAATTGTAAATTGTAAATTACCCAATTGAAATAAGCTATTGGTGTGTAACCCGAATTGACAAATAAGACTAATGAGACCAATAAGTAGTACTAGTATAAATTTCCACTGCTTTTTAAAACTCATTATTTGCTCTGCCTCCGTATAAAAAAATAATATGTATTTTATTTTAACATTAACTTACTTTTTTTATTACACGAATGATTAGGTTATAGAAAACAATGAATTTAATACAAAGAAAGCGTTATAGCTTTCTTAAATCAATAATCATATAATTTGATAATTTTATTTGAACTGGCTCTTTTGATTGAGGTAGGTGACTTTTTTACACTTTGCTTTTGCGGGGAAGGATTAGTTTCAACTTGAAAAATTTTGGCGCGATTAAGTGAATCAATCAAGTCAGCAAAAGACATCGTAACAAAATTATCATTGTCACCATGATCGTCAGTTTCAGAAAAATAGTGGTTTATTTTATTAATTCCTTCAAGTGAAAAATGTTCTTCATGAGCTAAATCAAGCAATAGGGCGTGAAGTCTAGTGGCTGAAACTAATTCGTGTTGTAAAATTTCAAAAATCCATCCAAAATTATTATCGATAATTTTAAATTCTTTGGCAATTTTGTCTTTATAAAAGACATCAGTAATTATTACTTTTTCAGAGAAATTATCGCACTTTTGGTTAATTTTTTTTAATTGAGTGACTAGTTGCTTTTTTTCTGATAAAGATAATTCTTGCTCACGAGGATATGCTAAATTGTCAATAATAGCATCAATTAAAGTTTTTAATTGCTCAGAAATTATTTTATTTACCATAATTAGTATCCTTCTTTTAACACAAAGCAATCTCTAATTTTTAATTAATATAAACAAGACATTTTTTAAGACTTAAGAATATAACTTATTCCAAGTTAAGTATAACTCAAAAGAGTGTGGATAATAAAAAAATTTTTATAATACTATTTACTATAATAAAGTACATAATAGTTGTGCTATATATTGAATATTGCTCTTTGAAAACCGATAAATAAATATTTTTCATTTCTTTATGATTTTATATTTTTTTTCTAGATTATGAGTAATGTAATTGAAAGCTTTAATCCATTTGCGCCGAGTTAATAGACCTTGAAAAATATCATGATTATCGACAACTGGGAGAAAGGGATTGTCAATTAATAAATGAAGTTGGGATTCTAAAGTTGATTCTGAAAGATTAATTTTATCGAAATTGGTTTCCATTACATCACGAACTTTAAGGCTATTTAAGGGCTCACTAGTTATTTCATGAGTTCCCATCATTGTAGCAGTAATCATGGCTAAACTGATTAGACCAACCACGTGATTTTCCTGATCTAGTACGGGAATCTTAGCATATTTTACTCTCGTTAAAATTAAAAAAGCATGGTAGAGCGGATTATTAGCCTGAACAAAGGCAATTTTTGCTACCGGAATAATAAAAGTGTCGTTTTTTTCTGCTAATAGCTGTTTGATTGTGGGTGAAAACACCTGGGACAGCCCCTTTCACTAAAATTAAGCAAAATAAAGAAAAAGACCCGCAAAACATGCGGGTCGGTTAGTTTTCATCTACTTTGAAGGAGTAAGAATGAATGAAATAAAAAGTGGGAGTATGTAGCAAGTTTTACTAACTTACTACTCTGTAAATAATATTCCTTAATTATAAAGTAAAGGTAGAAAATGTCTTATAAATTAGTAAAGATTTCCTTTAGAAGTCATAAAGGAAATAGAAAAACCCACGCAATACACGTGAGTTGAAAGGGATAGATATGAAAATGACCTGTAAAGTCATTCCGTTTTTCATTACATTATACTTGGAGGAGTATGAATGAAAAACATAAAAGTTGAGTGTAACATGGTAACGTTTCTCAGCATCACCATATCAACACTTAGTATAACTATAAAATGTGAAAAAAGTATGACGAATTCATAAATAAAGGTATTTTTCATTTGATGTAAAATTGTTTATTGAAGAACACATTGTTATAATTATCTTTATTCTATTGAATGTATTAAGGAGAAAGATGAAAAAACAAAAATATCGCAATCGAATTACTTTTTGGTTACGTGTCTCAGGCTGGTTATGTTTATTACCGGCTTCAGTTTGGTTATGGCTTTATAGGATGGCAAGCTGGTCGAGTTATTCTTCGTTCTTTTTAATTGAGTTGATTGTGACCGTTACATTTGCCGTTTTTATTCTGACAACTGCTACGAGTAAAGGGTGGTTGAAACGAAAAAATTTAGTAAGTCTATTGACATTTGCTATTTTGTTTTTATCAATTATTGTCTTTATCCCACTAGTCTTTTCTTATAATGCTTGTAGTAAATTTAATAAAGAACAATAAGTTTGCTAAACTATATTTAGATTTAGTAAAAAAATGATAAAATTTTAATCAGTTCATTGACAGTAGTAATACAGTGGTAATACAGTGAAGACATATAATAATATTTTCGGGATTTATTAAGATTTAGAGAGATAAAGATTTATGCTAAAAAAAGGAAATGATTCACGCAGTAAACAAATAGGTAAGTTTGTTCTCACGACACTTATTTATTGTGCTATTTTAATGACACTAATTTATCTATATCAATATAGTGGTCTGACGTCGGTTCACTTTATTTATAACGAATTCTAAGGTGGTATCATTATGATTAATGATGTAATTAAAAAAATTGATAAAATTGCTACAATTGAACCCAACCGAATTGCTTATGATTATTTAAGTAAAACTAATACTTATGGTGATTTAAAAAGGCGCTCAGATGCGTGGGCACATAAAATAATTTCATTAAATCTTCCGACTGATAGTCCAATTATGGTATGGGGCGGACAAGACTTTGAAATGATTGCTAGTTTTTTGGGCTGTGTCAAAGCAGGGCATGCCTATATTCCAATTGCTAGTTATTCTAATGCGGAACGAATAGCAATGATTCAAGAAGTTGCTAAGGCAAAAGTTATTTTGGCGATTGATGCACTTCCGGAAATTAATTTAACAGGTTTGCAGGTTATTAAACCTAGTGAAGTAATGGATGGTACCTTTGAGATTGATTCACAAAATTTTGTGGCAGGTGATGCTAATTTTTACATTATCTTTACTTCTGGTACCAGTGGCTTACCTAAGGGGGTTCAGATTAGTCATAACAATCTACTAAGTTTCATCAATTGGGAAATGACCGACTTTGCTCTACCTGATTATCCTAGTTTCTTATCGCAAGCGCCTTATTCATTTGATCTTTCAGTTATGAGTCTTTATCCAGCCTTAGTTAGCGGTGGTAAGTTAGTGGTCTTGCCACATGATGTAACAGAGAATTTTGCCCAGTTATTCTTAACTTTACCTAAATTAAAGTTTAATGTTTGGGTGTCAACCCCGTCATTTGCCCAAATGTGTTTTCTTGATAAAACATTTGATGAGAAACATCATCCTGAAATGACACATTTCCTATTTTGTGGCGAAGAATTACCTCATGGCGAAGCTTTGATGCTTAAGCAAAAGTTCCCTCATGCTAAAATTTTTAATACTTATGGTCCAACTGAGACTACAGTTGCGGTGACACAAGTAGAGATTACTGATGAAATATTGAACAAATATGATCGCTTACCAATCGGACGTGCTAAAGCTGATACTAAAATTACCATTGATGAAACAAAGGGTGACCATAATCAAGGTGAAATTATCATTGAAGGACCAAGTACTTCTAAAGGATATATGAATAACTCGGAAAAGACTGCTAAGGCATTTTTCAAAAAGCCGGGTGCAAAGTATATGAGTCATAGATCTGGCGATGAGGGTTTCCTAGATAATGGAATGCTATTTTATCGTGGGCGAATTGACTTTCAAATTAAATTTAATGGCTATCGGATTGAATTAGAAGAAATTAATCATTACATAGGTAAGAATGAGTTTGTTAATTATGGAGTAGTAGCTCCTAAGTATGGTAAGGATCATACGGTTAAGCAACTTGTAGCTGAAATCAAACTAAAAGATGGTATTAAAGAACGTTATTCAGAAGCTGAAATTACTAAAGCAATACGTGCTGATTTAGCTAAAAATTTGATGCCATACATGATTCCACAACGATTTGTTTACCGTGAAACTTTACCAATTTCCCAGAATGGAAAAGTTGATATTAAAGCTGTAATTAAGGAGGTTAATGAGTAGTGAATTTTAACTTCATAAACTTACAGCCTTACACTAATCCGCAATACTTTGTGTATTTAATGATTGGCCTAGTACCAATCATTATTGGCTTATATCATGGTCATCGCTTAAAAATCTATGAAGTAGCATTTTCATTAGTTTTTTTATTTCTTATTTTTGATGGAGATAAGTGGCAACAAGGGGTTAATTTAATTATTTACCTATTGTTTCAATTATTAGTGAGCTATTGGTATCTGCATTATCGCCAAAATGGTAAGAATAAGACATGGGTTTTTTACTTAGCGGTTGTTTTAGCTATTTTACCACTAGTTTTAGTTAAATTTCAGATTGCTTTTCCTAAAGCACCAATTCCTGGTGTCTTAGCTTTCTTAGGTATCTCATATATTACCTTTAAGACAGTACAGGTTATTATGGAAATACGTGATGGTGCGATTAAAGAACTTGATTTGAGTACCTATCTACGATTTCTGCTTTTCTTTCCCACTTTTTCATCTGGTCCAATTGATCGTTACCGCAGATTTGCTAAGGAATGCAATGTTGCCCCTAAGCGTGACCAATATCTGGCTGATTTAGAGATAGCAACAAGAAATCTTTTTCAAGGCTTTCTTTATAAATTTGTTTTAGGCTGGTTTTTTGGAACCTATTGGTTGCCTAAGATTTCTAAAGCTGCTTTAATTGCAGGTGCAGCTAATGGCGGTCTGAAATTTTCTTGGTGGCTAGTAGCCTATATGTACTGCTATAGTATGTATCTATTTTTTGATTTTGCGGGGTACTCCCTGTTTGCAGTTTCCATTTCTAATTTCATGGGAATTCATACACCAGTAAACTTTAATAAGCCTTTTATTTCGCAAAATATTAAAGAATTCTGGAATCGGTGGCATATGACGTTGTCATTTTGGTTCCGTGACTACATTTACATGCGTTTTACATTTTTTGCCATGAAGAAAAAGCTGTTTAAGAATCCGATTAGATTGTCACAAGCTGCATACTTGTTATTATTTTTGACAATGGGCTTTTGGCATGGCTTAACCTGGTATTATATTGTTTATGGTTTATTCCATGCAATAGCTATTATTATTAATGATTGCTGGCTTAGATATAAAAAGAAACACAAGGAGCAAATTCCGTCTAATAAGTTTACGAAATGGTTGGCAATTTTTGTAACGTTTAATATTGTTTGTTTTAGTTTTTTGATTTTTTCAGGCTTCCTTAGTGAATTATGGTTTGGTTGGAAGTAAGAAAGTAATCTAATTTAAGAGGTTTTATTATGAATATTGAAAAAGAAGTTTTAGACATTTTGCAAGATTTAACTGGTGAAGATTTATCAGAAAGAATGGATGAAGATATTTTTGCAAATGGCTTAATGGATTCAATGGCTAGTGTTCAGATGCTCTTGAATTTGCAAGAGAAGTTTGCAATTGATGTACCAGTTTCTGAATTTGATAGGAATGAATGGAACACGCCAAGTAAGATTGTTTCAAAGGTGGAAAATTCAAAAAATGAGTAATAAACGCCGACTGTGGCAAATTTTTGGCCCGGTTCTTTGCGCTTTTATCCTGCTGTTAGTCATTTTTTTAATGCCTTGGGAAAGAACATTTTCTAAGGATGCTATCTATCAAGCAGCTAATTCGCAGACAACTACTATTTTCAAAGGATCACGAATGAAGCAGAATGCCTTTGATGATGGCTACGTCCCTTTTTATGGTTCTAGTGAATTATCACGGCTTGATCCACTCCATCCAAGCGTTTTGGCTGAGAAATATCACCGCAATTATCGCCCATTTTTATTGGGGGGACCTGGGAGCCAATCATTAGCTCAATTTTTAGGGATGCAAGGTACTGCTAAACAATTAAAGAATAAAAAGGCGGTAGTGATTATTTCACCCCAATGGTTTACCAAGATTGGTCAAGATCCAGATGCTTTTTCTTTGTATTATTCACCATTGCAAGCTTGTAATTTTTTATTAGGAATTAAGAAAACTAGTGTTTCTAATCGTTATGCTGCCAAACGGTTCTTGCAAATGCCAGAAACAAAGGGTGTTATTAAATCTGGTATGAAAACAATTGCAAATGGTCAGAGTTTAACAAGTACGCAACGTTTTCTCCTTGAAAATCAGCGACGGATGCTAAACAATGAGGACAAGTTTTTCAGTACATTTCAGCTACGTGATCGTATCCAAAAGATTAATGGTCATGCTAAATTATTGCCTAATACATACTCGATTAAGGCGCTTGACCAAATAGCTAAGCAACAGGCTGCTATTAATACTAATTCAAATAGCTTTGGCATTAATAACAAATTTTACAAAATGCGTTTAAACAAACGAGCCTTAGCTAAATTAAAAGATAGCCAGCGTGATTTTAATTATACAAAATCAGTTGAATATAGTGACTTTGAATTGATGCTGCACCAATTTGCTAAACAACATACAAATGTTTTGTTCATTATTCCACCAATAAATCAAAAGTGGGCTGATTATACTGGACTATCTGAGTCAATGTATCAAAAATCAGTTAATAAAATTAAGTATCAATTAAACAGCCAAGGCTTCGATAAGATAGAAGATTTATCCAAACGTGGTTCGGAAAAATATTTTATGGAAGATACCATTCATATTGGTTGGCGTGGATGGGTTGCTGTTGATCAAGCGGTTAAGCCATTTATGAATCAGAAAAATGAACCGTATAATTATAATATGCGTAATTATTTCTATACTAAAAAATGGCAAAACAAGCCAGGAATGATTAAGACAACGGACAAATATCCTGCAGTTGAAAATCGAAAAGCAGCTTTAAAAGAAAAATAGTGCGCCAGCAAATTGATGCCTTAAAAATTAAGGGATCAGTTCTTGTCATTAAAGACAATAAGATTCTACTTGATTATGCTACAAATAATGCAACTGACACTAGTTATTTAATTAATTCTGTTCAAAAGTCGATGACTGCAGCATTAGTAATGCGGCTTGTTCAAACTGGTAAATTAAGTTTGCAAGATCCACTTAGTAAATTTTATCCAGTAATCCCTGGTTCAAAGAAAATTAAATTAGCAAATCTAATTTCAATGACTGCAGGGTTAAGTTTACGGCCTGGTAGTCAATTAGGAAGTAGAACTTTTAAATCTGATCAAGCAAATCTTGAACATAATATTGCAAAAACAATTTTTGTACCGAAAATGTTAGGGAAATGGTATTACAGTTCACTTAATTATATATATTTGTGCGGTATTTTATCCCAAGTAACGGGAAAAAGTTATGAAAAATTATTTCGTGATACTTATATTAAGCCATTGAAATTGAAGCACACTGAATTTTTATGGGCTAAGTCGGCTCAACTGTTAAATACTGGATTTATTCCTGGCAAAGTTTATAAAAAAGGTAGATATGTTTTAGTCAAAGCTAAAACTGCTTTAAGTGATGCACACAATGAACTGGGAGCTGGATCAATAGTAATGTCTAATCATGATTTAGCTAAAGTAATTCATTATTTGCTTGCGGGAAAATTCTTGTCGAGTAAAAGTCGAAAGTTACTTTATCAAGCCAGTTCGCCGAGTTTTTATAATGGTGGTTTTTATAACAATAGTAAATTTAAAATAGCTAATGGGGCAGGAGAAGGCTATTATACCTTTTTACGTAGTACCAAGGATGGTAAAACGATGCTAATTATTCAGTCAGATAGAACGCGAATGGGACAATTTGCATCTTTAAAGCCACAAATTGATAAAATTATGAAGTCTTTAATTGACTAATAGATATTTGTATAGGCTGTGCTTGTCTTGTTTTTTAAGTAATTGCATGCTAGAATTTTGTTGTGCCGTTGGCGAAAAGAATAATTTATTCATTTTCTACGGTAGCGAAAATGATATTTCTTTTTATGTGGTCAGTGCTGACGGTATAAACACTGTGTGAGCTTAGTTCCGATGTTGGTGGAATTAAGCTCTTTGTATATTCTTTGCTAATAATCACTTGTTTAGGTTAAAATTAACTTATTAGGAGAGTTGTGTGGAGGAAAATATGAACAGATTAGAAATAAAAGCAGAAGCTAAAAAAGAGCTTCGTGGTAATTGGGGTTGGGCCGCCTGTATTGGTCTAATTATAGTAATCTTAAATGGCTTAATTTTTGGCTATAATATGAAAGATAATATTGGTAATTTTCAAGGTAATAATGTTGTTGAAATAGTAAGACCGTATGTTACGAATGGCACCTTTTTTTTAGGTACTGGATTGGGCTTTTTTAGCGGTTTTTTCATGTTAAGTATGGCTATTACCTTCTTACATTTATCTAGAGGATATAAGCACAATTTGTTTAAAGCTGTTTTTTCGGTCTTTACTGACAATCGTTTTATTCCAGAATTTTTAAATTATTTGTGTAGTTATGTGTTTCAAATTTTATGGACACTTTTACTTGTTGTCCCAGGTATTATTAAAAGTTATTCTTATGCTTTAACTCCGTATATTGTGAGCGACTTGGTTGAAAGTGGTAAAGAAGTTCATGCTACGACTGGAATTACTGAAAGTCGTCGGTTGATGGTGGGACACAAATGGCAATTATTTGTTTTAGACTTAAGCTTTTTGGGCTGGTATTTAATAGGTTTACTTACTTTGGGCATAGGACTTATTTGGATAGTTCCGTATGTTCAAACAACCAGAGCTAATTTTTATCGTCAATTGGCTGGAGATCAATTTAATTAATATTTCATTAAAGCATATAAAGGGCAACTACTTTATATGCTTTTTATTTATAGTTGGGAAATCATTAAAAACTAAAAAGAGATTGAGTAAGAAGATATTATGTCTTTATAGTTATTCAATCATTATTAGCACTTGCTTACGTAACCTGTTAGTAAGTGCTTTTTATTTATCTAAATGGATAAAAAAGACTATCAAAAATACCGTTTTATCACATATGTGTTTTTGCAATAATTATCACGTAAATTAATGAAAGCGCTTTTTGATAATTTTACAATTGTTGCATAAAGGAGAAATAAAGATGGAAAATCCAGCAATAAATGTTAATTCAGAAATTGGCAAATTAAAAACAGTATTGTTGAAACGTCCAGGTGCCGAAGTTGAAAATATTACTCCTGACACAATGGAGAATCTGTTGTTTGATGACATCCCATACTTGAAAATTGCCCAAGAAGAACATGATTATTTTGCTGAAACCTTAAGAAAGAATGGGGTTGAGACCCTATATATTGATGACTTAGCGGTTGAAGCATTAGGTCAAAGTTCAGAAATTCGTCAAGAGTTTATTAAGCAATACATTAGTGAACATGGTTATGAAGCGGGTGTAACACATGATGTCTTGCAAGAATATCTTAATAGTTTTGACTTGCATGATATGGTAACTAAGCTTTATAGCGGTATTCGTCGTAATGAAATTGATTTGGATTTAAAAAATGAAACCCTACACGATTTGGCAGGTAGTGATGCTAATGACCCATTTCTACTCGATCCCCTACCTAATGCATATTTTACAAGGGATCCACAGGCCTCTATAGGTTCAGGAATTACTATTAATCATATGACTTTTAAAGCTCGTCAGCCTGAATCATTATTTACTGAATTTGTGATGAAATATCATCCCCGTTTTGCAGGTCATGTTAATGTTTGGCGCGATCGTAACCATAGTACCCGAATTGAGGGTGGGGATGAATTGGTATTAAACAATCATGTTTTAGCAATTGGTGTTTCACAAAGAACTTCATCTAAGTCAATTGAAGGTTTGGCACAAGAATTATTTACTAATAATGATAGTCACTTTGATACAGTAGTAGCGATTGAAATCCCACATAATCACGCCATGATGCACCTTGATACGGTATTTACGATGGTCAATAAAGACCAGTTTACTGTTTTTCCAGGAATTATGGATGAAGCCGGGAAAATGAATATTTTTGTTATGACCCCAGATGAAAACGGCAAAATCAAGATGGAACATCACACTGATTTAGGGGAAACATTAAAACAAGTCCTCCATCTATCAGAATTAGATTTGATTATGACTGGTAATGCTGATGATATTGTTGCCCCACGTGAGCAATGGAATGATGGCTCCAATACTTTAACTATCGCCCCAGGTGAAGTAGTTACTTATAACCGTAATTATGTAAGTAATGAAATGTTACGTGAACACGATATTCTGGTGCATGAAGTTATTTCAAGTGAACTTTCAAGAGGTCGTGGTGGTCCGCGTTGTATGTCTCAACCTCTGTGGCGTGAAGACTTATAAAAAATTAAATAAATAAAAGGAAGAAATAAAATGGCTATTAATTCAGTATTTCAAGGACGTTCACTATTAGCAGAAAAGGATTTCACTCCAGCAGAAATTCAATATTTAATTGATTTAGGGCTACACTTAAAGACCTTACAGCAAAAAAATATTCCGCATCATTATTTAGAAGGAAAAAATATTGCTTTATTATTTGAAAAAACATCAACTAGAACGCGTTCAGCGTTTACTACCGCAGCAATTGAATTAGGTGCACATCCTGAGTATTTAGGAGCTAATGATATTCAATTAGGAAAAAAGGAATCCGTTGAGGATACTGCAATTGTTTTAGGCAAAATGTTTGATGGTATTGAATTTAGAGGTTTCAAACAAACAGACGTCGAAGAACTAGCAAAATATTCCGGTGTTCCAGTTTGGAATGGTTTGACTGATCAATGGCATCCAACCCAAATGATTGCCGATTTTATGACAATTAAAGAAAACTTTGGTCATTTGCGAGGCTTGACACTGGCCTTTGTTGGTGATGGTCGCAATAATATGGCTAATTCTTTATTAGTAACTGGTGCAATGCTCGGCGTCAATATTCATATTGTGGCACCAGAAGAATTACACCCAACTCAAGAAGTTGTTGATTTAGCAAATAAATTTGCTGCGGAATCAGGCGCTAACTTATTGGTAACGGCTGATATTGATGAAGGTGTTAAAGGGGCTAATGTTATTTACACTGATGTTTGGGTTTCAATGGGTGAGTCTGATTGGGAAAATCGGGTGAAATTACTTAAACCATATCAAGTTAATATGGAAATGATGAACAAAACAGGCATGGATGACGATAATTTAATTTTTATGCATTGCTTGCCAGCTTTTCATGACACTAACACAGAATATGGTCAAGATGTTAAAGAACAGTATGGTATTACCGAAATGGAAGTTACCGATGAAGTCTTTCGTAGCAAGTACGCTCGCCAATGGGATGAAGCCGAAAACCGAAAACATTCAATTAAAGCGATTATGGCAGCAACTTTAGGCAATATGTTTATTCCAGCTGTACCAGAGCTTGAAAAGGCAGGCCACTAGTCATGACTGATTCCAAAGAGCAAGGGATAGCTCTGCCAGCTCTAGTTGCTTTAGTTGTTAGTTCAGCAATTGGTTCAGGAATTTTTGATTTACCATCGACTTTAGCACAAGCGGCTACACCGGGGGCAGCACTTTTAGCTTGGGTAATTACTGGTATCGGTATTTTAACATTGTCTTTAAGTTTAAATAATTTAGTTTTGACTAAACCGGACTTAACTGGAGTATCAGACTATGCTCGTGCAGGTTTTGGTGATTTTGCTGGATTTATTTCTGGCTGGGGTTATTGGCTGTCAGCTTGGCTTGGTAATGTGGCATTTGCAACGATGCTAATGTCTTCATTAGGTTATTTCTTCCCACCATTAAAGTCAGGTAATAGTATTAGTGCAATTATTGTTGCCTCAATTATTTCCTGGGCACTAACAATTTTAGTTACTCAGGGAATTGAATCAGCCGCAGTTATTAATGCGATTGTTACTATAACTAAAATGATTCCAATTTTTGCATTTATTGTAATTGCACTTATTACTTTTAAGGCAGGTATTTTTACAAGTCATTTTTGGGCCAATATGTCTACCAATCTTATGGGTAAAGTGACGTATACTGCACCAACAAGAGCTGGCATTTTTAACCAAATTAAAGGCTGCATTATGGTTATGATGTGGGTGTTTGTTGGTATTGAGGGCGCTACAACAATGGCTGCTCGTGCCAAGAAAAAGTCAGATGCAGGTAAAGCAACAATTATTGGTTTGTTTTCTTTATTAAGTATTTATATAGTTGTTTCTATTTTACCATATGGCTATTTGCCGCTTGCTAAATTACAAACAATGCGGCATCCTGTTTTGCTTTATCTATTTAAGGAAATGACGGGACCAATTGGCGGTGCATTTATTGCAGTTGGCTTGATTATTTCCATATTAGGTGCCTGGTTATCTTGGACAATGTTACCAGTTGAAGCTACTTCATTAATGGCTGAACAAGGTTTACTACCAAATTGGTTTGGTAAATTGAATAAACACAGGACCCCAGCTAATTCTCTTTGGTTAACTGAAATTTTAATTCAACTATTTTTAATTACATTGCTTTTTACAGACCAAGCATACAACTTTGCTTACTCCTTATGTACATCTTCAATTGCTGTTTGTTATGCATTGGTTGGCGCATATGAATTGAAATTAGGTTTAGAGAACAGACAGCAGAGCATGATTTGGTGTGGTCTCATTGCTTTAGTTTTTGAAGTTGTGGGGATGATCTTTGCGGGGTTGCAATATCTGTGGCTGTGTACCATTGCCTATGTGATTGGTTTTGTTTTATATTACCGTGCTCGCAAAGAAAATAATCACCCAATTAGTAAGATTGAATGGATTTTTATGATTATTATTGGTCTTTTAGCTTTAACTGCAATTATTGCACTTATTCTAGGTAAGCTAAAAGCGTAGAAAGGAAAGTATGAAAAGAATTGTTGTTGCATTGGGAGGCAATGCCATCTTAACCGATGATCCGTCAGCACAAGCCCAACAAGCCGCCTTAATGAAGACAGCGGATTACCTAACGGAGTTTATTGCTAAAGGAGATATACAATTAGTCATCACTCATGGCAACGGCCCGCAAGTGGGCAATCTATTATTACAAGAACTTGCAGGTAGTACCAAAAGCAATCCAGCTATGCCATTAGATACAGTTGGCGCTATGACGCAAGGCGAAATTGGCTTATGGCTGGCCAATGCCTTAAACATATGTGCAAAAAGGCGACAATTATCATTAAATGTTGCAACAATGTTAACTAGAATAGTTGTTGATGAACATGATAAGGCATTTGCACATCCTTCAAAGCCAATTGGACCATTTTATAATGAAGAAGAAGTGGCAGAAATTGAAAAAGAACACTCTGATTGGCAAATTGTTGAAGATGCTGGTCGCGGCTTTAGAAGAGTGGTTCCCTCACCTAAACCAATTAGTGTTATGGAAGCCCAAGCAATTAATACTTTGGTAGATAATGATGTGACTTTAATTGCTGGTGGTGGTGGTGGTGTTCCCGTTGTTAAAGCGGGAGCTGAAGTTCATGGTATTGAAGCAGTAATTGATAAAGATTTTTCAGCAGCAAAATTAGCTGAACTAGTTGATGCTGATGAATTAATAATTTTAACTGCTGTAAAATATGTAACTTTAAATTATCAACAGCCAAACCAAAAAGACTTGCATGAAGTTCGCGTATCCCAAATGAAAGAATATTTAGCAGATAATCAATTTGCAAGCGGATCAATGAAACCAAAAGTTGAAGCTGCTATTTCATACGCAGAGTCAACCGGTCATAAAGCTATTATTACATCATTAGATAATGTTTCTTCTTATTTAAAAGATGGTGATGGAACAGTAATTGTTCCAGATTAAGAAAAAATTGCCGAACAGTTACTTGATAGAGCTATTTAATTACCTATTTGCAGATAGTAAATTTATATAAGAAAAAATTTATATATTAATTAGTTAAATAGGAGAACGATAAATATGCTTGAAAAATTTATGCATGAGTGGTTATACGTTTCAGATTATGATGTGCCGGTAGCTGATAATGGTTTTGATGGGCGTGCTAAAATCAATGGCGTTGACCTAGATATAAAATATATTGCTGTAGTAGCCTCAAGTGAATATAACAATTTGCCTGAATGGCGATTAGCATTTAATTTAGATAAAAGTAAACGCGTATATGTTATGCGGCAAAATAAGGAAAAAAATTTTTTAACTAATTTACCTAAAAACATTTTTATTGGTATTGGTAGACCACATTTTGACTTGTCGGGCAGTATTAAAGAAGCACTGTTTGCTTTAACATTAACGAATAAGTTTGATGCCACTGTTTATTATGATGAAGTGGCAAATATGGCTAATATCATGCATTCAACCTTAGATTATCCAGCTATCCGAAAAAAGCTAAGTCAAATTGATGAAGATACACAACTAACCCTATGGCTGTATGCCAAAGATCAAGTATCTATGTCGTCACTGGCTAATATTTTAATGGTTCACCCCAAGACTGTAGAATATCGTTTACAGAAAATTAAAACAGTGACTGAACTAGACCCACATAAGGGCATCGATTTATTAACCTTAATAGTAGCATTTTTAAAGGAAAGAACTGATAAATTGCGGATACTTGAAACTGAATTGCAGAGTTTTTCAAATCATATGTTGCCAAGAGATATAACAACCTCTTTAAGTATTAAGTAACTGTCTAAGCGATTTTTATTAATATCATAAACTAGATTTAAATTTAATAATAAAAGTCTCCTTAAGAATTCAAATATCCTAGTGTTAAACACTAGGATATTTTTATTTTATCCAAAAAAAGTAGGAACTTTCCTGCTTGGCTTGCTTAGTTAAAGCTTATTTAAATCATCAATGTTGCTTTGAAATAATTTATTTGAATAGCTTGATTCACTTTCATCGGCTTGCTTCAAAGCTTCCTTGACCTGTGTTGAACTTAGGTGATTAACTAAGTATGCTTTAAGAGCTCTATTAGTTAATTCATCCAAACTAAGATCATTAAGATCGAGATATTTTTTAATCAACATTTCTACATTGGTTGATAATTCGATTTTTTTCTTACTCATTTTTTCACCTTCTAGAAGTTACAGCTATTATAACATTTTGAGTAAAATGACTGTTAAAAAATAAATAAGAACTATACGTAAAATTTGCTGGCTTAGAATAAGTGGCGTATTATTTTGTCTTAATAGTTTGGTTAGGAGTTCAAAAAATGATTGATATCGCTACTATAGTTAAAATTCGTGAGTGTTCTTTTTTTAAAGCTGCTCAACGTACTTTAGTTATGTTAATGCCAATTGCCATGGCTGGTTCATATTTTAAACTTTTGCATAATTTGGTTTTTGCCCCCGACGGACTAATATACAATATTTTTGGTTTAGATCAGGTAATATCAGATCAGTTTTGGTATACGGGTTCATTTATTAGTGCGGGCATGGTGGAAGTAACTTTTGGCATTTTTGGACTGTATGCTTGTTACTTTATGGCTCAATATACGGCTCGAATTTATCATAAAGATTCGAGTATGGCCGGTATAACTGCTGTCTTATTTATTCTTTTTTGTGCTTATGCATCTAGTACTAATCGCAATACCCAACAGCTTTTTTCAGAAAACTTATTACAAATTAATGCGGTATTTATTGCTCTAGTTATTGGCTATGGGGTTGGTCTTATTTATCGATTTTTGGGTAAAGATTATCAGCCTGTTAAAGATGAAAGTACAAGGACTATTCAAAGCCGGGTTTGGCAAGCTGCGCTTCCAGCTTGTGTTTGTCTCATATTGAGTATTATTTTAGGAATTTTTATTTATGATTTAAAAATTAAGCTATTAAATTCGACTAGTTTTAATGAACTTATTAATCGAGTACAGATTACAAATAATTTATGGGAAGTAATGTTACTCACAGTAGTTATTACTTTTTTAAATTGGTTGGGTATAGGTTTTCCAGTACATGCCCTTTCTGGAACAATTAATAATGCTCATTCTGCAGAAAATTTAACCTATGCTTTACAACATGGCAATTCTTGGCAGGTTCCTTATCAATTTTTGGGTAGTTCTTTAATTAATAATTATGCTATGATGGGTGGCTCTAGCGTTACTTTAGCAATCATTGTCATATTAATGCTGCGTCATGAAAATAAAGAAATTGTTTCTTTAACCAAAATTAGCCTTTTGCCAGCAGCATTTAATTCAACTTTGGGCTTTACCGTGGGGCTACCAATTATGCTGAATCCCGTATTTTTGTTACCGAGCATTTTAATTCCACTATTTAATTTACTAATAGCCGCTAGTGCAATTAGCTTACGGCTTATTCCGGTGAGTGTATATCCAATTTTAAAAGGGACACCAGGGTTATTAGTTCCCTTTTTTGGGACTAATGGCAATTGGGGAACGTTGATTTTTACAATTTTGTTGTTTTTAAGTGACATTGGCTTATTGTGGCCAATTATTAAACTTAGTGAACGGGTAAGCAAAAAGTTAAGTGAGGCCACGCAGGAGAATGTAAATGAATAAAAACACCAATTATAAATGGCTACTCGGATTAGTCGTAATTATGATTATTTTATCTATCCCCAGTTATTCCTGGATGAAAAAAGAAAATAATACTCGAGCAGAACGGAGTAAATCGTTACTTTCGCCCGTAATTATGGTGCCGGGATCAAGTGCAACAACAGAACGATTTAATCAATTAATTAGTCAGCTAAATAAGACAACTGTGCGTCGACATAGCGTATTAAAAATCACTGTTTCACGTGAAGCAAAATTATCATATAGTGGTTCAATTAAGAAAAATGACCTCGAACCATTCATTATTATCGGTTTTACCGATAATCGCGATGGATATGCAAATATAAGAAAGCAAGCTTATTGGCTAGATATAGCGTTTGACTCTTTAATGAAGAACTATAAATTTAATAATTTTAATGCTTTTGGTCATTCTAATGGAGGACTTATTTGGACTTATTGGTTAGAACATTACTATTCACAATATGACAGCGATGCTAAGATTAAACGGTTAATGACTTTGGGGACGCCTTATAACTTTACTGAAAAAAACATAGCCAATCGAACGCAGATGTTAGCAGACTTTATTAAAGGACGTAGTAAATTACCGAAAAGCTTAAAGGTTTATTCGTTAACTGGTGGTAAAAATTATGAGTCTGACGGCATTGTACCTGAAAGTAGTGTAGCAGCGGGTAAGTTTATTTTTCAAAATCAAGTTAAAGCTTATACGGCCATAATCGTGACCGGTAAGCAAGCAGATCATTCTGAATTGCCCCAAAATAAACAAGTAATTCAAGTGATTCGCCAGTATTTATTGAAAAAGCCTAACAAATCGGTGAAAACAAATAAAAGAAAAGATGATTAATCATGAAATATAAAGAACAACCAACAAAGATTGAAGTAATTGGTGGCCGAGTTAATAATTTGAAGAATATTAATGTTGAGATTCCCTTGCATCAATTTGTAGCAGTAACGGGTCTTAGTGGCTCTGGTAAATCTAGTTTGGCAATGGGAATATTATATGCAGAAGGCGCGCGCCGCTATCTTGACTCCTTGGCCACTTATACGAAAAGACGAATTAATCAAGTAGGACGCGCAGCTGTTGATGAAGTGCGCCATATTCCATCGTCTCTTGCCTTGCGCCAGCGTCCTGATATACCTGGAATAAGATCAACAGTAGGAACAGTGACTGAAATTTTTAATATTTTACGCCTTATTTTTTCCCGGCTCGGGTCACCTGTTTGTCCTAAGGGACATCGAAATGCCCCCACTATTGAAATAGCGCAGGCAATGGATTTAACCGGTGAGCAAATGGGTAAGATTCATTGTACAGAATGTGGGGTGGAATTTTATGCCTTTAGCGCGGAAGATTTTGCATTTAATTCAGATGGTGCTTGTCAAGTATGTCAGGGTTTAGGGAAGGTTGAACAACTTGATGACAGTAAAATTATTGCTGATGAAAATAAAACGCTTGCTGACGGTGCAATTGCTACTTGGCAGATTCCTGGACGCAATTGGATGTGGCGTATTGCCCGTGAATTAGGAGTTCGTACAGATATTCCTTACCGCGACTTAACTAAGAAAGAAAAAGCAATCGTGCTTCATGGTGAAGAGAGAAAAGTACCAGTAGATGTTCCAACTTCGACTGGACGTATTTATCATCTTGATGCCTTATATGAAAATGCCTATAATGCAGTAATTAATTCGCGTAAGACTACTAAGTCTGAACGCGGGCTTGAACGAATAAATTCCTTTTATCATTTCAATACTTGTCCGCATTGCCAGGGCTATCGTATTGATCCTACCCGTTGGCAACAATTAGTTGCTGGGAAAAATATTGTGACAGCTGAACAATTAACTTTAGGTGAGTTGCCCCAGTATATGCAAGCAATAAAGGACTGGTTGCCGCAGTCAATGCAAGACTTAGCTACAAATTTAAGTGATGAACTACTACATCAGGTTAAGCCTTTATTGAAGTTAGGTTTAGATTATCTAAGTTTAGCTCGGTCAGCTAATAGTTTGTCGACTGGCGAATTACAGCGCATACAATTAGGCCGAACTTTAAGAACAGAAACTACTGGGGTGTTATATGTGTTAGATGAACCTTCAGTAGGGTTGCATCCTGATAATGTAGCTGGCTTAATTGATATTTTTCACCAATTAGTTAATCAAGGAAATTCTTTAGTAGTAGTTGATCATGAAACTGAAATTATCAGTGCAGCTGATTGGATTATTGAAATTGGCCCTGGTTCTGGTAGTCAGGGAGGGCAAATTATTGCTCAGGGTACCCCGTTACAAATAAAGCAAAATTCCAATTCGTTAATTGGCCCATATTTAACTGGTAATGCACCACTGCTTGTTCGTCCAGTAGCTAATAGAGAACTTTTTTCATTAGGACAAATTGACCTAGCAATCACCCAGCGTTTCAATTTAAAAGACGTACAAGTTAAAATTCCGTGTGGCTTTATGACGGCAGTTACTGGTTTTTCTGGAGCAGGGAAAACCACGTTAATTCTTGATGCCTTGTTACCGGCTTTGCAGGCGCAAAAAGCACATCAGCCAATGCCTAAGTGGATTAAGCAGTTTAAGGGCAAGTCAATTAAAAATGTAATTAGTGTTGATTCTTCACCAGTGGGTAAAAATCAACGTTCTACAGTAGCTACTTATACGGATATTATGGATAATTTGCGTAAATTGTTTGCCCAACAACCGCAAGCTAAGAGTTATAAGTATCGTGCCAGTCATTTTTCCTATAATAATAAAGAGGGAGCTTGCTCAGCTTGTGGGGGTAGTGGTGTAATATCGCTTGATATTCAATATTTGCCCGATATGGTTGAAACTTGCTCACTTTGTGAAGGACACCGCTATAATCAAGATGTGTTAAGGGTAAAATGGCAAGGATTAAGTATTGCCGAGATACTCGACTACTCAGTAGCTGAGCTACTTCAGCAAAATTTGTTTCAAACAGAGCCTAAAATTCAAAAAACATTAACAACTTTAAGTCAAATGGGTTTAGGCTACTTGCATCTTGGTGAAGCAACACCCGCTTTATCAGGAGGTGAAGCTCAGCGGCTAAAGTTGACTAGTCATTTGCACCGGCAACAAAAAGACAGCTTGTTTATCTTTGATGAACCGACAGTGGGACTACACCCGCAAGATGTTAGAACGCTATTGCAAGTTTTTCAACAACTTTTAAATAAGCAGGCGACAATCATTACGATTACCCACGATTTAGATATTATGGCTAACAGTGATTATATGATTGATTTAGGCCCGAGCGGAGGAGTAAATGGGGGACAAATAGTTGCTTGTGGTACACCTGTGGATATTTCGCAAAATAGGCAGAGTTTGACAGCAAAATATTTACGTGCCCAGTTTCAGTTATACCAAAAATAACTAAATAGTAAGCCTTATTTAGGACCATAAGTCTTGATAGATAAGGCTTTTTGCTTTCGAAAAATAATTGTGGAAAAGTAAGTTATCTTTCTTGCTATCTGTGGATAACCTGCTATAATTACAAGTATAAGAAATTAGCACTCGATGATTTTGAGTGCTAATTTAAAATTTGTAATGAATACAAGGGGTGTTTAGATATGACATATTTTGACAACGAATTTGATAACTTATTTAACGAATTAAACAATTCTTTCTTTAATAGTCCGAGTGATAATAATGGTTCGATTCCTATTCACTATTCAAGCAGTATGAATATGGCACCACAAAATCTTAAGCAAAACGTTCCAACTCAAAAAGAGCAACCAATTGGGATTGACTTAGTTGAACAAGCTAAAAATAATAAATTTGATCCCGTAATTGGGCGTGATGAACAAATTCAAGCAGTAATTGAGATTTTAAGTCGACGTAAGAAGAATAATCCGGTGCTAGTTGGACCAGCAGGTGTTGGTAAGACTGCAATTGTTGAAGGTTTAGCCCAAAAAATTGCCCAAGGGGACGTTCCTGAAAAAATGAAAGATAAGCATATCATTGCCATTAATATTAATGATATGGTTGCTGGCTCAAGTTTACGGGGTAGCTTTGAAGAACGTTTAAAGAAAATTATTGATGAAGCAAAGAAAAATCCCAATATCATCTTATTTATAGATGAATTACATAATATTGTTGGCGCTGGTTCGACTGATTCGGAAAATAATAGTGGTGATGCAGCTAATATTTTAAAACCGGCTTTAGCTAGTGGAGATTTAAATTTGATTGGGGCGACAACTACTAGTGAGTATCGCCAAATTGAAAACGATGCGGCTTTAGCGCGGCGCTTCCAACCAGTTGATGTGCCAGAGCCTTCAACTGATGTGACCGTGAAGATTCTGGAAGGTTTAAAGAAAAAGTATGAAGAGTATCACCATGTAAAATATAGTGCTAGCGCTATCCGACTTGCCGTAGAATTATCACAACGTTATATTCAAGGTCGTTACTTACCAGATAAGGCAATTGATTTACTTGATGAAGCTGGAGCAAAGAAAGGACTTGATGCAACCCCTAGCGATGAAGCAGGACTGAAACAGCGTATTAAAACTTTAGAAAATGATAAAAAAGTTGCTGCTCAAAATGAAGACTATGCTAAGGCCAGTGACCTAAAACAGCAGCTTGAAAAATTACGTGACCAATTAGACCATCTTGATGATGCAGATACGCCTAGGGTTACAGATCAAGATATCTATGCTCTAATTGAGGCTAAAACTAGGATTCCAATGAGTGAATTACATGCCAGTGAAGGACAGAAAAACTTAAATTTAGCGGCAAAATTAAAGGCAACAGTGATTGATCAAGACAAGGCAATTGAAGTTATTACTGATGCGATTGCTCGTAAGCAAATTTTCAAAGATAATAATCGTCCAACTGGTTCATTTTTACTTACAGGTCCAACTGGTGTTGGTAAGACAGAACTTGCTAAGCAATTAGCAATTCAATTGTTTGGGGGTGAAAACCATTTAATTCGCTTAGATATGTCGGAGTATCAAGACCAGATGGCTGTGAATAAGCTCATTGGCTCAGCTCCAGGATATGTTGGCTATGGTGAAGGTGGTCAATTGACCGAAAAAGTACGCCACCAACCATATAGCTTGATTTTATTTGATGAAATTGAAAAAGCTAATCCCCAGATTTTTAATGCTTTATTACAAATTATGGATGATGGTCGCTTAACCGATGCGCAAGGAAGAACCGTTTCCTTTAAGGATACGATTTTAATCATGACGTCAAATGCAGGCTACTCAGATAACTTACTTAAGGATGGTCAAGTTGACCATGAGCAGTTGATCAAGGCACTAGAGGCTTACTTCAGACCAGAATTTTTGAATCGCTTAGACGCAATTGTTCCGTTTAATGCGCTTACGCCAACCGATATGACAAAGATTATCGATATTTACTTGAAGAAAATGACGCATGTCTTGGCTAAAAAAGACGTCAAATTGGTGGTCTCACCTGAGGCTAAAGCTTACTTTGCACAAAAAGGTTATGACAAGAAATTTGGTGCAAGGCCATTACGGCGCGTGGTGGAACAGGAAATGGAAACACCAATTGCTAAACTATTAATGAAGGCCCCAGACACTAAGGAAGTTAACTTCACGGCTGATGGGGCACATGTCTACTTAAACGGGGATGCCATTATTGATATTGATGTACAATCTGTAGATAAGGATGACCAGGAAGAAAGTAAGACAGAATAATGCTGTAAGTATAAAGCGCTAAGAAACTAAATAGCGCCTTGGTAATTACTGTGGATAACAAAAAAGAAGGCCGGTAACAACAGCCTTCTTTTTTATGCGCGGCTTAATGGGTGAAAGTAAAAGAAAATGACTATACTGCTTACTAAAGTAGCAAAATTTAATAAATTAAATCTGTTATTATTAGCACATATGCTATAATTGTATAGTATTGAAAATGTTTGATATCCAAGAGGTAATGAGATGAAAATAAATAAGAAAATTATTTCGTTAGCCATTGCTGGTGTTGCAATGCTTGCACCTATAACTAGCCAAATTGCTGTAGTTTCAGCAGATACGGCTAATACGCAAACAGACACTAATAAGCAAAATACTAACAAGGCAGCTGTCACTTCAGTTAATCCCAAGAAAGCTGAACCAGAGCCAAAGCTGCATAGCATTAGAGAGAAAGCAAACTGGTCAAAGCAACATAAACGTGCCAATCGCGCATTTAACCAGCTAGTTAAGCAAGGGCAAAAATTATCACCACAGAAACAAGTTGTACTTTACCAAAAATGTTTAAAACACTTTGAGTTGATTAATACTAAATATACTAAGAGGTTTACTAAGCAGTTAAGGGCAGAAATTAAATGGTTAAAGGCCCAGATTTTACTAGCAAATGATCATGATGAATTCCTGCCTTATCCAGCAGTAAATAATACAAATAAGCCTGAAAAACCTAAATCAGCAAAAACATCAAAAGAAGTCATTTAAGGCAAAAGATACTTTTAATGATGGAGATGGAAGCCATCTGTATAGTTACGGTGATAGTAATTATTTGAATGACTATCCACAATATAAAAAGTAGCCAATTTATGGTAATAAAATTTTAATTGGACGAGAAATTTAAAACTTTTAAGAAACGTGGCTGCAAATTTAATGGAAATCAGGGTTACAAAGCACATAACAAAAACTTGCTGAGCGTGACGATAAACTTATTGCTGAAGGAAAATTAAATTAATTCACCTTTTGTTATAGGTCGTTTAATTAACTATCAGAATACTAATTTCACACCGCTAGGGAAACCAAGCGGTGTTTTTATTTTGTTAGCGAGGTAAAAGATAATGTCAATATAGAATCTCAATATATTATTAAAAATAGTAATATTGCAATTAACTATATGTCAGCGCTGTTTTGTATTTGAATCACTCCTTCGTATTTTTTCCAATTAAATTAAAGCGAAAATTGTAATTTTAAGTTGAACATGCTACTTGACTTGATATAGGCAATCTAATCCTTTTTCATATAATTTGGCGAAGGTATGACAAGCTAAAATTTTGCGCATCAGGTTATTGCGCCATTTTATATAAGCTAAATTACCGCGTTAGATTATCAAATTAATTAATCCTGAATCCAAAAATAGTAAAAAGATCAAATCATTTGGAACTAATAAAAGCATTAATATGCTTGTACAAATCAATAATATTCCTATTACTTTATCGTTTTTTTTGCTTTCTATTTTTGTTGGCTTCAAGTAAGGTATCAATATCAATGCTATGCCTAAAAATATAAAGATTATCAAAAAGCTTATGTTTCTTTTTAAACAGATAAAGTAAATTAGACCTATCAAAAATTGCAATATACCGCATATTAGGTATGACATTTTAGCAGTTAACTTAAATTTATTCATATTTCAAAACTCCATTGTATGACTAGAATAAAAAAATTCATATTATTGACTAATTTATAATCTTAAATATAGATATTGAATTAGCAAAGTCTTGCATTTTATAAAAAGGCATTGGTGCAGTGATTGCCTTTGTCATAGCAGTTTAGGCAACATAGAATGTCTATCACCGATATTTTATCACCAATTATTTAAAGAGTCTTAAAAAGGCCTAAAAAATTGCTACTGATCTATGTACTAATAAAAATTGGCTATCTGATATTCCACAAAAAAGAAATGTTTTTGGATTGATGACAAGTACGTCAGGAATGGCATATGAATTATTGAGAACCATATATTTCAAGAAAGTCCCTTCGATATTAGAATTAGAGCTTTATAAAAAATAATATTTCAAGTTTTATTTAAAATCATTTGGATTTCTTTTTTTACTTTCTAGGATACTAATTGACATAGTTTTCTATCAGATTTATTGTATTAGATATATAGTACAAGGAAACAGGAAGCGAGGATTAATTATGACTAAAATTTTACGAGTAAATAATGTTACTAAATTTTATGAAAAGCGATACCAAGCACTAGCCGGTATTAACTTTGCAGTTGATTTTGGCGAATTTGTAGCAATCATGGGTGCGTCTGGTTCTGGCAAGACTACGTTGCTTAATATGATTTCGACGTTAGATACAGCTTCTGGAGGCACAATCTATGTTGATGAGCATGAAATCTCCAAATTATCTGATGATGAGGCTGCCAATTTTCGTAAGAAAAAACTAGGTTTTGTTTTTCAAAACTATCGTTTATTAAAAAGCTTAACGGTAAGACAAAATATTGCCGTTCCTATGTCATTACTCGGTAGAAATGACCAAGAAATCGATCAAAAGATTGATAAGTTAGCCGAATATTTTAGATTAAGTGATCAACTTGATAAATATCCAGTGGCTTTATCTGGTGGTCAAAAACAGCGTGTAGCGATAATTAGGGCCATCATTAAGAATCCAGCACTCTTATTTGCCGACGAGCCTACAGGTGCGTTGGATTCACAAGCAGCTAAATTAATTATGGAATATTTAGCAAAAGTGAATCAAAAATTTAATACTTCTATCTTAATGGTTACTCATGATAGTTTAGCGGCCAGTTATGCTAACAAGGTTATTTTTCTAAAAGATGGCAAAATTGTTGACCAAATTGTTAAAAAAGATAGTAATGATGTCTTTCAACAACTATTGGCGCAAAGATTAGCCGAAGTAGAAGCTTAGGGGAGTGAGATTAATTATGAATTACAAAGTAATAGCTAAAAACAATATCAAAAACGGCTTTGGCTTATACAAAAATTATTTTATCTCGCTTTCGTTAATTCTAGGATTATTCAACACTCTGCAAATTTTCGCTAAAGACCATGTAATTGCTGATTCTTTATCAAGTTCAGCAAAAGTTGAGTTCATGTCTTATGTTACTTCGATATTATTTACCTTATTTACAATTTTCTTTATTATTTACTTTAATCGTTTTTTCTTAAAGCAGCGTGCTGAAGAGCTAGGGATTTATTCAATGCTAGGTATGTCAAAGAAGAATATTACTTCAATTTTAATGATAGAAAACACCATTATTATTGGAATGGCCTGCTTTGCTGGTATCTTTCTTAGTATTTTGTTTTATAGTTTAATAAAAATACTTTTGATTGTAGCTTTAAAGCTTGATATACCGTATCTAACGCAGTTCACCTTTTTACCATTCTTAATTACAATAGCACTTTCAATTTTTATGTTATTAGTTATCTTTTTTGATAATCACCATTTGATTAAGCGCTTATCCATCATAAATATCTCTAATTTAAATCAAGTTGGCGAAAAAGCTGTTAAGACCAAGTCTTGGACAGCTTACTTAGGGATAATTTCGTTATTAATAGGCTATGCCTTGGTTTTAGATCTTGTTAAACAACAACAATCTTTGTGGGTCAAAATCGGTTTTGTACCAATGGCATTGATTACATTAGTATTGGTAATAATTGGCACATTTTTAATTATCAAAAGCACTTTAGCTTATCTTATTAATCGTAAAATCAATAACCATCGTCAGCTGTATCGACCAACGAATAATATCTTTTTGCCAGAATCGCTGTTTAAATTAAAAACTAAATCAAATCTATTAGTTGTATTGTCTTTAGTTATATCGGCTGTTATTGCTCTTACTGCAACTTGCTTTTTACTAATAAATTATCAAAAAGCTTCATTAATAAAAACAGTCCCTTCAGCTATAGAAATTGACCAGAAACTTAAGCCTGATCAAGTGACCAAGGTGAAGCAAATCACTAAAAATTACGGTGGTGATTTTAAAACGGTAAAAGTGATTAATGCGACTGCAAAACGACCAATAGTACTAAGTGAAAAAATGGCTACCAAAAAATGTAGAATTATTAATCTCAGTACTTTTAAAGGGTTATTAAAGCAACAATATAATAAACCGCAGCATAATTCCAAATTTTCTAAGAAGTTAGCGTATCTTTTTACACCATATACGATAAAGAATTCTCGTGGTACGGTAAATATTAACAAGCAAAAAGTCAGTTTGAAAGAGACCAATATCTGGCCCATATTTGCTAAAGGTAATTTTGCCTACATAGCTGTTAATGACCAACAGTTTAAAAAAATAAGTCAACATGCTAACAGTAAGACAATTTATGCAATTAATGGTGCCAACCTACGCGACAATGAGGAACTTTACAACAAAATCAAAGAGTTAAAGATCAAATTTCTAAGTGCCTACAAAACTAATAAAGATGCACTTTCATATAATAGTGCAGCATTCCTAATGGCAACTCTTATCTCTGTATTGTTTTTTGTATTTATTGGTTGTATTCTCTATTTCACTATACTCATGGATACTTTAGGTGTGACTGATGAATTCAAATTTTTAGGTGATATCGGCTATAATAAAAAGCAGCTACGCAAAGCGGCTACTGCTAATAACTTATTGATATTCTTACCACCTATAATTATGGGCGGATTGAATGGTTTAATGGCTTTCATTGGATTCAGGTTTAATTTTTTAGCTAACGACGTAATAAAATTTTTAGGTGCTTTTCAGATGGTGGGGGAACCAATTATTATAACTTGTTTATTACTTTTAATTGCTTATAGTATAATTTACGTTTTTTCATACCATAAAACTAAAGCTTTATTAGGTATCTAAGTAAGAGCTTTATCCATAACTTGTATGTAAGCAATTAACTTAGTTTAACTTCTTTGCCAGATTTACAGAAAGCCAAAAGCGAGTAGAAAAAAGGCAAAAAATATAGATGATACAAGATAATTTATACAAAAATAGAAATAAGAACGATAGGACTTAAAGATAGAAATATCAAAAATTAATTTAACGTATATATAAACTAAAATAATATGCTATAATAAATAACATATGTAATATTTTGCTATATAAACATTAAAGGAGATAAAATGGACTCAAGAAAAAAATTAGCAACTATGGTTTGTGGAATTGCACTAACTTGTTTTGGTATATCGGCTAATAATCAAGTAACAACAACAGCTCATGCTGCAGTATCTTCAACCTCGGATGCAGGAAATGAAACTTCAACTCCAGGTACGGGAAATGAAACTTCAACTCCAGGTACGGGAAATGGAACCACAACCCCAGGTGCAAGTAACGGAACTTCAACCCCAGGTGCAGGAAACGGAAC
>NZ_FOMN01000006.1 GCF_900112665.1 Lactobacillus bombicola
ATCTAAGTGCGAAGCCCCCCTCAAGATGAGATTTCCCATACGAAAGTAGTAAGACACCTCAAAGACGATGAGGTAGATAGGCTAGGAGTGGAAGAGCCGTGAGGTTTGGAGCGGACTAGTACTAATCAGTCGAGGACTTGACCAAAAGCGAAGGCAGTCAAAGAAGAGAGTGGAACGGTTTTTTCGAAGGATAATATTTAGTTTTGAGTGTAAAAGCTCAAAAAGAAGTACGGTGGCAAGAGCAAGAAGGAAACACCTGTAACCATGCCGAACACAGAAGTTAAGCTTCTTAACGCCGAGAGTAGTTGGTGGGAGACTGCCTGCGAGGGTAGGACGTTGCCGTGCTTATGGAGGATTAGCTCAGCTGGGAGAGCATCTGCCTTACAAGCAGGAGGTCACAGGTTCGAGCCCTGTATCCTCCATTCCGAGTCGTTAGCTCAGTCGGTAGAGCATCTGACTTTTAATCAGAGGGTCGACGGTTCAAGCCCGTCACGACTCATGGCCCCATTTTTTGCGGGTGTGGCGGAATTGGCAGACGCGCTAGATTTAGGTTCTAGTGTTTTCGGACGTGTGGGTTCAAGTCCCACCACCCGTATTCGCCAATATTATTACCATATTTACATTATGCCGATTTAGCTCAGTTGGTAGAGCATCTGTCTTGTAAACAGGGGGTCGTACGTTCAAATCGTATAATCGGCATTACATATTTATGCGGAAGTAGTTCAGTGGTAGAACATCACCTTGCCATGGTGGGGGTCGCGGGTTCGAATCCCGTCTTCCGCTTTCATTACTTGCCGGGGTGGCGGAATTGGCAGACGCACGGGACTTAAAATCCCGCGGTTGGTTTCAACCGTACCGGTTCGACTCCGGTCCTCGGCATATAATGACGCGCCCTTAGCGCAACTGGATAGAGTGTCTGACTACGAATCAGAAGGTTGAAGGTTCAAATCCTTCAGGGCGCATTAATTTCGGGAAGTGGCTCAGTTTGGTAGAGCACCTGGTTTGGGACCAGGGGGTCGCAGGTTCGAATCCTGTCTTCCCGATTGTAATCTTTATTATTAATGGTTACATTTGTTTGTTGGCGGTGTAGCTCAGCTGGCTAGAGCGTCCGGTTCATACCCGGGAGGTCGAGGGTTCGATCCCCCCCGCCGCTATTTGTTCGACCTTGGACCTTTAGCTCAGTTGGTTAGAGCAGACGGCTCATAACCGTCCTGTCGTAGGTTCGAGTCCTACAAGGTCCATATGGCATGGTAATTTGTTAATATCGCGGGATGGAGCAGTATGGTAGCTCGTCGGGCTCATAACCCGAAGGTCGGTGGTTCAAATCCATCTCCCGCAATTGGTCCATTGGAGCAGTGGTTTATCTCGTCTCCCTGTCACGGAGAAGATCATCAGTTCGAATCTGATATGGACCGTAAGATGGCTCGGTAGCTCAGTCGGTAGAGCAAAGGATTGAAGCTCCTTGTGTCGGCGGTTCGATTCCGTCCCGCGCCATTTTTTGATATTTATTTGCGGGTATAGTTTAGTGGTAAAACGAAAGCCTTCCAAGCTTTAGTCGCGAGTCCGATTCTCGTTACCCGCTTTAGGGGCCTATAGCTCAGCTGGTTAGAGCGCACGCCTGATAAGCGTGAGGTCGATGGTTCAAGTCCATTTAGGCCCATCTAAATATATGGAGACTTACTCAAGTGGCTGAAGAGGCGCCCCTGCTAAGGGTGTAGATCGGGTTATTCCGGTGCGAGAGTTCGAATCCCTCAGTCTCCGCTATATAATAATAAAAGGCTGATACTTCAACGTATCGAGCCTTTTTATTTACTTTCGTAAGGAAAATGCACGGCAAAAAAGTAATTTACATGTTTAATTTTTGGATTAAAGCAATTACAGTAGCTTCGTGCTCGTTAATAAGTCGTTTTTATGATGACGTTGCCTTGCACCTTAGATCATGACTAAGAGATAAGAAATAGGGTTTACTACTACGCCGGAAGTTTTAACTTAAATGTATGCTAATCTTTTTAATTAGATTTGATAACCAACAATCGTAAAAGAGGTTACGTTATTTTTATTTATGGAGCTAGTCTACTTACTGAAGGAATTAAAAGATGATTAATTTTTTGATATACGAGGTCGAAAAAATCATTTACGTCAATCTATTAATTTGATCTTGCAACAGCTTGGAAGCGTTAAAAATACCAATTCCCAATTTTTTATTCTCTAGTAAAGAGCATAAAGGAAATTCGACCTCCATGCTTTTAAAAAAGGCGTACTGGGCTTGGTGGTACCAAGCAATTTGCCAATTGCGAAAGTGGGAGCATTTTTATCTCTACTGGCGATTTTGCCGCTAATCGCTTATTAGCAAGTATTTAGGGTGTTTTTGGTAATACCACAGAGCAAAATTGAATTTTTGGTTTGTTGCTAACAAATTGTTTTAAAATATGTTGAATAAAATTGCATGATTTAAAAATAGATTGGTCTAATTATTGTGAAATCAAAAAAATAGCTAAAATAAAAAGCCCAGATTAATTGGGCTTTTTATCTGCTATCCAGATTTAATTTCACAAATTTATTTTGGGGACGATTGTTTGTTCTGATTTAGTGGCGTTTTTTGCCTACTTTGTTTAAGGTACATTATATTAAATTGGTAGTGGTATAAATTAAGGACGGTTAAATTGAATCAATTTATTTTTAGTTATGCTGCATTTTTATTGATAGAATAACTCACCTTTACTATTGTTGCTAAAACCATTAAACAAGTTACACCTAATAGTGTTAATGTGATAGTAATACCGAACGAAGCAGTAATTGTAGTAAAAATAGTTGTCATAACTGGCGCAGTCACTACTAAAATCGTATTAAGCATTCCCATAGTTGATGACAAAATGTTTTGGTCGACTGTTTCAACAAGCCACTGTGTTAATTTAGGGCTAGCCGTACCAATAAATATTGCAAGGCTTGCCATGATTGGCAGATAAATGAAAATATTTTTAATAAGCATTGTACCAATAACTACGATACTTAAAGCTGTTGAAATAATTGCGATAGTGAATAATGACATATTCTTGAATAATTTTGTGCCTACAATACTACCAAGTGCCATACCAGCAGTCATTACACCTCCTATTAGGGCAATCGTAAAACTGTATGTTCCAATGACCATAGAAGACTTATTACCGGCGATTACGATTGAAATTAAAGGTTCAATTGTTCCTAAAACTCCATTTAATAAAGCAATTACTAAAACGACTGCTAACAACCCCTTTGCCTTTTTTACTTGTTTGAATGATAAAGCAATTGTTTTAAAGAACCCCTCTTCATTAACTGACGTAGTTCCTTCTTGAGGACGAGTCTTGTAATAATTACGGCCGACGCTGGCAAAAAGGGCACCTGCCACTAGAAATGTTAAGGCGTTGAAGATTGCTAGACTGGAATAAGACATGAAAAGTATAAACCAGAACCAATGAATTGTGCAATCATATTGATAATACCGTTGATCCCACTAACAAATCCTTCAGCTTCAGCAACTTCATCATCTCCAACAATGTTAACAACTAGAGGCATTTGAAGGCCGTTAGAGTATGAGCCAGCGATATCTGATATTAAGTTAATACCAATAACAGCTAAAACTAGATTCCAACCAGCAAAGCCGCTGGCAAAAAGCAAGCCGACGATTAGATAGAGTCCAAAGCGTATAGCGGCTAACCAAACCATTAATTTGAATTTATTTTTGGTACGGTCAGCTAAATAGCCACTAAAAACTTGTAGAATTTGAGGTACTGATTCTGAAATTGAAATCAGTGAAATAGCTAAGGCATAATTTCTTAATTTACTTGCATAAGTAATAAGTGCTAAGTAAAACAAAATATTGCCTGCACCAGATAGAAAACTGGCGATTGTAAATTTTCGATAATCCTTGTTCTTTGCAAAAACGTCCATAATTTTATAACTCCTAAATTAAATATTTTATACATTAAGTTATAACGTGTTTATAATAAGGAATAGCAAAAATGTCGTATTTGAATGTTAAACGCCAAATTTGAATGAAATTAAGAGGATCACGAATGACAATAGGACAATTGCTAAAGCAATATCGAATTGAGAGCTTGAAAACTCAAAAAGAATGGGCTGGTAATACGATTAGTACATCATATTATTCAAAAGTTGAAAAAGACCAGCACAGAATTACAGCCGAGGATCTAATTGCATTATTGCATGCTAATAACATTAAGCTGTGGGAATTTTTTGGCAGGCTTAGTCAAGAAGATAAAGTAAAATATGATGAAAACAGCGATATCGGCGAAGCAATTAATGAAGCGTTTTATCATAATGATAAGGAACAGCTTAAGGATATTAAAAATGTCATTGCAAATAGCGAAATAGTTGATAAAGAAGATCAGTTGCTATTTATAGATGCACTTATAGCTTTAGTTGGCAATCACGTAGAAGATCTTGATGAAAAAGAACGAATTAAGTTGAAAGAAAAGATTTTTAATATTTCTAATTTTGACGAAAATAAATTAGATTTGTATTGTAACTTGATGCCATTTTATGATCTTGATAGCAACTTGTTAATAAGTCGGCGAGTGATTACGCAATTTTGCCATTCTGGGAGTTCGAATGTTCAAGAAACAATATTAGGAATAGAGATAAACATGTTAATTATGTGTATTGAGAAAAGTAGATATAAAGAAACAGAATTCTTTATTCGGACAGCTGATCAAATTAGTACTAAACCAAATTTGTTTTTTTATAAAAACTGCATTTTTATACTTAAAAATATAGTGAATTATCACTATGAAAGAAAGGATGAGTATTTAAATAAAGCTCGAATGGCAATTGATCACATTAGTTCGTTAGGCATGCCGGAGTATAGCAAAGATATGAAAGACATTCTAGATAAGTATGGGAAAAATTAAAAAAGTCGTATTTGATATTTAAAATTCAAATACAACTTTTTTATTATCTTCTGTTAAATCGAAAATATACTTAAGCTACAAAGTTTAAAACAGAAGGAGAGGAAAATGTGAATACATCAACTTTTGGTTGGATCATTATCATTCACTTCTAAGTGATAAGGATGAAAAAAACGACGAAAAATCAAACATCAGGTAATTACAAATGGAGTGCTGATAAAATCTAAAATCACTAGTTTATAAATTAATATGAATAAAAAGGTTGGAAAGGAGAAACCAATATGACAAGATCCCTTAGAATTGGCCCACCATGATTTTCGGTGGTCTTTTTCTTTTTTTAAAGACCTTATATGGTAGCGGATAGTTTGTTTGAAGACACCTGATTAATTCGTTAACTGCTTGATTGTTTTGGCCGCAATACATTCTTCATCTTAGTAATTACTACTGATTATTTAGGTATAGCTTACCAAGAAGTTGAGAACTATAGGATAGCTGCTCGTGTCGCACATGTCTAGATTGTTGACCGGTTAAAAATAAAGAATAGGTTTTTAATGTTATATCTTAAGAAAAAAACAAATTTTTTTCAAAAAAGTCTTGCAAGATCACTTTGAATCCTGTATTATAAATAGCGTTGTGAGTCAGCGTAATAGCTCAACTTAATTATTTTAAAAAAATGTTGACTTTCTTGCTTAAGTTAGGTATTATAATTAAGCGTTATGTGACATTGGTCATGGCAAATCTGACCCGTTGGTCAAGTGGTTAAGACATCGCCCTTTCACGGCGGTAACATGGGTTCAAATCCCGTACGGGTCATTACCACTAATATTTTGGTAAATTTACAATTGGAGGATTACCCAAGCGGCTTAAGGGGACGGTTTTGAAAACCGTTAGACGGTCTTGCCGTGCGTGGGTTCAAATCCCACATCCTCCTTTATAATATCGCGGGATGGAGCAGTATGGTAGCTCGTCGGGCTCATAACCCGAAGGTCGGTGGTTCAAATCCATCTCCCGCAATTGGTCCATTGGAGCAGTGGTTTATCTCGTCTCCCTGTCACGGAGAAGATCATCAGTTCGAATCTGATATGGACCGTAAGATGGCTCGGTAGCTCAGTCGGTAGAGCAAAGGATTGAAGCTCCTTGTGTCGGCGGTTCGATTCCGTCCCGCGCCATCAGCCTGGAGGAGTAGCGAAGTGGCTAAACGCGGCGGTCTGTAAAACCGCTCTCTCTGAGTTCGGCGGTTCGAATCCACCCTCCTCCATAATAGGGATATCGTATAAAGGTAGTACATCGGTCTCCAAAACCGCTAGTGTGGGTTCAATTCCTACTATCCCTGTTAAAACTTTATGGCGGAATTGGTGAAGGGGTTAACACACCGGTTTGTGGATCCGGCATACATGGGTTCGAATCCCATATTCCGCCCTAGCATTGGGATATAGCCAAGCGGTAAGGCACTAGACTTTGACTCTATTATGCGCTGGTTCGAATCCAGCTATCCCAATCTATTAATAAAATATTCGATGGCGGTGTAGCCAAGTGGTAAGGCAGAGGTCTGCAAAACCTTAATCGTCGGTTCAAATCCGATCCCCGCCTTTGGTTCAGTCATTGAGCTTTAAATTAATAAGTAGCTTTTATGGCGGTGTGGCGGAATTGGCAGACGCGTCAGACTCAAAATCTGGTGTCCCTTGGGACGTATCGGTTCGACCCCGATCACCGCTATAATAATTAGCCCTTCTGAAGGGCTATTTTTTTATAATTTTTTGCTTTTTTTCTTATATAAATTGCACAAGTATTAACTAATCTTTATAATACCTTTATACGGAGGTATTCAAATGAATATTGGTATTTTTACCGATACATATTTCCCACAAATAAGTGGAGTGGCAACATCAATTGAAACGCTTAAAGAAGCTCTAGAAGATCAGGGACATAATGTTTTTATTTTTACAACTACTGATCCCCATGTTGAAAAAGGACGAGTAGATGCTAATGTTTTTCGTTTTAGTAGTGTACCGTTTATTTCTTTTACTGATCGCCGAATTGCCTATAGAGGTTTTTTTGAAGCAACTAAGGTTGCTCGCGAAGTTAAGCTTGATATTGTTCATACTCAAACTGAATTTGCACTAGGAATGATAGGTAAGTATGTAGCCCATCAGCTCAAGATTCCAGCCATTCATACTTATCATACAATGTATGAGGACTATTTACATTATGTTCTAAATGGTCATTTGCTTAGACCATATCATGTTAAGCAGTTTACCAAGGTCTTTCTTAAAAACATGGATGGTGCAATTGCTCCTAGCGAACGTGTAGACGAACTTTTAAAACGTTATAGGGTTGGTATACCTATAAAGGTAATTCCAACGGGCGTGGACGTTAAAAACATGAATAAGAAGGTAAATCGTGATATTCGTCAAGAACTAGGCATTGCTGCTGATGCACCAGTAATATTAACTTTAAGTAGAATCGCTGGCGAAAAAAAGATTGACCGCATACTTAATGTGATGCCAGAAATCGTTGAAGAATTTCCTAATGTTTGTTTAGTTATTTCTGGTGATGGACCTGATGTTAAAGTATTGCAAGATCAAGTAGAGCGGTTGACCCTTGAAAATAATGTAATTTTTACTGGTGATGTGAATCATGATGACGTCGGAGCCTTTTACAAAATGGCAAATTTATTTGTTTCAGCAAGTGATACTGAAACACAAGGATTGACTTATATTGAAGCATTAGCAGCTGGAACAAAATGTGTAGTTTATGATACTGATTATACTGAAAATGTTTTTGATGATTCTGACTTTGGTCAAGTATTTACTACTCCAAGCGAGATGCGCGACAAAATTATATTCTATTTAAATAATAAGCAAACTATAATTCCTAAAGATAAACTAAAGACGAAACTCAATCAAATTTCTGCTAAAAAATTTGGTCAAGAAGTTTATCAGTTTTATCAAGAAATAATTGATAATTATCAAGAAAATTTTAAAGAGGATTCAAATGATTAGAATCAACATGTTCTCACAAGCAGATTCTGTAGCTGGTCAAGGCGTTGGCTCGGCTTACAAAGAATTGATGAGCCTACTTAGGACGCATTTAATTAATGAATTTTACGTGACAAATAATAAATATGGGATGAGTGATTTAACCCACTATCATACAATTAATCCAACTTATTATGCCAATAGTTTTTCACCAGCTAGAGGACGTAAGATTGGATATGTGCATTTTTTGCCTGAAACACTTGAAGGTTCACTTCAATTACCTTCATCTGTTAAAAAAGTCTTTTATAACTATGTCATTGATTTTTACAAAAGAATGGATCAAATTGTTGTAGTTAATCCAATTTTTATTGATAAGTTAGTTAAATATGGTATCAGACGAGAAAATATAAAGTACATTCCTAATTTTGTAGCTAAAAATGAATTTTATCCCAAGAAACAAGTAGAAAAAAATGCTTTTCGTCATCAAATAGGGATTCCATTGGATAGATTTGTTGTTTTTGGAGATGGTCAGGTTCAAGCACGTAAAGGTGTTGATGATTTTGTAAAAATGGCCAAAGCTAATCCAGAGGTTCAATTTATTTGGGCTGGTGGTTTCTCATTTGGTAAAATTACTGACGGCTATGAGCATTTTAAAAAAATGGTTGACCAACCACCAAAAAATTTACAATTTACAGGGATCATTGACCGGAAAAAGTTAGTTAACTACTTAAATATTGCCAATCTTTTTGTTTTACCATCATATGATGAATTATTTCCCATGTCAGTTCTTGAAGCATTTAGCTGTGGTACGCCAGTATTATTGCGTGATCTTGACTTATATGAAGCAATTATTAGTGGCTATTATCTAAAAGGCAAGGACTTTGCTGAGATGAATGCACAACTTCGTCAAGCTGTGCAAGATCAAGCTCTCTTAAATAAATACAGTAATTTATCAATTAAAGCTAGTGAAAAATATTCAGAAAATAACTTAGCAAAAATTTGGAACGATTTTTATCATGAACAATATGAAATTGGACAAAAATTAGGGCAGATTCACTAATGAATAAAAAATATTTTTGGGGAATTGTGGTTGTTTTATTAATTAGTGGCGGAGTTTTATACTTAGACCTCAAAGACATACCTTTTGTTCACTTAATCGAAGCTGCTAAAAATATAAATGTTATTGCTTTATTTGCAGTATTTGGCCTAATGATACTATCTTATGCTTTTGAAGCGAGTATATTAGCAGTGTTAGCGAAGAGAAAGAACGAACCTAGGCGCTCAAGATGGGCTTTTTTTCGTATACCGATAATCCAAGCCTTATTTAATGCAATAACGCCTATGTCAACTGGGGGACAACCTTCACAGTTAGCAGCAATGATTCAGATTGGAATTGAAGGAGGACGGGCGACTTCAATTTTATTAATGAAATTTATTATTTATCAAATTGTAGTATTTTTTGCTTATGTGATAACGATTATTACTGGATTTAACTTGGTTGCAACCAAGTTCGCTGGCTTGGCTTTTCTGATTGCGATTGGTTTTTTACTACACATTAGTTCAATTGTCTTTTTACTAGCAATTTTTTTTGCTTATGACTGGACTAAAAGAGTGACAAATATCTTAATGGATTTATTGAGCAGATTTATTAATACTAGCCGAGTTGCTGGCTGGCGAAATGGTACTTTAGAAAAGATTGATACCTTTTATTATGAAAGTCAGAAATTAAGACAGGAAAAAAAGAAATTACTTTTGTCTGGTAGTTTAACGATATTACAGTTACTGTGTTTTTATTCGGTGCCATATTTGATATTACTAACTTTAAATGTATCGGCTGATTGGGTAAGCGTCACTCAAATGAATATTATGATTATGATGTTGATGTCAATAGTCCCAATTCCAGGAGCATCTGGTGGCGCTGAGTATAGTTTTCAGACACTTTTTGCAACATTTGTTTCTTCGCGTGGTTCATTGATTTTGGTTATGTTTTTGTGGCGTTTTGTTACGTATTTTTTTGGCATGATTTTAGGAATATTAGGCTGGATTTTTAAACCTAAAAAAATTTCTAGTACACTAGATGATTGATTTTAATTAAAAGATATAGTAAGTAATCATACTTGATTAGGATATTGGCATGGCAAAAGGAGAATAAAATGACACGAATTAAATCTTTTCTTCAATGGCTAACACAAGATAAATTGGGTTTTTTTGTCATTGTTTTAATGGCCTTTTGGCTAAAAACTTACATAGCATACTTGACCAAATTTAATTTAGGTTCAGTGGGTGCGATGCAAAACTTTTTATTATTTATTAACCCGCTTCCTGCTGCCATTTTATTGATGGGAATAGGTCTATTCTTTAAAGGGCGTAAATCATACTGGATTATTTTATTAATTGATCTATTACTGACTTTTTGGTTATTTGCTAATATTTTATATTATCGGGAATTTTCTAACTTTTTATCTGTTTCAATTATTAAGACTTCTGATTCAACTGCAGATAATTTAGGCAAAAGTATTATAGGAATAATTCATCCAAGTGATTTTTTAGTTTTTCTAGATTTCATAATAATTATTGGATTAATATTCAGTAAGGTAATTAGGTATGATCTTCGTCCTTTAAAATTAAAATTTAATTTATTAGTAGAGGGACTAGCAGCAATATTAATTGGACTTAACTTATTAATGGCACAAAAAGATCGGTCTGGCCTTTTAACTAGAACTTTTGATAATAGTTATATTGTTAAATACTTAGGGATGAATGAATATGCAATCTATGATGGCTTTAAAACCGCCCAAACAAGTGAACAGATGGCTAAAGCTAATGTATCAGATTTGCAATCGGTAAAAAAGTATTTAAAAAGTAATTCTGTTAAACCTAATGCAACATATACTGGCGTTGCCAAAGGGAAAAATGTTTTAATTATTCATTTGGAAAGTTTTCAGCAATTTTTAATTGACTATAAGTGGAAAGGTAAAGCCGTTACCCCCAACTTAAATAAGCTTTATCATTCTAAAAATAGCCTAAGTTTTGCTAATTTTTATAATCAAGTTGGTCAAGGTAAGACATCAGATGCTGAAATGATGCTTGAAAATTCACTTTACGGCTTGCAATCTGGTTCAGCTATGTCTAGTTATGGCACATCTAATACCTTTGAGAGTGCTCCAGCCATTTTAAAGCAAAAAGCAAATTATACAACTGCAGTTATGCATGGTGGAGCAGGATCATTTTGGAATCGAAATAATGCATACAAGCAGTTTGGCTATCAATATTTTATGCCCCTTTCGTACTATGATAATAAGCCAAAATATTATATTGGTTATGGTTTAAAAGATAAAATCTTTTTTTCTCAATCAATTAAATATATAGAGCGCTTGCCGCAACCGTTCTATTTAAAATTGCTAACCGTTACTAACCATTATCCTTATGAAATCGATAAGAAAAACCAAAAAATAGAACGTACGGATACTGGTGATGAAACAGTTGATGGTTATGTTCAAACAGCGCATTACTTGGATCAGGCTGTAGGTGAATTGCTTTCTTGGATGAAAAAAACGGGCCTAGATCAAAAGACAATTTTGGTTCTATATGGTGATCACTACGGTATTTCTGGTAATCATCATCAAGCTAGCGCTGAATTATTAAAGCAAGCTGATTTTACTAATTTCGATAATTTAAAATTTCAAAGGGTACCATTAATATTTAACATGAGAGGGCTTAATGGCGGCATTAAAAAAACATATGGCGGTGAAATAGATGTGTTGCCAACTTTACTAAATTTACTTGGAATTAATAATCAAGATACTATTCAATTTGGGCATGACTTGTTGAGTTCAGCAGCGCCGCAAATTGTTGCTCAAAGAAATGGCGACTTTATTACGCCAAAATATGCAAAAGTAGGCGGAAATTACTATAATACTAAGACAGGATTAGAAATAGAACATCCTGACAAAAAATTAAAAGCTGAACTTGTTGGCCTCTCAAATAAAGTTACTACGCAATTGTCGCTATCAGACCGAGTAATTGCGGGGAATTTGCTACGTTTTTATAAGCCTAAATGGTTTAAAAAAGTTACGCCACATAAATATGATTATAATGAGAAAAAGTCTTTGAAAGATTTGTTTAGTCAAAATAAGACTTCAATGTGGTATCAGAATCATCAGAAGTCAACGCAGTCGAAATTTAAAACTGATGCACCAGAATTGGAAAAATAAAATTAGTAATAAAACATATTTTGTGCTAAAATTTAACAGTAATCGTATCTGTATATTGGAGGCAGCATATTGTATAATTTATTTATGACGCTACTAATTATTGTTTCAATTTTAATCGTTATTGTTACAATGATGCAGCCGCAAAAGCAGCAAGATGCATTAAATGCCTTATCTGGCGGTGCAGTTTTTAGTGGACAAACAAAAAAACGTGGTTTTGAAGCATTTATGGAAAAAGTGACCGCAATTTTATTAGTTCTCTTTTTTGCTTTTGCTATTGTGTTAGCTTATTTGTCCTCAAAATAAGCGTTGGTTCCTCCCAATCAAACGATGGGAGGATTTTTTTTATCTTTTTATTAAAGAATGGAGATTAGTGCATGGCACAAAACGATAAAATCTTAGCTAATGTTTTAGAGATATTTCGTCATAATCCCAAAAAACAATATCAAGTAGAACAAATTGATCGAATGTTGCGACGCGACCGCCTAGGTAACTTTTCTGATATCGTTAAAGCTTTGTCTTTCCTTGAGCAACAAAAACAAATTATCACTGACGGCAACGGACATTATCAGCTTACTCAAGAAAATATTGTTATTGAAGGAGTTTTTAAGGCTAATAGTAAAGGATTTGGCTTTGTGAGACTCGAAGATGAAGAAGCCGATGATGTCTTTATTGCTAAAGATTATACAAATTGTGCACTTGATGGTGATCAAGTGCGTGTAAAGATCACTGCTGGTGGTAACCCTTGGAATGGTAAGGGGCCAGAGGGTCAAGTCGAAGAAGTTGTTGAACATGGCATTGAGAATGTAGTTGGGGAATTTAATCCTTTAACCGATCAACAAGTTAAAGTTAGTCATTATATTGGCTATGTAGTAAGTACCAATAAAAAATTAGCAAATTACCGTATTTATGTGGGGGAAGTCGGACTACACCCACAAAAGGGTGACATTGTTAAGGTGGCAATTGAAAAGTATCCTAATGAAGCTAATCCTGATACAATGCTAGGCATTATTACCAACGTCATTGGTAATAAAAATACTCCTGGTGTTGATATTATGGCAATTGTTTCTGCTCATAACGTTCGTTGTGAATGGGATCAAAAAGCATTGGATCAAGCTAACGCAATCCCGGATCATGTGACTGCTGAAGATATGGCTAACCGAGAAGATATTCGTGAACAACCAACAGTTACAATTGATGGTGATGATTCTAAAGACTTTGATGATGCGGTTGTTTTGTGGAAATTACCTAATGGTAATTATCATTTAGGTGTTCATATTGCTGATGTTGCCTATTATATTAAGGAAAATTCTCCTTTAGACCAAGAGGCATACACTAGGGGTAACAGTACCTATTTAGTTGATCGAGTAATTCCAATGTTACCATTTAGATTATCTAATGGAATTTGTTCCTTAAATGAGGGCGAAGACAGATTAGTTTTATCATGTGATATGGAAATTACTCCTGAAGGTGAACGGGTAAATTACTGTATTCATCCTTCTGTTATGCGCTCACATGCTAGAATGACTTATAACAATGTAAATAAGGTCTTAGATTTAAATAATCATGAACCATTGGCAGAAAAATACCACAAGCTGGCGCCAATGCTACATGATATGGCAGAATTGCACAATGCACTTTATCAAAAGCGCCATCAGCGTGGTGCAATTGATTTTGAAGAACCAGAAGCTAAAATTGTCGTCGATGAGCTAGGGAAACCCGTTGATATTGTCCTTCATAATCGTGGAATTGCTGAAAAAATGATAGAATCCTTTATGCTGATAGCTAATGAAACAGTAGCTGAGGATTTTTATAAAAAGCACGTTCCATTTTTATATCGGGTTCATGAAACTCCAGATGGTGAGCGGATTAAGGGGTTCTTTGAATTTTGTAGTGCTTTTGGGTTGCAAATTACGGCTGATCCTAACCATGTTCGCCCAATTGACTTACAAAAAGTAGTTTCAAAAACATTAGAGACGCCAGAAGAAGCTGTGGTCCAGATGATGATGCTCCGTAGTTTAAAACAGGCACATTATTCAGAAGAACCGCTAGGTCACTTTGGTCTTGCAGCCAAATTTTATACGCATTTTACTTCACCAATTAGGCGTTATTCTGATTTAATGGTTCACCGTATGATTCATGAATACATGGATCAGGGAACCGATAAAGCTATTCAAGCTCATTTTGCTAGTTGTTTACCTGATGTTGCCGATCAAACTTCAACTCAAGAACGTGTGTCAATTGATACTGAACGCGAAGTTAATGATTTAAAGATGACTGAATATATGTCGGATCAAGTTGGACAACACTTTGATGCAGTTGTTTCATCCGTAACTAGTTTTGGTATGTTTATTCAGTTACCCAATACAGTTGAAGGTTTAATTCATATTTCGAATTTAACGGATGATTTTTATAGTTTTAATGAAAAAAGCATGACTTTAACTGGACGAGGAACGCACAAGCAATATCAAGTTGGAATGCCAATTAAGGTTACTTTAATAAATGCTAATATTGAACAGCACCAACTTGACTTTGAAATCTATGATCCTGATGCACCTAAGAAGGCACATAATGATCGTGGGCATGGTTTTAAGAAGACGCAGGACCGTAACCGCTCTAATCATCGTGGTAAGCGGACTGGTTTTCATCAAAGCGGCAATCATCCGCATTTAAGTAAATATAAGCGGTAGGTTAAAAAATTGAAGAATGAAAAGAATGAGAATTTAGTTGCTCAGAACAAGAAAGCGCACCATGATTATTTTGTTAAAGAGACTTTTGAAGCAGGAATTGCTTTAACTGGAACAGAGATTAAATCTGTGCGAGCACGGCGGATAAATTTGCGTGATGGTTATGTTCAGATAATTAATGGATCAGCTTTTTTGGAAAATGTGCATATTAGTGAATACAAGCAAGGTAATCGCTATAACCATGAACCACTTCGAAGTAGACGCCTATTGTTACATAAAAAAGAATTATTGCGTTTAGCAAAGGCACAATCTGAACGTGGAATCGCTATTATTCCGCTTAAAGTATATATCAAACATGGCTTTGCAAAAGTATTACTTGGTGTGGGTCAAGGCAAGAAAAAATATGATAAACGGGAAACAATTAAAAAACGCGATCAAGAACGTGAAATTCGTCGCCAGTATAAAATTTAAAAATAGTTTGGCTAATTAGCAGTCAAACTATTTTTTATTAAAAATTGAATTTATTTTGATTCATTTTATCTAGATAAACAAGCAATTTGATTTTTGGATTTAAACAATTTATTAGTTAAATCTCTTCTTAGAGCTACAGTTAAAGAAGAAAGATTATTTTTATACTTAAAAAATATAAATATAACTGGACTTTATATTGTAGATATAGATAATATAATGCTAAGGTCTAAATTTTGGCTGATTCATTTAAATTAGTTAATTATTATTTTAAGAAAGCGTAGAGTAAATTTGGGCTTGTAATATGTTATTTTATAAACTAATAATTTTAATAAAAATTATATACCACAAGTATAATTGTAACCATTGTCTTCTGACATAAAAATTATGCTTATTTATTCAGATTTCATTTATTTGCTTACAACTGTGATATTTCGTATTATTAAAGTGTATGTGTATGTATAGTTACACTTGCTTATAATAATATACTCGGTTACTTTTTAAAAAGTAGACTATAATTTTGCAAAAGTTATTTAATTTTATATTTTAAAATATTTGCTAATAATGTGAGGATTTGAAACAAAATGGAATTTAATGATGTTTACAATAATGAACGTGTGACACGTAAGTTTACAAATCGTAAAGTCAATGAAAACTTGCTTGCTAAAATAATTGAACGTGCTAAGCAATCACCTTCACTGCTCAATTCACAGCCATGGAAGGCATATGTTTTAACAGGTGAAGCATTAAAAAAATTTAAAAAAGATGTCAGAGAGCAATTGGATGCTAACGTTGAACCAAATGAAGATTTTACCACAATGCTATCACTTAATTGGGATTTATATCCTAGTCAAAATATGGCAACAGTTGGGGCTTCACAACCCTATTTTTTTAATAATAAAATGGAATTGTTTACAGAAGCAAATAATACTATGTTTAATGCCCAAGATATAGTTTTTTTAACAATTCCGAAAGCTTCGCCTATATGGTCGGTGTTTGATCTAGGGATTTTTGCACAAAGTATTATGCTTTTAGCGATTGATGCCGGCTTAGCAATTATGCCAGCCCATTCAATGGTTTCTTATCCTAAAGTAGTAAGGAAATATACCAAAATTCCTGATGAAGAACTAGTCGGAATGGCGATTGGTCTAGGCTATCGTGACAATGCAGCAGAAGTTAATGACTCCAAGTATATTCCTAATAGATTACCTACTGAAGAAGTTTATAAATTAGTTAAGTAAAGGGATAGATTTTTCCATTAAAAGGGAGCGATTAATGTTAAGATATATGCTAAAGGATAATTAATAAAAGGTGATATAAATTTTGAATGATACCCAAATAATTATAAATTTGTTTGCTACCCTAGTAATTTTTGCTTTTGCTGCTTTTTTTGTGGCAGCAGAATTTGCACTAGTGCAGACAAGATCAAGCCAACTTGAAGATATGTTAGCTAATAATGAAGGTAATCCGCGCAAGGTTAAACATGCTCTGCGCATGGTTCATAACTTAAATGAATATTTATCAACAACTCAAGTCGGGACAACACTAGTAGGAGTAGTTTTAGGTTGGTTTTCAGCCGATACGTTTGCCGCGATAATTGAACATCTCTTAAATCTAGCACAGGTGAATTACTCTTTACTTAGATCAATTAGTGCAATTTTGGGTGTGATTTTATTAACTTATTTAGAAGTTGTAGTTACAGAAATTGTACCTAAAAATATTGCAATCGATATGCCAGTAAAGATATTGCTTAAAATTGTTACGCCTCTACAACTTTTTCATACTCTAGTTTATCCATTTGTTTGGTTATTGAATGTTAGTTCTAATTCGCTGTTAAAGTGGCTGGGATTTGAATCAGCTGATGAAGAAAATCAGATTTATTCTCAATCAGAAATTATCAAATTATCAAGAAAAGCTGTTCATGGTGGTTCACTTGATAAAAATGATTTAACTTATATGAAACGTGCTTTTGAATTTAATGATAAAGTTGCCAAAGATATTATGACAGATCGGACTAGGCTAATAGTTATTAATTCAGCTGATACAATTAAGAAGGCTTTAAAAATGTATCTAGATGATGGTTTTAGTCGACTGCCGGTTGTTCGTGATAATAATAAAGATGATATTGTTGGCTATATATATGCTTATGATGTGATTCAACAAAGCCAAATTGACGAACGAGTACCAGTGACAAGAATTATTCGCACAATGATTACAGTTCCAGAATCAATGCCCATTCAAGATATTCTACATTTAATGATAAAAAAACATACCCCAATTGTTTTAGTGGTTGATGAATATGGTGGAACAAGTGGAATTGTAACTGATAAAGATATTTATGAGGAGCTTTTTGGAACTGTTAAAGATGAAATTGACGATGTTTCTGATGATTATATTATTCAAGATAAGAAGGGAAACATCCGAGTTTCTGGTAAAACTACTCTGTATGATTTTGCCCGCTACTTTCGGACAGATTTAAAAAGCTTTCAAGATAGTGATATTATCACAATTGGTGGTTATATAATGGAACATTATCCAGATTTGAAAGAACATCAAACTGTAAAATTAGAGAATTTTGAATTTGAACTGGAAAGTATAGAGCAAGGATTTATGCGTTGGTTTATTGTGAAACCACCAACAAATGAAATTACCGAATAGCTAATATTAAAAAGAGGAACTATTGGTTTTAGATAGTTCCTCTTTTATTAAATTTAATTATTTTTAAGACTAGCAATAACTTCAGGTTTAAGTACCCCGATAAAACGTAAATTACGGTAAAAATTCATAAAATCTAAACCATAACCTACTACAAATTCATTGCCAACTTTTGAGCCGTAATATTCAATCTCAACGTCAGTTCTACGATTAGTTTCTTTATTCAGTAAAACACAGCATTTGACACTTTTGGCGCCACGTTTTTTCAGCAAATCTTTCACATATTTTAAAGTTAATCCTGTGTCAACAATATCTTCAACAATCAGAACGTCACGATCTTTAACATCGGTTTGTAGGTCTGAAATAAGATCTACTTTGCCAGATGATTCTAATTCATTACCGTAGCTGGATACATCAAGAAAATCAATTTCTTCTTTAACATCCATTTCTCGAACAAGGTCAGTTAAAAAGAAAATTGCACCTTTAAGTGCACCAACAACCAGTGGTTGCTTGCCTGCATAGTCTTGGGTTAACTGTTTGCCTAATTTGACGCACATTTTGTGAATATCATCTTCGGTAAACAACTTATGATCAATAATACTGTTAATATTGTCGTTTTTCGGCATTTATTTACCTTTCACTTTAAACAATTTAAATTTCTAATAAAGTCGATTATATCATTTTCTAGATGAAATAGTAGATAGTTTTAATTTTTTTTGTCTATACAAGGTTTTTATTTAAAAATGAAGTTTAATTTAAATTGTAGTTTTCTTAATATAAATTTTGCTACAATTAAGAATAATAGTAAAAAATGAAAGGCTAAAAAATGAAAAAAGAAGAAGAAATTAAAATGCTTAAAGCTTTTGCAGATGCAAACGCAACCTCTGGCTTTGAAGAAGAATTTGTTAAATTGTTTACAGAAACTGTGAAGAATTACGCTGATATTAAAATTGATGGTATGCTGAATGTTTATGCAGCTAAAAAGCAAAATAAAGCTCATCGTCCAATAATCCAGCTTGATGCCCATTCAGATGCTGTTGGCTTTATTACACAGGCTGTAAGACCTAATGGTTTAATCAAATTTGTTCCACTTGGTGGCTGGGTTAAATACAATATTCCAGCTTTACGTGTCAAAATTAGAAATCGTGATGGTGAGTATATTCCAGGAGTAGTGGCAACTAAACCGCCTCATTTTATGACTGAAGCAGAGCGTAACAATGTTCCAGATGTTGCTGACATGTCGATTGATGTTGGTTCAAGCTCACGCGAAGAAACCATTAATGATTACAAAATTGACACTGGCTGTCCAATTTTTGTTGATGTAAAATGCGAATATAATGATAAGACAGGTTTGTTTTTTGGTAAAGATTTTGATGATCGCTTTGGCGCAGCCGCAATGGCGGATGTTCTTGAAGAATTAAAAGATGAACAAACAAACTTTAATATCGTTGCTGCTCTTTCAAGTCAAGAAGAGGTTGGGTTACGAGGTGCGTATGTAACAGCTAGGGAAGTTAAACCCGATTTGGCGATTGTACTAGAATCATGTCCAGCTGATGATACTTTTACCCCTGACTGGTTATCTCAAACTGGTCTTAAAAGAGGACCGATGCTACGTGACATGGATACCTCATTCTTACCTAATCCTAAATTTCAACAGTATGCCTGCGATGTAGCTGATAAAAATCATATTCCTTATACGCGCTCAGTTCGTACTGGTGGGGGACAAGATGGAGCCGCTATTTACTATGAAAATGGTGCACCTACTATTGTGATCGGTATACCTGTACGATATGAACATTCACCATATTGCTTCAGTGCATACCATGATTTTAAGGCTGCAGTTGATTTAGCAGTGGCAATTATTCGTGACATGACTGAGGAAAAGCTTGCTAGTTTTAGTAATTTTTAAATACTTAATAAAATAAAATCGTGTAAGCCAAGGCTACACGATTATGCTATAATACAGAAGAAGTCACTAGGGGTGCATATAGCTGAGAAATACCCTCTGAACCTGAACTGGATAATTCCTGCGTTAGGGAAGTGTAACAGAGTAAATTACTAAGTACTCCTAATGACTTAATAGTTATTTAGGAGTATTTTTATGTTTACAAGATCATCAAAGTGGAATACTAAATCAATTATTTTAGTTGCTTTAATCGGAATAATTATGGGTGTGATTTACACTTATGGCTTCAATTGGGCCTATAATTTAATTAAAATGGTCTTGATTCCAACAGGCTTTGCACCGGTAGTTGATACAGTTTTTACAGGTTTGTGGCTCATGGCTGCGCCTTTAGCAATATATTTTGTGCCAACTGCTGGGTCTGGTACTATTGGTGAATTATTAGCGGCAGTTGTTGAAATGGCGATTGGGGGACAATGGGGAGCAACGACTATTATATCTGGTATTCTACAGGGAGCATTAAATGAAATTGGCTTCTTCCCTAAAAAAGAACGCTATCAGAAATTTTCTTGGGCAAGTGTGATAACAGGAGCAATTTTTGCTGGCTTGGGCTGCTTTATTTTGTCATATGTGCTTTATGGTTGGGCAAAATTTAGTCTTGTATTACAAATAACAATGTTTATTACTAACTTGATTTCAGCTGTTGTTTTTGATGGTATTTTAGTTAAATTAATTATTAATATGTTTGAACGTGCTGTAAAGCCAAAAATAAGTTAATTAGAGTAAAATAGTTGCAACTTATCCTGTCCAAAGGTTGATAGCAGATAAAACAGTTAGCAGCTATTTTTGTTTTGGTTGAAATTTGGCTCTAGCTCGAGTAAATTTTTTGATAAAAAGAATAATTTGGATATAGATAAGGACAATTATGGTAAAAGATATTACGAACTGGCGTTCATTAGGCGGTTATGTCGGTGCAAATGGGAAAAAAGTAAAAGAAAATATGCTTTTTCGGTGTGGACAGTTATTTGATTTATCTTTAGAGCAAAAGGAGGTCGTCCGAAATAATTATCAAATTAAGCAATTGATAGATTTTCGTGGTGCTGATGAACGAAAAGAATATCCAAATTATATTTGGAATGGATTAACTTATATTACGATAGATGTTCTAAAAGATGCTGCTACTAACCAAGCTAGTCTTGATGAAATTATTTCTGCTAATGGGGATGTTGCAGGTAATATGCTAATTACATACAAGCAACTAGCCTTAACAAATTCTGCGCGTGAGGGATATCAACAATTTTTGCTGACTCTAGTTGCCAATCCCGTACCAACAGCATTCCATTGCTTTGCAGGAAAAGATCGCACTGGTGTTGCAGCAGCGTTAATTTTAAAGTGTTTGGGTGTTGGTAATCATGATATTTTTACTGATTATTTAAAGACAATTGAAGCAAGAAGCAAAGCTAATAACGAAATTTTAAAGCTTTTAAAAGGAAAATTAGATGCAGTTCAACTTGAAAGTGTAAAGGTAGCACTAACTGTACAGCCTTCGTATTTAGAATGCTATTTTAAAACAATTAAGCAGAATTATGGGGATTTTGATAATTACTTGGTAAATGGTTTGAAGTTGCCAGCTGATTTTAAGGAAAAAATGCAAGGTACTTATTTAGAATAATTAATGAATAATCATCAAATAACTTAGTAGCAAAAAGGACTGATCTCGAACATACAGGAGAATCAGCCCTTTTTATTTAGAACAGAATGTACTTTGGTTGTCAACATATCAATCGCAACATCATTAGTGCCACCTTCTGGAATAATGATATCAGCATAACGTTTAGTGGGTTCAATAAATTGATGATACATTGGCTTAACTGTATCAAGGTACTGTTCAATTACTGAATTAATTGAGCGCCCACGTTCTTCAATGTCTCGTTCAAGTCGGCGAATAAAACGAATATCGTCATCAGTATCAACGTAAACTTTAATATCCATTAAGTCACGAATTTTTTTACTAGATAAAACTAAAATTCCTTCAAGTATAATAATATCAACGGGTTCAGTATGAATTGTTTCGCTGCTACGAGTGTGCTCTTTAAAATTATAAACTGGCATCTCAATCGGTTTATGTTGTAATAAACTTTGCAAATGCTTAGTCAAAAGGGGAACATCAAAAGCATCTGGATGATCGTAGTTAATATTTAAGCGTACATTCATTGGCACCCCGGTGTTATCTTTATAGTATGAATCTTGCGTCATAATTAAGACATGCTCATTTTCTTGCATTTGTTCCACAATTTTATTGGCAATAGTCGTTTTACCGCTGCCTGAACCACCGGTTATACCGATTACAACGGGTTTTTCAAGTTGAGACATTAAGACACTCCTTTTTTTATCAAATAACATTTTACTTTACTTTGTCAAGAATTACCAATTGATTAGGCAAAAAATACTGATTTAGCAAATAAAATTTATTTGGATATAGTCAGAATTGGGAAAATAGTTCTCAATTGTTAAGTTAGCTAACTTGCTCGTGGCTCAGCTTAATTTAATAAGTTTTATTTTGGAAATAAGTGTATTAGATTTTGCTTGCTAGTGTACCCATTTCCCCAAGAGCTATTGACTCATTTTGTGAAAGCGATTACTATATCTTTGGTACCAAAAAATAATTATTTATCATTTATATTTTAAGAAAGTGATTTTAACGGTCATGTTTTAACCTTGATTAATTTTTAAAAGATACATTAATTACTAAAAGAGGACCAATAACTAAAATGGAATATAAAGAAAGAACAGCTGCTACGCAAGCTCAGGAATATATACAAGATTTAATTCAATTTAGGCCCGCTACTAAATTTTTGCCATCACAAAGAGAAATTGCTGAAGAACTAGGAGTTAGTCGCAATGCTGTGTTACATGCACTAGTGAAATTGAAGAATGCAGATCAAGTTTCAACTAAGGAAAGGACAGGAATCGTTGTAAATACTAAAATTAATATTAATATGCTTGGCATGGAATCGATGACAGCAGAGATAAATGACCGAACGATTCAAATTAACCATCTAACTACTGAATTGATTTCTGTACCAAAAAATTTAACTAATTTTTTTGGTCCAACGGTAAAGAAATTAATTAAAATAAGCCGAGTACGATTAAAAAATAAAATCCCCCTAACCTATGAAACTACGTACTTTAATGCTGCAAAATTTAAAGTATTTGTTGAAATTGATTTTACTAATAAATCTTTATATGCGTTATTAAAAGATAAATACGGAATTGTCTTAGCTTATGGTAAGGAAAATATTGCTTGTAGCCTGGCAAATGAAAAAATAAGTGAAATTTTAAAGGTGAAAAAAGATACCCCGCTTTATCGCATCGATAGTTTTAATTATTTAGAGGATGCTACCCCCATAGAGGCAACTACCCAGTACCTGATTGGCAGTAAATTTAAATATCATTTTACGGCTGCTGATATTTATACTTATTTGTAGGGATAAAAAAGTGTTATTTAAAGAAGTTCATGCGGATTTGAAGTTGAAAATCAAGCAAAAGAATTATTTGCCTGGCAGTAATTTACCCACTGAGACGGAATTACAGGAATATTATCAGGTCAGTAGAACAACTATTCGCAGAGCAATTGATCAACTTGTAGCAGAAAATAAGGTTATACGAAAAAAAGGCAGCGGCTTATTCGTTGCTCCAGCAATTTCAAAGCAAAATATCTTAGAAATGACAGGTATCATTAAACAATCAGTTCCCGAACTAGCAGATATGATAAAATTTAAAGATAGTTATTTAAGGTTAGTGGGTCCATATTATGCTGATGTTTTTAATATTGGTGCTAATGAACTGCTATATTTTATTTCGTTTGTAATCAATATAAAAGGACAATTAACATGGGAAAAGTTGATTTTACCCCTAGAATATTTTCCTGACTTTGATCCAACTTGCTTAAAGATAATGTCGATTATTGAAGCAGTTAATTCTGGAAAATTAAAACCCAAGAACTTATTTCAAGATTTTCAATTAATAAGAGCAACGGATGAGATAGGCAAGCAGTTATGCATCCAAAAACAAGCGCCAGTATTTAAAATAACTAATCTTTTTTCAACTAAAGATAGCAAAATTGTAGCCGTTGAGTACAGGCTACAAGATGCTTTAACTACCAAGTACTCAATTGATTTTAATTAGTGGAGGAAAAATAATGATTAAGCTTGTAAGAGTAGACCATCGATTAGTTCACGGCCAAGTGGCCGTTTCTTGGTTCAATAGTCTAGATGTAAATACAATTTTTGTGGTTAATGATGAAGTTGCTAAGGATGATTTTCGGAAATCAGCTATTAGATTGGCTAAACCAGAGAACTCTAAATTAGTAATGAAATCGGTTGATGATAGTATCAAAGCCATTAATTCTGGGGTAACTGATAAGTATAAAATGCTAATTGTAGTTGAATCGGTGGCCGATGCGACTAAGTTAATTAAGGGTACAGGAGAAAAAATTAAAAGTTTGAATTTGGGTGGAACTAAACCACGGCCTAAAACTAAAAATTATGCAAAAACAATTAACTTAACTCCGACAGAAGCAGATCAGCTTGATGAACTTCAAGCTAGTGGGGTTGATGTTTGGATAAAGCAAGTTCCCAATGATGATAAGCGGGAATTTCATAAATAGAGTTGAGGAGTTTAAGGTATGAATGTTTATGTAACAGCAATTATTTTAGCCTTAATTGCAATGTTGGGAAATGGTGAGTATTTTTTAGGTTCATCAATGCTATCAAGACCACTTGTAACATGCACATTAACAGGACTAGTATTAGGAAATCTGCAACAAGGCATCATTATGGGTGCAACTTTGGAACTAGCCTTTGTAGGTTCATTTTCAATTGGAGGAGCTATTCCCCCGGAAATTATTTCAGGTAGTGTTTTAGGTACAGCTTTTGCTATCGGCGCTGGGAAAAGTACCGCTGTTGCTTTAACGCTTGGTATTCCTATTGCATCACTAGTTTTAGTAATTAAAAATTTGTGCTTTATCTTTATTTTGCCTTACTTTGTTCATCGAGCTGATCATTATGCAGAATTAGCTGACGGCAGTGGTATAAGTCGAATGAATGTTTTAGGAGGATTTTTTTCAGTTAACTTACCAATTGGTTTAGTGGTAGGGATTTCTTATATTTTAGGTAGCCCAGTAATTAAAGGAATTTTAAGTGTAATTCCGCAATTCATTATTAATGGTTTGGGAATTGCTACTGGATTGCTACCAGCTTATGGTTTTGCCCTTTTAATGAAAATGATGATTAATAAAAAGAATGCAACTTTTTTTATCATCGGATTTGCGTTAGCAGTTTATTTAAAGATTTCAGTTACCGGAGTTGCCATTTTTGGAGCTTGTCTTGCCTTGATTTTAACGGGCTATTCCGCATTTAACGGTAAACCAGTAGTAAATACGGCGTCAAGTGCTAATAAAACAGCTAAATTAAATACAGAAAATGGAGGCATTGACTATGAAGATGAAGAATTCTAAGTTACTTACTAAAAAAGACCTAATGAAGACTTTTTGGCGCTCATTTACAATGGAATGGGCATGGAACTATGAGCGGCAGATGAATTTAGGTTACTCCTATGCCATGGTTCCTGCCTTACGGAAAATCTATGGGAATAATAAGGAAAAATTGCAGGCTGCTTACAAACGCCACCTGGAATTCTATAATGTCACTCCATGGTTAAGTACTTTTCCATTAGGAATTTCCATTGCAATGGAAGAGCAAAATAAACTTGATCCTGAATTTGACGATGCAGCAATTAATAACATTAAGGTGGCGCTGATGGGTCCACTAAGTGGTATTGGTGATTCATTTTTTTGGGGTACTTTACGGGTGATTGCAACCGGGATAGGTACTTCCCTTGCTCTGCAAGGGAATATCTTAGGTCCACTACTATTTTTGCTAATTTTTAATATTCCAGCATTATTGGTGCGCTATTATGGCTTATTTGTTGGTTATAATGTTGGTTCATCATTTATCGATAAAATTCAAAAAACAGGATTAATGGATAAGATGACCTATGGAGCATCTGTGTTAGGGTTAGCTGTTGTCGGTGCAATGGTGGCGACAATGGTGACTTTAAAAATGCCCTTAAAAATTGGTAGCGGGGCGCAAGCAACATCGATTCAAAAAATATGTGATGGGATAGTACCAGGTATTTTACCCTTACTGTTCACATTCTTCATTTTTTGGCTTGACCGAAAAGGTTGGAAATCACAGTACATTCTTCTGTTGATTGCCGCAATTGGTATATTTGGTGCCTGGTCAGGTTTATTAGGATAATATTTAAGGAGATATTTGTGAAAAGCATTGAAGATTATGTTAATTTAGAACCGCAATATTATCAGTCCGTTCTCGATAATTATCAAAGTTTGTTTGGGGACAAGTTCACCAAGGACGAGGTAATGAAATTTGATAACGTAGTAATTTATGCAACAGGGTCAAGTTCAAATGCAGCTTATGGTGCCTTGCCCTTTATGAGTAAAATTTTAAAAATGCCGGTACGAATTGAAGAACCATCAATTTCGGAAAATTATCTGTTGAATGTCAAAAAAAATACTTTGTGTTTGGCAATTTCACAAGGTGGTCATAGTTATTCAGTAGTCAAATTAATCGAACGTTTGCAAGAAGCAGGACATAAAGTATATACGCTGACTAGCGAACTTGATAGTCCGGTTGCCAAGATTAGTAAAAATCTTTTATTAATGGGGATGCCGGTAGAAGAAATGCCATATGTTAGTGCTGGTTATAGTGTGGAAATTTTAGATTTACTACTAATCACATTAACAATTGCGAGCGTAAAAAATCAAATTACTAGCGTGTGTTATCAAAAATATTTAACCGAACTGACATCAATTATGCAGGCAATGCCTTCTGTTATTAAAAGGTCTAGTCAGTGGGTTGATTTGCATTTATCTGAATTTAGTAATGCACAAAGAATAATGTTTATTGGCTACGGAGCTGCTTATGGAGTTAGCCGAGAAGGCGAAACGAAAATAACCGAAGCTGTTCGAATCAGTTCTTGGGGTAAAGAACTAGAAGAATATATGCATGGCCCTTATTTAGGACTAAAACATGATGATTTTGTTATTTGCTTGGAGCCTAATGGAAAATTACAAAAGCGGCAAGAACTATTGCAACAATTTTTAAATAAGCATATTGAGCACGTTTACTCAATTTATGCCGGTGTGGCTCAAAATTTAGGTAGTCATGATTTAAGTCTTCAAGTAGAAACAAATGAACTGTTAAGCGCTTTATTTATGACTGTTCCGGTTCATTTACTGGCTTATCGTTTGTCGCAAAAAAAGGGAATTGATTTGCAACGTTCAGCTTACCCTGATTTCGATGAAATTACAGCGTCAAAGATCTAATCATAATTTTAAAAAAGAGGAAAATACAAATGCGTAAATTTAATAAGCAAGAATTAATTCAAAGCATGGATGGTGCCCTTAAGCTAAGAGGCAAGATTAATGAAATAATTGATCCATTATTTAACAAAGGTATTTCTAATATTTGTTGGTTAGGAATTGGTGGCACCTATGCTTCAGGTATGCAAGCTAACATTCATATGAAAGAAAAGAGTGCCTTGGAAACTTTTTATCAAAATGCAGCAGAATATATTGTAACTGGTAATAAACGAATTACAGATAAAACATTAGTAATCATTTCATCTGTTACGGGTAATACTAAAGAGATGGTTGAGGCCGTCAAAAAGTTGAATGAAGTAGGTGCAACTATCTTGGGTTTTATGGATGATCCGAAAGCAAAGCTTGTCTCTAGTTTGACTTACTGCATCTCTTATCCAGAAAACGAACAACTAAAGTTCTTTATGGTTGGTGATCGCTTAATGTATCTAAATGGTGAATTTCCTGATTATGAAGACTTTTATCAAGAAATGGAGCAGTATTTCGCTCAAGACATTGCCGAAGTTAGTGTAAAAGCAGATGCTTTTGCTAAAGATTTTGCACAAAAGCACCATGATGATGCAATTCATTACTTTGTTGGCGCTGGTAATCAATGGGGGGCAACTTATTCTTATGCAATGTGTTATTGGGAGGAACAACATTGGTTAAAAACACGCGCAGTTGAAGCAGCAGAATTTTTCCATGGCATGTTTGAAATAATTGATCGTGATACTCCCGTAACCGTATATGTAGGAGAAGATAGCCAGCGACCTTTAAGTGAGCGGGTAGCCCACTTTTTACCTGAAATTTGTGGTAATTATACGATTATTGATGCCAAAGATTATGACTTACCAGGTATTTCAGAAAAATATCGTGGAACATTATCACCATTTGTTTTCCACGCAATCAATAACCGGATTGATATTCATATTGAACACTTGAATCGTCATCCGATGGATATAAGACGCTATTATCGAGCTTTAGACTATTAATTGGTGATATTTATGATTGGTGTGATAGTTTGTATGCATGGTAACTCTGCACTAGAACTAGTGAAAAGTGCGGAAATGATTTGTGGCAAGCAGGAAAATTGCTATACAGTCAATTTTACAATGGGCGAATCATTAGATGAATTAAGCGAACAATTAACTAATAAAATAGAGTTATTGTCTCAGCCGTTGATTTGTTTGACGGATTTAAAGGGCGGTACGCCATTTAATACATTAGTTAACCTTAAAAAGCAATATTCAAATATAGAAATTGTAGCGGGCGTTAATATGCCAATGTTGCTAGAACTATTTGTTAGTCGTGAACAAATGGCAATGCCAGAATTACTTGAGACTATTATAGAAGCGGGGACAGCTGGTGTATACCAATATGTTACTGAAAAAATAGTTGATGAAGATGAAGAATTTTAAGTCATTTTGCTTTTATGAAATATTTATTTACTAATATTATATTTTTATATATTACTAGTAACTGTAGATGCTATAATGTATTGTCTCTAAAGTGCATAGTTATTAAGAATAACTAAAAGGAGTAGTAATATGTCTAGGAGTTTTAATTATATTAATGGTTCAAAATTTGAAAGCTTTTTTGGTGTAATATTAATATGTTTAGCAGTATATCAACTATTTAATAGTGTGAAATATACTAAGGGGATACTACATAAAGGAACTAACAATGGCTTTTCTTTAGGAGCAATCACGTTTTCATTTTTCTTTAGTCTAATATTATTTGTGATTGGTATTTTAACGATTATGCAAAAATTTTAAAGACGATAGTTATGGATGTATTTAAAATTTTTAATGATAATTAAAAATTAATTTAAACATTTTATAGGTCATAATAGTAAGCGCTACCTAAAAAGTGGTATAATAAAATAAATTTTATGGATACATTCTAGGAGGAAAATTTTATTATGGCAGAACAAACAATTATGCTAAATTGTAGTGCAGGTATGAGCACATCATTACTAGTAACAAAAATGCAACAGGCAGCTCAAGAGCAAGGAATCGATGCAAAAATTTTTGCTTGTCCTGCTTCAGAAGCCTCACAACATATTGGGCAAGAAGAAATTGATTGTGTCCTACTTGGACCACAAGTTAGTTATATGAAAGATGATTTTGTCAATAAAGTAAAAGGCAAAGGAAAAGATGGTCAAGATATTCCACTTGATGTAATTAATATGCAAGCATACGGCATGATGGATGGTAAAAAAGTATTACAACAAGCAGAAGATTTAATTAACGGCTAAAACGGGAGATTAAGATGGCAGAAAATCAGACAGAAGAGCAAACTTTACAGGCTGCGATGGGTCTAATTGCCAATGGTGGTAATGCAAAAAGTTTGGCTTTTGAGGCGATTCGTCAAGCTAAAAAAGGCGATATTAAAGGAGCGCGAGCTAAGTTAAAAGAAGCTGATGCTTCTTTAAATGAAGCTCATAATTCGCAAACTGCAATGTTGACCCAAGAAGCTCAAGGAGGGCACACTAATGTAACTCTACTTGTAGTTCATTCACAAGATCATTTGATGAATGCAATTACCTTTAGAGATTTAGCAGGTGAAATGGTTGATTTGTATGAGAAATTATATGAAGCTAATTCCTTGGCAAAATAAATGAATAACAAAAAACGAAGTTCAATTTAACTTCGTTTTTTGTTATTCATTTATATATTTTAATTCAAATCTAAACCGTTAGTTTTAATTACTTTTTTATACCAGTCAAATGAATCTTTCCGTGAACGACTCAGGTCTCCTTCGCCAGCGTCATTTTTGTCAACGTAGATAAAGCCATAACGCTTATCCATTTGTCCTGTTCCAGCTGAAACTAAATCAATAGGTCCCCAAGGAAGGTAACCCATTAAGTCAACACCATCAATTTCTACGGCTTTTTCCATTTCAGAAATATGTTTTCTCAAATAATCAACGCGGTAATCATCATGAATAGAGCCATCTGCTTCAACTTTATCGTATGCACCAAGACCATTTTCAACGATGAATAGTGGCTTATGATAACGATCTGTTAAATGATTTAAAGCAATGCGTAGACCTTCAGGATCAATTTCCCAGCCCCAATCGCTACGTTCTAAAGTTGGATTTTTGGCCACGGCTTTAGCTAAATCATTTAGTTCATCTGGCTTAACTTTTTCCGCTGAAACGGTAGTTGTTTGATAATAACTAAAGCCAACATAATCAACAGTTCCTTCTTTTAGGACAATTCGATCTTCATCGGTAATGTCTGACCGATAACCATTTCTGTTAATATAAGTTTCAACTTCTTTAGGATATTCACCAAAAACGTGGACATCTGAGAACCAATCGCGGCGTTGTTCAAATTTGTCAGCCAATAGTACATCTGCTGAAGATGAAGTAAGAGGCCGAACAGGTGAATAATTAATCATACAGCCAATTTCAAAGTTAGGATTAATTTTGTGCCCAACTTTAACTGCCAAAGCTGATGCAACTAATTCATAATGAGCAGCTTGGTACATGGCTGCTTCTTTTTCTTTCTCACTGAGATTATTAAGAATAATTCCTGAATTTGTAGCTATTAAAAAGTCTTCATTATATGCAGATTGATTATCAATCTCATTAAATGTCATCCAGTACTTCACACTATCTTTATAGCGCTTAAAGCAGACAGTAGCAAACCGAACAAAAAAGTCAATTAATTTCCGGTTGGTGAAACCATTATATTTTTTGACTAAATTGAACGGAATTTCAAAGTGTGAAAGAGTCACTACAGGTTCAATTCCATAATGATGGCAAGTTGCGAATAAATCGTCATAAAATTTCAGACCAGCTTCATTAGGCTCTTCGTCATCACCATTAGGGAAAATTCTGGTCCAAGCGATTGAAGTTCTAAAAGCCTTAAAACCCATCTCTGCCATTAATTTGATATCTTCTTTATAGTGATGATAGAAGTCTATGGCACTATGATTTGGGTAATTCTTTCCTTCAATGACGCCATCGGTAATTTCACGTGGCTTAGTTGCTGATCCCACAGTCATTACATCGGCAATTGACATTCCTTTGCCGTCAACATTCCAAGCACCTTCTAATTGGTGCGCAGCAACGGCACCGCCCCATAAAAAACCATCTGGCATTTTTGCTGAATACATATTTTTCTCCTTTTGTCATTTATACTGATAGCGCTAACAGATTTATTTTATAATAAATTGAAGTGTTTTATCAAGTTAAATAATAATTGGCTTTTATCAGTATCTAAGGACTATAATAAAATCATAAGATGGGGGATTTTTTATGATAAATAAGAAAGAAAATCAAGCAGACTATCAACGTAAAAACCATGAAGACACTATAAAGTATTTATACTTTAGTCGTTATTTAATGTTGCGTTATATAGTGGTCATTTTTTTGTTTACTAATCTTTTTTGGTTATTAATTCTAATTCAATATCAAACGTGGCTTGGAGTTGTTATAGCAGGAATTATGACTTTAATTGCTACGGCTGCAGCGATTGAACAATTAGCTAAATTACATAATCGAAAATTAGCTGTACCAATAACGCAAGCCTTTTTGTGGCTACAATTGTTGGTTAACCTGTTATTGGCGGGGAGTCTTTTTTTACCTATTAGAGTAGACTTATTCCCTTTTATAAACACTAATAATGTTTGTTATTTAATATTAGCTATCCTTTTTATCGGTGTTATTTTAGCGTATTGGTCAATTAAGCGAATCCACCAGATTACAAATAATCGTGATAGGTACGTTAAGGTTATTGAAACTTTCAAAAATAATTAAAAAATTCTTGCATTAGTTATGAAAACGGTTACAATATTAATTAAGTAGTTTTAAAAAATTACTATTTTGAAGGGAGTTTTAAAAATGACAGAACCAAGTAAGAAACCGCTTAAGGATCGGATTGCCGCCATAGCGGGTAAATTTGCGGCAACGAGATTTGTACGGGCAATTATGGATGCGGGTTATAGTGTGATCTCGTTTTCAATTGTCGGAGCATTTTTCTTGATTTTGACGGTGTTGCCACAGATTATTAATACACCGGGATTTATAAGCTTTTATGCGAATACGATTGGCCGTTTTTCTAATTTATACCAATCAGTCTATAACGCAACAATGGGGATTATTGCCCTAGTTTTTTCCGGCACTTTTGCCTATTCTTACACTAAAATTTATCATGATGAAGAAAAAATTAACTTAGTCCCGATGAATGGGTTAATGATGTTTTTAATGGGCTTCTTTATCACGGTAGCCGAATTGGTCTGGAAGAATGGCCGAATGGAATTCGTGCAAGTTTTCAGTAAAACCCAAATGGTTGCTGGGGGTTATGAGGCCAATACTTCAGGAATTTATCGAATTGGTGCAGTCGGGATCTTTATTGGTTTAGTCGTAGCTTGGTTGACTGTCCAAATTTATCGTTATACCATTAAGCATAACTGGCAAATTAAGATGCCAGCATCAGTTCCATCTGGCGTTTCAAATTCCTTTAGTGCTTTAATTCCTGCTTTTTGTGTCGCAATTATTATTGCTGCAATTAATGCTGGATTTGTTTTAGCTGGAACAGATTTATTTAAGATTTTATTTATTCCGTTTTCCTTTATTAGCGACATTGCTGATACTTGGTGGGGCTTTTTAATTATTGTATTTTTAATTCACTTCTTATGGTGGTTTGGTATCCATGGGACAACAATTATCAGTTCATTTTATGCCCCAATTGTTTTAGCCAATATGTCTGCTAATGTTAAAGGAGCGCATCACTTCTTTGCTGGTGACCCGACTAACGCCTTTATTACTATTGGTGGCTCAGGTGCGATGTTAGGTGTCGCTATTTGGCTGGTAGTAGGAGCACGTTCAGCTCAATTAAAGGAATTGGGAAAGGTTGAAATTGTGCCCGCAATTTTTAATATTAACGAACCATTAATTTTCGGCTTACCGATTGTATATAATATCGATTTAATGATTCCATTTGTTTGTGCACCACTTGCGTCAGGAATTATTGCTTACTTAGGAATAAGTTCACATTTGGTGCCAAAAATTATTGTGCAACAACCATGGCCGACACCGGTTGGCTTAGGTGGTTTTATTGCTACTGCTAGTTGGCAAGGAGGGGTTTTGGCGATTGTGTGTGCAATTGTTGCTTTCCTTGTTTGGTATCCATTTATCAAGCATTATGACAATGTCTTATTGAAGAAAGAACAAACTGCTACTGACTAACAATAATTAATAATATAAAAAAACTGGCTGCATTTGCAGGCAGTTTTTTATATTATTAAAGAAAGCGTTACCAAAAAGGTGCTATAATAGAAAATAGAAATAATGAAAAGAGGTATGACTGATGCTTATTTTTGGTAAAAAATTAAATTTTCGGCCATTATTAATTGGATTGTTATTTTGCTTGGGAATAGGAATCTTAGCGGCAATAATGCTACAACTAATGAATATTCACCCAATTATTTGGGCTGTTTTAGCAGGAGTAATAATTTTTTTATTGATTACTCTAGTTTATTACCCGACAGTTTTGCAGGATGAATTTAATTATTTTACTATTTCTAAGCAAGAAATAACATATTACAATTATGGTAATCGTTTCAACAAATTTAAATTATTGTTGTTGGGTAAAAATGCTCCTGTAAAGACAATTAAACTGACTGACATTAAATTAGCTCACTTAGCTGGTAAAAATGAAATCAAAAAAATGGCTTTTACAGTGCCTTTTGATATGTTGCAAGTTTATTTTTCAGGCATTATTTCTATGCTGATGAATCAATTTGGGCTTGAACTTGTATTAAATAATGGGTAAAAAATATACCTGTCACTTGCTCGTGATCATATCTATAATCCTGAAAAAACTTATAATCAAGCTAACACAGCTATCAATATGATTAAGAGGTAGTAAGTTAAATTTTATAAACTAAATTTTGGTATTGCGACCGCTTTCTTGTTATGATGAAGAAGTAAGCAAGGTATCTGAAATGGAGGAATTCTAAATGAAATACCCAAAGACTAAAGAAGTATTAAATCAATTAGTAGCGGATTTAACGCAAATGCATATGGTCGTTCACCAACATCACTGGTATATGAGAGGAAATCGCTTTTTAAAACTACATCCATACTTAGACAAGGTAATGGACGAATTAGCTGATCAGCTTGATCAAGTTTCAGAGCGCTTAATTACGCTTGATGGCTCTCCCGTCTCAACTTTAAGTGAAATTGCTGAGAAAACAAAAATTGCGGATGAAAAGGGCAATTGGACTGAAACAATTGATGAACGTTATGCCAAAATAATTGCTGGTTATAAATACTTAGAAGGGCTTTATGAAGAGGGAATCAGAGTTAGTGATGAAGAAGGCGACTATTCAACTAATGATATGCTAACGGGTTTCCATACTGATATAGAGAAACGGATTTGGATGATGGCTAGTGAGATTAATCAAGCTCCTACTATTGATCCAGAATAATGAAACTAGCAAATAAAAAGACAGTCTTTTGGGCTGTCTTTTTTAGTGCCATGATTATTAAATTTATTTGCTATAATAAAGTTAATTTGCTGGTTATTAAAAATAATTATGAGAAAGGTGTAGGTAATGGACAAACAGAATCAAGATGAATTAAAAAAAAGAGCAGCGATCAAGGCTGCGAGTTTGGTGCGCTCAGGGATGAAATTAGGGATAGGCACGGGCTCAACGGTTGCTTATTTAATCGATGAACTAGGTCGTCGTAAAAAAGAAGAACATTTAGAATTAGCGGCAATTGTTACGACTTCCAGCAGAAGTAAGAGACAAATGGAGCGGTGGGGCTTTCAAGTTAATGAATTAGCTGAAGTTGATCAACTTGACTTAACGATTGATGGTGCTGACCGTTTTGCTACTGACTTTTCCGGTATTAAAGGTGGTGGCGGTGCCTTGACTATGGAGAAAAATGTAGCAGTTAATTCTAAAAAAATAATCTGGATTGTTGATGAATCTAAAGTAGTTGATTATTTGAGTGGTTTTCCTTTACCAGTTGAAGTATTACCCATTTCCTGCGAGCAAAATTTTCGCCGATTTCAAGCGCAAGGGCTCAAGCCTACATGGCGCATGGCTGCTGATGAAAAGCGATTTGTTACTCACTATGGCAATTATATAATTGATTTAAATATTGAACAAATTTTAGTGCCACAAGGATTAGCAGCTTATCTTGACCATATGGTAGGAGTAGTCGAACATGGCCTTTTTATAAATATGTGTGATGAAGTGATTATTGCTCACACTAACGGTAAAATAGAGCAACGTAAAAAATAATTTTTGTAAAGAGGGAAAATATATGACAAAAAAACCATTAATTATTAGTACTGATCCAGGAATAGATGATGTAGTAGCACTAACAATTGCCCTTTTTTCTGCTAAGCTTGATGTGAAATTAATTGCAGCAACTTGGGGTAATGTACCATTAGCTAACACTTTGGTTAATACATTAAAATTAGAAGCATTTTTAAAAACGAAGGTACCAGTTGTCTCCGGTGCAACGTGTCCTTTATTACGTCAAGCTATTGATGCTTCTGATGTTCATGGTAAAAATGGTCTTGCTGGTTATGAATTTCCTGCAGCTGATCAAAGTTTACTGCAGCCAGGATTAGCGGCAAGTGCAATTCACCAAGTTGTGGAGCAAAGTTCAGAAAAAGTAACTTTAATGCAGATTGGACCAGCAACTGATTTCGCTCTTTACTTTCGGCAATTTCCAGAGGATCTAGCTAAAATTGAGCAGTTAGTAATCATGGGGGGAGCAATTGGACGCGGAAACTGGGGCCCATATAGTGAATATAATGTTGCTGGGGATCCAGAAGCTGCGCAAATTGTTTTTTCTAGCGGTGTAAAAACACTGTTGGCGCCATTAGAATTAGGTCATCAAGCTTATATTACCCAGGAAACGTTACAAGAAATTAAACAGATTGGTGATGTTGGTGATATGCTGTATAACATTATGACGAATTTACATGATGAAACAGAAACAGATGGTCGCGAAATATATGATGCCTTAGCAGCTGGAATGTTAATTGAACCAGATATGTATACTTTTAAGCCAGCCTATGTAGTTATTGATACAAAAAGCAGTAATGCTTACGGGGCATCGATGATTGATTTTGATAATTTCTTTGGTCAGCAACCAAATGTACAAGTAGGAGTAAAAATTAACCAAACTGTTTTTGCAAGCTGGCTTGTAAATGAAATTACTAAAGCAGAACAATTGAGGTAATTAATGACAGATTTTGTGTATCGCACGGTAATGCGTGATATAAAACAGAATATTTTAGAAAATAAGTACGATGGGATGCGTCTTCCAGATGAACGAAGTTTGGCAGATCATTATCAGGTAAGTCGTTCATCAATGAAAAGAGCAATGGAGCTCCTTTCACAGGAAGGAATTGTGTTTAAAAAACGTGGCAGTGGCACTTTTATTAACCCGCTATATCTAAAAAATCAGTCTCTGTTTCGTTATGATGGTTCCAATCTGGGTTTAACCGATAGTCTTAAAGTACCAGGTAAAACTCAAGGTATTAAGTTAATTGATTTTAATGTTATTCCAGCGTCAAAGGCAATTGCACAAGACCTATTTTTGGAACCTAATGATTTTGTGTATGAATTTCATCGCTTGCGTTTATTAAATGAGCAGCCTTTTTTGCTGGAAACGGGCTATTTACCTATCAAAATTGTACCGGAACTGAAACCCGAACACTTAAAAAAGTCCTTATTTAATTATTTAGAAGATAAGCAGAACAAAGTTGTTACTAAGGCATTTTTAAATATTACGGTTGATTCATCTAACGAGAATGATCAAAAATGTTTGCAACTCAAAAAAACAGAGCCAGTAGGCGTAATAGAAGGAATTTTTTTCTTAGATGATGGTACTCCATTTGAAGTATCAACCATGCGGATACATTATCAGTACATGAGATTCAATACTTTTGTTAATTTAAATCAATAAAAGACAGGCTTTTAGCCTGTTTTTTTGAATACCATATTTAGTAGCCTTCAAAATTGGAACGAACCAATTATAAAAATGGTTGAACTTAAATGGAAACTTGTTATAATATGTGTATCAAGTGAAACTAAAAACTTTAAAAAAGGGAGAATTAAAATGGCAGTTGATTATGACTCAAATGAATTTCTTAAAAGCGTTGATGCCCATTGGCGTGCCGCTAACTACTTATCGGTTGGTCAGCTTTTCTTAATGAGCAATCCATTATTGAAGGAAGAACTTAAGGCAAGTGATGTTAAGCCTAAGCCGATTGGCCATTGGGGCACCATTTCACCACAGAACTTTATTTATGCCCATTTAAATCGGGTAATCAAAAAATATGATCTTGACATGTTTTACATTGAAGGATCCGGTCATGGTGGTCAGGTAATGGTTTCTAATGCCTACCTTGATGGCTCTTATAGTGAGCTTTATCCAGATATTCAACAGGATGAAAAGGGGATGGCCAAATTATTCAAGCGTTTTAGTTTTCCAGGCGGCTCAGCCTCACATGCTGCCCCAGAAACTCCAGGTTCAATGCATGAAGGTGGCGAGTTAGGTTATTCGATTTCTCACGGTACTGGTGCTATTTTGGATAATCCAGATGTAATTGCGGCCGTTGAAGTTGGTGATGGTGAAGCTGAAACGGGTCCTTTGGCAGCCAGTTGGTTTAGTGATAAATTTATTAACCCAATTAAAGATGGTGCAGTTTTACCAATTTTGCAAATTAATGGTTTTAAAATTTCTAATCCAACGATTGTTTCCAGAATGTCCGATGAAGAATTAACTAAGTATTTTGAAGGAATGGGTTGGCATCCGTATATTATTTCAGCTTATCAAGGTGGAGAATTTGCTGGTTATAAGGACCATATGCAAGTGCACCAAGAAATGGCTAAACTTATGGACACTGTAATTGAAGAAATTAAAGCTATCCAAAAGAATGCACGTGATAATAATGATGAATCTGTTGCCCATTGGCCAATGATTATTTTCCGTGTACCTAAAGGATGGACGGGTCCTAAATTTGATCTTGACGGCAATCCCATTGAAAATTCATTTAGAGCTCACCAAATTCCAATTCCAGTTGCTCAAGCTGATATGGAACATCAAGAAATGTTACTAGATTGGTTGCAGAGTTATAATCCAGCAGAATTATTTGATGAAAATGGTGCTCCTACTGCTATCGTAACTGCTGATAATGTTCAGGGTGACAGACGCATGGCTATGAACCCGATTACTAACGGTGGAAAAAATGCCAAACGTTTGAATTTACCTGATTATCGTAAGTATGCTTTAAAATTTGACCAACCTGGTTCAATTGAAGCAGAAGATATGACGGAATGGGCAAAATATCTAAATGAAATTGCCAATCTTAACCCTAATGATTTTAGGGGCTTTGGTCCTGATGAAACTAAATCAAATCGATTATTTAAATTTATTGATGATCAAAAACGGCAATGGGAAGGTTCAGTTCATACCCCTAATGATGAAAATTTGGCACCAAGTGGTCGCTTAATTGATTCGCAATTGTCGGAGCACCAAGATGAAGGGTGGCTTGAAGGATATGTTCTTTCTGGACGACATGGCTTTTTTGCTACTTATGAATCATTTGGCCGCGTAGTTGATTCAATGTTGACTCAACATATGAAGTGGTTAAGAAAGGCTAAGGAACAATACTGGCGCAAGGATTATCCTTCACTTAACTTTGTAGCTACTTCAACTGTTTTTCAACAAGATCATAACGGCTATACCCACCAAGATCCAGGTATTCTTACTCATATGTATGAAAAGAATCGTCCAGACCTTGTTCATGAATATTTACCAGCTGATACCAACTCACTCTTAGCAATTTCACAAAAAGCTTTTACTGATCGTGAATGTATTAATATTCTGGTTACTTCTAAGCAAGAGCGTCCGCAGTGGTTCTCTATTGATGAAGCAACGAGAATTGCTGAGCATGGTTTATCATATATTGACTGGGCGTCTACTGATCAAAATGCTAAACCAGATGTAGTTTTTGCTTCAACTGAGACTGAGCCAACAATGGAATCGCTTGCAGCAATCGACCTTTTGCATAAGAACTTCCCAGCTTTAAAAATTCGTTACATTAACATTATTGATGTAATGAAGTTAATTAATACTGAGGATAATCCAGCAGCAATTTCTGATGCAGAATTTGAGCAACTATTTCCAAGTGATGTACCTGTTATCTTTGCTTGGCATGGATACAAGGCGATGATGGAATCGATTTGGTTTGGTCGCGGGCGTAGCAATGTTCATATTCATTGCTATGAAGAAGAAGGTGATATTACTACCCCATTTGATATGCGAGTAGTCAACCAACTTGACCGTTTCCATTTAGCAAAGGATGCAATTTTGAGTGTACCGCAATATGCAGAGCAAAGTGCTGGTTTTGTTGCTAAAATGGATCAATTGCTGGCGAAGCATCACCAATACATTAGAGATAATGGTAAGGATATCCCTGAAGTTACTGAATGGCAGTGGTCTGGCTTGAAGTAGCAATTAGTTAGCTATTTTTATAAAATGAAAAAGTTGTTAAGTCTTACTGAGAAGCATAGACTTAACAACTTTTTTGCTAGAGATAGAATTATTTCTTTGTACTCTTTTCAAAGCCCCAAAAGTAAGTGAGCAGAGCCCCTGTTAAAAGTGCGGTTCCCGAACCTAGAATCATGAATCCAATTGGCTCATACATCATCATTAAGATTGAAAAAATATTATCAATTAAAAATGATTTAACCACAACGTGTAAAGAGGCACTAACTGCACCACCTAGCCCACCAGCAATTGCCGTAATAATAATTAAACGCTTGGAAGGCATAATTAAACCATATAAAATTGGTTCAGTTACGCCTGCAAAAATTCCAGTAACTGTTACTGAACCTGCTAAACTTTCTAGTTTAGCATTTTTACTTTTAATTAAACTATATAAGAATGCACCTAAAGCAACACCAATTTGAGCCCAAAATGCGCATACGCTGACGCCACCAATGACATCACCACCATAGACTTTTAAATTTTGTAACGTAATTGGGACGAGTCCCCAATGTAATCCTAAGACAGTCAAAAATGAGTAGGATGCTCCCAGTACTAAACCTGCTACTAATCTACTTTTGCCAAATAGCCACATAATAATTGTGGAAATCCAATTACCCACTGTATTACCAAATGGCCCAAAAATTAAAACGGTTGCTGGTACTAAAATAATTAAACAAATTGTTGAATTTAAAAAAATTTGTAGTTGTTGCGGAATAATTCGTTTTAATAAACGTTCTAAAATTACATATGCCCCAATAATGACAAATATAGGAAAAACAGTAGTTGAATAATCAATCGGGTCTAATGGCATTCCTAAAAAGTTTAAACCGTGTTTGCCAATTAAATGGGTAAAACTGGGTTCTAATAATGCAGCTCCTAATGCTCCGCCAACAAAAGGATCAGCCTTAAATTCTTTGGCTAAAGTAATACCAACAAAAATAGGTAAAAAATAGAAAACGGAATTGCCTGCCGCAGCTAATACCAAATATGGCGTACTAGTGGCTGATAACCAATGCAGACTAGTCAATACAGTCAGGATAGCCTTAACCATGCCTGCGCCAGACATAATTGAAAGTAAAGGCATAAAAGCGCCTGAAATAATTTTTGTCAATGAAGATTTTACTTTATTACTTGAATTAGCTTCAGGTAATTTATTTGAATCAGTCTGTTTATTAGCGGCTAATTTTTGTTGAATAATGTCATAATATTCAGCTACGTTGGGACCAATTACAATTTGATCTTGCCCGCCAGTGTGTACGATACTTAAAACACAGGATAAATCATTTAATTTTTTTTCATCAATTTTATGACTATCTTTAAGTTCAAATCTTAGTCTAGTCACACAATGGACTAGACTATTTACGTTTTGCGGACCACCAACATATTTTAAAATAGCTACTGCATCTTTATTTATTTTATCCATATATTCTCCCCGGTAAATTATATTATATTATTAATTTTTTATTTTATATTTTTTAAAAAATTAATAATATAATAATTTAATCAGATTATAATGTCAATATATAATTAATTGACTCAAAAAAATATATTGATATTTACGAACTATTTATTATAAAATTAATTGTATTGTTAACAATATTAATATTAATGCAAAGGAAAAAACAATGACTAAGCAAATAAATGTGTTAACCACAACGGATATTCACGGCTTCATTGCTAATACGGGAGAACAGCCAGCATTGGCTTTTGAGGGATTAAAAGAAAAGTATCCTCATTCATTATTAATGGATAGTGGGGACTTTTTTGTGGGGAATCCTTTAACTACCTTTTTCTGTGATCACATGACGGTTTCACCATTAGTAGATTATGCTAATGCAATTGGTTTTGATGTTATGGTACCTGGTAACCATGACTTTGATCACGGAATTAATTATTTGAAAGAGCAGGTTAAGCATTTAAATGCTGACTATGTATGTTGTAATGCTTTTTCTGAGGAAGATGAGTTACTTTTCCCACCATTTGCTATTAAAGAAATTAATGGTATTAAAGTAGGGGTTATTGGCTTAGTAACTAGTCGAATGTCAATGATTAGTGATTTTCCAGTTACCAGGGGTGTGATTGTTAAAACAGCTTTACCAGAGTTGCAAAAGCAAGTTGCCGTTTTAAGAGATCAAGTAGATCTGATTTTAGTAGGGTATCATGGTGGAATTGAACGTGACTTAGCAACACATAATGAAATCAATTATGCAACGGGAGAAGACGAAACTTTTAAATTGGTTTCACAAACTCCAGGGATTGATGGATTTAGTTGTGGTCATCAACATCGGGTTAATCATGGACAAATTGGACAAACTTTAATTGTTCAATGTGGTTATCGTGGCAATTATTATGGTCATTTAACGTTTGAATTCGATGATTATAATAAAATCATTCAGCGAAAAGAAGAAGTGGTTGCCAGTGAAACTCTACCAGCAAAAGCTGAGAGCTTTTATGATGAGCAAGAATATCAAGAATGGCTAAGTGAAGAACTTGATCTTAGTCAGTTGGTTAGCTTTTTGCAAGAGAAATTTGCGCGCACAAATTTAGGAATTTTTATCAATTTACAAGGTAAAACTAGAAAACAGGTAATTGATTCCTTTACTATTCCTTATGGTGTTAGAATTTATCATTTGACTAAGTCTGAATACACAACTTTTAGCCAACAGCCTTGGACCCTAAAAGAGGAGCATTCTCCTAATGATGCTCAAGATTTTGTTGTTTTAACAAATTCATATGATGTACCAGAGTATCGTTTGACTGAACAATTTGTTGATAATATTTTTGATGAATATTCATACTATTTAAAACAACGCGGATAAGGAGAAGAGAATGGGATTAATTGGAATAATTTTAGTTTTGGGCTTATTGTATTGGGTTAGTTTTGATCGGGAAAATATTGATTATAAATCAATTTTATATCTGTTTATTACAGAAATAATTTTGCTGTTTTTAATACTGAAAACTTCAATCGGTAACTGGATTATTAATGGGCTTTCTAGTAGTTTAAACATTATTAGTGCTTCTAGTAGTAAGGGCGTCAATTTTGTTTTCGGTAATTTGAAAAATCCTGGTGTAGTTTCGCAATTTTTCTTAGATGTGCTACTACCATTAATTTTTATTTGTGCCTTAATTGAATTATTACAGTACTTACGCATCTTACCGTTTATTATAAAATATGTTGGTAAAGTACTTAAAAAGTTGTTTCACATTGATGAAATTAATGCTTTTGCAATTTTAAGTTATCCAATTGTAAGTAACGGTGTATTTGTTCCCTTTAAAGACCAGATGAAGGAAATGGCTCCTAACCAGTTGTTCACCTTGTCTATATATACTTTATCAAATACTACTTTGACAATGATTGCTTCATACATGCACATTATTAAGTCAGAATTTATTCTTGTAGCGCTGGTACTTAATTTATTTACATCAATTATTGTCGCAAAAATCGTTGCGCCATATGATATTACGCAAGTTAATTATGAAATTTCAACTAAAAGTACAAACCAGAAATCACTTATTACACGTTTGATTGACAGTATGGGTTTGGGTTTTAAATTAGCGATTAATATTTCAATTTCAATCATTGGTTTTGTTTCTTTAATTACATTTGTTAACATTATTTTCAAATCGGCCTGCGGCAAGACTTTAACTGCTTTAATTGGCTATGTTTGTGCTCCAGTTGCATTTTTAATGGGAATTGATCCACATTCAATTGTTAGTGCCGGGACAGTTTTAGCAACGAAAGCTTTTACAAATATTTTTGTAGCAATTAATCAAATTAATATGAATGCCGTGCCAGTTAAAACCCAAGCAATCGTTAGCGTATTTTTGATTTCATTTGCTAACTTACCTAATCTAGGGACCACATTAGGTATTATGCATACTATGGTCGATGAAGAACATGGTGAAGCAATTGCTAAACACGCCTTGCGTTTATTTATGGTGGCAACTGCAGTAAGTATTATTAATGGCGCACTCGCTGGATTATTTTATTCATTTTAATTATTTATTCTTGTTAAAAATACCAAAATTATTTATAATTAAATAATCATAAGGGAGTAACAGCAATTATTTGCGGTAAGTCCAACAATCGAAGAAATACTTCTGGACTTATCTTAATTAGTGAGACTTGTGTGCTAAGCGCATGAGTCTTTTTTTAGTAATTAGGGGGTTAAAATATTGCAAGATTTTTATCATCAAACTGTCGCAGCAATTGAACAGGAATTTTCTACTTCGTGTGCTAAGGGATTAACAGACAGTCAAGTGCTTGAAGCACGAGAAAAATATGGTTCTAATAGTTTGGCAGGCAAGAAAAAAATTAGTATCTGGCAAAGGCTTTTAGCGCAATTTAAGGACTTTATGATTATCGTTTTAATTATTGCAGCTGTTTTATCGGGTTTTGTGGCTCAAGAATGGACTGATGCAGCGATTATTATGGTCGTAGTTATGTTAAATGCTATTCTTGGAGTATTTCAAGAAGCACGTTCAGAAGAAGCAATTAATGCCTTAAAGAAAATGGCTACACCGAATGCGCATGTGCGACGTGGAGGACAGATTGTAGAAATTCCGAGTCCGCAATTAGTTCCCGGTGATATAGTTTTACTTGAAGCTGGGGATGTTGTACCGGCTGATCTGCGTTTAACAGTAGCTAAAAGTTTAAAAGTTGAGGAATCAGCTTTAACCGGTGAATCTGTACCAGTTGACAAAGAAGCGACAATTATTAATGACGTAAAAGTTGCTTTAGCAGACCAGAAAAATATGGCTTTTGCTAATACTAATGTGACTTATGGGCGCGGAGAAGGTATTGTAACAGAAACAGGGATGAATACTCAAGTTGGTAAAATAGCTACAATGCTTAATAATACTGATGAAACAGATACCCCTTTGAAACGTAATCTTAATCAATTAGGCAAAACTTTAACGATCATGATTTTGCTGATTTGTGCAATCGTGTTTGTTGTTGGCTTTTTTACGAAAAGAGGAACCGAGCCAACGGATAAATTGGCAATTGACATGTTTTTAGTAGCCGTTTCTTTAGCTGTGGCTGCGATACCTGAAGGCTTGCCAGCAATTGTAACAATTATTCTAGCACTGGGTACCCAGGTAATGGCTAAGCACAAATCAATAGTACGCAAGCTTCCGGCGGTCGAAACACTGGGAGCTACAGACATTATTTGTTCTGACAAGACTGGAACTTTAACACAAAATAAAATGACTGTTGAGCAAGTTTTTTACAATAATCAACAGCATCCAGCTACACAAGCACTTGCAGCCGATAATCATGCTTTAATGACCATGGTTCTAGCAAATGATTCTAAATTAGATAATAATAATAAACTATTAGGAGATCCGACAGAAACTGCTCTAATTCAATTTGCCCTTAATCAAAAAATTGATGTTCAGCAACTTCTGCAAGTGCATAAACGGCTGCAAGAGGTACCGTTTGATTCTAGTCGGAAATTAATGAGTACCATTAATTTGGACCAGCAGCAGTATTTTGTAGCAGTCAAAGGTGCTCCCGATCAATTGCTTAAGCGTGTAACCAGAATTGAACAAAATGGTAAAATTAAGCCTATTACTGAAGAGCAGAGGGCAGCAATTGCGGCTGCCAACCAGGAAATGGCGCAAAAAGCTTTGCGAGTATTGGGGTTAGCATATAAAACTGTTGATCAGTTATATGATGAACCAACTACTGATAATGTTGAGCAAAACTTGATTTTTGCAGGATTAGTTGGAATGATTGATCCGGAACGTCCTGAAGCTAAAGCAGCAATTGCTGAGGCACATAGTGCTGGTATTAAAACAGTTATGATTACTGGCGACTATCAAGTAACTGCTCAAGCTATTGCTGAAAGATTAGGGATTTTAGCTCCTAATCAAGATGAGCGAGTAGTTACAGGTGGACAGTTAGATAATTTTAGTGATAATTATTTGGCAGAACATGTGCCTGATTTTAGTGTGTATGCTAGAGTTTCACCAGAACATAAGGTACGCATCGTTAAAGCTTGGCAGTCACGTGGTAAGATTGTTGCGATGACTGGAGATGGCGTTAATGATGCCCCAAGTTTGAAACAGGCAGATATTGGTATTGGGATGGGGATCACAGGTACTGAAGTTTCTAAAGGCGCCAGTGATATGATTTTAGCAGATGATAATTTTGCAACAATTGTTGAGGCAGTCAAGCAAGGAAGAAAAGTATTTAGTAATATTCAAAAGGCAATTCTTTATTTAATGAGTTGCAATGTTGGTGAAGTATTAACCGTATTTATGATGACAATGCTAGGCTGGGATATTCTAGCACCGGTTCAATTATTATGGATAAACTTGGTAACAGACACACTACCAGCAATTGCTTTGGGACTTGAACCCGTTGAAAAGGGGATAATGAAAAGAATGCCGCGTGGAAAACAATCAAACTTTTTCAGTGGGGGAGTAGCCAGCTCAATTGTTTACCAAGGAGTACTAGAAGGAATACTAGTTTTAACTACCTACCAATTGGGATTGAATTTTGGCCCACATGTCGGTAATACCAGCTTACAGCATCAGGATGCTTTGACAATGGCTTTCTTAACGCTGGGATTGATTCAACTTTTCCATGCGGTTAATTCTAAATATATTCACCAATCGATTTTTTCAAAAAGAACGTTTGCGAATAAGTGGTTTAATCTGGCAATTTTAATTTCTGCAGTTGTCATGTCTGCAGTTGAATTGCCGTTTATGAATCAGTTCTTTGATGTAACTGAGTTAAATATTACACAATGGCTAATAGTTTTAGTAGCTGGTTTGGGTATGATTGTTATTGTTGAAGTAGTTAAGTTTGTGCAACGTATATTAGGTAAAAAATAAATTAAATAATAAAAAAGCTCTTTGATAAAGTTAACAATTATGAAATAGTCTAAATTGTTATAATAAGAGCTTTTTGTTTGTTATTCAGCACTTTTTTAAAAGTTACCAAGTATAATTTTTTATTAAATTTATGCATATTTTCTAAAAAAATTAACCATTTATAGTATACTAGAAAACATATATTTTACTTTGCAATAAAATTTTTGTTGCAATTAAATACGAAAGAGGCGATAACAGTGTCGATGATAGAGTTCCATGACGTGCAAAAATATTACGGTCATTTTCACGCATTGCACGACATTAATTTAGAAATTGATCAAGGCGAAACCGTAGTTTTGATTGGACCTTCAGGCTCAGGGAAAAGCACCTTAGTGCGTACTGTAAATGGTCTGGAGTCAATTCAAAAGGGTCAATTGATTGTTAACGGGCACGACCTGTCAGATCCTAAGACTAATTTAAATATTTTACGTAGTGACGTTGGAATGGTATTTCAACATTTTAATTTATATAAAAATAAAGATGTACTCGAAAATATTATGTTAGCCCCTAGAATTGTTAGTCACATTCCTGAAGCAGAGAATAAGAAGCGGGCAATGGACTTACTAGAAATGGTTGGCTTAGAAAAATGGGCCCATAACATGCCTTCACAAATTTCTGGTGGACAAAAGCAGCGTGTGGCGATTGCTAGAACATTAGCAATGCGCCCAAAGCTAATTTTATATGATGAGCCAACTTCAGCACTTGATCCAGAAATGATTGATGATGTTTTGCAAGTTATAAAGAAAGTTGCTAATGATAGTGGGATGACCTCTTTAATCGTAACTCATGAAATGGGCTTTGCTAAAGAAGTAGCTAATCGAGTAATTTTCATGGATAAGGGTACAATTGTCGAAGATGATGATTGTCAAAGCTTTTTCAAACAACCAAAAACAGTACGTGCCCAACAATTTTTGAGTAAAATCATCTCTCACTAAGGAGGTTATGTATGAAAAAGAAATTTTGGCTAATTTCTCTTATGGCTTGCATTTTTCTGGTGAGTGGATGCGGTAAAAGTACAAATAACCAGTCTGTTTTAAAAGATGTTCAACAGGCGAATACAATCACTTGGGGCGTTAAAGGTGATGTAAAATTATTTGGTTTAATTGATGTACATGATGGTCAACAAAAAGGCTTTGACGTCGATATGGCTAAGCATATTACTAAGCACATTTTAGGACCTAAAGGTCGTGCTGAATTTGTTACGACCACTTCGCAGTCGAGAATACCGCTACTTAAAAACCGAAATGTGGATGCGGTAATTGCAACAATGACGATAACCCCTGAACGAAAAAAAGTAATTTCTTTTTCTAAATCGTATTTTGATGCTGGTCAATCACTTTTGGTTCCCAAAAATTCAAAAATCAAAAGTACCAAAGATCTTAGTGGTAAAACCGTCATTGGAGTTGTTGGTGCGAATTCGGTGCAAAACATAAAAAAAGTTGCACCTAAGGCAAAAATAATTGAACTTCAGGATTATGCTCAGGCAATGAATGCTTTAAAATCTAAGCAGGGAGATGCTTTGACCACCGATAATGGTATTTTGTTTGGTCTTGCTGTTCAAAACCCAGGCTATGAAGTTCGTGGCGGAACATTTACTGTTGAACCATATGGTGTTGCAGTTGATAAAGGACAAACCGCATTTGCCGAGGCTGTTGACAAGGCAGTACTTGAGATGCAGCATAATGGTGAATATAATCGTTTGATTAAAAAGTGGTTTGGCGATGTTCCAGGTTTTAAGTATAAGGAGCTGTATCGCCAATGATTAATATTTTTACCAAATTTAGTAGCCAATTATTAATTGGACTGGGCTGGACAGTTTTTTCTAGTATAATTGCACTGTTTTTTAGTCTAATTATTGGGACAATTTTTGCTATTATGGAAGTTTTACCAAGTAAGGTAATGCGTACAATTGGTCGAGCTTATGTTGAAATTATGCGTAACATTCCATTATTAGTAATCACAATGTTTTTTTATTTAGTGATTCCCAACTATGTAGTAAAGATTAGTGGATTTACTGCTGGGACAATTGGATTAACCCTCTATACCTCGGCCTTCATTGCTGAAACAATCCGTTCTGGTATCCAATCTGTTTCTGGAGGTCAAATGGAAGGGGCGCGTTCAACGGGAATGACATATTGGCAAGCAATGCGCTATATTATTTTGCCACAAGCTTTTAAGATTGTTATTCCACCATTAGGTAATCAATTTGTTAACCTAGTTAAAAATTCATCAGTTCTAGCTTTTGTGGCGGGATTTGACTTAATGTATCAGGCTAATACAATTGCTTCGACTACATTTGATACTATTAATAGCTATTTAGTGGTAGGAATCTTGTATTTAATCATAACTCTACCACTTAGCTATTATATGCAACACTTAGAAAAGAAATTGGCTTAAGGGAGGTACATTGAAATGCAAAATTGGATTAATGCCCTTTCATGGCTTAATTTACGTTTTTTATTAATGGGCCTTTGGGTAACTATTTATATTTCGGTAATCTCCGTTATCTTAAGTTTTATTATTGGTTCCATTTTGGGTATTATTAGGTATTCTAAAATTAAATGGATTTCAAAAATTGTCGGTTTCATTATCGACATTATTCGTAATGTACCATTACTTTTGATTATTTTCTTCACTTATTTTGGGTTGCCAAATTTTGGCTTGCGGCCAGAAACAATTCCAGCTGCAATTATTGCAATGACAGTATTTGAGTCAAGTATGATTGCTGAAATTGTTCGTTCGGGGATTCAATCTGTTTCTGAAGGCCAAATGGAGGGCGCCCGTTCGACAGGGATGTCTTTTGTGCAAGCTCTCTGGCATGTAGTATTGCCCCAAGCATACAAAAACATGATACCAACCATTATTAGTCAATTTGTGTCGTTAATTAAAGATACTTCGTTGGCAACAATTATTGTTGTACCAGAAATGATGCAGCATGCGCAAGTTATTTATGGCCAAAATGCTAACTATATCTTGCCAATGTTTGCTGCTTTAGCAGTTTTATATTTTATTGTTTGTTTTACCCTGTCAGTAATTGGAAATGCGATTGGGCGGCATTTATCTTAATAAAACTGATTTTTAGTAAGTCAATGGGAGTATTTTGGAATGCCCCCAATTAATAAAACTGAATTAACGGCAACTAGTCAGAATTTATACGACTAACTATTAGTTTTAATTTCGATGAATGCAAGCTTAAAAAAGCACCTTGGAGGTTGTCTTGATTCACCTGTGGGAGTGGCAAAAGATACTACTTACATGGCTAAGACTAATTAAGCGGCTAAAGAAGAAGCTGGTGACACATTCAACAGGAAGTAAGGCACTTGTTTGTTACATTTACGAATGCTGAATTAAATCTATCCGTGGATTGGTAGTAACTAGAGTCACTTACTTGATCTAGTACTGCTAGTTATTATGAATAGGCCTTAAAGAATCCTCGTAAGTTTAAACGCTCATTGAAATAAAAAGTTATTCAAACCGCTGGCATTTTGTCAGCGGTTTTGACATTTTAAAAAAAGAGGTCCTTATGATACTGAAGCAATCAGACTTTTCTTTAACTCTTGTTAGTGAAATTTTTAATAAATTACAAGGGTTACATAATAATGTCATTCAAAAAGTAAGCATTGTTGGCCAGAATTTGTATGCCTTGCAATACAATAACCAACAAGATCCTCATAATTATGTTTATCGGGCTAGAAAAAGACGCTATCCTCTTTTTAAGCAAGTTTTTAATGCTTCCCAAATGGCGGGTGGTCATACGCAGACACTTGATTTGGCTAATCAGCCAAATATGTGGTTTATTGGTACGAAAAAAAACCACTTTAATTGGTCAACGCAATTAGCCCGCGTCACAATTCCATCTAGAAGCGCCCATACAAGCAATACCGAATTTGTTCGTTTGGCTTATCTTAACCGAGCTGGACGTGGATTGCGGGTTATAGAGCATCAGGGGGTGGATACCTATTTACCTTTTCGGGGAAATGATTTACTTAGATTTGATGCGGCTATTTCGCCGGCAGGTAAATTGTTAATGTTAGTTACTATTGATCAGCAAACTGCTACTCTGTCAAAGGGAAATAACGGTTATTTTATTCTATATGATTTAGCTGTAATTAATGCAGCTCTTGATAAAGTGGGTATTGGCTATGTTAACCTTGGTGAATTACCATATTTAAGCGAATTTTATATTAACCATATTATAGCTGTTGATAAAATTGGTTCTTTACAAGGATTTGCTCTTGATGAAAAAAGAAATGTGTATATTTCTAGCGAATTCGCGCCTAGCCAAGGTAATTTAAGCCAAAAACCACGGCGGATTATTAAAATCCCATGGGGCGCATGGGGCTCATCTAATGATCAAGGATGGCAAATTCTTGACTTTGATCAAGCGAATATTGATATTTTAGGTTATGCAACTGAGTTGGAGAATATTCAAGTGATCTCAGAAAATAATCTATATTTAACGATTTCTTATCATAATGGTGCCGGGGTGACAACACGGAGTCGAGTTTATCAAGTTAAGTGGTAAAAAAGATTGAACATTAGTGAAATTTTTAAAATTTAGGTATAGTTTAAGGACAGCTACTAAAAATAAAGGTGTCCCAATTATCCAATTAATATTAATTAAAGAAGTACTAAAACTTAAGCAACTTGTGCTTTAAAAAGGTAGACTTTTAAAGTTATCACATAGGAGCATTTTGCTGCTTAAACTTTGAATAGAAATCAAAAATTTAAAAGATCTAAGAATAATTTTAAAATAGTGTAGCAGTACTTTATTTAATCTATACTTTACTAATAGAGTTTGTTAGCGCAATATTAATTTACTAAAAAGTTTGCAATGTAAGTAAAACACTTGAAAGATTCACTATCTTTTGGGTACGCTTGGAAAATAGAAAGATTGGCTAATGAAGAATTTTCTGTTTCGTTTATATTTGAGCCTAATGAAATTTGGCGCTCGGTTTACTAAGATACAAGATAATAAAATTGTAATTCTAAATGGTGCTGGCCGTTCAGGTTCGAACGGTTATTTATTTGGTAAATATATGAAAGAAGCCCATTCAGAATATAAAGTAACTTTGGTCGAACCATGGCCTTCTTCACACTTGTCCTTTGCAATTTGGCGCGAAATTGGTGCAGCTAAGTATGTAGTAACAACGCACCAGCCATTTAAAATTCATAAGAAACAAATTAATATTCAATTTTGGCACGGAATTCCCCTCAAGCGAATGGGAATTATGGCCAATAATACTAATCGAAAAACGGACTTGCGTAACCAATATTTATGGCAAAAAAATGCCGATATTGTTACTTCTAGCTCTGATCTTTATGAAAGCTTGATGAGTGCGTGCTGTGCAATTGAAAATGACAAGTATCAGAAAGTTGGTTTTCCCCGCCTTGACGCTTTAAAGTCCCCGACAATTTCTCAATCTCAATTGTTACATGACTTATTTAAAATTGTTGATGATCAAGCTCAAATTGGGATTTATCTGCCAACTTTTCGCTATGAAATGGAAGATAGCCAAGTTTTAGCCCAAATTAAGGCTGGCAACTTTTTGACCTTACCAGATTTTGATGTAGAACAGCTTAATTGTGCTTTGAAAAAACAACATCAGTATTTAGTGGTTAAATTGCATCCCTATGAAATGAGTTTTTTTGAACACTTGACTAGTCAGTTTTCTAATATTGCTTTTCTAAATAATGATTATTTGTTTGAACATGATTATGATTTATATGAATTATTAGGTGCTACTAATTTCCTAATTACTGATTTTTCATCAATTTATTTTGATTATCTAAATTTGGATCAGCCAATTATTTTTCTCACGAATTATTTGACTAAATATGAAAATACACGCGGTTTGCTGCTGAGTCCATATGAACAAGTTGTGCCTGGAATTTGTGTAAAAAGCCAACAGGAACTACTTGTTGCTTTAACCAATTCGGATGAATATCAGTCAAAGCGACAGTATTGGCTAGATTTGACTAATCAAGTTCAAGGTCATTCATGTTGTGATGATATTTTTACTTTAATGTCAACAAACTATTAAAGGGGAAATTGTGAAAAGAACTTTTTTAAATATTTTATATAATGCTGTTTATCAAATTTTTTTAGTTTTAGTGCCATTGATAACCGTGCCTTATCTTTCGCGGATATTAGGTCCCCATACTTATGGAATTTACAGTAATGTAAATAATATTGTGCAATTTTTAATGATATTTTGTACCCTGTCAGTCTCTTATATTGGAATGCGAACAATTTCCCAAACTCGTTCCCATGGTAATCAGCAAGAACTGACTAAAGTTTTTTGGGGCTTGTGGTATTTTCAAGCAATTGCTGGGGCAGCTACAGTTATAATTTTATTGGTTGTAGTTGGCCATTATCGAATTAAATATGGAAATTATTTATTACTGATGATACCATATTTGATTGCTGCCCAAGTTGATATTTCGTGGTTTTTTCAAGGACTAGCTGAATTTGGGCGTGTTGTTTTGAAAAACACGGCTGTCAAGTTAGTTTCAGTTATTTTAATTTTAGTCTGGGTTAAAGAACCAAGTGATTTATGGAAATACATGTTAATTATGTCGGTTTCGACTTTATTGGGATCGCTTGTTTTTTGGTTTGATATTCATCGCTATATTGGTGGACCAGTTAAGCATTTTTATCAATTTAACACAACTATTAAAGCTATCATTACGTTATTAATTCCCCAAATTGCCACCCAAATTTATACTTCCCTGGATAAGCCAATTTTAGGTCTTTTTCAAAATTCTACCCAAGTTGCTTTTTATGATAATTCGCAGCGCATTTCTAATATGGTTTTAGGAATTGTTACTAGTATTTCCTTGGTAATTATGCCTAAAATGGCTGGTGAAGGGCAAAAGCAGCAACGAATAATTCTAAAAAAGTCATTGGATGCGACAGTGATGCTAGGAACAATGTTTGCGGTGATCATTATGGCCAATACTAAGGAATTTGTTCCGTTCTTTTTTGGCGCCAAGTTTATCCCAATGACCCCGTTAATGTTTTTCTTTGCCCTGACAATTATCATGATTCCGATGGGCGGCGTGTTTGCCAATCAGTTTGCCTTAGCCAATCATCGCGATCGAGATTATGCTATTCCAGTGATTGTAGGAGCCATTTTAGAAGTGGTTTTAAGTTATTTTTTGGATCAATTATACGGGGCAACTGGCGCAATGCTTGCAATTTTAACAACCGAATTAATCGTTTTAATCTTACGTTTACTAATTGTGCGTGATGGTTACGACTTTAAATATTCATTTCAAGAAGTTCCAAAATATTTCTTAATTGCTGGGATTGTCTTAGTAGTAGGTATGCTACTACCACAGCTAGTTTCATCAGCTTTCTTCAACATGGCAATGAAATCGCTTATTATGTTTATCTTATACATTGCCCTGATGTTTCTTTTACGGCTTGACTTTAATCAAGATTTAATTATGTTATTTAAAAAATTTTTTAAGTGAGGTTAAAATGATTCCCAAAATTATTCACTATGTCTGGGTCGGTGGGAAACCGAAACCTAAAAACATCCAGCGTTGCATGAAAACATGGCGTAAGCACTTAGGAGATTATCAAATTATTGAGTGGAATGAACAAAATTTTAATGTTCATGAAAATGAATATGTTGCCCAAGCTTATAAAGCGCAAAAGTGGGCGTTTGTTTCTGACTATATTCGGGCAAAAGCTATTTATGAGCAGGGGGGCATATATTTAGACACTGATGTTTTAGTTTTAGATGACTTAGCCGCACTATTAAATAATCGTGCTTTTGTTGGCTTTGAAAATAAGGATAACCCTTTTACTGCTGTTTTTGGGGCTGAACCCCATCATCCATTACTTAAAGATATGCTAGCTTATTATGACGGGCGTGATTTTACTTTTGATGCCAAAGACCAATTAGCCGGTGTCAATACCCTATCTGTTTCAAATATTTTGAAACAGAAGTATGGGGCAAAAGCTAATAATCAAGAGCAAGTTTTAAAAGAAAAGATTCATGTTTATCCGGATGGAATTTTATGCAATCCGTCTGCTAAATCGAAGACAATTCATGTTTTTACTGGAACGTGGATGGAAGGCGAAAAACCCTTAAAAAGAAAATTAGTAACAGCGCTTAAAGTTAGAATAAAGACTAAGAAAGAAGCTGCTCTGTATGCGAAAATATTAAAATAGCAATGAATGAACAAGAACTACAAAAATTAGTTGAATTGCTATCAATTAAGTATTTTGGGCGCAAGTTTAAACATCAAGTTAAAATTAATCGGCGAATGACAACCACTGGGGGACGTTATCACTTAAATGATCACCATTTGGAAATTAATCGTCACTTTTTAGCACCACAATACAAACATGAATTAGTGGGAATTATTAAGCACGAACTGGTGCATTACCATTTACATTTAGCTAAATTAGGTTATCGTCACTCTGATTGGGAATTTAAGACCTTACTCAAACAAGTGGGTGGGTTGCGTTATGCACCCGATATTGGTTTACGGCGCCACCAGCCAGTTAGCTATTTATATCAGTGCGAATTTTGTAAACAAAAGTATGCTCGAGTACGTCCAATTAATATTGCCAAGTATGGCTGTAGCAAATGTCGTGGACACCTTAAGTTAATAAAAATGAGATCTAAAAAATAAAGCTGCAAAAGTTGTTAAATTTTTGCAGTTTTTGTTTGACAAAATGTTAGGTACGAAACTATAATTTAAGTATAAAATTAGGTACCTAACAAAAATAAAATTAGTAAGGTAAGGAGCTTTTATTATGAGTCAAACAAGTGATAACTTAATGAAAAAATTATACTTTATTATGCGTGCTAGTCGCTACTTTATGTTTGAGAATAAGCAGCCAATTTCAGGGCAAAAAAGAGTGTTGGCAGTTTTAAAATTAGAAGATGGCTTAACCCAAAATTATTTGGCAGAAGTTTTGGCATTGCAACCGGGATCATTGGCTGAATTATTGAAAAAAATGGAGGTAAAGGGTTATATTAAACGTGAAACGGACAACCAAGACAAACGGGTAAAACGAGTTTTTCTAACCAGTGAGGGAAAAGAGGAAGCAGGTCGACTGAAAGAACTCGAAAAGGCGCAAGATACTGCCCCCTTCTTTGCCGGCTTAAGTGAGAATGAGCAACAAGAATTTGGTCAGTATTTAGAAAAGATTGCTGATGGCTGGGATGAGAATCTAAAACAACAAGCGCAAAAATTTGTTGATCCAGCATTTCGGATGAAAGCAATTTTCCAGTGGCGTAAATATGCTGCCCAACATAACTTATCACGAGCAGAAAGTAATAATATGTGTCGGAGAATGCAAAAGTGGAATCATTTTGCAAACTATCAAGATTTTAAGCATGATAAGAACAGAAGGCATTGCCAATTTAATGAAATTCCAGAGTATAACGCAGATTTTTGGCACCGATTTTGGCATAATGATGAAGAAGAAAGATAATTAAGTAAGGGTTTTTCAAGTTTGAAAAACCCTTTTCGTTTTCAAATAATGAGTTCAGCTATGACTACTTTTACAAGTGATTTAGGTCATGATAGGTACAAGTAATTGATTATAAAAAGAGAAACGGGCAAATAAGTTAATAAAAAGCGCAGGAAAGTATTGAACTGAATTTGATTTTACAGTATACTAATTACTGTATTTGCGGGCATGGCGGAATTGGCAGACGCGCAAGACTAAGGATCTTGTGATCGTTTTTAGATCGTGGAAGTTCGAGTCTTCTTGCCCGCATCATTTGTAATGGAGTAGCAACTCCATTTTTTTGTTTAAAAATAAAATTCAAATAAAAATGTGAAATACTCTGTAATTGTTAAATTGATATCTAACTTTTATGGGGTATTTTTAAATATTAATTATCTTTTTTTATTTTAAAAATTAATTACATTCCATAATTTTAACGTGCGAGAAGGTATACTTATTGTAACAACTATTTTAAGTAAGGACTTTTTTATGGTAAAAAAACGCAGGGGTAAAAAACAATCTAACTGGCTAATTATTATAGAAACGTTTGTCATTTTGTTTGTATTAATAATTGCTTTCGTCAGTTTTAGATACTATCGTCGTCAAGCAATTGAAACAGAAAAAATCAGACAACAACAAATTGCACGGGAAGCAGCTAGACAAAAGATTATTAAGCAGCACAAAGCTTTTATTAATGAGATTGGTCCAGTTGCTCAAGAAGTTGACAAATCATATGAACTTTTACCTAGTATTACGATTGCCCAAGCATGTTTGGAAAGCAACTACGGTAAAAGTAGTTTATCGCAAAAATACAATAACTTATTTGGGGTAAAGGGTTCTAACCCTAACACGTCGGCAATTTTGACGACTAAGGAATTTGAAAAAGGGAAATGGGTTTTAGTAAAAGCACGTTTTCAAATTTATGATTCCTATGAAGCATCGATTCGGGCTCATGCTCGTCTTTTTCAACGAGGTACTAGTTGGAATAAAAATCAATATCAGCATGTTCTTGCGGCCAAAGACTATCAAACGCAAGCCCATGCTTTAGTCAAAGATGGTTATGCTACTGATCCAAATTATGCAGATAAATTAATTAAAATAATTCAGCAGTATCAACTTGATCGATTTGACAAGTAAGAAACAAACCATGCCAAATTTATATAACATTTTTGGTACAATAAGATGGCTATCAAAAATCAGACGAAGGGAATTAGAATGAGCGAAGAATCTATTTTAGCGGGCTTAAATCCGCAGCAAAAGCAAGCTGTTAAAACGACTGAGGGACCGCTTTTAGTGGTTGCTGGAGCAGGTTCTGGAAAAACCTCAGTTTTAACTAGACGGATTGCATATCTTGTTAATGAAAAAGGAATTTTACCCTGGAATATTTTGGCGATTACTTTTACTAATAAAGCAGCCGCAGAAATGCGCGAGCGGGAACGGGAATTACTTGGTTCACAAGCAGAGAGTATATGGATGTCAACTTTTCATGCATTGTGTGTGAGAATTTTACGTCGTGATGCGGAAAAAATTGGTTATAGCCAAAATTTTTCGATTGCAGATGCAGCTGAACAGCTAACCTTAATTAAGCATATCGAAAAAGAACTAAATATTAATCCCAAAATGTATGAACCACGTCGTGTTTTATCAGCTATCTCTAATGCCAAAAATGCGCTACTAACGCCTGATGCATTAAAAGCCAGCAGTTCAATGCCCTTTGAGAAGATAACTGCACAAATTTATCAAGAATACCAGAAACGCTTAAAACATGACCAAATAATGGATTTTGATGATTTGATTATGCAAACTTTAGTGTTGTTTAAAACGGATGCTACAGTTTTACATTACTATCAAGCTAAGTTTCATTATTTATTAGTTGATGAATATCAAGATACCAACCAAGCACAATACGAATTGTGCCATCAACTAGCAGCTCAGCATAAGAATATTTGTGTAGTTGGAGACGCAGATCAATCTATTTATGGTTGGCGTGGTGCAAATCTGGAAAATATCATGAACTTTGAACATGATTACCAAAACGATGGTGTACAGACTATTAAATTAGAACAAAATTATCGCTCGACTGGTCATATTTTGGCAGCAGCTAACGCAGTTATCAAAAATAATCGTAACCGTAAAGCTAAAAAGTTATGGACGGATCAAGGAGAGGGTGAAAAAATTACATATTATCGAGCCCAAAGTGGTGAAGATGAAGCACATTTTATTATCAGCAAAATTCAAGAAGAAGTTGAAAATAAAAATCGTTCTTATCGCGACTTTGCCATTTTGTATCGAACTAATGCCCAGTCGCGAACCGTTGAAGAGGCTTTTGTTAAATCAAACATTCCCTATCAAATAGTTGGTGGTCATAAATTTTATGACCGAAAAGAAATTATGGATGTCATGGCTTACTTAAAGCTGGTATCTAACCCAAGTGATACTATGAGTTTTAATCGAATTGTTAATACGCCAAAGCGGGGCATTGGTAATGTAAGTGTTGAAAAATTTACTAATTTTGCTCAAACTAGTAATTTGTCCTTACTTGAAGCCTTTAATCATGTAGGTATGTCAGGTCTTTCTGTTAGAATAGCTACTAAATTGAGTGATTTTGGTGCAAAACTTAAAGATGCTATTAAGTATTCCCGCAACCATAGCGTTACAGGTCTTACTGAAAAAATTTTGCAAGATTTCGGGTACATTGATGCTCTTAAAGCCGAACATACAATTGAAGCTGAAACCAGATTAGAAAACTTAGACGAATTTTTATCAGTAACTAAACGGTTTGATGATCAATATGACCAAGATAATCAATCTGAAATCTTAAGTGACTTTTTAGCAGAAGTTTCATTATTGAGTGATCAAGATGATTTAGCAAATAATGATCAGCAAGTTGCTTTAATGACACTACATGCTGCTAAAGGTTTGGAATTTCCAGTTGTTTTTTTAGTTGGAATGGAAGATGGGCTATTTCCATTATCAAGAGCATTGTTAGAAGATGATCAGTTAGAAGAAGAGCGCCGGTTAGCCTATGTTGGCATTACTAGAGCAAGACAGCAACTGTATTTAACTAATGCATACTCACGAACGATGTTTGGCAGAACTCAAAATAATCAACCATCTAGATTTTTAGATGAAATTGATGAAGCTGATCTTAAAATTGAAGGGTCAAGTTTTCCTACTTTGGGCGCGGACTCTTTTCAAGCCCAGGCTGCTCCGTTTGCGAATGTGGCTGAACGTGCCCGGGCCCAAGTTTATACACCTAAGATAAAACCAGCTGGTGCTGTCGGTGCTGAGAAAAGGGGCTGGAATGTTGGTGATCAAGTAAAACATAAAGCTTGGGGCCTAGGAGTAGTTGTTAAAGTCAATGGTTCTGGTGAGGATATGGAATTAGATATTGCTTTTAAAGAGAAGGGGATTAAACGACTTTTGGCAGCCTTTGCACCTATTAAAAAGGTATAATGAATTGAGTTAAAGTTATTATTTTGATCAGGGGGGTAGGAAATGGCTGATCTAACTCTAAATGAAGCCAAAAAAGAAGCAGCTTCTTTAAGAAAACAATTAAAGGAGTGGGCGCAAGCATATTATGTAAAAGATGCTCCACAAGTTGAAGATTATGTATATGACCAAAATTATAATCGGTTATTGGAATTAGAGCAGCAGTTCCCACAAATTGTTACGCCAGATTCGATTACTCAACAAGTTGGTGGAGAAATTGATAGTGAATTCACAAAAGTTGTTCATGAAGTTCCCATGCTTTCAATGGGGGATGTTTTTTCTAAAGAAGAGTTGACCGAATTTGATGCTCGTATTCAGCGCCAAGTTGGCCATTCAGTAGCGTATAATGTTGAATTAAAAATTGATGGTTTATCACTTAATCTTGAATATGTTGATGGGGAGCTTAAGCGGGCTTCTACACGAGGAAATGGATTGGTTGGTGAAGATGTGACCGCTAATGCTCGTTATATTGCCGATATTCCACAAAAGCTACCAGAAAAATTAACCATTGAAGTTCGGGGCGAGTGCTATATGGATAAAGCAGCTTTTGCGCAATTAAATCAAGAGCGAGATGAAAAAGGTGAAACAACGTTTGCTAATCCACGAAATGCGGCTGCCGGATCATTGCGTCAGTTAGATGCTAAAGTTACCAAACAGCGAAATTTAAGTACATTTATTTATACTTGGGTGAATCCGCCAGCTAATATTACTAGTCAGCATCAAGCAATTACTAAGTTAGATGAGCTGGGTTTTCATACAAATCAAACTGGACGCAAGCTGGCTAATTTGGACCAGGTTTTTGCCTTTATTGATGAATATACTTCAAAAAGGGATAATTTGCTATATGGCATTGACGGAATTGTTATTAAAGTCGATGATTTGAACTTACAAAATGAACTGGGAGCTACAGTTAAAATACCGCGTTGGGAGATTGCCTATAAATTTCCACCGGAAGAGCAAGAAACGGTTGTTCATGAAATTAAGTGGACAGTTGGTCGAACAGGGGTAGTAACCCCGACAGCAATTATGGATCCGGTACAGATAGCCGGGACAACAGTTTCTCATGCTGTATTACATAATGTCGATTTGCTTAAACAAAAAGATGTACGAATTGGTGATACTGTCATGTTGCATAAGGCAGGCGATATTATTCCTGAAATATCACAAGTTGTACTAGCTAAAAGACCCAAAAATGCTGTCCTATATGAAATTCCAACTAAATGTCCATCATGTAAAGAAGATTTAATTCATTTACCAGATGAGGTTGCCCTCAGGTGCGTCAACCCCTCCTGCCCAGCGCAAATTGAAGAAGGCATAACTCACTTTGCTTCACGACAAGCTATGAATATTGATGGGTTAGGTCCCAAAATTGTTGCACAATTAATTACTAATGGTTTAGTTCATAACGTAGCTGATTTGTATCATTTGCAAGCAGCTGATTTGGCTAAGCTAGACCATTTTAAAGATAGGGCGATTAGTAATTTGCTAGTAGCAATTAATAATTCCAAACATAATTCTGTGGAATTACTATTAACTGGATTAGGAATAGACCATGTTGGAGCTAAAGCTGCACGGCTAATAGCGCAAAAGTTTAAAAATATGACAAAGATTATGCAAGCAGACGTGCAAGAGATAGCTACAATCGATACAATAGGCATGACAATTGCTGAATCCTTAACAACATATTTTGCTCAAAAAGAAGTTAAAGAATTAGTTACTGAGCTTGAGCAAAGTGAGGTCAATATGAATTACTTAGGTCAAACAGGACCAAGTGATATTCCTGACAACTTTTTTAAGAATAGAACTGTTGTTTTAACTGGTACTTTAGTGCAATATACCCGTAGCGAGTTTACTCAAAAGTTACAAGCACTCGGAGCTAAGGTAACTAGTTCAGTATCAGGTAAAACAGACTATGTTATCTATGGTAAAGATGCTGGATCAAAATACGATAAAGCACAGAAACTGGGCGTTAAATTATTGACTGAAGAAGAAGCAATTGCTCAAGTTAAATAAAGGAATAATTAAATTGAAAAAATATTTACACGCTTTAACAATTCTTGGGCTATCTTTGACTCTAACTGCTTGTGGAAATTTGAAAAACTCCAATCTAGCTAATAATGCTAAAACTGCATCCAATTCCAGTACCAAAACCTATCAGACAACAGATACAGGGAATAATGGTTATACAGTTTTATTAAAAAATGGTCGTTATGTGACAAGCCCAATCTCTGGATTAACGGCAACAGATAATGATAATTCAGTTGACACCAGAGAACTCGAACGGGGACTCATTCAAATTTCTAAAAAAGTTTATTCAACTAATTCTTATGTTTTTCAAGAAGGGCAGTATATTACTACTACAGATGCACATGAATGGCTATCACGTAAATCTAAAGATAATAAATTAGGACTTAATCCTGCTGAAGGTAGTAAAAAGAATTATAATCCTTATTATTTAGAAGAAATTATTGAGCAGAACTATTTAACTGGCTCGGGCTCAAGTTATCATATTGGCGGTATAAGTATTGGTCTGGCCATTAATTCAATTGATTATTATCAGAAGGTTAAAGATGGACCACAATATCAAGCTACAATTTCACGGGCTAAGCAAAAAGAATTTGGTCAACATGCTGCCGAACAAATAGTGCAACGTTTACGTAAGCGAAAAAATTTAAAAACTGTTCCAATAACGGTTGGTCTTTTTGCTAAAGAAAGTATGGATTCACTCGTTCCAGGAAGTTACTTTTTGAGCGGGACAGTCGCTGCTAATAGTAGTAAAATAGTTAAATGGGAAAACATTACTACTCAGTCTGAGGTATTACCAACGATTGGTAATAAAAAGGCAATTAACAGTAGTGATGCATCAAGCTTTAATAGTTTTAAAGAATCAATTCAAAACTATTTTCCTAATATTAGTGGGGTAACCGCAACTTTGCGTTATGAAGATGGCAAGTTGGTACAAGAAAACATATCAATTACGACCCAGTTTTATGGTTACGAGCAGATTCAAAGTTTCACCCGCTTAGTTTTATCAACCGCAAAAAAATATTTGGCAAATGATGTTCCAATTGAAATAAAAATTGGTTCGGTAAATGATATTCAGGCACTGGTTGCTAAAGAAACGGGAGATAATAGTTATCAAGTTCATATTTATGGTGGCGAATAGGAGGTATTAGTATGAAAATTACAGAAGAGACAATTAAGCATGTCGCAGTTTTATCGCGGCTGGAAATTAATAAAAATGATATTAGTCAGGTTACTGAACAAATGAGTTCAATTATCAATATGGCTGATCAATTATCAGAAGTGAACACTGAGGGTGTTGAAGAAACTGTCCAAGTAGTTGATCGTGATACTGTATTTAGAGAAGATAAGCCTGAACACTGGCAAAGTCGCGAAGAATTAATGAAGAATGTTCCTGAACAAGCTAATGGCTTTATCAAGGTTCCAGTGATTATTAATAAGGATGAGGACGAGTAATGAATTACTTAAATGAAGATATTGACTCATTAAATGAAAAATTGGCTCAGGGGACTTTATCAGCAGATCAATTAGCACAAGATACAGTCGCCAATATTAAGCAGACCGATGATAAGTTAAATGCTTGGATTACGGTTCAGGAGGATGCTAAACCTGCTGCTGATTTAGATTTTAGCAAGAATAAGTTAGCTGGAATTCCAATTGCAATTAAAGATAATATTCTTACTAAAGATGTTAAAACGACAGCTGCTAGTCATATTTTGGATAACTACATTCCAGTCTATGATGCAACAGTTATTGAACGTTTAAAAGCTGCCCAGGCTACTTTTGTAGGGAAAACAAATATGGACGAATTTGCGATGGGTTCATCGACTGAACATTCATACTTTGGTATAACACATAACCCTTGGAATTTAGACAAAGTTCCAGGTGGTTCTTCTGGTGGTTCCGCGGTTGCTGTTGCTTCAGGACAAGTTGTTGCTGCCCTTGGATCTGATACGGGTGGTTCAATCCGGCAACCAGCTGCATTTAACGGTGTTTTTGGTATTAAACCAACTTATGGGCGTGTTTCACGTTGGGGCTTAATTGCTTTCGCATCTTCACTTGATGAAATTGGAGTAATGAGCAAGCGGGCCAAAACATCAGCCCAAGTACTTAATGTTATTGCAGGAGCTGATGAACATGACTCTACCCTTTCAACTAGAGCAGTTCCTGACTTCACTAAGTACATCGGTAAAGACATCAAAGGCATGCGGGTAGCGGTTGTTAAAGAGTACATGGATGCTGTTGATGGTGAGATGCGTGAAGTAATTCAAGAGCAGATTACTGTTTTAGAAAATGCCGGAGCAGTCGTTAATGAGGTTTCCTTACCATTAACTAAATATGTAGTTCCTGATTATTATATTATTGCTTCTAGTGAAGCTTCATCAAATCTACAAAGATTTGATGGTATTCGTTATGGCTATCGGGCAGAGGATACAAAAGATCTACTGGATGTTTATGTAAAATCACGTTCAGAAGGTTTTGGTGAAGAAGTTAAGCGCCGAATTATGCTGGGCTCATTTGCTTTATCAGCAGGTTCATATGACCGTTTCTTTAGACAGGCAGCAAAGGTTAGGACCATGATTTGTCAAGATTTTGACCGTATCTTTGAGGAAAATGATGTAATTGTTGGTCCAACAACTACTACACCGGCCTTCACTATTGGTAGTGAAATTTCTGATCCAATTAAGATGTATAACAATGACATTTTGACCATTTCGGCTAACTTAGCGGGTATTCCATCTGCTAGTGTACCAGCTGGTATGGTAGATGGAATGCCTGTTGGGTTACAAGTAATGGCTAAGCGATTTGATGAGGGAAGTATTTTCCAAGTAGCTGACTTTATTGAACAAACTAACAAGTTTTATGAAAAGACACCAACTGGAATGGGGGATTAACAGATGAATTTTAAATCAACAATTGGGTTCGAAGTACACTTCGAATTAAAAACTAATAGTAAGATTTTCTCACCTTCACCGGTTAGTTATGGTGCTAAGCCTAATACTGAAACAAATGTAATTGATTGGGCAATGCCTGGAGTTTTACCCTACGTAAATAAGGATGTTTATCGCTTAGGGATTATGGTTGCTTTAGCAACGCACTCACATATTTTGCCAAATACTCATTTTGATCGAAAGAATTATTATTACCCTGACAGTCCCAAAGCTTACCAGATTACTCAATTTTACCAACCTTTAGCTCGTGACGGCTATGTTGAAATTGAGGTACACGGTAAAAAGAAACGGATTGGGATTCATGAAATGCATATTGAAGAAGATGCTGGTAAAAATACGCATGGGACTAATGGCTTTTCTTATGTTGATTTAAATCGGCAAGGTGTTCCGCTACTGGAAGTTGTTTCTGAACCAGAAATTGCAGATCCTGATGAAGGCTATGCTTACCTTGAAAAATTACGTAAGATTGTCCAGTTTACAGGTGCTTCTGATGTTAAGATGGAAGAAGGTTCAATGCGAGTTGATACCAATATTTCTATTCGTCCCGCTGGACAAAAAGAACTTGGAACCAAGGTTGAAATGAAGAACCTGAACTCTTTTGAACATGTACGTAAATCTTTGGCATATGAAGAAAAACGGCAAGCACAGGTCTTATTGGCAGGAGGTCGAGTACAATTATCGACACGCCGGTTTGATGAAGCAACAGGTAAGACTGTTCTGGAACGGGTTAAAGAAGGCGATGCCGATTATCGCTATTTCCCAGAACCAGATTTAGCCCCTGATCATATTAGTCAAGAGTGGATTGATGAAATTGCAGCGACATTACCACGCTCGGCCGAAGAACGTTACAGCCAATATGTCAATGAATTTGGCTTAAAGGATTACGACGCCCAAGTTCTTTTGCAAACTAAAGAAAGCTCTGATTTTTATGATAAGACAGTTGCAGCTGGGGCAGATCCACAATTAGCTGCTAACTGGATGAATACCCAAGTAAATGGTTATTTAAATGATAATCGTGTATCTTTAGCTGATATTAAGTTAACACCTGAGAACTTAGCAGCAATGATTGAACTAATTAAGAACGGTACAATCTCTTCGAAAATTGCTAAAAAAGTTTTTGCCGAGACAATTGCTAATGGAACTGATCCTAAGAAGTACGTTGAAGACCAAGGCATGGTTCAATTATCTGATACTAGTGTGCTTGAACCAATGGTTAAAGCAGTAGTGGACAGTAATCCGCAATCAGTTGAAGACTTTAAAAACGGTAAAGATCGGGCAATTGGATACTTGGTTGGTCAAATCATGAAAAAGACACGTGGTAAGGCTAATCCTAAGGTTATCAATCAGCTTTTGAATCAAGAATTACAAAAGCGTTAAAGAGAATTTTAAAGTAATTTGAGTAATTAAGGTAGTAATTTATGACTAAAAAAGCAAGATTGATTTATAATCCTGTATCAGGTCACGAGCAGATGCCTAAAAATGTTGCTGACATTTTAAATGTATTGGAACAAGCAGGTTATGAAGCAAGCGCATTTCGAACAACACGCCAAAAGCAAAGTGCGCAAAAAGAAGCTACTCGAGCTGCAAATGCAGGCTTTGACTTAATTGTAGCGGCTGGTGGGGATGGAACAATCAATGAAGTTGTCAATGGGATTGCCTTTCTGGAAAAAAGACCACAAATGGCCATTATCCCTGCTGGCACGACTAATGACTATGCTAGAGCCTTACATATTCCGCGTGAAAGTATTAAAGATGCGGTTAAAGTAATCCTTAAACAAAAAACACGGAAAATGGATATTGGCCAGGCAACATTTGCAAATCATACTCAATATTTTGTTAATATTGCAGCCTGTGGATCATTAACTGAATTAACCTATGGTGTACCGTCAGAAGTTAAGTCGGCATTAGGTTATACAGCATATTTGATAAAGGGAGCCGAGATGTTACCTCATTTGACTACAAATGAATTGCGCTTAACATATGACGATGGCGTATATGAAGGTAAACTTTCGATGCTGTTATTAGGGATGACTAATACAATCGGCGGTTTTGAGCAAATAATGCCAGATGCAGAATTAGGTGATGGATTTTTCCAATTAATTGTGGTAAAACCATCTGATCCAGTTAAATTATTAAGACTAATGGCTCTTGCCTTAAACGGTAAGCATGTAGATGATCCTGATATTATTTATACAAAAACACGAAGTTTAAAAATTGAGTTGTTTGGTCAAAGTATAGGTAAAGAACTTCCTGTTAATCTGGATGGAGAAATTGGTGCCTATTGCCCAGTTACTTTTAAAAATTTACAGAGGCGAATTGAATTTTTCGTTGGTGAATAAAAATAATAGTTTAGCTGTTAATTATACTGATAGTTGAAAATTAAAGTACACATAACAAATTAGACATCTTAGTCTAATTGTTATGTGTATTTTATTTTAATCATAAAAGTAAAAGTTAAATTTAGAAATTCAGTAGTTTACTAATATGTGGCGAAGAAAAAATTATTTTTATCTAGTAGAATACAGAGCAAAAAACCTGAAATTAAAAGGTTTTAGTTGATGCAATTCCTAAATTAACTATATATATTATTTTTATTCGTATAATCAGCAGCTATTGCTTTAGAAGATGCCGCAAATGAAGCTAGGATTAAAGGGCTAGTCTAAAGTGAATAATCGCTTGTTACACAAGTTATTAAAAAAGTAGTTATTGTCATTACATAACAGTTAAAGCAAGCTGCCACTACTGATAGAGATGATGAAATCAAGCAAATTCAGGAGCAATACGAAAAGGAACTTAAAAATATTGTAGGTAAATAAAATTATATTTTTGTTGATAATTATCAGTAAGTTTTATATTTAAGTAATTAAGAATATAATTTTTGTAATTAAAAAACTATCGTTTCTTATAATTGAAACGATAGTTTTTTTGTCAATTTTTAATTTGCATAATCAATATCTTCTATTGGATTAACTTGGAATTCATGGTATTCAGTTTCTTTTTCTAGCTCCGGTGTCAATTTGACACATCTAATACGTTGGTTGCCGTAAGTTGAGTAATAGTAACTTTTAGATTCAGCACACATATAAGCTGAATAACAAGTATAGTCAAAAGTATCCTCAGGAGTAACAACGATTCCGCGTGGAATACTGACAGCTTCTAATATATGATGAGCTAAACTTACAGCAGTTAATTCATCTTTGGGTTGTTCAACATTATTTTTCATGAAGGCTGTTCTAATAAAACGTGATGGTGGTGTATAGTCACCAGGTAAGCCAAAGGTACCTGAGCCTTGACTAAACGGCTTTAATGTTTTACCCAAAAATTCAATATCTTTATGTTGTTTTGGTCTAACAGAAAGGTAATTACGTAAATTAGTTTCGTGCCAGTGATAATCGGGACTATTGGTCATCACGCCAACTGAATCTCGGATAATATGTGTACCATCTTCTTGTGTTTCAACGATAACACTTTCCCCCGTAGTATCAGAAAAGATATAGTGTAAAGGTGGGATAACCTTTAAAGCGGGGCTAGCTTCATTAACAATTGAAATTTTATTGGTAAATAATTCGGCCACGTCAGCTAATGAACTAGCTTGAGATAAAATTACAGAAATCACTTTATCGGGTGATACACCCCAAGTATTAGGTTCAGCCTGTTGTTTGTAGCTAGCATATCCTGGGAAATATAAAACAGCTCCTGTTAATCCAGCATCATTAATACCATCACAAGTAACTGGAGAATTATCAATATCATATTGAATACTACCCATGCCAATAAATGAATGCTTACTAGTAACTTGATCTGTCGTATTATATGAAACGGCGAAAGTTTTGTCTTTAGGAACAAAAATAACTTGTTCAGCCATTTCCATCATAAAGTCCATTGTTCTAGATAAAAAATGTTTTTTATCCTTAGTTTCTAATGTAAAACTGCTACAACCTATCATGCTGTAACCTCCATTTGATTTTAAAAATATTATAAATTAACTATAATGAAAAGTATAAGAGGATGGATGACTATATTCAAGTGTTTTAAATTTAAATCGTAATGATGTAAGCTATTACTTACTATAATCTAATTATAAAAAAAGGTGCCGATCATTGCGACCAGCACCTTTTTTATTAATTGCGCCTATTACCATTACCACCAAAGATTTCTAATAAAAACATAAAAATATTAATAAAGTCAAGGTAAAGTTGCAAAGCTCCTAATATTGCTAGACCATTACTTGATAATTGGTCGCCATAATTATTGTAAATAGCTTTCATTTTATTGGCATCACTAGCAACTAAACCAGTAAAAATTATTACACCGATAAAGGAAAATAGGTAAGTGACAGCTGGATTACGTAAGAAAAGATTGACTAGCCAAGCTACCATAAAACCAAATAAAGCAGCACTTAAATAGGAATTCCAATTAGATAAATCACGCTTAGTAAAAGTTCCAAATATAGCCATGGCAATAAAAACTGTTGCGGCAGAGATAAAGGCTGAAGTGATTTGGGTGCCGGTATAAAAGCCAGCAATTAAGGCAAATTCAAAGCCATAAATTGCAGCTAAAAAGATAAGCATAACTAAAGCTGCTGCTGGGTTGCGATTAGCTTTAAAACTAATTCCTAGAGATAGACCTAAGGGAACTAATAAAATTAACCAGATGATAGTAGCAGGCAGATTCATTAGTGCAGTACTAAAAACATTCATAGTCAAATAGGCTACTAAGGCGGAAATCATAACTGCGCCGCCCATCAGGGCATACATTTTAGTCAAAAAACGATTAGTTTCTGCAATAGTATGAATTTGTCGGTGATCTGAATTAGTATCAAAAATATTCATAAAAATGTCCTTTCTGTGGCTCAAATTAGTACTAAAACTAACACATTTTAAATTGGGTGTGAAGATAATTAAGCGAAGTTAAAGCAAAGTTAAAGAATAAGTCAGCATGTTACTTTTATTCAAATTTTTAGTAAAATAGAATAGTTAACCAATTGTTTGTAAAAAAGGACAAGAACATGGAAAAAAATCAAATTATTGACTTAGAAATCACTGACTTATCATATGAAGCGATGGGGGTAGCGCATTATGAAGGAATGACGGTCTTTGTAACCAGTGCAATTCCTGGTGAAATAGTCAGGGCAAAAATATTAAAAGTTAAGAAGACCTTTGCTTTTGCCAAAATTGAAGAGCTTGTTAAAGAGAGCCCTGATCGTGTAAAGATTGAACTTAATCAGTGGGTGCAAACTGGGCTTGCCTCACTGGCACATATTAAATATGACAAGCAGCTCGAATTCAAGCGTAACCAAGTGGTCAATTTATTGAAAAAAGCCCATCTTGATGATGTGCAAGTTGGTTCTACTTTACCTAGTCCGGAGGAGACGGGTTATCGCAATAAAGCTCAGGTACCCGTCCGAGAAGTTGCTGGTCAACTCGAAATCGGGTTCTTTAGACGGCACTCACATGATTTGGTGCCGTTAACCAATTTTTTGACAACTGATCCTGAAATTGACCGTGTCTTAGTGGCAGTGCGTGATATTCTTCGCCAATATCGCGTTCCGGCTTATGATGAAATTCATAATCAAGGTGAAGTTAGATATCTAGATGTCCGTCGTAGTAAGGCAACAGGTGAAATGATGGTAATTCTAGTATGTTTGCATAAAGACTTTGCTCAATTACCCAAAGTTGCGGCTGATATCAAAAAAATTCCGGGTGTAACTAGTTTAGTTTTAAACTATAATCCAAAGAAAACTAATGTTATTTTAGGTAAGGTGGACTACCTGATTTTTGGTAAACCACAACTTACTGATCAAATTGGTGACGTTAAGTTTAGAATTTCACCGGAAAGTTTCTTCCAAATCAATTCATTGCAAACACCGCGGCTTTATGATTTAGCAATTAAAAAGGCTAACTTACAACCAGAAGATGCGGTTGTTGATGCTTATTCAGGGATTGGCACTATTGGCTTGACCGTAGCGAAACACGTGCGTTCGGTGCGTGGTATTGAGAGCGTCAGAGATGCAGTCAAGGATGCCAATAATAATGCAAAACTAAATGATATCCGAAATGCCAAGTATGTTACTGGTAAGGCTGAAGAAATTATGCCTAAATGGGCAGAAAAAGGGATGCAAGTTGACATTATTTTCGTTGATCCGCCAAGAAAAGGCTTAACCCCAGAGTTTATTGAGGCTGCCGCTAAGACTAACCCCAAGAAAATTGTTTATATTTCGTGCAATCCAGCAACGCTAGTACGTGATCTGCAAGAATTTCAGCAGTTAGGCTATACTTTTGATCAGATTGATCCGGTGGATATGTTCCCGCAAACGCCCCATGTCGAAGCAGTAACGGTGCTGGAACGGACAGAAAAATAATTAATAAACATCGGTATTAAGGAATATTTTTCGGGTATTGAAAGCATACTAAGTATTTTCTGAATCATGAATTGTACACTTTTTGTTTTTCCAGCTGTATGGTCGTCCAAATTAGCGAATTCTGTTGATTAGTGTAGCGAAAATATGATTATTTAAGAGAGCTTACTCATTATATCGAAAAGCACCTAAATAAATAACACCGTATTGTTTAAATAGGACTCTGATAAATATAAACGATATTAATCTCAGTGATTAAACTAGGAATATGTACAATCAACTGAAAATTTTTAAATAGCACCTATAAACAAAACAGTACTGTGAAAAATATTCATCAGTACTGAATGGTGTAGAGTGGATTATATCTGACTTTTTATGATATGCCACATATTGCTCTAAAATTATTTGTTATAGGTGAGCTTCTTGAGATGGATAATCAATACCTGCAAACGTTTTAAGAATTGCCTCAAAGATAATTTGTGCTCCACGAACAGGTACGGCCATCCCCACTTGTTTTCGGACACTCTCTTTTGAACCCATAAATTCAAAGTTATCTGGGAATGTTTGCAAGCGAGCCTTTTCACGGTTAGTTAATGCTCGTGGTTCTGACCAATGGTACATATGTGTACCACCGCCGCCAGAACCAGTAACGGTATATGATGGTTTATTCGGATCTAAACGTCGATAAATCTGACTAATTTTAGCACCTTTGACATGTAATTTTAGATTTTCAGGAATATCAGCATTAAATGCATTTTGTCCTGGTTTAATATACTTAAGTCGTTCCACAACATTTTTTGTTTGATGCGTACGTTCATTATTAAATGCATTAGCTGGAATAGGTGGATTATTAATGGCATTTTTAGCACTATTATCTACATTCTTATACATTTCTGTAGAAGGTACTTTATAATGATATTTTAACGCTAGATCGTTGCGAATACCTATAACGATAATCCGATGTCGTGCTTGTGGAATACCGTATTCTTCAAATTTATAAAAATTTGGAACAATTGTATATCCTACATCTTTCATGTCTGAAAGAATTTTTTTAAAAGCCTTTCCTTGATTCGCTGACTTAATTCCTCCAACATTTTCGGCAAGGAACCACTTTGGCTGGTAAATTTTCAATGCTCTAACACCATAAGTGTATAGTGGCCCATAGGTTCCTTCAAATCCTTTATGCTTACCTACAACGGAAAAGTCATTGCAGGGGAAACCAAATGCCAATCCATCAATTGGTGTTAACTTTGTCAGATTAAACTTTCGGACATCTTCACAATAAACAGATTCTGGATTATCAGGACATATATTATGAGTATAAGTATCGCATGTATCCCTATCGAAGTCATTTGCCCATGCATGGATAATTTTGTCACCATTGCCAATATCCGCTATCTTGGCCCCATAGGCTAGTCCTCCTGGACCGCAAAATAGTTCTCCTAATCTATACTTCAATGTTCCATCTCTCCTTTGTAAAAAGGTCAATAATTTGTTGTATAACTTCTAACTCCTTTGAAGTTAGGAAAGAAGTATGCTGAAGCGGAACGGGCTTAGCACTTCCCATACCTGCTTCATTAAGCATGGTTATAACGCTTACTTGATAGCATTTGGACAGTTTGCAAATAGTAGAAATCTTAGGGTCAGTTATTTGATCATGTTCTAGCTTTGAGAGTCTAGAATTGGTAATACCTGTTTGATCAAATACATCGGCCATACTTAATCGGTTGCTTAAACGCAATTGTTTTAAATATTTGCCAAATGAGCTGTTCATGTAAAAACCTCTTTTTATTAATTTTTGTTTTTAGTTTACCATAATTAGCTGCGATTAAGAAATATTTTGCTATTTTTTTTCTGAATCGCAGCAAGAAAGTGAGAAAAAATATGTCAATCTTATATACTGATGTTCCGCCCTTGGGAACTGATGATAATAATGAAAACTTCAGAGATAAATTCAAAGAATATTTTAAAGCCTCAAATAAAGTTGAAATTGCAACAGGGTATGTATCTAGAAATGCTTTGGAGTTACTGAACCAGATGATAAAGAACCAACGTATTAGCTATATAAGACTAATTGTTGGTATGTATTACATCGATGGTATGCCCGAAAGTATATATAACACACTTATTAAATTAGATAATGAGTGGCATTCAAGAAATATTGGAGAAGTACTTATTGTCAGAACATTTAGGTATCATGGAAAATGCTACCTGTTTAGTAAGAATGAAACACCATTTGCCGGAATTTTAGGTTCTGCCAACCTAGGAGCTATTTCATTAGATGCTCAAACTCGACGCCAATATGAAATTTCTGTTTCTATCAACGGCAGTCAGCAATTGGTACAATTAGAACGCCATATTAAAGATTTGCAGACTAAATGTTCTACATCAATCTCTTCGACACCTAATATTCCTATTATTCGAGCAGAGAATGTACAGTTAAGGGATATTGACCATGTTCAAAAGGTTAATTCTGATGAAGTTAATGCCTATAAAGATCACCTTGTAGGAAATACATTTGAGATACCATTAAAGGTACCTCATGACCATAATGATCCTAAACTTCGAGGATCAAATATTAACGTTTGCTACGCAAAAGGCAGAAAGCGTGAATGGTGGGAAACAGAAATTATAGTTTCTAAAAAAATTTCCGAACAACCGGGCTATCCGGAATATTCAAAGCCATTCATGGTTGTAACTGATGATGGCTGGAAGTTTAAGGTATGGACTTGCGGTGATCATAACAAGAACTTCTATTCCAAAGATAATCTTAAAATCATGGGATATTGGCTTAAGGGGAGACTTGTAGCGGCTGGAATTGTTAATGCTATTGATAATGTGGAAAATGATACTGAAGGAAAAGGCTTAATTACTGAAAAAATGTTAGAACAGTATGGTAAAACTACACTTAGCCTTACAAAAATCGGTCAGACAACTAAAGATGAAGAAGGCAATGTATTAAATGTATGGTTGCTTTCTTTTTTACCAAGCCAGATGAAAGAAGAGACTAATAGATGAGCTATTTAAGTGACTATGTTGCACGATTAATGCAAACGGGCGACCTACAGTTTGCTTTATCAATTAAAAAGACTACTGACGAGGCATATAACAAAATTAAATCTAATTTTGATTTCATGGGTGGACGAAAAACTGGATTACTGTTTGGAAATATTCAGTCGGGAAAGACTGGTCACATATTTGGGATTATATGTGCTGCTGCAGATGATATATTTCCATTATTTATTTTACTAACTACAGATAATGTTACCTTGCAAAAACAAACACTGGAACGTGTACAAAAAGATTTGCCAGATTTTTGTATTTGTGGGGAATATGATACAACTAAATTCAATGATAATAATCTTTCTAAACCAACAATAATCGTACTTAAAAAGAATTTTCGTACCCTGCAACAATGGGTAAACAACTTGAAGTCTTCGGGCATTGTTGCAGGAAATCCTCTTTTTATTATTGATGACGAAGCTGATGCATCATCACTGAATACATTGATAAATCAAGAGAAGCAATCAACTATTAACAATTATCTGGATCAAATCAACCAGTTATCTATTGGTTCTATCTACTTGCAGTCTACTGCTACTCCACAAGCTTTATTGTTGCAAACAGAGGATAACACTTGGCATCCTGATTTTGCGGTTTACTTTACTCCAGGACAGGGGTATTTAGGAGGTAATTTCTTCTTTCCGGAAGCTAAGACGCCGTCATGCATTAACTTTATTGATAACGAAGAAGAATCTTTGAAAAAGGCAGTTGTACATCATATTATTGTATCAGCTCAAATGTTTGCTGATGGAGATAAGGTTTGTAACATGATGATCCATCCATCAGTCAGAGTTAATAAGCATATAGAATATGCCAATAAGGTACAAAAGATTCTTAATTCATTTGCAGATAATAAAGACACCTTTTTTAACTTTTTTTCTCAGCAGTACGATGTTATTTCACAGGAAACCAGTCTATTAGGTAAAGAACGGCTTTTTGGCAAGGCACATGGTCTTTTAGACTTGGTTAATATTTATATGCTTAACGGCAAAGAACATGTACAGGCAAGGGACTATGCAACTGGAAGTAACGTGATAGTTGGGGGAAATACACTTGGCAGAGGAGTAACTTTTCCCAAATTGCAAACTATTTACTATGTTCGCTCATCTAAGCACCCACAGGCAGATACGATGTGGCAACATAGTCGTATGTTTGGATATGATCGTCATGCGAGTCTTATGTCTGTGTATATCAGCAAGGAACTGTATAAGCTATTTGCAGATATAAATTCGGTTAATAATGCAATTATTCGACAAATTGACCAAACAAATGGTGACCTTTCTAAAATTGCTATTTCTCTTTCAGAGGGACTGGCCCCTACTCGCTCTAAAGTGCTAGACAATAGACACATTCATATTTTTATCGGTGGGAAAAATTACTTTCCATTTAATCCTATAAATAAGTCATTTAATACACTAACTAACCTCATTAACCAAATCTACCCGGTTGACAATCACAAAGATTATGAACAGGTTAATTTAGCAATTTTTCAACGTATTCTTTCCGAGATTCGGGGTGGAAGCGACTTTAATATTAAGGATTGTCAAACCGCTATTAAGGATATGGTTGCCAGTCACCAAACTCAAGGAGTTCTTATAGTTAGGCGCGATCGTGATATTACTCAAGGAACTGGGGCATTGTTATCACCAAATGATTTAGATTTGGGTAATAGTTTTACAAATATACCTGTCTTAACTTTGTATGAAGTAGTAGGTAGAGGCTGGAGTGCAAATAAGCTTTGGGTTCCTAATATCAAATTTCCAGCTAATAAGGTTATTTATCATGTAACTGAAAAGAAAAATTTTAGTGGAAACGGCTAAATGTCATTCTAAAATGAGATTTGTTGCTGGCAAAGTATGAACTATCTTTGAAAAATTTATTTGGTATATGGAATGTAATTATAAAAGAGTCAGATTTAGCAATAACTAAATACAAGATTGCTGTATTTGTTGATGCTGAATACTGGTATGCCTATAATTTTGATAAAATAAAGTCAGGAAAAAGAGTTAATCGTAACAGACAATATTTGGTTTAAAAAAATAAATTATAATATGGAGCGTGATAAATAGGTCAATGCTGAACTAAAACAAATGGGGGGCGGCAATTCGTTTCCAAGAAAAGCATCAAGTGTTAAAGAATATGGATTATTAAACTAATACGATACTGGATACCGTAGGATTGAAGAAAAAAATATTTGATATATCAAGTTATTCTTCTATTGATTTACCTCCCTAAATATAAGTACGTCAAAAATAGGAAAATGTACTTACTAATCTGGTTTAACTTTTTGAAAACGTTAACAAATATTAATTAAAAATGATACAGAATGATGGTAAAACAGCATATAGTTCTGCAATATTTCAACAGGAGAGGTACTAAAAAGTGGATAATCAAATTTGGAATTTCAAGTTAAAGGAATTTGTTAAAAAATTTAAGAATTATTATTGGATAAAGTTACGCACAGTATCTTAGTACATGAGTATTTTGATTATGAAGATTTGAATTAGGTACACTTTTTATTTTTTTAATGAGAAGTCGGGTTTTTTATGTTCTATTTTTATGGCTGAGAGTGCGAGTATCTAGTTTGGCAAGTTGTATTGATTAAAGTAATAAAAATAGTTGTTCAGGTTATATTTGTGGCTGTTACAAATATAGTTGAATTTTGTCCTGAGTATGTTATTGAATTTTGTTGTTTCACTAAAAAAATGCAGTACACTAGTATGCTCGACTTATAATGTTAATAAGATAAGGAATTAATATTATGTTAAATAATTTAAAGTTACTTAGGGATGATATGAAAGAGCAAAAATGGGTTATTTCAAGTTTTATTGGAATTTTTTAAAAAGAGCGATTTAACTGATGCACTAAAAGTGGAAATAAATTCAAGTGGTTGGATGATTGATGCCAAAGAGCTACGTAAATTTTTTGAAATTGAATATAGTTTGACTTTAGGTGATACTTTATCTCAATTTAATAATATATTAAACCAATTTGTTCCAACAGTAGTGAATGAAAGGCCGTCCAAAGAGCAAATGGAATTAATGTATGCTTCATTAAGTAAAAGCGACTCAGAAAATCCAAATAAAAAATATTGTTTTGGAGTAAAAATGAATCGGGAAGGTCATAGAAGAAGTAGTTTTAATGATAATAAGACTAGGTTATTAAGGCCTAATCTTTATAAGTATTTTGCAGATGGCAAAACTATCATCTTTTACTTTTCATCGAAATCGATTAAGTCATATTTGTGCAGATTAACAAAGTCATTGATTTCATCAATGCTGTAGAGTTTAATTTACTGATTAGCCATCTGGCTTAGTTTCATATGAACTTCCTCAAACTATTGATCTAATTGGTCAATAGTTGGTCTTTTGGAGTTAGTGACTTTATCTTGAATCACTGCCTAGTCATAGTCAGCAACAGACAATCTTTTTTGATGAATTAGTATCAGGTTAATTACAATTCAGACTAGCAGTATTTCAAGGCCCAGGCGTAAGTAAGTCTGCAAAGAAATGATCTCCAAGAGCCAGCTTAAGTGGTAAAGCACAAGTGAGTAAACAACAAAAGAAGGCAAAACACAAAAAATGTGTTTTGCCTTCTTTTGTTAGCCTGAAAAGTCTGGTCTTTTCCTTGCTATTTTAAATATTAATAGGTTATTTAAAAAAATTTTTATAAATATAATAAATTATAGCTTAATTTGTATCTATTTGTAATTTATTTTTCTTGTGTATAGACTATTCTTAAGAATAGTAAACTTATGTTTGTAAATATTAATTTTTTTAAAGTTAAGACCCTTTATTTCATTTTATTTTGAAAATTTGGATATTAATTATAGCAAGCGCTTTCAATATACTTGTGATTATAAATGATAAATGGAAAGGATAATAAGAATGAATAATTGGTTAAATATTGAAGGCCGAGTTTATGTTGTAACTGGTGGATCATCAGGTATTGGAGCAGCTATTGTCAAAGAATTAGCAAATGCAGGTTCTAATGTTATTGATGCTGATTTAAATGAACCAAAAGAGATTAATAATGGTGTTACCTATTATCATACTGACGTAACTAACAAAGAAAATATTGAAGAAACGGTTAAAAATGTAGTAGATAAATATGGTCGCATTGATGGTGTTGTGAATAATGCAGGTATCAATTTACCTAGACTTTTAGTTGATGCTGAAAAACCAGAAAGTCAATATGAAATGACAGAAGATGATTGGACAAAAATGTTCAGTATTAATGTTAAGAGCATGATGCTTATGTCCCAGGCAGTGGGACGTTATTTAACGAAACAAAAGCATGGTGTAATTGTGAATATGTCTTCAGAAGCTGGACTAGAGGGATCACAAGGACAAAGTATCTATTCTGCAACGAAAGGAGCGATTAATGGCTTTACTCGTTCATGGGCCAAGGAACTCGGAAAGTTTAATGTGAGGGTTGTTGGTGTTGCACCAGGTATTATGGAAGCAACAGGATTAAGGACTCCCACTTATGAAAAAGCTTTAGCTTATACAAGAAACATTACAGTTGATCAACTTCGTGCAGGTTACAAGAGTACTACAACAACCCCAATGGGACGTAGTGGTCAGTTGCATGAAGTTGCAGATTTAGTTGCTTACCTCCTCTCTGATAAGTCAAGTTACATTACAGGCGTAACTATTAATGTAGCCGGGGGTAAATCAAGAGGGTAAAAGAGAGGAAATAGATGGATAGTTCTTTATTTATGCTTTTAAAACTCTTCGTTGAAAATGGCTCAATAACAAAGCAAGAAATTGCAGTTTATAATAATATTTCATTTAGAACAGTTGATAAAAGAATTTCTGAACTAAATAGAATTTTAGGTGAAGCAGCACATATTTCGTCGGGAATCGAGCGATTTAGTTTAACAATAAATAATTATCCAAAATTTTTAGATTTAGAAACCCAATTTTTAAAAGGAGAGTTAAATTTAAATGATCCGATAAAACGAGAAGCATTTATTATTGATATTCTTATTAAAAGCAATGATTACATAACAATTGATGAGATAGCAGATAGAATAAATATTAGCAGAAAAACTGTTAATAATGATCTTAGAAAAATTGAGATTAATTTGAAAAAATATAAAGGTAGGATTATATCTAAGACGGGAAAAGGTATTAAGATCAGTTTTCAAACTAGCTTTGAAAAAATATGTGCGCTAAGAAATTTTGTTATTGAGCATACATCCAACTCTGTTTGGTTAGCTTTTACGTCAGAAATATCTAGTCATTTGAAAAAATTAAATTTATCTAAACAAGCGTATCACCAAGTTCTGAACAATGTATTAACATTAAAAGTTTTCAAAGATTATGGACATGTTTTAGATTGTGTACCTAGGTGTTATCACTCATTATGGGCTCAGAATGCTGTGATTACTGACTTAATTGATTATTTACAAGAAAAGTTAAAATATCTTACTGAATCTGAAATAAGTTTTATTTTATCGCCGCTAGATTTGTATAAGAATGAATATTTAGATTTTCAAAAATTAAAACTAGTTTTTTTAAAAAATTATAAATTGTTTTTTATTCCACTAAAAGATAAATTACGGAAATATGGTTTAGATACTAAAAATGTATATGAAAGATTAAAGTGGCATGTGTTATTTTCAGTCAATCGTACGCTATTATACACAAAAATTGGTGAAGTATTACCACGAACTATTTCTGATAATTATCCGATTTCTTTAGAATTAAGTTTGGCGTTAGCTAATAAGATAAATTCTGAATATAAAGTCTCCATTTCTAAAGATGAAATAAATTATTATGTAATTTATTTTGAAATGTTTTTAGAAGAAGTTTCTGCAATTTCTCAAGATACTAAAAATCAAGTAAAGATTGCTTTTATTGGTTCAATTAGGAGTTCTGTCAAAGAGTTTATAGAGAAAAAATTGAGTAATGTTTTTGAAAATTTGAAAATCATTTCTTTTTCTAATGTAGCTGCCTTCAAGCAACAAAACGATAAATTTTTATTGGTATTTGTTGATAAACCATTAGAAATTGAACATATTCAAGTAATAAATGTGGGCACTGTTTTTCGACCTGAAGCCCTAAGTGTAGTCATGCAAATTTCAATTATTGAGCAATTAATTAAGCAGAATAAAATTGCTTTTTCGGTTAAACATTTTGAGGCTGAAAGTTATTATGTTGCTGTAGATAGGATGATTGACCACCAAATAAAAAGCAATCAGGTATCAGAAGATTTTAAACAGAATTGGAAAAGCAGGGAAAAAGTAACTAATAATATTTTTTCAAATGGTATAGCTATTCCTCATGCAATTGATCATTCAGGTAAAGAAAGAATATTGGTTAGTGTAGCTATTATGGATAACAAAATTTTATTCAAAAAGAAAGAGTTAAAGTTAATTTTCTTAATAGGTATTCCCGAGAATTTAAATAATGAATTAATTGATGCAACTTCAAGACTATATGATTTTATTGGTTTAGTTTCAAAAAATGAAATTTTATATAATAATTTTGTTAATTATGATAGTTCTAAACAGTTAATTCAAATAGTAGAAGGAGTTTAATTTGAATATTTTATATATGACGGTTTTATTGGGAAGTGCCTTCCTTCTTCAAAGTATTTTTGGCTTTTTGCAAGTGAAAAATTTTGTAAAAGCTTTTCGAGAAATGTGTAAAAATGGAAAAGTTTTGATTGGAAAGAATCCAAAAAAATTTAAAGCAGGTACATTACTTTTACTTAATATTGATGAGCATGCAAATATTCTTCAAGCAAAAATAATGACAGGTGTTACTATTTTTGCAAGATTTAAAAATTTATCTTCAATAGAAGGGAAGTCACTACCATTATTGGCTAGTAGTTATGATGAATTAAATAAGTATGATAAGTTAACAAAAGAATGCATTTTAAATGCTTATCGTAATTTCATTAACTTTAAAACTGGGAAAATGAGTCGTGAAGATTTAGATACAAGCACTAATTTTCTTTCTTTGCCAGTATTTAGTTTGTGGAAAAGTGTATTAATAAATAAATTTTATGAAATAAAAGGAAAAAGAAAATTATGAAAAATATTATTAATTTTGCGACTTGGTTTATGGGATTATTTCAAGCTGGCGGTAAGCAATTTGCAAATTGGGTAGCAACCATTGTTCCGCTAGTTTTAATTATGTTGGTATTTATGAATGCTTTGATAGCAATGATTGGTCAAAAGAAGATGAACAAATTTGCTCAAGCATCTGCTAAAAATCCTTTTATGAGATACATGATCTTACCTTTTGTATCTGCCTTTATGTTAGGTAACCCATTAGCTCATACTATGGGAAAGTTTTTACCAGAGTATTATAAGCCTAGTTACTATGCTTCCTGTGCGCAATTTTGTCATACCAGTAATGGTGTATTTCCTCATATTAATCCAGCTGAATATTTTATTTGGATGGGAATTGCAGCAGGTGTTCAAAAATTAGGTTTGAATACAATGGATTTAGCCATAAGGTACATGTTTGTAGGCCTGATTATGAACTTTATTGGTGGTTGGGTAACTGACTACACTACTTCATATGTATGCAAAACTACAGGGATTGAATTATCTAAAGAAGCCAATGTTTTAGGATAATCAGAGAATGGGGATGAATAAGGATGAATAAATGGAATAGTATAAAAATTATTCGTGGTTCAGGAGGATGGGGTGGTCCCTTGGTTATTACTCCGACTGATGCAAAACATACAATTTTATATGTTACTGGTGGGAATCGCCCAGCAATTATTGATAAGATGGTAAAACTGACAGGAATGAAAGCGGTAGATGGTTTTAAAACATCTATACCAGATGAGGAAATTGCAGTTGCTGTTGTTGATTGTGGTGGTACATTAAGATGTGGTATTTATCCAAAAAAAGGAATAAAAACAATTAATGTTCTTCCTACTGGAAAATCAGGTCCGCTAGCCGAATTTATTACGCCAGAAATCTATGTATCTGCTGTTGACGTTGACGAAATCACATCTACGGATGAAGTTACTGCTTCAATACCAAAAATGAAAGAGGATTCTGAAAATAAAATTGATACTAGCAAGACTTTGACTCAGCAAAAAAATGAAGGTTGGGTAGCAAAAATTGGTATTGGAGTGGGTAAGGTAGTTGCCACATTTAATCAAGCAGCTAAAAAATCAGTTGATACAGTGATTAAAACGATTTTACCATTTATGGCGTTTGTTTCTTTATTAATTGGTATTATTAATGCTTCAGGCATTGGTAAATGGTTTGCAAAATTAATGACTCCATTAGCTGGTAATGTGTGGGGATTAATGATTTTGGGCTTTGTTTGTTCGCTACCATTTTTATCGCCACTTCTTGGACCTGGTGGAGTAATTGGACAAATCATTGGAACATTAATTGGGGTGGAAATTGGTAAGGGTAATATACCACCACAATATGCTTTACCAGCACTGTTTGCGATTAATACTCAAAATGGTTGTGACTTTATCCCAGTGGGACTGGGTTTAATGGATGCTGATGCAGAAACGGTAGAAGTTGGTGTAACTTCTGTATTGTACTCAAGATTTATTAACGGTGTACCTCGTGTGTTGATTGCATGGCTGGCTAGTTTTGACTTGTATAGTGGTAAATAGAAAGGAAATGAAAATTGACAGTGACAGGAAAGCCAGTATTTAAAACTATTGTAAAAGAAATTGGTAAAGAAGCGCAGCAATTTAAATCAATTAATATGTTAATCTTTTTTGGTGAACAGGCTCCCAATGCATTACGTGATTCTTGCTTTATTCTTGCTGATCATAATTTAGCTAGTAAAATAAAAGAAGGAATGACATTGAAAATTGGTGCAATAGATTATCAAATTACTGCAGTAGGTAATGAAGTGAACGCTAATTTGCAAAATCTAGGTCATATTGCAGTTAAATTTACGGGAGAGAAAAAAGCTGAATTGCCAGGATCATTGTATGTTGAAAAAAAAGCTTTTCCAAAGATTGAAATAGGAACGGAAATAGAAATGTTTTAAGAATAATTTTTCTTCTATTTTTTGTTGACTGTAGCATGATATAAGTTAGGATGTCTTTATTAATTTATGTGCAAAAGTTAGTTTATTATTCAATTTACGAATACTTTTGATTGTATTTGACTAGGGCAATTACTTAAGTAATTGCTGTAAATAGATTTTTTAAAAAATTAAAAGATTTAATTTGGTTATGATACTCTTTATTAACTTTTTAAAAAAACTTGTTGTTCCATTACTGGAGACAGCAAGTTTTTTGGTATGGTTAATAAATTTAATAAGTAAAAAGGTCGAGCCACTTCTATGATAAAATATAGAAATTAAAAGATATAAATCCATAGGAGATGAGGTAGTTAGCTAGCGATTTAACTGAAAATATGATAATTAAGAGCATTTTGTTTCAATGGCAAGATTAGGTAGACAAGCGATTAAAATAAAATTAACCAGTTGAATATTTATTTCTTATGGCTAAGTAACGATTAGAAATACTTTTTTATTTAAGCATTATTTTAAAGAGGCTTCAAGTTAACTACAAGAACTAAAGGAAACAGATTAATGGTAAAAAAGATAAGCGAATTAGGTATTGAAAACAAATTATGGCAAACCGCAGATGCTTTGCGTGGAAGCATGGATTCATCTGAATATCGTAATGTGGTTTTAGGATTGATTTTTCTAAAATATATTTCAGATTCATTTGAAACTAAACATCAAGAACTTTTGAAGTCTGATTATCCAGAAAAGGCTGAGAATCCAACAGAATATAAAGTTGCAAATGTTTTTTGGGTACCAAAGCAAGCGCGTTGGGATGTAATTCAAAAAGCAGCTAATACACCGCAAGTTGGTAAAGTAATTGATCGAGCTATGCGCGAAATCGAAAAAAATAATACCTCACTTCGAGGGATTTTGAGTAAGGAGTATGCTTCACCCGATTTAGATAAAAGTCGCTTAGGTGAGGTTGTCGAATTGATTTCTGACATTAGTTTAGGCTGTGCCAGAGCTATGCGCTCTGATGTGTTGGGGCGTGTCTATGAATATTTTTTAATTAAATTTGCCGCCCAAGAAGGAAAAAAGGGCGGAGAATTTTATACTCCTCGTTCGATTGTACGCACCTTAGTGGAACTGATTGAGCCATTCAAAGGCAAAATTTATGATCCTTGTTGTGGATCAGGTGGAATGTTTGTGCAATCTGATAAATTTGTTGTAGAGCATCAAGGAGATGTTTCTGATTTATCAGTTTATGGCGAAGAATCCAATCCTACGACTTGGAAATTAGCTAAGATGAATCTAGCTATTCGAGGAATTGATAATAATCTTGGTCCACAGCAAGGAGATACCTTTACCAATGACTTTCATAAAAATGAAAAGTTTGACTTTGTTTTAGCTAATCCACCCTTTAATGTAAAAAATTGGAATGGTGAAAAGCTGATAGATGATCCACGTTGGAAATATGGAATGCCCCCAATTGGTAATGCCAATTATGCTTGGATTGAGCATATAATTAGTAAACTTGCTCCAGACGGGAAAGCAGGCTTTGTCTTAGCTAATGGAGCATTGTCAACTTCAACTAAGGAAGAATACGAAATTCGCAAAGCTTTACTTGAGGACGATAAAATTGATGCAATTGTAGCTTTGCCTGATAAGATGTTTTATTCAACTGGTATTGCTGTATCGCTTTGGTTTGTAGATATGGATAAGCAATCGAGCGATGAGCGTAACCGTAAGAATGAAACTTTATTTATTGATGCCCGCAATTTAGGCGAAATGGTTGACCGTAAGCATCGTCGCTTCTCTAAGGAAGATATCAATAAGCTAGCGACAACCTATCATGCTTATCGTGGAACTATCGACGAGCAATATAAAGATATTGCTGGTTTTTGCAAAGTAGTCAAATTATCTGAAATTGCGCAGAATGATTATGTTTTAATTCCAAGTCGTTATGTAGGAATAGCCAAGCAAGCCAAAGTCGGTGAGTCATATGAAGCACGAATGACCAAACTGACTAGTGACCTTAAAGAACAATTTGCTAAAAGTGACAAGTTGCAAAATGATGTTCGACAAGTGCTGAAAGGTCTGGGTTATGAAATATAGATCTATTGGTGAAATATGCACAAAAATAACTGATTATGTGGCAAATGGTAGTTTTAAATCCTTAAAAGAAAATGTTATTTATACAAATGAATCGCAGGGCTATGCAGTTTTGATCAGGCTCACTGATTATAGAAATAATTTTAAAGGACCATTTCAGTATATAAATAAGGCTGGTTATCAATTTTTAAAGAAAACGAAACTTTATGGCGGAGAAATTATTATTTCTAATGTTGGTACTCATTTAGGTACCACCTTTAAAGCTCCGCAACTTGATAAGCCGATGTCTTTGGGACCGAATGCAATTGTAATTGATACCAAGTATAATAATGATTACTATTATTACTTTTTATCTAGTCCCAGTGGTCAGGACTTAATGAAAACAATTGTTTCTGGTAGTGCACAGCCCAAGTTTAATAAAACTGCTTTTAAGCGTCTATTGGTTCCAGTTCCTCCATTAGAAGAACAGGAACGGATTGCTAATATATTTTTGCAAATTGATAAAAAAATCGCACTTAATGTACAAATAAATGAAAACTTACTTGCTCTAGCAGAAACTATTTTTAAAAAGTATTTCCCCAATGTGAACTCCGGTAAGGAAAAGATTGGTTCATATATGGCTAATTTTGATAAATTCAGGCGACCAATTGCTAATCGGAAGCGTCTAGCAATACAAGGCAAATATCGCTATATTGGTGCAGCTGCTGTCAATGATTATATTGATAAATATAATTTTGATGGCATTTATTTACTATTAGGTGAAGATGGATCAGTTGAAGACAAGGATGGTTATCCAGTCTTACAATATGTTTTTGGGAAATTTTGGCCTAATAATCATGTTCATGTTCTTCAAGGTAAACATGTTTCGACGGAATGGTTATATTTATTCTTTAGGCAAAAAAAGGTATCAACGATTATCACTGGTGCAGTGCAACAAAAAATATCGCAAAAAAATCTCAATTCATTAACCGTTAAGATACCAGCCAAAGATGAATTGGTAAAATTTGATCAAATTATTCAACCCTTATTTACAAAAATTAGAGCAAATGAAACTGAAAATATGGAACTGGCTGAAATAAAGCAAGTCTTATTCAGTCAGTTTTTCGATAATCATAGAGAAGTACGGTAGAAGGGGCATTAAATAAATTTATTAAGTTTTTTTTATAAAATTCGGTTTAGTATTTTTTTTTAATTTATAGTTTAATATAGTTTTTTGTATCCGCTAGCTAGCACTAAAATTAATAAATATATTCTTACTTGGGTAAACATTTACTAATATTTGTAAATGTTTATCTCAAGCTGAACTAAGACGATTGTCAACAATGGTGATTTATTAAACTATTGAGCATGAATCATTTTTATAAGCTACTCTTATATTTGATAAAAATTGGCTAGAAAAGGGATAGATTTTAGGTCAATTTCATTACAATTGTCTACTAAATTTGCTACTGCGGATAGTACCACTAATCTAAGTTCATCGAGCATACGAACGGATAATTAAGTTGCATATTAGTAGTTGTATTTGGAGGTGCAATTACTTTGCCAGCGGAATTTTCTGTTAAATACCTGGATGTAGCTGGATTCTATTATAAGTAAATTTAAAGCTTGCCCTAATTTTTATTGACAAGATATGTATAGGATGCTAAATTAAAAGTTAATTAAATATGATTTAAAAAGGCAATTACTCGATAAATTAGTAATGAAAGTATTAGTGAAAGTTTTAAATACTATGGGCGCTACTTTTATTAGTGTTAACTAATTATCTTAGTTGGTATTTACTAATTTATAGTGGTATAGTGCAATCAATTGTTAGATAATTAATCGGGCTTTATTACGGAAGTAATAGATAAATTTAAAAGTGGTAACATGAAGCACTTGTCCTTGTATTGGGATAAGTGCTTTTTTATAAAGGGAGTTTTTAAGATGACGCAAACAGTTTTTTTTAATTTTAATTTGTTTAATGGTGAAGATGAAGAAGTAAAACCCAATAGTTATTTATTAGTTGATGATGATACAGGTAAAATTATTAAAGTAGGGTCTAATACTTTACCCAAGGCTGATCAGATGGTTGATTTGACTGGTCAATATGTAATTCCAGGTTTGATTAACTGCCATACTCACATCATTATGGATCCACAGACACCAGATGGTGATAGTTCAGCAAATGTTGTTGAAGCAACTGTTAGAGCAGTTAAGCATTTGCATGAGCTATTAAAGTCAGGTGTAACCTATATTCGTGAATGTGGCAGTACGTATGATATCGATATTGCCCTTAATAACTTAATAAAGAGGGGAGAATTGACTAATGTACCAGAAATTTTACCTTCGGGCCGTCCATATTCAATGACCGGTGGCCACGGCGACATGCCTAATTTTGGTCACTTGGTTGATTCTCCTGATGAAATGCGTAAGGCTGTTCGTCAAGGCATTAAAAAAGGTGCTAGAACAATTAAAGTAATGGCAACTGGTGGGGTAATGACTGAAAATGATTTTATGGATGATCCTCAGCTTAGTGAAAGTGAAATTCATGCTGCTGTTGAAGAGGCACATCATAAAGGATTTACTGTTGCTGCTCACGCTGAGGGTAATCCGGGAATTATGAATGCCATAAGAGCAGGTGTTGATAGTGTTGAGCATGGCTTTTATGTTAACGATGAAGAAATAGAACTGATGCTTAAAAAGGGTACATATTTAACACCAACAATTGTTGGTGCTTGGGCATTTATTGCATATGCTCCCGGTAAAATTCCAGAATGGGAAATGGCGAAAATTGCCTCGGCTTGGAAAGATTTACGGCAAAATATTACCCACGCCAAAAATTCTGGCGTACCAATAACATTGGGAACAGATGCTGGAACGCCATTTAATGATTTTAAGATGACGCCGCAAGAGTTGCCTTTGTTAGTTGAACAAGGCTTTACCAATTTTGAAGCTTTACAAACTAGTCGAAATTCTGCTAAGTTAATGAAAATTGATGATGAATATGGTTCATTAGTAGCCGGTAAATTTGCCGATTTCTTGGTTTTAAAGAAAAATCCTCTTGCTGAAATTACAGCTGTTACCCAAGTTGATAAAGCTGTTTATAAGAAAGGTAAAAAAGCTTATTAATATTAAAAAGGTAAAAAGAAGCTTCTATGACTATAAGGAGAACGAATAATGAAGGCTTTATTATACAATATGACGCCTGAACAGCAGGTATATGTAGATAAATGGAATCACAACCACGTTGAAGATGAATTGCAAACTACAGTTAAAAAACTTGATGCTGAAACTGTTGAACTTGCAAAAGGGTTTGACGTGGTTAGTGTCTTACAAATTTTTGATATTAATGAAGAAGCTGTTTATCGTAAACTTGCTTCTTATGGTATTAAGCAAATTGCCTTGCGGTCAGTTGGCTATAATATTATTAATTGGGAATTTGCACATAAGTATAATCTAATTATTACTAATACGCCAGCTTATTCTCCCCGAGCAGTAGCTGAAAATACCCTTACTTCTGCTATGTATCTGTTGAGAAAATGGGGTCCAATTTTTAAAAATGAATACGAAGATTTAAACTTTGTGCGTAGTGAAGATTTGATTAGTGATGAAATCTATAATCAAACTATTGGCATTATTGGTGTTGGTCGAATTGGTGGGGCAGTTGCTGAACTGTTTCATGCTTTAGGTGCTAAAGTAATCGCCTATGATATTGTGGAAAATCCTGCCAATGAAGCTTTTCTTGATTACACTGACTTTGAAACTATCATTAAAGAAGCTGATATTTTAACCTTGCACACACCATTTGAACCTGGGATGGACAATATGATTGGGGCTGCTGAATTTAAAAAAATGAAAAGTACAGCCTATATTATAAATGCAGCTAGAGGGCCTCTAATTGATACTCAAGCTTTAATTACAGCATTAAAAAATAGAGAAATTGCAGGTGCTTCGCTTGATGTGATGACTGGTGAAGAAAATATCGTAATGAAAAAATTTACTAATATTGCCGAATTACCTGCGGATTATCAGGAACTAGCAAAAATGCCTAATGTTGTTTTTACTCCTCATTCCGCATATTATACTAAAACTGCGGTTAAAAATATGATTGAACAGAGTATGACTGACGTTAAGCGGGTATTGAACGGACAAAAACCAATTTATTTGGTAGAAGAATAAACTTAATTAATGACTGTTTTAAAACAGTCATTTTTAGTTATTAGCGAATTTATTTCTGGAAATTATACAAAAAATATTGATATGATAGACTAGTAGGATGAGAACAAGACATTTATAACCTGTAAACAATAACTTTTTTGTTAAGTAGACATAGAATATGGACAAGTTAAAATAATAATGAAAACAGAAATTCAATCAACCTTGGCTAGATTAGGCTTTAATCAACCAACATTAATTCAAACAAAAACAAGAGAGGCAATTTTAAGTGGTGAAAGTTGTATTGCATTAGCTAAGACCGGAACGGGCAAAACTTTAGCTTATGCAATACCTAGTTTAGAAAAAGTTAAAGTAGGTGAAGCAAATAGTCTAGTAATTTTTGCTCCGACAACTGAATTAGCTGTACAAATTCGGCATGCAATTAATCCATTTCTTGATGAGTTGAACTTAAAGGGAATTAGTTTGGTCGGCGCTGGAAATCGTAAACGCCAGGAAGATAATTTAAAGAAAAAGCACCCAGAAGTAATTGTGGCTACTCCTGGGCGATTTTTTGATTTTTTTTCAAGTGGTCGTATTAAAGTCAATCAGATTAGCACCTTGGTAATAGATGAAGCTGATGATATTTTGGAATTTAGTAAAATGGAATTACTTAGTTCTCTAGGACAAAACTTACGTTCTGATGCCCAGATTTTATTATTTGGCGCAACAGAATCAGAAATTACGCGTCAAGCTGACGAGCTGTTTGCACGCAACTTTGTTTTAATTGATGTTCGTCCAGACCAGAAAACAACGGTAAAAAACTATTTTTTGCAAGTTGATAATACGCACAAACTAGATTTTATTCAGCGTTTAGTAAGGCTTAATAATTTTAAGGGAATTTTGTTTTTTGACTCTAATCAAACAATGATGCGATTTGCGGGGATTTTAGCTCATACTAAAACTAAATTTGATCTTTTGGCAAATGAATTCAGTAAACAAAAAAGAGCAGAAGCCCTACACAATTTTAAAGTAGGCCACCTAAAATTATTATTGGCAACTGATTTAGCGGCACGTGGCTTAGACTTAACGGGAGTTACTTATGTTATTAATTTTGATATTCCTAGTGAAGCTAGTACATATTTGCACCGAGCTGGACGTACAGGCAGGATGGGGGCTAATGGATATGTTGTCACTTTAGGGGATGATCATGATTTTCGTGACTTAAAAAATTTACTAGTTAATTCTGTTGAACTTGAGCGTGTTTATTTTGGCAAAAATCGTTTATCTCAAAAATTACCTCTTAAAAAAGCAGTCATTGAAGAGAAAGAAGTTACTGAGACTGCTAATAAAAAGCGAAAAAGTAATAAAAAGCGACATCGTAAAAATAAGGGTTATCATCCACATTATTTAAAAAAGAAGGACCAAAAATGAGTCGATTAGTAGCTTGGTTAGAAGATTATATTTTGCCCTTAGCTAACAAGTTAGGACAAGCCCATTGGCTAGTTGCCTTAAGGGATGCATTTATTTCAATAATGCCGATCACGATAGCTGGATCGCTTGCTGTGTTAATCAGAAGTTTAATTATGGTGGCAAGAGATGATTTAGGTTGGACAACTTTTGCCTGGGTAATGCAGCCGCTTACCTTAATCAGTAATGTGGTATGGCGTGGTACTTTTGCCTTATTTGCGATGTTTTTGGCAATGTCTTTAGGTTTTCATTTGGCTAAAAGCATCGAGGTTGATCCCATTGCTGGTGCTATTGTTTCTTTATCGTCTTTGGCCATGAGTATTGCTAATTTAACCAAACTTAGTGTTAATGGTAAGGTCGTCTCAATCCACCAAGCATTTAACATTTCACAATTTTCAACGACGGGTATCTTTACTGCAATTTTGTTTGGCACAATTGGGGTTTCAATTTTTGCGCTTTGTTGTAAGGCACGGCTAACTTTACATTTATCAACTACTTTGCCCTATGCTGAACAAAAAGCATTTGACTCTTTAATTCCTGCTATTATTGCAATTTTTAGTGTCGGGTTGATTAACTTTGTCTTTCAAACAATTACTGGTACCTATTTTGGCAACTGGCTATTAGCCACTTTACAAGTACCCTTAGTTAAGATGGGACAAGGATTTGGTATGGTAATGCTAGTTACTTTATTAGTGCAAATCTTTGGCTTTTTCGGTATTAATGGACTAAGCGTTTGGGCACCAATTTTAGACTCAATCTGGTTAACGGCTCAGAATGTTAATGTAACAGCGGTTAGAACAGGGCATAATGTGCCTTTTCTTTGGGTGCGTGGTTCTTTTGATGCTTTTGCTTGGTTTGGTGGAACTGGTGGCACCCTTATGCTAATTGTATCTATTTTGCTCTTTTCTAAACGGAGTGACTATCGCACTATTGCTAAGGTGGCTTTAGCACCAGGCATTTTTAATATTAATGAACCCATTGTCCTTGGCTTACCGGTTGTACTTAATCCAATTTACTTTATTCCATTTATAGTTGCGCCATTGGTGAATGTGGCATTTTCATATTGGGTGAGTGCCTTAGGTCTAGTTAATCCTGTTCAAGTAGCAGTACCAAGTATTATTCCACCAATTATTGGACCATTCTTGGCGTGTAATTATGATTGGCGTGCAATTATCTTATGTCTTATTAATATGGTAATTGCTCTGGCCATCTGGACACCATTTGTAATTGCAGCTGATAAAATTGCTGAAGCTAGTACGTCGCGTTCATATTATATTAGACAATATTAATGTAAAAAAAGTTGGCTTTTATCATTCAAATTTGGTAAAGTTAACTATGCATGACCCTGTAGTTCATCTGGATAGAACAATGGTCTCCTAAACCGTAGAGGTGAGTTCGAATCTCACCGGGGTCATT
>NZ_FOMN01000009.1 GCF_900112665.1 Lactobacillus bombicola
CGAATGCCAAGGATGAAATCGACAAGGCTAAGACTCCAGACGAAGTTAACAAGGCAAAAGACAAGGGTACTGCAAATATTGATAAGCAAGTACCAAGTAATAACACTTCTGGTGGCAATGGTAATAGTGGAAATAATAACTCTGGTGGTAATGGTGGCAACACTAACCCAGGTAACACTAATTCAAATCCTGATAAAACTCTAGAAGACCAAAAGAAAGCTGCAGACAAAGCAATCGATGATGCAGTATCTGCAGCTAAAGATAAAATTAATAAGGATCCAAACCTAACTGATAAGCAAAAAGCAGAAGCTAACAAAGCAATTGATGATGCGGCTGCTAAAGCTAAGGATGCAATCAGTAAAGCTAAAACTCCTGAAGAATTAAAGCAAATTCTTAACAATGCTATAGCTGAAATTAATAAGAATATTCCTAGTCAAGGGAATAATAAACCAAAGGCTATTGAAAAGCGGCTTAACCACAATGCTTACTTCTATAATAAACAAGGCAAGCGAGCTAATTTATTGGTAGCTAAGAGTGGTTCGATAATTTCAACTTACGGAACAGAAAAGATTAACGGTCGTGAATTCTACATAACAGATAATGGCTTATACGTAGCTGTTAATAATGTTATTAGTAACAAGCGTCGCTTGAAACGGAATGCATTTGTATATAATCTTTATGGCAAACGTGTAGGCATAACATTACTTAAGAAGAATTCAGAAATTGGCACATATGGTGATCCAGTGAAGATAAAGGGTATTGCATACTACATCATTGGACAAAACCGCTATGTCAAGGCAACCAATTTTGCATTTATAACTATAGAAGCAAATAACATCCTTGCTGATGGAGTAGCTTCAAATGCAGAAGTGCACCATAATGCATACATTTATGATGAAAATGGTAACCGTTTGAATAAGCTTATTCTAAAGGCAGGATCCAGAATTACTACTGGTGAAAGTAGAACGATTAGTGGACAGAAATACGTAGCAATAGCTGAAGGTCAATATGTAGTAAGTGATAATATTACAGGAACTGACCGTAAGCTAAAGCATAAGTCATACGTATATAACCAATATGGGCAAAGAATAAGTCGAAAAGCATTAAAGAAGAATAGTGCAGTTCAAACTTATGGCAATGCAATAAGTATTCGAGGTAATGAATATTATGCAGTTGGTCAAAATAAATTCATTAAGCGTTCTAACTTCAAGTAAAATCAAGAAATTCTTGAACAAACTTGAGTAGTAAAAGAAGCTCCTATCTCAAAAGAGGTAGGGCTTCTTTTTTTATTATTAATAAATTCGATTTTATGTCAAACTAAGCTATTTTAAATTACTATTTAAATTCAAAACTATCGTTATATAATTTTTATTATTTTATATTTAAAACGTATTTATTACTAACAATTTTTAAAAAAATATTTTTAATTACAAGGAAAATTAAGAATATTAAAATTTGTAAAACGTGTTTTTATTAATTTAGATTAAAATATAAATATTAGTATTAAATAGCAACATAATTTACTTTTATTTATAAATTTAAAATTGCAAAAGCCTACTCTATCAAAGTATTTCAGATAGAAATTTAAAAAATAAAAAAATTAACAAATGTCAATTGACTATTATTAACTTTCAGTTTATATTAAAAATAAATTAACAAGTTTAATGTTATGGAGGAAAGACACAATGAAAAAAAGTTCTAAATTAATGGTGATTTCAACTGCTGTATCATTATTTACACTAGCAACTGGAACAATTGCAACTGCATTCGTCAATGCCTCTACTAAAAATAATCAAGAGAATATAATGCAAATTGATCAAATTGCAACTAAACAGTTAAGTCGAGCTGGTTATGTATTTAGGTTATCTTCAAATTCGCTGATGAACCCAATGTATAGACAAGCCGAGCAAGTAGAAAAATATAGTAAAACTTATGTTGAGCAACTGGTAGTCAATAAAATATTATTCAAAGTAACTGAAGTTAATTCTTTAAATAAGCATATAATGGTGCATATTATTGACCAGAGTGGGAAATATCAAGGTTGGGTTAGCTTGCTGACTGGTATTTATAATGTTAAGGCACTTAAGCGCAATTTAAAGCCTCTGGTTAAAGCTGAATTTGAGGTAATGAGGATTAAAGATAGTCAAGGGAAGAAAGCAGCTTTAAAAGAATTAATAAAGGTTGAACAAGAAATCAAGCGGTTACCTAAACGTAATAAGGAAATAGGAGAGAATTCTTTACTTGAACTACAACGTTGGCTTAATCATGGAAATTATCAATTTATACCAAGTTTAATGATTGGTCAATATTAATTATAGTAGTCTCCCAGCTTGGGGGACTATTTTTAGTTATTAAGAATAAGGTGTATTGGTAGAGTCACCTTCTAATATGATAAGCAATTTAACGGTTAAAGAATATCAGTATGCCAATAAAAGTCAATTATTTTTTTCTAAAATAAAAATGTTATTAAAAGTAAAAATAATCAGTTAGTTATCTACTATGTGTAAAAACAATAAGTATAAATTTTGTTGAATATATGAACCTTAAAATATGTTATTTTATAAATAATTAATATTAAGTGATATGATTGTTTAATCACATCATTTCTATTAATATCACATTTTATCAAGGAGACTGTTATGCTTGAAGTTAATCATCTCACAATTAAAACCCGTCAACCAATCCTACATGATTTTAGTTATCAGTTTATGCCTGGTCAGTTTTATCAGATTGCTGCCGAAAATGGTTTAGGCAAAACTAGTTTTTTGCGGGCAATTACTAATTTGATCCCGATTGCCGCTGGAAGAATTCGCTTAGAAGGTAAACCGTATACCCAAAATAAGGACAAAGTTTTTTTCTTCGAAAGTAATGACTGGCTCAATCCCAATCTTAATAGCTTAGACTATTTAAAATTTATCAAAAACATGTGGCATTCACAGGTGAATTTAGCAGACGAGTTAGCCTTCTTAGGGGTGCAAGATTACGCCAAAGTACCCATTAAAAAGTATTCACTAGGAATGAGACAGAAATTGCTGGTAGCCATGTATTTTGTAAGTGATGCCGAATATTATTTAATGGATGAAATAACCAATGGTTTGGATGAGGTAAGTCGCAAGCAACTTTATGACCGCTTAGCGCAAGAAGTTTCGCATAAAAACAAATGTATTATCATGACCTCACATTATAGCAGTGAACTAAGGATGATCAACGCTCATCGTTTAGTTTTAGAACAACAAATGATGCGTGAGGTGTAGGAATGATGTCGTACTTTGGTTTTCAATTTAAAAAAATTACCAAGCATAACTTAACCATAATTGCTTCGTGCATTTTAATAATTATTTCTTTTGGTGTTTTATTTCTTAATGCTAATCAAATTGACAGCGGAGAATCAATCAAGGGTCAGATACAAGGCAATATTGTAATCCAAAAAAATAATATTGCCCAAGATAAGCAAGCATTAAAAAAGTATTCGCCGACTGGTGAAGGTTACCGTCAAACTAAAATCGCACTGAAGCAAACAAAAAAACAATTACAAGCAAATCAAGCGTTGATTAAACATATTAATAAGGGGCAGTGGGGACCAGTTTATAAGGAAAAAATCAAAGAGAGTAATAAAATGAAAACTACTGGATTAAGTGAGCGAAACCTTGACTTTGTTAGTGGCATTAAAAAGCGCTATCAATATTTAGTTAAGCATCCGCTGCCTTATGAAAGTGATGCAGCCGTTACTGGTCTTCAGTTTTGGTCAGACTTAAACGGAACCTACTGGCCAATTTTATTTACTTTAGTGATAATTTTTATTTTAACGTATCTATATACTGACGCTTATAAAAATGGCTTAGATATCACCACTGTTTTACCAATAAATGTAATGCGTAAGCAACTATCTAATAGTTTGGTAGGATTAGCCATTAGTTGTTTATTATATTTATTGTTAAGTTTATTAGTTTTTACCGGAGCATCTTTAATCTTTGGCACGGGTAATTTACAATACCCAGCTATTATTCATCATCTAGTCAATGGACGGCAAACAGTTGCTGTAGCTCCGTTAGCTACTTTAATCCCCCAAATTTTAATCTTACAATTTTTGGAATTTATATTTTTAGTACTGTTTATTCAGTTACTGGCAAAACTATTGCATAATCAGTTGCCGACCCTGTTATTAGCGGTACTTTTAGTAGTAGGCATTGGATTAGCAACCACGGTAATTGAACCATTGGCTCAGATTGCCCAGTGGCTACCTAACACTTATCTTAATGCAATCAATGTGGTTTCAGGAGTAGTTGCTTATAACATCAATAATTACCACATTAATTTTGCTAGTGGGGTAGGTACCCTACTAATTGGTTCACTTGTTTTGTTTAGTTTGATTTGCTTATTAGAACGGACTAGAACTCATCATTTTAAAGAAGTGGAGGTACTGTAATGGCTTATCTCCTATTTCAATTAAAAAAAGTAGTTAAAAATAAGTTGACGCCAATTTGTCTTTCTATCCTGATTCTAATTTTGGGCTTTACTTTATTTTTGAATCTACGTACCGCGCCCCAATTTACCTTGCAGGCAGGAGCCCAAAAAGAAGGTACTTACTATCAAACAGAGATTGCTAAGTTAAAACAAAATCTGAAGCAGCAAAAGAAAAATAGTGACCTTTATCAAGAAACTGAACAAGATATTAACAGTAACCAAAAAATTGCCAACCAAGATTATCAAATACAAAAAGCTGCTCAAGCTGCTAAGTGGCAGTTAGCTTATACGCTTATGTGGCAAAAAAAGCAGCATGAAAAAAAACATTTAGAAAATATCGCTGACCAGATTGATCCAGCACAAGTGACAGAGACTAATAACAAACTAAAATTTTTTACATATCTTAAAGACAAACCACTTGCTTATGAAAGTCAAGATATGCCAGTAACGGGAATCCAATTTTGGTTGCACCTTAACGAGCAGTATCTACCGTATCTATTTACTTTGGTGGCTTTGTTTATCTTAACTTTATTATTAACAGAACCTTATCACCAAAAACTTGATCTGACTCGGCTTAATCCTATTAGTAAATGGCGTCAGACCTTAACAGAAATTAGTGCAGGTTTAATTTTACTAGGGGGAAGTTTTTTGCTAATAAATTTGTTAATGATAATTGCCGCCGCGATTTTTGCTGGTGCTGGTAATTTAGCCTTTCCGTATTTGACCTATAAATTTGTTAACGGTCGAATGATGACTAACTTTGTGGCTAGTGGCAATTTAATTTTACCAATTATTGCTTTACAACTTTTAGGCTTGTTATTCTTAATAGTTTTGGTAAGATTTTTGGCCAAAATTTTTCGTGCGCAACTGCCCACATTGCTGCTTGCACTCTTGTTAGTATTAGGAGTGAATGTGGCGGTAATAGCTGTGCCAATGTTAAGAAAAGTTAGTGCTTGGTTACCGGTGACGTATCTAAATGCGGTTGATACTGTTTCGGGGAAACTAGGAATGTTATACCAAAATCCGCAATTAAATTTTAGTGCGGGAATCATTGTTTTGCTTGGTAGTATAGTGATTATTTTAGTTTTAACTGTTATTGTTGAGTATACATATCAAAATAGCAAAGCTTAGTAATAAAAAATTTACCAGTTTCATTATTAAGTATCAAGTAAAAACCGTTCCAACTCTTTTGAATTGGAACGGTTTTTTTATTACAAGCTGGTCTGGATATTATCAGCTAGATAATTGTAAAGCATGCCTTGCTGTAGCTGTTTAGTTTCAACCCCTAAAGCCTCAGCAATTGCATAAGCATATGCCCAAGCAGTAGCTGGACCACGACTAGTAATAATCTTATTTTTGTGGTCAGTTACTGTAATTGTTTCTTTAAATTTGCCAGTTGGCGCAACTTGTTTAGTCTGTTCGTCAAAGCCAGGGTAACAAGTATAGTCAGCTCCATTTAAGAGTCCATAATGAGCGAAGGCGATTGGAGCGGCACACATTGCTGCATTCCATTTGCCTGCTTCATAGCGCGTTACCATTAACTTCTCTAACCCTTTATGATCGCGTAAATTTTCGGCACCAATCTTTCCGCCTGGAAAAGCAACTAAGTCATAATCTAATAAACTATCATCTAATACTTTATCACATGTAAGTAAAATTTGGTGATCTCCCATAATCTGTTGGCTAGTTAAGCCAACCATTTCAGTTTTAATGTTCAAGCGCCTTAAGACATCAACAACACTCAGACCCTCAACTTCTTCACAACCATCGGCAAATACAACGGCAACTTTTTTCATGGTAATACCTCTTCTTTCTATTAATATTATAAACTAGCTGAGATCAAGATAAAATAATAAGTCACTTAACTTATTTAAATGTAATGTTGGGTGCGGACTAATTGGTAATTTGCTTTTTTTGGGTGCAAGCCATAGTGATTGCAAATTTGTGTTTACGGCTCCTTGAATTTCATCAGCTAAATCCGTTCCAATGACTAAACATGTATCAGGGTCTAATTGCTCTTGGCGGACAACTTGCGCTAAAACTGATTTAGCAGGCAATTCTTGGGTAAAATCATCAGCAAAATAGGTGGCAGAAAAATAAGTTAGCAGTGCGCTTTGCTCTAAGCGAGGAATGATAATCTGTTTTGACTCTTTAGCCAACATGATTAAATTAATTTGGTCAACAACTGCATCTAAAAACGAAATAGTTCCTTTGACTAATTGATGCTGTTTTTGTAAATTTATAGAAAAAATTTCTGGCTGAAGATTAAATGTATTTAAGATTAATGAAATTCGCTTGTTTAATCCTAGCAGTTTGGTTTTTTCTTGTAATTTGGTATATTTTAAACGTTCACTTGGACCAAATTGCTGCATCGATTTTAGCGTTTGACTTAGAGCATTTCTTTCAGCTACTTTTTCATTAAGTAAACTACCTTCTGGAATAAATATTAACGTTTCAAATTTTGTCACTTAAACTTACCTTCTTATAATTGCTTTATTAAGTATATTATAATCGATATGGTGATTAAGAAGGGAAAATACCTATGATGCTATAATTTGTTTGGATTTTGTAAGAGAAATTATGACAAAAATTTTATTAACGATAGAGTTGATAATCATTCAATTTGATATCTAAGTTTGATCACTATATATTTACCGATAAAAATTTACTGTAGTCCTTGCAATTAAGAGTATTATTTATAACACTAATCTTACTGCAGGTAGGCTATTTATTTTATAAGGCATATATGTTATAGTTTAATCCACGTTATGCTATAGCTGAAAGGAGAATATAAGTTGGCAACGGAAATTTATTTAGTGCGTCATGGCGAGACCATGTTTAACCAGTTGAATAAAGTTCAGGGCTGGAGTGATTCGCCCTTAACAATAAAGGGAATCGACGACTTGAAAAAAACGGCTAATGCATTAAGTCAAGTTCATTTTGACAATATGTATTCTTCTGATCTTAAGCGAGCAATTGACACAGTTCATTTAATAAGAGATGCTAATCAAGTTTCTGAAATAGGTAAAATAAAGAAATTACCAGAATTTCGTGAGGTTTTCTTTGGCTCATTTGAAGGCGACGATATTGACAATACTTGGCAACAAGTTGCATTAGCTGCTGGTTTGAAAGCAGAAAAAGATATTACGAGTATTATTAATCAAGTTGGAATTGCTAGATTCCGGCAAGCAACGAAAAAAGCTGATCCACGGAATTTAGCAGAAAATAGCCAGGAATTAGATAAACGAATGGAACGGGCAATTTCTGTTTTACAGGAATTGACTAAAAATGAGCAACGGGTATTAATTGTTTCCCATGGTGATTTTATTAAAACTTTAGCAATTAAGTATTGGCAGCAAAGTGATGGTCAGCATGATATTATTTTTCCTAACAATGGCAGTATAAGTCGGGCACTTTTAGCTGATAATGGCAAGTTTGAAATTATTGATTACAATATTGATGCTGAAAATATTTAGAGCCCTACTAAAAGTAGGGCTTTTTGCTATTGAGAGGTGAAGTTAATGAATGATCATAGAACTAAGAGATATATTTATGTAACTGTTTTGAATGTAATTATAACGGCTAGTGAATTTTTAGGCGGTATAATCTCTGGCTCGCTATCGTTATTGTCGGATGCAGTTCACAACTTAAGTGATGTTGGTGCAATTAGCATTTCATTTATAGCTCATTTAATTAGTAAACGCCATAGTAATCAGTATAAGACATTTGGTTATGAGCGTGCAGAAACTTTAGCTGCATTCACTAACGGAATTATTTTAATTATTATCAGTATTGTCTTATTTATTGAAGCAATTGAGCGTTTTTGGCAGCCTAATGAAATTAGTGGGCCAATTATGTTAGTAATAGCGATAATTGGGCTAGTGGCGAATGTGATTTCAATGTTAGTCATGCATCAAGCTGAACAAAATAATTTAAATGCTCGTTCAACTTTTATTCATATGCTAAGCGATGCGCTCTCAAGCGTAGCAGTGGTAATTGGTGCAATATGTATTTATTTTTGGCATGTCAGTTGGCTTGATCCGGTAATGACTATCTTAGTGTCACTCTTTGTTTTACACGAGGCTTATAGCTTAACCAAGCAGGCAGCTAATATTTTGATGGAATCTAACCCAGATATTGACTTAGCTGAAATAAATAAAATTGTATTGTCTTTTCCTGAAATTAAAAATATGCATCATGTTCATGTTTGGCGTTATAGTGAGCGCTATATTATGTTAGATGCTCATGTTAATGTAGCTCCCGAATTGACAGTGGAAGAATTTGAACAATTGACACAGGTAATTAGTCAAAAGATGATAACTTTGGGTATCAACCATATTAACTTTCAAGTTGAATGTGAACGGGGGAAGAATCATCGGCTGATCGAGACTAATCATGATTATTAAGATATAGGAGAAAAAATGAATTTTCAAGTTAATCTTTTTACAGCAATTATTGTTTTAATCGTTGGCTTATATGATATGGCCTATGCTTTTAATAGAAAACGCTACAAGCAAAATAAAGGTTATAATGCTTTTATGATTTTAGGGTTTATTTTTACAATTAGTGGCATTATTTTGTTAATTATGCATTGGGTGAAGTAAAATGGTGAAATTGGTACTATTGCGTCACGGAGAAAGCATTGCTAATTTTACCAATACTTATACTGGATGGAACGATGTCGCCTTAACTACGAAAGGAAGAGAGCAGGCCAAAGCAGCAGGTCAGTTACTTAAGGAAATTGCTGATTTCAATCCTACTCATATTCATACTTCTATTTTAGTTCGAGCTATTGAAACAGCCAATATTGTCGCAGAAGCGGCCAATATTTTATATTTACCGCTAACTAAGACATGGCACCTAAATGAACGACATTATGGCATTTTACGTGGAGTTAACAAAGACCTGTCACGACAAATTTATGGTGATAAGCAGGTTTTGAAGTGGCGTCGAGGTTTTTATTCAATTCCACCTGCTGGAAAAACACTTTATGATCGGCGCTATATTAATTGTGATATAAGACGTTTACCGCAAGCCGAAAGCCTCTACCAAACGCAACAACGTCTATTGCCGTACTATCAAACGGCAATTGTAAGTAAAATGCTTAAAGGTGAAGATCAACTAGTAGTAGCTCATGGCTCTAGTTTACGAGCATTAATTAAAAAAATCGAACAAATAGATGATAATGAGATCGTAAAACTTGAAGTAGCTAATGCAGAACCCATTATTTATACCTTTGATGATTACTTACATATTTGTGATAAACAAATTTTAAACTAAATTTTTAATTGCTTTTTACTTATAATTAAGAATTAGCCAAATTTATGTTAAAATTTACTACGATACTAAATAAATTTACATTCTTAGTTTGGAGTATAAGGTATGCGTAAAATATTTTTATTACGAGGCGCACCTGGCTCCGGTAAATCTTCTTTCATTTCACGCCATCATTTACAGCCATATGCGATCAGCCGCGACCAAATTCGCTTGTTGTTGGCTAATTTAACCTATTATTATGAAGAAGATACCGATTGCCTGCGTCAAGTTATTCCGCGCTCAGCAAATGAACAAACGGAAAAAGTGGTAGATTACCTCGTAGAAGAAAAAATGAAGCGTGGCGAAACCGTTATTGTTGATAGTACTCATATTTCTGTTGAAACTATTGAGCATTATCAGCCGTGGCTTGAACGCTATCGCTATGAATTATTTGTGGTTGATTTAATGTATCACAAGAATTTGCAAAATTTACTTAATCGTAATGAAATTCGTCGGCAATATGATTGGGTTAAGCCTGAGGTTGTGCGGGAAATGTATTTATCTTATCAAGATAATTTTGACTTACCAGAATGGGCGCATGTAATCAATCCTAATCAAATGGCTAAAGTTTTGTCACAAAGGGAAAGTAATTTGGATCATTTTGCCCATGTAGTTGCCATTCCTGATCAGATGGCTGAAGCAGACTTTCCCCATGTACATATTTCTAATTTTTATTTTTCATTTAATGATAAATTTACTGCAAAGTATGGTACATATCGTAACGTGGTAACAATTGGTAAAACAAAAGATGAAATTATTAATCAATTTCGTTTACCCTATTTTGTATTTAAGTTTCATCATAAGCACTTTTTAATTTCTGCTTATCCAATTAGAAATGAACTGCTAGATCCAATTAAAAAGGTCAAAGGTGTTTGGACTTATTCAACTGGTTTAGTAAATTTAGCTGACTTCGTTGCACCTTTCCCGTCAAGTAAGCCACAGCATGTTCATCAATTCAACTTAAGTAAATTGCAACCAGACCGACTATTGCATATTTGGTAAAATTACGACGCAAGTAGGTCATTGTTGATAAAGAATTAGGATCTGATCCGATATTTAATCGGCATCAGGTCTTTTTAGTTTCAATTAAGTTGATTTTGGCCACAAAAAAACTGTTAATAGAATTTTCCATTAGCAGTACTTAAACAGAAAGTTTAAAATAAATGTAGTAAAATTACTAGTTTAAAGGTTAATTAATTTTTTTTGATCAATATAAAACATTACACCACAATAAATCATTAGTAGCAAAGTGACTATCATGGTTACTGGTAAACTAATATTGGTTGTAGGGGCGGTTTCATGTAAAAAGTCCGCTGGGGCATAGCTAACTAGGTTAGGTAATTTGAAAAGATTATTAAAGAGTAATAAGACTATTTGTAATACTAAACCAGAACAAGCAGCTGCAAATTTATTTTTAACCCACAGGGATGTGACTGTGACAAAAACCGCAAATAAGCCACTCCAAAAAGCTGCAAAAATGATTGAAAGAATTGCATGTATAAATGGATGAGTATAGATGAGTATAGTAGAGGGAAACAAATAATGTATTAAAGTTGATTACTAAAATATTTTTATTTAATAGATTATCAGGCTTGATATTTGGCAAAATCATAAACCAACTAAATAAATTAGCAGATAAAGCGAGTGCAGTTACAATGAAACCAGTAATAAAGGCAATTTTTATATAGTCGAATAGAACCTGTTTAATCGATTTTTGTAGTTTCCATTTATATAGTAAGCCGCTATCATAGTCTTCTTTAAGCATAATGCTGGCTGGTAGGCTACTAAAAATTGGTAATAAGATAAAGAAGACAATTGGAGCAAAATTAAAAGAATCAATTGAAAGCCAGCGTGTATAAGGTGAATCTTCGATTGGAATTTTTGTTAAGGTGACAAATTGTAAAAAACTAATTATTAAAGCAATGATAATAGCTAAGATTAGCCAGCGTTTAGCTAAGCGTGACCATAAAACGTTCATTTTTTCTCCTTTTTATTCTAAAAGTAACGAATATTTGACATAATGCTTTTTTGTAGGCACTAAAAAGCTAATTCGCAGCTTTTTAGTGCGTTTATCATAGGAATTACGTGGAATTGAAAAATGTAGTGTAACTGGCTGCTTAGCATGAACAATTGCTGGATATGGTCCTACAAGATGGTTATTTCTGTCGTAGCACGTATCAACTGGGTTACTAAGGCCATATGGATTATTTAAATAAAAATTTTCAATGTAATTAGCATAATTCTTTTTCATACCATAATTCGGAGTACCGGTTTGATGAAGTGAGAGTTGAACTCGCGCGCTTACTTCATTTTTAGACTTAATTAATTTTACTTGGTGAATAATGAAGTTAACATGATAGGCATGAACTACCTTTTTTTGTTGAAAAAATTTTTCTTCTGTTACCCCAGATTGCGTAAGATTACTATTTACTTGCTGATAGCGTAAATAGCCGGCGATTATTAAGGTAAAAATTGCCAAAAATATTGACCATAGTATTTTTTTATTTTTCATAATTAATGGTCCCTTCTTGCACAGATAATTCTTTAGTTGCTACTTGTTCAACAAAGTTAGAGTCATGAGTAGCAATGAGAAACGTTAGTCCATCATGTTGGTATTTATGAATCAGCTTAACTAATTTAGCAATGCTTTCTTGATCCAAGGCATTAGTTGGCTCATCTAATACAATTAAGGGGTATTTTCCTAAAAGGGCCTGAGCAATTCCTAATTTTTGTTTCATTCCTAAAGAAAATTTTTTAACTTTTTGCTTAGGAAACCTTGATAAATCAAAATAGTCAAGCAGATAGTTGATTTCTTCGATTTGAATATTTGAATCTAATTTAGCTAAAAGGAGTAAGTTTTGATAAGCAGTGAATTCTTCAATCAAACTTGGATTTTCAATTAAGATACCTGCTTTGACAGGATAGGGCTCTTCTGGTTTAACCAATTTACCATTAACCGTGATACTACCAGTAACTTTAATTAGCCCTAAAATAGCTTTTAAAATTAGTGTTTTACCTGAACCATTGATTCCTTCTAATGTAGTAATACTATTTTGTCTAATGTAGTAATACTATTTTGTTCAATGCAGGCATTAATATCATGTAAAAGTGCTCTTTTTTTAACGACTTTCCCTACTTGTTTCAATTCAATAAAACTCATTTGATTTCTCCTTTATTCAAAATTAGTATGGCGCTCAACCAATAAATAAATGAATGCTGTAATGATTGTAGTGATAACTAGTGAAATGATGTTGTTTTGATTAATTCTTAATAGCATTAAGCTATTTAAAGGGTTATTTTTCCATAAGGTGTAAACTGTAGCAATTAATAAAGTAATAGTAATAATTATGCCAAGTGGTGCATTAAAATGATTAATAATTGCTTGAAGTAGCAACAACCATAAAATTCCTAGCCAATTAACTAGGCAATTTAATCCTAGAGTTTCTACTCCAGATAAATAATTAATTCGAAGCATTGGTAACTGTAATAAAAGCGTGCATAAAGTTTGAATGCTTTCAGTTATTAAGACATAAACGAGAGAAATTAATCCCAAGAGCTCGATATTGATCTTGGCGTAAGTTCTAGCGGAATATTGCAAACCTCTTAATTGAATTACTCTTGCATGCCATAGCTGGCGAAAACTGTTTAGCATAATTAACATAGGAATTATAAAATAAATAAACCAGTTAATCGGTAAATGTATTGTTATAAAATCTACTCCAGCAAAAAAGGATGTAAAAACAGAATAATGAGGATTGGTACTAAAAGGAATATTGGACAAAACAATTGCTAAACTGATTAAAATTAACCAGAATAATAATCTTTGTTTAATTATTTGCCACAAGTATAGTAATTGATCCCAAAATAATTGCTTCATAAAAAATCCTTCTTTACGATAATCAGATTTAAAATAGCATCGGTTAAAAATAGTAAACCTAATAAAATTAAGCTTCTAGAAAAGATGATTGAACCAAAGTCGAGTGCTAAAAAATCATAGAATAATGATGCCTGATGATTTATATTTAAAATAAAACTTAGGCAGTTGATGGCAAATACTAGTAAAAATGTCAAAATTTTATTTTCAGTTAAATAAAAAAAGATTGCGCTGATAAAGCCAAAGACTAGTATTACAATTTCAAAATAAACTATTCGAAGTAACAATTCAGCCCAAATTTTTAGAAAAATAGGGAAATAGCCACTTAAGAAAATAACGATCATAATTGCTAAAAACCAAGTTGCTGTAATGATTATCGAATTGAAGATAATACGATAGACTATTTGTGCTAATAAAATATTTCTAGTCTGACATCGTAAAGTATCGCCTAGGCGTATTTTTAAAGTGGATAAGAGCACAAGGATAAATGTCGGAATTAAACCAAAAAAAATATTATATCGTAAGAAAATAAAGTTAATTAGGCTTAAAGCTGAATAATCACTTGCCTTTAAAAAAGACAGTGATGATAAAGCAAGTATCAAAGAGACAATTCCAGATAGAAAATAATTTTTTAAAAAAGCTCGATTAAGATAATTTTGTTGCTGGTAAACTGTATGGTACATTATAGCTTCCTTTGATTTTTAATAACTAGGTCATAATTATAATATTCTAAGATAGCGCTTACTTATATTGTTAAACTATATACAAATATTGTCAATTGTGAATTTGACTAGGCGGCAAGTACTTACCGTTTATAATTAGTTACCTATCTAATTAGAATTATAGGTAATATAAAAAGACTAACTTCAAATATTTGCAGAAGTTAGTCTTTTTATATTTTAAATTACTTTAAAGTTTTTATTTAAAAGCTAAAGCACCCATTGGATCCCATGGTAGGAGTTGAATAGGGTCTTTAGCACCATCGGCAAATTCAGCTTTCAAGTCATCTGATAAGAATTTCTTATTAATAACAGCTTGGTAAACAAAAGCATCAAACCAAGCATCGCTCATCACAAAGTAACCTTTAAAGCCGGGTTTTTCACCCCAAGAGTTTTCAATCTTCCATTTAGTTGGCTTACCTTCAACAAGATCAACGCCCGTAATAACCATTGCGTGATCCATCATGCTTTCACCAGAATCAAGTTTATCAGCTTTTGACATGGATAAATCAATGTCAAATAATTCATCGCGCTTGTAAATATTAGTATCGAGTAAGCCAAGTTGTCTTTCTGAATCCTTACCAACATTGGAACCAAACCAAACAACTTCGCCAGCCTGCAATTGCTTAATGATTAAATCTTTCATTTCAGCAATTTCTAAGTTTAAGTGACGTACTTGACGACCACCAACCACGTTACCTAAGTACTCAACTGAGAAGACTTTATGATATGGTTTGTCAGCAGTTGGCGAATTGATAATTGAGACATGATCCTCAAGATTCATACCAACATACTTAGCGAAGAACTCTTTTGGAGTAATTCCAGCTTCGCGGTGGTAATTACCTTCATCATCTTTGTATTCAAAGTCAAATTTCTTTGGTGGCATTCCTAATGAAACTACCAGAACACGGAAGACATCGTTTAAGAATTCATTCTTACGTGCCTCAACTTCATCTTCTGACTTACCTTCATTAATCATAGTGCGCAAAACTAGTCCATCTTTGCGTAAGAGCGTATTCAAGGTGTCATTTAAAGCACTTGAATTGGTAGCATTGGCTGTTTCTGGATAAACTGATTTTGGTACGATACCATATTTTTCAATTAAACCGCATAGCATATCCCATTGACCACCATCTTGTTGTGGGGTAGCAAATAAAAAGCTAACTTTGCGATCACCCAATGGTTGCTTAGCACTGGCAATCACATTTTCAAAGAACCAGTTTGATTTTTCAAATTTGTCCCAAAAGTTAGTATAGTTTTGGGATAATTCGAAGTCTTTAACTTTGTATTCCTTTTGTAGGGGATGACGCATCGTATTTAAAGCTGAGAACATCCAGCAGCGACCTGATTGCTTTTGGTCAGATGGTTTTCCCGTGTCAATTTCAATTGAAAAAGTTGGGTCTAAGTCGATTTTAGATTGTAAATTTTGACTAGCCTTATAGATACCATTTTGTTGGGCAGCTCGGCTAGCAATGTTGATACCGGCATGCTTAGCTAAATCAGATGTATAGTTGGCAATATTATCATTGGTAATTTCTTTTGTCATAAATATTATTCCTCCTTAAAATATTACTTTTATTTTAGCTTAATCAGCTTAAGTAGTCTATTATAGAAAGCTAGCTTGATTATATACTATCAGGCTTATGGTACCAAATTTTGGCAAATTTAGGGTGCTGCTTAAAATAAGCAATTACTTGTGGGTCAAGTGGCCAAACAGCTGTGGCAGTTGTGGTAGCAATTTCAAAAATATTATGCATTTCATTAATAAAAAAAGCTTGTTCTGCTACTGGATTAAAAAAGAAGTGCTCCATAATCCAAACGTCTCTATCTGACCGAGATACTTTATCCATGACCCAGTGACAGACAAGAATATCGTCATCATCATAAACTTTACAAAATTGGTGGGAATTATTTAAATTGAACATCGTATTCCTTTCAGTATTAATAATTTGACCATTCTCTGTTTTACAAAAGTTGCTAATACCTGCAAAGTTTATAAATAACTTAATTGAACAAGCATTTTTAAGAGCTTTTACATATATAATAGTAGAATATTTTAAGTAAAATAGCTAATCTATTGTAAAATAGAGCTTATTAATTTAGAGGAGACAAAATGACGAAACTACGGGGCTTTGAAATTGTATCTAAATATCAAGATAAAAATATTACTTTACCTAGACGCCAGACCATTGCCAGCGCGGGTTATGATTTAGAAGCAGCTGTTGATATCGAGATTCCTAGTATCTGGCGACTTAATTTTGTGCGAATTTTTCGTTTGCTGCGTAATGGTCATCAATTGTATGAACCGGATTATGCTTTAGCTGATAGTATTTTGAAGCCATTGCTTATCCCTACTGGCATTAAGGCATATATGCCTAAAGACGAAGTACTAATTTTGGCCAACCGCTCATCGAATACTTTTAAGCGCAGCTTAAGTCTACCTAATGGTATTGGAGTGATTGATGCAGATTATTATAATAATAAAACAAATGAAGGTGAAATTTTTATTCAGGTACTCAATTATGGTGTTAGACCAATTAAAATTAAAAAAGGACAACGAATTGGTCAGGGCATTTTTATTAAATATTATAAAACTGATGATGATTTACCAGTTGAACGCCAGAGACAATCAGGCTTTGGATCGACCAATTTAAAGGAGGATTAATGGCTAGAGTAAAAACCAAATACAAATGTCATTCTTGTGGCTATATTTCAGCGAGTTATTTGGGACGCTGCCCTAATTGTGGTGCTTGGAATCAGTTCGAAAAAGAAACTGAAACAAGTCCAACTCGTTCTAGTAAAGGTAGTCCCAGTCGGTTAATTAAACAAACTGGTGGCAGTGAACCTGTTAAGATGGCACAGGTTAAGGCAGAAAAAGAAGAACGAATTCAGACTAGTATGGCTGAATTAAATCGTGTTTTAGGTGGTGGTATTGTCCCAGGCTCGCTAGTTTTAATTGGGGGAGATCCAGGTATTGGTAAGTCAACCTTAATGTTACAGATTATGAGTGAATTAGCGCAACAGCATAAAGTGCTTTATGTTTCAGGAGAAGAATCTGCTAACCAAATCAAGTTGCGGGCAGAACGTTTGGGACTAGAGGCTGATAATATGCTACTTTATCCTGAAACAGATATGGAAGAGATTCGCCAGCAAATTGATACTATTCAGCCTGACTTTGTTGTTATTGATTCAATTCAAACAATGAATGAACCTAGTCTTGATTCAATGACTGGTTCGGCTTCACAGGTACGAGAAGTCACTAGTGAACTGATGAAAATTGCAAAAATAGATGCAATTACAGTTTTTGTGATTGGGCATGTAACTAAAGAAGGAGCAATTGCCGGTCCCAAAATCCTGGAGCATATGGTAGATACCGTGTTATATTTTGAAGGCGATGAGCATCACGCTTATCGAATCCTGCATTCAGTTAAAAATCGCTTTGGAGCTGCTAATGAAATTGGCATGTTTGAAATGGCTCACAAAGGTCTTAAAGAAGTAACCAATCCATCAGCAATCTTTTTAGATGAGCGGTTGCCGCAATCGACCGGATCGGCAATTGTAGTTTCTTTAGAAGGGACGCGACCGCTACTAGCTGAAATTCAAGCTTTAGTTACTCCGACTGCTTTTGGCTATGCAAAAAGGACAACTTCAGGATTAGATTTTAATCGGGCAGCATTATTGTTAGCAGTTTTAGAAAAAAGGGGTAATTTAATGCTCCAAAATCAAGATGTTTATTTAACTGCAACAGGTGGGATTCGTTTAAATGAACCAGCTGTCGATTTAGCAATTATTATGGCGATTGCTTCTAGTTATAAAAATCAAGAAATTTCTCCAACTGATTGCTTTGTAGGTGAAGTAGGTCTAACGGGTGAAGTGCGGCGTGTTAATCAAATTGATGCGCGAATTAAAGAAGCAGCTAAAACTGGTTTTAAAAGAATTTTTATTCCTAAGCATAATATGCGTAGTAGTTTGCAAGAATTAGGAATTGATGTGATTCCTGTAGCTAGTATTTTACAAGCTTTAAAGTTGGTATTAGAATAGGAAAGATTGAACTTTTGTCATATTACGGGTAAACTAAAATTGTTTAATTAACTATTTGAAAGAGGCATAAATTTTGGCAAAACAAAAAATAAGGGTAAGGTATGCCCCGAGTCCAACGGGACACTTACATATAGGAAATGCAAGAACCGCGCTATTTAATTATTTATTTGCACGGCATAACAAAGGAACGTTTGTTTTAAGAATCGAAGATACAGACACTAAACGTAACGTTAAAGGCGGTTCCCAATCGCAAATGGAAAACCTGCATTGGTTAGGAATTGATTGGGACGAAGGACCTGATAAGGGCGGTAATTTTGGGCCATATCGGCAGTCTGAACGTAAAGACATATACAATCAGTATATTCAACAACTACTTGATGAAGGTAAAGCGTACTATTCATACAAGACACAAGAAGAACTTGAAGAACAACGTGAAGAGCAACGGGCAATGGGAATTGCTCCGCACTATACTTATGAATATGAAGGAATGACTGCAACTGAAATTGCGGCTAGCCAAGAAGAAGCCAAGGCCAAGGGTTTAATTCCAGTAGTCCGAATTCATATTCCAGAAATGAGAACATATGCTTGGGATGATATCGTTAAAGGCCATTTGAGTTTTGAATCTGATACTATCGGTGGCGATTTTATTATTCAAAAGCGCGATGGCATGCCAACGTATAACTTTGCAGTCGCCATAGATGATCATTTAATGGAAATTACGCATGTTTTGCGCGGCGATGACCATATTTCAAATACTCCAAAACAATTAGTCGTATATGAAGCATTAGGCTGGGAACCACCGCAGTTTGGACATATGACGTTGATTAATAATCCAGAAACTGGTAAAAAGCTGTCTAAACGTGACGAATCAGTACTTCAGTTTATTGAACAATACCGTGACCTGGGTTATTTACCAGATGCCATGTTTAATTTTATTACGCTTTTGGGATGGTCACCAGTTGGTGAAAGTGAAATTTACTCACAACGGGAATTAATTAAGCAGTTTGATCCCGCCCGGCTATCTAAATCACCGGCTGCCTTTGATCAAAAGAAATTGGAATGGATTAATAACCAATATATTAAACAGGCCGATCGAGATGTTTTACTTGACTTAGCTCTTAACAATTTACAAGAAGCAGGGTTAATTGAACTAGATCCTAGTCCAGAAAAAATGGAATGGGTGCGTCAATTAGTGAATATCTATTCTGTGCAAATGTCATATACTAAACAGATTGTTGATTTAACTAAGATTTTCTTTGCCGCCCCTAAAGACTTGAGTGATGAAGAAATTGACGAAATCCGTAAGGATGAAGCTAGACCAGTAATTGAAGAATTCAAGCGACAACTGACATCATTATCGCGGTTTACGGCCACTCAAATTATGCAGGCAGTTCAAGCAACGCGTGCCCAAACAGGTATTAAAGGTAGGAGACTGTTTATGCCTATTCGAATTGCTACAACTAGGTCAATGGTTGGACCAGGTATTGGTGAAGCAATGGAGCTTTTGGGCAAAGAACGGGTATTAAAACACCTTGATTTAACCTTGAAACAAATGAGTGAAAACGGTTTGTAATTAAGCAAGGAACAGCGTATTACGCCTTAAAAGCGGGATACGCTATTTCTTTTAGTAAAAATCAATTAATTAATTGTGTTTTTGTTAAAAGAAAATTTTTTAGAAAGGCAAGTTAGCCGCTGTGAAAATTTACAATACTTTAACTAAGACTAAAGAAGAATTTCGCCCAACTAAGCCTGGTGAGATTTCGATGTATGTTTGTGGACCAACAGTGTACAACTATATTCATATTGGTAACGCGCGCAGCGTGATTGCATTCGACACAATTCGCCGCTATTTTGAATATAAAGGTTACCGAGTTAATTATGTTTCTAATTTTACCGATGTCGACGATAAAATGATTAATGAGGCACGGGCGCAAAAAATCCCAGTATCGGCTTTAGCTCAGCACTATATTGAAGCATATCGTGCAGATACGGCCGCACTTAATGTCCAGCCAGCAACGCTAAATCCTCGTGCAACAAATGAAATTACGGCAATTATTAAATTTATTCAGCAATTAATTACTAAAGGCTACGCTTATGAATCTGCTGGTGACGTTTATTACCGTACCCGTAAGTTTGCTAATTATGGTGCTTTAAGCAGCCAAAATATTACTGAACTTGAAGCAGGTGCTTCTGAACACGTTAATGTGGCCGAACAAGAGCGCAAAGAAGATCCACTTGACTTTGCTCTTTGGAAGAAACAAAAGCAAGCTGATGAAATTGCTTGGTCATCACCTTGGAGTTTAGGGAGGCCAGGCTGGCATATTGAATGTTCAGTAATGTCGACTAAATATCTGGGTAATACCATTGATATTCATGGTGGTGGTCAAGATTTAGAATTTCCTCATCATGAAAATGAAATTGCGCAAAGTGAAGCTGCTACTGGCCAAAAGTTTGTGCATTATTGGATGCATAATGGTTTTGTAACAGTTGGAGCTGATCAAGCTAAGATGTCTAAGTCGTTACATAATTTTGTAACCGTACACGATTTGTTGAAAACAACTGATCCCCAGGTATTGCGCTTTTTTATGGCAAGTGTTCACTATCGGCGACCAATTAATTATTCAACTGAAAATCTTGAACAAGCAAAGAATATTTTGCAAAAATTTAAAAATACGTTAGTAAATCTGGCATATCGGCTAAATGACAGTTCGATAAGTGACAAGTCGCCTGCAGTTCAAGCAGCTATTGCTCAGACAGAGCGTAACTTTATTAAGGCAATGGATGATGATTTAAATGTTCAAAATGCTTTAGCAGCAATTTACGATTTGTTGCCAATACTTAATGCTAATCTTAGTTTGGCAAAAGTAGATAAAGAAGCCTTAAAGCATGCGCAAAAATTGTTGACTGATTGGTTAGGAATTTTTGGTATTAGTACTAAAAAATTGCTTACCACAGTCCAAAAACAGGATGATGATGAAATAGTTCGGTTAGTTGCCCAACGAGAACAAGCACGAAAAAATCAAGAATGGGCAAAAAGTGATGAGTTGCGGGATAAGTTGAAAGCAATGGGGATAACTGTAGAAGATACTCCGCAAGGAACAAGGTGGAGACGTGATTAAGAAAAATTTAATTGAGCAAAAAATAAATCCGGATACGCTTAATGGCCAGACTCTAGCTTATTTGGGGGATGCTGTTTATGAAATTGCTATTCGTGAACATTTAATTAAATGTCAAATTGTTAAACCACAGGTTTTACAGCGCCAAGCAACTTATTATGTGTCAGCTAAAGCACAAGCAGCCTTAATTACTAAATTACAAAATGATAATTTGCTTACTCAAGCTGAAATTGCTACTTTTAAAAGAGGACGCAATGCTAAAGCACATACTAAAGCTAAAAACACAAGTTTAGCTACGTATCAGCTCTCTACTGGTTTTGAGGCAGTTTGGGGTTATTTGAAATTATTAGATAAAAACGAACGTATTCATGAATTAACAAAATGGTGTATAGAAACCGTAGAGAATGGTGGTATTGATAATTATGAATTCGAATGAAAAAGATTTTGTTTTTGGCAAGCATGCAGGATTAGATTTTTTAAAGACGCAAAATGCTGATCGAATTAATAAGATTTTCTTGCAAGAAAATCTACAAGCAAGTTTAACTAATGAGGTATACACTTTAGCTAAGAAAAAGAAAATAATTGTGCAGCTTGTTCCAAAAAGTAAATTGGATCGTTTAGTAGCAGGAGCTAATCATCAGGGGTTAGTTTTGACGATTGCTAGCTTTGAATATGCTGCTTTGGATGAATTATTGGATCAATTTGAACGTCAAGAACGTGAGCCATTTTTATTAATGTTGGACTCAATTGAAGACCCCCATAATTTGGGCTCAATATTGCGGACAGCTGATGCAACGGGGGTTGATGCAGTTATCATTCCTAAACGTCATGCTACTGGGTTAACATCTGTAGTTGCTAAAACTTCAACTGGGGCCATTGATCACGTACCCGTAGCTAGAGTAAATAATTTAGTTCAAACTAGTCAAATGCTTAAAAAAAGAGGTTATTGGTTATTTGGTACGGATATGACGGGGACAGATTATCGTAAATGGAATAGTAATGGTAGAACTGTTTTAGTTATTGGCAATGAAGGTAAGGGCATTTCACGCTTACTTAAGGAACAAATGGATCAAATGTTAACTTTGCCAATGGTTGGGCAAGTTCAATCACTAAACGCAAGTGTTGCTACTGGTGTCTTGCTTTATCAAATGCTTAATAGTCGGAATCCCTTACAATAATGTTGTAATGAAAAAACTCCTAACTGGCAGATTAAAAACTGACAGCTAGGAGTTTTTTATTTGAAAGGTCAAAGAATATACAAGGATAATACGGGTAATTAATTTTAGAACTTTGTAAAGTAAAACTCAACTAATATTTCACATGGGAAAATGGTTGTGGCTAGTAAAAAAGCTTTTGAAAAATCATGAGAACAATAAACTAAAGTTCGCTATTTATCTTTTTAAAAACTACGTATTCTGCATTCAAAAATTAAAAATTAAGGAGATAAGAAAATGCAGAAGTTTACGGATAATCTAGCCGAAGAAGCTACTTTAATTAACCAAGTTAAGAATGGCAAAGAAGATGCCCTGAAAAAATTGTATATTCGGTATCAACCACTTGTTAATAGCATTATTAACAAATATTACTTGCGCTGCTATGACAAACAGGATTGGGAACAAGATGCACTTTTTATTTGTTATCAATCAGCGATTAGCTACGTCGATGGCAAAGGTAAATTTGCCAGTTATTATAAGACCAGATTGACTAATCATGCTAAAACATTAGTTCGTTATGAAAATGCCTATCGTCGACGTGCTCTTACCCAGTCGATCTCGATTGAAAAGGCAGTTGCCAGTGGGCTGCGTCCTTTACAGGTAAATCAAGTTAGTCCAAGTGAAGTTCCTTTAAATGATCAATTAGCCGAGATAATTGATCATTTATCAGATTTAGAAGGGCTAGCTTTGTTAGTTGTTTTAGGAATTGTGCCGCAAGAAGAAGTATTGGCCAATTTAAAGATTGAAAAAAAATCTCTTATAAGAGCTAAGTCTCGTTTGGCGCAAAAGATGCGTTACCATTTATTGTAATAGTGACTACTAAATAAAAAGATGTATAATGAATCCTTAGAAAATATGTGGAAAGGTATGTAAGATGACAGAGGAGTTAAGCAAATCAACTTTATTAAACCAACCAATGAAAGAAGTATTTGATTGGAGCGACTTGGAACTTTCCGTTAGAGATGTTCTCTGGGATTATTTGCTGGAAAAAGATGGCAGAGATGCTATCAAGGCCGAGGAAGACATGCTTTATTTTTTAAATGTTGGTGATGACAAAATAAAATTATTCTTAACTGAAAATCTTAAAAAGTAGATTTTTAATTAATTTGCTAATAATTAGTACTTAGACTCTGTTTTAGGTTAAAATAGCTAAATGGCGTAGAAGTATTAAATTAATTGCTTAAGAAAAAAATGTTTGCTAAAATACAATAGTTTGGAAGTGAGATTATGGCAGTGAAAAAAGCAGCTTTAGCTTGTAGCCGTTGTGGCTCGCGTAATTACTCAATCACGGCAAGTAAAAATCGCACTCAGCGACTTGAATTGAATAAATTTTGTAAGCATTGCAGTAAAATGATTTTACATAAAGAAACGAGGTAAGAAGTAGTGATTAAGTTTTTTAAAAGTGTTGTTGAAGAAATGAAACTGGTTACTTGGCCATCTGCCAAGCAGAATCGTCACGATACGGGAACTGTGATTGTTACTTCAATTTTGTTTGCCACTTATTTAGGTTTGTTAGACTTATTGTTTAGCAGTTTGACACAAATAGTGATGTAATGGCATAGATTTGCTAATCGTGTTATAATGCATATAATTAAAGAAACCTCTAGTGCAGAGGTTTTTTTCTTTGCCAAAAATAAAAGGAGAATTTTAATAATGGTTGAAACAACTAAAAAACAATGGTACGTTCTGCATACGTATTCTGGATATGAAGACAAAGTTAAATCTGACTTGCTTTCACGGGCACAAAGCATGGGGATGCAGGATTATATTTTTCGGGTAATGGTTCCTGAACAAGAGAAAATTGAAAAAGTTAATGATAAGAAAAAAGAAGTTGAAGAAAAAATCTTTCCAGGCTATGTATTAGTGGAAATGGTTATGACAGATGAAAGTTGGTTTGTTGTACGAAATACCCCTAATGTCACTGGTTTTGTTGGTTCTCATGGTGGGGGATCTAAGCCATCACCATTACTTGATGAAGAAGTAAATCGTCTGTTGCGGCAACAGGGTGAACCAGCCAAGCGTCCGCAAATTGATTTTGAAGTTGGTGAAACAGTTACCATTATTGATGGAGCTTTTAATGGAGTTGAAGGTAAAATTACAGAAATTCAACCGGATAAGTACAAACTTTTTGTTTCGGTTGATATGTTTGGCCGGGCAACTACAACTGAATTAGATTATGATCAGGTAAAGAAAATCAGTTAAAATTATCTCAATTATTGCAAATTAACTTAAACGATGTTACGCTATTAACGTAGTTTTATTATTGTGGGAGGAAGAGTAGATACTCTTCCATTTTAACCGCACACGGAATCAAGGAGGTTTTGACCGTGGCAAAAAAAGTTATTAACGTTGTCAAATTACAAATACCAGCTGGTGCTGCAACACCTGCTCCTCCAGTTGGTCCTGCTTTAGGTCAAGCTGGAATTAACATTGTTGGCTTTACCAAAGACTTCAATGCTAGAACTGCTGATCAAAAAGGCATGATTATCCCTGTAGTCATCACAGTTTACGAAGATCGTTCATTTGAATTCGTGACTAAGACTCCACCTGCTCCAGTACTTTTGAAGCAAGCAGCTAAAATTGATAAGGCATCTGGCGAACCTAACACCAAGAAGGTTGGTAAGGTTACTAAAGATCAAGTTAAGGAAATCGCTGAAACTAAGATGAAGGACCTTAATGCTGCTGATATCGAAGCTGCTATGCGGATGATTGAAGGTACTGCTAGAAGTATGGGTATCGAAGTCGAAGACTAATCCTGTTATTTATAACAATTTAGGTGGGAGAGCCTTAGGCTTGCTTGACCACATATTAAGGAGGAAATCACATGCCAAAGCATGGTAAAAAATATTTAGAAGCTGCTAAAAAAGTAGATTCAAAGAAATTGTATTCGGTCGCTGAAGCAATGAAGCTAGTTAAAGAAACTTCATATGCAGGCTTTGATGCTTCAGTTGAAGTTTCATACAATTTAAGTGTCGATCCTAAACAAGCAGATCAACAGATTCGTGGTTCAATTGTTTTGCCTAATGGTACCGGTAAAACGCAAAAAGTGATTGTTTTTGCTGAAGGTGCTCAAGCTGAGCAAGCTAAAGCAGCTGGAGCTGATGAAGTTGGCTCTGATGACTTGGTAGAAAAAGTACAAAACGGTTACTTAGATTTTGATGTTGTTGTTGCTACCCCAACTATGATGGCCAAAGTAGGTCGCTTAGGTAGAGTTTTAGGACCTAAAGGATTAATGCCTAACCCTAAGACCGGAACTGTAACAATGGATGTTGAAAAAGCAGTTAAGAATGTTAAGGCTGGTCAAGTAGAATATCGTGTTGACCGTCAAGCTTCGATTCATGCTGCAATTGGTAAAGTTTCATTTACTGATGAACAATTGATTGAAAACTTTGATGCTTTGCGTGACGTTATTTTGCGTGCGCGTCCATCAGCTGCCAAAGGTCAATATGTTAAGAGTGTAGCAGTTGCTGCAACTTTTGGTCCTGGAATTAAATTGGATCCACTAAATTTGGATTAATTTGAATAAATAATAAAGACAACTTTGCCGCTTAGCAAGTTGTCTTTTTTTACTTAATTTTAAGTGATTATGATTGGTTGATTGTTCAAGTTTTGATAAACTAAAATTGAAATTAAAATATTTAATTGAGGAATTTATAATGCGAAAAAGTAATTTTGTCCAACTGCTGGCCTGCTGTTTGTTAGTGCCGCTTTTTTTAGTTGGTTGCAGCAAAAACGGTCAAAAAATCACTATAGTTGGTTCTAGTGCCCTGCAACCGCTCATCGAGCAAGCAGGTAATGATTATCATCTGGCTCACCTTAATAGTAATATTGTTGTACAAGGTGGCGGTTCAGGTACTGGCTTGAGCCAGGTTCAAGCAGGAGCAGTTGAAGTGGGTACTTCAGATGTTTTTGCTGAGACACAAAAGGGAATCGATGCCCAAAAATTAAAGGATTATCCTGTAGCAATAGTGGGGATAGTTCCAATTGCTAATAAAGCTGTGGGCATTAAGAATTTGTCAAAAAAACAATTAGCTGATATCTTTACTGGTAAAATAAAAAATTGGCATGAGGTTGGCGGAAAAAATTTACCAATCATTGTAATTAACCGCTCGCGTGGTAGTGGGACAAGGTCAACTTTTGAGGATCTAATACTTAATGGTAAAGATGCAGTCAATTCACAAGAACAAGACTCCAATGGCAGTGTTAAAAAAATTGTTAATTCTACCCCAGGAACAATTTCTTATATTTCCTTTCCTTACGCTAATGATCAAAACATTCAAAAGATAAGTATTAATCATGTTGTGCCTGATAATAAGAATATTCCTTCCAATAAGTGGTCATTATGGTCATATGAACATATGTATACTAAGGGCAAGCCTAATAAGGCAACAGCGGCCTTCATTGATTACGTATTGAGCCCAAAGGTACAAAAAGAAGTAGTACCAAAAATTGGTTATTTAAGTATAAATGAAATGAAAGTTGTTCGTGACAGTCAAAATAAAGTTTCAAAGATAAGGAATTAACTATGGTAAAAAAAGAACAGGATTTGCAAAAGGTTGTTGAAAAAGCAATCTCGGCGCAAAAGGTTCCACATGTTAAATTTAAGGGAATCGATCCCAGAAATATTGATGTAGCACGACTGACTAAGCCATCAAAAGAAACTCGACAAGAACGCTGGGGAAAAGGGTTGACCTTTTTAGCAATTATTTTAATTGTAATTTTAATTATTGCTATTATTGGCTTTGTTGGTAGTCATGGCTTAGCTACTTTTTTCAATGATAAAGTTAATATATTCAAATTTTTATTTTCATCTGATTGGAATCCTAGTGCAGGAAAAGATCATGTCGGGGCAGCCGCGATGATTGTTACTTCTTTTGCAGTAACACTTTTAGCAGCTTTAATTGCCACCCCGTTTTCAGTGGCTGTAGCACTATTTATGACAGAATATGTTTCTCATAGGCGAGCAAATTTATTGCAATCTGTGATTGAACTGTTAGTTGGTATTCCATCTGTTGTTTATGGCTTTTTAGGGTTAACGGTGGTAGTACCGTTGATTAGAACAATTTTTGGTGGTACTGGTTTTGGCATTTTAACTGCAACTTTAGTTTTATTTGTTATGGTTTTGCCAACGATTACTTCACTTACCGTTGATGCTTTTAAAGCGGTGCCCAAAGAGCTACGTAAATCATCAGCAGCTTTAGGAGCAACTAAATGGCAAACTATTTATCATGTTGTCTTACGGGCGGCAAGAAGTAGAATAATGACGGCAATTATATTTGGAATGGCTCGGGCTTTTGGCGAAGCACTAGCTGTACAAATGGCAATTGGGAATGCTGTATTGATGCCGTTTAATTTGGTTAGCCCAGCAGCTACTTTAACTAGTCAATTAACCAGTCAAATGGGTAACACCGTAATGGGAACTTTACCTAATAATGCATTATGGTCACTAGCTTTGTTGTTATTAGTGATGTCTTTATTTTTCAATTTCTTAGTACACTTAATTGGAAAGAAGGGCTAGTGTTATTATGAATTCAAAAAGAAATAATCAAATTGCTACCGGGGTAATTTATTTTTTAGTTGCCATCGTAATTTTGTTATTAATTGGTATTATTGGTAATATTATATTTTCAGGGATATCACACTTATCTTGGCAGTTTTTAACCTCCAGTTCTTCTTCTTTTGAAGCTGGGGGAGGAATTAGAGATCAACTGTTTAATTCACTTTATTTGCTACTATTAACTTTAATTATTTCGCTACCAATTGCACTGGGGGCAGCGATTTACCTTGCCGAGTACGCAGCCAATAATTGGCTAACGCAATTAATTAGAACTACAATTGAAATTTTGAGTTCTTTACCATCGATAGTTGTTGGCTTATTTGGTTATTTAGTATTTGTAGTGCAATTTGGGTTAGGTTTTTCTATTATTTCTGGTGCGCTTGCCTTAACCTTTTTCAATTTACCAATTTTAACAAGTAATATTGAAGAAGCAATTAAAGGTGTACCGCAGACCCAACGTGAAGCAGGTTGGGCTTTGGGACTATCAAATTGGAAAACTATTCGAGGAATTGTAATTCCTGCCGCTTTACCCGGAATAATCACTGGGGTAATTTTAAGTGCAGGACGTGTTTTTGGTGAAGCAGCAGCTTTAATTTATACAGCAGGTCAAAGTGGCTCGACAGTTGACTACTCAAACTGGAATATGTTCAGCCCTACTAGTTTTTTAAATGTAATGCGTCCCGCTGAAACACTGGCTGTTCATATTTGGAAAGTTAATACAGAAGGAATTATTCCAGATGTAAATGTTGTTTCAGCAGCTACTTCCGCTCTATTAGTAATTGTGGTAATTATATTTAATTTTGGTGCTCGGGCACTAGGTAATTATCTGTATAAACGATTAACTGGGGCTAAGATAAAATAAGGAACTTCTATGGAAAATTGGCAAAATCAACCTAACTATATTAAAACTTTTGATGAAGACGAGTGTGCTATTTATACACAAGATTTGAGTGTATTTTATGGCGGTACAATTCAAAAACTGTTTGATGTTAGTTTGGGCTTTAAAAAAAATACAATCACAGCACTTATTGGTGCTTCAGGATCAGGTAAATCGACATTTTTACGTTCACTTAATCGCATGAATGATCAGGTTGCTAGAGTTGATGGTAGTATAATTTTTCATGATCTTGATGTGAACCAAAAGAAGATTAATGTTTATGAATTACGTAAGACAATTGGAATGGTTTTTCAAAAACCTAATCCTTTTCCCAAATCAATTAAAGATAATATTATCTATGCTTTAAAAGCAAACGGGCAGCATGATAAAGCTACTTTGGAACAATTAGTTGAAGAAAGTTTGCGGGCAGCTGCTCTGTGGGATGAGGTTAAGGATAAATTAGACCAAAGCGCATTAGCCCTTTCTGGTGGACAACAGCAGCGGTTATGTATTGCTCGGGCGATTGCCCTAAAGCCTGAAATTTTGCTTTTGGATGAACCAGCAAGTGCATTAGATCCAGTTTCAACAGCTAAACTAGAGGATACGTTAAAGCAGTTGCGAGAAAAATATACGATGGTTATGGTTACACACAATATGCAGCAGGCATCAAGGATCAGTGAATATACTGCTTTCTTTCATTTAGGCCATGCACTTGAATATGACACCACCTCTAATATTTTTACTAATCCGCAGGGTTCAATCACAGAAAAATATATCCAAGGTAGTTTTGGCTAAAGGAGCAAGCGTATGAAAAATGTCATGGAAGCGCAAAATGTTAAATTGAGCTATGGAAAATATGAAGCCTTACATGGTATAACTTTAAAATTTCCAGCCCAAAAATTAACAGCATTAATTGGTCCATCTGGATGTGGTAAGTCGACTTTCTTACGTTGCTTAAATCGCATGAATGATGATATCGATAATATTAAAATTAGTGGCAAAATTTTGTTAGAAGATAAGGATATTTATCATACTCATCTTGATTTAGTTTCTTTGCGAAAAAAAGTTGGGATGGTTTTTCAACAGCCAACCCCTTTTCCGTTTTCAGTTTTTGATAACGTAGCTTATGGTCTGAGAGTAGCTGGAGTTAAAGATAAAACTGTAATTGAGCAGCGAGTTGAAGAAAGTTTAAAGCAAGCTGCAATTTGGGAAGAAACTAAAGATAATTTACAGCGAAATGCTCAAGAATTTTCTGGTGGGCAGCAACAAAGAATTTGTATTGCTCGTGCTTTGGCAGTTAGACCAGAAGTGGTTTTGCTTGATGAACCGACTTCCGCATTAGATCCAATTTCAAGTGCAGAAATTGAAGAAACTTTAATGGGACTAAAGAAAAAATATACTTTTATTATGGTGACTCATAACTTGCAACAAGCTAGTCGCGTTTCAGATCAAGTGGCGTTTCTAATGAATGGTGAATTAATTGAATCTGGTTCAACTGAAGCAATGTTTTTGGCACCTAAAAAAGAAATTACAAGTAATTATCTAAATGGTCGGTTCGGTTAATATATAGGAGTAAGTTTTTATGCATGAAATATTTTTAGATGAACTAAAAAAATTAAATACCAGATTTATGGAAATGGGTGTACTAGTTAATGATTTAATTGACAAAGGAACCCGATCATTTGTGGCCCATGATAAAATGATGGCCCAAGAAATGATTGAAGAAGATAAAGAAGTGGCCAAAGAAGCAATTAGAATTGAAAAAAAAGCTTTAGACTTAATGGCCTTGCAGCAACCAGTTGCAACTGATTTTCGGGTAGTAATTAGTATTCTTAAAGCAACTACAGACCTTGAAAGAATTGGTGAGAATGCTAACAGTATAGCGGTAGAGACTGTACGGGTTAAAGGTAATCCGCGTATCTCAGAAGTCGAAGAAATTATTTCACGGATGACTCATCAGGTGCGTTCAATGCTAATCAAGGTTCTAACAGCTTATGTGCAAGAAGATGAAAAGACTGCGCGTGAAATGGTTGAAGGTCATAAAGAAGTTTATGATGATTATAAGAAAGCCCGAAAAATGATTATTGATGGGGTTGAACAAGATCCCAACGTTGCCGTTGCTTCAGCTAGTTACTTTGTGATTATTCGTTTACTTGAAAGAATTAGTGACCATATAGTTAATATTGCCAATTGGGTAATTTATAAGGTTTCTGGTGAATTATTTGAACTAATTGAGAATAAAAATAATTGATAGCTTGCTTTTGCAATGTAAGCCTGCTATACTATTGAAAGTAAATTCTACCTAAGACGCGGGTGGTCTAGTGCCTTAATTTCCCGCCGAGGCCAGAAGATGATGAAGATTTTTAAAACTCCATGTCTTGCTTGGCATGGAGTTTTTAGGCCTTATGGAATTTATTAATGAATTTGATGGAGGTGAATTCGTTTGAGTAAAGCTGCTATTGCTGAAAAAGAAAAGTTTGTTAATGCATTTGCTGAAGAACTTAAAGCTGCCAAAGCTGTTTTGGTGATTAATTACCTTGGCTTAACTGTTGAAGAAGTTACTAACATGCGTCAAGAACTTCGTGCTAATGATGTTAAGATGAAGGTTATTAAGAATACTTACTTAAGACGTGCGGCTGCTAAGGCGGGCATTGAAGGTCTTGAAGACACTTTTGTTGGACCAACAGCTGTTGTTTACACTGATAATGCAGATAATATTACTGAGCCTGCTCGAATTGTTGCTAAGTATGAGAAGGACTTTGATGTTATTGACATTAAGGGTGGTATGCTTGAAGGTAAGATAACTTCTAAAGAAGAAATCCAGGCTCTTGCTGCTATCCCAGGTCGCGAAGGCTTGCTTTCAATGCTTGTTTCTGTATTACAAGCACCTGTGCGCAATTTCGCATATGCTGTTAAAGCTGTTGCTGATTCAAAGGATGAATCTGCAGAATAAATAAAATAATTTTTTTCTAAATATTAAAATTTCGGAGGATACATAAGTATGGCTTTAGATACTGAAAAGATTATTGAAGACTTAAAGAGTGCTTCAATTCTTGAATTAAATGACCTTGTAAAGGCTATTGAAGATGAATTTGGCGTTTCAGCTGCTGCTCCAGTTGCTGTAGCTGGTGCTGCTGGTGAAGCTGAAGCTAAGTCAAGCTATGATGTAGAATTGACTAGTGCAGGCCAAGAAAAGGTTAAGGTTATTAAGGTTGTCCGTGATATTACTGGACTTGGCCTTAAGGACTCAAAAGATCTTGTTGATGGCGCACCTAAGAACGTTAAGGAAGGCGTTTCTGAAGATGAAGCTAACGACATTAAGGCTAAACTTGAAGAAGTTGGCGCTTCTGTAACTTTGAAATAGTTACAGTCCAACTGGACAAGTTAAAATGAGCACGTATTTGCAATTTGCAGATGCGTGCTTTTATTTTTTATTGATAAGTAACTGCTGTAATTTATATTAAAAGCAGAGCAGATTAATTTTATGGTAATAGTCTCAATTATGATTTCACTTTTCAAAAAGCCTAATCAACGATAGAATAATTTTAACGAGATTAAAGTTAGAGATGAGTAAGTGATGACTGAGCAAAAAAATCAAATGTATTATGCGGCTAATCCGACTTCGGGGCATGATGAGCACATGGTTGACTATCATGTTGCTGGAATAGACCTAAAATTCACCACGGATGCAGGTGTTTTTTCAAAAATGCGGGTCGACTATGGTTCAGGTGCTTTAATTAAGCAGATGGCCCAAGTTTCTTTTCCCGCTAAAGGAATTTTAGATGTCGGAGCAGGTTATGGTCCGTTGGGCCTTTTTGCCGCGAAATTTTGGCCAGAGCAAACTGTGGAGATGATTGATGTCAATGAGCGCGGTTTGGCGCTAGCAAAGAGAAATGCCGCCATGAATCAAATAAGCAATGTGGCAATTTATCAGTCTAATGTTTATGAGAAAATAGCTAATAACAAAAAATTTGGGCTAATTGTGACTAATCCGCCAATTCGTGCTGGTAAAAGTGTTGTTACCAGTATCTTATCGGGCGCTAAAAATCACCTGGTTAAAAATGGCAAAATTCTTGTTGTCATCCAAAAAAAGCAAGGTGAACCTAGTGCACGCAAGCTTTTAAAGGCTACTTTTGGTAATTGCACCATCTTGGACCGAGACAAAGGTTACTACATTTTGCAGGCGGTGAATAATTAATGTCTTTTTCAAGTGAAGAAAAGAAAAAGTACATGCAATTAGCCTTTGAGCAGGCAAATAAAGCGCAAGAAAAAGGTGAAGTTCCGATTGGTGCAATTTTAGTGGATCCAGCTGGTCAAGTTATTGGTAGTGGGTATAATCGGCGCGAACTTGATCAAGATGCTACGCAACATGCTGAAATGATGGCAATTAGGCAGGGATGTACTAAGCTAAACACTTGGCGATTAATCGATTGTAGCTTGTTTGTCACACTAGAACCATGCCCAATGTGTGCTGGGGCAATTATCAATTCCAGAATAAAAAGCGTTTACTTTGGCGCCTTGGATCCTAAAGCTGGTGCGGCAGGCAGTGTGGTTGACTTGTTTAGCATTAGTAAATTTAATCATCATCCTCGGGTTATTCGCGGCTTATACCGCGAAGAAGCTAGTCAAATGTTAAAGGATTTTTTTCGGGCAATCCGCCGGAAACAAAAATTAGCCAAAAAAGCTTTAAAAAATGATTAGGAAATCGGAAAAGATTCCGCAAATTAGTGGAAAAATTTAGTAAAATAAGTTATTATACTTTATGGGCAATGTTCAACCTCCAAAGCGTGTCAGGACCGGAAGGTAGCAGCACTAAGGTTGCTTGGACATGTGCCTTTTATTAGACATTTACAAACTCTTAACTCTTTCGAAGAGTTAAGAGTTTTTTACTAGGGAAGATTTTCAATGGTTTATCAAGCTTTATACCGCAAATGGCGACCACGAACTTTTGACAGTGTAGTTGGTCAAGCAGATATTACAAATACTTTAAAAAACGCGATTAAGCGTGGTACCATTTCGCATGCTTTTCTTTTTGCTGGACCGCGGGGAACAGGGAAAACTTCGTGTGCAAAAATTTTTGCCAAAGCTTTAAATTGTACTAATCTCCAAGATGGCGAGCCCTGCAATGAATGTGCTAATTGTATTGCTGCTGATAAGGGTGCTATGGCTGATATCATGGAAATTGATGCTGCCTCAAATAATGGGGTTGACGAAATTCGTGAGATTCGTGATAAAGTAAAATATGCGCCTACGCAGGGTAAGTATAAGGTATATATTATTGATGAGGTTCACATGCTATCAATGGGGGCATTTAATGCACTATTGAAGACATTGGAAGAGCCACCTGAGCATGTAGTTTTTATTTTGGCAACAACCGAATTACAAAAAGTTCCTGCTACCATTATTTCTAGAACGCAGCGTTATAATTTTAAACGGATTACTAATCATGATCTTAAGCAACGGATGAAGTATATTCTTGAGCAAGAAAATATCAAATATGAAGATCGTGCCTTAAAGGTGATTGCTCAAGTTGCTGATGGTGGTATGCGGGATGCATTAAGTATCTTAGATCAATTATTAAGTTATGAACAAGATACAGTAAAATATGCTACTGCCTTAGAAATTACAGGTTTTGCTGCTAGAGAAACGATTGAACAAATTTTATTAGCAATTTTAAATAAGGATGCCGTTAAGGCAATAGAACTTGCCCATAAGCAGTTACAACAGGGTGCCAGCTCAAAAAATATTTTAGATGAGTTAATTGATTTGGCAACTAACTGTTTGTTAGTGCTCAAAACAGGGACTGATAATCATAGTAATTTTTGTAGTGAAACTTTCATTGAGCAAATTAAAGAATTTACAGTAGATAGCTATTTTGATCTGATAGTTTTTGCCAATAATGCTTTGACTAATTTGAGATATACTAATCAGCAACAAATCCCACTTGAAGTATTCATAGTTGAAAGTACTAGTCAAACTAGCTTAGGTGAAGCGAATAGCACTAATTCTGAAAAAAAATTAAGCGAAGAAATTCATGCTTTAAAAGAGCAAATGGTCGTTTTAAAGCAAAAAGTATCTTCCTTAAGTGAGACTACAACTAGCACTAATAGCAGCCGAGTCTACCATATTAATAGTGAAAATAATAATGTGACGAAAAAGAGCAAGCCAGTCAAAGAAATTAAAAGCGTAAAAAGAGCGAAAAAGAGTGGGCACACTAACCAACAGAATCGGCAACGTGTTTATCATGTTTTGGAAAATGCGACCAAACATGATTTGCAGACAATTAAAGATGTTTGGGCTGATTTACAGTCGGTTCTAGGTGTTTCACAAAGAGCTGTTCTTGAGGTCTTAGAGCCAGTAGCAGCGAGTCCAGACCAAGTTGTAATGAAATGCAAGTATACCCTTTGGTTTGAAAAAGCAAGTTCAGATGAAGATTTATTACAAATAATAACTAATCAAATTGCCAAGTCGACGCAACATAATTATGAAATTGTTTTAGTCCCAGATAAGGATTGGTTTACTGTTCGCAGTGAATTTTTACAAAGCCATCGGCAAGAGCTGGCAAATAAAAAAAAGCAGACTGATAGTCCCAAAAATAGTAGTAAAGAATTAAGTGAACTTAAGGATAAAACTGATATTGAAGTTGTTGCCAAAGCCAAAGACTTATTTGGTGAAGCAGTAAATATAAAAGATTAATAAAGGAGAAAAAGATGAGTAAAAGACCTAGTTTTGGTGGAATTGGTGGCATGAATATGCAACAAATGATGAAACAAGCTAAAAAGTTACAAGAGCAAATGACTCAAGAACAACAAAATCTCACTGAGCAAGAATTTACTGGTAGCTCGGTTGATGATTTAGTTGTGGCCACCTTTAGTGGTGATCGCCACTTAAAGGGGATTAAAATTAACAAAGATGCCATTGATCCAGATGATCCAGATATGTTACAAGACTTAGTGATTGATGCAGTTAATAAGGGATTAACAAAAATTGATGAGGCTACACAAGCTAGTTTAGGTAAGTACACGAAGGGTATGATTTAATTGCAATATCCAACACCAATTGCACATTTAATTGATTCTTATATGAAGTTGCCCGGAATTGGTGAAAAAACAGCAATTCGCTTAGCTTTTTATACACTTGATATGCCTGATGATGATGTTCATGATTTTAGTATTGCACTAAATGAAGTTAAAGCAAAATTGCATCGTTGTTCGATTTGCGGCAATATCACAGAGCACGACCCATGTGTAATTTGTAGCAATTCTGAGCGTGAGCAGTCAACGATTATGGTGGTTGAACAATCTAAAGATGTAATGGCTTTTGAAGAAATGGGCGAATATAGCGGTTTATATCATGTTTTACATGGTGTTTTATCGCCAATAGATGGGATTGGTCCAGAAGAAATCAACATTAAATCGCTTATTGTTCGCTTACAAAAACAAGACCAGGTTAAAGAAGTGATTTTAGCACTAAACTCAACGCCAGAAGGTGAAGCAACAGCGATGTATATTGGAAAGTTAATTAAGCCGGCTGGAATTAAAGTGACACGTTTGGCTGCAGGTCTTGCTGTAGGTAGTGATATTGAGTATGCAAATTCAATTACTTTAAAGCGGGCAGTACAAGGGAGAACATCAATTTAATGTCACAAAATAAAGTTAAAGAATTAGGCGATCAGCGATTAATAACTACTATTGAAAAATTACAAGCCGAAATTGCAGTAGAAAAAAGTTTAGATGCAACAACGCTTGATATGTCAGAAAATAATATAGTTGCAGGGAAAATTTTACTTGCTAAATATGCTTTTTTGTATGACGAGGCACGGCACCGAAACACAAGATTTAGTGGCTTTACCAATGCGATTTCAGAATAAAAAGTCCTTGATTATAGGACTTTTTTATTTTTGTTTAAATTAAAAGTACGTTAGGGTGTTCATATAGAACAAACTCTTGTAGAATAGACTCATGGAGAGTTTTATGAAAAGTTATTTTATCAGTTTTGAAGGGCCAGATGGGGCCGGAAAAAGTACAGTTTTAGAACATGTGGTCGCTAAAATTGCGCCACTCATCAAAACACAATATCTAGTAACACGTGAACCAGGCGGTTCACAAATTGCAGAAAAAATTCGGCAGATCATTTTAGATCCCGACAATGAAAAAATAAGTGCCAAAACAGAAGCGTTGCTATATGCAGCAGCTCGTAGTCAGCATATGGCAGAAACTATCATTCCAGCTCTTAAAGCAGGAAAAATTGTATTTTCGGATCGTTTTGTGGACAGCTCACTTGCATATCAGGGGGTTGGCCGTAATCTAGGAATTTCTGCTATTAAAGAAATTAATGATTTTGCTACTAGTAAAATTGAACCAGATTTAACAATTTTTTTAGACATTGAACCTAAAGTTGGTTTAGCTAGAATTGTAAAAAATCGTTCAATAAAAGTGGATCGCTTAGATCAAGAAGAATTAGTTTTTCATCAAAAAGTTTACCATGGTTACCTAAAACTTATTCAAGAAAATCCTGTACGGATTAAAATAGTTGATGCGCAAAAGCCACTTAATCAAGTGGTACAGGCTTGTGCTAAAATTATTATAAATAGTTTACCAAAAGAATTATTAAAGGATTAAATATAATGAAACTAATAATTGCAATTGTTCAAAAAGAAGACGCTAATAAGTTACAACATGCTTTTGTTAAGGAAAGTATTCCAGTTACTAAATTATCAACTACCGGGGGTTTTTTAAGCGAAGGAAATACTACGTTTATGATTGGAGTTGATGAGCAACGTGTTAAAAAAGTTTTGCGCATCATTAAGGATGAATCAAAAGCACGCGAAGAGTATATGAACCCTAATATGATGATGACTGGTTTTGATGTGAGCCGGCAACCAGTTAGAATTACTGTGGGCGGTGCAACGTGTTTTGTGCTGTCAGTAGAAGAATTTAAGAAATTTTAAATGCTAGTTGATATTACTAATCCCGCTCAAAAACAAGTTGCTTTCTTAAGGCATACTTTTGAACAAGGGAAATTAGGCCATAGTTACCTGTTTATAGATATCAATGAACAAGAAGCAGTAAATACAGCCTATTGGCTTGCTTGCTTATCCAATTGCACTGGGATGGAAAAGCCGGATGGAACTTGCAAGAATTGCCAGCAAATCATTTCAGGTAATCACCCTGATGTTTTACTTATTGAACCTGAAAATAAGCAAAGTTTAAGTATTGATCAAATTCGTTTTTTAAAAGAAGAACTAGCTAAGAGCCCAGTTCAGAGCCCTATAAGGTTCTTTTTTATTAATCAGGCTGAAAAATTATCTCTTCCCGCTGCTAATGCGTTGCTCAATTTATTGGAAGAACCGATTGCACCAGTAGTTACAATTTTAATCGCAAATAATGTGAATCAAATCTTGCCAACAATTAAATCGCGAACGCAAATAATCAATTTTGTACCTAATTCACAAAATACTGATAGGAACGAAAAACTAATAGAACAAGGCTTTAGTCAAAATGAGCTTGAAGAACTTGACGATACAACAAATTTAGCAAAGTTGGGCAAATATTTTTACGAAGAAATGGTGGAGCAAAATCCACTAGCTTTAGTTAGCGCCCATCAACTTGCTGATACAGTTAAAAGTAGAGCAAAACAAGATTATTTATTGTTTTTATTAAAAGATTTAGCCCAAAAAGATATTGATAGTGGCAATTTGCAGTCAGGCGGCAAAATGTTAAAAGACCTCCTTAAAATAGAGCAAATGCGTTGTAGTAATGTTAATTTTCGTAATCTTCTTGATTATCTGGCTTTGCAATGGAAACGGTAGGTGTGTAGATGGTGGATTCTTATTCAAAGTTACAACAACTTCATGAATCAATGGTCAGGATGACTAAGACAATTGAGAGTTTAGAAAACAGTATTTTAGATACACTTAAAGAAAATACTGAGCTAAAAGTAGAAAATCAATTACTTCGTGAAAAGATGGATAAATTAAATGCAGCCAATAATGGTTCAATCAAAAATCAAAGTGGTTTAGAATCGTTACGGCAAATTTATAACTCAGGCTACCACATTTGTAATATGTATTATGGATCGCATCGCGATCCTAGTTCAGATTGCATGTTTTGTTTAGATATTCTCGACAATTTTGGTGAGAAAAAGAAATCACGGTAAAGGATAGATTAGATGCAACGGCAAAGTAGTTATGACAAAGATGAAGGTAAACTTTATTTGGTACCGACTCCTATTGGAAATTTAGAAGACATCACAATTAGAGCAAAAAATATTTTACAAAATGCAGATTATATTGCAGCCGAAGATACAAGAACTAGTGGAATCTTATTAGAAAAAATTGGTGTTCACAATCGTATGTTAGCTTTTCATAAATATAATTCACAAGAACGGGCACCAGAATTAGTTAAGATGATGAAAGAAGGAGCAGTAATTGCTGAGATTAGCGATGCCGGTATGCCAGTTATTTCTGATCCAGGCTATATTTTGGTGCAGCATTGCATTGAAAATGATATTGCAGTAATCCCTTTACCTGGTGCATCAGCTTTTACAACAGCTTTAATTGCATCTGGCTTTGATGCACAGCCATTTACATATTATGGCTTTTTGCCACGAAAATTAGGTGAGCAACAGCCATTTTTTAACCAAATGAATGACGCACATGCAACTTCAATTTTTTATGAAGCACCGCATCGTTTATCTAAAACACTAGCTAATATGAAGACAGTTATTTCACCTGAGCGTAAAATTGTCGTTGCACGTGAATTAACTAAAATTCATGAAGAATTTATACGTGGCACACTTGAAGAAGTGACCAATTATTTTAAGCAAAATACTCCTCGAGGAGAATTTGTAATTTTGATATCGCCAAATTCTGACCAACCCCAATCATTAACATGGCCTGAATTAATTGAATTAGTAGATAGACAAGTTAGTCTGGGTGAAAGCAAAAAGTCAGCTATTAAGCAAGTTGCAGCCATAAATAATGTATCTAAAAACGAATTATATGAGCGTTACCATCAAGAAAAATTATAGGTAGATCAAATGAAATATAGTGAAAAACATCAAGTAGAATTTTATGAATGTGATGAAAATGAAAATTTAAAATTACCGGCAATGATTGATTTAATGATGAGTGTTTCCGAACATCAGTTAAGTAGTGGAATTGCAAGTACTAATGCCTTAGCTAAAAAGGGACTTGGCTGGGTGGTAACGCAATATCATATCGAAATTAATCGCTTACCCAAACCAAACGAAGAAATTATTCTCTCGACTGAACCAGTAGGCTATAACCGCTTTTTAGAATATCGAAATTATCTTTTCAGTGATCAAAAAGGAAATGAACTAATTAATGTAGAAAGTGAATGGGTTTTGTTTGATTTAAAAAAGCGTAAATTAGTTTCGACTGATCAAGAAATGATGGCTGAAATTGGTATTCCTTTTTTGAAAAAATTGCCACGTTTTCCCCGATTAAGAGTTCAAGCAAAGTATGACAAAAAGCGGCAGTATCGGGTGTGCTATGATGATTTAGATACTAATCATCATATGACCAATGGGCACTATTTTAATTGGTTTATTGATATGTTTGATCGGGAATTTTTAAAGCAGCATGTAGCGAAAGTAATTGACATTAAGTTTAATTTAGAAGTCCGTTATGGTGATCTACCATATTCATGTATAACTACTGTTGATCATGAAAAAGAGATTAAGTCATATCATGCAATTAGTGATCAAGATCGAAATGACAAATCAGTTTGTGAAATATTATGGCGCAAGTTATAATATAATTTATGCTTTTTTATAAAAAAATAAATTAAATATGGAAAGAAAGTGCTGTGAATGCCAATAAAAAAAATGCTAGAGGTTGAATTGCGCGATTTGATTTTGTTGGGCATTATAGTTGCAATGAAAATTATTCTTGAGCGCTTTACTATTGGAACTAGCTTAGCTCATATTGGACTAGGTTTTATCGGTAGTGTCTTATTAGGTTATATGTTTGGTCCAGTTTGGGGTGCTGCTGGAGGTGGAATTGCTGATTTGGTTTCTTCAGCATTATTTGGCAATCAAGGGGGCTTTTTTATTGGCTTTACACTAAGTGCAATGGTAGGTCCATTTATTTATGGTTTATTCTTTTATCAAAAGCCAGTAAAAATATGGCGAATTATGGTTGCAGTATTATTAGTTTCAATTATTGTAAACGTAGGTATGAATACCTTATGGCTTCATTTTCTCTATAATGTAGACTATAAGGCAGCATTAGTTCAGCGAGCACCAATGGAAATAATAGTTCCCTGGGTTCAAATGATAGTGGTTTACTTTGTTTTAATGGCAATTTCACGCATCAAGATTAAGCGATAATTTGAAAAAGGTAAAGTAGTTAAAAATGAAAATTTTAAGTGTGTCAACCGCAACTAATAATTTAAGTGTGGCCTTAAATCAAGATGATACAATTGTAGTTGAAAAAAATGAAATTGATGAGCGCAATCATAGTGAACATCTTGATCCATTGATTAAAGATATTTTAGAGTCTAATCACTTGGAACTTAAAGATATTGATCGTTTCGCAGTAGCGCTTGGACCAGGATCATATACGGGATTACGTATTGGCGTAACTACAGTAAAAATGTTCGCCAGTATTTTACAAAAAGAAGTGGTTGGAGTTTCAACTCTAAAGGCATTAGCGGCAAGTTGTAATGCAACCCAAACTCTTATTGTTGCTGGTCTTGATGCGCGCAATGACAATTTCTTTGCTGGTGCTTATGTGAATGTAAATAAGCAGTTGACCAATGTAATTGCTGATGGTCATTATCATATTGATATATTACTAACGAAAATTAAAAATTATTTTATCAATCATAAACTTAAGCAGGTTATTTTTATTGGTACAGGTTTTGAAAAACAAGCAGAATTAATTAAAAACATTGATGTACCATACAGTTACGGCTCAATGCAACAAAATCAAATTCATGCAGGTCTTATTGGGCGATTAGCAAATTCTGAAAAAACAGTCGAGCCAGATAAATTATTACCTAATTATCTGCGCCGAACGCAAGCAGAAGTAGACTGGCACAAAAAGACGGGGCAAGATTTCGGCCCAGATAGTAAATATGTGGAAGAAGTTTAGCCAAGCATTCTATTCAGAGCACGGACTTGCTTTTAAGGCGTTTACCTTTAAAATGAACAACCATTGTTTAAAAATAGTCCCAGCTCAACTAAGTGACCTTTCTAAGATACTTTTGCTGGAAAGCAGGGTTTATCAAGGCTACTTACCATGGAATAGCACAATTTTTCAAGCTGAATTGTGTAAAAATGACTCGCTCTATTTGCTGGTTTACAAGGAAACAGCGTTAATTGCTTTAGCTGGAATAAGGCTACAAGATAAGGAAGCGCATATTACTAATTTAGCAGTCGATCCAGCATGGCAAAATCATGGTTTGGGCACATATCTAATCCAACTTTTATCTAAATTTGCTAAAAAGCAGCAATGTTACTTGATTAGTTTAGAAGTTAGGGCAGACAATGAAAGGGCACGTCTGCTTTATGAAAGTTTAGGCTTTCGAGTTAGATTTGTACACGCGAATTATTATCAAGATGTTCAGCAAGATGGTCTGGGTATGATTTTGGAATTAAGGCATTAACAAAGGGAAGGATTTAAATTTGGATAGAAAAAAAGAAGTCCGTATTTTAGCTTATGAAAGTTCCTGTGATGAAACTTCAACTGCAGTAGTTAAAAATGGTTGTGAAGTAGAAAGTATGGTGGTGGCTACTCAAATTAAAAGTCATCAACGCTTTGGTGGTGTTGTTCCTGAAGTTGCTAGTCGACACCATATTGAAGTGATTAGTCAAATCACCACAAAGGCCTTAGAAGAGGCAAAGGTTACTTGGAAGAATATTGATGCGATTGCTGTAACTTATGGACCAGGCCTAGTTGGTGCACTTTTAATTGGCGTCAGTGCTGCCAAGGCAGCTTCAATGGCAACTGGTATCCCTTTGATTGGCGTTGATCATATTATGGGTCATATCATGGCCGCGCAATTAACCGCTAAAATTGATTATCCTGCACTTGCTTTACAAGTTTCTGGTGGACATACTGAAATTGTTTTGTTGAAAGACGCAACCCATTTTGAAATTGTTGGTGATACGCGTGATGATGCTGTAGGCGAGGCATATGATAAAATTGGTCGAGTGCTAGGTGTTAATTATCCCGCCGGTAAGACGATTGATGAGTGGGCGCATCGGGGACAAGATACATTTAACTTTCCGCGAGCTATGATGGAAGATGACAATTACGACTTTTCTTTTTCTGGTCTGAAAAGTGCCTTTATCAATACCTGTCACCATGCAGATCAGCTTCATCAGAGCTTGAATAAGTATGATTTAGCGGCTAGTTTTCAAGCAGCAGTAGTTGATGTCTTAGCCAAAAAAACAATACGCGCAATTAAGCAATATCATCCCAAAACTTTCATTATGGGCGGTGGAGTTGCAGCTAATCGAGGTTTACGTGATCGGATGAAGATAGAAATTAAGCAACTTCCCTCAAACTTCGACTTGAAAGTTATTCTTCCAGAATTAAAATTGTGTGGTGATAATGCAGCCATGATTGGTGCAGCTGCCTATAACTTATATAACGAAGGAAAGTTTGCTGATTTATCGCTGAATGCTGATCCTTCACTTGAATTACCATATGCTGATTAGATTTTGAATTAAAAAAGTTGACCTCTTTATTAAAGAAGTCAACTTTTTTAATATTCACGATAAAAGGCTACTAATGATCCTTGATCGCAGGACATAAAACCACATTTTTGATAAAAGGAACGAGTGTTAGGTTCATCAAGGGTTAATAATAATTTTTGTCTTACATTTTTGTATTTTTTTAAGACTAGTGTTACTAGATGAGAACCGATTCCTTTATGCTGATATTTAGGTTGAATTAATAAATCTTGAATATAAATAATCGAAATACCATCACCGACAACTCGAATTAAGCCAACTAATTGTTGATTATCAAAGGCTGCAATAACATCTAGGGAATTTTCAAGAGCAATTTTTAAAGAGGGCATGTCTACGGTGTATGAAGTCCAACCGACACTTTCATATAAAGATTTTAATGCTGCCAAACTTATATTTTTAGTTACTTGATACTCCATTGACGCTCCTTTCTAGCATTAAAGTTGATATTAAATTAAGTTATATTATTAACATTAAAAATTTTCAAGCTCAATCATGATCTTTTCCCATTTCTCATTCGTTTTAGTTAGTTCAGTTTGAATTGCTGATAAGTCTTCTTGTAAAGGTCCAAGTTTGCTAAAGTCAGTTGCAATTAGCGGATCAGCCATTTCGCTCTGAATTATTTTCTGTTGTCTTTCTAAATTATCAATTTCAACTTCAATTTCTTCAACCTGTCGCTGTAGCTTACGCTTTTGTGAGTCTTTTACTTTTTGTTCCTGGTAAGATAATTTAGTGGCTTTTTGTGCGTCTTCATTGTCTAGCTTAGGCACAATTTTGGTGGTGTTAAGTTGCTTATTTTTTTTATCTAAATAATAAGTGTAATCTCCTTCATAGACTGTTGCTTGTTGAGGATTAACTTCAACAATCTTATTGGCTAATTGATTAATAAAGTAGCGGTCGTGTGAGACAAATAGTAAGGTACCATCGAACTTTTGTAAAGCCTGTTCAAGCACTTCTTTGGCTTCCAAATCTAAATGATTAGTTGGCTCATCCATCAATAAGAAATTACTATGTTCTAAGGACAAAACTGTTAGCGTTAATCTTGCTTTTTGTCCACCAGAAAGTTGTCCGACCGTTTTATCAATATCTTTTGCTGTAAACAAGAAACTAGCCAAAACAGCACGGATATCACGTTCAGGCATAGTTTGGTGGCGATCCCAAATAGTATCCAGCACAGTTTTACTAGAATCCAGCAATTGTAATTCCTGATCATAATAACCAATATCAAGCGATGCTCCGTATTTAATGGAACCCATCTTAGGTCGCAATTTCTTCATAATAGTTTTTAGTAAAGTAGATTTACCTATGCCATTAGGTCCAATAACAGCAACGCGATCCCCTTTATTAACTTGCAGATTAATATTATTCACCATGACCTTATTAGGGTAACCAATTGATAAATCATGTAAGATTAACACCTCTTTACCAGAGGGACGATCACTTTTGAAATTAATTTTGACCTTGTTTTTATGCTTTGGTGGAGTAATGCGTTCGATTTTTTCGAGTTGCTTACGCCTACTCTGGGCTCTTTTAGTAGTTGTGGCGCGAACAAGATTTTTTTGGATAAATTCTTCATCTTTTTTAATTTTTTCTTGCTGCTTTTCGTAGGCCTCTTCTTGCTGACGATCCCTTAATTGACGCTGTTTTACGTAATCGGAGTAATTACCTTTGAAGGCTGTTAATTGGCCAAATTGTAATTCAAAGATTTGGTTGGCCAAATGGTCTAAGAAGTACTGATCATGTGAAACTACTAAAATTGCTCCATTGTAACCTTTAAGGAATGCTTCTAGCCAGTCTAACGTATTTAAATCTAAATAGTTAGTTGGCTCATCAAGTAGAAGTAGGGGGGGCTTATGTAAAAGTAGTTTGACTAAGGCTAAGCGGGTCTTTTCTCCACCAGATAGGTTGCTGATAGTTTTAGACCAAGTTTCTTCTGGGAAATTAAAGCCATGTAAAATACTTTTAATATCAGCTTGATAGCTGTAGCCACCTTTTTGCTCAAAATCAAATTGTAATTGATCATATTTTTTTAAAAGTTGACTATCTTGAGGATGTTCAGCTATTTTTTGTTGCATTACTTGCATTTGTGTATTCATTTCGATTAAAGAAGAGAAAACACCGAGTAATTCGTTCCAAATGGTTTTATTTTCATTTAAAGCTTTTTCTTGAGCGATGTAGCCCACTTCAATTGCTTTATTAACAATAAACTCACCGTGTGTAGCTTCTTCTTCACCTGTCATAATTTTTAAAAGAGTAGTTTTACCTACCCCATTTGAGCCTACTAAGCCAATTCTTGCATTTGAATTGATTGAAAAATTGACATTTTTAAATAGTGTAGTAGCTCCAAATTGTTTTTCTAAATCGTGTCCTTGTGCAATTATCATATTTTTCACCTAAAAACTATTTTAGCATATGAAGCGAGTTAAAAGTGACTATGGTCTATTTCAAAATATAGCGAGATAAATTAATAGTTGATTTTTGAGGCATTGAAGATAATTAGATAAGTAGTGTTTGTTGTGTTAAAATCTAAAAGATTGTGAAAAATATTTGCAACTAACACTAGTTTATAGGTAAAATAATAAATAATTGATGAGTAATTCACAAATGAAATTTGCTAGCATAATTAAGTTGGAGGCTTTGTAATAAATGGAAAAAATAAAAATTCCCACGGCGACAGCAAAAAGACTGCCGCTTTATTATCGATACTTAATCATCTTGAATGAAGCTGGCAAAGAGAAAGTTTCCTCAACTGAATTATCTGAAGCTGTTCAAGTTGATAGTGCATCAATTAGGCGCGATTTTTCGTACTTTGGGGCATTAGGTAAGCGTGGGTATGGATATGATGTAAAAAGCTTACTGACTTTTTTTAAAAAAATATTGAATCAAGATACTTTAACCAATGTGGCTTTGGTAGGAGTTGGTAATTTGGGACATGCTTTGCTTAATTATAATTTTAAGCGAAGTAATAATATTCGAATTTCTTGTGCTTTTGATATAGATCAAAAAATAACAGGCAAAATTTTAAGCGGCGTTCCTGTATATGATATGAGTGAGCTTAAAAAGCAGCTGAGTGATCAACAGATAACAATTGCGATTTTAACAGTTCCGTCTAATACAGCTCAAAAAACAGCAGATGAAATGGTTGAAGCAGGTATTAAAGGAATTATGAACTTTACGCCGATCAGACTCTCAGCTCCGAGCGGAATACGAATACAAAATGTGGATTTAGCTACTGAATTGCAAACATTAATTTATTTTTTAGAAAGTGATAAGAAGTAGCCCACATAAATATTAGGTAGACCTAGTGATTAAAACAAATTAGCACTTTAATTGAAAAAGTGCTAATTTTTTCTTGCATTTTAAACAAAAAGGGGTTATTATCATAATTATAAGTTAGCACTTAGCTAATTTGAGTGCTAATGACTAAAATTAAAGATATTAAATTGAATTTAGGAGGGACAAACGTGTTACAACCAATAGGTGATCGCGTGATCGTAAAAGTTAAAGAAGAAGAAGAAAAAACTGTAGGCGGAATCGTCCTTGCTTCTAATGCTAAACAAAAGCCAACTGAAGGTGAAGTTGTTGCTGTAGGTGCAGGCAGCTATGCCGAAAATGGTAGTAAAATTCCAATGACTGTTGCAGAGGGTGATATTGTGCTCTACGATAAGTACTCAGGCACTGACGTTAATTACGAAGGTGAAAAATACTTAGTCCTTCATGAAAAAGATATTTTGGCAGTTGTTAAGTAATTAAGGAGTAAGAAAAATGGCAAAAGATATTAAATTTTCTGAAGATGCAAGACGTTCTTTATTAAAGGGTGTCGATAAATTAGCTGATACAGTTAAGGCAACAATTGGTCCTAAAGGAAGAAACGTTGTTTTAGAACAATCTTATGGTAATCCTGATATTACTAATGATGGTGTGACCATTGCTAAAGCAATTGAATTAAAAGATCATTATGAAAATATGGGTGCTAAGCTTGTTGCTGAAGCTGCTCAAAAGACTAATGATATTGCTGGTGATGGAACCACAACTGCTGTTGTTTTAACGCAAGCTATTATTCGCGAAGGGATGAAGAATGTTACTGCTGGTGCTAATCCAGTTGGAGTTCGTCGCGGAATTGAAAAGGCTACGAAAGCTGTTGTTGATGAATTACATAAAATTAGTCATACAGTTTCTTCTAAAGAGCAAATTGCTCAAGTTGCTGCTGTTTCATCCGCTTCAAAAGAAGTTGGTGATTTAATTGCTGATGCAATGGAAAAAGTAGGCAATGACGGAGTTATTACCATTGAAGATTCACGTGGTATTGAAACTGAGCTTTCTGTGGTCGAAGGAATGCAATTTGACCGTGGTTACTTGTCACAATACATGGTTACTGACAATGATAAGATGGAAGCTGATTTAGACAACCCATACATTTTAATTACTGACAAAAAGATTTCGAATATTCAAGATGTTTTGCCACTATTACAAGAAATTGTACAACAAGGTAAGTCTTTATTAATTATCGCTGATGATGTTTCAGGTGAAGCTTTACCAACTTTGGTCTTGAATAAGATTCGTGGTACTTTCAATGTCGTTGCTGTTAAGGCACCAGGCTTTGGTGATCGTCGTAAAGAACAATTACAAGATATTGCGGCTTTAACAGGTGGTACAGTGATTACTGAAGACCTTGGTCTTGAATTAAAAGATACTACACTTGATCAATTAGGCCAAGCACGGCGTATCACAATTACTAAGGACTCAACCACTATTGTTGATGGTGCTGGTTCAGAAGATGCTATTAAGGATCGTGAAGATTCTATTAGAAAACAAATCGCTGAAACTACTTCTGACTTTGATAAACAAAAGTTGCAAGAACGTTTAGCTAAATTAACTGGTGGTGTAGCTGTTATTCATGTTGGTGCTGCTACTGAAACTGAATTAAAAGAGCGTCGCTACCGGATTGAAGATGCGTTAAATTCAACTCGGGCAGCTGTAGATGAAGGCTATGTTGCCGGTGGTGGTACTGCTTTAGTAGATGTAAAGAGTGCTATTAAGGATTTGAAGGGTGACAGTGTTGATGAACAAACTGGAATTAACATTGTTTTGCGGGCCTTGACTGCTCCAGTTCGTCAAATTGCTGAAAATGCCGGTGAAGATGGCTCAGTTATTTTGAATAAACTTGAGAGTCAAGAACTAGAAATTGGCTACAATGCAGCCGATGGCAACTGGGAGAATATGGTTGAATCTGGAATCATTGACCCAACTAAGGTGACTCGTACTGCTTTGCAAAATGCTGCTTCAATTGCTGCTTTATTATTAACAACTGAAGCAGTTGTAGCAGAAATACCTGAAGATAAGCCAGAAGTTGATCCAAATGCGGCTGCTGCTGGTGCACCAGGCATGATGTAATTTTATAACCGATATTTAAAAAGGAACTGTTGGTCGGAACAGTTCCTTTTTGTTATTAGCTAATTATTTTTTTACCTTTGACATCAGTTAGCCTATGCTCTAATTCGACCGTACAACTGTCTAGGTAAAGCGATTCAATGTAATCAAAACAGATTGTGTAGGTTCAAGGAAGTGAAATTGACATACATTTATAATGATAAAGGAAAATGGATAAATGGTTTTGGCTTAGCTTCTAGTTTGCGTTTTGCAATTAGGACCAAAGTTAGCAGTTGCAATTTTTATGCTGTTTAAGCCTTATTGTGTTACTGCTAAAAATGTGACTGGCGTTTATTATGATTAGCGAACGAAAACCCTAAAAATTTATAATCGTTATGGTAAACAAATCGGTACAAGTATTTGTAATTATGGGGATGCCTTTAAAATTAAAGGAAAGTTTTATGGGGCTATTGCTAAAGGTCAGCTGATTAATCCGAAGGAGTTTTAACCATATTAATAAAACAGTTATTTGGTTATTGTTAGAATAAACTGAGTTGACCGAAACCAATTTGACAAAAAATAATTATATTAGTATTTTATACTAATATAATTATTTTTTTGATTTGAAAGGAAAAGTAATGGAATATTTGAGTTTACTTGGCATCCTAGTGATCGTTATAGGTTTTGCTTTAGGACTAGATACGGTTGCCGTAGTTGTAATTGCAGCATTAGTTACTGCATTGGTATCAGGAATTGACTTTGTTTCTTTTTTGAAAATTCTGGGGAAAGGTTTCATTGATAACCGCATGGTCTCATTATTTTTCTTAACCTTACCAACAATTGGTATATCAGAACGCCATGGTCTTAAGACAGCCGCAGTTAATCTGATTCAAAAAATGAAAAATCTAACACCAGGAAGAATTTTTGATATTTATACAGCTATTCGTGAACTTGCTTGTTTATTTGGGATTTCTGTCCAAGGGCAGGTACAATTTATCGCTCCGTTGATCAATCCAATGGCACAAGCTGCAGGCAAAGTTAATGGAGAAATGACAGAATTAGAAGTTGATCAAATTAAAGCAAGAGCTGCTGCTAGTGATAATTTTGGTAATTTCTTTGCACAAAACTTATTTGTTGCTTCATCTAGTGTATTGTTAATTTCTAGTACTATGAAATCATTAGGATATCCAATTAGCACGTCAGCTGTGGTATTAATTACTATTCCGATTGCTGTGATTTGTTATATTTTATGTTTACTTTACAATCATGCTTTTGACAAAAAAATAAAAAAGGGGAAATAAATGAATATACTAATTAATAATCTTTTGTTAGCTTTTTATATTTTAATTGGTTTGTTCTTTTTGGCAGCTACAGTTGAATCTTGGCGTGATAAAACTAATCCTGCACGTTGGGGGACGGGTCTTTTTTGGCTTTTATTGGCAATTTTATTTGCAGCTGGTCAATGGATACCCAATGAAATAAATGGTGGAATTTTATTAATTATTGCGCTACTGTCTCTTCTTAAACAAGTTCGAGTTGGTAAAATTAAGGAACTTGATGAAAAAATTGCTAATCAAACAGTTAAGCGTATTGGTAATTGGATTTTCTTACCTAGTATTTTATTGGCAATTTTAGCATTAGTGATTGCGCAATTTACCAAATTAGGTGGACAGGTTGGCATTGGTATTGCTGCTATCATTTCACTAATTGTAGCAATGGTTTTGACTAAATCAAGTCCAAAAACAGTTTATGAAGATACACAAAGAATGGTTCGTTCGGTAGGTTCAGCTGGGGTGTTACCACAATTACTTGCTACTTTGGGTGTAGTGTTTACTGCTTCAGGTGTAGGTAAAATTACTGCTAAGGCAATTTCGGGTTTATTTCCTGTTGGTAATCACTTATTAGGTGTATGCTTGTATTGTATAGCAATGGCCGTTTTTACAGCGATTATGGGGAATGCTTTTGCTGCATTTGCAGTAATTACCGCTGGTATTGGAATTCCCTTTGTTGTGGCACAAGGCGGTTCACCAGTTGTTGTTGCATCATTAGGTATGACCGCTGGCTATTGTGGTACATTAATGACGCCAATGGCTGCCAATTTTAATACTTTGCCAGTAGCTCTAATGGAGATGCAAGATCCATTAGGAGTAATTAAACAGCAGTTTCCCATTGCCATTAGTATGTTAGTTGTCCACATCGTTTTAATGTATTTCTTAGCTTTTTAATTTTTAGAAAAGAGAAAAACAATGAAAATATTAGTTACCGGTTTTGATCCGTTTGGTGAAGATAAAATTAATCCAGCAATTGAAGCAGTCAAGCTTTTAGATGATGAGATTGCTGGTGCTAAAATCATTAAGTTAGAAATTCCAACTGTTTTTGGCGATTGTGCTCAAGTAGTACGTGAGGCAATTGTCAAAGAAGAGCCTGATTATGTCTTAAATATTGGTCAAGCTGGTGGTCGTTTTGCTCTAACTCCTGAGCGAGTAGCAATTAATTTTGATGATGGGCGAATTGCTGATAATAAAGGCTATCAACCAATTGCCACTGCCATCCATAAAGACGGTCAAAATGCCTATTTTACTCAATTACCTGTTAAGGCAATGGTTAAAGAGATTCGTGAAGCAGGGTTGCCAAGCTATGTTTCGACAACTGCTGGAACCTTTGTCTGTAATCATATTATGTATCAAGTTCAATATATGATTGATAAAGAATTTCCTAATCTTAAAGCAGGTTTCATGCATATTCCGTATTTACCTGAACAAGTGATTAGTCACCCTGAAACACCGAGTCTTAGTTTACTTGATGATGTGAAGGGAATAACAGCTGCTATTCAAGCAATTGTTCATATGGATGGCCAGGATGATATTAACAGTATTGAGGGACAGATTTCCTAGTTATGATTCAAGCTTTGAATTTTGGAACATAAATCATAAAAGATTGCCTAATTGCAGTCTTTTTTTCTTTTGGCTTATTATTTTAGCGTATAATAAAGATTAATTAACTATAAAGAAGAGGATTAAATGGCTAACGCAAATACAACTCCAATGATGGAGCAATATTATAAAATTAAGAAGCAATATCCCGATGCTTTTCTTTTTTATCGCGTCGGTGATTTTTATGAATTATTTGAAGATGATGCAATTAAAGGAGCTCAAATTTTAGAATTAACTTTAACTCATCGTTCGAATAAAACGGATAATCCAATTCCGATGGCCGGTGTACCGCATGTGGCTGTGAATTCATATGTAGATACGCTAGTAGAAAAGGGTTATAAAGTTGCTTTGTGTGAACAACTAGAGGATCCTAAGGAAGCTAAAGGTATGGTCAAAAGGGGGATTACGCAGTTAGTAACGCCTGGCACGTTAATGAATGATAATCCTAGTGATGCAAAAGAATCTAATTATTTAACTGCAGTTGTTTCAAATAATAATTGCTTTGGACTTGCCTACAGCGATTTGTCTACTGGAGAAATTTTTGCCACCCACTTATTAACTTTTTCGGCAGTTGCCAACGAACTTTTGTCGCTTCGAACTAAGGAAGTAGTTTGTAATTCACATTTAAGTGAAAAAGCAAATGAATTCTTTCATCAGGCTAACATTACTGTGTCTAAACCAGTTACTCTAAGTGAAGAACATGCAGAAATTTCTTTTGCCCAACAAAATTTAACTAATTTGGCAGAAAAAGTAGCAGTTAAACAATTGGTAGGTTATTTGTTGCAGACACAAAAGCGTAGTTTAGCCCACTTACAAGCAGCACAAAGCTATGAAGTTAGTCAATATTTACAAATGTCACATACAGTACGTGAAAATTTGGAAATAACGGCTTCCGCTAAAACTGGTAAAAAGATGGGTTCTCTCTTTTGGGTTCTTGATAAAACTCACACAGCAATGGGGGGGCGTTTACTTAAACAGTGGCTGTCAAGACCACTCATTGCAACTGATCAGTTGGCTCAGCGTCAAGCAATGGTTCAAGCACTAATTGATGGCTATTTTACTCGAGCTAATATAAGTGATAGTTTAAAGGGCGTATACGATTTAGAACGATTAAGTGGTCGAATCGCCTTTGGTAATGTTAATGCGCGTGAATTATTGCAGCTTGCCACTTCTTTAGAAGCAGTACCAGCAATTTTGACTGCTTTGCAAGCATCTGCCAATGAAACTTTACAAAAATTTGCTCAAAAAATTGATCCTTTGAAGGGAACTGCTAAATTAATAAGTTCCACTCTTGTTGAGCAACCGCCAGTTTTAACTACAGAAGGGGGATTAATTAAATCGGGTGTTGATAGTCAGCTTGACCGTTATCGTGATGCAATGAATAATGGTAAACAGTGGCTGGCGGAAATGGAGCAGAATGAACGGCAAAAGACAGGAATTGAAAATTTAAAAGTTGGTTATAATAAAGTTTTTGGCTATTATATTCAAGTGACTAATTCCAACAAGAAAAAAGTACCACTTGATCGGTATACACGTAAGCAGACGTTAACTAATGCTGAACGTTATATTACACCGGAACTTAAGGAACATGAAAATTTGATTTTAGAAGCGCAGACAAAATCAACTGAGCTGGAGTATAACTTATTTGTTAAGTTACGCGAAGAAATTAAAAAGTATATTAGTGCCTTACAAAAGTTGGCCAGTCAATTAGCTGCGCTTGATGTGTTTTGTTCTTTTGCTCAAATTGCTGAAGAAAATAACTATTGTCGCCCAATTTTTCATTCAAAAAAGCAAGATGTAAAAATAGTCGCAGGAAGGCATCCTGTGGTTGAAAAGGTTCTTAAGGATAATTCTTATATACCTAATGACGTTAATTTGGACCAAGAGACTGATATTTTACTAATAACAGGTCCGAACATGTCTGGTAAAAGTACTTACATGAGACAGTTAGCGCTAATTGCAGTTATGGCGCAAGTTGGTTCTTTTGTACCAGCGCAAAGTGCTGAATTACCAATATTTGATCAAATCTTTACCCGTATTGGGGCCGCTGATGATTTAATTTCGGGTCAAAGTACTTTTATGGTTGAGATGACTGAAGCAAATGATGCGCTACAGCATGCAACTAAACGCAGCCTTGTTTTATTTGATGAAATTGGTCGCGGTACTGCAACCTATGATGGGATGGCACTAGCTGGAGCGATTGTCAAATACTTACATGATGAAGTAGGAGCAAAAGTTTTATTTGCTACACATTTTCATGAGTTAACAGCAATGGAACAAATATTAGCGCGGTTAAAGAATATTCATGTCGGAGCAACCCAAGAAAAGGGTCAATTGATTTTTTTGCATAAAATTTTACCTGGGCCGGCAGACCAAAGCTATGGTATCCATGTGGCGCAATTGGCAGGATTACCGCCTAAAGTTTTGCGGCAGGCAAGAAAATTATTAAAGCATTTAGAAAATCAAGGTAGTGGTTTGAACACCACAACCCAACTTGATTTATTTAATACACCTGCACCTAGTGCTACTAGTAGCGAAAACAAAGCTACTCAAACTGAGACTAATGATTTGACAACTAGGGAGCAAGCTATTTTAGCTGAAATTTCTCACTTGTATCTAGCTGAACAAACACCACTACAAGTGATGCAATTAGTTGCAAATTGGCAAAAAGATTTAAAGGATAACGATTAACAATGGTGCAAATTAGTGAGCTACCGGTTAATTTAGCTAACCAAATTGCGGCTGGTGAAGTGATTGAACGTCCAGCAAGTGTAGTGAAGGAATTAGTGGAAAACGCAATTGATGCTGGCAGCAAGCAAATTCAAATTGACTTTGTTGATGCAGGACTTAAAAAAATCACTGTTCAAGATAATGGGAGTGGTATTCCAAGCGATCAACTTGATCTAGCCTTTACTAGGCATGCAACTAGTAAAATTAAAAATGAGCGTGATTTATTTAATGTTGGCACTTTGGGATTTCGAGGTGAGGCTCTAGCCTCAATTGCAGCTGTTAGCCATGTCGAAATATTAACGGATAGTGCTGGTCAAGTTGGGCAACGAGCCGAATTTTCGGCTGGGGTAAAACAGTTGCAAGAAAAAGCCGGGGCAGCAGTGGGTACAAGGATTACAGTTAAAGATTTATTTTATAATACTCCAGCTAGACTAAAATATTTACGGAGTCCACGTACGGAAATTATGAAAATTGTTGACATTATTAATCGCTTAGCCCTGGGGTATCCTTATATTGCTTTTACTTTAAAAAATGAGGGTCGCATTTTACTTAAAACGGTTGGCAACGGAAATTTAAAGCAGACAGCAGCTAATATCTATGGTCGCAACATAGCTGAAAAAATGATTTCATTAGACGAGGCTGACCAGGATTTTGAAATTACAGGTTTAATTTCAAAACCAGAAATAACGCGATCAACTCGTAACTTTATTTCCATTTTATTAAACGGCCGGTATATTAATAATTTCCAAATAGTTAAAGCTGTTCTAGCTGGTTATGGTAATAATTTAACTGATAAGCATTATCCTTTTGCAATTATAAAAATTAAAGTTGATCCTTTATTGGTTGATGTCAACGTCCATCCGACTAAAAGAGAGGTTAGACTGTCTAAAGAAACCCAATTATGCCGTTTAATTACTAAGACAATTAGTCAGAAATTAATGTTAAGCGATGTTCAAGCTAATGGTAGTGGAAATTTAATTAGTAAAAAAGCAGATACATTAGTTGATCAATTAAAATTCAATTTGAATAAAAATGTAGTCGAAACTAAGCGTGAGTCAGCTACAATTGATGAAGTTAATGAAAGTCAACCGCTTGAAGTAAGGCACGATGAAGCAATTCAATATGTTGACTTAAATGTACCACGAGAAGATGATTATTATGTTATTACAACAACATGGCTAAAAAATGTTGCAAGGCAAAAGCAACTTAGTCCTTTTCCAAGTAAAAATAAAGTAGCTACTGTTATTTCGATTGGTGATGAAGTCCTCTTAAACAACTTACCAGAATTGAAATTTGTTGGTCAAACTGATGCCTATATTATTGCAGAAAACAATGATAACTTATATTTGATTGATCAAGTTGCAGCTAGAAGATTAATTTTGTTTACCAAAATAAAACAGGAATTAACTGATCAAAATGTTAATCAGCAAGGATTATTAAGTCCTTTAGTTTTAGAATTTAGTAGTTTGGATTTTATTCAAATTAAGAGTAAGCTAAAGCAAATTAAAGAAATTGGTTTATATTTGGAAGAATTTGGCCAAAACACTTTTATATTGCGCTCCTATCCTACTTGGCTCAAAGAAGACGTTGAAGGTCAAGTCCGTTTAATTTTAGATGAGTATTTAAATGTTGATCAAAATGATACAACTAAATTAATTACAAGAATTGCTGGTAAGCAAGCCCAGCGGCAAATTACCGGACGCCAAAAACTAACGGTTACAGAATGTAATGCAATTTTAACTACGCTTGGAAAAACAAAGGATCCATACCATGATGCGCAAGGCAATGTGGTGATTATTTGTTGGCACAAATCTGAGTTGCGTAAGATGTTTAAAAAGGATAATTAATAATGTATGAATATTTATTAGGGATAGTTGTGGCAATCAAACCGGATTATTTAGTGGTAGATGTTAATAATATTGGTTATAAAATTTATAGTCCAACACCATTTGCTTATCATGAAGGCCAAAAAACTCGTGTTTTTGTTGAGCAAGTTGTGCGTGATACTGGTGTTACTTTATATGGCTTTCAATCTGAAGAAGATAGAGGCCTATTTTTAAAGTTACTGAGTGTTAGTGGTATTGGACCAAAGTCCGCCTTAGCAATTATGGCTGCTGAAGATAGTGATTCATTAGCAGCAGCAATTGAGCAGGGCGAAGTCAAATATTTAACTAGATTTCCAGGTGTTGGTAAAAAGACAGCTTCCCAGATAGTTTTAGACTTGAAGGGGAAATTAGGTGACTATGTTCAACGAATTGATCAAACGGCTGATCAAGATATTTCACCGGAATTAAATGATGCTTTGCTAGCCCTACTTGCTTTAGGTTATACGAAAAAAGAAGTAGATAAGATCACGCCTAAATTGATTGCTGAAAATGAAACAACGGCTGATCAATATATTAAAAAGGGCTTAGCTTTTCTACTAAAGAAGTAATTCTTGCTATAATAAGTTAAAGTATTTAAAGGAAGTGAAACTGGTGGAGGATAAAGAAAATTCAATTGTGTCTGGTAAAAGCCAGGGAATAGAAGAGGAACAGACAGAATTTTCATTACGACCGCAGACCTTAAAAGAATATTTAGGGCAAAATAGAGTAAAGAAAGAATTAGCCGTATATATAGAGGCTGCCAAAAAGCGGGATGAAGCTCTCGACCATGTTTTGCTATACGGTCCACCAGGATTAGGTAAAACGACACTCGCCTTTGTGATTGCTAATGAATTAGGGGTTAATTTAAAAAGTACTAGTGGACCAGCAATTGAAAAAGCCGGTGACTTAGTTGCTTTATTAACAGACCTTGACCCAGGGGATATTTTATTTATTGATGAAATTCATCGCTTAGCCAAGCCAATCGAAGAAGTGCTTTACTCAGCAATGGAAGATTATTATGTCGATATTGTTATAGGTGAAGGACAAACAACTCATGCCGTCCATGTACCGTTACCACCCTTTACTTTAGTGGGAGCAACTACTTTAGCGGGACAGCTGTCTGCTCCTTTGCGTGATCGATTTGGAATTGTTGAGCATTTGCAATATTACAGCATAAGTGAACTTGAAAAAATAATTTCCCGATCTAGTAGCGTTTTTAAGATTGAAATTGCTGCTCAGGCAGCTCATGAATTAGCTAGACGTTCAAGAGGCACGCCTAGAGTAGCTAACCGTTTACTTCGAAGAGTGAGGGATTTTGCGCAAGTAAAAGGTGAACAAATAATTTCTTTTACTACCACGACAAATTCTTTAAAGCAATTGCAAGTTGATGATGAAGGGCTTAATCAAACGGATCGTAAAATCTTAAGGGTCATGATTGAAAATTACCATGGCGGTCCTGTGGGAATTAGGACCTTGGCTGCTAATACAGGAGAAGATGTTGAAACAATTCAGTCCTTATATGAGCCATATTTGCTACAACAGGGCTTTTTATTAATGACACCAAGAGGTCGTGTTGTGACAGATAAAGCATATCTTCAATTAGGCTTGCCGATTCCAAACGAGTAGTGCAATTGGCACATATTTTCTGTATAATTAAGTGGTAATATTTTTAATAATGAGGTGTAAAAGTGAATACTTTATTTTTGGCAGCTAATAATGGTATAGGCAATATGGGAACAATTATAGCGTTTATAGTTCTTATTGCGTTAATGTATTTTATGATGATTAAGCCGCAGAAAAAGCAGCAACAGAAAAAAGCAGAAATGATGAATCAATTAAAAAAGGGTGATAGTGTAATTTTAATTGATGGCCTCCATGGTAAAATTGATTCTGTTAATACTAAAGACAACACGGTTATTATTGATGCTGATGGCATTTATTTAACTTTTAGTAGAATGGCAGTACAACAAATTTTGCCAGTTAATTCTTCGGACAATGAAAATTCAATAAATGAAAGTGAATCAAGTGAAGGTGAATCAGAAAAAATATCTGCAGCTAGTGAAGATATTTCAGAAAAATCGCCAGCAGATGATTCTTCTACTAAAGAATAAATTAAATAAAAGTGCCGTTTTTGGCACTTTTTATTTTGTCCATTTATTATAAAATAGACCTAACAGAAGTATTGTATTTGGAAAGGATTTCCTATGAAAAATATCCCAGTTATTATGATTATTTTTGGTGGTAGTGGAGATTTAGCACATCGTAAACTTTATCCTGCTTTATTTAATTTATATGAGCAAGGTCTAATTCATGACAATTTTGCTATTATCGGAACGGCAAGACGACCGTGGTCGCATGAATATCTGCGTGAACAAGTAAAAGATGCGGTACATGAAATGAACACTGAAGTTAATGAAAATAATTTAGCTAACTTTGTTAATCATTTTTACTATCAAGCCCATGATGTTACGAATATTGAACATTATGTGACACTAAAGAATTTAGCAGAAGAGCTTGATGGCTATTATAGTGCCCAAGGTAACCGTATATTTTATATGGCGATGGCACCGCGCTTTTTTGGGACAATTGCGGAACACATTAACGATCAAAACTTAACTGGCAATGGTTTTAACCGAATTGTTGTTGAAAAGCCATTTGGTCATGATTTGACCTCTGCCAAAGAGCTTAATCGACAAATAACAGCATCTTTTGCTGAAGATGATATCTTTCGAATAGATCACTATTTAGGTAAAGAAATGATTCAAAATATTTTACCTATGCGCTTAACTAATCCCTTAATTAATAATATTTGGAATAGTGAAACAATTAAAAATATTCAAATAACTTTAGCAGAACGACTGGGTGTTGAGGCTCGTGGTGGCTATTATGATACATCAGGAGCACTCAGAGATATGGTGCAAAATCATATTTTTCAAATTATTACTTTGCTGGCAATGCCTGAACCTAAAGCTTTAACTGCTAAGTGCATTCATGAAGCCAAAGGTGAATTACTTAATAGCTTAATTATTCCAAATGAAAATGAAATTGCAGCGCATTTTGTACGTGGTCAATATCTTGGTAGTGATATGACTTTTGGCTATTGTCAAGAACCGAATGTTGCTGCAGATTCGAATACAGAAACCTTTGTAGCTGGCGAAGTTAAATTTACTGCTGGCCCACTAGTAGGAACACCAATTTACTTTAGAACAGGTAAAGAGATGCGGGAAAAGAAAACTCAAATAGATATTGTTTTAAAGCAAAAATCTAATATATATGGTCAAGCACATTCAAATATTATTACTATTGTTGTTGATCCCGAAATGCAAGTGTATATTACAATTAATGGTAAAAAAATTAATGCTTCGGGGATTCGTCGGCAAAATTTAATTTATCAATTTTCTAGTTCAGAGCAAAAAGAGATTCCAGATGGTTATGAGCGCCTTTTGCATGATGTATTTGTAAATGATTCTACTAATTTTACTCATTGGAGCGAACTAAAAAATTATTGGAAGTTTATTGATGCAATAGAATCTGCCTGGGCAAAAGAAAATGAAACTGGACAAAAACCAGAGCAGTATTTGCCATATCGGATGGGGCCAAAAGCGGCTGAACAAATTTTTGACTTACCAACTGAGCATTGGATTTATGAATAGTGTCGTGACGGCTGAATTATTACCTAAAAATGATACCCATCGCCGGATAATTCACCTTGATATGGATGCTTTCTATGCCTCAATAGAGATGAGAGATAATCCTATCTTAAAGAATAAGGCCTTAGTTATTGGGCAAGACCCTCGTCAAAATAATGGGCATGGCGTTGTAGCTACGGCTAATTATATTGCCCGAAAGTTTGGTGTCCATTCAGCAATGCCTTCAATTAAGGCATTGCAATTAATACCAGCTGAAAAATTAGTTTTTTTGCAGCCGGATTTTGAAAAATATCATAGAGTATCGGCTGAAATTCACGAGCTGATGTATGAAATTACTGATATGGTTCAGTCAATTGCATGGGATGAAGCATATTTAGATGTAACTAAAAATAAGTTGGGGTTGACATCAACAGTTGAAATTGCAGTCAAATTACAGACAAAAATAGTTCAAGAACTTGGATTAACTTGTTCCTTTGGAGCTACTTATAATAAGTTTTTAGCAAAAATGGGATCAGAATATGCAAAGCCTTTCGGGCGTACAGTCATTTTACCAGGTGAAGCAAAAAAATTTCTAGCCAAACAAAAGCTTACCAACTTTTATGGTATTGGCCCCAGAACGCAAGAAAAATTAGCTGAAATGGGTATCTATACTGGAAAAGATTTGCAACAAACGAACGTACGAACTCTAATCAAATATTTTAACAAGCTGGGTTATCTAATGGCTGCTCATGCCAATGGAATTGATCCATCTAGAGTAGTTCCTGATGATGAACAAAAGCGTAAGTCAATTGGAATTGAACGTACATATGAGCCTTATATTTATGATCAACAAACGGCTTTGACCCAATTACGTAATTACACTGTAACTTTAAGTAGAAAATTAAAAAAAAGTAATCTCTATGCTCATACTTTAGTTTTGAAACTTCGTAATAATGAATTTCAAACTGTTACCAAAAGACAAAAATTAGCTCATGCAAGCAGAAATTCATTTGAATTTTATGATGTTGCTAAAGAATTATTTATGCCACTTGCTAATTCATTTTTAAGTTCAGGAATCAGATTATTGGGGATAACCGTGACCGATTTTTCTAAAGCGGATTTTACAAATATTGATTTAGACTTATTTTCGGATTAATTACATTTTCTGGTAAACTAACTAAAGTACTGAATGAAGGATCAAAGGAGAAATTATGAATACCTTTCCAAAAATATATAAAAAAATCGAGCAATATTCTACTATTATTTTGCACCGCCATACTAGTCCAGATCCGGATGCCTTAGGATCACAAGCTGGATTAGCCAGATCTTTAAAACTTAAGTTTCCTGATAAGCGGATTCTATGCGCAGGAGAAAATGATGAGGGTGACTTGATTTGGATCAATGAGATGGATAAAGTAACTGCTAGTGATTATCAAGGTGCGTTAGTAATTACTACAGACACAGCTAATACAGCTAGAATTGCTAATAAACTATATGATCAGGGTGATTTTTTAATAAAAATTGACCATCATCCAGATGTCGAACCTTATGCCGATTTAAGTTTTGTTGATGATAAAGCACCAGCTGCTTCAGAAATAGTGGCAGATTTTATTATTGCTCAAAATCTACCACTTACTAAAGAAGTTGCCTATCCTTTATATGCTGGTATTGTAGGTGATACTGGTCGTTTTATGTATCCTGAAACTTCGACACATACTTTTTTAGTGGTAGCTAAATTAGCTGCAACTGGTATCAATATTAATGAAATTGCCCGTAATATTAGTGATGTTACCTTTGCCCAAGCTAAGCTACAGGCTGAAGTATTAGAATATATGAAAGTTGATGCAAGTGGTGCTGCATATGCAATTTTAACCCAAGACACCTTGACTAAATTGGAGATTGATTTTAATGAAGCCTCATGTACAGTCTCAACACCAGGGCGAATTAAGGATATTATTGCTTGGAATGTTTTTGTAGAAAAACCTGATAAAACATTTAGAGTACATTACCGTTCAAAAGGCCCAGTTATTAATGAACTTGCAGCTAAACACGATGGCGGTGGCCATGCTTTAGCTAGTGGGGCCAATGCTAAGGATATGGCTGAAGTAAAGCAAATTTTTGCTGAATTGGTACAAGTAACTAAGGAATACCGAAAAACACATGAATAATATTTTTAAAAGTAATCGCATTAAACCCAAAATTCAAAACGGACTAAGTAATATTAACTTTACCGAACCAACAAAAGTGCAAGAAAAAGTAATCCCTGTTTTGCTAGAACACAAAAATATAGTCGTACAAGCTGTTACTGGATCAGGGAAAACCCATGCTTTCTTAATTCCAATTTTAAATGAAATTGATGAAAGTTTAGGTTATACACAAGCTGTTTTAACTGCTCCAAGTAGAGAACTGGCAGATCAATTATATCAGGTGGCACGTCAATTGCGCGATGCTGCTGGGCTTAATATATCAATTGCTCATATAGCTGGTGGGACGGATCGTGAGCGACAATTAAAAAAAATTGACAGTAAAAGACCACAAATTGTGATAGCAACTCCAGGAAGATTATATGATTTTGTGGAAAAGAAAATTTTATTTTTAGACTATGTAAGAAATTTTGTAATCGATGAAGCAGATATGACTTTAGATATGGGATTTTTGAATGATATTGATTTTATCGTACAAAGGTTACCTAAAAATACTACAATTGCTGCTTTTTCAGCTACTATTCCAGTTAAATTAACTAATTTTTTGCGAAAATATATGTCAAAACCGGAACAAATCGTAATTGATAATCCGACAGTGATTGCGCCAACAATTAAGAATGATTTAATTGATATTGGTGCTAAAAGTCGAAAGAAAATTCTATATCAATTATTGACGATGGGGCAACCATATTTAGCTTTAGTTTTTGCCAATACGAAGCAAAAGGTTGATGAATTAACTACATATTTACAACAAGAAGGCTTAAGGGTTGCTAAAATTCATGGTGGGATTACTGAACGTGAAAGAAAGAGAACCATTAGGGATGTAGAAGCAGGAAAATACCAGTATGTTGTTGCTTCTGATTTAGCAGCGCGAGGACTGGATATTGCAGGCGTTAGTTTAGTAGTCAATTATGAAATTCCTCGTGATTTAGAATTTGTTGTGCACCGCATAGGTAGAACGGGACGTAATGGGCTATCAGGGCATGCAGTAACCTTAATTCGGGAAGAGGAACTAAAGCGCATTACTGGATTAGAAAAATCTGGAATTCACTTTGACTTTGTTGAAATAAAAAATGGCGAATTAGTTGCACGTAAACATCACAATCGTCGTGAAAGTTTAAATTTTGCTGCACATAAAGTTGATAGCAGGATTAAAGGTTATGTGAAAAAGGTAAAGCATAAGCGTAAACCTGGGTATAAGAAAAAAATTAAGCAAGCAATTAAGGAAGATAAGATTCAAAAAAGTAAAATTGAGCAACGACATAAAATTCGTAAAGCAAAAGCTCAACGCAAAAAAAGACGCGATAAATAATAAACAGGCAAAGTTAAATTTTAACTTTGCCTGTTTTAATTGTCATAATACTAATATTTTATTAGATTTATTTATGGTTATATTAGTTGATATTTACTTGTTTATAAAATTTTAAATTACACATATTTTTTAATAAAAAAATATTGTATATTTGACTATTTATTGATATATTTGTTTTGAAAAATGAAAAAAAGGTGGTAAATACAATTGATAACAATAAAAGCAGAACATATTTTGCAAAATAAACTTTCAAACAATATAGTGCACAGATATACAGTTATTAGTTTTTGTGCAGATGCCAATATAAATAGAGGCGTATTTTATCATTATTATAGAAATATCAGTGATTTGTTTATCTCAGTTTTATCTTTACAAATAAGAAGAGCACTTAGAAGTGTGAGTAACGAGACGATAGAAAAACTGTTTTATCAGATACTAATTAAAATTCGTGATAATAAGCTTTTTTATCTAAATATGCTAATAATTACAAAAGAACCGCGAGAGTTCTATTCAACTTTACGCAAAGAAATTGCTCATGCGATTGAACTTTATATGCGACCGAGAGGATCGTTTTCAGTAAGACAAGTTGAAGTTATATCAAACGGGATTTATGCAATTATTTTCAATTGGATATTAAATGATTGTAAACCAGATATTCGTGATGTCTATCAATCAATCAATTTACTATTAGAGCACTTAGAAAGTAATACCAAGACATTAAAAAAATAAATACAATTTTTTTAAAAAAAGGGTTGCAAAAACCAAAAAAGGTTGCTAATATAAATAACTGTCGTCAGGGCAAAGCCAGTAAGGCAAAGGCAAGGCGGCAAAAAAGATATAAAAAACCAGTTGACAAAAGCGACTGAGTTTAGTAATATAAAAAGCGCTGTTGTTTAAAGAAGCGGCAGCGGGGGTCAGAAAAAAGTTCTTGACACAGTCGAGAGCAACTGATAAAATAGAAAAGCGCCGCTGACAAGCGGAGCGGGTAGTACCTTGAAAACTGAATAATGTTTTCGCAAAAGTGTGCGGGTTTAAAAAGAACCCAAAACAATGAGCGAAGTCAATTCGCAAGCAAATAAATCCGAGATGCGAATCTTGGAA
>NZ_FOMN01000003.1 GCF_900112665.1 Lactobacillus bombicola
CCGCCCAAGGTGAATGAGTATGGACAATTCCGCCAATCTTAGGAAAATGGTTGTACAAATAGGTGTGGGTAGGAGTATCGGAAGAAGGGTTTAACTGACCTTCAACTACTTCACCCTTAAGATTGACGACTACTAAGTCCGCTGGCGTTAATTCTTCATAACTAACACCTGACGGTTTAATCACATATAAGCCTTGCTGGCGGTCAATCCCGGAAACATTACCCCAGGTAAAGGTTACCAAGCCCAATTGGGGTAACTGCATATTTGCTTCATAAACTTCTTGTTTTAATTTTTCTAGCATTACTCATTCCTCATCTTTTAAGACAGTTGCTTGATTTTCCAAAGGCAATGCCTCTCGAAAACGTGCAAGATATTTTTCAGCACCCTCTGCACCTTCAGTCTCTGGGCTCAATGTCATAATTTCAGATTTAACAAATACTTTTGTATCCAAATAATCTGCAAGCGATTCCTGTGCACCAGATAACACATATTGAGCTAAAACTGCCATACCCCAAGGACCACCAGCACTAGCATTAGTCATAATTGAAATTGGTAAATTCAACATATTAGATAAGACTTGTTGCCCCACAACTGGTGTTTTAAAAAGACCACCTTGAGCAATCATCACATCAGTCGTGATTCCTTCTTCCTTAGTAAGAATATCCATGCCAATTCTAAGTGGAGCAAATGCTGAATACAGTTGAGCCAACATCAAATTTGCTAGAGTAAAATTACTACTTGGCGTTCTAAGCAAGAGCGGCCTGCCCTCTTGCGTTTGCGTAATTGGTTCACCTGAAAGATAACTGTAATTTACAAGACCACCAGCATCAGCATCAGCTTTGGTAGTATCTAAAAACAACTTACTGTATAGCTGGTCTGCAGTGATATTTTTACCCAATCGAGCCGCAAATTCACTAAAGACCTGTGCCCAAGCATTAATATCAGATGAGCAATTATTAATATGGACCATAGCAACAGGTGCGCCAGTTGGTGTAGTCACAATATCAATATCACGGTGTACTTTTTTCAGTGGCTTTTCCAAAACAACCATTGAAAATTCTGATGTTCCAACTGATATATTACCCGTTCGTAAGCGAACACTATTGGTACTAATCATCCCAGTTCCAGCATCACCTTCTGGTGGTGCCATGACGCTACCAGGCTGCAAAGTCCCTGTTGGATCAAGCAGGTGAGCACCTTCATCACTCAAATGTCCAGCAATCTCACCGGCTTTTAAAACATGTGGTAGAATTTCTTCAATTTTCCATGGGTATTTTTGAACTTTTTTCAAAGTATTAAATTTTTTTAAGCAACTTTGATCAAATTGTCCAGCTGCATCAATTGGAAACATTCCAGAAGCATCGCCTACACCAATATTTTTTTCACCTGATAACTGCCAATGGACATAACCAGCTAATGTTGTTAAATATGCAATCTGCTTAACATGTTCTTCATCATGTAAAATTGCATGATATAAATGTGCAATACTCCAACGTAAAGGAATATTAAAATCAAATAAGTCAGTTAGTTCAGTAGCAGCATCGCTTGTGATTGTATTCCGCCATGTTCTAAACGGAACTAATAACTTACCTGCTTGATCAAATGGTAAATAGCCATGCATCATGGCACTAATTCCAATTGAAGCAAGCTTTTTAATCGGAACATGATATTTACTACTTACATTAGCAGCTAATTGTGCATAACTTTGCTTTAGCCCCGTTAAAATTTCTGTTTGCGAATATGTCCATATGCCATCTTGTAAACTGTTTTCCCATAAAAAACTACCAGAAGCGATTGGCTGAAAGTCTGGTGTAATTAACACAGCTTTAATCTGAGTTGAGCCAAATTCAATCCCTAACGTTGTTTGGCCACTTTTAATTAGTTGTGCTATTTTAGCAATGGTCATCTAAGAGCCTCTTTCCTTAGGTTTATTTTTCTATACGTTTGCCTTCTAGAAAGCACTTTCATAATATATTTTTTATTAATCGTATTCAATACCCTTAAAAATTCATTCGCATAATTTTTAACTATTGTATAGGTTATAATTATTGATATTACTTAACTTTCACTTCACAAAAACTTTTATATGTTTTTTTCTAAAATATTAGAAATAATTCATTGTTTACCCTAGTATGTCAATTAACTTAGTTTTTACTTATATATCAGCATTTCAAGGTAGATAATTTTGCTATTTTTATTTATTCATGATATTATCTTAGTTAAAAAATAAAGATTATCTATTATTATCAAATATTTATTCGAATAAATTTCAGGAGAATTAGTTTGAAAAGTGATTATATCGCTATTACGGAAACCCTCAGGAATGAAATAACTTTAGGGAGCTTCAAAACCAATCAAAAATTACCAACTGAAAATGAATTAATGCAACGATTCCAATCCACGCGTTATTCAGTACGGAAGGCTTTAATTGAACTACAAAACGAACATTTAATTTATAAAGTTCAAGGTAGCGGAATGTATATCCAAGATTGGAACAAAAAATGGCAAGCTAATCCAAAAAGTAAAATAATTGGGCTAATCTGCACCCATATAGCAGATTACATTTTTCCCAAAATCATCTCACAAATTGATGCTGTAATTGAGCCTGCTGGTTATTCTTTGCTACTAGCTAATACTCATAATTATCCAGATAAAGAACGATTTAATTTAATAAAAATGCTCGATTCCCAAGTAGCTGGATTAATAGTTGAACCAAGTGAGAGTGCCAAACCTTGCCCAAATTCAGATATTTATAGACGAATTGCTAAAAGTAAAATCCCATTATTATTTATTAATGCTAAATATGCTGAATTCGATTTTCCTGCCATTACTAATTCTGATCGAGCATCGGAAAAAGAGTTAATTACTTATTTACTTAAACAGGGACACAAAAACATCCTTGGAATATTTCAAATTGATGATTGCCAAGGCGTTGAACGCATGCAAGGTTTTATTGCAGCATACCAATCTAGCAATATCAATTTAACTAATAGTAATCTAATTATGTATAACTCCCACGATTCCTTTTCAATTATTAGTCAAAAAATTGATGTTTATCTTAAAAGTAAGCAAGTGCCAACAGCAATTGCCTGTTATAACGACGAACTTGCTGTCTTAGTCATTGATAAGTTAAAAAACAAAAATATCAAGATTCCGCAAGATATATCTGTTGTTGGTTTTGATAATTTTGATTCTGCAACTTATTTGTCTCCTAGTTTAACCACCATGAATTATCAAAGAACTCTTGTCGGAAAAGAAGCTGGTAAGGGAATACTAACATTAATTAAAGGTAAAAAATTTTCCTCAATTGTGCATCAGCCACAATTACAAATACGTGATTCAGTTTGCACTCCTAAAAATAAGAAATCAAAAAGGCACTGATAAATTATCAGTGCCTTTTTGATTTCGAAACAATTATTTAGTTTTGCTTATGTCTATTTTGTAATGTATACAGATTATAATAGTAACCATGTTGATTAATTAATTCATCATGAGTACCACGTTCAACAATTTTGCCGTCGTCAAGTACAATTATTTGATTAGCATCAACAATTGTAGACAATCTATGAGCAATTGCTAAAGTAGTACGTCCCTGGCGTAAGCTTTTCAATCCCTTCTGAATTAAAGTTTCAGTTTCAGTATCAACATTTGCCGTTGCTTCATCCAAGACCAGAATTTTGGGATCTGTAACTAAAGTCCTAGCAAAAGATATTAGTTGTCTCTGCCCTTGACTAAATTCACTACCGCCTTCACCAACTTCTGCATGATATTCTCCACTTAGTTTTTTAATAAAATCATCTGCTTGTACGGTCTTAGCCGCCTTTCTTATTTGGTCGTCTGTAATTTTATCATTATATAATCTAATATTTGAACTTATGTCACCATAAAACATGAAAGGCTCTTGTAAAACAAGTCCAAGTTTCTGGCGAAGTTCGGCTTTAGGATACCTTCTAATATCTACACCATCTATTAAAATTTCACCTTGATAAAATTCATAAAAACGCATCATTACATTAATAATTGAACTTTTTCCTGATCCAGTATGCCCAACAATTCCTAAAGTTTCTCCGGGATTAACCGTGAAGGAAATATCATGTAAAATTTCATTTTGACCATCATAAGAAAAACTAACATGTTTAAATTCAATTTTCCCCTGCCTAATAGTCAGTCCTGATTGTTCATTTTGCACAGGTTCATAATTAGTATTATCTAAAATTTTGAAAATTCGTTTACCAGCAACTATTCCATCCTGAAAAAAGGTCATTTGATCCATTAAAGTTGCTATTGGATTGAAAAACTGTGAAATATATTGCGAAAATGCATAAACGACTCCCGCTGGAACAAAAGTTTCCCGCAATGGAAAGCCAAAATACATTAACGTCAATGCCAAGGCTAGTGAATATAATAAACTAGTCAATGGTGAAAGTAAGATTGAATTAAGAGTAATCATACTGAATCTAGTTCTCATCAAATTAGAATTTTCTTGTTCAAAATGATGGCTCATTCTCTCTTCCTGTTTGAACTGTTGAATAAGAGAAACACCTTCAATTGATTCATTTAAATTTGTATTAATCCTGCTTAAGCGTTCCCGATAATTACGATACAGCTTGGAACTTCTTTTTGAATACTGCCAAATAATCAATAATAAAATTGGTAGAAAAGCAAGGACAATAAAACCAGCTAATGTATTCGTCGAAAACATAGCGATTAAAGCAGAAACAATTGAAAAAAATGAAAGAACCACACTAGCTAAAACTGTCAGAAAATTGCTCAAAGTCATTGTATCATTGGTTACGCGTGACACAATGGAGCCTGCAGGAGTTTGATCAAAATAACGCATTCCTAAAGTATGCAATTTTTGATAAAGATCTGTTCGTAAAGCTTCTAATGATTTTTCTGACCCTAAAGCAAAAAAATATTCATAAGTAAACTGCAATATTGCCTTAACGATAGAGCCTAAAGCGTATAATATACCAGCAAAAATGATCACCTGTGTTGTAACATCTGCTTTTACTAGATAGTTATCCAGAAAGAACTGTAATCCATAGGGTAACAGCATATTAATTGCACTAACTAAGAATGCACCAATCCCAGCAACAATAATTTCATTTTTAAAACGCCAAACAAAACCAAGTAATCGTTTTAATATTTTTAACTGTTCTTTAACCGGAATTTCTTGAGCCCAAACAGATTGATTCGTCTCTTGTTCGTCCACACTATTCACCAGCCTTTTCTTCTAATTCTTGTTTTTGCCACATATCTGCATACCAACCATGAGCAGCTAATAACTGGTCATGAGTTCCACGCTCAACAATTTGACCATCTTTTAATACTAAAATCAGGTTAGCATGCATTACTGAAGTTAAGCGATGAGTTGCAATCACTGTTGTCTTGTCTTTGCGTTCTTGATTTAAAGACTTTAAAATTGCCATCTCAGTTCTGGCATCAACGGCCGATAAAGCATCATCCAAAATTAATATTTGACTTTTTTTAACCAAAGCACGTGCAATTGACATTCGCTGCTTTTGTCCTCCAGAAAGCGAAATACCATTTTCCCCTACCATAGTTTGATAATCTCTTGGCATTTGCATAATATCTTCATGTAAATCACTCTTTTTTGCAGCCGAAATAATTTCTGCTTTTTGTGCGTTCGTTTTTGCAAAAGAAATATTATTTTGAATATTAGTTGAAAACAAATAATTATTCTGTGGAACGTAAGAAATTTGTTTTAATAACAGTTCTAACGGAATTTGCCGAATATCTAAACCATTCAATGTAATTTGACCATCGTACTTATCAAACTCCCGTAAAAGCAGTTGAATGATTGAAGTTTTACCAGCTCCAACTTTACCGACTAAGCCTAATGTTTGCCCAGTCTTTAAAGTGAAATTAATATGATGTAGTACGGGGAGATTAGGTTCATCAGGATAGGCAAAAGAATTAATATGATATACTAAATCGCCAGTAATATCAGTCGCAGATAAATTTGGGTCAGCCTTATCATCTGTAATTTCAGGATTTTCAGCTAGTAATTTTTCAATCCGATCATAACTAGCACTGCCACGTTCTAAAATATTAAAAAGGTAGCCAATTGCAAACATGGGCCAAACCATATTGCCAATATAAGCAATAAAGGAAACTAGCTGACCAACTGATAATGAATGATTAACCACCATTAGCCCACCATAAATGATAGTTATAGCATAAGTTAAGCCAATCAGTAAGGTACTTAAGGGATCAAACATTGAATCCCACTTAAATACTTGTTTATTAATTTGAATTGTATCAGCAACCATAGAATTAAATGCTGCCGCATCAGCTTTTCCTTGACCGAAAGTTTTTATTACTTTTATTCCAGAAACTGATTCTTGCGTCTTATTATTTAAACGGGAAAAAGCTGCTTGAGATTTATCAAACGAATCGTGTAGTTTATCACCTAACTTCCAAGCCCCTACAGCTAAAAATGGTAAGGGTAATAAAGCAACTATTGTCAAACGCCAGTTTACAAAAGTCACCATAGCGGCCATGGTAGATAAGCCCATGACCAAAGAATCAACTAGGGTCAGTACCCCCTCACCTGCCACTTCTTGCACTGCCGAAACATCATTAGTAGCATGAGCCATCAAATCACCAGTTCGATGTCTTTGATAAAAAGTCCGATCCATTTCCATAAAATGACGAAATAGCTTTGACCGTAATTGTAACTCGAGTTCTGCAGCACCGCCCCAGATCTGCTTTCGCCAAAAATAGCGAAAACTATACAATAATAAAGCAGCAATAACAATTGTCAAAATCAGTAAGGTATATTCACTCCAAGAAATATGCCCTCGATTTAATTGATCAGCCATTAAGCCTAAAATACGTGGTGGGACTAAATTGACAAAAGACGTTAATATTAAAAATGTGATACCGATGAGGTACCTTTTTTTCTCCTGTTTAAAGAACCAACTTAATTTATAAAATATACTCATTATTCACCTAACTTTATTTATACAAAAAGACGGAGATAAACCCCGTCTTTTTCAATCTAGTAAAATTATTTATTTTTGATGTTTCATCATGTTCATTACTTGGTTGACCTTCTTAGCCGAAGGTTTCTGTCCCATTTGTGACATCATGGCAACAATCATATCTTCACTGATTGGTGGATTATCTTTAAAATATTTCTTCATATAAGTTCTTGCACCATAGAAGCCTCCTACAAGACCAATTAGTAGTGCAATAATAATTAAAAAAATTTCTAACCCTAAATTCATAAAACAGTCACCTCAATTTGTCCAATAAATATATCTTACCTAAAAATCATTTAAAATTAAAGGCTAAAGTTAATTTTTTCTTAAACCTTTTTTCCGTTGAATCGCTTTAGCTTTTTCAGAAGTAACTTCTTTACCATCTTTATCAAGTATTACCAAATTTTCGACATCTTGCTTAAAACTAGCCCGAAAGTTTTTGATAAATTCTTGGTGTAATTTTTCTCGTTCTTTTTCTTCCTCAGCAGTTAAACCTTCAGCCTTTTTCTTATGATAAAGTTCATTGATTCGGTCAACCATCTTTTTTTCTTTGTCTTTTGTCATTCTTTGCACCTCTCAATAAAAAAGTCTACCTTATTTTTAACTATAAAAAAAGTCTAAGCATTTAGAACATTTGTTTGCACATAACCCTAATATCTGCTAAAATAAACTTAATTTAAGATAATTGTCATTACTATAGGAGCGTATTTATGACTACCAAGCAAAATCCTAAACAACTGCAAATTCTCCAATATATCTATGATACTGTCCAAAAGCGTGGCTTCCCGCCTACTGTGCGCGAAATTTGCCATGAAGTAGGACTATCATCTACTTCAACTGTTCATGGTCACTTAACACGACTTGAACGAAAGGGACTCCTGCTTAAAGATGCTACTAAACCACGTGCCTTAGAAGTAACCGCTCAAGGTAAAAAAGTTTTGGGCATTAAAGCTACTGAAATTCCAATAGTTGGTGTGGTAACCGCTGGTGAACCAATTTTAGCAGTTGAAGATATCGAAGATTATTTTCCTCTTCCGCCAGATTTAGCTAATGATTCAGATAACCTATTTATGCTAAAAATTCATGGTGAAAGTATGATTAATGCTGGCATTTTAAACGGTGACAATGTTATTGTTCGCAAGCAAAGTTCAGCAATTAATGGTGAAATAGTAGTTGCTATGACCGATGAAAATGAAGCAACCGTTAAACGCTTTTATAAAGAAAAAGATCATTATCGTCTTCAACCTGAAAATGACAATATGGCACCAATTATTTTAGATAAAGTACAAATATTAGGTAAAGTGGTTGGACTTTATCGCAATAACATTTTCTAAATTGGCTAAAAAGCCTAATCAATAACTTTTAACTACAAATATCTAACTGCAATTAAATTGATATTTGTAGTTTTTTTATAAAAAAGGCTAACAAAAAGTAATGCCAATTTTCCACATCTATTAGATTTATTCGATTCACAAAGTTTTGGCGTTATTTTTTTGATAAATGCTTTAATATCAACTTATTTATTTTATTTTGTGAAATACGCCAATGTTTCATATAGGTTTCACAACCATATTTTTCACAAACTTTGCTTAAAATTCAGCAATTATCTTAGCCGCTAAGGTGAGAACAGTTTCATGAGCATCCAGCCCCCAGCCCCTATCATTGTGACATTCAATATTACTTAATGAATCTGCCGTAAATAAGATCTGCGCAAAATCAACTCGGCGAAATTGTGCACACGCAGCCATGGCTGCACATTCCATTTCAACGCAAGCCGCACCAAGTTCTCTAAATTGTTCTACCTTTTGAGCAGTTTCTCTAAAAAATCCTTTTAACTAATGTTCATGTTACAGCAAAAATTGCTCAATTTCCTTTTTGGTAATAAAAGTTTTTTAGCTTCATGGGTTAGATTAATTACAACATATTGATTTGCGTCAAAATCTAATAAAAATGGCTGTCGCACTTTAAAATCTTCTAGCTAAAATAATATTTGCAATATTTTAACATAAAAAAATAGAGCTATCTTTAATTAAAGACAGTTCTATTTTTTATTTGATTAACGACGCTTCTCAGCAATTCTTGCAGACTTACCATGACGTTCACGTAAGTAGTAAAGCTTAGCACGACGTACACGACCATGACGCAATACTTCAACTTTAGCTACACGTGGATCATTAACTGGGAAGGTACGTTCAACACCAACACCAGAAGCAATCTTACGAACAGTGTAAGCAGCTGCAATACCAGCGCCTTTACGCTTAATTACAACGCCTTCAAACATCTGAATACGTTCATGACTACCTTCAACAACACGTACATGAACACGGATAGTGTCCCCTGCACGAAAATCAGGAATATCATCACGTAATTGCTCTTTAGTTAATTCTTGAATTAATGGATCCATTGTTTTTCTCCTTCTTCGGCATTCATTAACGTTACTTCCGCCAGCGGAACACCCCTAATTATTAGTGCCTGTATAGCACCTGAACTATCTTAGCAAATTCTTGAGTGCAAATCAAGCTTTGTTAATTTCAGCTTTAATTTCACTTAACATCTTTTTTTCGGCTGTAGTCATAACATATTTTTCAAATAAGTCCGGCCTTTTAAGATAAGTCACTTTCAATGCTTCTTTATGACGCCATTCAGCAATTTTTTGATGGTTACCAGAAGTTAACACTGCCGGTACTTTCATGCCTTCAAAATTTTCAGGTCTGGTATATTGTGGGTACTCTAGTAATCCATGAGAAAAACTTTCATCAATCGGTGAAGCAGCATTGCCTAAAATACCAGGTAACAAGCGAATAGTTGCATCAATCATACTCATCGTTGGCAGTTCCCCACCAGTTAAAACATAGTCACCGATTGAAACCACTTCATCAGCCATATCATAAACCCGTTGATCAAAACCTTCATAATGACCACAAATAAAGGTTAAATTTTCTTCACGTGCCCAATTTTGAGCAACTTGTTGATTAAAAATTTTTCCTTGCGGAGCTGTAATGATTACTTTCCCTTTGTTTTTTAAGGAATCGAGTGCCCTTTTAATTGGCATAATCTGTAGGACCATTCCGGCGCCGCCACCATATGGTGCATCATCAACATGATGGTGAACATCAGCCGTAAAATCACGAAAATTGACTAAATTTAATTGCCACTTATTGTCCTCAAGTCCGCGACCAAGCATCGAAGTTTGTAGGGGCGTGAACATATCTGGAAAAAGAGTCAGTACGTTAATCTGCATCGCGCAAACCCTCCAGTAACTCAACATAAACTCGTTTATTGGTAATATCGACTTGTTTAACTACTTCATCAATATAAGGAAGTAGGTATTCATTCCCAGAATCTTCAGTAACTTCCCACACATCATTAGCACCAGGGGCTTCAATGCCAGTAATTTGCCCTAAATCATTACCAGTTAAATTATCAAGCACACGGCAACCTAAAATATCACGATAATAATATGTACCTGGAGGTAGTTGATGCTGATTAAGCTCACTCACTACCAATATTTTACCCATTAACTGCTTTGCCGCTTCAATTGTATCAATTTCGGTAAATTGAACTAGCCAAAATTGCTTAAATGGTCTAGCAGTTTTAACTGTTAAAGTTCTATCAGTGTCATTTTTTAGGGATAATTTATTGCCCGCAACAAAACGTTCCTGTGGGAAATCGGTAATTAAAGCGATTTTAAGTTCTCCCGCTAAGCCATGGGTAGTTAAAATTTTTGCAACATCGTAAAATTGCATTTTTTCTCCTAACTCAAAAGAAAAAAGTTTGAAGCATAAGGGGCCTCAAACTTTTAACCGGCAAATTCATTATTTATTGAATTTTGAATCATGCAACTTCTTCATTAAACCGGCACTTGAAAGTAGTGAACGAACTGTGTCAGAAGGTTGTGCACCCTTCTTTAGCCATTCAAAAATCTTATCCTCGTCAAGTTTCAATTCTTTTGGTTCTGAAACAGGATTGTAGTAACCTACTTCTTCAATAAAACGACCATCACGTGGCATTCTTGAATCTGCAACAACTATTCTATAAAAAGGCTTTCTTTTAGCACCCATACGGCGCATACGAATTTTAACTGACATAAATTTATTCCTCCTAAAAGTTACGGATTATAATATAGCACTTTTTTTAAAAAGTGTAAAGTGTTTTTCCTTAACATAGCGATTAAGAATGGTAGCGTTTAACTTTCATTCGTTTCTTTTTATTTTTTTTAAACTTTTTACCCATGTGTCTCATAGCCATGCGTCCCATCGGTGAATTCATCCCAGGTAAATTTTCCATCCCTTTAAAATTACCATTAGTAATTTTACTCATCATCTCGCGAGCTTGTTTGAATTGCTTAATCATTCGATTTACTTCTACAATCGGACGACCAGAGCCGGCAGCAATTCTTCTTCTGCGACTGGGGTTAAGTAATTCTGGATTTTCACGTTCTGCTTGAGTCATTGAAGAAATAATTGCTTTAACATAAACAATTTGTTTCTTATCAAAATTCATATTCTTTAATTGCGGATTATTAGCCATTCCTGGAATCATTTTGACTATTTGATCAAGTGGCCCCATCTTTTCAACTTGCTCCAGTTGATCAACAAAATCATTGAAATCAAAAGTATTTTCTTTCATTTTTGCTGCAACAGCTGCTGCTTTTTTGGCATCATAGTCTTGCTGGGCTTTCTCAATTAAAGTGAGCATATCACCCATTCCCAAGATTCGTGAGGCCATCCGATCTGGATAAAACTGTTCTAAATCAGTTAATTTTTCACCCTGTCCAGTATAAATAATCGGCTTACCAGTCACCGCTCTGATTGAAAGCGCTGCTCCACCTCGGGTATCTCCATCAAGCTTAGTTAAGATAATGCCGGTAATATCAAGCCGATTATCAAATCCAGTTGCCACGTCAGTAGCAACTTGCCCTGTCATTGCATCGACAACTAGCAAAATATTATCTGGTTGGGCAATTTCTTTTACTTGTTCAAGCTCCTCCATTAAGGGCTCATCAATTTCCAACCTACCAGCAGTATCGATAATCACATAGTCGTTCTTGTTTTGCTCTGCTTGTTTCAATCCATTTGCGACAATTTGTGCTACATCTGATTGATCCTGCTCACTATAAACTGGTACTTTTAAATCAGCACCAATTTGTTGCAATTGTTCGATAGCTGCTGGACGGTAAATATCACCAGCAATGAGTAATGGCCGCGCTTTTTCTTTTTCAATTAGTTGATTAGCTAATTTACCAACCGTAGTTGTTTTACCAGTACCCTGTAAACCAACCATCATAATTATTGTAGGAATATGCTTTGATTTATTCAGAGTAGTTGCACTTGAACCCATCATCTTGGTCAATTCATCATTAACTATTTTGATGACTTGTTGCCCTGGATTTAGACTCTCTTGAACTTCTTTACCTAGCGCTTCTTTTTTGATTTTTTTAATAAAATCTTTTACTACTTTAAAATTAACATCAGCTTCAAGTAAAGCTAGTCTAATCTCTCTACTCGCTGCATTAATGTCTTCTTCTGAAATTTTACCTTTACCGGTTAAATTACGTAATGCTTTTTGAATTCGTTCGCTTAAATTTTCAAAGGCCATGAATTATTCTCCTCTCATTTTTGCTAATAAATCATTGATTAAACTTAAAGCTTGGTCCTGCTTTTTTTGCTTAACAATCTCACTAAGACTAGCTAATGCTTGCTCAATCTCATTATATTCTTTTTGCATTTGCAATTTTTCTTCATAGTTAAACAAAAGCTTGCGACATCGCCGCAAATTATCATAAACTGCCTGGCGCGAAACCTGGTGGTTAGCCGCAATTTCACTCAAAGAAAGATCATTGTAATAATAATCTTCAAAATAATTCTGCTGACTTTTTGTTAAAAGCTTACCATAATAGGCATATAAATCACCTATTGTTTCGTTTTTTTCTAGTTCATCCATTACTTTTTCACCTTGAATTAGTATAGCAAAAATGCCGTTAAATGACGATCTTGAAAGTTATATTTAGTAAAGTAAAACTTGGCAAAACTTGATTTTCAAGCTAAATATAGGTATGATTACCACTAGTATAATTAGAGATTAATTTATTGATGGTGCTTAGTCATGCTGAACTTAGTACCCTTTTTTATTTATACAATTTACAGTGCTAATACGCTTAGTTCACCCGTAATAGTGCAGAGGTTGTTTTATTAAAATCAAGGAGAAATGAAATTGAATTTATGGAAAACAATGAACCGGAAAGAAGATCCTAGTATCTATCAACAAAAAGATGGCCAACTAGTTAGAACTTTAAAGGTACGCGATTTTCTTGCTCTTGGGGTAGGCACAATCGTATCAACTTCTATTTTTACTTTACCAGGAGAAGTAGCTGCTCTACATACAGGACCTGCTGTTGCTATTTCTTGCTTGTTCGCAGCCATTGTTGCTGGTTTAGTCGCTTTTGCTTATGCGGAAATGGCAGCAGCAATGCCTTTTGCAGGTTCTGTTTATTCATGGATTAATGTCATTTTTGGGGAATTCTGGGGGTGGATATCAGGCTGGGCGCTCTTAGCAGAATACTTAATTGGTATGGCTTTTATTAGTTCGGGCTTATCAGCTAATCTACGCGCACTGGTTACTCCACTGGGCTGGAAATTACCTACTGCCTTAGCCAATCCACTAGGAGTTAAGGGTGGAATATTTGACTTAGTGGCTTTGGTTGCCATTTTGCTATCGGCTATTTTAGTTAGTTTTGGGGTATCAAAAGCATCAAAAGTCGAAAATGCCTTAGTAGTGGTTAAAGTAATGGCAATTTTATTATTTGTCTTTGTCGGTTTAACTGTGGTTAGAAAAGCTAATTTTATGCCATTTATTCCACATTACCGCATGACAGCCCATGGACCATTTGGGGGTTGGCAGGGAATTTATGCTGGAGTATCAATGATCTATATATCTTTTTTGGGCTTTGATGCTATCGCTTCAAATTCCGCCGAAGCTGTTAATCCTCAAAAGACTATGCCTCGGGGTATCATTGGCTCCTTATTAATAGCTGTCGGATTATTTATTGCTGTAAGTCTAGTATTAGTAGGAATGGTACCTTATCAGAAGTACTTAAACTCGGCCGAACCAGTCGGTTATGCCTTACGTCAAACTGGTCATACGACAATTGCCCTTATTGTGCAATCAATTGCAATTCTAGGGATGTTTACAGCTTTAATTGGTCTTTGCATGGCAAGTTCGCGGTTAGTATACTCTTTTGGTCGGGATGGAATGTTACCTAAAAAATTAGGAAAATTAAACAAAGATCATCGCCCTGCCAGTTCACTCTGGGCAGTATCACTAGTAGCAATTATTATTTCTGCATTTATCCCATTTTCATTTTTAACACAGTTAGTTTCCGCTGGTACGTTAATTGCCTTTATGTTTGTTTCAATTGGTATCTATAAATTGCGACCAAGAGAAGGTCAAGATATTGCTGAACCATCTTTTAAGATGCCATTTTATCCCGTACTACCTTTTTTAGCATTTAGTGGCTCACTCGTTGTATTTTTAGGTTTAGATAATGAAGCTAAACAATATATGCTGATTTGGACAGTTGTTGGTATATTAATCTACTACCTATATGGTATTCATCATTCAACTATTACCGCAAGAAAATAATTAGTAGCTCTAATCGTAAAGGTTAGAGCTTTTTTTAAATAAAAAAATAACCCAGAATAATCCTGGATTATTTAAATATCGTACTTAAGTTAGCAACAGCAGACTATTATAATTATTAAATTTCACCAATCTAATAAATCAATTATAAATTAGCATCCATATTAAAAGTCAATTTTGACATATTAATCGAATCAATCATCATTTGACCCCATAATTTTTCTGATTGCTTTCGCGTATAGGCAACTGTTTCTTGATTAGCCTTAGTCAAATAATCAGTTAATTCTACACCCTTTTTATTAGCTGCACCAATAATAACTTCATTAACACGACTGCGATAGTATTGATTCAATTCCTTTAAATAGTCAGTATCTAATTGAACAAATTGCGGATAGTGACTTTCTACTAATACTGCTAGAGATTTGTAATACCACCATGCATCATTCATGTTATATTCCATTGAAGTATTGCTATATGATGGATCCGTGTCATTCATATTCGCAAAGAATGGAACAAATGGTGTGAAAGTTGGTCCACCAATACATAGCCACATAATTGCTGCTTTATCAGCTGGAACATCATTTCTTATTTGTAAAATATGCGCATTTTGGGTTCTATTTAACCCAATTGGGCGAAAACGGTGCTTTTCTTCTTCTGTTCCCTTACCAAAAGGATCAAAAGGTGTATTTTGATAATGACTCCCCAAAACAAATTCAATATCTTCACGCGTAATCTTTTTAGCAGCGCGACGAATAAATGGTAAATCGCCATCTGTTGGATCTTGCTCAATTTCAGGATTAAAATACTTCTGTCCATACCAAACGCGGTTGGTGTTATAGTAGCGATCTTGTTGGCTGTATGTACCAAATATATGGCGGAAATTCCAACCCTCGTGATCAACATTTAAGTGGTACTTAGTAACAAAATCTTGAATGCCTTCACTCCACATGAAATTATCTGAATCATTAAAATCAACTTGTTCAATCGAAACTCGGTTAGCAGCAACTGCATAAGCATCATCTGGAATTCTTTGGGCTACCCAATGATGACCAGTAACAATTTCCATATACCAAATTTCATCTTTGTCACCAAATAAAACAGAATTACCAGCTGGTGAGCCGTATTTTTTAATTAATTTACCTAAATATTCAACTCCATTTCTAGCAGAATGAATATAAGGTAAAACAACCGTTTGCATACAGTCTTCATCAAGACCATCCTTCACTAATGGATCAAAGGCTAGTGCGCGTTCGTTACCATAGGTTGATTCAGTACATGACATTGCCACATTTTCTTGGTTAATACCACTTTCATCATAATAGCCACGATTTTTATAATCCACGTTAGGAACCGCTGGTACAGCTTGAGCATCTTCTGGCAAATCCATTGCAAAATTATTAAGCCATGACTTAATCTTGCGTCCCTTTTCTTTTTTAGCAGCTGGTTCAATGATAAATTTCTGAGGGGTAATTGGCCTAAAAGTATCATCATTTCTAGCAATCATGGTTGATCCATCAACAGATGCCTTTTTACCAACTAAAATTGTTGTACAAGCGCTATATTCTTTCATAAAATATCTCCTTTTTATTCTATCTTAAACTAAGTCATGGAAAAGTCCAACCGCATAATTAGCGGCATCAAAATCTGCTAAGTCACTAGCTTTTTCTCCTAGGCCAACTAATTTAACCGGCAATTTCATTTCATTTCTAATTGCTAACACTACTCCCCCTTTAGATGAACCATCTAACTTAGTTAAAACTAAACCCGTTAATTTGGTCGTTTTATCAAAATCTTTTGCCTGCAAAAGTGCATTTTGTCCAGTTGAGCCATCTAAAACTAGTAAAGTTTCAGTTGGTTCATTAGGCGCTAACTTTTTTATAGTCCGTTCAATTTTTTCTAGCTCATTCATCAGATTCTTCTTATTTTGTAGACGCCCCGCCGTATCAACCAACAAATAGTCTGCTTGCTCTTTAATTGCTTTTGCAGTTGCGTCAAAGACTACCGAAGCAGGATCAGCTTGATCTTTACCGGTTACAACTGGCGCATCAACTCGTTTGCCCCATTCAACAAGTTGCTCAACAGCACCTGCCCTAAAAGTATCAGCAGCAGCTAGTACAACTGTTTTGCCCTCGTCTTTGAAGCGCTTAGCTAATTTACCAATGGTAGTAGTCTTGCCTGCACCATTTACACCAACAAAAAGATAAATGTTAAGCTGTCCATCATCGTGTACACGTAACTGCTCATTTTCGCTATCACCATTTTGGTCATAAAGATCGACTAACTTCTCAACAATTACTTTCTTTAAATCATCACGTGATTTAGCTTTTTGTAATTTTGCTTCATCACGCAACTCATTTGTTAGATTTTCAGCTGTTTCATAGCCCACATCCGATTCGATTAATAGTTCTTCTAAGTCATCAAAAAAATCTTCATCTACAGTTCGAAATTGGGCAAAAAATTTATTTAAACGCGCACCAAAACCTTTGTTAGTTTTTTCAAGTCCCTTTTCGTATAAGTCAGCATTATTAGCAGCGTTATATTCACTTGCTGGTATTTGTGCCGTACTCGGATCAAGATTTGCTTCAGCATCCGTTTTTGTTGTGATTGTACTCTCTTTTACCGCTGAGTCTGAAATAGCAGTAGCTGTTTTAAAATCAGCTTCTTTTTTGGCATTTACCTTTTTCTTTTCGTTATCAAGAGCTTGTTTAGCTTGATCATCATTCACAGATGACAAAGCATCATCAGCTTCAACATCTACTACCGTATTAGTCGGCTTTTCTTTATTTTTTTCGTCATCATTATTACCAAACAGTGACTTTTTGATTTTATTGAATAATCCCAATCCTAATTTACCTCATTTTTTAATTCTTTTAATGAAACTGACAAAACTTGTGAAACGCCAGATTCTTGCATTACAACTCCATATAATTGATCAGCACGTTCCATGGTACCACGCCGATGAGTAATAACAATAAATTGCGTGTGCATATCGTATTTTTCTAAAAACTGTGCAAAACGAGTCACATTGGCATCATCAAGTGCCGCTTCAACTTCATCTAATACACAAAAAGGAACCGGTTTAACCTTTAACATTGCAAATAGCAACGTAATAGCTGTTAAAGCTCGTTCTCCACCAGATAATAAGCTAAGTTGCTGTAATTTCTTACCTGGTGGCTGGGCTACTATTTCAACTCCAGTAGTTAATAAATCATCTGGGTTGGTTAAAACAAGCTTAGCATTTCCTCCCCCAAACACAACTGGAAAAAGAGTAGCAAAACTTTTAGCAACTGCTGTAAAGGTCTGATTAAACCTAGTTGAAACTTCTTGATCTAGTTCCGCCATTGATTGACGCAAATTATCACGGCCCTTTAACAAATCATTTTGCTGATTATTAAGAAAATCATAACGTTTTTTAACTTCATCATATTCCTCAATAGATTTTAAATTAACTGGACCAATTTCTGCAATTGACATTTGATGAAGTTTAACACTTTTTTGCAGTTGTTCCCTAGTAGTTGCATCATTTTCACCTTCAGCTTGAGCCAATGCTGCTTCATAAGTTAAAGCATAATCCTCACTAAGCTGACCAAGACACTGATCAATTTTACTATTTAATTGAGCGATTTGAACTGAAAGATCTTCTTGCTCTCCTGCCGCGTCTTTACGTAAGTCATAATTTCGGCTAGCTACTTGATCAAGTTGGTTAATTTTTGCATCAAATTGTCCCAAATGAGAACTCAAACTATTTAATTGCTCTTGCAGTTTAGTTTGCTGCAGAGTGCTCTGCTCTTTTTCAATTTTCATTTGCTGCTTTTTATCTTGATCTACTGCGCCACTTTGAATGATTGTCTCTAACTTTTTAGTTAATACGCTAATTTGCTTTTGGTGATGGGTTAAATCATGCTGCTTTTCTTCTTGTTGTTTAGATAAATTTTCTAACTTATTGCTAAAAACAGCGATTTGTGGATCTACTTCGGCTAGCTTAGCTTGAACTTCTTGATTTAATTCGGTAAAGTTTTTTATCTTGTCCTGAGTTTTTTCAATTTCAACTTTTTGTTGATGGATTTTTTTAATTAATTTTACCTTTTGCTTTTCGGCAATATTAAGCTTTTCTTTAATATCTATTCTTTGCTGTGCTCGTTCTTCTTGACGAGCTTCAAATAATTTTTTAGCCGCTTTAAGCCGCTTTACTTCCTTTTCTTGATTTTGATATGAAAGTACTGCTTCATTCAAGTCTTGACTACATTTTTGCTTTTGGGCCTCTAGCTGACTAATTTCTTGAGCTAAAGATTCATTTGTTACCGATAATACTGCAAAATCAGCTTGATTTTTTGCTAATTGCTCCTTCAACATATCCATTGTTACTTTTAACTGATTAAGTTCAGTAACCGTTTGTAAGGGGGAATTGCTTTTTTGATTGCGGGCTCCCCCAGTCATTGACCCACCAGGAGAAATCACATCTCCATCAAGGGTCACTATGCGATACCGCGAGATTTGTTGCCGCAATTGCATTGCGTGATCAATTGTATCTACAATTATTGTACTTGCTAAAAGATAATTAATTGCTGCACTAATATCTTGCTTGGTAGTACTTGTTACTAGCTCACTTGCTATTCCTTGAAAGCCAGTATATGATTCCATCAGCCTGACGACTGAAGTTGGGATTGCATGATTATTTAGTCCGTCTAAAGGCAAAAATGTCGCCCGTCCCGCATGACTTCTTTTTAATTGATTAATTGCATCTCTTGCACTAACATTGGTCGTAGTCACAAGGTCCTGAACACCTCCCCCTAGAGCAGTTGCCATTGCTGCTTCTAATTCAACTGGAAAAGAGATTAACTCACCTACTGCGCCAATAACACCAGGATACTTGTCTAAATTATTTAAAACATTTTTGACTCCAAAGTAATACCCTTCATGACGTTTACGAATATTTTCTAAAGCTTCATAGCGAGCACAAACTTGGCTGTATCGCTGACTGTTATCATTTAATACCTGGCGTAAACGCTCTAATTTACTTTTACTCTCAGCCTGTTGATCATTTAAAGCAGATAGCTGCTTTTGCGCCGCTTGAAGTTTTTCTTTTAAAGCTTTTCCTTCACTACTGAGTCTTTCTAGCTCACTTGTTCCCTTTATTAATTGATCAGTCACATCATCATTTTGATATGTACTATCATCGCTAGTTCTTTTTAATTCTGAATTAAGATAAACAATTTCATTATTATTTGAGGTTTGCTCTTGTAACAATTGAATGTATTGCGCACGCAATTGCTCTAAATCTTTATTCATTTGAGCTGGATCTTGCTGCAAGCGATATGTTAGTTCGGTCCTTTTAGCATTTAATTCCTTTAATTGTTGTTTCAAATCCTGTTCTGTTTTGCTTAAGTTCGCATAGTCTACCTGACAACTTTTAACTGATTTTTTTAAATTTGCTAATTCAGACTGATATTCCTTTTTCGTTGCTTCAGTGTATTGTTTACTCTGTTCAGCCACTTGTAAATTAGTATTAATATCAGAAAGTTTCTTTGTCAAAGCCAGTAATTCATTTTGAATTTGTTCACGTTGATCATTAATTTGCTTATATTCATTTCTTTTAGCAGCTAACGCATTCTGAGATTCTTTTACTTCTCGGTCAAGCTTTGACAAAAGAACTTGATTTTGTTTAGCCTTTTTCTGAAGCAAATGTTTTTGACTATCGATATTTTCAATTTCAAAAGCTAGTAATGTTTTTAGTTCTTTATCGAGACCATTCTTTTGAAACTGATATTCTTTTGCAAGAGAACTTTGCTCTTCTAAAGGCTCAATTCTTTGCTCTAGCTCTTTAACCAAATCATTAATTCTAATTAAATTATCAGTTGTTTGCTCTAATTGAAGATTCGCTTGCTCTTTTTGCTTTTTAAAAGATAAAATACCAGCTGCTTCTTCAAACAAGCCACGCCGATTTTCGGGGCGCGAATTTAAAATTTGATCAACTCGTCCTTGAGAAATAATGGCTAAACTGTCTTGTGACACACCTAAGTCCATAAATAAATCACGGATATCGCGTTGACGTACATTACGTTTATTAATTAAATATTCACTATCACCTGAACGCAAAATTCTTCTGGTAACGATCACCCTATTTGCTTCAAAATTCAAATCATGCTGTTGATTATCAAAAATCAAGGAAACTTGAGCATAACTAGCTGATTTGCGAAACTCACTACCAGCAAAAATAACATCTTTCATATTAGAACCACGTAGTGATTTTGCACTTGTTTCACCCATTACCCAACGGATGGCCTCAGTAATATTACTTTTCCCACTGCCGTTAGGACCAACAATGCCAGTAATTCCCGTATCGAATTTAATCGTTGTTTTTTCGGCAAATGATTTAAAACCATCAATAATAAGTTCCGTTAATGGCACAAATTTATCCCCCCTAATTAAGTCTAGCTAAAGCAGCTCTTGCTGCATCCTGCTCGGCTGTTTTCTTATTATGCCCTTGCCCTTGCGCTAAAACATGACCATCCGCTTTTAATTGAACAGTAAAGCGTGAGGGAGTTTGTTCTTCTTTTAGTACTGTATATTCAATTTTAACGGGTCCATCTTGTTGTAAAAATTCTTGCAAATCAGTTTTATAATCACGAGAAGCATCAAATTTACCCGCATCAATTAGCGGATAAACAGTTAAACTTAGAAAATGTTCTACAGCATCCATTCCTTGATCAAGAAAAAGTGCCCCATTAAAAGCTTCAAAAACATCTTCTAACAAAGTTTTGCGTGATCTGGCACTCGCTTTTTCTTCACCACGACCCAGATTTATTTCAGCAGGAAAGCCGAATTTATATGCAAATTCAGCAAAGCCCTCGGTGTCTACAATGTTTGAACGCATTCGTGTTAATTCGCCCTCATTTAAACTTGTAAAATTACGATATAAGTAATTGGAAATAGCTAATTCTAACACTGCATCCCCTAAAAATTCTAATTTTTCATAATCCCGAATCCCACTTTCAGGATGCTCATTGGCATAGGATGAATGTGTGAAAGCTTCTTCTAATAATTTTTTATTATTAAACTTAATTTTATATTTTTCTGCTAATTGATTAATAAATTTCGAACTGACCATCTTATAAATTCCTTTCTTTATAAATTATACCAGTTTTTGGTACCTAAAATAAAAAAGAAAACTATTACAACATTTATGCAATAGTTTTCTTAACTAATAAATCGCTTTTTCTAAATTATAAAAATGCCCCAACTTTATTTACTTAACAAAACCTACATTGAACCACATTGGATGATCATAATTAATTTTTGACGGCTTTAATGAGTAACCTGTTAACTTGCTGTTTACTGCATCAATATTATATTGATTATAAGTTGGTACGACATAAGCTTGATCAACCATATATTTTTGCCATTCATGGAATTTTTCCACCCGATATTTATGATCAAAGGCCTTTTGTGAATCCATTTCTGCAATTAACTTGTTATTTTCCGGTGTAACGAATCTAGAATAATTTTGCATAGTTCCTTCACTATACAGCTGAGCCTGCGATGGTTCATCTGATAAAGTCCAACCCGCCATGTAAACATCAATTCCCGGGGCATCATGCTGTACTTTATCATAGAAGGAATTGAACTCAGTTAAACGACCGCCAACCAACTTAACATTCAAGCCAATCTTATTCCATTGTTGGATATAATTTTGCACAATTGGCTCTTGAATGGCATCACCGGACTTAGCTGCAAAATTAATAGTCAACGGTTTACCACTGGGCATTGTGCGCCATTTACCCTTCTTCTTATATCCAGCTTTATCTAAGATTTCATTGGCTTTTTTAAGGTTATAAGTATAACCTTTATTATTTTTATCAAAGTAGTCGCCATACTGGGCTGGTATTAAGGTAGGGATTTGGAAACTCAACCCATCTGTATAATGCTTATATACTTGATCCGTATTCATCGCATAAGCCATAGCCTGACGCAAGTTCTTATCACCCATCTTGGCCTTTGGATTCATAACGTTCTTAGAATTTTTTGTATCCCATTTACCAACTTTGAAACCCAAATAGTAATATGCTAAAGGAATTTCGGCAATAAAGTTTACCTCTTTAGTATCTTTAACTTGCTTCCACTGGTTATTTACCACCCGCGCAATATCAAATTTATGACTTTTAATTGCTTGTGAAGCTGAATTAGGTGACACTACTTGATAGATAATCTTATCTAGCTTTGGTTTACCACGCCAATAGTACTTGTTCGGTACCCAAGTTACTGATTGACCACGCACAACTTTTTGGACTTGGAATGGACCAAAAAGTAAAGGCTTTTTGCGAATTTTATCAGAAGACTCTAATTTAGTAAACGGAATATCCTTTAAATAGTGATACGGGGCTGCATTTTCCCAGATATATCCATTACCTACATATGCCATTCCTGGTTTTAATTCCTTGCAATGAATAATAACAGTTCTCCCGTTTTCACCGTCAGGCATTTCAATTCCAGAAATTGTTTTTGCCTTGCCTTCGTGGTATTCTTTTAAGCCTTCAATTATATTAAATTGTGATGAGTATCTTTCAGATTTAGTACCCTTATTTGCAATAATTTCATAAGCATATTCAATGTCCTTAGCAGTAACTTGCTTACCATCTGACCATTTTACGCCCTTTTTAACGGTGATTGTTACTGTCTTAGCTTTACGGTTCAGTCTTAAAGTCGCTGCTCCTTTGTCATTGATTTTATAATGATCATCAGTGTCAAACAAGGACTCTTGACCAGGACTCATTACATCAGCATCAGGCTGACTCATTTGTAATTCTTCATTAAAAATACCGGTAAATGGGGTGTCCATTTCCTCAGCCACTTTTAAGGTACCACCTTGCTTAGTATCCTTAATCGGTGTTTCTACAGGAAACTTACTCGCCGTTTTGGCCCCCTCACTATTAGTACCATTGCCCTTGCCACAAGCTGCCAGAGTTAAGGTAGCAGTACTGATAAGTCCAATTGAACCTAATATTTTTATTTTGTTCATAATTGAAGTTACTCCTTCATTATTTAATATTTTATAATCTTTTAATTTAATATTATCACTTAATGTTAATTTTTCAACTTTTTATTATAATTTTGCAAACAAAAAAACTCGAGCATTGCTCGAGTTTCCTTTATTAACCGTAAATTACTTAGTATACGCAACTTGGTACCATAATGGATGACCATTATTAGTTTTTGATGGTTTCAAAGAGTAGCCAGTTAACTTATTGTTTACTGCATCTATCTGGTATTCATTATAAGTTGGCACGACATAAGCTTGATCAACCATGTATTTTTGCCATTCATGGAATTTTTCCACCCGATATTTATGATCAAAGGCCTTTTGTGAATCCATTTCTGCAATTAACTTGTTATTTTCTGGTGTAACAAATCTAGAATAGTTTGACATTGTTCCTTCACTATACATTTGATTTTGTGATGGCTCACTTGATAGACTCCAGCCAGCCATAAACATATCAACCTTAGGATCATCATGCTGTACTTTATCATAGAAGGAATTGAACTCAGTTAAACGACCACCAACCAACTTAACATTCAAGCCAATCTTATTCCATTGTTGGATATAATTTTGCACAATTGGCTCTTGAATGGCATTACCAGACATTGCCATAAAGTTAATGGTTAATGGTTTGCCATTTGGCGTTGTACGCCATTTACCCTTCTTCTTATATCCAGCTTTATCTAAGATTTCATTGGCTTTCTTAAGGTTATAAGTATAACCTTTGTTACTCTTATCAAAGTAATCACCAAATTGGGCTGGAATTAAGGTAGGAATTTGGAAACTTAACCCATCTGTATAATGCTTATATACTTGATCCGTATTCATCGCATAAGCCATGGCCTGACGCAAGTTCTTATCACCCATCTTGGCCTTTGGATTCATAACGTTCTTAGATTTTTTAGCATCCCATTTACCAACTTTAAAAGCCACATACCGGTAGCCTAGTGGAACTTGGGCCACAAAATCTACATCCTTAGTATCTTTGACTTGTTTCCATTGACTATTTACAACACGTGCTACATCAAATTTATGACTCTTAATTGCTTGTGAAGCTGAATTAGGTGACACTACTTGATAGATAATCTTATCTAGCTTTGGTTTACCACGCCAATAGTACTTGTTCGGTACCCAAGTTACTGATTGACCACGCACAATTTTTTGGACTTGAAATGGCCCGAAAAATAGTGGATTTTTTCTAATCTTATCAGAAGATTCTAATTTATCGAAAGGAATGTCTTTTAAATAGTGATATGGCGCTGCCGCTTCCCAAATAAAACCATTACCACTGTTAGTCATACCCGGTTTTAATTCTTTACAATGTAAAACTACAGTTCTTCCATTTTCACCATCAGGCATTTCAATTCCGGAAATTGTTTTTGCCTTACCTTCATGGTATTCAGCCATTCCATTGATAATATTAAATTGGGATGAATAACGCTGTGACTTAGTGCCCTTATTAGCAATAATTTCATAAGCATATTCAATGTCCTTAGCAGTAACTTGCTTACCATCTGACCATTTTACGCCCTTTTTAACGGTAATCGTTACTGTTTTAGCTTGACGGTTAAGTTTTAAAGTCGCTGCTCCTTTGTCATTGATTTTATAATGGTCATCAGTATCAAAGAGAGTTTCCGATCCAGGACTCATTACATCGGCATCAGGCTGACTCATTTGTAATTCTTCATTAAAAATTCCAGTAAATGGCGTATCCGTTTCTTCAGCTACCTTTAAGGTACCACCTTGCTTAGCATCCTTAACAGCCGTTTCTGTAGGAAACTTACTTGCTGTTTTAGCGCCCTCATTACTAGTATTATTGCCACCTTTGCCACAAGCTACTAAAGTCAAAGCAGCGGCACTAACAAGTCCAATTGAACTTAAAATATTTCTTTTTTTCATAATAGACAACTCCTTCACATATAAAGTGATTGAAGTTTCTAGAACAAGTTAACGACTGAATTTTAACATTTTTACTTTAATATGCAAAGAAATATTTTATAAATTATTCATTAATCTATGAATTAAATCAAAATTTATTTTACATAACCTACATTATACCAAGCAGAATTCCCTTTTGAAGGTCTTAAAGAATAACCAGTTAACTTTTTATTTACAGCTGAAATATTATAAGAATTATTAGTTGGAATTACATAGGCTTGGTCAAACATGTATTTTTGCCATTCATGGAATTTCTCCACCCGATATTTGTGGTCAAAGGACTTTTGCGAATCAATTTCTTTCAATAATTTCGTATTTTCAGGAGTCACAAATCTTTCATTATTAAATGCTGCTCCTTCATCATAAAGTCCCGCAGGAGATGGTTCACTTGATAATGACCACCCGGCCATAAACATATCAACGGAAGGATCATCATGTTGAATTTTATCAAAGAATGAATTTGCTTCAGCCAAACGTCCACCTACTAGCCCAACATTTAAGCCAATTTTATGCCATTGTTGAATGTAATTTAAAATAATCGGTTCTCTTGAAGAATCACCTTGAGCTGCTAATAATTTGATTTTTAATGGCTTACCATTTGGTTGTACACGCCACTTACCTTTTTTCTTATAACCAGCCTTATCTAAAATCTGATTGGCTTTCTTTAAATCATATGAAAAGCCTTTAACATCTTTATTAAAGTAATCACCAAATTGAGCTGGAATTAAAGTTGGTACTTGGAAAGTCAAGCCACTTGTGTATCGTTTGTTGACTGCTTCAATATTCATAGCATAACCAATTGCTTGACGCAATGCCTTATTGTTCATTTTACTCTTAGGATTCATAACATTTTTACTGGTTTTAGCATCCCATTTACCAACTTTAAATCCTAAATAACTATAACTTAATGGCACCTTAGCAATAAAAGTTACATCTTTAGTATCTTTAACTTGCTTCCACTGTGTATTTATTACTTCTGCTATATCAAATTTATGACTCTTAATTGCTTGAGAAGTAGAATTGGTTGAAACTACTTGAGAAACAATTTTATCTAATTTGGGTTTGCCACGCCAATAATATTTATTTGGTACCCAAGTTACTGATTGACCACGCACAATTTTTTGAACTTGATATGGTCCAAAAAAGAGAGGATCTTTTCTAACTTTATCTGAAGATTCTAAATTTTTAAAAGGTACATCTTTTAAATAGTGATATGGTTCTGCGCATTCCCAAAAATAACCATTTCCACTATTATACATACCAGGCTTTAATTCAGTATAATGGATTACTACCTTAAGACCATTTTCACCATCTGGCATTTCAATACCTGAAATTGACTTTGCCTTGCCTTCGTGATATTCTTTCATGCCCTTAATAAATTCAAATTGACTGGTATATCTTTGCGATTTAGTAGCTTTATTACCCATAATTTCATAAGGATATTCAACGTCTTTAGCAATAACTTGCTTGCCATCTGACCATTTAACCCCCTTTTTAATGGTAATCGAAACTGTCTTATTTTTCTTATCAATTTTTAGTGAGGCAGGTCCCTTGTTAGTAATTTGGTAATTGTCATCGGTATCAAATAGTGACTCATTACCTGGCTCCATAACTTTAGCATCTGTGGCAGTTGTATATAATTCATTTGAAAAAATCCCTGTAAATGGTGAATCTGTTTCAATAGCATATTTCACAACTCCACCTTGTTTTGCTTCTTTTTCAGGCATTTCCTGCGGAAACTTGCTTGCTGTCTTAGCATCATTAGTGTCAGCATTATTACTATTTTTACCACAAGCAACCAAAGTTAGTGCCGCAGCACTTACAACCCCAATTGAACTAAATAATTTTGATTTTTTCATAAATAAACTCCTTAAAAATAAAGTAAATTTCAATTACAAGTTAATAAAGAACAAGTTAATAAAGAGATTTTAACATTTATATTTTTAAAATCAAGATATTTGTTAATAAATAATTAATAAAAACAGCGCATTAATTTGTTAATCTAATTAAACCATAATTTTTTGCAAATAAAAAAGCTCGGTTTTAAACTAAGCTTTTTCACATATTTTTATTTACTAAAGCCAACTTTGCCCCATAATTGGTGCCCATTTGAATTATCGACTGGCTTAGTTGAATAACCTGTCAATTTTTGATTAACAGCTGTTAGTATGTATGAATTATCCATTGGAACTACGTAAGCCTGATTATTCATATAATTTTGCCATTCATGAATTTTTTGAACACGATATTCATGATTAAATGACTTTTCAGAATCAATTTGGTTTAGTAGCTTATTGTTTTCTGAAGTAACAAATCGCGTATAATTCATTGGCGAAGATTCACTGTATAAGGAGGCAGGTGATGGTTCACTTGCTAAACTCCAGCCGGCTATAAAAACATCTACTTCTGGATCATCATTTTGAATTTTATCAGAAAATGAATTAAATTCAGTTAGTCTGCCACTCACTAATTTGACATTTAAGCCAATCTTTTGCCACTGTTGGAGATAGTTTTGGATTGTTGGTTCTTGAACAGAACTTCCTGTCTTTGCTAAAAGATGAATTGTTAATGGTTTACCATTAGGCTGAACTCGCCATTTACCCTTCTTTTTATAACCAGCTTTATCTAATAGAGTATTTGCCTTTTTAAGATTATAATCATATTTTTGAGAATTTTTATTGAAATAATCACCAAATTGTTGCGGAATAAGAGTAGGAATAGGAAAACTTAATCCCGCTGTATATTGTTGATCAACAGAACCAATGTTCATGGCAAAAGCCATTGCTTGACGTAAAGACTTATTATTCATTTTTGCCTGTGAATTCATGACATTTTTGCCCTGCTTATTATCCCACTTACCAACTTTAAAACCCAAATAATTATATGAAAGTGGAATTTGCGCTACAAAGTTAACTCCCTTTGTATCCTTTACTTGATTCCATTGTGAATTAATTACTTGTGCTACATCAAACTTTTGATTTTTAATTGCTTCTGAAGTTGAGTTAGGTGAAATTACTTGAGCGGTAATTTTATCTAGCTTTGGTTTACCGCGCCAGTAATATTTATTAGGCACCCAAGTTACTGCTTCCCCCCGAACAATTTTTTGAACTTGAAATGGACCAAAAAATAATGGTTTTTTTCTAATTTCATCAGCCGATTGTAATTTATCAAATGCAATATTTTTTAAATAGTGATAAGGGGCAGCACTTTCCCAAAAATATCCATTTCCGCTATATAACATTCCTGGCTTCAACGCTTTAAAGTGAATTATCACTGTACGTCCATTATCACCATCAGGCATTTCAATTCCTGAAATTGTATTAGCCTTGCCTTCATGATATTCCTTCATACCAATGATTTCTTCAAATTGACTACTATATCTTTGTGACTTAGTTTTTTTATTGGCTAAAATCTCGTAAGGGTATTCTATATCTTTGGCATTAACCTGCTTACCGTCTGACCATTTAACCCCTTCTTTGACCGTAATCGTTATTGTTTTAGCCGTGCGGTTAATTTTTAGAATTGCTGGCCCTTTATCAGTAATTTTAAAATTGTTATCTGTATCAAATAGTGCTTCTTCACCTGGTGCTGCTACAGCACCATCAATTGAAGTTGTAGAAAGCTCATCAGAAAAAATTCCTGTAAATGGTGTATCAGTTTCTACTGCATATTTTACCGTACCGCCTTGCTTGGCTTTTTTAACTGGAACAGCTTGCGGAAATTTACTTACTAGCTTTGCATTTTCATTATTGATAGAATTACTATCACTTTTGCCACACGCAGCTAAGGTTAAGGCAACAGTTGCGATGAGACCTGTAAAGCTAATAATTCTTGTTTTGTACATATTATGGAACTCCTATCTAGTCTGGCCAATTATAATTTTTTATATTTGTTATAATAAGACATTGTTTATATTCTAACATAGCGTCCAATAACTGACTAATCACAGGTTTCACTATAAAAAGTAATATAAAAAGCCTTGCCAAAGCAAAGCTTTTTTATAGTTTATTTAATTTTCTCTTTGTCTTGCGTCACCTGCACGTTGGAGTGCTCGACCTACATAGTTAATACTTAATGATATTGCTAATAACATAACAGTAGCTGGTAACCACAACCAAGGACGGTTAACGACATTAACCGGATCGTTGGCAAAACCAATTAAAGTTCCTAGAGAAGGCGTTGTTGGTGGTAAACCATAACCAATAAATGACAAAGTAGTTTCAATACCGATATTACCAGCAATTGTTAACACAACATCAATAATTAACATTGACGTAATATTCGGTAATACTTCACGAAACATAATTTTTAGATCTGATGAACCAGAAGTCTTAGATGCAAGAACATAGTCGCGATCGCGTTGTGATAAAACGAAGGCCCTAAAATATCTTGCAGTATTGGTCCATCCAAATACCGAAATAATCCAAACCAAACTCCACGCACTGTAATGTGGAATAACTGTAACTAAAACAATTTCAATTGGCATTCTCGGTAAAACTTGCACAAAGTCAACAATTCTCATAATAATGGCATCAATGTAACCACCATAATAGCCAGATACTAATCCAACCACTAACCCCACTAGTTCACAGACAGCAGTAACACCGAGTCCAATTAAAATTGAATTGCGGCCACCCATAATTAAGAGATTAACAATGTCACGGCCACCATCATCTGTACCAAATAAGTGACCATTAACTCCCCACCCGTTGTAGGCATCGATAATGTTAATCTCAGTAACTTTGCTAGAATCTAAGAATAAAGATCCACCAAAAGTAAACAACAAAATTAAAACAATAATAATAAATGCAGTTAAAGCAACTTTGTCTTTAACAATTTCCCGCACAACCACTTTAAAACTTGAGGCAGGAGAAGAAATTTTTGCTTTTTTTACTTCTGTTTTTGAAGCATTCTTTTTCTTATCAGACATTCCTCTTCCTCCTTACTTAATTCTTATTCTTGGATCAACAATACTCATAATGATATCGGACAATAAATTACCAAGTAAAGTTAAAGTACCAAAAATTAAAATTAATGCCGTTAAAGTAGTATAATCACGCTGACCAATCGAATCTAGGAATAATTTTCCCATTCCTGGGTAACTGAAAACCATTTCAACCACCATTGAGCCACTCAATAACCCAGTAATTACTGTACCGAATGAAGATGCAATTGGTAGTAATGAGTTACGCAAAATATGTTTATTAAAAACAACATTATCCGGAACACCTTTACTGTGTGCTGTACGAACATAATCTTCAACTTTATTGTCGACAATACCAGTTCTAAGGTATTGCACAATCGAGGTCGTAGTAATTAATGCTGATAAAATTGCTGGTAAGAGGATATGATACAGTTGACTACCCAAAGTGCCCCAAAATCCTGAAGCATTTGGTGAGACTGAACCTGAAATAGGGAACCAACCCAAAGTAAAACCAAACAACCAAATTCCTAAAATGAAAAATACAAACGCTGGCACAGCAAAAGTTATATAGTTAAAAATTTGAACTGTTTGATCTTGCCACTCATCTTGATGACGACCAGCAGTCACACCTAAAGGAATAGATATTGCATAACAAATAATTGTCGTTAATAGTGATAGCCAAAATGTATTTACAGCTCGATCAGCAATTAGTGACGTTACAGGAACATGCTGGATATAGCTGGTACCCATATCACCCTTGAACAAGTTACCCACCCAACGAGCATATTGTACTGGAGCTGGATCATTTAAGCCTGCTGCTTGCTTTAAAGCGGCAAGCTGCTTGGGATCCGTATTAGGATTTATTTGTCCACTAAACGGGTCACCGGGCATCATTTTAGCCAAGAAGAAGACTAAAATACTCAAAATGATCAATTGCGGGATCATGATTAATATACGTCTTAAGACTGTTTTCCACATGATTAGTCTCTCCCCTTTTCATTTAATTCTTCTTGTATTACTTCATCTTTAGGCAAGGCTACCCAATGATTACCAGAAACTTGTTGTAAAGGATAGACACAACCATTTTTGTCATACCACTTACTTTGATCGTTTTGAAATTCCAATTCAACTTCTTGCCGATGCTTTTTATGTTTTATTCTGTTTTCAACATCAACCATTGGAATTGCCGATAATAGTCGCTTGGTATAAATGTGCATTGGATGATTATAAATATCTGCTCTACTGCCAATCTCTACCAAACGTCCACGGTGCATAATTGCTAAATTTTCAGACATATGCTTAACAACACCCAGATCGTGTGAAATAAATAAATAAGCAATGTTATATTGTTGCTGAATATGCTTCATAAAGTTCAATACTTGAGCTTGAACCGATAAGTCTAAGGCACTAGTTGGTTCATCCGCAACAATTAATCTTGGATTAGTTGCAACTGCGCGCGCAACACCAATTCTTTGTCTTTGACCGCCCGAAAATTCATGTGGAAACTTATAAATTGCATCACTAGGCATCCCAACAATATCTAATAACTCTTGTACTCGAGTACGTTCTTGATCAGTAGTCAGATTTTCAAAATTGCGAATTGGCTCGGCAATAATATCTTCAATTCTTTTTCGTGGATTCAAACTTGACATTGAATCTTGAAAGATCATTTGAACATCTTTATTGTAGTTAAGTTTACGCCGATTACTTGGCTTTGTCACATCAACATCTTTATAAATAATTTGTCCACTAGTAACTGGTTCAACACCAACAATTGCTTTACCAGTAGTTGATTTACCTGAACCGGACTCACCAATTAAACCGTATGTTTCACCTTCGTTAATTGTAAGACTTACATCATCAACAGCACGAACATAATCTGTTATACGATTCCAAAAACCTGATCTAATCGGATAATGAACCTTTAAATTCTTAACTTGAATAATTTCTTTAGCCATAAAACTACTCCCCACCTACTTCATCTTGAAAGTGGAACGTTTTCCAGCAAGTACATCTCACCCAGTGATTAGGTTCAACTTCATGCATTATTGGCTCTTGTTCATGAGCACTTGCAGGAATCCAAGGAATTCTTGCGGCAAAGCGATCACCTTCATGAGGCATATTTTGTAATGATGGAACTGTTCCTTGAATAACATGTAAATCTTCATCTTCATCTTCAGATTGCGGCATTGAATTCAAAAGAGAACGAGTATAAGGATGTAAAGGATTTTCAAAAATAGTTTTTACATCTGCTTTTTCGACTACCTGTCCAGCATACATTACTGCAACTTGGTCAGCTGTTTCGGCAACAACACCTAAGTCATGTGTAATTAGGATAATACCAGAATGAGATTGACGCTGAATATCTTCTAGTAAATCTAAAATTTGGGCTTGGATAGTAACGTCTAAAGCAGTTGTTGGCTCATCAGCAATAATTACTTCTGGTTTGCAGGCAATTGCCATCGCAATAACAATTCGCTGACGCAAACCTCCTGAAAGCTCAAAGGGATACATAGCATAAGTTGACTCTGGTTTTGGCATTCCTACTTGATTGAACAACTCAATTACACGATTGTGCCGCTCTTGTTCATTCATATCAGTATGATAATAGAGTGTTTCAGCTACTTGGTCTCCAACTCTCATTAACGGATTAAGACTTGCAAGCGGATCTTGAAAAATCATTCCAATTTTATTTCCTCGAATCTTATCAAATAAGGATTCATTCAAACCTACAAGATTTAATTCATTGTACATAATATCGCCAGTTACTTTTGTATTTTTATGGTCATATAAACCAATAATACTTGCAGCAATTGTACTCTTACCACAACCAGATTCACCTACAACTGATAAAATCTCATCACGCTTCAATGTTATATTAATATCATCAGCAGCATCATAAAATTTTCCTTGTAAACGGTAAGCAGTATGCAAATGCTGGATGTCTAGCAAGAGATCACTTTGTTTTTCCAAAGGTCATTTCCCCTCTCAAATTTTCAAAGAATTTATTAAAGATATTTAATAAATTTATTTAATTTCTAATTATATACATTAAATCGACTACATGCAAATTACAAGACGACTTTTTTAAAATTATTTTTGATGAGAAGTAATGTAATTGACTGCATCACCAACAGTTTTGATTTTTTCTGCATCCTCATCAGAAATTTCTGAGCCAAACTCATCTTCTAATTGCAAAATAAACTCAACTAAGTCTATAGAATCAGCATCAAGATCATTAGTAAAATCAGTATTTAAGGTGATCTTATCTTTATCAACCTCTAAGTTATCAGCTAAAATATCACGAATTTTGATAAAAATTTCTTCTTTAGTCATCATTTTCTCCTTTTTACCCTAACTTTAAATTATTTTTTATGATTAAATTCCTGTCTAAATTGATCAATTATTTTTTCACTTAAAATCTTATCTATTTGTTTAATCGTATAATAAACTGCACGCTTATCAGACCGACCATGTGTTTTAACTACTGGCGCATCTGTTCCAAGTAAAACTGCCCCACCATATTTATCAACATCGAATTTTGATATAAGTCCTTTTAAAGCATTTTTAATCATTAATGCACCTATTTTGGTGATTGGTCCATTGTTTAGCAGACTATCCTTTAACAAATGAATTAAAACGCCTGAAGTTCCTTCAATGTTTTTAAGAACTGCATTCCCAGTAAAGCCATCAGTTGCAACAACATCTGCCTTACCGTCCAGCAACTCGTTGCCTTCAATATTACCAATAAAGTTAAGATTACTTTTACGTAATAACTCGTATGCTTGCTGATGCAGGTCATCACCTTTATCACTTTCAGCCCCATTATTCAGCAGAGCAACTTTAGGATTTTTAATTCCTCTGATTTTTTCAGCATAATATGCAGCCATTTTTGCCCAATCAAGGAGATATTCCGGGCGACTCTTAGCATTCGCCCCTACATCAATCATATTGAACCCATCATCAGAATTTTTAACTGGTAACGTCGGCATAAATCCAGGACGCGCTACTCCCTTAATTCGTCCGATAATGAAAATTCCACAGGCTAAGATCGAGCCCGTATTTCCTAAGGAAAGAAGTGCATCTGCTTTTTTTTGTTTAACATACTGTGCAGCAACCACTAGAGAAGAATCTTTCATAGTACGAATTGCTTTAACCGGCTCATCTTCATCCTTAATCACCTGAGTAGTTGCCACAATTGCTATTCTTTCTTTATCCTGGCCAATTAAATTAGTTATTTTTTCTTCGTCACCAAAAAGAATAAACCTTGTATTCTTTAGTTCAGCTTTTGCTTGTAAAACAGCTTGGACGATTGCCTCTGGGGCATTTTCTCCGCCCATTGCATCAATTGCAATTGTTTTCATTTTTACCAATCTTTTCTAAGTTCTTTCTTGCTGTAATTGTTTATATTCTAGTACCTGCTTAAGGTTTTTATGTATTGACTGTTGTAAATCTGGATCCTGTGTTATGACATCTCTAGCTACTTGTTGTGCCACTACTAGTGTCTCATAGTTATTAACGACATTGCCAACTTGAAACTCGGGTAAACCTGACTGTGCTTTACCAAATAAATCACCTGCACCCCGCATTTTCAAATCTGCCTTTGCAAGTTTAAAGCCATCTGTTGTTGCTGAGACTGTCTGCATCCTTGTCTTACCAATTTCTGTTTTCGGATCAGCTAAAAAAACACAATAGCTTTGAGTTTTTCCTCTACCAATCCTACCACGTAATTGATGCAACTGGCTCATACCAAAGCGATCAGCATTATAGATTATCATCATATTAGCATTAGCCACATCTACGCCAACTTCAATTACACTAGTTGCTACTAAAATATCAATTTCTCCTGCAGCAAAAGCCATCATAATTTCGTCTTTTTTAGCTCCAGGCATTTGTCCATGTAATAAAACTACCTTTTGTTTAGGAAAATCATGAGATAGTTTCTCAAAAAGTTGTTCAGCAGTTTTTAAATCTAACGATTCAGATTCTGTAATTAATGGTGTCACTGCATAAATTTGGAAACCCTGGTTTAATTGTTTCTGCATCAATTTATACACATCATTTATTTGACTACTAGTTTTCCAAACAGAAATAATTTGTTTTCGGCCCGCTGGCAGATGTCGTATTTCAGAAATTGCGGTATTCCCATATATTGTTAAAGCAAGAGTACGCGGGATAGGCGTAGCTGTCATCGTCAATACATCTGGCCGATCACCCTTATTAATTAAGGTTTGCCTTTGACCTACACCAAAGCGATGCTGCTCATCAATAATTACTAAACCTAATTTTTTAAAAATAACTTTAGCTTGAATTATAGCATGGGTACCAACCACAATATTAAGTGTCCCATCAGCTAATTCCTTATATATTTCTCGTCGTTCCAGTGTTTTGGTTGTACCCGTTAAGAGAGCTGTTTTTATCCCAAATGGACTTAGTAATTCATCAATTTTTTTAAAATGTTGCGTAGCCAAAATTTCTGTTGGTACCATTAAAGCCACTTGATAACCAGCTGTAACTGCTGCAAACATTACATAAACAGCAACAATTGTTTTTCCCGATCCAACATCTCCTTGTAATAAACGATTCATTTGTCGATTAGAATGTAAATCAGCAAAAATCTCATTAATCACTTGCTTTTGATCCGCCGAAAGTTCAAATGGCAACATGCTATTTAATTTTGTTACTTCAGTTAAATCATATTTTTTAGCAAATCCAATACTTTTAGCATTAAAGTTATTTAAAAATGCCAGTTCCATTTCAAAAATAAAAAATTCACGAAAAATTGCACTTCTTTTAGCAATCATAGCTTCTTTACCATTTTTAGGATGATGCATCTTTACTATTATCTCTTGTTCATCTAATAGTCGATACTTCTTACGTATAGCAGAGGGTACCACGTCACCTATTTCTGGTAAAAAATCTGCTATAGCCAGGTCAATTAAATCAGTCAATTTTTTCTGTCTAAGATGCCGATTAACTGAATAAATTGGTGCCATACCGCTATCATTTGCTTTTGCTGCTACAAATTTAAAAGCTGACAAACTTTGCTTGGCTAAATTATATTTACCATATATTGCTACTTCTTGACCAATTACAATTTTTTCTTTAAGCCAAGGTTGATTAAAAAAATTGACCATGACAACATCATGGTCAATCATTAATTTGAAACTCAAACGGCTTTTTTTATAGCCAAATCTACTTACAAAAGCTTCCGTAGCAACGATTCCCTTTAGCATTACTTTTTGACCATCCATGATCTGATCAAGAGGAATTGTTTGTAATTCATCATAACGAAAAGGAAAATAAAAAAGCAAATCGTAAATACTATAAATTCCAAGGCTTCCAAGTATTGCAGCAGTTTTTGTCCCTACTCCTTTTAAGTCAGTTACGGGAGCAAATACTTTACTTGCATCCATTTTATTCCACAGAAATTAAGAAATTATACACTGGTTGACCACCATCATGAACTTCAAATTCTAAGTCACCATGCTTTGCTTCAAGAGCGGCTATAATTTGATCTGCTTGCTCTTTATTAGAATCACGGCCATACATTACCGTAATAATTTCTGAATCTTCATCTAACATCTTCTCAATCATATTTACAGTTGAGTTAATCAAATCAAATGTTGCCACTTGAATGTCACCATCAATAATACCAAGATAGTCATCTTTATGGATATCAATCCCATTAATGCAAGTATCCCGGTTAGCCTGAGTAACTTCACCAGAAACAACTGTTTCAAGTGCCATTGTCATGCTTTCAACATTGTCTTCAAGACTAGCATCTTGATCAAACGATAACATTGCTGTTAATCCTTGAGAAATCGTCTTAGTTGGAACAATCCCAACTGGAATATCACTAACTTCTGCTGCCTGCTTAGCTGCCATCACAATGTTGCCATTATTTGGCAATACAATCGCTTGCTTAGCACCAGATTTTTTAATTGCATCAATAATATCTTGAGTTGAAGGATTCATTGTTTGTCCACCAGAAATAATTCGGTTGACTCCTTCACTTTCAAACAGCTTTCTAATCCCATTTCCAGACGCAACTGCAATCACAGCAAAATCAACACTTTCCTGATTCTCTTCATTACTGTTGACAATTGTTTCATGTTGTATCCGCATGTTATCAATTTTTATTTTGCCTAATTGACCAAATTGACTACCATAAGTAAAGATTTCACCCGGATGCTCTGTATGAATATGCACTTTAGCAACTTCATCGTCTGAAACGGCTAGTAATGAATCACCTAATTTTGAAAGATAACTTCTAAACTCTTCAAGATTAAAGGCTTTTTTATTAGGAATATCGGCAGTTAAATCAACCATAATTTCCGTACAATAACCATGATCTATATCCTGAGTAGAAAGCTGGGATTGGACTGATTGATGATGCATTGCATTAATCATTTCATCCATTTCACCTTCATCTGGTTGATAGCGATCGGCAAAGCTTTCTCCTAAAAGTCCTTCTAAAAAGCCCTCATAAATAAATAGTAAGCCTTGACCACCAGAATCAACTACACCTACTTGCTTTAATACCGGTAATAAGTCAGGGGTTGTTTTTAATGCTCTTTTTGCACCTTCAACAATGGCTTTCATTACTTCTTCAACATCATCAGTTTCATTAGCTTTATTAACACCATCTTGAGCTGCCACGCGAGCAACCGTTAAAATAGTACCTTCAACTGGTTTCATTACAGCTTTATATGCTGTAGCTACACCATTAGAAAAAGCATTAGCCAATTCTTGTGCATTTAAAGTCTGCATCCCCTGGGTAGCTTTATAAATACCTCTAAATAATTGTGAAGAAATAACACCACTATTTCCCCGTGCCCCCATTAACATACCTTTAGCTAGACTTTCAGTCAAATCACCAACGCTTGAGCTAGTGTTTTCACTAACAGCTTTAGCTCCGCTTTCAATAGTCAAATTCATATTTGTGCCAGTGTCACCATCTGGTACAGGAAAAACATTCAACGAGTTAATAAACTCTGCATTACGACCTAATCTATGGGTTGCAACACGAACCATATCCCTAAATTTTTTACTATCTATTTCCTTTAAAACCAATATCCTAAACCTCCGCTTGAATTATTCGTCAAGCACTTTAACACTTTGAACGATGACATTAACAGCCTTAGTATCAATTCCAAGCTGATTTTTCAAGTTAAATTTTACGCTGTCTTGTACATTACGACTTACTTCTGAAATTTTCAATCCATAACCTACAATAATATAAACATCAACTGTAATCATATTATCTTCTGACTTGACAACTACACCACGTTTATAATTTGCACGGTTAAGAATTCCATCAAATCCATCACGAATTGCATTCTTTGATGCCATTCCAACAACTCCGTAGTTGGATGTAGCTGCGCTACCAACGACAGTTGCAATTACTCCGTTTGAAATATCAATCAAACCATCTTTTGTTTTGATTTTTACAGCCATATTTATCCTCCATATCATTGTTCTCGATATTATGAATCTATTTTATCATAGTAATCAAGTATTAAGGGAAAATCCTATTCATAAAAAATACTTTTTAGAGTTGCAATGATTTTTAAATTATGCTATCTTAATTGAGTATGAAAACACAAATAAAGGAGGTTTAGCAAATGGCAAAAGATTATTTAACTGGTAAAAAGACCACTTTTGGTAATACACGTTCACACGCATTGAATTCGTCACGTCGTACATGGAAGCCAAACCTTCAAAAAGTTCGCATTCTTGTTGATGGTAAACCAAAACGTGTTTGGGTTTCAACTAAGACTTTAAAGTCTGGTAAAGTTACTCGCGTATAATAAAAAAGCTGACGACTAATGATTGCCGCCAGTTTTTTTATTTTAAAATTAGAACCATTTTCTGTCTAATTATTATAGAAAATGGTTTTTTAAATTTTCTGAAATCGGTTGATATCTTTCGACTGTATCACAGCAACAACGCCTTCATTGAAAGATACATTAACTAAATTCTGTTGTACAAATTCATTTGAGCTTAAAGATATTGGGTATGAATTAAAGTAACTAGATAAATTATATTTTGCGCCATTAATATTTAAATTTTTTACTTCTGATAGAGTAACTATTCCAAAATATGTATAACCTGGCCGTCTTTTTATTGTATGATTACCAGGATTATAAAATTTAACTAGATTTTGCCGATCAATAATTTCTATTTTTTCAGCCCAGGCATTAAACTCAGGCTTAAGCATCATTAACATGTTCGTCATAAAGTGATCAAGACGCCCGCCAGTAGCTCCTAAAAGTGTTAAAAAATTTATCTGATAATCTTCAAAAGCATATTTTAACATCAATTCAGTATCAGTTAAATCTTTTTCTGGTACCGAATAGCGCATGTCAGGAATATATTGTTCAATAATATTTAATTCATTTTTTTTAAGCGAATCAAAGTCGCCCACAGCTAAATCTGGCACTAATCCTAATTCCGCTAAAAGTATACTCCCTCGGTCAACACCAATTAGTAAGGAGGCTCTTTTTTTTGCCGCAAAAATTTGTTTTTTCATAAAGGCTGGCCACTGTGATTTAGGCCCGCCTAATAACGCAACAGCCTTCATTTTAAGACCCTATTCAATTCGTTAATTTGCGCTACAACACTTTCTTGACAAAATAAATATGACCCCGCAACAAAAATCTCTGCCCCAGCTTCTTGGGCTAATTTTGCAGTTTGCCTATTTATTCCACCATCGACCTCAACTGGAATCTTGCTTGCTAACATGAGTTTGGCTTGACGAATTTTTTCACACGATTCAGCAATAAATTTCTGCCCGCCAAAGCCGGGATAAACTGTCATAATTAATAATTGATCAATTTTTGGTATAAAGGGGGGTAAAACCGTTAAAGGGGTATCAGGATTAAGTACAAGACCGACTTTAACTTGACGCTGCTTTAAGTAGTCAATCCATTTATTCAATTCAGCAGTATCCATAGCTTCATAATGCAATAACATTAAATCAGCCCCCGCTTTAACAAAAGCTGGAACCATTATTTCTGGTTTATTACTCATTAAGTGTACTTCAGCTTCAAGCTTAGGAAAAGTCTTCTTAAAATCACTTACTACTTGTGGTCCAAAAGATAGATTAGGAACAAAATGTCCATCCATAATATCAATATGGAATCTTTTGATTCCTGCTTGAGCTGCTACTTGAATATCATTTTTTAAATCTAGATTATTAATATTTAAAATTGAAGGTGCTATCATCATTTTTTCTTTCTTCTCACTTTAAGTATTCTGGAAGCCGCCCATGTTCAATTTCTGTTCTCATAAGCAAGTAATTATCATAGCGACTTTGCTTTATTTGTTTTTTTTCAACTAAATTTTTAACTTCACATTTAGGCTCTTTAAGGTGTTGACAACCACGAAATTTACAACTACTACTCACTCGTTTAAATTCGACAAAGTAATTACACAACTCGTTTATTTTAATTGGTGTAAAGTCAATTGCAGAAAAGCCAGGCGTATCAGCTAAATATCCATGACCTATACGGAAAAGCTGGACCGTTCTTGTTGTATGCTTGCCTCGATTTAGACTGGAAGATATGGCCGCCGTTTTTTGCTTTAAGCTCTTTTTAAGATGATTAATTAATGTCGACTTTCCTGCCCCCGATTGCCCAGCCAAGGTCCAAATCTGGTTGGGCTTAATAATGGTAGCCAAATTTTGCGCAAAATCTTCCCAATTATAAACTACTTGATATCCAAGTTGGGCATAATAATTGAGATTTTGCTTAATTTCAGTTAATTGTGGTGCACTAACTAAATCAGTCTTAGAAAGATAAATACTAACTGCAACCTTTTGCCAAGAAAAAAATGTTAAATAACGATCAAGTAATTGCAAAGAAAATTCGGGTTCCACAGCAGAAATAACCAATAAAACTTGATCAACATTTGCGACTGCAGGTCGCCCGATTAAATTTGTTCGCGCATAAACTTCAACTAAATAATTCATTCCATGTTCATCAAGTTGTATTTTTACTCGATCACCTACGGTCGGCTTTTGCTTATTTTTGCGAAAAATTCCGCGCGCTCTTGTACGCTCAATTCCGTTGCTTGTTTGAACATCATAAAATCCTGCAATTGAACTGACAATAATTCCTTCTACCTGCTTATTCATTTATGAACCTTTTCATTTAAAATCGTTTGTCCATCACGAACAACCTTTAATATACCCGAATTATTTTTTAGCACAAAAGGTATTGAAAAATTGACATCTCGTTTAATATACAAATCACGATAAATATTTTTTACGGAGTGACTATCATCACTTATATATATTTGAACATGGTTTTGCTTGCTATCAATAGCTCCCTCATTGTTTTCATAATTAACAGTGAAAGTCTTGGTAACCGTAAAGTCTTGTTCCCTTTTGGACCCCTCAGAAACACTAACTATAACAGTACTACCGCGTTGAACTGCTGTTCCAGCGGAAGGACTCATAGAAATAATCATACCTTTTTTGACCTTATTTGAGTAAGTTGGACTAACTTGTAAAATCAAATTATGCCTATGTGCATATATCTGCGCACTCTTCAGAGAATACGTACTTAAATTAGGTAATTTAATCAGATTATAATCAATATGTTCATTTCGACCATTAGAAACACTAAGTGTAATCGTTGTTTGGGCCGGCTTAACCTCTACATCTGCTGCAATACTTTGCGTAATAACATTCTCTGGCGCAACACTGTTTGAAAATTGATTTGCTCGTATAACTTGAAAACCCATGCTTTCAAGTTTACTTGCTGCCACTTGATAATTTTCACCTGTTACATCAGGGACACGAATCATTTTTGCACCATCAGAAACATAAAGATTAATATAGCGCCCTTGCTTAATATTTTTTCCAGCAGGTGGTGAAGTTTTAATGATCTTACCCTTTTCAATGCTATTAGAATTTTTATGCTTTATGCTACCTATTTTTAATCCTAAATTTTCTAGACGACTACGTGCCCTACTTTCAGTTAAATTGGTTACATTAGGAATACGAACTTCATTATTGTTCCTACCAAAAAGTACAAAAAACATTAACCCAACTACTGTTATAGCTGCTAATCCAACAAAAATCCACCACCATTTATATTTACGCAAATTCTGAAAAAAAATAGGGCTTTTCTTTTGCTCATCTTTAGCTATACTTTTTTTTGCTTGCTCTATTGTCGCACTCGTTCTATTCGCTTTAAAGTTTGGTAATACAATCGTTTCATCATTATTTAAACCATTATTAGCTAAAAAGGGAGGTTCATTTGCCCGCTGTTTTTCTAAACTTGTATCTAAATCAACTTGCATTTCATAAGCTGACGCGTATCTAAGACGTGGATCCTTAGCTGTCGCCCTTAAAACCACATTTTCTAAAGACTGCGGTACTTTTTCATCTTTTTCTTTAATTGAAGGAATCGGCTCTTGAGCATGTTTTAATGCAATGGCAACAGCCGAGTCACCATTAAAGGGCACTGAACCTGTAATTAATTCATAAAGAATTATCCCCAAAGAATAAATATCGGATTGCTTAGTAACTAAGCCGCCTCGAGTTTGCTCGGGTGACATATAGTGAACAGAACCAACAGCTGAGTTAGTTTGTGTAACAGAATTTTGATTTAACGCAACGGCAATACCAAAATCAGCAATCTTAATATTGCCTCTTTTATCCATTAAAATATTTTGTGGTTTTAAATCACGATGGATCACATTATGTTTATGAGCTAGTGTCATCGCACTTAAAATTTGATCCATTATACGAATCACATCATGTAAATCAAGAGGCGTATTTTTTCTAATATAATCTTTTAAATCTGGTCCATCAACATATTCCATGACCATGTATGGTAAGCCATAGTCCGTGCCCACATCTAAAACCATAACGATATTGGGATGACTAAGTTCACTAGTAGCTAATGCTTCACGCTGAAAACGAGCTAAAATTTGCGGTTCTTTTTGTAAATCCATGCGCAGAATCTTAACAGCAACTTTTCGTTGTAAAATAATATCCTCAGCCAAATATACATTAGACATTCCGCCTTCGCCCAGAGTATCTATAATACGATAACGATCACCTAGCAAATAGCCCCTATTTATCATTATTTTTCACCGCCTTCATCCAAAATTAGGCAAACAGTGATATTATCTCCCCCACCTAAGCGATTGGCTTCATCAATTAATTTTTGACACCGCTCTTTAAGGGATAAGTCTTTAGTTGCTAAAACTTGTTGGATTTGCGGATCACTCAAGGAATTAGTTAAACCGTCGGTACATAATAAAATAAGGTCATGCTTCTTTATCTTGATTTGACAAAATTCTGGATCAATTGTGCTAGAAACACCTAATGATTGCGTAATAATATTTTTTTGCGGATGGTTTTTCGCCTGCTGCTTAGTAATTTGTCCCATTTTTACTAACTCATTAACGAGTGAGTGGTCTTCTACTAATTGAGTAAATTTACCTTCCGTGTAACCATATGCACGTGAATCACCTAAATGTGCAATTATTGCTTCAGTGTCAAAGACAATTGCTAAAACAATCGTAGTACCCATACCATTGAGATCTGGAAATCGATCTGCAGTATGTAAGATTGTATCATTTTCTACTTTAAGCTGAACATCTAGCCACTTATGGGCACTAGAGCAATCGTTAAAATCAGTCATACTGAAGCTATGCCCTAAATGGCTTACAGCCATTGTTGAAGCAACATCCCCACCTTGATGACCACCCATTCCATCACAAACAATGGCCATTACTGCATTATTCTTATTTTTAAAAACCTGTACAAAATCTTGATTACTTTTTCGTATTTTTCCAATACTCGAAGCAAAAGCTGTTCTTATCAAAACGTTAACCTCGTACTACAAATTTAGAAATGAAAAATCCATCACTACCATAACTATCTGGCAAAATTTTTAGCATCCCATTAGGTGCTTGCATTTTAGCTGCTTTAAATGGTTTTAATTCAAATTCCGGGTGTTTTTTAAGGAAAATTTTTACCACATCTTCATCTTCTTCTTGTGTAATTGTACAAGTAGAATATACTAATTCGCCACCACTTCTTAACAATGAACACACATGATCCAGTATTTGCAATTGGATTTTTTGCAAGTCAGTTAAATCAGTCAACTTCTTATTATAACGAATTTCCGGCTTGCGGCGAATTAAACCTAATCCTGAACATGGTGCATCAACTAAAACTTTATCAAATTTACCGGCTGCAAAAGCTTGATCAGCATTTCTAGCATCTAGAGCCTTAGTTGTTACTCGCTTACTGACTTTCATCCTTTGACAATTTTGTTCAACTAGATGCAATTTATTTTCATGGATATCTAACGCAATAACATTCCCCTGTGGAATATTTTCTGCTATTTGAACTGTTTTTCCGCCAGGAGCACTACAAGCGTCTAATACTTGCTCATTACCAACAAAATCAAAAGCTTGTACTGCTAAACTAGCTGCCTCATCTTGAATAGTTATTTCACCGTTTTTAAATAAACTAGTTTTACTAATTCCACCATGACTTACAATTAATTCATTCAAATTTAATGTCGATTCTTGTGGATTAAAACCCAATTGATTCATCTCTGAAATCACATTAGCCAAATTAGTAGCTTGCGAAACACGGACTATATTTTTAGCAGGTTCATTAATGCTAGAAAGAATACTCGCTGTACGTTCTGCTCCCCAATGTTTTAACAAATACTCAACTAACCATTCAGGTACGCTCTCTCTTACACTTAAATAAAATGGCAAATTATCTAGAGTAGGTAAAATTGGCTGACGACGAATTAAAGCACGTAAAACACCATTAACTATTCTAAAACCGTTAGAATTAACTTTGCCAAATTGCTTAGCTAATTTATTTGCTTCATTTAAAACCGCCCGATTTGGTACCTTATCCATAAAGATAATCTGATAAGCAGACATCAATAATAGCGGTCTTAAATAAATTTCTTTTAACTTAGTTTTTATTAAATCGTGTAATTGGTATTCTAAATAAATTTTATATTGAATAGTACCATAAACTATACGCGTAGCAAAATTTGAATCATTCGCAGATAAATGTGCTTTTTGCAACTCATTATTCAAACTAATATTTGAATATGAATCCTTCTCTAAAACACGAATCAATGTATCTAAGGCAACTGCACGAGCACTTCTATTCGTCAATAATCTTTTCTCCCACTTTAAATTTATCACCTTGACCATTTAAAAAGTTCTTGATGGGCATTCTTTTCTTGCCTGCAGGCTGTACCTCTGTTAAATCTAACACACTTCCACTCGCCATAGTAATAGCAAAACGACCTTTGTTATTAGCTAAACTTCCTGCTGGTAAAACTGATTTTTCTGAGCTTACTCGTGCTTGCCAAACTTTAAAACGCTTGCCATTAACCTTTAAGTACGCTCCAGGATTAGGATTAAGACCACGAATTAAATTATTTGCTTCTTGTGCAGTCATATTGAGCTTAATTTGCTCTTGTTCCTTACTAATATTAGGTGAAAAAATAACTCCAGCAGAGTCTTGTGGCGCTTTTATATTCGGATGAGCAATGATTTGAGGTAAAGTTTTAAGTAATAAATCACGCCCAACAATTGCTAATTTATTAAAAACTGTACCCGCAGTATCTGTAGCAGCTATTTTTATTGCTTCTTGCGCATAGATGTCACCGGCATCCATTTCTTTTACCATTTCCATAATGGTTACACCAGTTTCAGTATCACCATTAATTATTGAATATTGAATTGGTGCTCCTCCGCGATATTTAGGTAAGAGTGAGCCATGAACATTAACAGCTGCTATTTTTACTGAGTTCAAAAATTTACTTGGTAAAAATTGGCCATAAGCTGCAGTTACAATTAAATCAGCATGTAAATTAATTAAAGCTTCTAATTCTTGTGACTTTGGTAATTTAATTGGTTGAAAAATAGGTAAATTAAGCTCTTCGGCTACTATTTTTACTGGCGTTTTTTTAAGGCTTTGTTTACGACCAACTTTTTTATCAGGTTGAGTTACCACAGCCTTAATTTCATAGCCGTTTTCAACCAGGCCTTTCAAAATTGGCACTCCAAAATTAGGCGTACCCATAAAAATTACAGATGTCATTTGCATATCCCCTTTATATAATGTGTTCAGGCTCGTTATCAATATATATATTCAAACCATATTTTTTTATTTTTTGTGCAGAATTTTGAATTTGATGTAACAACTGATTTAAATTAGCCTCTTTTTTATATTTTACCAGTATTTGATAATAATACTGATTTTTTAGACGTGAAACTGCACTGGGCGCAGGTCCTAAAATAATAGTAGTGCGTTGCAGACGTTGTTGCAACCAATTTTTTATTTTAAATGCTTCTCTAGCAACATTTTGTTCATTCTTAGCAGCTATAGAAATTAATACTGTATAAAAGTAGGGTGAATAATTTCCTGCATGTCGCATACGCATTTCATACGCATAAAAACGTTCATAATCTTGAGTCTGAGCAAATTTTATTGCATAGTGATCAGGATTAAAAGTTTGAATAATAACTTCGCCCTTTTTCTCTGCCCGACCTGCCCGACCTGCAACTTGTGTCAACAATTCAAACGTCCGTTCAGACGCATTATAGTCAGGTAACCAAAGTCCTGTATCAGCATTAATGACGCCCACTAAAGTGACATTGGGAAAATCTAATCCCTTGGCAATCATTTGGGTACCCAATAAAATATCAGCTTCATGATGACCAAATGAATCAAGAATTTTTTTAAATGCACCTTTACGTCTAGTTGTATCAACATCCATGCGCAACATTCGAGCAGCAGGTAAAAGCGTTTCTAACTCTTGCATAACTTTTTGCGTTCCTGTACCTAAAAAACGAATCTTTAAACTCTGACAATTAGGACATTTTTGCGGAATTGCGGTTGCATAGCCACAATAATGACACTGCATTTTCGCAGTATCCTTGTGCATAGTCAAAGAAAGATCACAGTTAGGACATTTCATAACATAACCGCAATCTCTACAAAGCATAAAACTTGAATAACCTCGACGATTAAGCAATAAAATAACTTGTTCTTTTTTGGCGATTCTAGTTTTTATTGCCTCAAGCAATTGAGCGGATAAATCTAGTTGATCTCCAATAAAGCTAGTTTGCTTCAAATCAATAATCTTAACTTTAGGTAAGCTCTTTTTGTTAGCCCTTTCTGGTAATTTTAAGAGCTGATAAACTCCCTTTTGAGCACGTGCTCGACTAACTAATGAAGGAGTTGCACTACCCAATATCAGAGGACAAGAATTATACTTACTGCGCCAAATAGCAACATCTCGTGCATGGTAACGCGGAGTATCTTCTTGCTTATATGAAGACTCATGTTCTTCGTCAATAACAATCAACCCAATATTTTTTAATGGTGCAAAAATGGCACTACGTGCTCCGACAACCACGTGCACCTCACCGCGGCGAATCCTACGCCATTCATCATAAAGTTCACCTTCTGACAATCCACTATGTAAGACAGCAATTTGCTGTCCAAAGCGTTGCTTTACCTGGGCTACCATCTGTGGCGTTAGTGAAATTTCTGGAACTAACATCAGCGCATTTTTGTCATTTGTTAACGCTTGGCTAATTGCATTTAAATATACTTCAGTTTTCCCACTACCAGTTACACCTTCTAATAAAAAGGTTTGTGCAGTTTGATTATCAATTGCACGATTTATTTTGGCCAGCGCCTCATCTTGTGCCACAGTCAGTTTGATACTTTGCTGTGATTTTGAAGTGGCAACATCAATTAACGGATCACGATATACCTCAGTAAGTTCTTTTTTTAACCACCCTTTTTTTACAGCAGAAGTCAAAGTAGCTATTTTAACTCCAGAATTCTGTTCTAAATCTACTTGCTTTTGTGGAAATTTGGTGAAATTTTCAATAATATATATTAAAAGTTGCTTTTGCTTTTGGGCATTTTGCCTAAGCGTTTCATAAATTTTGATATATTCATTTTTACTTAGTAAAAGTGAATAGTTATTCTGCATTTTAACTTGGGCTCGATTTTCGACTAAATACTCAATTTTAGCATCATGATTTCGCAGTAATTTATGGATAAAAGAAACTTCCTTAGCATCATCTACTTTAGTTAAATCAATTAATCCCCTTTTAAAAAGCGGCATCCTTTTAGCTTTATCTGAAATTGGCGTTAAGATTTTACGATAATTTGCTCGCATCACCCGAGGGAGCATTGCTTTTAAAATAGAAATTCGATAAGAAAAATTTTCATTTGCCAATGTTTTAGATAAATCAACTAATTCAGTAGTTAGTGGTGGTTGTTCATCTACTACTAAAAGAAGGTCCTTAAGTTTCCCTTGAAACTTGCTTGTCTGACTTAACCCAACGACAAATCCTTGCAATTTGCGTGAACCAAAAGGGACGAATACTCGAGAACCTACTGCAACTTCTTTGAGCTCATTAGGAATATGATATTCAAAAATACGATCTGTCTGTTTAGCTGCTATGTCAACGATTATTTGTGCAATCATTATAACAATCACCTTCAAAAATGGCCTCCATCTTTTTATAGATGGAGGCCATAAAATTTTTAACTAACTATTAGTTAACCTTGTGATTTGGAATCAACGGTAACCTTACCAGCTTCAATCTCTTCAAGGGCTCTACCAACGGGTTTTAATGCTTTGTAATTTTTAAGTGCTTCTGGTTCACCCACTTCTAATTCATGTGCTCGCTTGGCAGCTAACACAGATAATGAATAGCGTGAATCTACGCGATCTAATAATTTATCGATTGATGGATATGTAACTCTCATCTTAATCCTCCCTGACCATTTTACGATATGTGTCAATAACTCGCTTTACACTAACATGCTCAGCATCAACAATTGCCTTAATATGATCTACAGCATTGGCAACTGTATCATTAACAACGGCATAATCATAATCTTGCATGACTAATATTTCTTGACGTGCTTGATTAATTCGTCCTAGAATCACATCTTCTGACTCAGTGCCACGATTTTCTAGGCGTAAATGCAATGTATGTAAATCTGGCGGCGTCAAAAAGATAAATACACCATCGGGCATTTTTTCTCTAACAGTTTTTGCTCCATTGACATCAATTTCAAGTAAAACATCTTTACCTTCATCTAACATCTTTTTAACTGGCGCAAATGGTGTCCCATAATAATTATTTACATATTTATTATATTCTAAAAGTTCACCCTGCTTAATAGCTTCCCCAAACTTCTCTTCGCTAACAAAATAATAATCTTGCCCGTCAACTTCACCTGGTCTCGGCTTTCTAGTTGTCATCGAAACTGAATATTCAAACGGAAAAACTTTATTTTCAACAATTGCACTTTTAACGGTTCCTTTTCCAACTCCAGAAGGTCCCGAAAGGACAAGTAACAAACCTTTTTCTGTCATGCCATACTCCCCTATAAAAAGCTATTATATCTAGTTTGCACTAAAATAAGGATATTTTCAAGTTAAGATGTTTTTTAATTTTATGAATTAAAAACTTGTTTTTTTAAACAAATGTTCTTATAATAAATATATCAAACAAATGTTCGCATAGATGATGAGAGGAGCAAAAATGAAAAATTCACTAAAAAAAATTTATCATTACCTATTTGATTACGATAATAACAAGCCTGATGGTACGAATCAATATAGCAGTGAGATTTTAACTTTACTTACGATGGCCATGCATAATCAAAAATATGTATTAGTGACTTTTCAAGATGGACAAAGTGAAATCGGACAAGTAAACCAGCAACTTTCAGCTCAAAAATTTATTTTGCGTTCAACTAATCAAAAACTCTTACACATTGTTGACATTAATTACCTTATAAGAGTTGATCTGGCCTAAATAATTTTTTAATTAAAAAATACGGACTGATGTCCGTATTTTTAGTTAATTTTATTTTTTAAATAAACATTTTCACTTTTTATTTCAAATCCTGCCGCTAAATATGCCTTGATGGCGGGAATATTATTAATATCTACATCAAGTACAAATTCTTTTACGCCTTTTTTTCCCAATTGGTACATCATTTCTTTAATAAAAAATGTACCAAAGCCTCGATTGCAATACTTGTGCGCAATAAATAAGCCAAAAAAATAAGCATACTTACTAATATCAGCTGCGCAATAACCTATAATTTGATTATGATACAGCAACACAAAACTAAATTGATTTAAATTTCGTAATCCTTGAGTAAGGTAGTTAAGTGACATTGTTAAATCATTATCAAAGGCTGCACTATGCAACACTGCAGTTTCTTTAACTTTATCCTTTGTTAACAAACATAGCCTTAAATCTTGCTTTAATCGACTATCATTTGCATTAGCAAGCGGATTTTGGGTCCGCATATTATATTCTTCATCCACTACTTTTAATTTTGTTTTACCTAAAAATTGGGGATGCTCATCTAAAAATCTTTGCTCAGATGCATAATTAAAATTACTGTAGCCGTATTTATTTAAAATTATTTTAGCCCGGTTAATCAAAGTCGTAGCTATTTTTCTTTGTCGAAATTTTGGCAAAACATATATATATAAATCAATTTCTTCATCAGGTTTATCATCTGCATAAATCATCAGAAAGCCCACCAGCAAATCGTTTTGATAGGCCAAAATAAAAGCAGGCATGTCTGAAAAATAATTGTATTCGTTACTTAAATATGGATCTGAATATGTATGATCATGGCTATGAATTTCATTCATTAATGTTTTAACCTGTTTAATTTCTTCATTCGCTAAAACTTTTTTCGCAATAATTTCCATAATTAATTCCGCTCTTTAAAACTTTTTAGCAAATCTTTTGCATTTTGTTTGGCAGCCTGAGTTACATCACTCCCAGCCATCATTTCAGCAATTGCAGTTACTGTTTCCTCTTGAGTAAGTGGGCCAATTTGGGTATAAGTTGCCCCGTCTTTTACTTCTTTGGCCACTAAGTATTTTTGATCACTGGCAGCTGCCACTTGAGGAGAATGAGTTATTACAATGACCTGTTTATTTTTCCCAATTGAGTGCAATTTTTTTCCAATTGCGGCCGATACTCGGCCTGAAACTCCCGTATCGACTTCATCAAAAATCATAGTTCCGACTGGCTCTACCTGACTAAAAATTGATTTTAGAGCTAAAATTAAACGTGACTGTTCACCCCCAGAAACAATTTTAACTAATGGCATTAATTCTTCACCTGGATTAGGCGAGATTAAAAACACAACTGCATCAGTTCCTGTACTAGTGAATGCTTTAGTGTTTTTCAAGTCTATTACAAATCGAGCCTTTGCCATATAAAGATCTGCCAATTCGTGTTTAATCTTTTCTTCAAGTATATTTACAATTTTTTCTCTTAATTGATGTAATTCAGTAGCTTCTTTGGTTAATTTACGTTCAATCTCTATTACCTGTTGTTCTAGGTGATTTTCATCTAAACCACCTGTTTCAAATTGATTCAGTTCTTTTTGCACTTTTTTATAAAAAGCAAACACATTAGTCAAACTAGGACCGTATTTTTTCTTTAGCGAATTTAGTAAGTCAATCCGATTAGATACATATTGATATCTTTCTTCATCAAAATCTAGTCCATCAAGAACATTGGAAAGCTCACTCCTTGCATCACTTAAAGCAAAAACTCCATCATCAATAGTTTTAGCAATATCTTTAAATTTAGCCCCGTATTCAGTTAATTCTTGCGCTGCATTCTGAGCATTTCCTAATAATTCTTCAATTCCATGTTCGTCATCATCAAATAATTGTATTAAATAATTAGCAGTATCAACTATTTTCTGATAATTATTCAGTTCATTATATTCTTCTTCTAATTGCTCGTCTTCATTTGGATCAGTTAGGTTTGCGGCCCTTAACTCCTCATTTTGAAAAGATAATATATCTTGCTTTTGCGCCAATTCTTGAGCATCATTACGTAAATGATTTAAGCGTGTAGTCAATTTTTGCCATGTTTTAAAATCAATTTGGTATTGAGCTAATTTTTCTTTAAAATCTGCGGGAGCATAATCATCCACTAAATCTATTTGGCGGTCTTGATTCATTAAAATTTGTTGATCATTTTGACCATGAATATCTACTAAATAATTGCCTAATTCACGTAAAACGTTAATTGTAGTCAATTGCCCATTTATCCGAACAACATTGCGCCCTTTAACAGCTAATTCACGACTAATAATTAGTTGTCCTTCTGAATCTGGCAACCCGTACTTATCACAGATTTGCGCAATTTGCCTAGATTGACCAACTTCAAATAGCCCCGTAATCACCGCCTTAGTTTCGCCACTACGCACCATCTCTTTTTGACTACGACCACCCATTAGTAGTGAAACTGCATCAATAATAATCGATTTTCCAGCACCCGTTTCACCAATTAAAGCTGTCATATTTTCTTGAAAGCGAACCTTTAAAGCCTTAATAATGGCAAAGTTTTTAATATCCAGTTCAACTAACATGCTTTTTCTCCTAAAGTCCTTTTACTGCTCGTTCAACAATCTCTGCGGGCGTATTTGGCCAAATTAATTTACCGCCATCTCTTTCATTTTTTTGCAAATGAATTAAAAACTCTATGTTTCCCTTTCCCCCTTTAATCGGTGAATAGTCAACTGCTAACACATTAAAGCCAATTGCTAAAGCTTGCTCAATCGTATGCTTTATTACCGCACAATGAACGTGATGATCATTTACTATACCATGCTTACCAACGTTTTCTGGACCAGCTTCAAATTGTGGCTTAATTAAGCAAACTGCCTCACACTGATCTTTTAAAATTTGATACATAGGTGGCATAATTAAATCAAGAGATATAAAAGATACATCGGTCATAGCAAAGTCAGGCAAACCCTTAGTAAAGTCTTCTGGTTTACTATAGCGAAAATTTTGTTTTTCCATAACTTCTACACGCAAGTCATCACGTAATTGCCAAGCTAACTGATTATAACCAACATCAAGAGCATAAACTAATTTAGCCCCATTTTGTAATGCCACATCAGTAAAGCCGCCAGTTGAAGCACCAATATCTAGACAAATTTTATCGGTCAAATCAATATTGAAAACTTTTAAAGCTTTTTCTAACTTTAAACCACCACGTGAGACATATTTTTTCCCTGAATTTTTAATAAAAAATTGCTCATCACTGGGAAAACTTGTACCACTTTTATCAATTCGTTGATGATTATGATCACAAACCAGTCCGGCCATAATTGCACGTTGTGCTTGCGTTCGTGAATTAAATAATCCTTGTTTAGCTAGTAAAATATCTGCTCTTTCTTTTGCCATTTATAGTACCTTTTGATACAAATCAAGAAATCCTACTAAAACTGAATCATCAAAATTTGCCAAATTAGACTTTGCCCGTTTGATTAGCTCTTTCAATTCTTGACGACTTTTTTTAGCTCCAAGTAAAGTTAAAGTATTATTTTTACCACTTACTTGATCTTTATGAGTTGCTTTTCCAGCTTCTTGGGTTGTCTCGACAATATCAACTAAATCATCATAAATTTGATATGCACGACCAAAATCTTTGGCAAAAGCAACAAGTTGTTTACCACTTTGACTACTTGCCTTACCATGAATTGTGGCCATTTCAACACTTGCTTGTATTAGGCAACCTGTCTTTTGCCACTCCATCTTATTAATGAAATTAGCATCATTAGCCACACTTTTGTTATTTGTTGAATCAATGTCTAGATACTGGCCACCAACCATGCCATTTGCACCAATTGCAGCGGTAATAATTTTAACCAACTTTGGCTCATTACTGCCTTCAACAATCCACTGAATCCCCATCGGAAGTAATGCATCTCCAGCCAAAATTGCTTCAGCTTCGCCCCATCTTTTATGACTAGTTAGTTTTCCTCTACGGTAGTCATCGTTATCCATTGCTGGCAAATCATCATGAATTAAAGAGTATGTATGGATTAATTCTATTCCACAAGCAATTCTAACTTCTTTTTCAGAAATTTCTTTATTCAATGCCGAATAAGTTGCTAAAAACAATAGAGGCCGTAATCTTTTACCCCCTGCCATCACTGAGTAAGCCATAATCTCGCTTAATTTTGCATTGTTTATTTCTAATTTTAAGTGACTAGCTAAATAATTATCAATTATTGGTGTCCATTTTATTTTAAAATCATTAAAAGTCATTTTTTATTCTTCCGGTGCAGCACTACTATTAGGATCAATTTCATGTTCTGAACCGTCGCCTTCAATTAGCTTAGCGACAGTTTGCTCAGCAGCAGTCAGTTTTTGATTTAAATCTCGACTTAACTTAACACCGGTTTGAAACTCATCTAAAGCATCTTCTAAGGCCACATTACCATTTTCCAAATTAGCTACAATTTGCTGTAATTTAGCTAATTCTTCTTCAAAATTATTTTTCTTCGTTACCATTCTTAATTCTCCTTGTAGATTTTATAACTGCTACTGCTTTACCGTCTTTGAAATTAAGGTTGACTGTATTATTTGGCTTAAGCTGCGTAACTGAACTGATTGTCTGCTTTTGCTCATTAACTACATAAACATAACCGCGATCAAGAGTTTTAAGTGGGCTATAATCATCTAATTGTTGCCCAATTTTAGCTAAACCATGTCTTTTTTCCTGTAAAATATTTTTTACATTAGCATCCAATTTTTGTCGATAAAAACTAGCCCTTTCTTCGTATTGTTTTACTCTATCTTTAGGGTTCTTAGCTAGTAATTGCTGCCTTGTTAATTGATACTTTTGTTGCGCAAGCTCTAAGAGTCGCACCGTGTTTCGCCTAAGTTGCTCTTTTAAGAAATCCAAAGTCTGCGCTTGTTCATCATAAAGTCGTGTGGGTTCACGCATAATAATCGAATTATCAATCCGCTTTAAAGCTTCTCGGCGGGCATGAATAATATTTTGCATACTGGCAAGCATACTACTTTGGAGTTGATGAATATTAGCTAATTCATTGGTCAAATTAGGAGTGGCATATTCTGCCGCCGCTGTTGGTGTTGCCGCCCGAACATCAGCTACTAAATCACATAATGTAGTATCAGTTTCATGACCTACAGAAGAAATTACGGGCACTGGCATCTCATATATTTGTCGGACAACTCGTTCTTCATTAAACGGCCATAAATCTTCAAGTGAGCCCCCACCACGACCAATAATCATTACATCATATTTATCTTTAATAGCCATTATTTGTTTCATTGCATTAACTAATGAGTCAGCCGCTTGATCTCCTTGAACTTGGGCTGGAAATAAGTCAACTTGTGCATGCGGAAAGCGGCGATTGACCGTAACCAATATATCATGAATTACAGCTCCAGATGCACTAGTAACAACCGCTATTCGATCAGGAAAATGTGGTAAAGGTTGCTTATGTTCTTGGTTAAATAATCCCTCTTGCGCTAATTTATGTTGAAGCTGTTGTAATTGCTCATATAAGGCACCTAAACCTGCTGGCTCCATTGTTTCGGCATAAAATTGATAAGTTCCCTGTGGCCCATAAACGCTAACGTAGCCAGTAATATAAACTTTCATCCCCTCTTCGGGCTTGAAATTAACTTTGTCAAAATAGGTTCGAAACATGACAACATTTAGTTTAGACTTCTCATCTTTTAATGAAAAGTATTGGTGTGAATTACGTCGATACCGAAAATTAGATAGTTCCCCTTGTAAAAAAACCTTATGTAAATACGGATCATTTTTAAATTTTTGCGTAATATAATAATTTAAATCAGTTACGGAAAGATACTTATCATCTGCCATTTTTTCTCCTTGCTAATTTCACTACTTGTTCCATTAGTGATTCAACTGTAAGTGGGCCAATCCCACCAGGTACAGGGGTAATATAACTAACTTTGGGAGCCACATTTTGGAAATCAACGTCACCAGCTATCTGATTGCCAATACGATTAATCCCTACATCAATCACTATTGCATTGTCCTTAACCATTTTTTCCGTTATTAGTCCCAGTTGCCCAGCTGCAGACACCAATATATCAGCTTCTTTAGTGTATTTAGCAAGATTATTGGTTTTCGTATGCAAAACAGAAACTGTCGCATCTTGCTCTAGCATCAATGCTGCTAGTGGTTTGCCAACAATGCTACTACGCCCAATGATTACTACATGCTTACCACTAGAGTCAATCTGATAGTGCTTTAATAAAGCCAAAATACCATGAGCAGTTGCTGGTTCAACAAAATGATTACCTTGCCATAAACGGCCTACATTACTTGGTGTTAAACAATCGACATCCTTTTCCGGATCAATTAAAGAGAGAGCTTCATTTAAGTTAATCTGGCTTGGAACTGGCAACTGAATCATAATTCCATTAACCTGACTTTCAGAGTTTAATCTAGCAATCAAGCTCAATAGCTCGGCTTGACTAGTAGCAGAATCTAATTGAAAAATTTTTTGCTTAATTCCAATTTTAGTAGCTAGCTTTTTTTTACTTTTAAGATAAATTTTACTACTAATATCATCACCAATATTAATTACGCTAAAAAAAGGTTGAACACCTTGCTTTTTTAATTCATCTACTTGCTTTTTAAGTTTAGTTGCCCGAATATTTGCTAGCTTTTGCCCATCTAAAAGTTGTGCCATCCATAATTCCTTTTCTACTAAAAATAGCCGGCTATTCAGCCGACTACTAGTTATTTTTTAATAAAATTCGCCAAAATACCATTAACAAAAGGCTTATTTTTGGGATCGGCAAATTCATCACATAAGTTTAAAGCCTCATTAATTGCTGCCCTAGGCTCTATGTCCATACTGTACTTAATCTCATATAAAGCAACTTCTAAAATAGCAAGTAAAATCTGACTAATTCGATCGATTCGCCAGTTTTCTTTTAAACAACTGGCAAGATTAGCTTTAATTTCCTCCCGCTTTTCAATCACGCCTTCAATAATATTTTTTGAATAAGCAGAAAGTTCCTTTAGATTAAGTGTAGCAACCGTTTTAGCTTCAACTTCAGAAGCAGTATACGTTGGTTCTTGGTTTGCCAAATACACTGCTTGCATTGCTACTCTACGACTCTGGTGTTGATTCATTTTTACTCTTTTCATCAATGTCAGAAAATAGCTGAGAGGTTCCCCTATTATCCTGCTGCTCTTCTGGGTCATCCGGAAATACTAAGCCCGTCACGTGAACATTAATTTCTTTCAGAACCAAGTCAGTCATTTGTAGGACTTGCTGTCTTAAAGACTTTTGCAAATCCATTGCAACTTTAGGCACATAACTGCCAGCTTCAAAACTTACATAAACATCGGCAATCAAATTGTGATTATCGTCAAGCTTGATTGCAATTCCTTTGCCTCGATTTTCTCGTCCCAAAACGCGATTGATTCCAGATTTAACATTACCGTGCATTGCGGCAACTCCGTCAACTTTTTCGGCAGCAATGCCCATGATAACTTCAAGAACACTAGAATCTATTTCGATTTCTTCACCGTTATTTTTATCATCTAAGACAATCTTTGAACTATCTGCCATTTTATTTACCTCAAAAAACTACTTATTTGCACGAGATACGTAAGTACCATCTACAGTATTAATTATTAATGCATCGCCTTCATTAATAAAGAAAGGTACGTTAACTACTAGCCCAGTTTCCATAGTTGCAGGTTTACCACCACCAGAGGAAGTATCACCTTTAATATTTGGCTCAGTCTTAGCAACTATCAATTCAACTGTGTTTGGCAATTGGATTCCTAGAGTTTTACCTTCATGCATAATTACGCTAACGTCCATATTTTCCTTCAGATACTTAGCTTCTTCTTCAACTTGTGAATTAGGAATAGCTAATTGATCATAGGTTGTCGTATCCATGAAAACATAGTTTGATCCATCATTGTATAAATATTGCATTGCTTTCGTTTGAATTTCTGCTGTGTCGACCTTAGCAGTAGAACGAAATGTATATTCTTGTACTGCACCAGTATTCAGACTCTTTAACTTTGATCTAACAAATGCACTACCCTTACCGGGCTTAACATGTTGAAACTCAACAATGCGCCATAAATCATTGTTATACTTAATGGTTAAACCATTTTTAAACTCATTAACTGAAATCATTGTCATATTAACTACCTCATCTCCATAATAATATCTTACCAATTCAGACATGATTTTACTATAAATAATATTTAAAAATATTATCTTTTATAAAGAAATTAACTCAGCTTTAGGCAAGGTTGATAGTGTTTCCGGACTTTGTCCATGAATTAAAATATCGTCCTCAATCCTTACGCCACCTTTTTGAGGTAAATAAATTCCTGGTTCAACCGTATGAACCATATTATTAACCAGTTCTTGCTTACCAAACGGTAAGGCCGGCTGACATAATTCATGAATTTCTAGTCCTATGCCGTGACCAATACCATGACCAAAGTATTGACCATATCCTTGTTCATTAATATAATCGCGCGCTGCTCGATCAACATCATTTCCATGATTACCGACAATAGCTGCTGCAATACCACGACGTTGTGCCTCATAAACAATGTTATAAATTTTACTTAATTCAGTATCAACTTTCCCTACAGCCATAGTGCGTGTAATATCAGCTGCATAGCCATGATAAAAGGCACCAAAGTCAACTACTACCAAGTCACCTTCTTCAATTGCTTTATCACTTGCTACACCATGAGCCCAGGCTGATCGAACACCCGATGCAATAATCGTAGCAAAACTGGGGCCATCGCCACCATTTAACTTAAAAAGATAGTCAAGCTTAGCACCAATATTACGTTCAATTTCACCAGGTTTAATCATCGGTAAAATTTCATTAAAACTACTCATTGAGATATTAATTGCTTGACGCAAAGTGGCAATTTCTAAATCATCTTTAACATTGCGCACACACTCAACTAATTCTTCTACAATTTGAAACTCAATTTGTGGATTTAACTTTTGCAAATTGGCAAATTCTACTGCAGAAACAAATTCACCTTCCACTAAGACCTTATGTAAATTGGCATGTTGCAACTGCCGACTAATTTCTTCATCCTGATTACCACGTTTCATGACAACTGACATTTCACCTGGTGCCTCAGCTTTAATTTGGTTATCAAAGCGAGAATCAGACAATAAAATCCGATCACCCCGATTAGTTACTATCAATTGCGCTTCTTCACCAGTAAAATTAGTTAAATAACGATAATTAGCTTGATTAAAAATCAAAAAGCCATCCGCACCTTGATCTGTAATCAACTTACCTACTTGGGCAATCCGCTTATTTAGAAGTGTTAATAAGTCATTTGTTTCATTCATCTCAGTATCTCCAAATTCGACCATAAAATTAGTACTAATTAGCACCAGCGTTAATTAATCAGTTCCAACTAAAAATATTATCTATAGTAAAGTCATAAATATAAAAAAGACGAGAAGCACATGCTTTTCGTCTTCTTATTAAGAACTAAATTACTTAGCTTCTTCTTCGACAGGAATAACAGAAACTTGTTTTCTGTACTTGTCTTTACGCTCAAATTTAACTACACCATTTACTAATGCAAATAAAGTGTCGTCTCCACCTTGACCAACATTCTTGCCTGGGTGAATCTTAGTACCACGTTGACGATAAATAATCGTTCCTGCGTGAATAGTTTGACCGTCAGCAGCCTTGGCACCTAAACGGCGACCAGCTGAATCACGACCATTGGCAGTAGAACCTCCACCCTTGTGGTGGGCAAATAATTTAAGATTTAAAATATTCATAATCACTTCACCTCTAGCTTAATTCAATCTTTTCAACTTCAACCTTAGTATAAGGTTGACGATGACCATATTTTGAATGTGAGTGCTTCTTTGGTTTGTATTTGAAAGTTACAACTTTCTTCTCTTTACCATGTTTTTCAACTTTGGCAACAACTTTGGCACCCTTAACTAATGGTGTACCAACTTTAACGTCTTTACCATCAGAAACAAGAATTACCTCATCAAAGGTAACTTCCTTACCTTCTTCAATGTCAAGTTTTTCTACGAAAATACTGTCGCCTTCAGCAACTTTATATTGCTTACCGCCAGTCTTAATAATTGCGTACATTACTGCCCTCCAAAAAATACTTAGACTCGCCAATAAGGGTGCTTTTATAAATAAAAGTCTTCTTACCCCTATTTGTGCGGTTGCAGATGTGAAGGTCTCCACAAATACAACTACTGTATGATACTACTATTGGTAAGAATTAGCAAGATTAAAACAAGTTAGCAATCATGTTTAATTAAAACTACATTTGCCATTTTCCACCATGAACTTTAGCAATATTTTCTGTCACTATAAAAGCCTCTGGGTCAATTTCACGTGCTTTTGCTACTAACTGACCGTATTCATTAGTATCAACGATAATTACCAATTGTTGCTTATCTTTATCACTATAACCACCAATAACATTATAGACAGTTAATCCGTCATAATCGCGTTGTAACATATTTTTGATTTGCTCCAATTGTTGATTACTCATAATGCGAACTTGAAATTTCTTATCAAACCCAGTCTCAGTATAGTGCATAGTTAAGGTCGTTATAATTTGTGAAAAAGCGGCAAGTAAAAAGGCTTCAGTACCGTCAACAAAAATATTCAAAAAAATAATTGACATATCAATTATCATTAAGGATATAGCTGGATCGATAAAAAAATATTTTTTAATAATTAGTGGCGGAATTGTAGTGCCACCTGATGAAGCATTTATGCGATAGAGCATCGAGACGCCAATTCCCATAAGCACACCACCATAGATTACTGCCAGCATATTATTGGAAGTTAGTTTTAAACTTGGGGTAATTTCCATTAAAATTGGTAAAAGCAGACTACCAATTGCCACTTTTTTTAATGTTTGTCGACCTAAAAAAATTGCCGCCATAATCAACATTAATGAATTAATAATGAAAACTGTCAGTGAGCGATTGATTCCCCAAACTGCATCAACTAAGATTGCAATTCCAGTTGATCCTCCTGCCGCAACATTGATTGGCGCATAAAACAAATTAATTGCAACGGTAATTATTTCTAATCCTGACAAGAAGAAAAGCCAATACTGCCAAGTATGTCCATGTTTTTCTTTCCCCATCTCATCTTCCTTTCATAAAAAACTTTGGTCTATATTGTACTCAAGAATGACCTGTTTATTCAATAAATATGCAAAAATACAAATAATTCTTAATTATTTGTATTTTTATTAAAAGCCTTAATTTGCTTTTTTATATTCAATTGTCTGATTGCCTTCATAAGCAGGTAAGCCCATTTCTGCTCGGTAGAGAGCACGTTCAAAAGCTTGATATCCTTTACTAGAACTAACTGCAAATTTAACATTATATTTGCTAGTAAATTCGCTGATATTCCATGTACTATCATGAGCAGCAAAAGCGGTAACAAGAATAACAATATCTAAATTTTTTATCTGCTGTTCAATTATCTTTTTCTTTCCCTGAAAGGCATCAATTGCTATGGGAATTCCATTATAGCGTTTAACGATTCCTTCAAGCAGTGCTTCATTTTGGTTATTGCCAATTGCAATGCCAACACGTTGATAATGTAAATTTAATGCCAATTTTGGCATTTCCGTAGCTTGATTTGTTTGTTTGACTTTTTTCTTTTTTAATTTAGACATGGTGGCAGGCTGATCCAGTTCATAAATCCACCGAATTCCAATAGCTTCGGTAGGATTTTTCTTTAAACGGATATCGCCATCATACCAAGCTAGATCAACAATTGAGCCATCAGTTAATGGAATATTTTTCTCTTCAAATTTGCTTTCATCAACAGATAAAGTAATGGATTTACCACGAATACGTAGCTTTTGCCCTTTAATATTATGACTGATAGTTAAATGACCGGAATTTCCTTGTACTACCGCATATTTAAATGTAGAAATTTGATCAACTTCCATTCGCGAAAGCTGACGAAAGCCCACCACCCTTAATATTTCTGCTTCGTAATTACGATTATCTTCTACTGGTAATGCTTCAACAATATCTCCACTTTTCAAATTTAAAGAATGGATTTGTGATTCTTTTAATGTAAAAACACATCGCTTACTATCATTAACTAAGTCACAGCCTGACAATAGTCGAACAACTATATAACGCTTACCTTTACGATAATCCACTTTAGGCGTTATCTTTTTTTGTAGTGCTTGTTCAAAAACCTTTTTGTTGATAGTTTCTTTGGTTGTTTGCGAAGCTTTAACTGCCTGGCTTAGATCGATTAAAGTTTGACGCAACCCAGTTTCAAGCTTTGACGTTAACAATATTTGCCGAATTGCCTTCAAAGTATTATTTTTTGCGTAATTATCACCTGGATTTTTAATTAAAGCTATTAACCCCCTCAAAAAGAGGTTTACTTGTTTATAGTCAACCTGAGTACTAGTTATTTGAGCACCTAATGCCTCATCAGCCATACCCAAGATTAACTTGATTGCAGCTAGTCCATTACTTAGGCTTTTTTCATCGCCAGCTGTTTGGTTTAAAATTCTTTTTAAGTTATTACGATAATCAAACATTATTTTTCACTTTTCTAATTCAGTAAATTAAGTATAACAAGAAAAAAGCCAACTTAAAACTGAGCTTTTTCAAAAATAAATTATTAAAATGCACCTCCACCAGAGCCAGCACCAAAGCCACCTGAGGTACCGCTAGAAAAGTCGCCTGATGTACCTCCAATCGAACAAGCCGATCCTAAGCTACTATTAAAACTTTCATAAAATCCTTTGCTATTGAAATTATAAATTGGCTCATGAATATAAAAGTCACTTTGTTGCCATTCATCAGTAGTAAATTCAATTTTTAACTCTTTTAAAACTTTTTTAGCTAGGTCAAAAGTCACTGCATAAGGCATAATATCTTCCCAAAGAACTAAGTCACCAACATCACGCATTTCAAAGCTACCAATGTCTTCTAGCATATGCTTAAACCCACGAATTTGATTAGTAATTTCAGCTCCTTTTTGAGAATAAAAACTAATCATATTATTACTGTGAACTAACGCATTGATGCCAAAAAACAATAAAATAGTTTCCACAACTAACATTATAATTCTAAATTCAGAAAATTTAAAAAAGAATATTAGTGCTCCCCCAAAGCTAAGAAACAATAGGGAACAAATGATTGTTTGATTAGTATTTCTTTTATGAATCAACTTCTCTGCTAGCAAGCCCTGATTTACAACTTCATTATAAGACTTTATACGCCAATCAATATAACAACGGTTAACTTTTTGGCTGACTTTCTTTCCACGAGAATTTTTAATTTCTTCAGTCGTTACAGTTTGCCCATTACCTATATCATTGAATAAAGCTGCTAAAAGTGGATCTTGACTAATTAAATGCATATCCTTTAAAGTTATTCTATAAAAAGTGGTCCCATCTTTTTGATAGTCCTCAATTAGTACTTTCTTTTTCACCGCTAGTTCCATTAAGTACGCTATAAATGCTCTAATATCTGGCATATCAACTTTGTCCATAATCTGGGCCACTACAGCGTTAACAGAGGGACATTCATAATTATGGGGAATAGAATTAGAGTTATGGACTGTTCCACCTTGTTTTTTCACCGTAAATCCTAGCACAGTTGCACTAGTGGCACTTAACACAATTATAAGTACTAATCCAATTTCAAAAATAAAAATTTTCTTTCTCTTACGATTAGTCTCTTGGCTCAATTTTTTTCTTGTTTCAAAACAAATGCTCGATGAGTTCGATCAACTATATTTTTATTTTTAGATGTAACACTTAACGGGAAAATTGTATGAACTTCTATTCCTACATGACCATCAAGATTACTGGCCGTCATAGTAATCTTACCCTTCTTTTTGTCAATTTTAAGATAACCATTAAGTGGCCCATGAGCCCAAGCTTTTATATTTTTCACTGGACCCGGAAAAAGTACAACTGCCTTTGCATGATCTAAATCTCTGTCCCACTTATCACCAATAATCATAAAATTCAATTCAGCTATATCACGATAATTTGTAATAGCTTGAGTAATTTTATAAAAATAAGTTACAGTGCATCTAGAATTAGGTTTAACATGATTATAAACTGCAAAGTGGTATCCTGAATTCACTTTTTGCAAGCTAAAATCATGCGAATAGCGTCCTGTTTGATTTTCATTTTGAATTTTAACTTTCGCATCAACTAAATTTTGGCTAGGAGCAAGATTTTGCTGATAAAAAATTCCTTTACTTTGACTTTTGAATTTGTAAGTAATTTGCTTTTTAACAGCAATCGACCCATCTTTTTTAATGGAAGCTGTCGTGACATTATTTTCAATTCGATAGTCAACTTCTGCACTAACATTTTTTACGTATAAAAATAATAGTAATAAAATGGTTAGATATGGCATAACTTTCATAAACTTAATTTTCATAATGTAATCCTCAAAAATAATTGTTTTCAAATTATACATAATTTATTAAAATAATAGTATATAATTTAACCAAAAAATATTAAATAATACATAATTTAAGATTGTTGCTACCTCAGTTAGATGATAACTTTACACTTCGCTGTTCATTATTTTTTGGCCCATAATTAAAAAGTTAATTTTATGGTTGCAATTAGCAAAACTTTTCTCTATAATAGTTAATGTTCTTGTGAGAGCAATGGTCTGGTAGCTCAGCTGGATAGAGCAACGGTCTTCTAAACCGTGGGTCGTGAGTTCGAATCTCACCCGGATCATTTATAGTAATTTTTATTGATTTTTATCAATATTCTATCTTGCTATATCAACATTCTAATGTTTGTTGATTTTAAATAATTTTAAAGTTGGCTAACATAAAAGTCACTCTGTGAAGAGTGACTTTTTTTGTAAAATTAAAATCTATTGCAGCTTACGCCTAAAAAATGGATCGTATTAAAAACCAGAATAATTGTTCTTAGTTCAACAGCAATCATATTGGTAAAGATGTTGCAAGCTTGTTATTGCTGAACAAATCAAAATAATTAATTAAACAAAAAATCCTCAGAAACTTTAGATTCTGAGGATTTTTGCTTAGTTATATTATATAAAAGAGCTCAAGATTAAGCTATAGCCTTAAACAACAAAGCTGCTAGCAGGCCACCTACTATTGGACCAACTACTGGTACCCAGCTATAAGCCCAATCCGACTTACCTTTATTAGCAATCGGTAAAAGCTGATGGGCTAATCTAGGACCAAAATCACGAGCAGGATTAATTGCATAACCTGTAATTCCCCCAACTGAGAAAACACAACCTGCAATTAACAATCCTGCAAGGATGGGATTCAAATTAGCAGGAATGTTAGCTTTAGTAAAAGCTAACAAGCCGTAAATAAAGATAAAAGTACCCACTACTTCCGCAAAGAAATTCCAAAAGTAATTTCTAATTGCCGGTTCAGTACTAAATGTTCCTAAAATCAATTCTTGATCAGTAGTCTCGGCCCAATGAGGATAATATGTTAACCAGACCATTACTGCACCAACAAAAGCACCTGCTACTTGGGCAATAATATAGGGCAAAACTGACGACCAAGCAAACTTACCTGCTGTAGCCATGGCAATTGTAACTGCCGGATTAAAATGCCCTGGACTTAACCAGCTTACAAAATATACGCTAAGTGTCACAGCTAGCCCCCAGCCTAAAGCAATCGCAATCCAGCCTGCGCCATTTGCTTTTGACTTTTTCAAGTTAACAGCTGCACATACTCCATCACCAAGTAGTACAACAAAAGCTGTTCCTATAAACTCACCTATGAGTTGCATCATTAAACTATTATGCATAATTTTTCCTTTTCTATTTTAGAATGTTTTAATTATACCCTAAGTACGATGCAAATAACAATTCAAAGTTTTACTAATTCTTAATATTTAAAGGTGCTAATTGCTGTTCAATCTCAGTTAGCCCAACACCAGCCTGAATAAGTGATGCTGCAGTGTATGCTCCTTCAACAAAAGCAACATCATACAAATGAATTTTTTTATTAGTCATTTCAGTAGCCATTTCTAAATTCATTTTCGCACTGCCTAAATCATAAAAAGCCAAAATTTCTTCAGCTTGATTAGTTGAAAAAGCCGTTAAAATTTTATCCATGCTCGTGCCAATTTCATCACTACTGCTCCCACCTGCGCTTGTAATTGAAACATCACTTGCTACTTGAGCGAGTAACTTATCTAATCCTATAACAAGTTCAGGAACGTGCGAGACTAATGTAATACCTAATTTCATAATAAACCTTCAGTTTCTAATAAAGCAGTAAATAGATATGCGCTTGATTGTGCCCCTGGATCAACATGACCCTTGGCTCTTTCACCTAGATATGAGGCACGTCCCTTTTTAGCAACTAAATCTTTAGTAGCTTCAACTGCACTAGCAATTTTATTCTCCGTGAGCGTGTGCGCTTTAATTTCTGGAATTACTGCTTGCCAAACGTCCACCATCGTTTTATCACCCGGCTCAGCTCCACCACGTTTTTCAATACCATTTAAAGCAGCTGTTAGTAGATCAACTAGATCAGTGGTAGTGCTACTTTTTTTTGCCATTTCTAAAAAAGCAGTACCGTAAAGCGGACCTGAAGCACCGCCAACCGTAGAAATTAGTGTCATAGCAATAACTTTAAAGGTTTCTGGCAAACTTGATGGTTTTGTTTTTAATTTGGCCATGACAGCTTGCATCCCGCGATCCATATTAAAGCCATGATCGCTATCACCAATTGGAGTATCTAAATCGCTTAAGAATTGCTTATTAACCGCTATTTTATCCGCAAACTTGGCCATCCATATTATCAAATTATTAACCGTTAATGTCATTTTTATCTCCTATTACCAACCAATAGTTTCAACTGGCTCATTTAAATACTCTAACCACTGTTTTGCTTGTAATTCAAAAACCGTAAGCGAAATTCCCGCCATATCGATTGAGGTGATATAATTGCCAACTTTCATCCAAACTGGCCTTATCTGTTTTTGTGCTAAATTATTTATCAAGTCATTACTAAATATATATTGTTCCATTAATGGTGTTGCCCCTAAGCCATTGACTAAAACCGCATATTGCTTTTGAGAGTCAAAATGTATTTCTTGGTCAATTTTGCTAACAAGTTCAGTCACTAATGCCTGCGATGATTTTATTTTTTCCCGGCGATAGCCTGGCTCTGAATGAATACCGACACCATATTCAATTTCATCGTTTTTTAACTCAAAACCTGGTTTCCCTGTTTCGGGATTAGTAGCCGCAGATAGAGCAACTGCAACAGTTTTAATATTTGGCAAAATTTCTTGCGCTAACTGACTAATTTCTGGCAAGGAAGTTCCTGCTTGCGCAGCTGCTCCCAAAACCTTATGAACTAAAATTGTTCCGGCAACTCCACGACGACCTTGCGTGTACATACTATTTTCTACTGCAATATCATCATCAACTATAACTGAGTCAACTTTAATTCCATCCATTTCAGCCATATCTTTGGCCATTTCAAAGTTCATTACATCGCCAGAGTAATTTTTTATAACTAAAAAGACCCCGCGTCCTTGATCAGCTGCTTTAATTACTTCATAAATCTGATCAGGTGTTGGAGAAGTAAAAATTTGACCACAAACTGCACCTGTGAGCATTCCCTTGCCGACAAAGCCAGCATGAGCCGGTTCATGTCCTGAACCTCCGCCACTGACAAGTCCAACTTTATTTACCATAGAAGCTTGATCTGAGCGTATTACGGCTGCAGTTTTTGGAATGGGAGTAAGAATTTGTGGATACGCCTTAGTCATTCCAGACAACATTTCTGAAACAACATCAGCTGGATTATTAATTATTTTTTTCATGATAAACTTTCCCTTTAATAATTTTGATTACGATACTAAGTATAACAGAAAACGTTTTCAATATCCGCGGTAATGATATATTATAAAAAAATTAATAACTTTACATTGATAGCTAAGCTATTTTTTAAATTACTTTTTAGCTTTAACTTGAAATCTTCTCTGCAATTTAGTATGATACTGATTAAATATTTATGAAAGGTTAACGATTATGACGACTAGCAACGTAACTAATCAACCACAAGTTAAATATTATTTTTGGTATTTTGGTTTTTCAAACTAAATGCCTAGTTTGTCATTTATTTGACACACTGGCCTACGGCAATTGTGTCAAAGTCTTAAGTGTTTACTTCTTAATAAAGAACTCACACAATTGTCGTCAGTTGTGTGAGTTTTATTTTTAGGAGAAATTTATGAAGACTATCAAAAAAATCACTTTTGATACACTGAATGGTTTATCAATCGGTATTGTTGTAGCCCTAATTCCAGGAGCTTTAATTGGGCAATTAATTAAAGTCCTTTTACCAATTTGGCCCCAACTCAATTTTATCTTAGTATTAACCGCCTTTGCTGCAGCACTTTTACCCGTAATTAGTGCTGGGTGCGTCGGAATGACTGGTAACTTAACCCCGATTCAAACTGCTTCAATTGCCCTGGCTGCGGTCGCTGGAGCCGGTAATTTTATGATGAAAAATGGAAAAATTATGGTTGTTGGTAATGGTGATGTCGTTAATACTGCAATTACAATCATGCTAGCTTACGGACTGGTTTTATTTTTAGGCCAAAAGCTTAAAGCTTACACCATTTTACTAGTCCCTTTAATTGTTTTAGTGGTTGCTGGTGGAATTGGGTGTTTAACTAGAGGTCCAATTGGCCAACTAACTGCGCTTATTGGCGTGGGGGTTGAACATTTAACTAATTTACAACCAATAATTATGGGTATTTTAATGGGTATTGTATTTGCTCTGTTAATTGTTTCGCCAATTTCTTCTGTCGGGATTGCTACAGCAATTAGTATTTCTGGAATTGCTGCTGGATCGGCCAATCTGGGAATCACAGCGGCTAGTTTTGCTTTGGCTATTTTTGGCTGGAAAGCTAACTCTTTTGGTACTTCAATTGCTCATTTTTTAGGTTCGCCAAAAATGCAAATGGCTAATTTAATCACGCAACCTAAATTACTGATTCCTTTAATGATTAACGCCGGAATTATGGGCGGCTTGGGTGCAATATTCAAAATTGCTGGTACTCCAATGAGTGCAGGTTTTGGTTTTTCTGGATTGATTGGCCCGATTGCAGCAATGACAGGCAGGACAAATGATTTTGGTTCAATAATTTTAATTACGCTTCTTTTCTTTATTCTACCAATTGCTCTTGGTCTAATTGCTAACTATATCTGTAATAACAGGTTGCATTTCTTTAGTAGTCAAGATTTCAAACTTGATTTCAAATAAAAACCCCCTAGTCAAAAAGAGTCTCAGTGTGCTTGCTTAACATTGGTAGTTGGTAATTGGTAATTGGTATAATTAATTATCATTCAAATAAAAGAAGGTTATTAAAATGATTAAGTTTTATGGTTACAAGCGTTGCTCAACATCGCGTAGTGCACAAAAATGGTTAACTGACCATCATGTCAAAATCGACTTTCAAGACTTGGTTGAACAGCCACCAACAAAAAATGAGCTGATTAAATGGCTAACTAAGTATCAAGATCGCGGGTTAAAGTATTTCTTCAATACACACGGTCAAGATTATCGGCAACTGCATCTTAAAGATAAAGTTAGTGCGATGTCGATTTCGGAAGCCGCCGAGATGATGTCCCAAAATGGCAAATTAATTAAGCGTCCGCTTGTAGTTAGCAAACAGAATTTAACCTGTGGTTTTAATGAGGATCTTTACCAAAATACTTGGTTACAAGAGCAGGCCTAATGGTCTGCTCTTGTTTTGTAAGCATAACTTTTATATCTTAAAGATAACAGGTAAAATAAGTAAATAAAAAGGAGAAATACATGAAATACAATCAATATGCTTATGTAGAAACTGATTACCAGACACAAGTAAAGGAATTGCTTAATATTAAATTTTTACCGGTTAATTTTGAACAACTAACTTTTAGTGAATTATTGACTACAATGGTTGCCAATGTTCTAGCTGAAGTTAATCCACAAGATGAAGACGCCCGTAAAGCTAAATTAACTGAATTTGCCGTATCGAGTAGCCAAACCTTGACAGCTTTTCTAACTAATAAGCCGGAAAAAATCTCAGTTGAGCAATTTTACAACGTCGCTTTACAACTATTGGGCTATCACGTTCAGTACGATTATGATTTAGATAATCCTTTAAAGTTTATGAAAAAGCAAGCCTTACCAACTGTAAGTCAAATTGATAATTCCGCCGACTTGATAGGAGCTTTTTATCGGTTGCTAAATACTCGTACTAAAAATGGGCAAATATTACTTGATGTAATGGCTGGCAAGGGCTATTTCTTTGACCGGCGAGACAAATTACCGCAAAATGAATTTGTTTTATTCAATGGCAAAAGTCAACCAGTCTTTGATACCAGTAAAGTCATTCGCGAAGTAGTTTACGTTGAATGTGATCTCGACACAGATGGTGATGGTCACTCCGACTTATTACAAACCACCATTTTTAGACCTAGTGAAAGTGCTAAAATGCCCGTCCCTGCACTTTATACTGCCGATCCTTATTTTGGTGGTGTAATTGCTAATGAAAAGCGTAACCATAGTGTTGATGAAAACTTAACTGATGCAACTATATGGTCTAATCCTCAGTACCAGCCCGCCAATCATATCAAGGCTAAAGCACCCACTAGTAGCAATACTGACGCAAATCCAGCAACTGAACGAGCATTAAATAAAGCACCTTATACGTTAAATGAATATATGCTTGCTCGCGGCTTTGCTAGCGTTGTGGCTGGAGCAATTGGTACTCGTGGTAGCGATGGCCTGCGCATTACAGGAGGGCCTGAAGAAACTGAAAGTGCTAAAGCTGTTATCGAATGGTTACATGGTGATCGAATTGCTTATACCGACCGCACTCGAAAGCACGAAACTAAAGCTGATTGGTGCAATGGTAACATCGGAATGACTGGACGGTCATACTTAGGGACTTTACAAATTGCACTAGCGACAACTGGAGTAGCTGGACTCAAAACGATTGTTTCAGAAGCCGCCATTTCTTCTTGGTACGACTACTACCGTGAACATGGTTTAGTAATTGCACCCGAAGCTTGTCAAGGAGAAGACTTAGATATGCTAGCTGAAACTTGTCAGTCTAATCTCTGGGATGCCGGTGACTATCTCAAAATCAAGCCCAAATATGACGAAATGCAAAAAACTCTGTTGGCAAAAGCCGATCGCCTAACGGGGCAATATTCTGACTTTTGGGATGTCCGTAATTACCGCCATCATACTGACCAAATTAAATGCTCATGGATTAGTGTGCACGGCTTAAATGACTGGAATGTTAAACCCAAAAATGTTTATAAAATCTGGCAAAAAGTTAAAAATTTACCAATTGAACACCACCTCTTTTTACATCAAGGCCCACACTACAATATGAATAACTTGGTTTCAATCGATTTTACTGACTTGATTAACTTATGGTTCGTGCACGAATTGTTAGGTATTGAAAATCAGGCGTATAAACAATGGCCACAGGTAATGATTCAGGATAACTTAGAAGCTGACACATGGCATCAAGAACAAGACTGGAGTAATGATTGCGGTCATGAATCAACTTACTACCCAACCGATGATGGTCAATTACAGAAAGACGGCAATGGTCAAAAGCAACTTGCCTTTACTGATGTTGGGGGAAAGGAATTTAAAAAGGCTAAAATTTCTGAAAACGATTGGCAAAATCAATTTATTAGTGGTGCTAAAAAGTGGACCAAAGCCAGTTTACGTTTTACCACTGAAGAATTTATTCACCCGGTCACTATAGTGGGACGACCAACGGTAAAAATGCGAGTTTCATCTAATCTTAATAAAGGGCAATTATCAGTTGCCCTCGTAGAATTAGGCGAGCGTAAGCGATTAACTCCCACTCCCCGTTTGATTATGCCTGGAGGGCAAGAATTAGGCTATCGTTTTGGAACCGATACTTTGCAAGAATTTATGCCCGATAAAGTAACGCCCGCTAAATTAATCACTAAGGGGCACATGAACTTACAAAATTATGCTGATTTGAAAAAGCCAAGGGCGATTGAGACAAACCAATTTTATGACTTGGAATTTCAATTGCAGCCAACTTACTACAAATTACCAGTTCAAAGTCGCTTATGTCTGATAATTTATTCAACTGATCAAGGCATGACCAAGCGGCCACTTGAAGACACAACTTACACAGTTGATTTAACGCAAACTGAAATTAGGTTTAATCAACAATCATAATAGTTCTTGATTAAATTAATTTTAATAACCGTTAGCTTTTATGGCTAACGGTTATTCTTCTTTTCTCTTATTTTTACGTGCTAGTAATGTATTTAAATTAATATTGATTAACTTTAAATTTCAGCAATACCAAAATAAATAGAGCATCTTACGTAAAGCAAAGACTAAAAACATTAACTAGTGCCACAAAAATACAAGCATTACCTGCATAACTTTAAAAAATGCTACCAATATTTAATTGACAACTAGCAATAAATATAGCAATATAAACGCATAAAGCGCTTTAATTTTAGAAATAATTGAAAGGATAAAATTATGTATAAAGAAATTGGTTACATCGTCCTGATATTTTTACTTTATGTCCTAGCAAAAAAATTTAATAATTGGCCAATTTTTAAATTCGCTAAAAAAAACCGAGGCGGCTTAATCTTAACATTTTCGATAATAGGACTGCTTTATACTTTAATCGCGTACAAATTTAAATTCAATCATATCATGCCAAGTTTGATAAGTATTTTAGTTGTTATTATGCTAATTGGTCTGTTCTACATTTTCAAAGATCATTCAGCCCAAAAATAAATAATAAAACCTCGAAGTTAAAGCAATTTCGAGGTTTTACTATTGATATCCTAAAATTTTTTAGTTAAGTTAACGAATTCATATATGCCATCATTTGATTTTTGCATTTTAGAACCTTCTTTTTTAAATCCTGCTCTCTGATAAACTTTAATGGCACGTTTATTGAAGCTAGCCACTGACAGAAGGATCATTTTATAATTGAAATTTTTTTGTACAAATGCCTCGATTTCTTTTACAAAACTTAATCCTAACCCTTGTCCAGTTAAATCTGGTCTCAATCCTAAACCAATTTCCACCTTTTTTTCTGACAATCTTTCTAAGCAAAAATACCCCACAAGTTCATCTTTATCATCTAAAACCTGATAATACCTATTTCCTCGTAACCTTGAAGTGATTATTTCTTCAAAATCTTCTGGGTCATTTTCCATATTATAAAAATCATACTGGCCACTGTAATGCCATTTTCTAGCAATCTGGTCTGCATTTGCTTGAGTTAGCTGTGTTATTTTTTTATATTTCATTTTTATTATCTTATACTTCTTGATGTAAATTTTATTTAAAATTAATAATTTAATAATATTTAAACATTATTATATGGGGTTGTCAAATATAATAAAAATAATTAGTATAACAAAAGCCTAAACAGCCGTAAACACAACTAATATTTCGTTAAAAGTGACATTTTGATAAATCTTAGTTCTAGCAACTGTTCTAACCAAGCAATTTTCTAAGTTACGGAGGGTTAAATTTAGACCCAAATTTGCTAGCTTGAAAAACAAAGAAATCATTACTTGCATATAGTGTCTTCTAATATCGTTTTTTACGGAAAATCAGATAACCTAGAACAAAGAAAATGATAATGTAAAACATTGACCCGATAAGGATTTGATTATTATTCAGATGAGTTGTTTCAACATACATTGAGTAATTACCGAACTGGCGAGTTAAATTAAGCATGTTTAATGGATTCCACTTCATCACATTGACGAACTTATTTGAGTTTAACAAATTACTAGAAATAGTTTGCCCCATGAATACTAACAAAAAACTTAGAGTAACTACAATGGCATTATTATTAATTAAACAAGATAGTAAGAAAACAAGTGTTATGATTAGCATTGTCGTAACTAGATCAACCATGAATGCCGTTAACATGTTTTCCCAAATTGACTGACTGTATAGATAGGTCATTGTCCACACTGCTGAAGTTCGAAAAAGCGTATAATGCAAACAAAATGTATAAACTAGTGCCAGTAAGTGCAAAAAGACATCATACAGAAACAGTACAATGTACTTTGACAAATAAACATAGACCTTATTAGTGGCTTTATATAATAGAGTTAAGATGGCATTATTCTGAAATTCCATCGAGAAAGTCGTAGTACCTATTACAACCAGTATAAGCATAATCCAATCAGGTGCATCAAAACATAGTACTAGTAACAGCTTGTGTTCTTCACAGTTCAGCGCATAGCCTGCCAAGATCATCAATACCAATAAAATTATAGGAGCAATCCAAGCTATTTTTTTGTGACGTAACTTATAAAATTCTTGTTTAATACTATAAAACATCATTTATTCTCCATCTTATAATTTAAACCCGCCGATTTTTGAAGAGGTAATAGCCTATAATCGCAAACAAAATACCATAAATCAACGTAGTCACAATCAATTGCATGTTAGTCAAATTGGATTTAAGGATAATCGAACTTCTGGTCAACTGCTGGGAAATAAAAATCATATTAAGCGGGTTCCACTTGATAATCTTAACCAGTGATGGCAAAGACGACATCAGACCAGCTGAAAGACTGGCACCAAAAAAAGCTAGAGCTAAGCCAATACAGATTACTACTGCATTGATTTTAACAAGCATGGTCAACATGAAGGATAACCCAATGATGAAAACAGAGTAGATTACTTCACCAAACATATTAAGCATAAGAGCGTCTCTCAACGTATGTGCATGAAAAGCTGCACCCCAACTAAATCCACCAGGTACAAAAAGCCAATTCAATATAAAAGTGAATAAAATAGCACCAATTGTCAGTATAAAGCCATAAGCAAAAACAACAATGAGCTTGGCCAGATAAATTTTGAGTTTGCTTGAATTTTTGTAGATTAGCATAATAATCGTATTATTGCTGTACTCCATGGCAAAAAATGCAGACCCAACAGCAATCAGAATAATTGGAATCCATTCGACTGATCCAAAACCAAATGCCAATGTATTCTTGGTAATGTTTGTTGTTAGTGCACTGTAGACCATCAAAACAAGCATAGTTATCACTCCATACATTGCAACCTTTTGGTGGTAAAATTTATAGAACTCTTCTTTGAGACTAACGCCCATCTTCCTTACCTCTTTCTCGGTCCAGAATGTTAACGACAATTTCCTCAAAGCTAGCCTCTAATGGCAGTATTTCTTGCAAGTGGATATTATTTTTCAAAAGTAGATCCTGAATAGCAAAAATGTTTTTTTTGATCTATGACTAAGAAATTATTCTTGAGTATAAACGGAATCTTTTCTTTCTGCAGAAGAGACATTGCTCGATTATTATCTTCCGTGAGTACTTTATATTTTTGTTTACTAGTCTTATTAAATTCCTCAATTGGTTGGTTAACAATAATTTTACCTGAAGTTATCAGTACCACTTGAGTCATAATCTTTTGCAGTTCACTTAAAATATGACTCGAAATAAGAAAAGCTGTTCCTTGATCGGCGTAGCGTTTAATTAACTTGCGCACGCCAATGGTAGCTTCAATATCTAGGCCATTCATTGGTTCATCTAAAATTACTAACTGAGGGTGATTAAGTAAAGCAATTGCAATCCCTAATTTCTGTTTCATGCCTAAGGAATAACCCTTGGCTTTATTATTAATATAAGAATCCATCTGCAAAGTGGAAACCAATTGAGTTAGATCTCTTTTATCACGGGCATATAATTCTAGATTCTGTCTTCCCGTTAAAAATGGATAGATAGCTGGATGCTCGATCAAAGCGCCAACCCTTGCTAAAGCCCTATGACTAGTCTCAGTGATTGGACGCTTACCCACAGTGATACTACCGGTAAACTTCGTCAAGCCTAAAATGGTTTTCATAATCGTGGTTTTCCCCGCACCATTAGGTCCAATTAAACCGACAATTTCACCTGTCTTAATCTTCAAAGAAATATTTTTTATAATTTTACTTTTTCCTATATAAGTGTTTACATTACTGACTTCAAGTATTCTTTCATTGACTTGGTTCATTTTTCAACTGATCCTTTAAAATACCTTTAATTCATTTTACATTATATATCGTTATACTGTAACACTAATATAATATACCAGAACAAAGTAATATGCAACTTGCTTTTAAGTAACATGGAAAACAAAAAATAGATACCAATTAATATGAAATATTTAATTTATAGGATTTTCCTATTTAGGAATATAATTTTTAGTTACTGGACTAGTTTTCTTACCATACTCATGTTAAGAAATAGTAAGTGAGCCAATTCTGCTCTCAACTTTATCAGCTTGCTACTAAAATTTGGGTTTAGCCGAACTTGCCTTGGCTACATATATTTTTACCTTTATAATAAAATTTCCGATAAAAAATAAGTCCTGAAAATTAAGTAATTTTCAGGACTTATCTAATAATTAATATATTTTATGTGTTGGAGCCTTATCTACTACAAATGAGAAGCGAGATAAAAGGATTAATCATTTTGAAATCACCATTTACAGTTTGGAATGTACTATTGCCTAACATTTGAGAGTTTTTAATTTTAACATCACCGTTATTCAAAAATGCTTTTGTCTTAAATTTACTGTTAATAACAAAATGTCTAACTTTTTATTTTCAAATATATATTTGTTCCATATTAATTGGAATTAAATTATCCTAAATATCCAATTCCTGCAACTGCAAAAAGTTGTTTAACTTTCAAAACTTACCTAAAAATAGTGGCAATAACTGTTTCCAATATTCAAAACCCAAAATAATATTAAGCATTTGCCTAGTTTTATATGGTAAACTTGCCGATATTTTTGGTAAAAATATAAAAAACAATGAAACTATAATTCCCCAAAGAGCTCTGCTCACTTTGCCAATCATATTTGCATCCTCCTCTATTAAGTAAACATTTTACTTATTAAATTGATAACCTAATTTATATAGATACAATTTGATTATCTTTTATACAGCTTTACAATTCATCGAATCGTGGGAAAACTCTAAAAGGAAACCGTTCAGCCAAATTTTTTAGCTTCCATCTCAATAAATTCTGTAAAGCCGCCCTTTTCTGCTCGTTTTTGGGCAACTACCTTTAAAAAATGTTCTTGGTCAATCCCCTTAAAGTCCAAATAAGCTCTTAAAACTTCATAAACATCACCAAGCTCTTCAACCAAGTTGGTTTCACTGGTCGCATTAACTACTTCGCTAGTTTCTTCAACTAATTTTTTCATTTTAAGTTCTTTTATAAAATCATAAAGACAATAGTTTTATCGATTATTATACTACACATTATTTTGTAAAATATCAAAAACTGTGAAGTTAATTCTTAAACCTGTACACTAATTTATTCAATATCTGCATGATTTTTACGCATAGTCGTCTCAGTTGCACCCACAATTTTCATTAATTTGAGTGAAATTGCATCAAATAATAACAAAGACATCTGCTCAAATAATGATCCCATTGGTTGTAACGAAGTAATTTTCGACACTTTAGATTGAGCAACTATTTTTATCACTATATCAGCCATTTTTGCTAAAGGTGAAGCTATATCTGTAGTAACTACTGCAATTTTAACCCCATTATTTTTAGCAATGTTTGCCTGTGCTAGCAATTGAGTCGAATTTCCTGAAGAAGAATTGATAATCAGCAAATCTCCCTGTCTAGTATGTGGTTCACTAATTTCACCAACCACACTAATAGTAAAACCTAATTGCATCAGCCTATTTGCAAAAGCTCTAATCATAAGCCCTGAACGTCCTGCTCCAGATAGATAAATACGATTAGCTTCTTTAATTGTCCGTATCAATTCATTTACTTCTTCATTAATTAAAGGATCTGGTACTTGTGCAAGTTCATCTAAAATGGACGTTAATTCACTCAATTTAATATTTCCTTTCCAATATTTGTTTAATTTAATTTAGTTTGTAGATTACTAGTTAACAGATCAAGTGGCAATTCAGCCAGATCCTGTATAAATTCTTTTGACTGAAACAATTTCATCAACTTACGAAGTATAGTTAGATGTTCATCTCCTTTGGCTAAGGCTAAATTAAATAAAAATTTACAGTCTATTTGCTGCTGTGCATCTTCCATTAATCCAAAGCTTACTGGCTTAAGCAAACGAACAAAACTAATTCCACTTACTTTGACCAAATTTGAATCACCATGTGGGATTGCAATGCCCATACCATCTGCTAGTTTTAAACCAGTAGGAAACTGCTTTTCCCGCTTTATACAAGCTTGCGAAAATTGAGAATAAATACCATTAGCCTTAAGCATTGGTAATCCCGCAAACTTAATTGCTGCTTGGTAAGTAGAAATATCAGGTGTGCCTTCATTTACAAATATCTTAATTCCCATTGCGTATCCTTTTACTTTGTCAATTCATCTTTGATTTGCTTTAAAACTTCATCTTCACCAATACCAGTTAATAACGCCGACCCAACAATTACTGGTGTTTTTACACCAGGTCTATTCAATTTGGTTGACGAAACAATTAAATCCTTACTATTAAATGTGTCATCAGTACAATCCATTAATGACGCCTTATCCAAATCAGCTTTAACACCTTGTTCATCTAAATAATCTTTTAATCCAGCTAACATAATCGACGATGAAGCAATTCCATTACCACAAACTACTAAAACTTTTTTCATTTTCTTTTCCTCTTTAAACATTTTTACTAATTAATTGAAGAATTATCAATCTTAATTTGTTTTCTTTCTCGTTTTTTTAACCAATATCCAAATAAAATTACAAGAATAGCGACTGCAATATAACCAAAAATTCCAATATGTGAAACGCCAGCGAATAATCCTGTCAATGGATTAGCCGATGGATTTAAGGATGAATACATCACCCCTTTTTTAGCCCCTGCACCAAATTGTTGGAACACTTGATTTGTAGCAGGTGTCATCCATGAAGCAATGTATAAGCCTCCACCAAATAGGAAAACTGATGCAAGCCAAGTTCTAATAATATTTCCTTTAAAAACAGGTACCATGGCAGCAATAAAGAAAACAAATTGAGATAAATCTCCCATTGGCATGACTTTGTTACCTGGAAGAACAACTGCTAAAATCACGATAATTGGGATAAGCAATAAGGCCGGAGCAATAACAGCAGGATTGCCAATAATTAAAGCAGTATCCATTCCTACCGTAATTTCACGATCAGGAAAACGTTTGACCATCTTTTTACGAACTGCATTAGAAAGTGGCACCAAGCCCTCCATCATAATTGAAGTCATCTTTGGCAATAATAACATTACTGCTGCTAAGTACATTCCTAACTGTAAACTGTTGATAATTGCATGATATGGGCTATTCCAACTATAACCAAACAATCCCAAGCAAACACCAATCAAAAAGCCAACCATGGTAGGGTCTCCAAAAATGCCAAATTTTTTTTGAATGCTTTCAGCCGTCGCATTCCAATGACGTACCCCAGGAATATGGTCAAATAACCAATTAAATGGATATGCAAAAAACAGATATGTATTGGCTACTGGATGTGAAATTGATACTCCTTTTGGTAAGCTATAAAATTCATTATTGTTCTTAGCACCAAGATCTGCACCAATCAAGGCAATCATATGAAAAATTGCTGCAGTCAAGACACCATAAAGGAAATTGCCTGAATAAGCATAGACAATTGCACCCATCGAAGCATTTTGATGCAAGTTAAAAACATCTACATTGACACAATCAGTTAACCGCAAGATTAACATAATAATATTAGTACACACACAAAGTGGGATAATAATGGCACCCATACTTGAACCAAAGCCCATCACTGCTGTTGCCGCACCCCCCACATCAATAGCTGATAAAGAAGAACCGGTTTTAGCGGCTAAGCCTTTAATTGCTGGCTGCATTTTTTCAAGCATGAATGTTACAACCATACTCAATGCTATAAAACCGATTCCAACTTTCATTGCTGACTGTGCAGACTCAGACCAAGATCGCCCTAAGAGTTTCATAAGCAACAAAAAAATTACGGGAATAAAAATAAAGTTACCTATATCATTAATAAACTGAGTAATCATTGCCATAAGAATCAATCCTCACAATCATCTTCAAAGCCCATATTCCATGTAACAAAATCCGGTCTAGTTAATAACCGATTATCATCAGACTTAGCTTCTAATAAGTTCTTTTTCGAGTTTTCACGAGCTGTCTTAAAATTAAATGGCTCATCCAAAAAAGCATCAAGAATCATTTTATGATACGGCAAACCATTTACTCTCATTCCTAGACCAATTATTTGAGCATTATTGCTTAAGCGCGCACGCTTAGCCGAATAAGGATTAGTAACTGCTGTTGCCCTAATTCCCCAATGTTTATTTGCCTGCATGGTAAAACCAATACCCGTGCCACAAATATATACGCCTAAGCGACATTCATCTCGCTGGATTGCCTCTGCCATTTCATCAGCTAACTTAGCAAACGTATTCTGTCCATCGTTTGGAACTTTGACAGGATCAAAAACCACTTCATATCCTTTAATATCAATTAAGTATTTTTTTAGTTCCTCCTTTCTTTGGAAACCAATATCATCACAAGCAATTGCAATTTTCTTTTTCATAATATCTTCCTTTCTAAAAGCCAATTTATTTATCCGCTTTCATTTTACAAAGCCAATTATAAACTTTGTTTTTGTTGTTTTCAATTACTTTTTTATTGCTTCTTTTAATAAAAGCCAATTTATTTTTTGGCATTACTTGAAAGTAGACTTTAAAATTGATTTTTCTTTACTAACAACCAGTTTTTTAGTGGTATCATAATTACATGGTTAAAAGATTGAGGTAGAATTATGAAGTTAATGGCCGATCGCCGTAATAATATCCTAGAAGAGGTCTTAAAAAAGGGAACTGTCTCCGTTCACGATTTAGCACAAAAATTTGGAGTTTCCTACGAAACAATTCGCAAAGACCTAACGTACTTAGAAAGTCAAAAATTAGTTATCAAAGGACATGGTGGAGCAACTTCAATTCAAAATAATGTTGAGAATCCATTCAACATTCGTTCAGAAGAAAATATTGAGTTAAAACAAAAACTAGCTAAATTAGCTGTCTCATTGATTCCTAATGGTGCAACAGTTATGTTGGGAACTGGAAGTACTGTTTTAGAGCTAGCCAAACTATTAGTTATGCGTGATGATTTAAAAATATTCACAAACTCATTGCCGGCTGCTACTTATCTCTTAAGTTCAAATAGTGAGTGTTATTTATTAGGTGGTAAACTCCGCTCAAAAAGTTCATCTGTATACGGTGGTTGGACAGAAAGCATGCTTAAACAAATTCAAGTTAGCATTTGTTTTTTAGGATCAGATGGTTTTTATAATTTTGGAGGACCAACAAGTCCCTCATATTCAGATGCTTCAATTGACTCTGTAATTCTGCACCAAGCTCGTAAAAAATATATACTAGCTGATAAAACAAAATTTAAACGAAATAGCCTTTATCAAATTGCCACATGGAATAACATTACTGGTTTGGTCACTAATAAAGATGTAGATGAAGATCTTTTATTCAAAGTTAAGCAACAGACAGTTGTGATTTCTGCTTAATTTTGTCGATTTATTTGCATGCCATAAAAAAGATAAAGAAAAAACCAATTTAGACTTTTAATCTAAATTGGTTTTCGATTATGTAAATTACTTATTTCAGCTAGTTAATACCCTACTGAAAAACAACTTTATCTATATTTATACCTTTATATATATTTTTTTAAAGCTATTAATTTTTATCATTATTCTGCCTTTTCTTGCCAATAGTTAAAGTAGCGCATAATCAGCCAGCTGGCGATAGCGGTTAGCAAAATTGGAATAATATAAGCTAGTGCAGCTACTTTTTGGTAAGCAAGCGGAATGTTAGGCAACCAAAAGACGGTCAAACGGCTTTGCCATGCCCAAGGAATGATTGGCCAAATAAAATCAAATAAGGAAGTTGTAGCCAACATCGCAACTATCGCGCCGAAGAAGCCTAAAACTAAACTACCACCAACGTTCCACTTCATTGCAGCCACTTCAGCAAGCTCATACTGTAAAAAGCCCAAAAGCGCCATGGCAACGCTAGTAAGCAATAATTTAATAAAAGAAATGTCAACCACTTTAAAACCAAAAGCCAAGATTAGATAATAAATTAAATTCGTGCCGATAATCTCAATTACATACAGCAGCCAGTAATAAAACAATTGCCCCCCTACTATTTTGCCCCTGCTAATCGGTTCGGTTAGCCAATTTTTAAAGTCTCCCGCCTTCTTCTCTCGATCATAGACTAAGCACACGACAATGCTAATCACAAGCGGTGAAGCAAGTGCCAAAAAAGTATTAAATATATTGATCATATTTTCTGAACTGGATAGATTTTTGCGACTGCCATAATACCAGCCAAAGATAACGGGGAGGAAAATTAAAGCAATTAAATGTAGATAAAATAGCATGCTACGACGTAGTTTGATATTTTCCGCACCACAAATTCGTTTAAGCATTTTTAATCACCTGCTTTTGAAATGAATAGGCTGCCAAATAACTGAAAATAATAAATAGGCCAATTGAAGCAAAAATAGTCCAAGAAGCATTAGGCACAAGCGCACCAATTTTTATCGGAGTACCATTAATATGTAATTTAATCAGTGCCACCGGAAATAGGTTGGACCAACCATACGGCAAAATCGGGCCCCAAGAAAAGGTGGTTACGCAATATATGCCAATCATAGAACCGATAAAGGCTAGCCCAAGCGTAACATAGAAGTTAGATATTCTGCTTAACCACGTATAAAGAGGGATTTCCCAGATAGTCGTTAAAAAAAGTCCTCCAACTGCAACTAGGCAGGAAACCATTCCAACTCTAACCGTCCAAATAAAACTGGTTAATATAAGAAACACGACTAAAAAGAAACTAACAATAAACGATAATAGTGCACCATGCAAGATTCTTCCTAATTCATAAGCAAACAAATTAGTGGGCGAGCTTAAAATTGTTTTATATTCCGTACTATTTTTTTCATAACGATCGATTAGACCAATAATCAAGGCTAAATATAAATTAAGCCAGAGAAAGCTCCATTGATTAATCGTGCTTTCAAGCACGTAACCCGTCGAATTAAAGAAAAGAACAGTGAAGACAACAACCAAAAGGGGGAAAAGTACCGTTATGGGTCTAATAATTGTTCTTTTGGTTTTAAAAACTTCATTTTCTAAAACTTTAAACATATAGAACACCAGCCTTTTCCAAAGTAGAATTAAACAGTTTTTCCAAATCAGTTTCATGGTCATATGGTTGTTCCAAGAGAAGCTTGCCGGCGCCAATAATACCAATATTATCAGCTAGATGTTCTACTTCTGAGAGCATGTGACTAGAAATAATGATTGTGATGTCTTTCTGCTTGAATTCAGCAATCAAATTACGTAACTGTTGAATGCCCAGTGGGTCTAGTCCATTAGTCGGCTCATCTAAAATCAAAAGTTTAGGATGTCCAACTAAAGCTAAACCGATTCCTAACCGTTCTTTCATTCCTAAAGAAAAATTCTTCGTTAATTTATTTCCAGTATTGTTAAGACCGACGGTTTGTAAAATATCGGGAATTTCTTTTGCACTTGTACCGCGTAAACGACAAATTACCTGTAAATTCTCTTCAGCAGTCAGATTGCTATATAAGGGAGCATTTTCAATTAATGAACCAATCTTAGCTAAGTCGGATCTTGTCCATTCATGACCAGCAAATTCGACTTGACCACTTGACGTCGGGATCATTCCCGTTAAAATTTTCATTAAAGTGGTTTTACCTGCTCCATTAGGTCCTAAAAGACAATAAACTTTATTTTCTGGAATATGTAAATTTATTCCGTCTAAAACCAGTTGGTCTTTAAACTTTTTAACCAGATTTTTTGTTTCAAGTAAATTAATCATGCGCATATTCTCCCAAACGTATTTAGATTTCCCCCATAATTATATCAATATGTACTAAGTATATAATTTTTAATTATTATTTCATAATATATCATATCATTAAAACTAGCAAACGTCCTCTTCCCTGTGGCTTTTATTAAAATAAGGAAGTAATCTTGAATTTTCACTAAATGATCACAATAACTCTTCAGGTAAAAGGTTGTTTAATGATATTTAAAATTTCAAAAAGTTAAGTTCCAGCTTAGCCATTTATCTGCCAATTACTCTAAAATACTTAAAAAAGTTTATTTTACTACCAAAAAATACAGTATCGCGCCTTCTTATTTTTTAGCTTTTTTTGCAAAAATTATCTGTAAAAATTGCAATAAATTTACACACAGTTAATTTGGAAAAACCTCATTTTAAAATACTTTTGCAGATAGGTTTTAGCTAAATTGATTTTAACATCATTACAATTAAATTGAACTAGAGTAAAATAAAGTTATTATTGTAATTTTAGTTATCTAAGGAAGAATTATGATGTTGAAAAATAATACGAGTCTATTAGCTCTACTCGAAAACCAACAAATGCCTACTTCTGTTGAACAGAGTTTAATTGATACCACAGTAAAAGAACTAAAGCACCAGAAAAATGTATATCAGGTTAAAAGAGATTTGATTAAAAAATTAAATACGCTAGCACTTAAAGAAAAACTATCCAAAAAGGGAATACAATTACTTATTCAACTAAACAAACCTAACTTCAACGAAGACGTTGCCAAATCAGTAACAACTTGGTTTTAACCCCCTAATATTTAGATTTATTAAATCCATAATTTCCTATATTGAGTAGCTGATTGTTTTAAAAATAACACTAACTGATTAAATAGCGGTTCTAACATTCAAACAAAATCAATTAGTTAAAATTCTAAGTTTGGTTTCTTCCATTATTAATCTTTCAGATAAAATAATAAACTTGTCGTTAGACTTGCAAGCTCAAAGTTAAAAAGTATAAATTAAACTAAAAAGACTAACCTCGATTTAGCATCAAGAATCAGTCTTTGATTAAACGTTATTAAGTAGTCCTAATTTTAGCTTCACTTCAGCTTTTTTGAGATATATTTTCCGACCGCACATGTCTTGAAGCTGCGGGAACTTGCTCAAATTATCAGCCAGCTGCATCTTTTGGGCCCAGGTTTGCGCGGCCGCGTTCAGCTGGTCGTTATGTTTTCCTTGATGCTACCCGAAAACAAGATGGGATCCTGCGGGATATAGCCTATTTAGTTAAGATTGGGTTCAATGATCCGTCCCTCTTTGTCCCTAAAGGTAATCTCTCCGGTCGTCGACATTAGTTCCTGTAAAATCAATTTGAACAGGGTCGATTTACCGGTACCGCTGTCTCCTGAAAGCAAGATTTTTTCACCGGCCTTGATGTGGATGTCCGGATAGGTCAGACTTTCAACGTTGTTAAAATTTTTGCGCAAACCGGTAATATATCTAAACCGACAAATGTAGCTAAGCTGCTCGTTGAAGTTTGCGTGGAAATAGCAACGGGCTTGGTGTCTTGAGACACCTTGGCGTTCAGTAGAATATTCTATAGAATATCAATTTTCATCAAGCCTTTGAGATTATCGCTATCGCTAAGATACTAACTATCAGCAAAAAGTCCGACCAACTAGCCTTTTCTTTTAAGAAATACTACCGAAAAATACGCTATACAAAGATGTCATGTTCAAGAATACCCATGCAATACTTAAATTAGAGGAAGACGTTGCCAAAGTGTAGGCAATCTGGGGCAGCAAAGTTAAAAAAGCACGTGCGGCATAGATCCCAAAAATTTTAACAGATATTTTACTTCTTTGAATTGTAAAAGCTTTATTCTTAACCCAAAAGGTAATACAAGTAATTATGCAGCGAATATAAATTGTACCAATTGTAAAAAAGGTCAGATCCGCTGCAGCAATTAGTCCTTTAGTCAATAATGGCGACAGCGCCGCTTGAATCGTTAATAAAGGAGCAATTACACCAAGTGTTCTTAATGTAAATTTAATTAGCTACGTCGTTGTTTGAAAACTATGTAGATTACAACCAGAATCGTCGACCCAATTGATACCAAATACGATGAGCGACTGAAGTAACCCATTGTTAAAAAAATGGCTAATGGAATAAATAAATCTGACAATTTGCTCAAAATAACGGATTTCATAATCGAAACTTTTTTCATTACGTAGCTATAACCGTATGCTACTAATTGCGTTAATAGTGCATACAGCAACATTCTTAACAAATAGCTTATAGTAATCGTCGGCCCCTGAAAATTAACCAACATGTAAATCAAAAAAAGGTAACTAAAACCGCGCTCCAAATGTTATTCAGAAAATTAACATTGATAGAACCTTGCTTCCGGTATCCCATTTGGTAACGATCAATAACGGAAATAATCCCACGCGAGAATGAAGAAATAGTAGCAAAAACGATTAATACAACACTACTGGTTATCATTTTCTCCCTGCTCCATCTCGAGAAATTCTGCAAAGCTGCCCTTTAAGGTACGCTTTTTTTCTACTTGCTTTAAAAACGTTGCTTGGTCAACACCCTTGAATTTTAGGTAAGTTAGGATAACTTCATAAACGTCACCTAGCTCTTCAATTAAGTTAGTTGCACTGTCGGCTTCTATAACTTCCATTGTTTCTTCAATCAGTTTTTTCCTTAGAGCAGGTTCTCGTTCTGAATCAGCTAATTTACGAAACTTAGCATTCTCAACAAATTCGGGAATTTTGTCCCTAACTAATTTTTTCATTTTTAAATACTTCTTTTAACTTATCTCTATCAGCATTTACTTGTTCCCAGTTAGGGTTGTCATGCCAATTTGCTAATTCTGGTCGGCCAATCGCTTCAGCAGTAATAGTTCTTAAATACTGTCTTGGAATTGGGCGTGTGATTTGAAAGAGAGATTCTTCTTGATTAAAATCCTCAAAATACAGATACTGACCAAGCTCATAACACTTTTCAAACATAGCTGATGGTGCTTCTAATTTTATTGAAAACAATCCGTCACTTACTAATCTATCTTCTAAATCAACTTTTACAGGAATAGCATGCATATGGCATGGTAACACAATTCTTCTCCTGTCTGAACATGACAATATCCTGCACGTCCATGTTCAAAAAAATACAACTACCATATTCTTTTGTTAATTTTACTCTAACTAATTCTTTAAGAGCCAAAAATTCTGATTGAAGCTCATCTGGTAGTAAACCAACACAATTATAATGATCATTGGATACAATTAAAGAATATCCTGGTGCTATTGGTTCTACTGAAATACAAACAACGAAATTTTTTGTTTTATAACATACGGGTGTTTCTTTTTTTCACAAAAAGTGCAAAAATCTGTTATATTTTTCATAGTATCCTCCTAATCAAAATTATATATGCTTGGACTAGAATATATATTTGAAATGTTTATATTTTTTACCGCGTCTAGATTACTTACGACTTTAGATATGTAGTTTATTAATTCTTCAATCTCTTCTTCTGTATTAAACTGTGACATACTAACCCTTACACATTCAAATAGATTAATTTTCAAAAATTCATGTATAAAAGGCGCACATATTATTCCTGCTCTAGTTTTAATATCAGCATCTTCGCCCAAAAATGTTGATAATCTAGATGGAATTATGCCATCAATGTTAAATGAAACTATTCTTATTGGATTAGGCTTAGAATAAACAGAAACATGTTTTATTAAAGATAATTTAGTAATAAGTGATTTAGTTTTCTGTAATAAATCATTTAAATAATTTATACCATAATATAAGGATCCTATACCAAGAGTATTCATAGTTCCTGCTTCATATTGCAACGGTATTCCCTTAGGTTACACTAGAAGCTCTGATAATACTCCTGTGCCACCGACTTTAAAAGGACGAATTTCTACTTTTGGATTTATATAATACCCTCCTATTCCTGTAATACCAAATAAAGACTTATGACCTGTAAAAGCTATAAAATCGGCTTTTATTTTTTGATTATCTATAGGAGTGTGACCAATAGATTGTGACGTATCAAGCAGAAATTTCACATTTGGATATTTTCTTAATGCACTACCAACTTTTTCAACATTTTGAATTGATCCTGTAATATTTGATGCATGGTTAACCACAACTAAACATGTACTACCAGTTACTGCATTTATAATCTCATCTGGATTCACATAACCATACTCATTCGATTTTATCCACGTTATTTTTATATTTTTTCTTTACGAAGTCTAATAAGTGGGCGTACAACAGAATTATCTTCTATAGCAGTTGAAACCGCATGATCTCCATCTTTTAAGAAACCATCTATAATCATATTTAGTGAATCAGTTGTATTAGACGTAAAGACAATACTTGTCGGATAATCAACATTCAATAGCTTTGCAATCTTTTTTCTTGTCTCAAATATAATATCCGTATCTTCTGTACTAGAGGTCCTCATTGAACTTCCCGTAGTATTCTCAATTAAATCATTACTCCTTTCTTACATATTCAGGTTTAGGATATGTAGTTGACGCATTATCAAAGTAAATCATCTTTTCCTCCCTATCATTTTATCTGTTGACATATTTATAACTCTATCATTGATTTTAATCTACGTGTTTCAAGCAAAAAAACCTATTTAAACAAAAAATATTTTATTTTATCAACAAAAAAGCGAACTTTAAATAAATTTTATTAATATATATTCGTATTTTATACTAAAAATAAATAGTGATATTTTTTCTTAATATTTACTTATATTATTTATTAACGTTTTTACAGTCTGTTGAACTAAATTTATCCAACAAAAAACAAGTTTTGCGTAATGATAAAATGTCTAACTTTTTAGTTGTACTTCAAATTCGGAGGTCATATTTTTATGGTTAAACTATCTAAACAAGACAAAATTGAAATCTTTCATCTTTGGCAAAACCAGCAAGTGGGGCCACAGAACTTAGTCGCCGCTATCAGGTCTACGATTCAATATCTTTTAACCCTTATCAATCATTATGGATCAGCCATTCTTGACCGACCTTATACAAACTATTCAGTTAACTTTAAGGAACTAGCTATTAAGCGGGTACTGGTCAAAGGTGAAACGATTTATCGGGTAGCCCTTGATTTAGGTCTTAAGAGTTCAGGTGTTTTGTTTAATTGGCTGCTTCAGTACCGTGAAAATGGGTATAATGTCGTTATCAAACAGAGAGAACGACCGCCTCATGACCAAAAGAGAACAATTAATCAAGCAGGAAAATCACCGCTTGAAACAAGAAAACGGACGTTTACGTCAGCAGAACTTGAAGCTGACCGTCGAGAACGAATTCGTAAAAAAATTGAACGCCTTAGTCGATCAGCAGGTCAAGAACCGCAAGCCGCGAAAATAGCCCGGGCAGTTACAGAGCTGATGCGTGAACTCAAAGTTAGCGTAACTTTTATTCTTGAAGTTATTAATGCAATACCAATCCTAATCTGCCGCACTTATCGCGCAGTAATTACTACTACACGCTTAAACGGGGCGACAAAGACCAGGGCAATGAAGTCGTAATGATCACAATCAAAGCCATTTATGAAGAACATAAACACCGCCGGATTATCCTGGAGCTCAGGCGGCGGCGCCGTCTGGCAATCAACCACAAGAAAGTGTAGCGTTTGATGAAGAAGCTGAAATTATTTGGTTTGGTTAGTAAACGCTGGTGCAAGTATAACAGCTACTACGGCACCCAAGGTCCAATTAAGCCCAACTTGATCAAGCACAATTTTGGGGCGATTTACCCCAAGCACAAATGGTATTCCGACGTGACCGAGTTCAAACTTAACTGGTAGAAGACCTACCTGGCGCCCATCATCGATGGCTGCACGCAGGAGATTATTGCCTACACCATTTTCCATAGTCCCAACCTTAAGCAGACCATAGACATGTTAAGGCAGGCCTTGCGCAGACACACCCGCCCCTGAACGGTTTGGTCTTTCATACGGACCAGTGCTGGCAGCACCAGCACCTGCAATTTCAAGCCTGGCTAAAAAATCATGGCATCGACCAGAAGGGGATGACGACTTGATGGAAGGCTTCTTTGGCATCTTAAAGCGGGAAATGTTCTACGGCTTTGAACAGGCCTTCAAGAACTTAACCGCACTAGAAGAAGCGATCAGAAAACACATTGACTACTACAACACCAAAAGAATCAAAAGCAAACTGAAAGGACTAACCCCGATTGAATATCAGGAGTTAGTTCTCAGTTAGAATTTATTCGACTGTCCTAATTTTAGGATTCTATTTTTGTTGACAAAATTAAATTAAGGATTTATGATACTAACTATAAAAAATTATTTTTTATTAATATTTAAGGAGGCGTTTAAAATGGAATCGACAAGTGAATTTGAAAAATATATTGATAAAAGCCAAATAGCTATTGGCTATGTAGACTTTGAAGTTTCTGAAGTGCGTAATGATTCAACTCATCATAATTGGTACTTTATTTAATAAAATTTTAATATAATGTTGGGGCAGAAAAATGAAATTAGAAAGTAGATTTGAAAATTATGTTAACGCAGATCAAGTAACCACTAGTGCTATGGATTTTGAAATTTCTGAAGTACGTAATGATTCAACTCACCATAACTGGTACTTCATTTAAAAAACAATATAAAAAACTGTTATGCGCTGTGTAAAGAAAAACAACATATCTTACACAGTGTTTTTTTATAGGGAATTTAATATGAAAGACGAATTACTAAAATATTATCCTATGATTCATCAAGACAAAATGATTTATGAATACGAAAAGGGCACGATTAGAATAGGTACCGATGATAATGATGTTATTGAAATAACAGACAAAGAGAACAAATTATTACCTTTATTAAATATGCTAGATGGTAATAATAATGTAGAAAAGATTTTATCTTCTTTTCCTTGGATCAATTTAAAAAGTTTAAGTCTTTTAATAGTTAAATTATCAAAAGCTCACTCACTAAGTTTATTAAATGAACCCTTAAGCGTACTTACAAGCAACGATGAATTTAAAAGCGATTGTACATATTATTATAGTGAAGGACTTAATGGACAAGATATCATTAAAAAAATAAAGAATTTGAAAGTAACAATTTTTGGAGTAGGTGGAGGTGGAAGCTTACTGGCTCTGCAACTAACGAATTTAGGCGTTAGACACATACATCTGGTCGACAATGACAAAATAGATAAATCAAATCTACATAGACAATTCCTTTTCAAGAATGATGATATTGGAAAATTCAAAGTTGATGTTGTCCAACAATTTTTAAAATCAAGAAATTCTAATGTTAAAATTACTGTATCCAAGAAAAAAATCATCTCTGTAAATTCAGCAATAGATGAGATAGAAACTAACGAATCAAATTGGGCTTTCTGCTGTATGGACGAGCCCCCTTATGTAGCACAAAGAATAATAAATAGAGCTAGCTATATTAAGCAAATTCCTAGTTTATATGGTTTTAGTTCAAGAGATTCATGTAAAATGTTAATGGTTAATCCTAATAAATCTGGTTGTATTGACTGCTTACTAAACGCTACAAATGATACGGAATTTGAAAAATTAGTATACGCTTTACGGAAAAACAATTTTAAGCCCACCACACCTATTATTATTCCAAATTTAATGCTAGAGACTTCCTGGATGGTTAAAAAATGGTTAGATCAAATAACTAATAAAAGACAGCAATGGAATGTACTATACAGATTCGATTATAATTCATTAAAGGAAAAAAGTTTTGTTAGTTTCGAAAGACAAAGTGATTGTCCAACTTGCGGCACAGAAAGTAATAATAAATTATGGCAAATAATCCCAATCAAATAATTAAATTTAAAAATGGTCTACAAATAAATGTAATCAAAATGCCTGAAAGTAAACTTTCAGGCATAGTCATTAAGATTCATTTAAAAGAGCAATATAAAAATGGAATACCACATTTATTTGAACATTTAGTAATAGACCAAATTAAAAAACCAAGCTTTTTGAATGTTAGTGGTAGTACCACTCTTAGATTTATAGCTTTTAAGATAATTGGTATTGAAGATGATATATACGATTTTTTAACCAAATTTGTCTATAATCTATCTAGTTTTCAGCTTACCGATAAAAACTTGGAAAGTGAAAAGTCAATTGTTAAACAGGAACTATTACAATATCGCACTAGTCAACTTGAGAAATTTGCTTCTGAAGCACGTAATAAAATGTTTGATTCTAATGGTGAATATCAAGATTCGGTTTTAGGATCTTTGGATGATATAGATGATATTACTTTAGAAAAGGTTTTAAAGTTTGCCAAGAACAATTTAACAGCTAAAAATATTTCATGTTTGGCAACAGGTAATCATGTAGACAACGTAGTCTCCATTTTAAAGCAACTAGATAGCTTGCCAGTTTATACATCAAAAAATATCGCATTTAATAAAAGCAAAAACATATTGCTGGCAAAATCATATAGTTGTAAGGGCACCATTGCTAACGCACAGGTTGCCAATGTTTCAATGATTTTTAAGCTTACTGATAGCAATCTTTCAACAGTTAAAATATACGCTTTAAGTTTATTTTTTTCAATATTAACTTCTGGGGAAAATGCGTTGATATTGCAGTTACGTAAATCAAATCATCAGATATACTTTATAAAAGCCTTACCTATTTATAGATATAATAGTGTTTACATACAACTGATTTTATCCGGTTTACCAAATGAAGCTAAAGGTATAGTTATAGATTTGAAACATATAATGTTTAATTTCGAAAGAACATCTAAAAAGATACTAAGAGATGCTTTTAAAAATTTATATTTTCAGCAAAACGTCTTATTTGATGGTGTTGAGCATAGTGTTAATTCTTTTTCTAATATGGAATATGAACAAGAAAAGATAACTTCTTTTGAGGGTGTTAAGTATCACGAAATTATAAATGAGTATAATAAGCTGATTTCTAAAATGCTTCTAGAACTCAATAATATAAATATTTTTGTCGAATATAATTGAGAGGAAATAGCGATGATTATAAATTACACACGACCATGGAAAATAACGTTATATGTTTTTCTTGCTTTTTTAAAATCTCTCCAAATTGTTTTTGTTGCTTTTGTTTTTCAAAAATTTATTGACTTCGCCCAGAACCCCCAAGGTAGTTTAATCTGGCTAACTGCTTTTGCCATTTTAGGCTTATTAATATTCGGTATAGTCGGTATAATATATCAGTATTTTTATTATAAAATCATAGAAGAAGTCAATCTTACTCTAAAAAGGTTAACTGCTGATTATTTAGTGAATAACCGATCCAATAATAACAATATTGATAGTTCGTTTATGACTAATGATCTTAAACAAATTGAAACTAATAGTATTAAAGCAGAGCTTTCAATTATTTCTGATTTAATTCAATTTTGTGCAGCTGTAGTCTCTGCCTTTGTAAGTTCTTGGATTATTGCTTTAGTATTTTTAATAGCTTCTTTCGTTCCTGCCATTATTCAATCAATTTTTGGTCCTAAAATAGAGCAAAATTCTGAAACTTGGGAAAATTTGAATAGTAAATATACTGATACAGTTATTGAGACTCATTCTGGAGTTGAAATGGCTAATATATATAATGTTCAATATTCAATGGTTAGTAGATTAATCAAAGCAGCCAAGTTAATGGAAACAGCCCTTTTTAAAACCAATTGGACTAAAGGTATGTCTAATGAACTGACTATGCTAATCGCCTATATTTTCAGTATGTTTCTTCCTTTTGCTATTGGAATCAATTTCATTGTTAGCGGTCATTTGACTTTAGGTACATTTATGATGATTTCACAACTTGCAAACAATTTTATTAATCCTGTGGTCGGTATTTTTGAATCATTTAATGATATTAAAACTGCAAAACCAATTATACATAAAATCAAGAAAATTGATTTATATATGAAGACAAGCAAAAACAAGAAAGTTCTTACCAATGTTCCAAATACTTTCCAATCATTACAATTAACAAATGCCGAAGTGAGTCAGGGAAAACAGATGATTTTTACTAATGTTAACCTAAAAATCAAATCTGGAGAAAAAGTCCTCCTTGAGGCACCTTCTGGTTGGGGAAAATCAACTTTATTAAGCGTATTAATCGGGATGAAGCAACTTAATTCTGGATCATATAAGCTTAATCAATTTGAAGCCAATGGAAATTGGTCAAAATTACATGAATATTTTTCGTTTATCGAGCAAAAACCATTTATTTTAAATGATACTTTAGAATACAATATCACTTTAGGTCGACAAGTTTCTAAAGCTAATCTGAATAATGCCATTACGCGAGCCGGATTAACTGATCTTGTAAATGAAAAGGGCTTAAGCTACTTACTTGGTAAAAATGGCAATAATCTATCAGGTGGTCAAAATCAACGGATTGAAATTGCTCGAGCATTACTAACAAAAAGGCCAATATTATTGGCCGATGAAGCAACTTCCTCTCTTGATCAAGATTTATCCATGCAAATACACCAAACAATTTTAAATAACTTCAATGGCACGGTTATCGAGGTTGCACATCACATCACATCAAAAGAAAGGGCTATGTTTGACCAAATAATTGATTTATCAAAATAATCGTAATCTCGGTTTGTCATGTGGCATTTCAAAAATTAAGAAATATATGAATATACATGAAAAGCTGTTACATATAGGCTATAAAAAGACTTGACATTGGTTGAATACCAATGTCAAGTCTTTTAGTTTAAGTTTTAATTCATTAATCATTAGTTATAGTTCTTTATAAAATGAAGCAAGATTACCCCAGTATCAAATACGTGTGGCTAGGCCCATGCCCACGTAATAGAGAGGTAGATAATTTTAAAAAAATATTAATAAAACTAACTCTTTAGATTGAAGAATTAGATCCAGCAAAATTAACTAATATTTTATAACATAAACAATTAAATAAATAATTTATTTAATTTTGTTTAAAGCATCTTTTTGCTCTGTTTGATCAATATGGGTGTACAAATCTGTGACAGAGGTACCATGCTGGACAAGCTGCTGTGAGACCAAAACGGTGTCCTGGGTCTCTCCGTAAAGCTCCGAGGCTAGCGTATAGCGTATAGCGTATGCCGCAACTTATGAGGCGTAATACGGTTGCCAAATGCTACAGAATACTTGGCAACAAATTATTCGATAGCGTCTGATGTTAACCGTTTTGCCTTACCATTTTGTAGAGACACAAAGAGGGAAATTTCATCTTCGGCACCAGGATAGCGGTCATTTCTGACGACCAAGTACCTTCTGATATAGGGCAATACCCAACGTGCAATGGGCACAGTATCTTTTTGACCGCCTTTGCGGATCACATTTAGCATGGGCCTGTATGTTTAACTCCTTAACATTTGTACTGGCAGCCTCTTGGACCCTCACACCAGCACCTAGCATTAGCGCTATTATTGCAATATCACGCTCTTTATTTCGCACAAAATGTCCTGCAATATTATATTATTATTGACCTGCGTTTCATATCTATTAGAAAGAAAATCCAAAAAATCATGTTTCTTTTGTCCCCGATACATGTGTGTCTTGAGTTCATTTGCACGATAATTTAACGTTTTTGAAGCGGGGAGAGAATCGATTTTTGCCATGACATTACGGTAGAAATACGGTTCTCCATTATTATTGTCAGCAGCCACTGTTAAAAAGGTATAAAGAGAGCGAAGTGCATTTATCGTCTATTTATTATGGTGGGAAAGTTGTATTTGTTTTGCTTATTTGGCTTATTCTTTAAAGAATCAATATAAAACATTACATCGTCACGTTTCAAATGCTCTAAAGTTTTTAAACTTATATTCTTGCAGCTATCTGCTCTGCTTAAACCTTCTTGGATTAGCCAGGTGAGGAAGCGTCGTATTTCTGTTAAGTAATAATATTTAGTAGTTATTGATAAGTTTTTGGTTAGATAAAACTCGCTGACATAGAACGGTAAATTACTAAGTTCCCGATTGATTAATTTGGCGTAGTGTTCTTGATCCATACCGATTTCTTTTGTAATAAATATATTAAATTATTGGGTATCTCATAAACAAAAAAATTCGCTGCAGCTATTTAATTTTAGAGAGTAGAGCAATCAATACCATTGATTAAATTTATAGTTTTAATCAATCAATGATATTGTAAATAAGAAATATAATTATTCACTACAATAAACAAGTTCAAATAGGATAAAATATGTTCTTATGTTCTCAGATTAGTAAAACTAAAATGCAAGCAGCCGAACCAATTCTTTGTTGCACATTAGAAAATATATTATTATTTTTCAAATAAACAAAGACATTTGTAAAATGTCTACTAATATATTAGAGCTTCCTCCTCCAGATTGTAATGCAAAGAAAAGCCCAACTGAAATATTTCCCTTGGCACTAAGTAGACCACTTGCGCCATGAATACTAAGAAAAACATGGACTGTAATTAGTACAAAATAAAGCATTAAAATAAACACAATAATCTTTTTAGTATTTTTAAGTTTCATCAGTTTTTCCTTTACAAAAGGGTATGGTATCTACACCCCCCAGAATTATTTTGAAATTCTTTTTTTAAAAAAATTTACGTAATCATCTAAATTTCTAATATATTTAACTGTACAATAACGGGTCAATTATGTAAACGCTATTTTTATCAAAAAACCAAAGCAAATAAATTACTGCTTATTATTATCCTTCACTAAAAAATGCTTTAAATATAAACCTTAGCTTAGGAATAATATTTAAAGCATTATTTTAATTTAAACTAGTAGTCAAAAATGAACGATTCTCTAAAGCAATAAGCAGTGCACGCGCTGTATCAAAACTAGTAATCAATGGAATATTCTGATTAATTGCCGCTTGGCGAATAATAAAACCGTCAGAATTCTTGGCCACATCGTGCCCCATCGTATTGATTACTAAATCGATTTTACCATTTTTAAATTCAATCAAGATATTATCATCAGTTTTTGCATGAATTTTATTTACTACAGTTGCATTTAAATTATGTTGCTTAAGATAGCTAGCGGTGCCACTAGTAGCAAAAATACGATACCCAATCTGGGCAAAACGACTAGCAATTGGCAAAACTTCTTTTTTATCACGATCTTCAATAGTCAATAAAACATTGCCGCTATCTGGAATTTGCATATTAGCACCAGCAAAAGCCTTATATAAAGCCTTAGGAAAACTTAAATCGCTCCCCATAACTTCACCAGTTGATTTCATTTCAGGACCTAAATAACTGTCGACATCGGTTAACTTACTAAAGGAAAAGACCGGTGCCTTGACACTAATCATCTTGGGTTCAGGTGCTAAGCCGCCAGTATAGCCTTGCGCTTGCAAACTTTGCCCCATAATTACTCGAGTTGCCACTTGCGCCATTTCAATCCCTGTAATTTTACTTAAAAATGGGACTGTTCGACTGGCACGTGGATTAACTTCAATAATATAAATTTCACCATTGCGCTCAATCAACTGCAGATTCATAATCCCATGACAGTTAAGTTTTAAGGCTAATTTTTTAGTTACTTCAGCAATTTTTTGTTTAATCTCAGGTGAAAAAGTTTGGGCTGGATAGACCGCCATCGAGTCACCTGAATGTACGCCTGCATGTTCAATATGTTCCATAATACCTGGAATTAGCACGTTTTGACCATCACAAATTGCATCAACATCACATTCACGCCCATCAAGATAATCATCAACTAAAATTGGATGACTAGCAGCAATATCAACATGATTTTGCAAATAATCCGTTAATTCTGCAGGAGTATAAACAATTTCCATTGCTTTACCACCCAGAACATAACTCGGCCGTACTAATACTGGATAGCCTAACTGCTCTGCTGCTTGCATCACACCTTCATGAGTAGTTGCTGTAATTCCTTGTGGCTGCTTTAACTGCAGTTCTTTAACTGCTTGATCAAACAACTCACGATCTTCTGCGCGATTTAAATTAGCAACACTAGTTCCTAATATCTTAATACCATCTTTTTCAAGTCCTGCAGCTAAATTAATTGCCGTTTGTCCACCAAACTGAATAATTACCCCTTCCGGTTGTTCTAAATCGCAAACATTTAGCACATCTTCTAAGGTTAATGGCTCAAAGTATAATTTATCTGAAATCGAAAAATCAGTTGAAACCGTTTCCGGATTAGAATTAATAACAATTGCTTCGTAACCCATCTTTTGCAAGGCTTTAACACAGTGAACGGTGGCATAATCGAATTCAACCCCTTGACCGATTCTAATTGGTCCCGAGCCAACTACTAAAACTGATTTTCGAGTAGTTGTTTGACTTTCATTTTCGGTATCATAAGTTGAATAAAAGTATGGCGTTTGCGAAGCAAACTCTGCCGCACAAGTATCAACCATCTTATAAACCGGAACAATCCCCTTTGCTTTACGCAATTGACGAATGCTGCTTTCATCTTCTTGCCAAAAATTAGCAATTGTCTGATCACTAAAACCGTATTTTTTGGCTAACTTGAGAGTTGCAATCTCTTTAGGATGAGCCTGAATGGTTTGTTCTAATTCAACAAGATGCTTTACAATGTCTAAAAAGTAAAAATTAATCTTAGTTAATTCATGTAGATCAGAAATAGAATAATTTCGGCGAAAGGCCTCTGCTAAATAAAAAAGGCGATCATCCTGTACCTTGACTAATTTTTGTTCTAATTCTTCATCACTTGCTTGATGCGCTTGTGGCGCAAAAAAGTCTTTTTGATCAATTTCTAAAGAACGCACAGCTTTTTGAAAGGCTTCTTCACCAGTACGTCCAATTGCCATGACTTCACCTGTCGCCTTCATTTGGGTACCTAAAATCCGATCAGCCTTAGTAAATTTGTCAAATGGCCACCGTGGAATCTTGCAAACCACATAATCAAGGGCTGGTTCAAATTCAGCATAAGTTGTCCCCGTTACTGGATTTTTGATTTCATCTAGTGTCATCCCAATTGCTATCTTTGCTGCCATTTTGGCAATGGGATAACCCGTTGCTTTCGACGCCAAGGCAGACGAGCGTGAAACTCGTGGGTTAACTTCAATCACATCATAAGCAAAGCTATTTGGATCTAAAGCCAGTTGAACGTTACAGCCACCTTCAATTTTCAAAGCTCTAATCAGCCGTAATGCGCAATCACGTAGTAATTGATATTCCTTATCTGATAGAGTTTGAGCAGGTGAAAAAACAATTGAATCGCCAGTATGAATTCCTACTGGATCAAAATTTTCCATACAACAAACAATCATGGCATGATCATCGTGATCACGCATAACTTCAAATTCAATTTCCTTATAACCAGCGATTGAGCGTTCAATCAAACATTCGCCTACTGGCGATAATTCTAGACCATTTTTAGCAACTTGGGCTAATTCAGTTGGATCATTACAGATGCCACCACCTGTTCCCCCCATTGTAAAAGCCGGTCGTACAATAATCGGATAACCACATTTTTTACCAAAAGCTAAAGCAGCTTCAACGGTTTTAACACTCTCTGATGGTGGAACAGGTTCACCTAACTTTTGACAAAGCTCTTTAAATTGTTCCCGATCTTCTGCCTGCTCAATTGACTCTAATTTAGTTCCCAACAATTCAATGTTCAATTCAGCTAAAATACCACTTTTTGCTAGCGAAAGTGCCATATTTAACCCCACTTGCCCACCAAGCGTTGGCAAAATTGCATCAGGACATTCCCGCCGGATGATACGCGAAATAGCTGTGACAGTTAGTGGTTCTAAATAAACTTTATCTGCAATGGTTGTATCCGTCATAATCGTTGCCGGATTGGAATTAACTAAAATAACTTCATATCCTTCTTCGCGCAAGGCTAAACACGCTTGCGTACCTGAATAATCGAATTCCGCGGCTTGACCAATAATAATCGGGCCTGACCCAATAACCATAATTTTGTGAATATCTGTTCTTTTAGGCATGAAGTTCTTTTTCCTTTCTTTGATCAATCATTTGCATAAAATAATCAAAAATTCCTTCTTCGTCATGGGGACCTGGAGTTGCATCAGGATGAAACTGTACTGAAAAGGCAGGATATTTTTTATGTTGTAACCCTTCAATTGTACCGTCATTGATCTCAACATGGGTCACTAACAATTGACTTACATCGATTGAACTTGCTTTAACTGCGTAACCATGATTTTGCGAAGTAAAACCAATATTTCCTGTAGCAATTTCGCGGACCGGATGGTTAAAACCCCGATGACCAAATCTCATCTTATAAGTTTTAGCCCCATTGGCTAGAGCAAAAATCTGATGTCCGAGGCAAATACCCATTAAAGGAATTTGCTGCTCAACTTGCTGAACCATTCTTATCGCATCTTGCATTTCCAATGGATCACCCGGTCCATTGGAAAGCAAAACTCCATCGGGATGAAGGGCTAAAATTTTTTCAGCAGAAGTTGTGTAAGGTACTACAATACAATTACAGTCACGTTTACTAAGTTCACGCAAAATACTATTTTTCAAGCCAAAGTCAACCACTACAATATTACGCTTAGAGCCTGGAACTGGATAAGACTTTGTCGTAGCCACTCGCTTTACTACCCCAGCAGTCACATTAGTCGCACGTAGCTTAGCTATGACTTTGGCAGCATCCTTTTGACTATTGCAAATTTGACCTTTCATCGTCCCAAATTGGCGTAACTTTTTGACCAACATACGAGTATCAATTCCTTGAATTCCCGGAATATCAAGTTGCTCTAAAAAATGCGGTAGCGTAGTTTGCATGCGCCAATTATCGGGATAACGCGCTAACTGATGGCAAATTACCCCTTTAATGCCAGGCTCAAGCGATTCATAATCAGCCAAGGTAATACCATAATTACCAATTAGCGGATTAGTAAAAACCAAAATTTGGTCAGCATATGATTGATCAGTAATTGCTTCTTGGTAACCTGTCATCCCTGTAGTAAACACAACCTCACCCTGTGTTTCACAATTACTACCAAAACCTTCACCTGCGTAGATACTGCCATCTTCTAAAATTAAGTATTTCATTTAATTGCCTTTCTTTTGGTAAACTATCTGACCATTAACCATGGTTAGTTCAGTTTGTCCATAAACTGTTTGTCCAGTAAATGGTGTATTTTTCCCTTTAGATTGGTAGTTGGTTTCATTAATTACACTAGCATTTTTTAAATCAAAAATTGCTAAGTCAGCTGGTTGATTTAGACCAATACGGCCAGTATTTTTTAGTTCAAAAGCTTGAGCAGGTTTTAGAGTAAGCCAATTGAGTAATTGCTCAAGCGTAAAAATATTAGTTCTAACAAAATGTGTATATAACTGACTAAAGACCGTCTCGCTACCTGTAATGCCAAAAGCTGCTTTAGCAAAGCCCCCACTTTTATCTTGTTTTGTATGCGGTGCATGATCTGTAGCGATGAGATCTATCGTACCGTCTAGTAAGCCGTCAATCAAAGCTGCTTGATCTTCTGGTCTACGTAACGGCGGATTCATTTTATAATTGCCATTGTTACTCATAATATTTTGTTCATTTAAAAGTAAATGATGCGGCGTAACTTCACAAGTAACATGAATCCCTTGCTTTTTGGCCCAACGAACTAGTTCTACACTAGTTGCCGTTGATACATGACAAAGATGATAATGAACTCCTGTTTTTTGCGCTAGTAATAAATCACGCGCAATCTGTGTTGTCTCCGCTAATTCAGTAATTGGTCGCAAACTCCAAGCCTTGGCTTTTTCACCTTCATTAATTACACCTAGATTGAACAAACTATCATCTTGAGCATGCTCAGCAATAATTAAATCATTAGCTTTAGCTTTTTGCATTGCAAGATACATTGTTTGGGCATCTTGTACGCCGTGCCCATCATTACTTAGGGCAAAGCAGCCAGCTTTTTTAAGTGCGGCATAATCAGGAAATACGTCAGTTGTTTCGTTGACGGTAATTGGGCCATATTGCAAAATACGAACTACTCCGTTTGCTTTATTATTAGTGACCATTTGTGTCATTAAATCAGCATCATTAGGTACAGGAACAACATTAGGCATTGCCCCAACAGTGGTAAAACCACCGTGAGCTGCAGCTAAAGAACCAGTTTGAACATTCTCTTTTGCAGTTTGGCCCGGATCACGATAATGAACATGAAGATCAATTAACCCTGGACTAACTAATTTGTCTGTAGCATCTATTACCTGATCTGCGGTTAAATTATGGCCAATAGCTGAGATTAAACCATGATTGATTAATAAATCGCCTTGCTCTAAGTGACCATTAACAAAAATCGTACCATTTTTAATGACAAGCGCCATTATTTTAGCCCTCCTAATTTGCGTCCGCGCATCACCGCTTCAAGCATCGCCATACGCATGAAAACTCCATTTTGCATCTGCCGATAAAACATACTTTTAGGTGCTTCAACTAATTCATCAGCTAGTTCAACCCCACGATTAATTGGACCGGGATGCATAATAATGGTTTGCTCTTTCAGGTCAGCGTAACGACGCTGGTTAATTCCATAATCTTCATGATATTTTTTTGCATCAAATTTTTGTTCATTTGGATCACCTTCGTGGCGTTCATGTTGCACCCGCAAGAGCATCATCACGTCAACTTGGTTCACTAATTGATCAAGCTCTTGATATTCACCATATTGATCAAATTCACTATCATACCAATAACTTGGTCCCGAAAAGTAAACCTGAGCCCCCAAGCGTGTTAATAGTTCCATATCACTTTTTGCAACGCGGGAATTGCTAATATCACCTACGATTGCCACTTTTAAGTCTTTAAAATGACCAAAATGCTCATGAATAGTCATCATATCAAGCATACATTGTGATGGGTGCTGACCGCTACCATCTCCACCATTAATTACTCCAATTTGCAAGTGATGCTCGTTATCTGGGTGAATCAATTCTTGATAATATTCATTTTGCGAATGGCGAATAACTTCTAAATCAACTCCTAGCGCAGCCATAGTCAAGGAAGTATCATAGAGAGTTTCACCTTTCTTAGTTGAACTATGTTCTGAATCAAATGGAATTACGGTTAAGCCTAATTTGCGCTCCGCCATTTCGAAACTTGTTCTTGTTCGACTAGAATTTTCTAAAAAAATATTTGTTGCATATACTGGTTGGCTTAATTTTGACGTAGCGCCACCATTTTTAAAATATTCTGCCCGTTCAATAAGAGCTAAAACTTCAGCTGTTGATAAATTTTCTACATTAACAAAGTGTGATAGAGTGACAAAATTTTTAGTTTTCATAATTTAGACGCTTTCTTAAAAAAATAAACCTGAAGCTAATTTATGCTTCAGGTTTAGCAAAAGGGTTTTAAGCTGACTAAATTTTAGTATACAAGCAGCAAAAAAACTCAAACCCTTCTGACCCTCTCTGAAGTCAATTAAATGGCTGAATTATAATAATTTATGACAGTGGTTTTAACTCTACACTATCTTTATGATCAATTTCTTCCACATTTACTGCAACTTGTTCATGGGAAGAAGTCGGGATATTTTTACCGACAAAATCTGCTCGAATAGGCAATTCACGGTGCCCGCGATCAACTAGTACGGCCACCGCAATTGAACTTGGACGACCCAAATCCATAATCGCATCCATGGCTGAGCGAATAGTACGACCAGTAAAAATAACATCATCAACTAAAACAACATTTTTATTGGTAATATCAACATCGATTGCAGTTGAATTGACAACTGGCTCTTGTGGTAAAGATGCATCATGGCGATCATCACGATAAAGTGTAATATCCAACTGACCTAGAGGAACATCGACTCCTTCTAATTTTTGAATTCGTTCATGAATTCGTTGAGCTAAATAAACTCCCCGAGTCTTAATACCAACTAATACTAAATTTTCAGTCCCTTTATTGTGCTCAATTATTTCATAAGTAATTCGCGTTAAAGCCCGTTTCATCGTTAACGCATCCCAAATTTCTTTTGCCATGTTTTCTCCTATCTATTTTGCCTTAAAAAAGCACCTAATCTACCTTGAGACTAGGTGCTTACTAGAAAGTTAATACTTAATTAAGCTTGCCTTGTTAGCCTCACGGGACTAATTTTAAGGACGATATATATTTATAATATACGTGCGAAAATTTAGATTGTCAACCAAAAGCAAGAGCGACCTTTTAGTTAAATTTTACCTGACCAACCAAATCATTGATATCACTAACGCCCAAATCATCAAGTACTCGAGGAAGAGCTTGAATAATCTCGGGACAAACTAACGGATTATGAAAATGAGCGCTACCAACTTCAACCGCATTTGCTCCAGCTAGCATAAACTCAACTACATCACTCGCCGTTTCAATGCCACCCATACCAATAATTGGCAACTGCGTAGCTACTCGAACTTGATGTACCAAATAAAGGGCAATAGGCTTAATGCCACGACCAGAATAACCGCCAATATTATTCCCAAGTAATGGTTTGCGCGAAGCAATATCAATGCGCATGCCCATAACTGTATTGATAAGAACTAGCCCATCTGCGCCACCATCTTCGGCAGCACGAGCAATTTCCTGAATATTAGTCACATTCGGTGTTAATTTAATATAAATTGGTAACTTAACTTTTTGTTTAATAGCTGAGGTAATCCGTACTACCATTTTAGGATGGACACCAAAAGTCATTCCTCCTTGGGCAACATTGGGACAAGATAGATTTATTTCTAAAGCATCAACTAAGCGAGCTTGACTTAGTTGATTGGCCACCGTTAAATAACCCGCTTCATCTTCAGCTCCAACACTAGCAATAATTGGTAAATTTGGATAGAGTTTCTTTAGCGCTACTAGTTTTTCATTAATTACTTGCTCTACGCCTGGATTAGTTAAACCAACCGAATTTAAAACTCCATCATCTAAAACCGCAATCTGTGGTTGCGGATTACCTACACGCTTGTTAGGTGTTGTCGTTTTAATTACCAGTGCCCCTAACTTGTTTAAATCATATTTTTGGGCAGCAGCCACGTCGCCAAAGCCAAAGGTCCCACTTGCTGGCATAACTGGGTTTTTTAATTTAAGACCGGGTAATTTAACATTAAGATTGACCATATTTCCCTCCAAAATGAATGCTCTCTGTCATTACAATTATTTCGGGGCTTATTTTACACCTTTTTTTGATTTTTACTAGCTAAAAATCTATTGTATTTTGTCCAATAAGGTGGTAAGCTCGGTATTAGTAAACTTTAAACGGTACAGTGAGACCGCAAGTTCAACATGACTTAATTACTATAAAAGTCTATTTTGATGCGCACTGTACCAAAATAGGCTTTTTTGATGGAGGTTGGCAATGGAAAAAGCTGTATTTATTGCTTTAGATTATGATCGAGAAGAAGATGCTCAAAATTTACTTATGAAATTAGGATCAGCTGACAAAACTTATTTAAAGATTGGAATGGAACTTTTTTATCATTCTGGCTCGCATTTTGTTAAACAATTAGTGGAGCAAGGTTATCACATTTTTTTAGACTTAAAACTACATGATATTCCTAATACAGTTTATCGTGCGGCTAAACAATTAGCTCAACTCGGCGTATTCTGTATTACTATTCACGCACTAGGCGGTAGCGAAATGATTATGGCGGCCAAAAAAGGGTTAGTTGCGGGCACACCTAAGGGTATGAAGCCGCCAAAATTATTAGCAGTCACTGAGCTAACTTCAATTTCAGATGCTATTTTACGAAATGAACAGAACTGTTCTTTATCAATGACCAAACAAGTAGTTAGTCTCGCTCAAACAGCTAAAAAAGCCGGTGCTGATGGCGTCATCTGTTCTCCACTTGAAGTAACAAGCTTGCAAAAAATTATTGGTACTGATTTTCTCTACGTAACGCCAGGAATTCGTTTAGCCAATAATCAAAATGGTGACCAAAAAAGGGTTGCCACGCCAAAGCAAGCCAAAGATTATGGCGCAAGTGCAATTGTAGTTGGCAGACCTATTACTACTGCTACAGATCCAGCGTCTGTTTATCAAATCATTAAAAAGGAGTTTAACTGATGTACCAAGAAAAAATTATTACAAATTTAGTTGATCACAAAATTATTACTATTTCTCCTAATAAGCCTTTTACCTATGCTAGTGGGATGCTTTCACCGATATACACCGACCTACGTCTAACTGTCGCTTACCCCGACCTGCGTGATTGGATTGCTAGCGATTTAGCTGCCTTAATTAAAGAAAAGTATCCTAATGTTTCAATTATTGGTGGGGTTGCTACTGCAGGCATTCCACATGCCGCATGGATAGCCAGCAAACTTAATTTACCAATGATTTACGTTCGTCCAAAACCCAAAGACCATGGAAAAGGAAAACAAATTGAGGGACTTTTTACTACTAATGATAAAATTGTTTTAATTGACGATTTAATTACCACCGGTGGTTCAGTGTTAAACGCTGTCGCCGCTACTAAAAAAGAAGGTGGCAATGTTCTAGGGGTTGCATCAATTTTCACCTATTTTTTGAATGATACTAAGAAAAACTTTAACAATGCTACAGTTGATTTTATATCATTATTAACATACCCCGAATTATTAAAGAAAGAAAAAGAATTAAATTATATAACTGCTTCTGAATATGATGCCCTAAAAAGTTGGCATCAAGACCCATGGAAATGGGGCGAAAAATTTAATTAGCCAATTTAATACCATATTTTTGGGTAACAATAACTTTAATATATTGGATAATAAAAAAACGCTTGAAAATATCAAGCGTTTTTTCAATATAATTATATATTATAGGATAAATGTTAGGTTAGAATAATGAAAAATAGTTGTTTATTATTTTAGAAGTTAGCTTTTTTAACGTATTTATTAGCACCAACTATATAATACTTCTTACCAGTTAACCGTACAGCACTACCATATGTACGTATATACTTACCCTTTTTAATTGTCTTCTTCTTTATACGTTTTATTTTATTATTATAAACATATGAATTGTGCTTCAACTTTCTTAAAGTACCATCAATGTTTGTCGCAATAATAAATTTATCATTACCTAAATTATAATATTTCCGACCTTTAATAAATTTTGTGCCAAAAGTATTTACTTTAGTACATGAAGTATACTTTTTAGATAAACGAGTTCCATTTGAATCATAAACATATGCAGTATGTCGTATAACCTTTTTAACAGCAACTTTAGTTACATCAGTACCGTTTGAATTTTTGTTTATATCACCACCGTTGTTGGTGCCACCGTTGTTGGTGCCGCCGTTTGTGCTACCGTTGTTAGCGCCACCGTTGTTGCTGCCGCCGTTTGTGCCACCATTGTTAGCGCCACCGTTTGTGCTACCGTTGTTAGCGCCACCGTTGTTAGTGCCACCGTTTGTGCTACCGTTGTTAGCGCCACCGTTGTTGCTGCCGCCGTTTGTGCCACCGTTGTTAGTACCACCGTTTGTGCCACCGTTGTTAGCGCCGCCGTTTGTGCTACCGTTGTTGGTGCCACCGTTGTTGCTGCCGCCATTTGTGCCACCGTTGTTAGCGCCACCGTCGTTGGTGCCGCCGTTAGTGCCACCGTTGTTAGTGCCACCGTTTGTGCTACCGTTGTTGCTGCCGTCGTTTGTGCCACCGTTGTTAGTGCCGCCGTTTGTGCCACCATTCGTAGCTGTTTCTACCTTAACCTGAACAGGTACTTCATCGTAAGTATTATCAGAATAATCGACATGAACTATAGCGTTGCCTAGTTGCTTACTTACATCAGTATCTTTAGCACCATCAATTATTGTACCGTCAGCAGCTGCTATAACACCACCGTCTATCACATTTCCTTGATTATCCATTGCTTTACCAGGTACCCATTGTACCCCAGTAATCACTTTAGTATTAGATAAAGCATCAATTGTGCTTGATGTGCCGTCAACAGAATTGTTTATAGTAAGTATATCTTTACCTAAACTGACCTTACCATTTTTAGCAGTTTGCTTAAGACTTGTAACATCATAAATTCCAGCTCCGGTTTTAGCTAAAACATCATCTAAATCAGTACCAAGCTGAAGTCCAGGAACCGTTTTAATACCTAAAAGCCTATTAATTTTTTCGGCAAGCTCACCACCCTCTAATTTATTGAGAATAGGTACTCCACTTGCATCAAATAATGGTCCATTCAAAAATGAACAATAATTTTCCAGATCTTTCATAGTACCAAAGTCTGTAAATGTTTTATTTGCTTTACCTTTTTTACTAATTAAACTAAGTGGAGTTTGATAATCATTAACTAAAGTTTCATTTAAACCAGTAAGATTTAATTGTGGCAAAATAGTATCAATAATATCTGAGGCAATTGGAATTTTATGAAGTGCTAATGCCATCAAGTTTGAATGAGTGGCAGTTAGAACCCAGTTTTTACGCAAAGCCATGTCAGACATGCCAATATTTTTACCTGTTATATCCGTACCTAAATAGCGAATTTGGGGACGCTTAACATCTGGATTAGTACTTATAATTTTTACGGATGCAGGGTTATTTGCAGAAAGAAATACCCAGTTAGCTAATGGATCTAGCAATTCTGCTTTAATTGCTGGAGCGTTGTCAACTAATTTTAATCTTGCACCATCATTAACTTCAATATTTAGTAAAGTATTTTCGCAAAGTCTTGTTACAGTAGAATCAAGATAAACATTTACATTTGCATTTTTACCTATTGTAAATTTAGAACCTAGTTTTATACCTTTAATTGCATTTATCAGGTCATCTTTATTATTAACATGGCTAATATCAGGAATCAAATTATTGATGGTGTTCATTAGTTCTCCATTAAACAACTGAACTAAATTTCCCGCATTAACAGCCAAATTTACTCCATCATTAACAATTAAATTCCCATCAAACAAGGTTGAATTTTTTGAATTCTTATTATTACTTTTATAATTAATGGTTGAATCGCCAATTACGTTAACGCTAACACTAATCAATTGTGAATCAAGCCCGCCACCAAAAGTAATTCCATTAGTAATTACTTTGTCTAAAGTGATTTTCCCAAAATCACCAATAGTTGTCCAAGGAATATTGTTAACTATCGGTAAATGAGTCAAATAAGCCCCCGTACCATTAATGGTAATGTTCTTAAACGTAATATTAGGTAATCCTAGAGATTGAATAATATTACCACTTAATTGATTATCATTCAGGTTCAAAGTGTGTCCCTGACCATCAATAATCTTATCTCCTTTGACCCCAATTTCACCTAATTTGTTGAGCCAAGTATCAGTAAATCCATGTGGAATCTCAACATCTCCTAGCAAATTTACATAATGCTTATCTCCACTTCCCATAGCAGTAACAAAGCCCTCGGCAGTACTAACATTAGAAGTATTAATCTCATCAGCCACCATGGTGATATTAGCTTTATCTGTTTGACTTTCAGACTTATCTGTTTGAATTTTAGACTTATCTGTAGTATCATCTTGTTTGGTAATGTTGGCAGAATCTGGAGTTACAGATTCATTGGTTTCATTACTAGAAAATTTTAAGAATGTCTTTAAACCCTGATATGATGTTACATTAGATTTAGATTCATTCTTTGTTTCATTTGAAGTAGTTTCTGTGTTAGTGGCACTAGAGACTACTTTTTCTTTTACGTCAGGGCTGGTTACCGTTACTTCATTTTCACCAACTACAGCGGTATCTGTTTCTGGACTAATTGTATCAGCCTTGGCAGTTTGAGAACTTAACCCAACGAAGCTCAATCCGATAAGTACTGAAGCAGCTCCAACTGTTAATTTTCTAATAGAAAACCGATCATGCTTAGATTGCCTTTCTATTTTATTTAACTTTTCATTGAAATTATTTTTTCCTAACATAACTTCTCTCTTTCCTAGTTATTATTCATAACCATTACTTAATTATATTTTGCAACATTACTATAATGTGTTACACATTAAGTTTAATAAAAACATTCAATTAAGTCAATAATATAATTGGTATAAAATAAATATCAATAGTAAATATATAAAAAATATTGTATTATTAAATAACGATTTTAAACTTTTTTTGAGAAATAAAATATTTATGTTATCAAATAATAAATATATATATTATTATTTGATAACATAAATAGTAATATTAATTGATATTAAATTTAATTATTAATTTAATGCTTAGTATTTAAATTAATATTTTTTATATAAAATTAAAAAATATTAATTGGTATATGTATACTATATGTGATAAACATAATAAAAAGCAACGAATTACTTTTGTAATTCGTTGCTTTTTAAATATTATAACCACTAAAGGCTTAATAACCCATATACCGATTTCTTTCCCAATCAGAAACAGTTTGTGTATATTGCGACCATTCTAATTCTTTAGAACTAATAAAACTTTGTGTTAAATGATCACCCAAAGCAGCTTGAATCAACTGATCGTCCTTAAACGCTTTAAGCGCATTGTGTAATGTAGAAGGCAATGGTTTAATTCCTAATTCATCTCGTTGTTGTTGACTTAATTCAAATAAATTGCAATCAACAGGATCCATTGGCATTTTTTCCGCTTTAATACCTGATAGTCCCGCACTTAAGCATGCTGCCAAAAGCAAATATGGATTAGCAGTTGGATCAGCCGAACGCATTTCTAAACGAGTATTAATTTCTTCTGCCGAAGGTACCCTTACCATTGGTGAGCGATTTTTAGAAGCCCAAGATATATAAACAGGTGCCTCATAACCCGGAATTAATCTCTTATATGAATTAACAGTTGGATTACCTACAGCAGTAATAGCTCGCGCATGCTCTAAAATTCCATTTAAAAAGTAAAGTGCTGTATTTGATAAATGGAATTTATTATTATTATCATAAAAAGCATTCTTATTGTCCCTAAATAAAGACATATTAGTATGCATTCCATTACCTGCTTCACCTTGAAGTGGCTTTGCCATAAATGTTGCATATAAACCGTGTTTTTTAGCAATTTCACGGACAATCATTTTAAACATTTGCACACGGTCTGCAGTCGTTAAAGCATCGTCAAATTTAAAATCAATCTCTTGTTGTCCCACGCCAACTTCATGGTGGGCAGCTTCAACTTCAAAACCAATGCTTTCTAACGTTTCAACAATATCTCTACGACAACTGGCACTTTCATCATTAGAAGTCAAATCAAAGTAAGAGGCATGATCAGGAACTTCCGTAGTCCAATTTCCATTACTATCAAGTTTAAGTAAATGAAATTCTGCTTCAAAGCCAATATCAAACGCTGAAAAACCCATCTCTTTCATTTCATTAAGGACACGTTTCAAATTATTACGCGGATCACCAGTAAATGGCTGTCCATCGGTTGTATGAACAGAGCAAATTAGGCTACCAATCTTTCCGCCTCGACTATCAGTCCATGGTAAAACTGACCACGTTGAAAAATCAGGATATAAAACCATATCACTTTCTTCTAACCGAACAAAGCCATCAATTGAAGAACCATCAAAACGAATATCATTTTCTAAAACTTTTTCAAGTTGACTATTTGGAACTTCAACTGCTTTTAACGTTCCATTAATGTCAGTAAACATTAATCGTAAAAATCGAACATCGTTATCAGCGACACTTTTTCTAATATCATCTTCTGAAATTTTGTTTGTCATGCTTTTCCCCTAAAAATATAAACCACTAATAATTGGTATAGTTTACAAAAGGCCTTGACCTTTATACTAAACTTTGATTAATAGATTAACAAATCATTAGATAAAAGTCAAAATGGTATAACTATTTTGAGATAAATTTTATCAAAGCTTTACTTCTGACTTACTTCAATTACTGATTAAAAATTATTAATTAAAAAATAATTCATTTACGGCATTGGTAATTGCTAGTTTAACATGCGCATATGTCAATCCACCTTGCATATAAATTGCATACGGTGGTCGAATTGGTCCATCTCCGGAAAATTCAATGCTGGCACCCTCAATAAATGAGCCATCGGCCATAATCACCTTATCTTCATAGCCAGCATCATTACTTGGAACTGGATCAACAAAAGAATTAATGGGTGAATTTGACTGAATAGTCTTAGCAAAATTAATCATTTTTTCTTGATCATTAAAAATTACAGCTTGAATTAAATCCGTCCGCTCATCATTCCATTTAGGCGAAACTTCAAGCCCCATTCGTTCTAATATCGCTGAAGTATAAATAGCACCCTTAATGGCATTGCCAGTTACGCTTGGTGCAATAAATAAACCCTCAAAATAGTCAAGATTATTATTTAGGCTTGCACCTTCAAAGCGGCCAATTCCGCCAGCTGTTAAACGATGGGCCGCATTTTCAATTAATTCATGTTTACCCACAATATAACCGCCGACCTTTGCCAAGCCGCCACCAGCATTTTTAATCAATGAACCAGCTATTAAATCTGCCCCATATTCAGTTGGCTCATGCTTTTGGGAAAACTCCCCATAACAATTATCAATAAAAATAATACTGTTAGGACTCGCTGCCCGAATCATCGTAATCATCGGCCTAATTTTTTCAACGGTAAAGCTTTGGCGCGTATCATAACCACGTGAGCGTTGAATTACGACCATTTTAGGTTGATGAGCAGTTAACAATTTTTCACATGCAGCAAAATCAACTTCACCGTTTTTTAAATCAACATGAGAAAATTTAACACCATATGACATTAAACTCCCACGCCCATCGCCAGCAATGCCAATCACCTGTTGCAGTGTATCGTACGGCATTCCAGTTATATAGGTTAGTTCATCCCCAGGTAACAAGTTACCTGCCATAGCTGTTGCCAAGGTATGCGTGCCCGAAACAAATTGTGAACGAACTAGAGCATCTTCTGTGCCAAAAATTTCTGCATACATGCGGTCAAGTTTATCTCTACCACTATCATCAGAACCATAACCAGTACTGCCAATTAGGTCAGCTTCAGCAACCTCTTCCTTTTTAAAAGCTTGTAATACCTTATTCTGATTGAAGAGTATAATATCATCAATCTTTGCTAATTGCGGTGCAATCTGCAGATCAATTTCACTAACAAGATGCTGTAGTTCTTTGGGCCAATTATTCATTTAACCATGCCTCTACTTTCTGTTTAATTTCTTTTGTACAATTATTGTTTTTTAATGGGTCTACCCAATTAACTGGTAATTGATGGCGAAAATAGGTCAACTGTCTTTTAGCATAATGTCTTGAGGCGGTTTTTAAATCAGCTATACATTCTACCAATTTTTTTTCACCGGTAAAATAAGGAAAAAATTCTTTGTACCCGATTGCCTGCAATACTTGATATTCTTGCTCTTTATTTTGAAAAATATATTCTGCTTCTTTAAGTAAACCCTGCTCCATCATCTGGTCAACCCGCAGATTAATTCGCCGATATATTTCTTGACGATCTGCATTTAAGCCGATTATTAAATAATTATAACGCGGCAGAATTTCTTCTTGCTGTTGCGAAAATTTTTTCCCTGTTCGCTCAATTACCGTCAAGGCACGTAACACACGTCGTGAATTATTGGGTGAAATTTTACGAGCAGTTGCAAAATCTTGAGCAGCTAGTTGTTGCCAAAGTTGTGCAGCTCCATTTTGCTTTAAATACATATTCCATTTTTCAGCGATTGCACTTTCTTGGCTATTTTTTTCACCAAGCTGCATTTGATTGAGAAAAGCATTAACATAAAAGCCCGTTCCCCCTACAAGGATCGGCAATTTGTTTTTTTTAGTAATTTCTTGAACGGCATTTTTAGCATCATGAACAAAATCAACTACTGAATATGGTGCAAAAATTGATTGTGTATCAACTAAATAATGTTTAACAGCTTGTCTTTCTGAATAAGTTGGTTTAGCTGTTCCTACTGCAACTTCTTGATAGACTTGCATTGAATCGCCAGAAATAATTTCACCAGACAGCTCTTGCGCCAAAGAGATTGCCATACTAGTTTTACCAATAGCAGTTGGTCCAACAATTGCTAATATTTTTTGCATTTTCACTTTCCTTAATATTATATAGAAAAAAACACGTTTGAATAGTCACAAACATGTTTTTAAAATTAGTATTTAGCGGACTTAGTTCTGCCATTCCATTCATCAAAGCCATTTTTTAACCACTTAATTTTTGAAAAATTATTTTTTTGTAAAAACCTAGCAGCCCGCAAGGTAACCGAAACGGAATCAGAATATAAGTACACAGGTAAATCAGTCCTTAATTCAGCATATTGATACTTTAACATTGTATACGGAATATTTCTGGCACCATCAATATGCTTTCTTTTGAAGGGCTCTTTTTCACGTAAATCAACAATTTGAGCTTTTCGCATTCCTTGTTTAAATTCATCGTTTGACAAGTCGCCATTACCTAGACGCTTAGCTTGAACTTTATTCCACAGCCATACAAACACAAAAGCAAGTATAATCACAACTAAAACAATGTCTATAATAATCAATAGAGTTGACATAAATTATTCTCTCCTCTAACTTTTATAAATAATATACTCCTAAATTCAGTTAAGAGCTATGTTTATCCTTTTCTATTTGCTCTTCATACTCATGTTCATGACGCAAAATCATTTTAGCTATTAGATAGTCGTGTTGGCTAATTAAATGAGAACGATTAATGTTATCAAGTTCAAGTGCCATTAACTCAATATCCCATATCCGTTTACCAACATGAACAAGCACACCATATTTTTTTAAAAGTTGTTGTACATCATATAGAGTTTTCATTATATTTTTATAATCATACCTGTTCTAATAGTTGCTAGTACATAGATAAGTAATAAGCAACTAGCAATTACACGCCATTTAAAGGAATAACGCTTCATTGTCTTATCACCAATAATTATTGCAAGTAAAAAGCCAGCAATAAAGCCACCAATATGACCCTGAATATCAATATTTGGTACAAATAAATCTAAGCCAATATTAATCAAAGCAAGCCAAAATGACTGCCTACCAAGATAAGTAAGAATTGGATTGGCTCGATTTTGCAAGGCGATTGCAGTCATGGCACCAAAAATTCCAAATAAGGCAGTAGATGCTCCTGCACTGATTGCTTGATCACTGCCCAAGGCTAAACTTAATAAATTACCACCTACGCCAGATAATATATATAAGATCAAAAAACGCCAATGACCAATAATTTCTTCCAAATACATACCTAAATAATAGATCATTACAGCATTAGAAATAAGGTGCATCATCCCGATATGTAAAAATTGAGCAGTAAATAGGCGCCACCACTGTCCCGCAGCAACAATCGCATAATTATTCATTGCCCCCATTTTGACAAGTACATATGTGCTTTCCGAGCCACCTAAAGCAACTTCAATTATATAAACAAGCAGCAGCGCTATTAATATTAGCACCGTCATATAACAATTACGCAAATTCTGTCTTTGATTCATTATAACCTCTAATTATTTTTAAATTTCATGTGGTGTAATAATAGTTTTTAGCGGGATATCGGTTTTTTCAGCTTGCCAACTCATATGCGCAAAAATCATTTTCGTATTAGCCAGAGCAATAGTTGGCGTATGGGGATGTTTAGCTAAAAAACGATCATAATAGCCACCACCAAAACCAATCCTCTGCTTTGAATCAAGGGCAAAGGCGACACCTGGAACAATAATCAAATCAAGTTCATTATTGACTTTAGCATTAGTATCTATTACTTCCTCAACACCAAACTTTGATCTAGCCACCTTACTATTATAATTATAGGCGACAAAATCTTGCGTATGTTCACGATTATTGTATGACCGAGCTAAATAAACCTCCTTACCCTGCTCCCATAAATTAGCTATCAAGTTAGATGTATCGACTTCATATGGCAAAGACGAAGTAACACCGATTCTTTGGCTATGCTGTAATAATTTTAAATTCATTAATTTTTCAAGCAAAATTAAATCATCAAGCTCTTTTGCTGCAGTAGCTGCATAATTTTTCAAACACTCAATTTGTTTTTGTCGAAGTTCTTTTTTATTCATAATCATTTCATACAAAAAATAGCAGGAGCATAGGCCCTTGCTATATTAGTTTATTACTTAGTTTCACGATGAAGAGTTGCCTGTCTTTCAACTGGGCAATACTTCTTCAAACTTAAACGTTCCGGATGCTTACGCTTGTTTTTCTTAGATAAGTAACTTCTATCGCCACATTCGGTGCATTCCAAAATGATGTTATCTGCCATTTCTTTCACCACCTAAATTTATTCTGCCTGAATTAGTTTAGCATTTTCTACAACTTTTTGCCAGTATTATTTATTAATTTCTATTTTTTATGTAACTTAAAATAATCTTCAACCATTGCTTTAGTCATTTGAAGGGTATAGGAACCCTCTAAATCAGGGTCAAGTCCAGGGAAAATAACTGCTGTGGCAATTTCAGGTTTATCTGACGGAGCATAACCAACAAAGGTAGCATTAACCAATTCAGGTGGATTCTTTTGCCGCGGATGCTCTGGATCAAAATAAAAAGTTTGAGCTGTTCCCGACTTACCTGAAATAGCTGGCTTGACATCTTTTAACTTATGCGCTGTTCCCCAGGAATTGGTTCCATGAACAACCCGCCACATTCCCTGCCGAACAACATTTAGCTCATCAGTTGTCCAAGGAATCCGTAATTGAACATTAGGCTTTTTATTATAGTCGACATAGACCTTTTTGCCATCATTAGCCGTATGCCCAATTGACTGTACAACGTAAGGCTGCATCCGATAACCTCCATTAGCAATGGTGGAAACATATTGCACCATTTGGATAGGAGTATAAGCATCGTAATTACCATAAGACAAATCTAAAACTGAACCGGACAAAATTTGACCTTGTTCATTAAATGACCGGCCTTGAATACCAGCAATTTCTCCTGGTAAATCAACACCAGTCTTTTGCCCCAACCCAAACATATTGAAATTATGACGCAAAGTATCAAAAGCCGTTGCAGGCATACTAATTTTGGTCTTAGGCACATAGTCAGCATGAATCCAATTCATAGCCAGATGCATCATATAAATATTACTAGAAACTTCAAGTGCTGTTGCAGCATCAAGTGCCCCAAATGTCCCAACTGGATATACTGATTTTTTAATTGGCGTACCTGGTAAATAAACTGGCGTATCTGGTAAAGTATTATTGGTAGGCGTAATTACTTTATTGATTAAACCGCCACCAACCATCGCTCCTTTAACCACTGATCCCATAACAAAAGACTGATTAATAACACCTAATGCATTGTTCGTCGTCTTATTTTTATTGGGATCTCTACTAATACCAGCAATCGCTAACAATGCACCAGTTTTAGGATTCATTGCTACTGCATAGGCACCATTTGAATAATGTGCTGCACCAGAAGCTAGAGCTGAGGCATAAATCTGCTCAAGTGATTTTTGTACTTCTTTTTGGTACTTAGCATCTAGTGTAAGAATTAAACTTGAACCAGCTTGACCTGAATAAACTGATTTGGATTGTTCAATTCCACCAGCTGTTTTGGTCCAAATCTTACTGGTTGCCTTAGTTCCCCTTAAAAGTGGTTCATATTCTTCTTCTAAATATGATGTTCCTACACGATCATTGCGTGAATAGCCGTTAGTCAAATAATATTGTAAGTTGTCACTAGGTAAGCCAGCTTTTTCAGTAGAAACTGAACCAATAATACTTCTAATAGATGAGCCGTTAGGATAAGATCTCTGCCAATCAGTACCAATTCCAACCCCAGGCAATTCTGAAAGATGCTCACCTATTTCAGCTATTTCCTTATCGGTTAAATCATTATTTTTGATATAAATTGTTGATAAGGTATAGGCGCCAGAAATTTTATTGAAAATTATTGCCGCGGTTTTTTGCCGTTCAGTTAGCTTAATATGTTCTTTTAGTACTTGACTTTTGATTCGTGCGTTAATAAGATTATCATCTTGTGTTTCACGAATAGATTTAGGTACTTTAGCCGCCTCTTGGGTACTATTTTTTTTATTAGCTAAATAGTAATCAACAACCTGCTGACTAGTGGGCTTTTCATCCTTTATTTGTAAGTACTGGCTAAGTAAATTAGAAATTTTATATATATCATCAGCCGTTGTAGAGACACTTTTAGTATAAGTAATTGCATTTTTAGCCTTGTTACCAACCAAGACACGTCCTTTATTATCATACATGACACCTCTTGGGACTTGACTAGAAACTACCGCGGAATTAGATTTTTGAACTTCTGCCTTAAAGCGCGAGCCATAACCTATCTGCAAATATGCTAGTTGTCCAACCAAAGTAGCAAAAAGAATAAAAATAATTCCTAAAATTAGCTTCATTCTAATTGGTGTTGAAGACTGCTTTTTTGAGTTTGTAGTTTCTCGATTTTTTTTAGAAAATTTCACTTAATTAAAACCTCACTAAACTAGCGTAATTCTATCAAAAAAAAAGCTATAATTCTATCTCTTCCCTCTATCTTTGCTAATATTTTAACAAATAAACAAGTTTTAACTATTATAAGTTGTTACTTTTATTCAAAATTAAGTCATTTTTATGAATGAAACGTTTTCAAAAAAACTTCTTTAATTATAGTTTTTGTAATAAAATTAATAGATGAAAGATTAAAATTTTAAATAAAGGAAGATTAAGATGATACTTAAATACCAAATTGGGGTTGATGCTGGTGGCACACATACAACTGCTATTGCATACGATGAAAAAGGAGCTGAACTAAAACGAATAGAATCAGGTCCTGGACAAATTAATACCGATTATACCAGAGGAATTGAAAATATAACTAATGCAATTAACCAATTAATTAACCAAATTAATGGTGATTGCCAACGAATTTTATGTGGAATTGCTGGCTTATCAGTAATTGGACGGGCAACTGAAGTAGCCGGTGAAATTTCAGCAAAAGTTAGTAATTTACCAGTTAGAGCTGTAACTGATTCTTTACTTGCTCTTTATAACGGTCTTGAAGGTGATGATGGCGGATTGGTAATCGCTGGCACAGGCTCAGTTTTTAATGGATTACAAAATGGACATATCATTACTACTGGCGGTTATGGCGCAATTTTAGGTGATGAAGGTTCTGGATATGCTATTGCTCTTTCTGCATTCAAACAGGCTCTACTAAGCTGGGATAAACGCGAAAATAACCAATTAATTGATTTGTTTAACCGACTCTTTCAAGTAGATAATTTAGTTGATGCAACTGCAAAATTTTATAAATTGAGTAACCTAGAAATTGCAGCAATGGCCGTTAGTGTAGCACAACTTGCAGATGAAGGAGATACAAATGCAATAGCTGTTATTAAAGAACAAGCAGAATTACTTGCCCGAGATATTATTATTGGAATTGATCGTTATGTTGAACCCAAACCAATGAAAGTTGCTTTGACTGGTTCAGTTTTAGCCAATAATAAAATGCTACGTGATTTTTTAGAAGATAAGGTTCACAGTAAATATCCCGATATAATTTTTTCTATTTCAAATGGCGAAAATGCGCGCGGAGTAATATTTGATAAAAGTAAAGATTATCGCTACTTTTCTAATCATTGATTACCTTAAATAAAAAAGACTAAAATGTTAACATTTTAGTCTTTTTTATTTAGTTTTAAAATTAACCGAAGATAATTGATAAACTAATCTTCTACTTTATCAATTATAGCGTCAAATTTACCACCTGGTGTAGCAATTGTAACTTTTTGACCCTTTTTTTTGCCTAAAATTGCTTGAGCAATTGGTGAATCGTTAGAAATCTTCCCATTTAGTGGGTCAGATTCATCACTACCAACAATTGTATAGGTTTCTGAATCAGTTTCTCCTACTTCAGTGTAAGTAACTGTCTTACCGACAGCAACTTCATCAGGATCAATCGAGGTCGCATCAACCACTTGCGCGTATTTTAACATTTCTTCGACCACATTAATTCGGTCCTCCAGATGACTTTGCTCGTCTTTTGCTGCATCATATTCTGAATTTTCAGATAAATCACCATAAGAACGAGCAACTTTAATACGCTCAATTACTTCCGGACGCTTAACTACTTTTAAATTTTTCAATTCTGCTTCAAGCTTTTCTTTTCCTTCAGCAGTCATCGGATATGATTTCTCAGGCATAAAATTTTCTACTCCTTAAAGTTAAAATCTTTTTTCGCACTGGTTTATAATATTGATTTCCTAACTTAAAGTCAACCTTTAACGAATTTCTACTTTTAAGCTTTCTTTTAAATGCTGTACAACTGAATCCATTGACTTAGTGACAACTTCATCAGTTAAGGTATCCCTATTATTTAGGAAAGTTAGCCGATAAGCTAGACTCTTTTTGCTTTGGTCAATATGCGGCCCTTGATAGATATCAATAACCTGTAATTTAATTAAATATTTACCACCATTTTGATTGATAATATCTTCAATGGCTTGGTTCGTTACAGCTTTATCAACCAAAATAGATAAATCCCGCTCAACTGCCGGGAATTTTGGTGCAGCTTGGGCAATTGTCTTTGGCTTGCAAATCAAATCAACAATTTTATCAAGATTTAATTCATAACCATAAATCTCACTACCATTCATTGCCTTATTAGCTCGCGTAACTGAATGGCTAATCATGCCAATTAAACCGACATTTTGCTTTTTAATATAGATTCCAGCTGTACGGGTAGGATGCATATCAGTTACAGTTTCTGCCCGATATTCTACTTCACTTAAGTTAATCCCAATAGCTGCTAATAAATTGGTTAATTGTCCTTTGACATAGTAAAAATCAATTTTTTCATCATCATGCTGCCAGTTTTCAAAATAAATTTTACCAGAATATAGCGCAGCAAGGTGTTCATGCTCGTTATAGATATTATCTTCAAAATCGTAAACACGTCCTTGCTCATATAAAGCCAACTGATTTTGTTTACGGGCCATATTGTAACTAGCAGCGTCAACTAGACCGGTAAGCAAATTTTGTCTTAAAGTTGAACGACTTGAATTAAGTGGCATTTGCACCTTGATTGGTTTTTTGGCTTCTTTAGTATAAGCAGTTGCTTTCTGTGGTGAAGTCAAAGAATATGAAATAGCTTCCATCAAACCTTGGCCTTGAACAAAATTCTTTATTCGTCTAATAGTCTCTTCTTTTTTAGAATAACCACCATGAGTTTCCGCTAAGACCGGTTGGGTTGATTCGATATTGTCATAACCGTATAAGCGACCAATTTCCTCAACTAAATCAGCGGGAATTGTAATATCCCATCGTCTAGCTGGAACATGTACAGTTAAATCATCCTTTGCAAGTGTAGTTTCAAAATTTAGCCTTTCAAATAGGTGTAACATTTCTTTTGCAGCTATTTTTGTACCTAAAGTCTTGTTAATGTATGAAACTGTAGTCTTAATTATTGTTGGTTGTTGAGCTTTATCTATTGCACAGATAGTTCCTTCATTAATAGTTCCACTGGCATTATTACGTAGTAGTAGTGCGGCCATTTCCAAAGCTCGTTGAGTTGCTTCACGATTTATTCCCTTTTCATAGCGACTTGACGCTTCAGTTCGATTGGCATGGCGTAAAGCAGATTTCCTAATTAAAGTAGAATCAAAAATAGCAGCTTCTAAAATCACATCAGTAGTATCAACTTCTATTTCTGAGTTTAAACCGCCCATAACACCAGCCATCATTACCACTTGGTCGCCATTAGTAATTACGATATCTTCAGGATCAAGGCTAACCTCTTTATTGTTAAGTAAAGTTAATTGTTCCCCTTCATTAGCTTTGCGCACAACTAATTTATTATTTGTAAAAGCTCTAGCATCGTAGGCATGTAGTGGTTGTCCAGTTAAAAGCATGACATAGTTTGTTACATCAACTACATTGTTGATTGGTCTAATTCCAGCATTCCATAAGCGTCTTTGCATCCATAGCGGGCTAGCAGCTATTTTAACATTAGTGATTTTTCGTAAATAAAATTTAGAGGTTAAATCAGAATCAACTAAAACATCAAAATTGTCTGTCCATGCCTCCCCATCAGCTTTGATGGTTACATTTTCTACTTTAACGGGTTCATCAACAATTGCCCCGACCTCATAAGCAGAGCCTTCCATTGACAGGGTATCAGCACGATTAGGAGTAATATCAAAATCAAAAATATAATCATCCATTCCTAACGGTTCAAATACTGTTTGACCCGGTTTAATGTCAGTATCTTTAGGAAAAACATAAATACCAGCAGCATATTTTTCAGGAACTACACTATCTGAAAATCCAATTTCTTGTAAACTACAAATCATACCATTGGATTCATATCCACGCAGTTTTCCCTTTTTTATTTTAGTATTGTCAATAATTCTGGCACCGGGTAAGGCTACAATAACATCTTGACCAGCTGCTACATTAGGGGCACCACAAACTATTTGATGTGGTTCATCCCCACCAACATCAACATGTGTAATATTTAAATGGGTACCTTCAATTGGCGTACAATCAATAATATGACCTACAACAATTTTTTTCAAACCAGCTTGTGGATGCTTTACCTCTGCAACTTCCACGCCAGTTCGCGTAATTTTTTCTGCTAATTTTTCAGGATCTTGGTCTAACTTTAGAAAATCTTGGAGCCATCTATAAGAAACTAACACTATCTTTCCTCCTTGCTAAATTGTTCTAAGAACCGAACATCATTAGTATAAAAGTCGCGAATATCATCAATACCATATTTAAGAATAGCAAATCGATCAAGCCCCACACCAAAAGCAAATCCACCATAAGTATTTGAATCAACGCCAGCATTTTCTAAGACATTAGGATGCACCATACCAGCTCCTAGAACTTCAATCCAACCAGTATATTTGCAAATTGAACATCCCTTACCATCACAATTAAAGCAAGAAACATCCATCTCAACCGAAGGCTCAGTAAATGGGAAATAACTTGGACGTAGCCTTGTTTTACGATCTTGACCAAAGACATGTCTGGTCATCATTTCTAAGGTTCCTTTTAAATCACCCATGGTAATATTTTTATCTACTACTAGACCTTCCATTTGCATAAATTGATGAGAGTGAGTTGCATCATCATCATCACGGCGATATACCTTACCGGGGCCAACCATCTTTAATGGTCCCTTAGTAAAATCAAATTTTTCTAAAACTCGCGCTTGATCACCCGAAGTCTGTGAACGTAATAGATCTTCGGCATCAATATAAAAAGTATCTTGCATATCACGAGCTGGATGATCCTTAGGCAAGTTCATCATTTCAAAGCAATAATGATCTGTTTCAACTTCTGGTCCTTGAACAACTTCATAACCCATACCGATAAAATATTTCTCTAAATCATCTAAAATAATATTAATTGGATGCTTTACGCCCAGATGAGACTTTCGGCCTGGTAAAGTTACATCGATTTTTTCTTGCTCAAGCTGTTCTTTTTCGATAGTCTTAAGAATTTTAGCTTTTGCTTCATCCAATTTTTCATTAAATAAATCACGTAATTCATTTACTTTTTGTCCAATTTCACGCCGATTTTTTGGTTCAACATTCTTCATTGAATGCAAAATTTCAGTCAGTTCACTCTTGCGACCCACTAACTTAATCCGTACCTGGTTTAGCGCTGCTTCATTTTTTGCTTGTTTGATTTCAGTTAATCCTTGCTCACACAGCTGATTCAGCCTGTCAAATAAGTCCATAATTTTCCCTTTCAAATAAAAAAGCTTCGCCCCAAAAAGGGACGAAGCTTCGCGGTACCACCCTAGTTTAAGCCCAAATAAGAACTTACACTTAAGTTTTCGATAACGGTGAATACCGGAATTGATTAGATTCTACTAGTAAGATGAAATTCACAGAATCATTTAAACTTTTCTCCCAGCTTAATAAAAAGTCTCTCTAAATAAATAATTTCTGTTACTAGTCTTACATTGCGTAATTACATAATAGAATAATGCTTTTTGAAATAACTTTCAAGTAGTTAGATTATTTTACTCCCATTTATCGGCCCAACCATGAATTTGATCGAAAACAGGTCTGAGTTCTTCACCCTTTTTGGTTAAACTATAAGAAATTATTTTTGTTTTTTCATCAACCAATCTTTTGATTATGTTTTCTCTTTCTAATTCTTTAAGACGTTCAACTAATACACGATCAGAACATGCTTCTACACAGCTAGCTAAATCTTTAAAACGCATATACTCGCCATCACATAAAGAACTAATAATTAGGCCATTCCATTTTTTACCAATGATATTAAATGCATTAATAAAATGTTGACACTGTTCATAATCAATAGCTTTACAACCCACTTTAATTTTATTTTTAACACTCTGAGCCATGGTACTTCCTCTCACATCAAAGTAATATCTGACTTATTATAAAAAAACCACTTACTAAAAACAAGTGAATTACTAAGCAAAATAATAAATCATAATACCAGCAGCAACTGCTGCATTTAATGACTCTGCCTTTCCTTTAATTGGAATATATAATTTTTGGTCACTAATTTGCGCAACGGCAGAACTAACACCATGCGCCTCATTACCAATTACCAACCCTAATTGCAAGACGGAATTAAACTCTTGTAACTGCTTAGCTGAAGAATCTAATACACTGGAATATATTGGGATTGAATTATTTTTAAATATTTCAATTGCCGTTAACAAATCTTGGACAATTAGTTTAATATGAAATTGGCTACCTTGCATTGCTCGTTGCGTTTTGGGATTATAAAGATCTACACTTTCTGGTGACAAAATAACACCATCAAAGCCAGCAGCATCAGCTGTTCTGATGATAGTGCCCACATTCCCTGGATCAGACAAATGATCTAATAAAATCCACTTTCCATAATTAAATGAATAAACTTTGGGTTGAGAAATTTTTAATACCATAAAAATTTCTTGCGAATTTTTTGTACTTGATAAGTGACGAGCAATTGCTGAATTAATAATAATATGTTTAGAAGATGTATAATCAAGTTGGTATTTTTGCTCTACTTGAACTATAGTCTCTTCTGTACCTAATAAATAAATATATCCTTTACAAGCTTTGAAAGCTTCTTCAACTAAATGAAATCCTTCAACTATATATAGACCAGTTTCTTCACGATATTTTTTTTGCTTTAATTTTACTAAATCTTTAATTAGCTTATTGTTTACTGAACTTATTTGTTGCATTGGTTAAACATCTTCTTTCAAATTTTATTATAACCCAGGATTTAATGGATTAAATGTTAAAATCAAAATAGTAGCTACAGAAAGGAAAAATCATGCGATTATTTAAAAAACAGCAACCAGCTAAATCAAGTAGTTCGCCAACTGAAACTTGGTGCCTAACAGTCTCAGGTATCGTTCAAGGCGTAGGCTTTCGTTGGAGCGTTTTAAATTTAGCCCAAAAAATGAAAATTAATGGTACAGTATGTAATAATAGTGATCAAACTGTAACCATCATTTTGCAAACAACTCTTGACGAAGTCAATCAATTTTGTTTTGCACTTCCGCAAAATATTTCCCAATTTGCACATATTACAAAAATTAAAAAAGAAAAAATGATAAATATAGCCAAAATGAATGATTTTCATGTATTATATTAGATATTGACTAAAAAAAATACTATGGTGAATTTAATGAAAAAATATCGTAAATATATCAGTTTGATTGTCCTTTGCTTGGCAGTCATGTTAATTGTCACTGCATGTTCGCAGACTACAAAATCATCTACTCTACCACCTCAAGGTGGATTCTATGGCTGGATTTTCAACTTAATTGGTCAGCCTTTGCAAAATATTATGCTACGTTGTTCTACGCTGATTGGTGGTGCTAATGGAGCTGGTTGGGCTATTATTTTAATGACTTTTATAGTCAGAATGGTGTTATTGCCATTAATGCTTAACCAACAAAAGAAAGCTACTACGCAACAAGAAAAAATGACTCGGGTCCAACCACAAATGAAATTAATTCAAGAAGCGATGAAACGCAAGGATTTGACCCAAGAACAACAGATGACTCTAGCAGGCTGGCAAAGAGAATTGTATTCGAAAAACAATCTCTCCTTAACTGGCGGAATGGGTTGTCTACCGCTGCTTATTCAGTTTCCAATTATGATTGGAATTTATCAAGCAGTTATGTATTCTAGCACATTAGCTCATTCAACTTTCTTTGGTATTTCCTTAAGTGAGCGCTCACTATTAGTAACAATTATGGCTACTATTTTTGCATTCCTACAAGGATACCTCTCATTAATCGGTATTACGCCAGAGCAAAAAAAGCAAATGCAATATATGATTCTAATGAACCCATTGATGACTTTGTTTATTTCACTTTCTGTATCTGGTTCTGTTGCTTTATATTGGGCTGCCGGCAACTTTTTCTCAGTTATTCAACAAATAATTGTAACTTTTATTATTATGCCAAAAGTTAAACAAGAAGTTGATACTGAATTACAAAACGAACCACTAAAAGAGATTGTTACTAAGGATAAAATTGCTAAGTTGCTAAGTTCTCCAACCACTAGTTCACAGACAAATGAGCAAACGAATCAGTTACATCAAAATTTACGTAACCGCAATAAAGGTAAGCAGCAAAAGCATTATAAAGACTAAAAAAATGCATGATTTTATTTAATAATGAAATCATGCATTTTTTATAATATAAATTTTAACAGTAAGTAATCATAAGCATGGAAATTTCGCTTTATCTAATAATCGAAAACTGCTACCAAAGTTTTTAATTTACTTATTTTTTTGCTTACTTTGTTCACGTTGCCGTAATTTTTGAGCTTGGGCCTTACTCAATACAGGAAAAATCATAATAAATTGACTTCCCTGTCCTTCAACAGATTCAACGCTAATCGTACCATGATAGCTAGTTACCAGTTTTTGAGCAATTGAAAGCCCTAGACCATTGCCACCTTTTTCTCTTGTTCTAGCCTTATCTACGCGATAAAAGCGATTAAAGATTTTACTTTGCTCAGACTTTGAAATTCCTTCCCCATAATCTTGAACAATAATATGGACTTCATTTTGATCTAGCCCAGCTGAAATATTTAATTCCTTACGGTCAGTAGAATATTTAATGCCATTATCAATCAGCACAACAAGCAATTGTTCTAAGTGACCCTGATATATTTGAATTTCCGTCTCGAGCGGTAAATCGTCCATATCAAGGCTAATTGTAAAGTCAGTATGAACCATTGCCATATTTCCGGTCACACGACGCAAAACATCTGCTACACGAGAAACTGCATTAGGATATTGCACATTAATTTGTTCAGCTCGTGTTAAATCAAGCATTTCTTGAATCAAGTGTTGCATTCTTTTCGCTTCTTGCAAGGAAGCATTAATTGATTCAGCTAAGATTTCAGGATCATCTTTACCCCAGCGCTCTAGCATATTTAAATGTCCTTCGATAACTGCAACTGGTGTACGCAATTCATGTGAAACATCACCAACAAATTCTTTTTGTTGGTCAATATATCTTTGCATGCGATCTAACATTTGATTAAAGGAGACGGCTAATTCTTGTAATTCATCGTGACGATGAAAATCTTTGATTCTAACAGTACTATTAGGATCATCATTAACTTCTCTAGCAACTTTAGACATCTCTTTAACGGGCTTAACAATGCCTAACACAATTATCAGAGAAATAATTATAAATAAAATAATTGCTATAACCGAAATACGTACCATCCATTTAAGAAGTTTCTGCATTAATCCGTTATAATACGTCATTTTGTTTGCTACAACAATATAGCCCGTAATTTTACCTGTTTGAATCGATCTAACTTTTTGATAGGTTACTAACTGTCGATGGTGATTTTGATAGACTTTTTCCATTAGGTAGTCACCTTGGAAATTTTTAAATTTAGGAATATTGCTACCATTATCAAAAACGTCTTCTTTTTCCAAATTATAGACCACTACATTTAAATCTGGATTAGTTAAAGATGACAAAAGGTCATCATTAAATGCATTTGTACTATGATCATTATCACTAATTGCAGGATTTCCTTGTAAAATATTACGGATAGATGGGGTTAATGATGGTACAACATTAGCAATCTGCAATTCATGTGGGATACGTGCAAGATTTTCATTTAGCTTGATCATCATTTCTTCAGACGTTTCTCTTTGTTGCGTCATTGATTGCTGGTCAACGATAGAATAAATAATTACTGAAAATACAATAAAAGAGACCATAATCGTTAATGCAACGACACTTACCCAATGGACGATTAAGGACGAGTGTTTGGCCTCTTTTATATTTTTTTGATTATTTTTTTTCATCGTCCTCATCTCTTACCATATATCCGGTACCGCGAACGGTCTTAATATATGATTGTTGTCCAGGAACATCAATCTTATTACGTAAATAGCGCACATAGACTTCAACAACATTGGTTTCAATATTTGAACCGGGTCCCCAAATTTTTGATAGCAATTGATCACGACTAACTACGTTATTCTTATTTTTGATTAAGGTCATCAAAAGATTGTATTCACGCTTAGTCAAATCAACAGCTTTACCATCACCACGACGAACGATTCGATTTGCAGTTTCAATAGTCATATCCTTAAACTTAATGACTTTCTTTTCAATTGTACCATCCGATGCTTCTTTTTCGATTTTAACCCGACGCAAAACTGCGCGCAAACGAGCCAAAAGTTCTTCAATTGCAAAGGGCTTAACAATATAGTCATCCGCGCCATGATCTAGACCTGATACGCGATCAATCACTGAATCTCTAGCAGTCATCATAATAATAGGTGTGCTCTTAGCTTGACGAACGCGACGCGCAATTTCCAAACCATTTAAATCAGGCAACATTAAGTCTAACAAAATTGCATCAAAATCTTCTTTTAATGCAAGCTCTAAGCTTTTACGACCATTACTTTCAACCACTGTATCGTAATTTTCATGTTTAAGTTCTAACTCAACAAAACGTGCTAAGTTCTTTTCATCTTCAACAATTAAAATTCTTGCCATTTTTTCTTCCTTTTCATAATTATTAAATACAAACCAGCATTATAACCTAATTATAAGTTAAGCATACTTTAAAAATGCTTTTAAAACAAGATAAAAAAATCAGGTTAAGACTAACTCTGATTTAATCTTTATTTTTAATTACTCTGAATCCTGATTATCATTTTCCTGATTAAATAAATTTTTTAGTTTGGCAAAAGCAGGATTTATCTGATTTGATTTACCTTTATTAAATTCTGCTTCTGAAATGACTGTCCAGCCATTGCCTTGAGGATAAACGTTATCTTTTTCTTCCTCAGGAGTCAAAATAGTAACGGGTATATGAAGTAAAATATTGTCTTCAATTGCAGTTTGTAAATCTATATTGTCATCTTCAATTTTGACAATTGGTATATCACTTTCATCGAGCTCTTCTTTAGATATATCAGTAGTAGTGTAACTTTCACTATACCTAAAATTCTCATAATATTCTACTGGCTCTAGACTCCGACTGGAAGGAACAACCAAATTAGCTGTAACTTGAAAATTGCCTGTTACATAGGGTTCGCTATAAAAAACATCACCAACAAACTGAACATTTTCAACTTTATAAAGTAACTTTTGACTACGCTGTAAAAATTCTGGTCTTACATTTACAGCACATTCAATATGGGTCAAAGGGGCAGAACTCTTTACTATTTGTGAAAAACTAAGTGATAACATTTTATACCTCCAAAGGACGACGACCAAAGTTTTGATCAGTCTGCATAACCTGCTCGAATAGCCGATCAACTCGCTTTTGTAAATGCAACGAACCAGTCTTAGTATTTTTTTGGTCGACCTTAGATACAATATTAGCCGATGTTTCTTTTCTAATCTGTTTCAAATATTTTTGACCTATCTTACTATAACCAAGTAACAGAATCGCCTCATTATTGAAACTAGCAATCATATCATCTTGTGTAACATTTAGCAAAGTATATAAACTCAATCGTCGTAGCCGTGAATATGTATATCTTTTAGATTTGATTCGCCGCAAAAATTCTGTAAAAGTTTGAGCTAAATGAATTTCATGTTTCATCTTATATTCAAGCCCTTCACTCATTTGATAAATTTGTCGCAATTCTGTGTATGTCGCTGATTCAAGCCGATACTTTAAAAATGGAAATAAAATATTCCAATTTGGATACACTTTTTGTTGCTGTAAATTTTCAACTTCTTTTTCAGGTAACCATTGATTAAGGTCACCATTTGCTCCATTATGCAAAATAATATTCCTAATAGCACTGCCACTTTGGACTACTCCACTGTCATGCAATAAATCATCATGCCCTGCACCAATACGACTAATTGGATGCAAACTTAATGGTTCACCAAGATTGTGATTAGCAACTGCATATGCTAGAGCTAAAATAGCGTTTGGTTCATTGACCTCATGGCCAACCTCACGGGCAACCATTTGATTATACTGCGTTGAATATGTTTGACTATAATCACTAAAATCCATATGACTCTGAGGAATCTCAGCAATTCTACTACCCAAATAAGCGAAATTTTGGCTAGCATCTTCAACCCCAAAAACTAAGTCGCTAACCCCTAGTTTAACTAACTGATCAATACTACCTAACGAAAAAAGATCCGCTGGTTGGACTGACGTAGAAAATGGCAATTCAAAAACTAAATCAGCACCACTTTCTAATGCAGCCTGTGCTCTTGCCCATTTATCAATAATCGCCATCTCGCCTCTTTGAACATAGTTACCCGACATAATGACGACAATTGGATCTCTACTACCAGCAAGATAACGTGCTTGATTCATTAAGAACTCATGTCCACTATGGAAGGGATTATATTCTGCAATGATCCCAACAACACTCATATTCAGCTAGTCTTCCTTTATTTCTATTTTTTTACCATCAGTCCATAATTTTTCAACGTTGTAAAAATCACGAGCTTCTTCTGTAAATACATTAACCACAACATCACCTAAGTCAAGTAATAACCAATTTGACTCGCTAGATCCTTCAACGCGATAATCGTTAAAGTTAGCCAGATGTGCTGCATCAATAATTGCATTGGCAATTGCATGTAGTTGACGATTAGAACCTGCACTTGTTGCAACATAGTAATCAGCCAGAATACTATAGCCTTGCATATCATAGGCAACAGTATTTTCACCATGGCGATCACTAATTGCCTTTAATGTAAATGTTAAAATATCTTTACTAGTCAATTTTTCTCCTCATTATTTTCCTTAGTACTCCACACATTATACGCATCTAGAGTACGGGGGTAAATCTTATCTCTCTTTTTTATCAAAAATTCAAGAGTATGTGCTAGTTGGTAAGCCACACCCGAATCTAAGTTATTACAAGTAACCTCTTGTGCTTCCTCAACTCCAGCAAAAGTCCTTCCAGGCTCAATATAATCAGCCATAAAAACAATTTTATCTAACAGGGTCATTTCGACGTCAGCTGTTGTATGACGCTTTATAGCATTGAGAATTTCCATATCTATTATTTTTAAGTCGCGTTGCACAAAATATGCTCCTACCATACCATGCCAAATAGCTGGACCCCAATTTAAAAGGTCATGGTCCATCTGTTGTTCCTTAATTACTTTGCGAAATTCATCAGCTGGAACTTGTTTAGCATAATCATGAATAAAACCGGTTAAAGCTGCTTTATTTTCATCATAGTGATTCAATTTAGCTAATTTTCTTGCTGTTTCACTGACTCTAACACAGTGATTAAACCGACTTTGATCCATATTATTTTTTTCTTTAGTTATTATTTCATTGCTAGATAATGGTGAATAAGTATTTTCAAAAAACAAATCACTCATAATATAATCCCTTTTTTTGAATATAATTTAAAACTGTTTCTGGTACTAAGTATCTAATTGAACCACCCACTGCAATAGTTTGCCGAACTAAGGTTGAGCTTACATCAATGCCTGGTACATCTACCCAAATCATTGGTAACCTTGCCTTTTGGGGATAACCAGCACGCTGTATCCCAACCAAAGTGGCCAATTGGGCTAATTTAGTTGGCTCTTTCCATTCAAATAATTGATTAACTTGATCACTACCCATAATTAAATAATAACGATTCTCGGGGTAGATTTCATGTAAATAACGTAAGGTATCTACAGTGTATGATACGCCACCACGAAATAATTCAAACAACTTAACCTGAAACCGCGCATTATCTTGCGTAGCCAATTCTAGCATATTTGCTCGATCTTGAGCGGAAACAATTGGCGCATTTTTTAACGGAGGTATATTGGTCGGAATAAACCAAATTTCATCTAAATGCAACTTACTTAATACTTGTTCTGCTACAAGTAAGTGTCCAATATGGACTGGATTAAATGTGCCACCAAAAATACCAATTTGCTTACCATCATGTACCTTTAATTTTTCTGCTTGAACCTCTACTACAGAGTTATTTTTTAAATCTTTTGCAATCGCAACCATTTTTCCCTCTATATTAAAGCACGTCTAATTCCTAATCCAATGCGGTTAGGTGTGTATATTTTAACTAAGCAATTTGCCGGTACCGTAATAAAACCAATACCACCAAATAATAAGTCACTTTTGACACTAGGATGAAACTCTTGGCCCTTAAGTGCAGGCAAATTAGTAGTGTCTGCTGGCGGGGCGAGCAATTCACCTAAATGCTTTAGATAAAATTCATCAGCATTTTCCGTCTTAGTACGATGAACATATAAATCACGTGCAACATACACAGTAAAACTTGTAGGTTCACCTTTTAAGTAGTCGATTCTACCTAAACCAGCTAAAAATAATGTATTGCCGGGCCGTAATTGATATGTTGCTGGCTTCATTGGCTTTTGCGGTGAAATTACCGCTAAATCTCTTGCATTCAAACGCGTAGCCAGTTGATTTTCAGACATTATTCCAGGAGTATCAACTAAGAAATGACTATTTTCTAAAGGAATTTCAATTTTGTCAAGTGTTGTACCAGGAAAGCGTGAGGTTGTAATGAGATCCTTAATATCGCCCATTTGATTAATAATTGCATTAATTAAAGTTGACTTGCCAACATTAGTCATACCCACAAAATATACGTCTTGCTCTTGAGAACGCTTGTCTAAATATGAAATTAAATTAGCTAAATTTTTTTGTTTTTTGGCACTAACTAAAAATATTTTTTTAGGGAATAAGCCAACGCGATTTGCCTCTTGTCTCATCCAGTCTTTAATTTTACTTTGACGTGAGTTTTTAGGAAATAAATCAAATTTGTTACCAACTAAAATAAAATCATTATTCCCAATAAAACGAGTTAGAGAAGATAATAATGAATTCGTGAAGTCAAATAAATCTACCACGTTAACAATTAATGCTTTTTTTTCAGCTAAAGAATTAAGTAGTGCTAAAAAGTCATCGTTATCAATAGCAACTGGCATAATTTCATTATAATGTCGCAAACGAAAACATCTTTGGCAATAGATATCATTATCTTCAGTATCAATAGCATCTTTTAATCGCTTAGCTGGCAAGTATCCTGCTTCATTAATTTCATCAGATTGCAACACAGCGCCACAACCGATACAAATAATTTTGTCATCCATTTTTTAATGTCTCCTTAAAAGTTATCGGCTGGGAAAGTGCTAAAAAGAAAAAAATTATTTTTTCTAAAAAACGATTAATACGCGTATTCCACTTATCGGTCTTAACCAATGGCTTGACTAAAACTGATTTAACGCCAGCAAAATTTCCTGCCTGTATATCAGTAATCAACTGATCGCCAACCATCATTACCTGATTAGGTGCTAAACCCATTTTTTCCCTTTTTCTTGTAATTGCAAATGGTAAGGGTTTCCTTGACTTAGCGATAAATTCAATATGGTAGGGGGTAAGGACCTTGCTAATTCGTTTGGCATTATTATTTGAAATTACCACCAATTTAATCCCAGCATTTTTTAAACGCTGATTTAACATGTCCATTTCCTTAGCTGTTTCAAACTTATCCCAAGCCAAAAGAGTATTATCTAGATCTGAAAATACCGCTTTAATACCCATTTGATGAAGTACATTGGTATCTAAATGATAAATTGTATCAATTGTATAACATGGTCTAAATAACATTTAACTTTCCCTTCATTAACATGTCCATAGTCTAATATATCAGAGAATAAGCTTCAAGTGATAAATTTTGACATAAAAAAACGGCGCAACCGCGCCATTCTTTAACTTATTTTAAAGCATTTTTAGCTGTTTCAGCTAATTGTGCAAAAGTCTTTGAATCACTATATGCAATATCGGCTAACATTTTACGGTTGATATCAATACCCGCAACTTTCAAGCCGTGCATTAACTTAGAATATGAAAGATCATTTTGTCTTGCTGCAGCATTAATTCTCGCAATCCATAACTTTCTAAAGTCACTCTTACGTCTTCTACGATCACGGAATGCATATCTGTAAGATACAAATAATTGTGTACTTGCAGCTTTAAATTGCATATGCTTTGCGCCACGGTAACCCTTAGCGAGCTTCATAATCTTTTTACGACGTTTACGTGTTACTGTTCCACCCTTAACTCTTGGCATCTAAAATTCCTCCTAAATATCGCTGTTACTTTAATAATTAACGCATTTGTGAGAGCATCTGCTTGATGCGCTTCAAGTCGCTACGCGAAACTAAAGTAGCCTTTCTCAAATGACGACGTTGTTTCTTAGTCTTACCGTGGAAACGGTGACCAGTAAAAGCGTGATGACGCTTTAATTGACCAGAAGCAGTTCTTTTAAAACGCTTTGCTGAAGCGCGGTGGGTTTTCATTTTAGGCATTTCTAATTCCTCCAAATTAACTATTTATTTTTATCACTCTTGGGAGCAAGTATTAAGAACATTGAACGACCTTCCATCTTTGGCTTGCTTACAACAGTAGCAATATCCGCAGTGGCTTCTGCCATTTTTTCTAGCACATCACGTCCTAATTCTTTATGAGTAATAGCTCGACCCCTGAATCTAATTGAAACACGAACATTAGCTCCTTCTTTAGTAAGAAATTTTTGCGCATGCTTTAATTTAGTGTTAAAATCATTGCCTTCAATTGTTGGACTTAGGCGTATTTCCTTCACACTAACTGTCTTTGACTTTTTGCGTGATTCTTTAACCTTCTTTTGTTGTTCAAAACGGTATTTACCGTAGTCCATTATACGAGCAACTGGTGGTTTGGCATTAGGCGAAATTAGAACTAAATCTAAATTTGCAACACTTGCTTGGCGTAAAGCCTCAGCTTTGGTTACAACACCAACTTGTTCACCATCTTCATTAATTAAACGAACTTCGCGTGAGCGAATTTGGTCGTTTAATATCAAATTCCTTGGTATAATTCTTCACCTCCATAGTTAACTTGAGGACAAGAAAAGAGCGGGTAATAAGTAACCCGCTCTTAATCAACAGAAAATATCGATTAGCCCAGAGGTCAACTTAACTTAGGCGAGAAGCGGGAAGCTTCTTCTTGTTCTCAACTAATGTGATTATACACGTCTTCTACTAACTAGTCAAATTGTTTTAATAAATAAAGTATTATATTTATTAAAGTAATATAAAAATTTTAGCTAATCAATTTAATTATAAAGAGTTTTATAATTAAATCCAGGAACTCGACCAAACCATTTTTTAATTAAACGGTTATATTGGCCATCATGTTGCATTTTTACAATTGCCCGATTAATAGCACGCTCGAATTTTTCTTGATGCTTGTTAATGGCAATTCCATAGGGTTCATGGGTAAAGGTCCCTCCGCGCACCTCTAATGTCGGGCTTTCAACCGCAAGACCATATAAAACACCGTTATCACTGGAAAGGGCATCCCCCTGACCAGCTTTTAATGCAACAACTGCTTGACCATAGTCTTGCATTTGCACCACCTTAGCTTGCGGGGCTATTTTTTTAATTACTTCAACTGAATTATCACCAATAATTCCAATAACGGTTTTCCCTTTTAAATCATGAACGTTTTTTATTTTAGAATCTTTTCTAACTAGCAAAGACTGCCCCGTAGCAAAATATGGACGTGAAAAGTTTACCAGTTTCTTGCGCTGCGGCGTAATAGTCATTGTAGCAATTACAGCATCCACATTACCATTTTTAAGAAGTGGAATTCTTGACTGAGCAGTTGCTAAAACAAATTTAGCTTGACCACGTGAGCCTAAAATTTCTTTCGTTACAGCTTTAGCCACATCAACGTCAAAACCTTTTTCCCGATAATCTCTAACATCTGTTAAACTGAATAGCCTGACATCACTTTCAATTCCCCATGTAATTGTTTTAGAAAATTGTGCATTCTTTAAAACATCTTGATCAGAAACTCGCTGACTGCAACCTGCTAACAAACATAGACTGATTAATACCGGAATTAGGTCAAAAATTTTCTTCATATTGACTCTCCCAATAATAAAACAACGGCTGCTCAACAAATTTCAAAGTAGCTCTTAATTACTTATTTTTTGCGTGAATAAGATTTAACATCTTGATCAATTTCTTGAATAAATTGGTCTAAACTTTTAGCTACTTCTTCCTCCGTTCCATAGCGCCGAACATTAACACCATTTGCTTTCATTTCGTTGTCACCTAAAACTAAGGTATAAGGAACTTTTTGTGTCTGCGATTCACGAATTTTATAACCTAATTTTTCATTACGTAAATCTGCTTCTGCTCTAAAACCACGCTTATTTAATTCATCACGAACCTTTTTAGCATAATTAGAATGCGCATCAAGATTAACAGGAATTACTTCAACTTGAACTGGAGCAAGCCACGTTGGAAAGGCACCTTTATAAATTTCAATTAAATAAGCAATAAAGCGTTCCATTGTGCCTACAATTCCGCGGTGCATCATCACTGGGCGATGCTCTTCCCCATCTTGCCCAATATAAGTCAAATTAAATCTTTCTGGTAACATAAAGTCGAGTTGAATTGTTGACATTGTTTCGTCAGCACCCAGAGCTGTTTTAGTTTGAATGTCTAACTTCGGACCATAAAAAGCAGCTTCACCTTCTGCTTCAACATAGTCAAGTCCCATGTCATCCATCGCTTTTTTAAGCATTGATTGACTTCTTTCCCACATTTCATCATTAGCAAAATACTTTTCTGTATTCTTCGGATCGCGATATGACAGTCTGAAATAGTAATCAGTAATATCAAAGTCCTTATAAACGTCCATAATTAATTTCAAAATCTTAGAAAATTCTGCTTGTACTTGGTCAAGCGTAACAAAAGTATGACCATCATTTAAAGTCATCTCACGTACTCGTTGCAAACCTGACAAAGCACCAGATTTTTCATATCTGTGCATCATTCCCAATTCAGCAATTCTAATAGGCAATTCGCGATATGAACGGATATGATGCTTATAAATTTGAATGTGTGACGGACAATTCATTGGGCGAATTTCAAGCATTTCACCATCGCCCATGTCCATTGGAGGAAACATATCATCACGATAATGTGCCCAATGACCTGAGGTCTTATACGCATCTACATTTAAAAGAACTGGGGTATATACATGTTGATAGCCATCTGCAACTTCACGATCAATAATATAACGCTCAACTACGCGCCGAATAGTTGCTCCTTTTGGCATCCAGTATGGTAATCCTGCACCAACTTTAGGATCAACAAAGAATAAATCAAGATCACGCCCAATTGTGCGGTGATCACGTTCTTTAATTTCTTCACGGCGCTTTAAATCAGCCTCAAGATCAGCCTTTTTGAAGAAAGCCGTTCCAGAAATTCTTTGTAGCATTGGATTAGATGACTGCCCCTGCCAATAAGCACCCGCAACCGACAATAATTTAAATTGCTTAATTTTACCAGTATTTGATACCAAAATATCAAAGCCAAAATCAATAAAGTCACCTAACTTATATGCTGTAATTTCATCGCTTGCTTCAGCTTGCAGTAAATCAAGTTTAAAAGCATTATCTCTGAAAATTTCTTGAAGTTCTGCCCGTGACATTGTCACTGCTTCAATTTTTTCACCAGCCTTAATTAAATGCTTAACTACTTTTTCAAGTTCAGGTAATTCACTAATCTTGATTTGGTTTTCTTTGTCAGTATCAACAAAGAACCCATCTGTCTCAGTGCCATGTTCACCTAAACGTAACTCTGGATAAGCTTTCTTCGCTGCTACTTCAAAAACAAAAGCTGCACTATCTCTTAAAATATTTAAACCTTCTTCATCCCGATCAGTAATAATCGCCACCTCAGCATCTTGACTTAGTTCATATTCTACTGGATGAAGTTGTCCGTTAACTCTACCAGCAAGTGCTGCTTTGCCAAGAGAAGTTGAAATGCTGTATGCTAATTCACTAATAGTGACTGTTTGTTCAAAAGCTCGTTTTGATCCATCTGGTAAAATAATTGAAAAGCTCATATTTCCTCCAAATAATAAAAAAAGTCCCAGTGCATTATGCACTGGGACGTATTTAGCGTGGTTCCACCCAATTTAGGCTAGTTCTGTCTAGCCCACTCTTTCTGAATTGATAGTGGAATTCACCCAATTATTTACTCTTTAACAATGAATAAGTGGGGTGTCGACTCTAATGAAAAACTTCCAGAATACTGTCTTTCTCTCTGATACGAGCAACATCATGTTCATTCATTTAATACAATTATACATATTTAACATTTAATTGCAATAATTTTTTAAAAAGCAAAAACATCCACCAATATTTATTAAATTAACTACGCCGATTGGGTCCAGATACAATTATTTCTGTTGCGAGTGTCTTTACACGTTCCATCAGTCGCGCTGCTTTTACTGGGTCAATTGCATTTTTGGTTTCCTTAAAATGTTCTTCTAAATCTGCCATTGCAAAATTAGAGGAGAAAAAGGTCGGCAGTTCATTGTCCATTCGTGCCTGAAGAATTATGCCCAAAACCTCATCTCTTGACCATTGACTTAATATTTCAGCACCAACATCATCTAAAATCAACAAGTCACAGTGAGCTATACGCTGGACTTCATTGGCTAAACTGTTGTCGCCAAAATGACTCGCTAAGTTAGCAATAAAAGTTGGTAAATGCAAAAAAATAACCTGTTTATTCATCGCTGCTATCGAATTAGCAAGACCAGCTAGTAAATAAGTCTTGCCTACGCCAAAATCACCTGATAAATACAAACCCTTTTGATGAACATTTGTTGGATATTTGCGCAAAAATTCTTGAATTTTAGCAATAGCTGTTCTGCGTCCTGCAGTCACTTCCACTTGACTTAAACGTACATTATGCAAATTTAGTGGTAAATTAATTAAACGAACATGCTTTTTGATACTATGATCTCTATCTTGAGCTAATTTGCTTTCTTCAGGAACATACTTAAGTGTAATTGCATTGCTACTTAACATCAATTCTGGACGATAGCCAACAATCACCGGATCTTTATGATGTTGCGAGATATAAAATTCGTATAAACTAGAAAGGCTCGCATTAATCATTTCATCCGTTATTTTATCTTGGTAATTATTAATAAATTTTTGAATTTTAGGATCAGCTAAAATTTGCTTGCGAATCTCGTCAAAATTATTTTTCTTAGTTAGTTTTGAATTATTGTTAATTATTAGCTGATTTATTGCACGCATTTTTTACCTACTTCATACCATTTTCACTTTCAAAATTCTTAAAGAAGTTCTTTAAATCATCTACTGAAACATCAGTTTCATCCTTTGCCTGATGTCTACTCCAATCGGTACCCTTTTCTACTGATTTTTTACTATAGTTACGATAATGACTAACTTTATTCTTTTGTTTAGCCTGTTTTCTTTTAGCAATATATTCTAAAGCTTGTTCTCCTGAATGGACCCCATGTTGCAACCAATCATGTAAAATTGTATTAGTTAAATTATAAGAAAGCTTAGGGCTACTTTGCAGACAAATATACGTTAATATATTAAGCAAGTCTGCTGAGATACCTTTCTGGTTATATAAATTATCAAGTAATTGATACTCATTTGCATCAACAAAATCATGACTCTCATTTTTTAAGTAATAGATAAATTGCGCCGGAGTTTTTTCATGTGCTAATTGCAAAATTTCCTGTTCTTTTTTACTGAATTGCTTATCATTAAAAGTTGAATTTACTTGAATTGTCCGTTTTTGATTCTGTTGCTGTGTATCTGTGCCATGAATGGTGTTTGCAATCGTTCGCTTAATTAATGGCATGTTCAATTGATATTCACCGTGCAAACAAGATAAAGTTTCATCAACAAATTCTTGTTCGGCTAGACCATATGTCCGCATTAGACCGCGAATTGCTTCACGATTTTTATCAATTTCACTATTTGGGATTTGATATATTTCAAATTGCTGTTTCATAAAATCCCAATCAATACTGTCTTGTTGATTGATACTTGCTTGTTGATTTTGATCAACCTGGTTTTCACGCACTGCTTGTTTGACTTCTGGTGAAGGATCGATTGCCTCTGCTTTTGGCAAACTAAAAACATCCATAAATGAAGCGGATATATCTTGTGCATTGGCCAATCCGGTCACAGTATTTTTATTTTGCTTATTCTCATGTGCAAAATCACTACTTAGCTTTTGAAAAACTGTAACACCAACTTTTTCTTTTAATAAACTAGCTAATAATGTTGTGGCAAAAAATTCACTACTACTGGGCACTTCTGCCAAACGAAAAGTTAAAACTTGACCCATAATCTTATTATCGAGTAATTTTGTTTGAACTAATCCGACAGCTTCCAACTTATGTAATGCGCTAAACAAGCTTTTAAGGTCGCAATCTAGTTGTTCTTGTAGACTATACAGTCCATGTGCATCTGACAGAATCATTTGTGGATAGTAATCCTCATTTAAGCTTAGATATAAAGCTAGCGCTAACGCGCCAATTAATGGTTGATATAACTTAACCAGAATGCGTAGTGCAGTTACAGAAATTTCTACCCGATTAATAATTAAAAAAGGCTGTTTAGGATTGGGTGTCATAAACATGACTAATTACCCTTCTCTCTTTTTGCCATCATATCTTCCATTGTCTTCATAAAACTAGACATATCCTTAAATTCACGATAAATTGATGCAAACCGAATATAGGCAACATCATCTAATTCAGCTAATTCATCCATAACCAATTTTCCAATTTTTTTAGATGAAATCTCACTAATTCCTTGTTGTCTAATTTTATTTTCTACATGATCAACTAGTTGTTCAAATTGAGAACTAGTAATGGGGCGTTTTTGTCCAGCAGCCATTACACCATGAAGTATTTTTTTGCGGTTAAATGGTTCCCGTGTACCATCATTTTTAATTACTAATAAAGGTGTTGTCTCAATTCGTTCAAAAGTAGTAAACCGAAAACCACAATTTTCACATTCTCTTCGCCGTCTTATTGATCTATTTTCATCACTAGGTCGTGAATCAATGACACGAGATGCATTTTGTCGACAATTAGGACATTCCATACTCTGACTCCTTAATTATTTTACTAATCAATTTATCTAATTTAGTTTCTAAAACTTTTATTGTACTGGTATTTAAAATTACATAATCAGCCAACTTTGCTTTTTGGGCTAACGACATCTGGCTATTAATTCGAGCTATCGCATCTTTTTCAGTTAAATTGTCTCGTACCATTAAACGCTTGATTTGTTCACTTTCTGGTAAAGCAATTAAAATACTACAATCACATAAATTTCGAGCTTTAGATTCAAAAAGTAGTGGTGCATCAAGAACAACAATCAGCTCACCTACCTTTTTATATCGAGTAATTTTAGCCTGAATTTCTTTTAAAATCAATGGATGTGTAATAGCATTCAGCCTTTTCAATTGCTGCTTATCATTAAAAACTATTTGCCCAAGTTTTGCACGATTAATTGATTTATCTGAATTTAAAATATTACATCCAAATTCTGTCACTACAACTTTATAGCCTGCATAATCTATATTTAAAATCTCATGAGCAATTCTGTCACTATCAATGACTGGTATCTTCTTTTTACGAAAGAATGCATCTGCCGTACTCTTCCCGCTAGCAATTCCACCAGTTAAGCCTATCACGATAGTCACTTATAAATCACCTGACAATTGGGACAAAATGTAGTACCACGTCCTGATACCTTGATTTTTTCTAATAAAACCCCACAACGTGAGCAAGGCTCACCTTTATGTCCATATACCTTCAGTAATTTTTGAAAATCGCCCGTATCACCGTTTGCATCAAGATAAGTATGTATGGTTGTGCCGTGCTTTTTTATGGCCAAGTCAATTAGTTCATTAATATTATCGTGCAATTGATGTCCTTGAAACTGCGGAATTTGATTGGCTAAACTTAGTGGGTGAATTTTTGTTTGCCACAATACTTCATCAACGTAAATATTACCAAGTCCAGCAACAATTGTTTGGTCAAGCAGTACATTTTTTATATTCTTTTTTTTGCGACTAAGTGCATTCATCAAGTACTGTGTAGTAAATTCAGATGAATTAGGTTCGCAGCCCAATTTACTAATACCGGTTACTTCCTTTTCTGTACCAGTCTTAACCAATTGCATGCGTCCAAATTTACGGACATCATTATAGCGTAATGCTGTTTTGTCTGTAAAAGCTATTTGAACATGATCGTGCTTATCTTTAGGTGTATTAACCTCTACTAAATGATATTTACCTTCCATCCGCAAATGAGAAACAATAGTTAATTGACCACTTAAACGAATTAGTAAATATTTTGCATAACGATCTATCGTTTCGATTTTCTTACCTACTAATTGCTGAATAAATTGCTCAGAATCACTAGCAATAATTTTGGGATACCACACCGTAACTGCTTGAATCGTTTTTCCTTTAACCAAAGGAAGAAGAGTTCGGCGAACTGTTTCTACTTCTGGCATTTCTGGCATTGATCTATCTCCTTACTTTGCATCAAACCAATCATGACCATAGCCTGAATCAGCAACCAATGGAATATCTAAATGTACTGCTGATTGCATCACTGCAGGAACAATCTCTTTGATAGTTGCTAACTCATCTTTAGGAACATCAAAAATCAATTCATCATGAACTTGAACAACCATTTTTGTTTTTAAATGAAGTTCATCTAACTTGCGTTGCATATTAATCATCGCAATTTTAATAATATCTGCTGCAGATCCTTGAATTGGCGAATTAATTGCAGTACGTTCAGCAAATGATCGAATATTAAAGTTTTTAGCGTGAATATCTGGTAAATAACGCCGGCGATGCATAATAGTTTCAGCATAACCCTTTTCACGAGCTATTTGAACCGCTTTATCCATATATTCTTTAATTTGGGGGTATTGTTCAAAGTAATTATCGATAAATTCTTGAGCTTGCTTACGACTGATATTCAAATTTTTGGATAGGCCATAATCTGAAATGCCATAAACAATACCAAAATTAACTGCTTTGGCTCTACGCCTCATTAATGGGGTTACTTCTGCTGGAGATTTCAATTTGAAAATTTTCATAGCAGTATGCGCATGAATATCATAGCCAGTTCTAAAAGCTTCTTGCATTTGCTCATCACCAGAAACTTGAGCTAAAATCCGTAATTCTATTTGAGAATAATCGCAAGAAAAAATGTAACCAGCTGGATCACTTGGTACAAAGGCTTTTCTAATCTGCTTACCTTCCTGTGTCCGAGTAGGAATATTTTGTAAATTCGGATCAACAGAGGATAAACGCCCAGTTGCTGTTAAAGTCTGTAGATAGCGCGTATGAACTCGTCCATCATGCTTAATTACATCAAGTAACCCATTAACATAGGTTGACTGAATTTTGGCAGTTTGCCGATAAGTTAAAATATCAGCAATAATGGGACTTTGATCTTGCAATTGTGTTAAAACATCAACTGAAGTTGAATAACCGGTTTTTGTTTTTTTAATAGCAGGCAACCCCAACTTTTCAAATAAAATGTGACCTAATTGCTTCGGTGAATTAATATTAAACTCTTCGCCGGCCTCTTTATATATTTTTCTTTCTAAATTTTTGAGTTCAACGGCAAACTCTTTTTGCAAATCAGTTAAAGTATGGGCTTGAACTTTAATCCCGTTAATCTCCATAATTGCTAATACTCGAGCTACAGGCAGTTCAATACTTGCATATAAGTCATCTTGTTCATGGTCTTTAAGTTTACTCAAGAGCGATTCTTTTAAGCTAGCAATAGCTTCAACTTTGGTAGCAAGATGATTATACAGCAACTGATCATCAGCAGGTATTTGTTGACTTTTACCCTTACCATATACCTCATGATCATGTTTTACTGAATTATCACCATACATGTTGCAAATCTCCGCCATATCATCAGAATTATTTTCATTATTAATCAGATATGAAGCTAAGAGCATATCGTATTCGATTCCTTGAACTTGAATACCTAAACGTCTTAAACCAACTATTGTTCTTTTTAAATCAAAAACATTTTTTTTGATTTTTTCATTCTCTAGGATACTTTTTAGTTCGTTATTCTTTAAAAGATTTACATCGCGACTAAGATAAACTTGCTTATCAATCGCAAAAGCAAAACCAACAAAAGTAGCTGAATGATAATTTGCCCCCAGCATTCCTAAATAAAAGCTAATCGTCTCAGTTTCCTTGACCTTTAAGGCGAGGTTTTTATCGGTTAATTCAGTAAATTCAACATTAGATGCTTGATAAGCACTGTCATTTGGTTCCAATAATTTAGGCGACGGTTCTAAATCATTTAGAAATTTACGAAAATTCATTTTTTCATAAAAATGACGTAATGCATCATAATCAACACTTCTCTTTTTCAAATCAGCAAGACCAATCGTCACCGGTGTACTGCAATTGATTGTAGCAAGCTTCTTAGCCAAAAAGGCCTTATCCTTATCCTTTATTAAATTTTCTTTTAATTTTGACTTTTTTAATTCATCAACATGTTCATATAAGCTTTCAATTGAACCATATTCTTGAATAAGCTGTGTAGCAGTCTTAGGTCCAACCTTAGTCACACCAGGATAATTATCTGAATTATCCCCCATTAGAGCTTTCATATCAATAAACTCAGTAGGTGTTACTCCATTAACCTCTTTCATATGTTCTGGCGTATATGCTTCCAGGTTCAGTACACCTGATTTAGTCACCATTACTGTTACTTTATCTGATGCTAATTGTGTTAAATCCTTATCCCCAGTTACTATGGTTACTTCAAAATTGTTTTTTTCACCAATTTTTGAAAAAGTACCAATTATATCATCTGCTTCATAATCAGCTAATTCATACGTAGCAATCCCCAAATCATGTAATAGTTCATGAATATATGGTAATTGCTCAGACAGTTCAGGTGGGGTTTTTTGCCTGCCACCTTTATAATCACTATACATGGCAGTTCTAAAAGTGGTTTTACCAGCATCAAACGCAACCAAAATATGGTCAGGCTGAACATCACTAAGTAAAACATCGAGCATATTTTTAAAAGTATAAATGGCATTAGTATGTAAACCATCTGCGTTTTTAAAATTTTCAAGTTGACGGTACAGGGCATAAAACGCCCGAAATGCAATCGAATTACCATCAATTAAAAGTAATTTTTGATTAGCCATTGAATCTCCTCACAAGTAAAGCTATAGTTTCTTTTATTCTAACAGTTTTTTTTACTTCTTGCAGAATGCAATCCTTTCCAAGAAAAAAATGACCAAACCAAAATAATAGGCAGTCAATTTGAAAATCTAAAACTTCAAAATAAAAAAAGCAAATAATATAATTATTTGCTCATTTAATTAAACTATTTTATCAATCTTTACTATAATTAATCAAACACTTCTAAGTTAGAGCAATTTTTCAAAAGCAGCTTCATACTTTTGAATATCGCCAGCTCCCATAAAGACAATTACACAATCCTTAATTTTGGTTAAATCAGCAATGTTATCAAGATCAATCACTTCAGCATTAGGAATCTTTGCCACCAAGTCCTCACTGGAAATTGCTCCACTACTTTCTCTAGCTGAAGCATAAATTGGCGTGATATATGCTTTATCAACACCACACAAAATATCAATAAATTCATTAGCGTATTTCTTTGTTCTTGTGAAGGTATGCGGTTGAAAAACAACAACTAAATTTTTATCAGGAAACTTTTGCCGAGTAGCTTGAATGGTTGCCCGCATTTCCGTTGGATGGTGGGCATAGTCATCAATTATACTAAATCCACCTAAATCTTTTTCAGAAAAACGCCGTTTTGCTCCCTTATATGTTAATAAACCTTTTTGAATCGCTGCTAATGGAATATTCTCTGTATCTGCAACAGCAATTACTGCTGTTGCATTTAGAATGTTATGATCACCATACAAATGAATAGAAAATTTGCCAATTTTTTCTCCATGGTGCAGAACACTAAAACTGGACCCAGCAGTAGACCGCCTAATATCTACTGCCTGAAAATCATCATTTCTATTAAAACCGTATGTATATTTATGGGCATTAGTATGTAATTTTTGTAAACGCTCATCTGCTCCCCAAACAAATAACCCCTTTTGCGTTTGATCAGCTGCTGTTTGAAAGGCAGCAGTATAATCCGCTTGATCTTTAAAATAATCAGGATGATCAAAATCAATATTGGTCATTATTTGATAATCAGGATGATAAGCTAAAAAATGCCGGCGATATTCATCAGCCTCATAAGCAAAAAAGCGTGAGTCTTTAACACCTTTTCCTTCACCGTCACCAATCAAATAAGAGGTAGGCGATGCCGTTTTTAAAACTTGAGCCAGCAAGCCAGTAGTCGATGTTTTACCGTGAGTACCAGAGACGCCAATACTGGTATGTAATCTAATGATTTCTTCAACTGTATCAGGATAACTTTGCCAAGATAGATTTTTCTCTTGACAAGTACTTACTTCAATATTGTCCTCTTTAAAAGCATTCCCTTTAACAATTACTTGACCAGTATCTTTAATATTATTGGCCGCAAATTTAGTGACTTTGATACCAGCTTCTGCTAAAGGAGTTTGCGTAAAAGTGTATTTTTCGATATCACTTCCCGCAACGTTATAGCCTAAATCATTAAGCAATAAAGCCAACGAAGCCATTCCTGTACCTTTAATTCCAATAAACCAAATTTGTTTATTCTTATCTAACATATTTTAAGCTCCAAAATTTCATTTAACACTGGTTATCATTCTACCATTATTTTTATCAAAAAAGCAGCACAGACTAATATTTCAGCATTAAAAAAGCCTCAAAAGTTAACTAACTTTTAGACTTATTTTTATACTATTTGTTAATTACAAACCAATCTTTCCGCTGGCTAATAATTCATCACATTCAGCAGGATCAAATGCTGCACCTACTGGAAAATCGTCGGGTACAACTAATATTCCTCGTTTTTGGGGAGCATGAACAAGTCCTAACTCGCGTGCTGAGCATATCATTCCATATGAATCAACATGCCGCAATGCCCCAGGCCAAATTTGTTGCCCATTAGGCATTAAGGTACCGGGAAGAGCTACCACAACCTTTTGTCCTTGAGCAATATTAGGAGCTCCACAAACAATTTGATATTCTTCATTATCGCCTACATTAACAGTTGTAACATGTAAATGATCAGAATCGGGATGCTTTTCACATGTCTTCACATAGCCATAGACTAGAGTCGGTTTACCATAGGCAAGCTGATCAGTAAAACCAACTTCTGCTAATTTTTGATTTAAAGCCGCCAAATCAGTTTCAGAAAGCTTAACTTGTCCATCAGATAAACCATTATAATTAATTAATTGATCAACATTAAAAAAGTTATAACCAATCACATTGCCTTGTTCATCAACAATCTGGGTAACATCGCCTTTTTCGTTATATTCACTTTTACCATGGTCTTGACCCAAAATCACAATTAAAGTCTTGGGATAACTACGCTTATTAATACTAGTAATCATTTAGCAAAATCCTCTTTCATTAGTCCAATGACCGCAAAAAATTTTCAACTTCTTCTTTGGTTTTACGATCCTTATTAACTAGTCTACCAATTTCTTGACCATCTTGGTAGACAACAAAAGATGGAATTCCCATAATATCCATTTCTTTAGCCAGGTCAACAGCTCCATCGCGGTCAATCTGATAAAATTTGCTATCAGCAAAATCTTTTTCAATTGCTGGTAAAAATTGATCCAAAAAACGGCAATCAGGACACCAATCAGCAGAAAATTCCAGAATTACTCGGCCACTTTTTGTTATTTCAGTTAATTTATCTTTATCAAATGCTTTAATTTGTTCCATCTTTAAAACCTCACGTCTTCCTAAAGTACTTAATTATTTTACCCCAAAATCAGCATGTAGAGCATAAATTGGATTACCCTTAGCCGCAAATTTATGCTCATATTCAGTTTCAATATTGTTTGCAATAATTTCGTGAACCTCATTATGCAAATCAACTGAAACAAAATCAAAATTCATACCATAATTATTCATACTTTGTACAGAATACGCAAATAATCTAGCATTATCTGTTTTAAATTCAAGATGACCATGCGGGGTGATTATTTTTTGATATTTCTGTAAAAATGATTTATAGGTCAGACGCCGCTTTTCATGGCGACTTTTTGGCCAAGGATCACTAAAATTCAAATATAATACATCAGCGCTGTCAAGTGCAAAATAACAATCTATATTAGCTGCATCAGCACATAAAATTTGCAAATTATTTAAATTTTTTGCTAGCTTCGAACGTAAAATCATTCCCGCCGCTGAAATTTGTAACTCAACTGCCACAAAATTTTTTTCAGGGTGTTGCTCAGCCAAGGTCGTAATGAACTGCCCTTTCCCTGAACCAATTTCAATTTCAAGTGGCTTAGTATCGTCAGCAAAACGATCAGCCCAATTTATTGTATTTTGTGGATCTGGTCGATCTAAAACACTCTCTGGATGTTGCTTAACTAAACTAACGGCCCACGGCTTATTACGTAACCTCATTGATTATATCTTCCTTTGCTTAACTTTCCACGGTAAATACCAATGAGCAATTAGCCAGCTAAATAATAGTAAAAGGCTACTTGCTTCAAATAATTGCAAATTAACTGGTAGAATAAGTAACCAAAAAATGCTAATTATCACCCACTGCATAAATAAAGCTAAGGACAAGACTTTTAAAAGATCCTGTCCTCTTTTAATATGCTCAATCGGATATACCTGATACATAATATTATTATCAAATTCGTTTGCCATTGGCAATAATTGATAAACCGTTAAAAAAACTACTAATGAGCATAAGGTCAAGGCCCATAGCCAATTTTGAACAAGCAAAGAAATTAAGCCAGCAAAAGCAGTCATTCTAACTAATAAATTCAAATTTTCTGGATTGCGTAGTAAAGCCCGCCGATAAAGAAATTTATTAGGGTTTTCGTTTCTGAGTGATTTAGGAAGTAAAAAGTCTAAGTATTTACGTCGTCTAATTTTGACTTTTCGCTCTTTAACATCCGTAAACATGCTAAATACGCCATATACTTGATTTTTGCGCCTTTGCTCTAGCTCTACTGCATATTGCCAATCAAACAAGGCAGTATTTTGTGGTTTAAAAGTTGCTCCACTAATAATTATCGCTAATAGAATAACTACAAGAAACATCGTCTTCGGCCACATCATCAATACTGCAAAAGTGATAAAAAACAACGTATTTACCAAAAAAAGGGATATTTTTTTATTATAAAACAAATTATATTCCATTACTTTTAGTTGGGCAATTTTGGCAAGGAAAACTGCTAAAACCGCTAAGCAATATGATAATATAGGAATTTTAGCTTTAATTAAGGCAAATGGAAATAAGATTCCAGCAATTAATACTAAACATATTAGAGGAACCAATAAACTATAACTGCGCATTATTTTTAAATATGCGCGCATATTTTTATCCTGAGGTAACAGAAATTGGATATCTGCAGCTTGAAGCAAGGTTACTAATTTGCCTATAAGTAAGGGCATACTTAAGATAAGGCCAACTAAAGGTTTGTAAAAATACAAATTTGGTGGCATTTTTTTCATGCTTTGAGCATACCAAAACATTAATGCGCCAAACAAAAAAATTATGGCTAAAATAAAAAAATCGTTAAAAACCAGGGTCAAATATTTAAGAGATTGCTGTAAATTTTTCTGCAATCTATTTTTAGCTAAATCTTGCATGCCGTTGCTCCTGATTAAGAATTCGATATATCTTATCAAATGAATCTGTCGCGGTTAAACCATAATGTAGCCGAATATCTGATATACTACCAATTACTTCAATTTCACCATTATTTAAAACTGCATAATTAGAAATTACCTGTTCCGCATCAGCCAAAATATGGGTAGACATTAACACCATTTTTCCAGTTGCAATCGCCTCTTTAATTAGATCAATCAAATTAGTTACGGCTAACGGATCAAGCCCTGTAAAGGGTTCATCAATCACTAAAAGATCGGTATCAGCCAAAAAAGCTGCTACAATCATAACCTTCTGCTTCATTCCTTTTGAAAAGTGAACTGGTAACCAATCCAATTTATCTTCGAGCCTAAATAATTGTAGCAGTTGCTGTGCTCTGACCCAGGCTTTTTCTTCATTTAACTGATAGCTAAGAATAATTAACGCTAAATGCTCTTTCAAAGTTAGTTCTGGATATAAAACAGGCACTTCTGGAATATAGGCGACCTGTCTTTTAAAAGCAGTTGGTTGTTTATTTAACGAAACTTCATTTAAAGTGATTTTTCCCTTTTGTGGTCGCAAAAGCCCTAAAATGTGCTTGATTGTGGTCGATTTTCCTGCACCATTTAGCCCAATAATACCTAATGCTTGACCTGACTTAATTGTCAAATTTATATCTTTAATTACTGGAACGCCTGCATAGCCGCCAGTTAAATGTTCAATTTTTAGAACCATAATCCCTATCTTTCTTTTAATGAATTTACTCAATATATATGATAGCATGATATTAAAAGAAACTAAATTTTGAAATTAAGAGGTTTAAAGATGGACGAATTAGAACAAGACTGCCTATTTTGTAAAATCATTCGTGGTGAAGTACCAAGCTACACTATATTTGAAAATGAAGATATTTATGCTTTTTTAGATTTATCACAAGTAAATCCAGGGCATAGCCTAATGATACCTAAAAAACATATAGTTAACTTATTTGACTATACTCCTAATGAGGCCCAAAAATATTTACAATACATTCCTACTATTGCTAATGCGATTAAGCAATTTGATTCTAAGATAACCGGAATGAATATCACTACTAATAATGGAACTAGTGCTGGACAAGTGATTATGCACTCACACATTCATTTTATTCCTCGTTTTGAAGGTGATGGCTTGACCACAGCTACACGAAATAACGAAAAAAAGTATACTAAAGCTGACTATCAAAAGATTGCCACTCAAATTAAAAGCAATTTTTAAGGAGAAATTATGAAACACTTTAATTTTAGTGTAGGACTAGTAATCGGTTCCGCAACGGGGACAATTTTATCATTAATCCGTTTTAAAAATGGTCAACGCCTAGGTCAACCATTGCAAGATCAATCTCAAGCTACTCAAAATGATATTAATAATCTCAAAAAAAACCTTAACAACTTACAAGAAGCTAAGCAAAAGTTAAATGATGCTTTACCAGCTGGTAAAAAAACTAGCGTTGAATTAGAAAATGATTTTAAATACTACCAGATGAAAGTTGATCGTATCCTTAAAAATCTAGCTACAAGCCAGCAGAAGTTAAGCAGAAATTTTAGTAATAATAAAGAATAAATGGTAAAGAAAGTTTGAATTTTTTGATGAAAATTAGCAAATTAAAAACGTAAATTTCTAGTTTATGTTATATTAGTTGCTGATGACTTAATTTATTAAGGATGTGGAGAGTTTATTTTATGAAAAAATATTTTAAAACATTTGCTACAGTTGCTGCTGTAGCCGGAATTGCATTGTCAACTACTGCTTGTTCTAATGGTGGAAAGGCTGTTGCTTCATATAAAGGCGGGAAAATTACTCAACAGGAGTATTACGATGAAATGAAAAAGTCACAAGCCGGCCAAACTGCTTTAGCAAATATGATTATCAATCACGTTTTGGATGAACAATATGGCAGTAAAGTTTCAAAGAAACAAGTTGATAAGCAATTTGATAATTACAAAAAACAATATGGTGCGCAGTTTAGTGCTGTCTTGCAGCAAAATGGGATGACTGTTTCAAGTTTTAAGCAAAATTTAAAAACTAACCTACTTACCGAGGAAGCTTTAAAAGATATTAAGAAAATTTCTAAGAGTCAAGAAGATAAGGCTTGGAAATCATACCAGCCCAAAGTAACTGTACAACATATTTTGGTGGCTAAAAAATCACAAGCGGAAAATATTATTAGTGAATTAAATGATGGTAAAAGTTTTAGTAGCCTCGTTAAAAAATATTCACTTGATACTGGCACTAAGTCAAAAGCAGGAAAATTACCTGCCTTTGACTCAACCGATTCAAGTTTAGATCCTGCTTTTAAAAATGCGGCATTTAAATTAAAAACCGGTCAGACAACTAAAGAACCAGTAAAATCACAATCAGGTTATCACGTGATTAAAATGATTAACCATCCATCTAAAGGGACGTTTGCTTCTCATAAAAAAGCTATTGATGAAGAGATTTATCATTCAATGGCGCAAGATCAAGAAACAATGCGTAGTGTAATTGCGACAGTTTTGAAGAAAGCTGATATTCAAATTAAAGATAACGATTTGAAGAATGTTTTATCTTCATACGTAAGTGCCGGTGACATCAATAAAAAGTAGTTAGCTGAACTACTTAATTGAGGCTTATTGCAATATTAATTTCAATAAGCCTTTATTAAGCCTTTATTGTTAGCTAACAATAAAGGGATCATTTATCCGTAACCAAATAAAAAATACTGTTAATGGTTTAACATAAATTCAACCACTAGCAGTATTTTTATTTTATCAATTATAGTTATTCCAGCTTCCGGGATTCTGTCAACGCTTGATCTTCCTTAGGGCGATAAAATTTTCTCCCTCCTTGACTCATAATATTTGCAGTAAAATTCCCTGGCTTAGTTTGCTGTAAGGCATTAGTTATTGCATATATCGATGCATCTAAATCGTCAATTCGATGGAGCAGCTCTGCTTCCAATAATGCGGGTAATTTAGGTGAGCCATATTCATATTTCCCATGATGAGATAATACCATGTGGCGCAATAATAACAAGTCTTCCAATTCCGGACTAATTTTAAGCTCACGCGCGGCTAACATTATCTGCTCATCGATTAAAACGAGATGACCAATAAGATTACCCTCTGTAGTATATTGCGTTGCAGCAGGACCTGTTAATTCTAAAACTTTACCCATGTCATGCAAAATACACCCCGCATAAAGAAGTGAACGATTAACTTGAGGATAATTAGCAGTAAGCGCTTTAGCATCACGCAACATCGAGACTGTATGATATGCTAATCCACTACGTACAGCATGATGGTTACTTTTTCCAGCTGGATAATCAAAGAACGGCTGATTCCATTTTTTTAATAGATATTGAACAATTTTACTCCATGTTGAATTTATAATCTCCGAAGCATAATTATAAATTTCTGCCTTCATTACAGAAATTGTTTCAGGCGCAGCCTTAATAAACTGATCTAAATCATAACCCTCTTCAGGACCAACTACTCGCAAACTATATATTTTTAGTTGCGGCTGATTTTGGTACTCTTCCCGTTTACCATCTACTTCAACAATAGTTCCTTCACTATAACTAGCTGCATCCTGACTGCCAGCATCCCAGTAGTTGCCACGAATCTCACCTGAAGCATCACAAAAAGTTAAGGCCAAATACAATTTGCCTTTTTTAGTATGTAATAACTGGGAACTTTTTATCAATAAAACTAATTCTAATTCTTCGCCATCATTATAATCCAGCAAACGCTTGTACATTTTAGTTTCCTCTCGTAAAAGTTAATGGTTGTCGTTGCAATTTAGTAGCCAAATTAGCTTGCGCCGTAAAAATCAAAACTTGATTACTTTGTGCAACTTTATTTAATAACTGCGTAATTTGCTCAGTTCGTTGCTCATCAAAATTTACAAATGAATCATCAATTAAAATTGGCATATTAATTTGGTCCTTGATTTGCTCAATAAATGCTAACTTAAGAGCAAAATAAAGCTGTTCTGAAGTTCCGCGTGACAAATACTGCACTTTGATTTTTTTGCCATCATAGCGATTGACTGCTAATTTTTTTTCAATTTGAATATCATTATACCGATTATTAGTTAATAGCTGCAAATATTCTTGAGCCGTAATCAGCATTTTAGGAAAACGTTCATTAGAGGCAAGGTTAAGTGCCTGACTAATCCACTTAGCAGCACTTAAATTTGATAAGTATTCTGCTGATAAGTTTTTAAACTGTGCTTGTGTGTTGGCTAGTTCTTGTTGCGCCGAAAAAACTGCTGTTGAGCTAGCTAGAGTAGCCATTTTTACTTTAATTTCAGCAATCTTATTTTGGCTAGCACTAATTTGCTTTTGCTCTTTAGCTATTTTTTGCGCTAAAGTCGTTAGTTGGTCCGTAAAAGCTTGTGCATTTTGCGTCAATTCCTTTAACTTTGCTATATCTGAATTAAGATTATTATTTAAAAGGTCGATTTTTATTTTAAGTGCAGTTTGTTGCTCATTTTTTACTTGCTGGTTAGCATATTCAGTCATATTTTCAACTTGCGCCTGTGTCAATTCAGTTTGTAGCAGTGCGTTAGTTTTAGCCAGTAACTCATTATTTTCGATTAAATTAGACTGCAAGTCAGCTTTTACTTCTGAGTAATGATTAATTTTTGCTATCTTTTCTTCTAATTGATTCAATGCCTCGCTAACAGCAGAAAAATTGTATTCAACTGGTACACCTAATTTTTTACTTATTTGATCCGCCAGATGTTGCATTTTACCTAATAATTCTGCCTCTTGCTGTATAATAGTTGCTTTTTTTTGTTTTTGTAATTGCAATTGCCGCCAAGCACTCAGTAATCCTGTTAAATCTAGCTGAGTACTACTTAAACCATATTTTTGATAGAAAACCTCATGTTGCTGTTTGATGGCATTTACATTGTGTGCTTCATTGACTTTTGCTACCCTTTGTTCTCGTTGCTGCTTTTGCTGCCATCCAATCGGCAAAATTGCCGTAATTAATATTAACCCACCAAATATTTTTGAGTTAGTAACAAATAAAATTAAACCTAAAATTATTAAAAAAATACCTAAGAATAAAAAATTATGGTTTTGCGCTTCCCCTTTTTCACTTACTTGATCAATACTTGGTAATTTTTGATAGTCCCTTTGTAAATTTATAACTTCAGCTTGGTTAAAATTAGCAATTTTATTCAATTCTGGACTGATAGCTAATAACTCTTGTTGATCTTCTTGTAAACGATACTCTTCTTGCTTGCAATTCTTATATTCAGACTGCCATTGTAATAATTCTGGCCTTTCTTGTAGTATACGCTTAGATTCAGGCGCAATATCGGCTACCTTTCCCAGTTGATCTATTCTTTGCTGTAAATTTTCTTTATTTTCTTGTAAATTTTGAATTTTTAAAGCTAAAGTTTGCGCTACATGATACTTTTTTTCATCAAAATTGACGGGCTTAACTTGATCCTTCAATTCCAGCAATTCTCTATAACTAGGAATAAGATTTTCTAAGCGTTCTAATTGACTATACTCTTTTTGCAAATCAAAGAGGTCTTCCTCGTAAGCATTTTGTTGCTCTTGTAAGTTCGTATATTCTTTAGCTAAATTTTGATAAATAATAAATTCATTTTCAGCTTTGTTTACGTTGATTCTTTTTTCTTGTAACTCTTTGAGTAGACGATTAAGTGGTGGAACAGTTCCTGCCTTTTTAAATAAGTTACTTGCCTTTTTAGCAAAATCATTCCGCAAATCAATTAATTTGTCACTATTAGCTGCTCCTAAATAGTAAATGTGCTCTAACAAATCGGACTGTTGAATTTTATCTATTTTACCCAGCATATCTTGATTAAAAATAAAACTATCAGCATAAAAATCACCGTCAATATTTTTTATTTGATCAAAAAAAATATTTTCTGGTACTACTTGATTATTACGTTTGACTATTAACGTACCTATTTTTGAACCCCTACCACTCACATATAAGCGTTCTAGTTCATAATCATTTTGTTGATCGTCTTTAAAAAAGAGCGCGCCACCCATCGGACTTACGTGTGCAAGTGGCTTATAATCTTCAAAAAAGTCACTCGCATGTTTGGCTAAATGAAACCCAAACAAAATTTGCTTAATAAAAGCAACAATTGTACTTTTGCCTGCTTCGTTGACACCATAAAAAGCATTGAGATGGGAATTTGGTAATTCAACTGTAAAATTTGAAAATTGGCCAAAATTGACAATTTTAAGTTTAACTAATTTCATCGCTAATTCCTTTCAGCTTATTATTCAATTCAACTTCAGTCAGTTGTACAACCTCCTGTAAAAAATTTTCATCCTCAATGAGCTGACTAGCAAACTCATCCTTTTGAACCCAGTCTTTACAAAAGGCTAAAAAGTTATTTTTGTCAAAAACATCTTTTTTAGCCTGATTAAAGTAGGTTAAATCATTACTTGCAACTTCAAGCTGGCTATTGGAAGAGAAACGGATATCAACTAATTGTGAATTATAATCTAATTTACTAGAAATCATTTGCCAAAACTGGCTATCTTGAATTAAATCACGTTCTTTTTCATTTAAAAATTCTGCTCCATTAATCTGTAAGCTATAATACGTAGTTGCCTTAGCTTTAGTTACTGTTAAAATTTTCTTTTGTAAATCAGTTGGGCTAATTGGGGCATTTAACTTAATATCGACTTGTTGCCAAATAATTGGACTAGTCTGCAAGAAGCTAATTTTTGTTTCTTTTGTGCGTTCGTCTATTTCGCCAAAATAACATCCCTTTGCGCCTTTTTCATTAATATGGCGCCCTTGAATATTACCTGAATAAGCAATCAATGGCTTCTCAGATAATATTTGCCGTAAATGAATATGACCTAAAGCAAAATAGTCATAATTTAGCTCCTTTAATTCAGTTAAATTAAAAGGTGCATATACATTTTGATTACTTTTTCCTGATTTTTCTTGTGCGTGCATAATGCCAAAGTTATAATTGGCATTCTTTGCCGGAAAGGCTGCCACTTTATCAATTGTAATATGGTTATTAAGATACGAAAAGCCCGTAACGCTGTATTTAAAGCCGCTGTCAGTTTGTCGATTGATAGTTTCAATTTTTTCGCTATTACCGAGTAACTTAAAATAAGGACTATCAGGAACTAGCAAGTCGGTTTTTTGCATATGGTCATGATTACCAAAAATCATTACAACTTGAATCTTTGCTTTAGTTAAGCGTTCAACTTCACTTGCAAAAAATAATTGGCTACTTGGATTAGGGCGGGGACTATCAAATGTATCACCAGCAATTAGTACAAGGTCCACTTTTTCTTTTATTGCTACATTAACAATTTGGGTTAGCGACTCATTAGGAGCTTGGTGAATTTGGGTAAAACTGTTAGATGGTAAAAAAGATAGTCCTAAAAATGGACTATCTAAATGCGCATCTGCTAAATGAATAAATTTCATCATTACTACTAATTTCTAAGACCTTCGTAAAGATCATTAATCGGCTTAGTAATTACTTTTTGAACATCATCCACTGTTTTATATAGACCTTGTTCAACTTGTAACAATTTTAAAATTTGTGAGTTTTTTTGCACTTGTTCATTCAATTTTTGATAATTTTCTTGTAATTCTGGTGATAGCTCTTTGCCTTGAGATTGAGTGCTAATAATTTCACTTTGCAACTTATCCATTTGCTTAAATAAGGATAAGCTTTCCTCATCACTCTTGACTTCAGCAATTGCCTTTTCTAAAGCTTTAAATTCATCGATTTGTTGTAAATCACTAGCCAATTGATTAGCTGAATCATAAATATTTATCATAGTAATCCTCCTAAGTTAGTGGTCGAAAAGACCTTTGACATCATTATACCATTCATTAAGTTTTTGACTTGCCGATCCAATGGTTTTTTCAATTTTATTACTAAAGCCATTAGTCCAATCTGAATTAGCACCATTATTTTTAATAATTTGACTGGGTGCCTTTTCAATAAACTGATTTTGTGCAGTATATGGTAAAATTCCTTCCATTTCTGCTTTATAAAGGCGAGTTATTTCAGTTTCAGAAACGCCACGCATAAAATGCTTTTTATCGGTTCGATCAAACCCAACCCAAGTAGCAACAACAACATCAGGCGTATATCCAACAATCCACTGATCCTTAGTCCCAAAGCCATAAGAATTGGGAACCTCTGTCGAACCAGTTTTACCCGCTACCCGGTAACCAGCAGGTTGCGCTGATGCACCAGTACCATTAGCAAATACACCTAAAAGCATCGTCGTCATTTCTTTAGCCGTATTTTCTGAAATTATACGATGGTGACCGTGATTGTGATTTTCTGCAATTACATTACCACTGGCATCAGTAATCTTAGTAATAAAAAATGAGCTATCAGGCAAATTACCTTTATTGGCAAAAGCCGAGTAGGCCCGGGCCATTTGGACTGGCGAAACTCCAGTTGACAATCCTCCTAAAGCTAGCGCTAAATTTTGATCTTCCTTTGGGATTTTTATACCAAAATTATTTGCGGACTGAACACCTTTAGCCACGCCAATTCGATCAAGTAACCAAACAGCTGGCACATTTTTACTTTGAGCCAAGGCGACAAACATGGGAATTTTATCAGAATAGCCATTATCAACATTATGTGGTTGATAACCATTACGCCCAAAACGTTGTAATTTGTTGGATAACAAGGAGTCATAATGATAGTCTTGTTGTAATGCTGGAGCATAAGTAACGATTGGCTTAATTGATGATCCTGGCTGTCTTTTCATTTGCGTGGCACGATTATAGCCGCGAAAGACATGCTCATTTCGCCCACCAATTACGGCTCTAACAGCACCTGAAGTAGGATCCATTACCACACTGGCTGCTTGTGTTTTAGTGCCGTCAGCTGCATTAGGTGGAAAAAGCCAAGCTTGAGCAAATTTTGCTTGAAGTTGCTTTTGATAATTTTGATTTAAAGAGGTGTATATCTTTAAACCTTTATTCATCACATCTTCTTCTTTCAACCCATAGCGACTGATTGCTTCATTTACAACTGCATCAAAGAAATAGGGATAACGATAACCATCTTGATTATGGTAGGTGTCGCGCAAATTCAAACCTTGACTCTGCTCAACTTTAGCTTGCTGAGCAGTAAGTTTGTTATTTTGCACCATTAAATCTAAAACAACATTGCGGCGCGCAAGCGAATATGACATATGATCAATTGGATTATACTGACTAGGGTTTCTCAAAATGCCTGCAAGAGTTGCTCCTTCTCCTGGTGTTAGTTGACTTGCATTTTTACCAAAATATTTTTGACTAGCATCCTGCACCCCCCAAACACCATTACCAAAATATGCTTTATTAAGATACATCGTTAAAATATCTTTTTTTGAATAGACATGGTTAATTTCCACAGCAAAAAAAAGTTCTTCGATTTTCCGTGAAAAAGTCTGCTTTTGCGTTAAAAGCGCATTTTTAGCTAGTTGCTGCGTAATCGTTGAACCACCACCAGCAATTTGTCCACGATGGGCGATCAGTCCTAAAGCAGCTCTAGCCATGCCTTTAATACTGAAACCAGGGTTTTTCCAAAAAGTTCTATCCTCAGTAGAAATGACTGCGTTCTTGACATTTGCCGAAATTTTATTATATTCAACAAAGGTGCCTTTTTGAGAATAAAGCGACCCTGCCTTTTGATTTTTATAATCATAAATGGCAGTAGTGGTCGACAAAGAGGCCTTTAAGTTAGAAATATTTGAAGTTTTAACCTTAACGGTATAATAAGCACAAACCAAAAGAGTTAAGCTAAGCACGATTAAAATTAACCAGCGCCCGATAAAAAATCGATTATCAAATCGGTGCCAGAGGGCTTTTAGTCCCCTTTTTTTTGGTTTATTATTTTCCATTAGACAATGCTCCTTTTAGAAACAATTGAAATTGTATCATATCCAAAACTATTATTTATATTTAAAAAGAAGATTTAATAAATATTTATGAGCTATTATTTTACACTTACCTATCCGCCCAATCTTGCCCCTTGCTCAATAAGCAATCTGTTACGCTATTTGTTAATACCTCGAAAATGGCGTCATTTTTTACGAACAGAACAAAAAATATTAATTAATGGCCATTATCGCTATTTTAATCAACTTGTTTTGCCAAATGAAAAAATAGAATTGCAACTTGATCATGTTGATTCCCTGCAAGGAGTATATCCACCGAGTGGGCGTTTGCCAGATGTAGTTTATGAAGACCATGATCTGTTAATAATAAATAAGCCCACGGGACAAAAGACTCATCCCAATTTACACGAAACAGATACGGCGTTAAACGATTGTACAACTTATTTAAAGAACACGCCCTTTATTGTACACCGTTTAGATATGCTGACCAATGGCTTACTACTAATAGCTAAAAATCCAGCCGTTGTCCCCATCCTAAATAGAGAATTAGCTCAAAAAATTTTCCACCGAGAATATTTAGCGATTGTTGATCATGCCCAAAATTTACACAATGCTGGGACAATTAATTTACCAATTGGTCACGACCCACTCGACCAACGTAAACGTAAGATTCGCAATGATGGTTTAACCTCTATAACTAATTATCAAGTTTTGCAGCGTTACGCTAACAATTCGGCTTTAGTCAAACTAAAGCTAGAAACTGGTCGAACACATCAAATTCGCGTTCATCTAGCTGCACTAGGCAGCCCAATCATTGGTGATCCACTTTACAATTCAGAATTTACCGGTAGTGAGTCACTTCAGCTAACAGCTTACCAAGTATCTTTGACTAAGCCATTTTCTTTTGAGCAAATTAAGGTTACTTTGCCTTTTAGCAAAATTAATTTAATTAATAACTAAAAGAGTTGGATCAATTATTGACCCAACTTTTTTTACTTACTTTTTACAGCAATATTTGACGGCTCATAGGAATCAGGCTGGTTTTTTTGCATTATTTCAGCATAATGATTTACTTTGCGGTTAATTGTTGCTAAATGTTTTTTTAACTCTGAAATTTCGGCAAGAGTATCTTGCTGCTGCCTAAGCATAATTTGGTACCGTTCAGAGACTGTTTGTTCACCTTCTTGCACTAATTCTAAATAATGCCGGATGTTTTTTAAGGGCATCCCAGTTTCACGAAGACAAACAACAATTTGTAGCCACTCTATATCCACATCATCAAATAAGCGATTATTATTTTGGTCCCGTTTAACAAAAGGAATCAAGCCATTATCATCATAATATCTTATTGTATAAGGAGTTAATCCCATTTTGTGTGCTACTTCTTGAACTGAATAAGTCATTGTTTCACCTCTTCATAAAAAAAAGTATTGCATTCGAGCTACTATAAGGAACTAAAATGATTTTAAATCAAATTAGAAAGGAATTCAATTTTGATGAAAGTATTAATAATTGGTGCCAGTGGATCGATTGGTCAAGTTACTCGGCAATATTTTTTGCAACATTCTAATGATACGCTAACTTTGATGGCACGACATACCCAAAATTTACAGGTAAGTCTTGATTCTACAAGAGAACAAATAATTACTGGTGATGCGCTCAATCAAACACAATTACAAGTGGCACTAGAAAACCAAGACGTTGTTTTTGTGGCAGTCAGTGGTGCAATTGAACAAATCGCACAAATCTTAGTTAAACAAATGCCACTTTTCCATTTGAATCGGTTGATTTTTATTACGTCAATGGGGATTTATAATGAAATTCCTGCGGCTATTGACCCAAAAGGCAATTTAATAACTAACCCAATTTTAACGCCCTACCGCAAAGCAGCTGACATAATTGAAAGTTCCAGCCTTAATTACACTATTATTCGTCCCGGCTGGTTTGATAACGGAAATGATACTGCTTACCAGCTCACACAAAAGGGAGAACCTTTTGGTGGACACGATGTTTCCCGCTTAAGCATTGCTGATTTGGTATTAAAACTAGTTCATGAGCCTAATTTAGGTAGAAGGAAGAGTTTAGGAATTAATCGGATTAATTAAGGAGATAAATAAAATGAAAAAACAAGTAATGTTAGTCATTGGTGCCGGCCAAATCAGTCAGGCCATCGCGCGACGCTTAGGTGCTGAGTATACAATTGTTGTAGGTGACAAAAATTTTAACCATGCCCAAAAAATTGCTCAAATGCTATTAGAAGCTGGTTTTGATGCCAAACCAACCACAATGGACTTAGCTTCACGAACTTCAATACGCAAGACAATCGCTTTTGCTCAAACTTTTGGTGAAATTGCAGCCTTGGTTAACGGTGCCGGCTTATCACCTAGTCAAGCCAGTATTGAAGATATCTTGCAAGTTGACTTATATGGTACCGCAGTTTTACTTGAAGAAGTTGGTAAAGTGATTACTGATAATGGTGTGGGGGTAATCATTTCTAGTCAATCAGGGCATCGCATGCCAGCCCTAACTCCTACACAAGACAAAGCCTTGGCCATGACTCCAACTGAAAATTTATTAGCTTTAGATTTTCTGCAACCGGAAAAAATTACAGATACTCTCAAGGCCTATCAACTTGCCAAACGTTGCAATGAAAAGCGGGTAATGGCTGAAGCCATTAATTGGTCCCAACGAGGAGCGCGACTTAATGCAATTGCCCCCGGAATTATTGTAACGCCGCTGGCCTTAGATGAATTTAATGGACCGCGCGGTGATTTTTATAAAAAAATGTTTGCCCAATCACCCGCTGGTCGACCGGGAACTGCTGATGAAGTTGCTAATGTAGCTCAACTATTAATGAGTCCACAAGGTGCTTTTATTACTGGAGCAACATTTTTAATTGATGGTGGTGCCACTGCTAACTATTTTTACGGTCAAAAATAACTACAACAAAAGAGTGTTTCATAACAAATCGACTATTATGAAACACTCTTTTTTTAAACTAACTTAGTCACCTTGAAAAGTCCCATCTTCTACTTCACGAATAAAATCGGCAAGATGCTTGTAATATACTTCAGGATTATCAACCATATGGTGATGACCAGCATTAGGGGTTGTCACTAAGCGAGAATTAGGTATTTCTTGCTGCATAATTTTAGCTGTTTCTAATGGCATCGTATCCTCTTCACCAAAAGTTAGCAAAGTCGGCATAGTTATTTGTTTTAAATATTTTCTAAAATGCCATTCTTTTAATTTGCCGGTTACTACAAACTCATTATCGCCTTGAAAGGCATGATAAACAGGCAAGCCGCCTATCCGCTTAAGATGATATAGCTTGCACGGTTGCCGCCGATCAAGAAAGTTAATATTCAAAATTTGCACATCTTCTTGATAACGCTGGTTTTGATAATCATTATTTGCTTCACATTCACGCATGAAATCAATTTCACTTTGTGGAAAAATTTGCTGGCGGCGCCGATTAATTGATGCAATATAGTCGTCGGTATCGTCAACCATTGATGAAATAATCGTTCCCTTCAGATGTTGTCCGTATTTAACAGCGTACTCTTGCGCTAGTAAGCCACCCCAACTTTGACCGATTAAATAGAAATTATCTAACCCTAGCTTTGCTCTAACCTCATCAACTTCATCAAGAAAATATTCATAAGTTAGATATTTTTCAGCAATTTTGGGATCTTCATAATCTGGTTGATCAGAGTATAGCGAGCCTAGTTGATCATACATTGTTACTTGTACTTTTAGACCTTGTTTAGCCAATTGATCAGCTGCATCTTCCCAATATTCATGATTTCCACCAGGTCCGCCGTGTAAAGCTAAAAGATGAATATTCCCCTCGCCTTGCGTACTTGTCCATAAATGATAGCCATTATCAAGTGTAATAATTTTGCTTCCTGTTCTCATCAATAGCTCCTTTATTTCACATAACTTACGTTATACCATAGTGGTTGACCACTATTATTTTTGGATGGTTTAAAGGAGTACCCAGTTATTTGATTATTGACTGCTGTAATCTGATATGAATTGTAAATTGGAATATAATACGCTTCTTCATTCATATATCTTTGCCATTCATGAAACTTTTGCACCCGATACTTATGGTTAAAGGCTTTTTGTGAATTCATGTCCTCAAGCAATTTAGTATTCTTTGCCGTTACAAAACGGCCCATATTAAATGGTGCTGACTCACTATAGTATGACTGTGGCGACGGTTCTGATGGCATCGACCAGCCTCCAATATACATATCAATTCCTTTATCATCATGCTGAAGTTTGTCATAGAATGAATTATGCTCAATTAAACGACCAGTTGCTAATTGGACATTCAACCCAATTTTCTTCCACTGCTGAATATAATTTTGCGTAATTGGTTCTTGCGTAGCATCTCCACTCATTGCTGCTATTTTTATGGTCAATGGTTTGCCATTAGGTTGAGTACGCCACTTGCCCTTTTTCTTAAAACCAGCTTTATCTAAAATATCATTTGCTTTTTTCAAACTATAAGGAAAACCTTTTGCATCCTTATCAAAAAAGTCACCAAACTTAGAAGGAATTAATGTAGTTACTCTAAAGGATAATGAACTGGTGTAATGTTTATTAACTTCATCAACATTCATTGCATAGCCAATCGCTTGTCTTAACGCCTTATTGTTCATTTTAGCATTTGGATTTTCGACATTCCTATTTAACTTATTATCCCATTTACCAACCTTAAATCCTAAATAACGATAGCTTAAAGGTATTTGTGCCACAAAATTAACATCTTTTGTATTTTTAACTTGATCCCATTGAGTATTAATAACTTGAATTACATCAAATTTGTGACTTTTAATTGCTTGAGTCGCAGAATTCGGTGAAACAACTGAAATTACGATTTTGTCTAATTTTGGCTTTCCACGCCAATAATGTTCATTGGGTACCCAAGTAGCTGATTGACCACGAACTAATTTAGCCAATTTAAACGCGCCAAAGAATAATGGATTTTTTCGAATTTGATCAGATGATTTTAATTTAGAAAATGGAATATTCTTTAAATAATGATACGGCTCAACTGATGACCACAAATATCGGTTACCGGCATTATACATAGTTGGACTTAAATGCGAGAAGTGCAGTACAATTTTTCGACCATTTTCACCATCAGGCATTTCAATTCCAGAAATATTTTTTGCTTTGCCTTCATGATATTCTTTTAGACCCTTTAAGATTTCAAATTGGTTAGTATATCTTGGGCACATTGTCTCTTTGTTAGCTAAAATTTCATATGCATATTCATAATCTTTAGCTACTACTTGTTTACCATCAGACCATTTAACTCCCTTTTTTATATTAATAGTAGCTGTGTTATTTTTTAAATTTAATTTTAAGGTTGCTGGACCCTTATCATTTATTTTGTAATGATCATCACTATCAAATAAGGTCTCTTGCCCTGGTGCCCCAACTTGTGCATCCACATCTTCAGAAGATAATTCATTAGAGAAGATACCAGAAAAAGGGGTATCTGTTTCTACTGCAATCTTAACTACTCCTCCTTGCTTTGGTGTTTTTATAGGTGTTTCCACGGGAAATTTAGCAACTGTTTTGGTTTCATTTTTAGTAGCATTATTCTTACCACAACCGGCTAAAGTCATGGCAGCCATGCTTAAAATACCTAAAGAAGCTAATATATTTTCTCTTTTCATTGTAATTTTTCACTTCCATTTAAATTTTGTTTAATTATTATAATAAATATATCATATTAATATATTTAATTCATTATTTAATAAAAAATATTTAATTATTTTTTATTAAGGAGTAAAATATTAGTTAACGATTTGCTTATAAGCATCTATATAAAGGAGTAAAAATGGATAATAGCAAAATTAATCACTTAGCAGAAACAATGATTTCTAAATTTAACTTACCCAGTCTGGGAATTGGAATTTATCATGCCAATGATCGCTATAGTCAAGTTTACGGTGCAGCCGAACAAAATAGTTTGTATCCACTAGCATCTATTTCAAAAACATTTCTAGCAACCGCAATCTGCCAATTAGCTGATCAGGGAAAAATCAACCTAGATGATCCATTAAAGAAATACTGGACTGATTTCAAATTAATTGATAAACAGGCCGAAAATCATTTAACCTTTAGAGACGCTCTCAGCCATCAAAGTGGGCTCCCTGCTCATGATCTGATGCGTTTTACCAATATGAACAAAAATGACCTTTCTTTAAAGGAAAAAGCTGAACATGTGGGCTACTTAGAACCCAATCATGAATTACGATACAAAATGCAATATAGTAATTTAATTTATGCAGTAGCTACTTATGCAATGGAACAGGCAATCGGACAAGATTATGGTGCTTATGAACGGGAAAATTTGCTTAAACCACTGCGACTGAATAATACTTTTATTAATCATCATGAAGCACCTCAAACACGAATTGTAAAACCCTTTATTCGCGATAATAATCTTACTCAAGAAGTACCTTTTATTGCACCAGGTAAAGTTGGTGGCGCTAGCAGCATGTTAGCCACAATTGCAGATTTACTCACTTGGGCTGAATTTCAATTGAAAACTCAAAAAACCACTTCAACTGAGATTACGGCGCAACGATACTTACCACAGTCAATCATGGCCCCTAGTCGCAATTATGGTGGGGCTAACTTTGCTGCCTACGGTCTAGGCATGATGATGGAAGATTATCGGGGACACAAGTATTTCTATCACAGTGGTTCTTATATTGGATATTGTTCATTCTTAGGCTTTGTTCCTGATTTTGACTTAGCCTTTGTGTTTACAACCAATTTGGACTCAACTGATGCTATTTTTGCATTGGCCTATCAAACAATTGACGAAGTAATGGGTATAAATGATACCGTTTGGGCAGATAAAGTGAGTAAAATTATGGCAAATAAAGTCACTACGCATGAATCTCACTTAGCCAAGCTAAAAGGAAATGCATCCCACCGATTTAATACCATTCAAGCATATTGTGGTGACTATTATCACCCCGGTTATGGACTACTGACAGTTAGTGATGATAATGGTTACTTAGTAGTTAAAATCGGCAAATGGAATTATCCGGTCATTGTTAATGATCACGCTGAAATGTTTGTTGAAGAAAGACTATACCAGCATGAACTATTACCAATTCAATTTAAAGCAAATAAAATTTTACTTATGACTGAGCCAGCATTAAATAAGCCGACAATTTTTAAAAAACAAGTTTAAATTTAAAAGAGATTATTAAGTACTTTTAGGGACTAACTTCTAATATTTGATTAGAGCTAGTCTTTTTAATTGATCTTGTCTATTTTTGTTTGTAATCAATATGATTTTACTTATTTTAAAAATATTATTTAGAATTTAAGTTGCTATCAAAATAAAAACTCCCTGACTTTAAATTTAAATCAGAGAGTTAACATTATGTGTATTAATATAGACTTTAATTAATCATATTTGAAATAACAACTATTTGATTTTAGATAGTGAATCTTTTACAGCCTCTTTGATTGCACGACTAGTTTGAGAAGCACCAGAAATGGCATCAACATCATAAGTATTTTCTTCAATCATTTTCTTTGGCAATTCCTTTACAGCCTTTAAACCATAGTCATCACTTTCTGTTTGTTTTAGTATTTCAACGTTCTTTATCTTTCCTTCATTATCAACAGTTGTACGAACTACTACACCATCGCCCATGCCTTGATTACTGAAGCCCAAGTATTGATTTTTGCCAACTGAATATTGTTGTTTATCCTCATCACTTGTAGAATTAAAATCATTATTTATAATTGCATCATTCAAATTTAAGCCGCCAGATAGAGGTAGGTCTTGTTTAATAGTGGCCGCATTTTCACCTGCAATTTTACCTGAAATTAAACAATCAGCAACATTGCCACCCGTTGTGTACTTATTAACAAACGGAGCACCTAACTCACCTGCTTCATATAAATGTGGGATTGGCTGACCATCTGGATTTAAGACTTGAGCATGTCCATTACGGCGACCGCCACCTTGAGTATTAAGCATATTTTGTCTTAAAGCAATCGCGTAATAAGGTCCCTCAGCATTAAATGTGCGCAAAGTTTTTGGATCACGATGAAAGGCATAATCTTTACCTTGTTGAGCCATGAAATTAAACTCAGTAACTGTCATTTGCAACTTTTCTTGTCTTTTACCAATTTTTTCTGCTAGTTCAGCCAGCGTATCTGCTTTAATCGCTTTTTCCAAGTAACCAGGTACCTTAAAACTATTTTCTGGTTCATTTTTAAGTTCATCATACTTTCGTTGATCAAAAATCATATATGGTCGATTCTGATTTAACGGAACTGCCCAATCACCATGGTTATAAATATGACCATGACGGTTCATTTCTGCTTCATTGAAATAACGTGTGCCATCATCACCCACTACAATTACACTACCCATAAAACTTTCTTGCCAAAAGACATTGAGTGCATATGTCGACCGTAAGCCCTCTTTTTGCCGTAATGATAAACCATGAAATTGTCCTAGCGACTCAAATGAACGCATATTCCAGAGTTGAGCGTTTACTTCCTCAAGCATTTTAATGCCATCACCCTTGTTATATAAACTGCCAATTGGTGACAAATAAGGTGCTTGCAAGAATGTTTGAATCATTTCTTTGTTATTTTCAAAGCCCCCTGTAGCAAGAACAACACCATTCTTAACCTTGATATTACGTAAAACATGATCACGTTCAATTTGCACACCGATAACTGTCTTAGTTATCCCATCTTGAATTAAGTGTTTAGCAGGTGAAGCATACCAAATATCAATTTTTTCTGACCGCTCTAAAACTTTTTGACGCAAAATTTTCCATAAAGCTGCATCATCAACTCCTTCGTGAACCAAATAATCATCGTATGAATCTGCATCGGGCAATTCAGGATATTCAGTTACATAAGCCGTCGAAGGCGTGCCCGCTAATAACTTCTTCATACTAACGGGCTCAACATCTAAATACTTTCTAAAGTAGTCCCCCATATTAGCCATTCCCTCAATAAAGTTATCAAAAGCTGCTTTATCAGGTTTTAAAGGTGCAGCCAGGTGTTCATGATAATTTTTTAAAGCATTATAATCAGTTCCGGCACCAACCATTTGACCTGAGTAACGGGTATTTCCTCCTTCATGACCTTCAGGCGCACTGTCAACTAGTAATACTTTTGCTCCTTGATCGGCAGCAAATCTGGCAGCAGTAGCACCAGCACCACCAAAACCCAAAACTGCCACATCATAGATTGCATCCCATTGAAATTTTTCATTATTAGCCATTATTTAAACTCCTTTTCAATATATTGTTTACGCTTTCATTAAACAATATAATATGAAGTATGTGAAGTACTTAATTATTTAAATTGCTATAATAAAAAAGCTTTAATTTTAGATTATTTGCGCCCTAATAAAAAAATTTATTGTAATAATCACTCAACTATTTGGAACAAAAAATAGTCGCATATCCATTTTAATGAATATGTGACTAAGTTAAACTTGTTATATAAATATGTAACGTAACACTAGAAATATTTCATGTTCTTACAGCTTGCCACCAAAGACTGGAAAATGACTAGCTGACCCATAATCTAATCCGCTAAGTTGCGCTAGGGATTCCATATCCTCATCAGTAATTGTAAAATCAATTTCGGTATTTTGCTTAATGTGTTCTAACTGCGTAGCTTTTGGCAATACTACTGTATCAAGCTGCCAATCATATCTAATGCATAATTGTGCAACCGAAACATGATATTTTTGCGCCATCTTTACAATTATAGGATTATTTAAAGCCGCTCCATGAGCAACTGGAGAAAAAGACTCAACTATTATGCCATTATTTTGCGAAAAATCAATTAAATCTTTTGGCGTTGCTCCAATATGACACAAAATTTGGTTTACCATCGGTTTAGTGTCACTGTTATCAATTAAGTTTTGTAAATCTTTTGCCTCAAAACTAGAAACACCAATTGCCCGAAGTTTTCCAGCTTTAACAGCATCTTCTAAAGCTCCCCAAGTTTCAAGATTTCCTTGATAATGACGATCCGTTGATTGATTAACTTCTACCCATGGTTGAGGATTATGGATAATCATCATATCAAGATAATCTAAATCCAGCTTTAGTAAAGTATCATCAATTGATTTTTTGGCCTCAGCATAATTTTTAATTTCGGCTGCTACTTTAGAATTAACAAAAATTTCTTCACGCTTAATTCCAGAATTTTTGACACCTTTCCCAACTCCAGCTTCATTACCATAAGCCTGAGCCGTATCAATGTGACGATAACCCATTTGAAGTGCCATTTTAACTACATCTGTAACTTGTTGATTAGATATTTGCCAAGTTCCTAAAGCTAGCTTAGGAATTTTAACACCATTATTTAAAGTTAAGTTTTCATTTAATATCATAATTTTACCTCCACTATCTTAGTTTAACCCTTCAATTCAACTTTAAGTCAAGTAAAATTAATCACTTTAATGTTAAAGAACATTGCTTATTTTGCTATTCTTTCGCTACAATAAAGTTTAAACTTAAATAAAAGAGGTATTAATTATGAAATCAATTTATTTAGTCCGCCATGGTCAAACCTTGTTTAATGTTCAGCATAAAATTCAAGGATTTTGTGACTCTCCACTAACAGAACTTGGTATTAAACAGGCCCAGGCTACTAAAAAAGAATATTTTGAAAAACTAAATATACCACTAGATGAAGCCCACTGTTCTACTTCTGAAAGAGCAGTTGATACATTGAAACTAATTACTAATTTGCCATTTAAAGTGCATAAAGATTTACGTGAATGGAACTTTGGTACTTATGAGGGGGAAGGTGAACACCTTAACCCACCGCTGCCATATAATGACTTTTTCGTGCAATTTGGCGGTGAATCACAAAAACAATTAACCGAGCGCATCAATCAGGCAATTACTACGATTACGGAAAATTCTAAGAACAAGCACATTTTAATTGTATCTCATGGTGCTGCAATTGCTAACTTTTACCGGCAATGGGAAAAGTACAATACGTTTAAACGAACTGAACGCATCAAGAACTGCTCAGTCCTTAAGTATGATTTTACGGATGGAATCTTCCAGTTACAATCTTTGTTTAATCCCGATTGTTAATCCACGTTAAAAGTTAAAATTATAAATTTAATTCCAATTTTTTAGTAAACAAAAAGGCCAACTCCTTAATCGAGTTAGCCTTTTTTATATATTTTATAAACTAAATAGCAATTATTCTAAGTTTAATGAACTCTTATCAAAAGCAACAGACTTGATTTGGTCATCGATTGATGGGGTACCAAGCCAAGTAATCATTTCCTTCATTGAGTTAGTGATTGCTTCAGTACCAGGAAGAAGAAGCTTACGTGGGTCATAACCCTTGTTAGCCTTGTCTTCATCCTTATGAGCTTCAAAGTACTTACGAGTTGCTTCTTGGAAGGCTAATTGGAATTCAGTGTTGATGTTAACCTTTGAAATACCAAGTGAAATAGCCTTCTTAACTTGTTCTTCAGGAATACCTGAACCACCGTGTAATACAAGAGGAACTGAAACTGCATCAGCAATTTCCTTTAACCGATCAAAGTTTAATCCCTTCCAATCACTTGGGTAAACACCGTGAATGTTACCGATACCACAAGCAAGCTTGTCAACACCAGCAGCTACAAAGGCCTTGGCGTCTTCAACAGAAGCAAGTTCTCCACCTTCTGAACCTTGGTTTTCACCAATTTTACCAATTTCAGCTTCAACCGAAATTCCACGTTCATGTGCTAATTTAACAATTTCCTTAGTCTTGGCTAAGTTTTCTTCAGTTGGTAAAGCATGACCATCAAACATAACTGATGAATAGCCAAGAGCAATACATTCCTTAGCTGCTTCAAAGTCACCGTGGTCAAGGTTCAATACAACTGGAACAGAAATGTCCATTGCGTCAATTGAATCTTCAACGATGTCCTTAGCTATCTTGTAGCCACCCATATACTTAGCAGCACCCATTGAAACTTGAATTAATACTGGAGTTCTAGTTTCTTCAGCTGCTTGCAAAATTGCACGTGTCCATTCTAAGTTGTTAGTGTTATAAGCACCAACTGCATAGTGGTTCTTACGCGCATCTTTAAAAATTTGGTTACCATTATCTAAATATGCCATTGATAATTTCCTCCTATAAAACTTACAGTTTCATTGTACCGTAATAATTAATTGTTGAACAAGCTTTTAATCAATGTAAGCGTTATTTTTTAAAAATGATTAGTTTTACATTTCTTTAGGAGCATTGACACCTAATAATCTAAGTGCTTCTGTTAAAACAATTGATGTTGCCTGAACTAGAGCTAGACGGGCACTAATTTGCTGATCATCAGTTAATATTTTTACATTGGCATAGTATTTATTGAATTTTTTGGCTAAATCTAACGAATATTTAGCAATGACTGATGGCTCAAATTTGTCACAACTACGGGCAATTATTCTTGGAAAATCAGCTAAAGCTTTTGCTACGGCAAAAGACCAATCATCATTAAGAGCAATATTGTTCAGATTTGGCTTTTGCCCTAATTTTGCTGCTTTGCGCAAAACACTTTGGGCACGAGCATTTGTATATTGAACATATGGACCAGTATCCCCTTCAAAACGGACAACTTCTTCTAAATCAAAGTCAAAATTTTCTGTCCGCTCATTTTTTAAATCATGAAAGACAACTGCGCCAACACCAACATCATGAGCAACCTGTTCTTTATGTGCTAAGTCGGGATTTTTTTGTTCAATTTGTTTACCAGCCAAGCTAACAGCATCCTGTAATACTTGATCAAGAAAAATTACGTTACCTTTTCTTGTAGATAATTTCTTGCCATTCTGAGTAATTAAACCAAACGGCACATGGTATATCTCATCTGCCCAGTCATAACCCATCTTTTTCAAAACAGTCTTTAATTCTACAAAGTGATGTGATTGTTCATTACCAACTACATAAATCATCTTTACAAAATGATAAGTATTCATTCGGTATATTGCAGCAGCTAAATCACGTGTTAAGTAAATACTAGTACCATCAGATTTAACAATCATGGCTGGATTTTCATCTTTACCCATATCAACAACTTGGGCACCTTGAGACTCATGCAAAAGTTTCTTTTGCTTCAATTCATCAATTACTGGTTGCATTTTATCATTGAAAAATGCTTCCCCTTTATATGAATCAAAGGTTACACCTAATTCTTGATATATCCGTTTAAAATCAGCCAAAGAAACTTCACGGAACCATTGCCATAGTTCAACTGCTTCTTGATCTCCTGCCTCAAGTTTTTTAAACCATGATCTGCCCTCATCATCAAGTTCTGGATTCTTTTCCGCTTCTTCATGAAATTTAACATAGTATTTAAACAGACTCATAATCGGATCTTTTTTAACGTCTTCTTCGACACCCCAGTGTTTATATGCCGAAATCAATTTACCAAATTGAGTACCATAATCACCTAAGTGATTAATTTTAATTGGATTATAACCAACCTTTTTTAAAGTTTCAGCAATTGAATTACCGATCACAGTTGACCGCAAATGACCCATTGACATTGGCTTGGCAATATTAGGGCTAGACATGTCAATAGGTACATTACCTTCACCTAATTTTTGATCACCGTAGTGCTCTTTTTGCGCCAAGACTTCCTGCAAAGTTTGTGTAATTAATTTTTCGTGATTAATTGCAAAATTGACATAGGGGCCAACTGCTTGAATAGTTGAAAAGTCTGCACTCTTGAGATTTGCAGCAATTGATGTGGCAATTTCAACTGGATTTTTGTGTACTATTTTAGCTAAGGCAAAAGCTGGAAAAGCATAGTCACCCATTTTTTCATTTTTCGGTCTTTCAATTAATTGATTAATTTTCTCTTTTGGTAAATCGACTTGACTTGCAACTAGGTCAACTACCTTACTTTTAAAATCCATTTTTACCTCCAAAATAATAAAAAAATCTCTTCCTTCTTTACAAAGGAAGATACGAGATTTTACCCGCGGTACCACTCTAATTGATACAAAGTATCCGCTTTAACTTTTTTATTTTATCAGTTAGACACGCCTTCATACACTAATCTAGTTCGTCTTACACCAACGCGAACTCGCTAAATAGATTAGATGCTTACTACTTCTAACAACTTCAAAGTGATTATAGCAGGAAAATTTATCTAAGCCAATACTTTTAATTATTTTTGATAATTACTTTCGTACCATAAGGAATATTTTTCATTAACCAATTTGAATCAGAAACACTTAAGCGAATGCAACCATGAGAACCTGCCTTAATTCCCAATTTTCTTGCTTCTGTTATATTATATCGACCATTACTTTTTGTCGGTACGGAATGAAAAAGATACTCATCTTTTTCATCCCAGCTAGTCCAATTATTGGCTCCTTCATTTAATTCAGGGTTATAAAATGAGGTGCCACGATTATAGTTAATCTTAAAATTACCAGTAGGAGTTAGCGATTTGCCATTTTTATAAATACCACTACTTGCCAACATTGTATATACTCGCTGACCATCTCGCAAAATATATACTCGATTGCCCTTAAGCGAAACTCTAATTGTTAAATCATTTTCTAATCGCTTAATATTAGGATATCGCTTCATTTCACTTGACTTACGCCAATTATAGGGCCGACGCAAATCTTCAGGGTCTTTATAGGGGCGATAAGAAGCGGCTGTCTTTTTTTTAATTATTGTCTGATGTCTTTGATTTACTTCATTTGCAGTAGGTGGCATAGAAATTCGCGCTAAACTGATAATACCAATTAATATAATCAAACAAATTGTAAGCGGTTTTAAAATATTATTTTTCATTCTGCGTAAACCTCTACTAATTATAATAAACTTCATTCCAGATAATTATTATTTATGTACTCTAATTAGCGTATTTTTTCATTAATTCAGGTAGCAATGCACTAATCCTTGTCGGACGAACTATATAATTGTTACCTGCAAGTTCATCACCTGCTAAAGAATGTAAATAAACTGCTGCTAAGACTGTGTCAATATTTGACCCAAACTGGGCAACAAAACCACCAATTATTCCAGTTAAAGTATCGCCCATTCCACCTACAGCCATTCCAGGGTTCCCAAGTGGATTAAGATAAACATTACCTTTAGCATCATAAATCTTAGTATGATTACTTTTTAAAACCAGAATAGCATTTTTACGAGGAAAAAGAGTCTGTAACGCAGTCAAGTTAGCTTGATCAGCTTGAAACGGAATATGAATTTGACTAAGGCGCTGCCATTCCATTTGATGCGGCGTAAGTACCACTGTGCCTGCACTACTTGGAACTAAGCTATGATCTTGCGCTAGCAAATCTAAAGCACTAGCATCCAAAATTAGAGTTTGTGTTTTAGTAATCGTTTCTTTAATCATAATTAAAATGTTTTGAGCAAACAAACTATTACCCAGACCAGGTCCACATACAATAACATCCATTTTTTTGATTATTTCAGCTAAATTGCGCTGGCGCCAGTCGACATACATTACTTCAGGAAGTCGAGCATGTAAAGCAGCAGCATTGAGCGAATGGGTTACCACGGTTACTAGACCTGCGCCACTATTTAATGCACCTTCTGCTGACATAATGATTGCTCCGCCATAATTTTCATTACCGCCAATAAGTAATATCCGACCAAAATTACCCTTATGTGTATTACTGGAACGTTTTCTAATTACTCTAGTCAGTATTTCTTGTGAAATTTCTATCACTTAAATTATCCCCCAAAAAGCCAACGCCAAAATCTAACTAAAAAGTTAACCCGATCAGTCGCTTCCAAAGCTTTAGCAGGTATTTTTAGACCATTAGGATTGGTCAAAGAAATTAATTTCTCTGGTCCAGCTTCAAAACTATATTCACTGACAACCTGATTTTCTTTTACCGGTGCCTCTACAGCAGTTTGCGTTAAATTCACTTTTAATTTTTGATCGATCGGTACCCAAACTTCACTAGCCTTTTTAATTCCTATGCTAATTTGCTTAGCTTTACCGGAGTTGACTTGTATACCGGTTCTACCCATAATTACTTCATTTTTCCTAAAAATAACCGGATGATAGTGTTTGAATATATATCCAAATAACTTATTCGTTTCTTCAAAGCGTGAAGGATCTGTCCCATTAATATGACGCGCCCCCATGACTACTGTTATCAATCTAACTCCCTTATGCTTTGCCGTAGCTATAAAACAAGCACCTGCAGCATCAGTTGTTCCTGTCTTTAAGCCATCAACATTTATTTTTGAATGATATTGCGGCAAAGTTTTCAGCATCCAATTAAAATTAGTCATTGGAGTCTTAAAATTTTGATCAATAAAATTTAATCGCGGCAATTTGGTTGTTTTAATTACAAATGGGTAGTCATTAACCAAATGACGTCCAACAATCGCCATATCCTTGGCTGACATAGTATTTTCAGCATTATTTGTTGCTTGCGGATAAGCATCTGAACCAACACTTTTGTTTGGTAACCCACAAGTTGTATAAATCTGAGCGTCTGTTATGCCCCATTTTTGCAGTTGCTCACGCATCATTTTGACAAAAATAACTTGTGAACCGCTGATTGCTTGGGCTAACATCATTGCTGCACCATTTGCAGATTCAATTAAAGTTGCTTGATAAAGTTGCTTGATAGTATATGAATGACCATAACGTAGCGGTACATTAGAAAAATCACGATTATTTGAAATTGATACAATTTGATGCGTGGGTTGAACAGTAGTTGTCCAAGTGATTTTCTTTTCTTCAATTGCTTTTAGGGTCAAATAAACGGTTACTAATTTTGTCATAGAAGCGATTGGTAAAGGCTGATTAATATTTTGTCCGTATAATAATTGACCGGTTTTGCTATCAATTGCTATCGCCGATTTAACTTTTAAGTTTAACTGATTGTTGCAATAATTATTGGGTAGTTCTTGAGCGATAACTACTTGAGTGGGTACCATTAATCCCCAAACGATTACAAGTACTCCAATTATTTTTTTAATTTTATGCTTCAAAATAATAATCTCCTTTCAAAGCAAAATTTCAATTTATTTCCGTTTTATGCTTACATTTTACCAAATTTTTGGTATTATTATTACTAGATTAAAAATATTAGGCCCCGATGGCGGAATTGGCAGACGCGCAGCGTTCAGGTCGCTGTTTAGGTAACTAAGTGAAAGTTCGAATCTTTTTCGGGGCATATAGATTCCAGATAAAAGTTAAGTGGTTTTAACTTTTTTATTGCCTAAAAAGATGGCAAACCAATTAATATTGATAATTATAAATAAAAATCGTTGAGTAATAAAACTCAACGATTTTTATGCTTTAATATGTAATTTTTGCAGTATTAACACGATCTTATCGCCCAAAATTCGCTGAGCTAAATTCGATTTAATTGCTGCTATACTGTAAACTGCTGCACCAATAACTACAGAAACTAGAACGATTACGACTGCTTGCCAACGATTAGAAACTTGTAAAAACAACCCTAATCCTTTTTCAGTTATTAAAACCGCTATAAACATCATTATCGAAAAAACAGTAATACCAATAAAACGTCTACTTGTGCGATTTTGGTTAAAGTTGAATGTAACGCGCAAATGCCTAAGAGCAAAAAAGATAATAGTAAGCATCCCCAAATTAGTTGCAATCAAAGGACCATAAATTTTAAATAAATAAACCATTGGATATTGCACAATTAATTTGATAACTAACCCTAAGACTAAATACTTAATAGCTAACAAATTTTCTGAAAGTCCCTGTAAAATAGCCATTAATACAGTAAATAACCCTAGCGTAATTGCTGTAAAGGATGACAGATACAACACATTCGAGCCCAATTGATCAAAGCCATAAAAAATTGTATAAATGGGTGTTGAAATAGCAGCCATACCAAAAGCAGCTGGTATCATAATAAATAAGAATAAATCAAGTGTACTGCTTACTTGTTCAGAAATATTTTTGATATTTTTTTTAGCTTTTGCTGCTGACAAAAGTGGAATTGCTGTTACTGCCATAGCACTGGCTAAAGATACAATAATCATAATTAACTTATTTGCATTAAGTGCAAATAACGCATACCAAGTTTCAATTGTATTATCACTTGCTTGCACCAAACTAGCAATCATTGGATGAAAAGTATACTGGTCAACCAAATAAAATAACTGAATTCCAGCATCAATAATAATAAAGGGGATGGCTTGGGCAATTATTTCTTTAAACAGTGATAATGTAGAAACTTGAATTTGATTATTTGAGTTTTCAACTAAATAATTGACTTCTTTGCGTCTTGACAGTAAAAACCAAACTAAAATTGCAATACCAAAAATAGCGCCTATTGCAGCTGCCAAGTTTGATTGGACAACTGCACTAACAAAATCTCCATGTTGCACTTGCATGATTATATATGCCGTTAAAAGCATCCAGATTACACGAGCCAATTGCTCGATAAATTGTGACATGGCTGAAGGCATCATATCAGCATATCCTTGAAAATATCCCCGCATAATACTTAACACAGGAATAACTAAAATTGCATAAGACAAGCTACGCATTACTGCAACCTGTCTAGGATCACTACGTGATCCATTTGAAGCTAAAAATGGAGAGGCAAAATACATAATACCTGCCGAAATTATTCCCATGATAACCATTAAAATTAATCCACGACGAAATAATTTTCGACCTACTCCATATTCATTTAATGCATTATATTTTGCTACCTGTTTAGCAACAGCACCAGGAATACCAGCAGTTGAAATTAAAATAAAAATACTATAAATATTGTAGCTTCTAGCTGTTAATGCATTAGCAATATTACCATACTGCCCCATCCAACTGAACCACGGAATAATGTAAAGCGCACCTAAAATACGTGAAGTAATAGAGCCAAAAGTCATCCATGCACTTCCCTTAATAAAGGTGTCTTGCGTGTTGGGTTTGGTTAAATTATTTTCTTTCATTAATGTTTCCTAAATCTAATGTACTAATAACTATCTTATTTTGAAGCAACAGTTATAATTAACAACAACTATGATAACTACTTTAGGAAAAATTAACTTTATTTAGCTACAATATTGACAATTTTGTTGGGTACAACGATTATTTTTTTCACTTCTTTACCGTCCAAAAACTTTTGAACATGTGGTAAAGCCAGTGCTTCTTTTTCTACTTCAGCTTTAGGGCTATCTTTTGCCACCTTGAAATTGCCCCGCAATTTACCATTTACCTGAACCATAATTTCAACATTAGTTTCAATTAACTTTGCAGGATCATAAGTTGGCCATTTAGCAAATGTGATAGATTCTTCATGACCCAAAATTTGCCAAATTTCTTCCATCATATGGGGAGCAATTGGCGCAACTAATGTAATAAACCCTTCAGCATATTCCCGTGGGATTGTTTGCACTTTCTGCGCCTCATTCACAAAAACCATTAATTGAGAAATTGCCGTATTAAAGTGCAGGGCATCAAAATCTTCAGTAACTTTTTTAACCGTTTCATTATAAACTCTGTCTAGTGCACCATCATTATCTGCTACAATATTTTCCTTTGGAATTGCTTCAAGATCAAGATCGTTAACAAATAAACGCCAAATCCTGTCTAAAAACTTCTTAGTTGAAGCGGGACCATTATCATCCCAATCAATTGAAGCATCTAGTGGTCCCATAAACATCTCATACATTCTAAGACTATCTGCACCATATTCTTCAATCACTTCATCTGGATTGACAACATTTCCCTTCGACTTAGACATTTTTTCATGATCTTTTAAAATTAAGCCTTGATTATAAAGCCGCTTAAATGGTTCTTCCTCTGGTACAACTCCCAAATCATATAAAACCATGTTCCAAAATCTTGCATAAAGCAAGTGGCGAACGGCATGTTCAGCCCCACCAATATATAAATCAGTCGGCATCCACTTTTTAAGCAATTCATAATCGGCTAATTTTTGATCATTGCGAGGATCAATATAACGCAAGAAATACCAGGAAGAACCTGCCCAATTAGGCATGGTATTAGTTTCACGCTTACCTTTACGCCCATTTTTATCTACCACATTAACCCAATCAGTTAAATTAACTAAGGGGCTCTCTGGAGTTCCAGAAGGTTTAATGTCAGTTGCATGGGGTAAGACAAGTGGTAGCTCATTTTCAGGAACTAAACTAGTTTCACCATCTTCCCAATGGATAACTGGGATCGGCTCGCCCCAATAGCGCTGACGCCCAAATTCCCAATCACGTAACTTATAATTGACCTTTTGTTGACCAACATGATGTTCTTCCAGCCAAGCTAGCATTTTTTCCTTAGCATCGGCAATGTTTAATCCATCTAAAAATTCAGAATCAAAATGAACCCCATCAGCTGTGTATGCTTCTTGATTAACATTTCCACCTTTAATAACCGCTTTAATTGGTAATTTGAATTTTTGCGCAAATTCATAATCCCGCGTATCGTGAGCAGGTACTGCCATGACAGCTCCCGTACCATAACTTGCTAAAACATAATCGGCAATCCAAATTGGAATCGGTTGATCATTTACCGGATTAATTGCATAAGCGCCAGTAAAAACACCGGTTTTATTTTTATTAAGATCGGTTCTCTCTAAATCAGACTTTGATTCAATTTCTTTTAAATAGTCCGCTACATCTTCTTGATGCGCTGAAGTCGTAATCTGTTTAACTAGTTTGTTTTCCGGTGCTAAAACCACGTAAGTAGCACCAAATAAAGTGTCGGGTCTAGTAGTAAATACATTAAAGGTGGCAGCTGAATTTTGTACCTTAAAGGTAATTTGTGCACCTACCGAACGGCCAATCCAATTACGTTGCATTTCCTTAATATTTTCTGGCCAGTCAAGATCATCTAGTCCGGCTAAAAGACGATCAGCGTATTTAGTAATGCGTAACATCCATTGCTTCATATTGCGTCGATAAATTGGAAAGCCACCACGTTCAGTTTTACCATCAACAATATCCTCATTGGCAACTACTGTCCCTAAATCTGGCGACCAATTGACTGGAACTTCAGCTTCATAAGCCAAGCCATTTTTATACATTTGTTCAAAAGTCCACTGCGTCCATTTATAATATTTTGGATCACTAGTAGAGACTTCACGATCCCAATCATACGAAAAACCTAATTTATTTAGCTGACGCTTAAAGTTAGCAATATTTTCTTTAGTCACAATTGCAGGATCTTGACCAGTTTGCAGAGCGTATTGTTCAGTGGGCAACCCAAAAGCATCCCAACCCATTGGGTGAAGAACGTTATATCCTTGACTACGTTTCATCCTTGAAATAATATCGGTAGCAGTATAGCCTTCAGGGTGCCCAACATGTAAACCCTTACCAGATGGAAATGGAAACATATCTAAAGCATAATAATTTTTGCGTTTTGGATCTGTTCCTGTTTTAAAAGTATGATTTTTAGCCCAATACTTTTGCCACTTTTTTTCAACAACTTTATGATTATACATAATTTACCTCATAAAAAAATCCTATGAAACATCATAGGACGAATAATCGCGGTACCACCTAAGTTTCACGCCTCTAGCGTGACCCCTCATTGCTCCTTAACGCGGATAGCATACGTTAGGTATTACTCAGGCTAAGTTCACTATCTATTCTGCAAGTCTTACACCACCCGACTCTTCTCTGTAGCAAAATAAAATAGTTACTAGTTCCCAATCCTTTACTTAATTAATGATTATAATTTACCACATTTACTAAAAAAAGCAAAGAACTAAAAATTTCTATTAATTATCAGCTTTCGCTATTTGATTTTCGGTGTTACCAATTACAGGTCATGACCTACTTTATTTTTTAATGAATAATGATTATAATTTAACAGAAATGCAAAAAAATAAAAGGAGAAAGTTATTGATTACTGACAATCATTCAAAAAAAGATACAATCATACCAGCTACTATTTTTTTAATTTTATATTCGGTTTGGGCAATGCTCGTTGCATCTGGAACTCAGTTTATCCATCATTTCGATCAGAATATTATTGCCATCATTTGTAATAATAATCCTGCCAATATCAAATTTGCTACAACATTTACAGTTATAGGAAATACAAGTGTTATAACATTTATAACAATTATCATTTGCTTAATTTTATTTATTTTTAAAAAATACGCTTATACGTATTTTACTGCTGGCACAATGATTGCCGCAAATGGCTACAACTGGATTAGCAAGCATGCAATTGCACGTCCTCGTCCTTCTGTGCACCATCTAGTTGAAGCACATGGCTATAGTTTCCCATCAGGCCATTCAGTTGGTAGTGCCACCCTCTTTGGAATTCTAATTGTTTTAACACTTTTACTAGTAAAAAATAAAGCCGTAAAAACTATTCTCTGTATCGTTTGGCTTTGCTTTCCGCTTTTAATCGGTTACACTAGGATATTTAATCATGTGCACTATCCTTCTGACGTACTAGGCGGATTTTTAGAAGGAATTACTTTTGTCCTAATAGGATATTCTTTTTTATATCATTATCATTTAGAAAATTAAAAAAGGCGTCAACCAGTTAATGGTTAACGTCTTTTTTGTTATTCTATTTTACTTGATCAATTAATGTTGTCGCTTTTTATAAATAAAATTGAAAATAATTGATAGACCAATTGCTACTAAAGAAATAAAATAAACACCCTTTAAGCCATTAAAGAGAACTTGTCGTAACTGCGGAATAAGATGAGGTGCTAATTCTTTTGCTTTTTCAGCAGAGACAATTTTATTCATCATTGCTTGAGTCAATTCTGGTTTCTTAGCTATCTGACTAGTAACTACCGTATTAAAAGTAATTCCATATATTGATACTAACATTGTCTGACCTAGATAGCGCATTAAGGTATTAAAAGATGTAGCAACTCCAACATTTTTGGGCTCAACTAAAACCTGCGACCGTACTTGTGCAGCCGTGATAATTGAACCAAAACCAAAGCCATTCATAGTAGCAATTACACAAAATAGCCAAAATGGTGTCTGCAAAGGTAGCAAAAGTAATAACATATCAGCAACTAAAAGTAGTGCTAACATTCCAAATAAGGTTCTCCGTATACCCCAGCGACTCAATATTGCACCAATTACAAATGAACCCACTACCCACATTACAGAACTAGGAGTGACAGCAAAACCAGCAACAGTTGCTGATGTACCGTTAATCCCCTGCATCCAAGTTGGAATATAAAATTCAAAACCAATAACAACACCAGAAATTAGTAATGTTATCATATTTATGGCTTGAAACTCGTGATCTTTTAAAATCGATAGCGGCATAATAGGATCAGTAGCATGCTTTTCTACTATATAAAACGCAATCGCACTTATAATAACAAAGGCAATTAGCAAGCCCACAAAAATGGGATTTAACGAACTCAATTCTTGCAGGGTAAACATTAATGCTAAAAGCATCGTAACTAACCAAAATGTGCCCTGAATATCCAATTTATTTCTCTGTTTCTCTCTTGCTTCGTGCAAAAAGATCACTACCAATACAAAGGCAACAAAGCCAATTGGAACATTGATATAAAATACCCAGTGCCATGATAATTTTTGTACAATAAATCCACCCAAAAGTGGTGCAATTACTGAAGCTACACCCCAAAAACCAGAGTTAAGTCCCAGCATCTTGGCCCGCTTATCAATGCTATATAAATCAGCGATAATGGTCATAGCAACTGGTTGAACTGCACCTGAACCTAATCCTTGGATAACGCGGAATAAAATCAATTCAATCATATTATTTGCTTGACCACATAAAGCAGAACCAATAACAAATAAGGCTATCCCAAACAAAAAAATAGGTTTACGACCAATGCTATCTGCTAATTTTCCGTATAGAGGAGTTGATACAGCAGTCATAAAGAGAAAGATAGAAACCACCCAATTCATGATTTCTAAACCATTAAGATCAGAAACTATTGTAGGCATTGCCGTTGAAACTATCGTCCCTTCAATAGCAGTCATAAAAGTGGTCATAAAAATGGCAAGTGTAATTATAGGTACATTCGTTTTTTTCAAAATAATCTATCCTTTATTTTTTAATATAATTCAATATATCTTGAACTTTATCTGTTTTCTCCCAAGGTAAATCAATATCGGTACGACCAAAATGACCATAAGCAGCCGTCTGCTCATATATGGGCCGACGCAAATCAAGCATGTTAATAATTCCTGCTGGCCGTAAATCAAAAACGTGCCGCACAGCTTCAGTTAATAATTCATCACTTACCTTACCAGTTCCAGCAGTGTCAATCATAATTGATACTGGATTAGCCACACCAATTGCATAAGCAAGCTGCACTTCGCAGCGATAAGCCAAACCCGCTGCTACAATATTTTTTGCAACATAACGAGCAGCATAACTAGCACTACGATCAACTTTAGTTGCATCCTTACCTGAAAAGGCGCCTCCACCATGACGTGCATAGCCACCATATGTGTCAACGATGATTTTTCGTCCAGTTAGTCCAGAGTCACCTTTAGGGCCTCCAATTACAAAACGACCAGATGGGTTAATCAAGAAGGTAGTTTTATTATCAAGATACCTAGCAGGAATAACTTTTTTAATCACTAGGTTAATCATTGCCTGTTGAATTTCTTCATTCGAAACTTCAGCATCTGTTTGCGTTGAAATAACAACAGTATCAACGCGTTTAGGCTTATTGTTTTCATCATATTCAACTGTGACTTGAGCTTTAGCATCTGGCTCTAGCCAAGTTAAAGTATTATCCTTACGTAGCTTAGCTACTTGTTGCATTAATTTATGGGCTAAGGAAATCGGCAATGGCATTAATTCAGGAGTCTCTTTGACGGCAAAGCCAAACATTAAGCCTTGATCTCCTGCCCCAATTTGATCTAAGCCATCAGTACTAGCCTTATTTTCACGAGTTTCTAGCGAGTGATCTACGCCTTCAGCAATATCTGCTGATTGCTCATCAATATCTAACAATACAGCACAGTTATTGCCGTCAAAACCCAATTCAGGCTTATCATAACCTATTCTTAAAACAGTCTTTCGAACAACTTTTTGAATATCAACGTATGCACTAGTTGATATTTCGCCAAATACATAAACAATACCGGTGTTCACAATGGTTTCACAAGCCACATGGGCATCAGGATCTTGGGCAATAATCGCATCTAAAATTGCATCTGAAATTTGATCAGCAACTTTATCAGGATGACCTTCAGAAACTGACTCTGAAGTAAATAAACGTTTTTCCATAATAGTCCCCCTATAGATTTAAATAGCTCTTCGGTTACAAGGCATCTCCAACATTGGATCCTTTCAGGACTTGAACCGATATAATAAATTCGTTCTTACTACAAAAAAAGACTACCGCAGATTCGGTAGTCTAGAACGATGGAGGATACAGGGCTCGAACCTGTGACCTCCTGCTTGTAAGGCAGATGCTCTCCCAGCTGAGCTAATCCTCCAAAGTGTGACCCGTACGGGATTTGAACCCATGTTACCGCCGTGAAAGGGCGATGTCTTAACCACTTGACCAACGGGTCAGATGCTGAATCCGAGTAAATTCAACTATTAGCTTAGAAGCTAAAATTAAAAATACGCGCACCCAATTTATATTATTCCATAAATAACGCTAATTACCGTTATTTATGGAGGATACAGGGCTCGAACCTGTGACCTCCTGCTTGTAAGGCAGATGCTCTCCCAGCTGAGCTAATCCTCCAAAAGGTGACCCGTACGGGATTTGAACCCATGTTACCGCCGTGAAAGGGCGATGTCTTAACCACTTGACCAACGGGTCGTGTTCTAAATCAAAAGCACATTCAATAGTATACTAGATAAGAAACAAAATGCAAGAGTAAAACTTAAAAAACTTATTAATTTAACTAATAATTGCAAAAGCAATTCTTTACATAAAAAAAGATGTATTCCTACATCCCTATAATTATAATGGAGGATACAGGGCTCGAACCTGTGACCTCCTGCTTGTAAGGCAGATGCTCTCCCAGCTGAGCTAATCCTCCAGTTGTTAATAATTGCTACTCTTAAAACTTTAGCATAAGATTTATTTTTTGTCTAGAATTTTTTATTTTCAGAGGACATATTCATTTTTTTAAAACTATGAGAAAATTATTGCTTAGGAAAACAATTTTGCATTGTCATATCTACTTATTAAAGAGGATTAAATGCTCTATTTCTTGAAAAACACTTTTACTAGTATCACTTTTTATCAATTTTTTCTTGCTCTCTTACTCATTATTATTCTTTTTCATTGGCGCCAGCAAGCCTTAAATTTACTTAAAAGAACCTTTTACCTTGGTAACACTTTTAAACACTATCATTTCTTAAAGTCAGCTTGGTTTTGGCTGGGAATTGGCTTTATCTTATCCACATTGTTTTTCAGTTTAGGCCTAAATTTAACAAACAATGATGTTACAGCAATTGCAACTATTGTAATTAATTCACTTACAGCACTAGGAACACTGGCAGCTGTTTAGACAAACCTTTATCTTTACCATAAAGACTCCCAAAAGAAAGTAGCAGTGAATGTTGTCAGTACTTATAGTGCTCAAGCACGCGATAAAAACGCTGATATTAATTTTGAAGCCTATGCAATTAATCTTTCCAAATTCACTTTAAGATTAAAGTTTGCTGGTTTCATACTTTCCGATGGTTATGGTAACTATGATGTAAAAGGTGGCAGCGAGCATGCAGAATTGGTTAAAAACGGCGGTCAGACTAAAATTTATTTTGCGCATAATCATAGTATCCAGCAAATTTTGAAAAAAATACAAGTTCAGAGTTTAGCTAACTATTCAACTGAACAATGTCAAGGGCTTAATCAAGATCAATTCAAGTTAATTGCTGTTTTTCATGAAGAGGACAGTACTGAGCAAAACTACTCTTTTACAACAAATATTGATTTGACTACAGCTGAGTTTTGGCAAGAAATTAAACATTCCGCTAGCTCAAAGCAAAGGCGGCAACAAAAACTTAGATAAATATAGTTACATTTACTTTATAATATTTATGCTTTTGCAATTCCTAGAAATGTTAATTATATTTTGGAAACATATATCGATGCCTTAAGGCAAAACCGATATAATTTTTGATATTAATGTAAGCGCTATAATAAAAACAAATGTAATTTTATAAAAAATAAGATAATACCTACTTAATTATTAATAAGGAGAATTAATTATGGCAAAAAAGAAATGCGGTATTTGCGGTAAAGAGTTGGGCTTTTGGGACAGTAAGATATCTGTAAAAGATGGTGTTATTTGCTGTGATTGTTTTTACAAAGGTAATTTTTATGGTGGTGCTAATGGAAGACGAATAAATAAATTTATAGATACTCAAACTGTCACTGAAATGAAAGAATTAATTGATAATCCTGAAAAATTACAAGCTGTTAAAAGAAAAGTTGCCCCCGCTAATCATCATCACCGTAAACCTATAGCACAATGTGCATTCTGTGGACAAGACATTTATAAAGACGATGCGCCTTTGAAATTCAAAGATTCTACCTATATCTGTCTAGATTGTGAGGCCAAGCATAACGCCACTAAAGCCCATAATTGGGCTTCTGAACATACACTTGAAGATTTCAAAAAAGCTGTTAAACAGGATATAAATTTCAACAATATATATTTCAAAAAGCAACAGCAAAAACAAAAAGAAGAAGAGCAAGAAAATGCAAAAAAGCAAGCTGAAAAAGAACAAAAAAAGCAAGAAATTGCTGCTTTCAAAAAGAAATCTGTTCGCTATTCACATTATTACTTCAATCGAACTGAAAGAAAAATTTATATTGGCAAGACATTTTTAGATCCTGATAGATTTGTTGATGCTAGTGAAATTGTTTCATATCAAGTTAACGAAAAAGGACATGATGAAAATAAACACCATGTCTTCACTCGCGCAGCTGTTGGTGCCATTATTGCTGGTACACCCGGTGCAGTTATTGCCGGCACCACTGGTGGCAAGATAAACGAATACATCGATCACCTCGGTTTGATCATTAATCTATCTGACGGTAGCGACTTTGAAGTTAAATTTCTAACCATTAAAAGTAAAACAAACAGTTCTTACGCTAAAGATGCATATTCAGAATTAAACCATGTCATTGCAATTCTAGATGGCTGGAAAGCCACGGAAAAAGTTGTCGAAGATACCAAGGATAACACTGATGCCCCAGCAGAAATACGCAGATATAAACAACTACTAGATGATGGCATCATTACCCAAGAAGAATTCGAGGCAAAGAAGAAGCAACTGTTAGGACTTTAACCGTAGGATCATATAAATAACCCCCACATACGTAGGGAACACCTCTGATTAAAGAAAGAAGGTGGGCTGAGTTCAGGATCACCCCCACGTATGTGGGGAACACACTGATATTATAAACTACGTAATCAAAATTATTACTCAAGAAAAATTTGAACCAAAGAAAAACAGAAAAGGAGTTAATCATGGCAAAAAAGAAATGCGGTATTTGCGGTAAAGAGTTGGGCTTTTGGGATAACAAAATGCCTTTGAAAGATGGTGTAATTTGCTACCCTTGCCTTTTTAATAAAGGTAACTTTTATGGCGGTGCTGATCAAAGACATATGAATGGTTTTTTAAATAGCCATACTGCTGCAGAAATAAAAGAATTAATGGATAATCCGGTAAAATTAGAGACCATCAAAAGAAAAGTTGCCCCTGTTAATCACCATCACCATAAACCAATAGCACAATGTGCATTCTGTGAACAAGATATTTATAAAAACGATGCGCCTTTGAATTTCAAAGATTCTACCTACGTCTGTCTAGACTGTGCTGCTAAGTATAGAGCTACTAAAGCATATAACTGGGCTTCTGAACATACGATTGAAGATTTCAAAGAATCTATTAATCAGAAAGTAGATTTTAATGACATCAATTTTAAAAAGGCACAGAAAGAACTAAAAGAAATAGAGGATGAAAAATTAAAAAAGAAAGCTGAAAAAGAAAAAAGAAAGCAAGAACAGGCCGCCATAAAAGCAGAATCTGTTTACTATGGTGGCTACTACTTCGACATTGATAAGAGAAAGATTTATGCTAATACGGCATTTCATGGAATAGAATTTTTCGTAAATGCTGACGAGATCGTTTCATATCGTGTGAATGAAAAAGGTCATGACAAAAATAAGCATCATGTCTTTACTCGTGCAGCTGTCGGTGCCATCATTGCTGGACCAGCCGGTGCAGTTATTGCCGGCACCACTGGTGGAAAAATAAATGAATATATTGATGAGCTGGGCGTAATTATTAATCTAACTGATGGTAGCAATTTTGAAGTTAGTCTCTTAAACGCTAAAAATAATAAGGCAGACGGTTTTTTTGTTAGACATGCATATTCAGAATTAAACCATGTCATTGCAATTCTAGATGGCTGGAAAGCCACGGAAAAAGTCGTCGAAGATACCAAGGATAACACTGATGCCCCAGCAGAAATACGCAGATATAAACAACTAATGGACGATGGCATCATTACCCAAGAAGAATTCGAGGCAAAGAAGAAACAATTGCTGGGGCTTTAAGGTATCGTCCACAACATGCAACACCAGCAATGTTAAAAACTATGATGTGCAAAAAAGCTGTAAGACAATAAATCTTTGCGGCTTTTTTATTAGGAGGAAAATTATGCCAAAGCGAGACGAACACATAAAAGAATACAAAAACAAAAAAGGCTAACGTGCTTTTAAGTTTCACCTCTATCTCGGTATGGATGAAAACGGCAAGCGCGTTAATATCACTCGCCAAGGATTTAAAACGTATAACGATGCCAAAATCACTTATGACCAATTACGCGCCAATGGTACAACTGGATATCAGAAACCAAAGATAATCAAAACTGATGAGATTTATGCTCTTTGGTTTGATAACTATAAGGGACAGGTAAAACAGTCAACCGCTAATAAAACTAATCAAATATATAACAACCATCTTAAACCTACTTTTGGTGATAAATATTTAGATAAAATTCAAGTTAAAACGATACAAAAATTTGCTGATACAAAATCTAAAGAGATTGTCAAATATAAAGAAGTTGTCCGTATACTTAACAGATTATTCGAATATGCGATTCGGCTGGGATACGTTAAAAACAATCCCACAAAAAGAATAATTATGCCTAAAAAAACCACACGCCCCAGAAGAGACATTAAGCACAATGCTTATACGCGGGAAGAACTTGAAGAATTTCTGACAGCTGCTAAAGAATATGCTACAACACCTTATACATATTTCAAATTGCTGTCATCGACAGGTCTAAGACGCTCAGAAGCTTTGGCACTAACCTGGAAAGATATTGACTTAGACAATATGACACTTTCAGTTAATAAAACTCTTGCATATGGCTTAGATAACAAAATTATCATGCAGCCGCCTAAAAGCAAAAAATCAAAACGAACTTTGCCAATTTCACAGAATTTAGCTGAAGCATTGATTGATTATCACAAAAAGCAAAAAATAATCTACAAAGTAGTTTTTCATGAACAAAATGGAAACTACTATAATTTGACAGCCCCAGGCAACTGGCTACTAAAAATCTATAAAGCTAATCCGCAATTAAGACGAATCACCGTCTATGGCTTCCGCCACACTTTTGCCACTCTATTTATTAGCGAAACTGATGTTAAGCCTAAAACAGTTCAGATGCTTCTTGGCCATGAAAACATCAAAATAACCATGGACATTTATACCCACATTACCAAAAAGAACGAGGATGATGCGATTGATTCAATCAGAAAATTAAACATTTAACTTGTTTTTTTGCTTTTTGCCGTGCATTTGCCGTGCGAAAGTAAATAAAAAGGCTAAATACATTGCTGTATTAGCCTTTAATTATTATATAACGGAGTGTGAGAGATTTGAACTCTCGATACAGGTAAAACCCATATACATGATTTCCAATCATGCTCCTTAAGCCACTCGGACAACACTCCAAGAAACTCCGGCTGTCAGACTCGAACTGACGACATCTTGATTAACAGTCAAGCGCTCTACCAACTGAGCTAAGCCGGAATATTAAAAAAAGCACGGCAACGTCCTACCCTCGCAGGCAGTCTCCCACCAACTACTCTCGGCGTTAAGAAGCTTAACTTCTGTGTTCGGCATGGTTACAGGTGTTTCCTTCTTGCTCTTGCCACCGTACTTCTTTTTGAGCTTTTACACTCAAAACTAAATATTATCCTTCGAAAAAACCGTTCCACTCTCTTCTTTGACTGCCTTCGCTTTTGGTCAAGTCCTCGACTGATTAGTACTAGTCCGCTCCAAACCTCACGGCTCTTCCACTCCT
>NZ_FOMN01000008.1:0-25812 GCF_900112665.1 Lactobacillus bombicola
AGCGTTCGTCCTGAGCCAGGATCAAACTCTCATTTTTTATATGTTTGTTTGAATGTTTGCTCATTCTTTCCAAGATTCGCATCTCGGATTTATTTGCTTGCGAATTGACTTCGCTCATTGTTTTGGGTTCTTTTTAAACCCGCACACTTTTGCGAAAACATTATTCAGTTTTCAAGGTACTACCCGCTCCGCTTATTAGCGGTGCTTTTCTATTTTATCAGATGCTCTCGACTGTGTCAAGAACTTTTTTCTGACCCCCGCTGCCGCTTCTTTAAACAACAGCGCTTTTTATATTACTAAACTCAGTCGCTTTTGTCAACTGGTTTTTTATATCTTTTTTGCTTTATTGCAGTACTGTCTAGTACTCTCAAGCACAGATAATACTTTACTATTTTTGTTTTAATTAGTCAAATATTTTTTTAGTTCGTATATTAGTCTGATTATTTAATAAATCTACTTTTCTTTTTAAAATAAAAATTGATATTCCTGTAATTTGTGAAAGCAATGTCCATTAATTATTCGTAATTTATCCCTTTTCACTTTAAATTAACTATAAAAATTTATTTCAAAATAAATTTACCTTTAAATAAAAAGGCTACTCCTAATAATTAAAAAACTTTTAGGAGTAGCCTTGCTTTTAGATTAAGCTAGGATTTTTAGTAATTTTGGTCATACCACCCATATATGGCACCAAAACTTCTGGTACTGTAACTGTACCATCTTCATTTTGGTAGTTTTCTAAAATTGCCGCAACTGTTCGCCCAACTGCTAAACCAGAACCATTAAGTGTGTGTGCTAAATGAAGTTTACCATCTTCATCACGATAGCGAATTTGTGCTCGGCGCGCTTGAAAGTCTGTACAATTTGAACAACTTGAAATTTCACGATATTTATCCTGCGCTGGCATCCAAACTTCTAAGTCGTAAGTTTTTGCACTTGTAAAACTTGCATCACCCGTTGCAAGTGCAACCACATGATAAGGTAAGTTTAATTTTTGTAACAAATGTTCCGCATTAGCTGTTAGTTTATCCAGTTCTGCCCATGAATCTTCTTGTTTACAAATCTTTACCATTTCAACTTTTCTAAATTCATGCATTCTAATTAATCCACGTGTATCCCGTCCAGCTGAACCAGCTTCACTTCTGAAAGCAGGCGACATTGCTGTTACATTTATTGGTAATTTATCTTCGTGAATAATCTCGTCACGGAAATAATTAACTAAAGGAACTTCAGCTGTTGGAATCAATGTTAAATCTAATTGTTTTTCCGGATCATCATTATCAACAATTGTATAAACATCTTCACGGAATTTAGGAAACTGCCCGGTACCTTGCATTGATTCTTCATTAACTAAATATGGTGGAATCATTTCGGTATAGCCCGCCTTTATGTTTTCATCTAAAAAGAAATTGAAAACTGCACGTTCTAAAAGTGCTCCAGCCCCTTTATAATAAACAAAACGTGCTCCTGTAACTTTAGCTCCACGATCCCAATCCAAAATATCTAAATTAGTTCCTAATTCCCAATGAGCTTTTGGCGTAAAAGATAGCTCAGTTGGATTATGCCATTTACGCACCTCTTGATTATAATCTTCATTAGGCCCGATTGGCGCAGAATCGTCTGGGAAATTAGGTAGACGAAGCAAAATATAATTTTGTTTTTCAGTCAATTCATTAACTTGTTCATCTAATTGCTTAATTTCATCACCAACTTGCCTCATTGCGGCAATTGCTTCAGTCGCATCTTCTTTATTTCGTTTAGCAGTAGCGATTTGTTTGGACACTTGGTTACGTTTTGCCTTTAATTGTTCACTTTGATTCAAGTCCTCACGACGTTCTTGGTCAATAGCAATTAAATCGTCCAATTCTGCTGGCTTAACACCACGTCTAGCCAGCTTATCTTTTGCCCAATCTAAATTATCACGTATCACTTTGATATCTAACATAATTTTCCCTCCATAAAAAAGAGCTGATTCATCCCTAAATTGGGACGAATCAGCTCAATACATGTCTTCGCGGTGCCACCCAGTTTCAATTGCATTAGCAACTGCACTTAATTAAAATGGCGATAACGGTGCCCTTTTCCGTGTAACTCTTAATTACCCACATTATTGAAGTCTGGAAACGACAGTTATTCGCTTTCACCACAACGCAAACTCTCTAAAAACCATCTTAGGACTCCGTGTTTGTGTTTATTTTAAGCTATTCTGCTTCTTTACGCAAATAGTAATTATTTGTAATTTTAAATTTTTAAGCTTGTCATATATTACTGCCCTTTAATAACTTAGATAGTTAAAAGAACTATTAACTCAAATCAATTCAACTCAGTCTTAAGCCATTCCGCTTTTTTAAGTAAAAAATATTTTTCTTTGTACGTAAATAAAGGATTAATTTTATGCAAATCAATTTCATACTGATAATGAAAGCCCAAACGCTTAAGTAAATTTTGTGATTTTACATTATTTGTAAATGTACCTGCCCAAATTTCTTCTTGCCTAAGTTGATTAAAAGCCAAGTCAAATAACATCGTCAATGCTTCAGTCATATAGCCATGTCCAGTATATTCTTTATCCAATAAAAAGCCGACCTCTTTTGTCTTTAACAAATCAGCTTCATTAGTTCCTCGTTCGTATAATTCAGCCAAACCAATTAATTGCTTGCCTTGCCTCAAACAAATTCCATAGCTATATTGCCGATTAATGTATTGTTTAACTGCCACTTGGGCCTGCTTTAAGTCTTGATAAGATTGAAAGCCAGCCGCATCTTGATAAGATTGATCTTGACCCCACTTTAAAATCGTCGGTGCATCTGTTAGTTCAAACGAACGTAAATAAACTCTGTTAGCCATCACTTACCAACCAGTTTTAAAAGCCAATCCATCCCAAACATTAAAGCAAAGCTATAGGCAGCTATAGTCCAAGGTTTACCTAAAACTATAATCCAAAAATAAGTTGAAAACTTCATTTCAGTTAATCCGGCAAGTAAACAAAGAACATCGTCAGGGGCCATCGGGGCGACAATACAAATACCAAAGAACCAATTAAACTTACGTTGGTTTTCTGTCCATTTAATATATTTATCAAAAGTCTTTTCTGAAACAATATGTAAAATAAACGGTTTACCATAAAATCTGGCTAAAAAAAAGTCAATGATTGATCCGATACAAACACCAACATAGTTATAAATAAACCCTGCAAGTGGGCCAAAAAAGACCACACCACCTAAAAGTGATACACCTCCAGGAATTATTGGGAAAACAACTTGCATAATTTGAATTAAAACAAAAATTATCGGTCCACTGATTCTTTTATCAGCTAAATATGCTTTCATTTTAGCTTGACTAGTAAAAATTCCTAAGCGATACCAATAAATACACAAAAGAATAATAACAATCGCACTGACAATGGTCAGAATATTAATCAATCTTCGACTGGCTTTAGCTGACAAATGCATAATTTACCTCCATTTATTAGTTCTCATTCTACCAAAAAAATAATCTAATTGATTCATTTTTAGTTAATTAAGGATAATGTTTTAAAGATTTTAAAGATTTGGCTTAAATAGCTGTTGTAATTACATTCTATACAATTATATACATGTTATACAATATATTAGGAGGTTATAATATGACTCAAATTATAAATAATCTTATTTACGATAACTCAAAGAATTTAACTGTTGACCTTTATCTACCAGAAATGCCCGTTGCAAACAAAATCTTGATTTTTTGGCATGGTGGAGGTTGGTTTCGCGGCGATAAAAACGAACTAAAACAATTATGTCTTAAAGTAGCAGCACACGGATTTTTAGTATTTGCACCAAATTATTCACTCGCGCCTGCATCTACTTTCCCCACTGCTCACGCTGATAGCAACAAGTTTGTCAAATGGCTATTTAATAGCAAATATACTAGTTCAAACACAACCATTACACAAATAGGCGCAAGTAGTGGTGGCACAATTGCACTTTATCTAGCTGGTAAATACGGCTTCCCAACTGTTACTTGGTCAGCACCAGTCAGCTATTCTTCTTGGATAAAAAATCATCCCAAAGTCAAGCCGGCCAAAAATGCCCAAAAAGAACTGGGTTTAACAACACTAAACGATATTAATGATGCTTTTTACAAATTTTTCACCCTAACATATGCAGGATCAAGTGATACAACCATCCTGGAAAAGCTTGATGCTGCATCATACAATTATCAAAATTTACGCCAATTATTAATGATTAATTCAACTAAAGAACTAGTGGCAACCCGAGACTTACTTGATTTTATTGCAACTTTAGCCCAAAAAAATCATGGTATAGATCTTAAATTGATAGCTGGCTCTAAGCATGCTATGTCCTATTCAAAACAATATCTTGATGAATCAATTAACTATTTAATCAAAACCACTGGATAATTTTTTGTAATTACACCGTACCTTTAGCTTGAAAGCGATTTACAATATGTTAAAAGGTATAATTAAAATTAAGGAGATAATTATGGCTAAATATCAATCAATTAATCCATATACTAATGAAGTCTTGGCAACATTTAGCAACCCTACAGCAGAGCAAGTTGAAGATGCTATTAGTTTGGCTCATGCTTTATACCAAAAATGGCGTCACGAAGCACCAAGCAGTCGCGCAAAAACTTTACATGAAATTGCTAATAATTTATATAAAAAGCAAAAATTAATGGCCGAAATTATGACCCAGGAAATGGGAAAATTAATCACTGAAGCCAATCATGAAGTTGAACTCTGCGCTAAAATATGTGATTACTATGCCGAGCATGGTGCTGAGATGCTTAACCCCGAGCCTATTAATTCTAATCTGGGTCAAGCCTATTATTTAAAGCAAGCAACTGGAGTTGTCTTGGCTTGTGAGCCATGGAACTTTCCACTTTACCAAGTAATTCGGGTTTTTGCTCCTAACTTTGTAGTTGGTAACCCTATTATACTTAAGCATGCCCACAATGTACCACAATCTGCTGCTTTAATTGAAAAAATTATTAAACAGGCTGGCGCACCTGAAGGTAGTTTGATCAATCTTTATCTAAATTATGATCAATTAAATAAAGTTATGGCTGATTCACGTATTCAAGGCGTTGCTTTAACTGGTTCAGAACGTGGCGGAGCTGCAGTCGCTGAAAATGCTGGTAAAAATTTAAAAAAAGCCACTATGGAACTTGGAGGTAACGATGCCTTTATTGTACTAGAAGATGCTGATTCAAAAATTTTAAAACAATTACTTTACTCGGCTAGAACCTATAATGCCGGCCAAGTATGCACTTCTTCCAAAAGAATTATCGCTGTTAAGTCTAAATATAAAGAGGTTTTAGCTCAATTAAAGGATGCCTTCTCAAGCTTATGTGCTGGTGATCCATTAGATAGTAAAACAACTTTAGCGCCAATGAACTCATACATCGCTAAAGAAAAATTAACTAGTCAAGTTGAAGAAGCAGTTGCTAATGGCGCTAAAATTTTTTATCAATATCCAGAAATAAATTCAACAGGTGCCTTTTTCAGACCAATCATTCTAACCAATGTCACCAAAAATAATCCAGCATACGATCAGGAATTTTTTGGTCCCGTGGCAATTGTGTATGAAGTTAACGATGAAGATGAAGCAATTGCTTTAGCCAATGACTCAAGTTATGGGCTTGGTTCATCTATTATTAGTAAAAACACTGACCATGCCCGTAGCGTTGCCGCACAAATCGAAACTGGAATGACTGTGATCAACGGAACTTGGATTAGTTCAGGTGAATTGCCTTTTGGTGGTATTAAAAAATCAGGCTATGGTCGTGAACTTAGCAATTTAGGTTTGCTAGCCTTTGTTAACGAACACTTAGTTATCGATATGCCAGCAAAATAATTAACAATAATAAAAAGCAGGACACACATAGTCCTGCTTTTTTATTACCGCAATTTTTCTCTTATCAAATTATAACCTGTTAAAAAAGTTGTCATAATACTGGATAAAATCAAAAAATACGTCGAGGTACCAACCGAAACAGCATAAAGCAAAAATTCATTAGTAATATTTTTCAAAAGACCCTTCCCTGCAACATTAATACTAGAAAGTCTAATAATTAAATAAATTAAGAAAATTGATTCAAGTAAAGATAAACTGAATGCTAATAAACGTCTTTTCTTGTTGTCTTTCAAGGTACTGTAAATAATACTCAATGGAATTAAAACAATTAATAACCAAATTAAACAAAGTAATACACCTGAAAGTCTTGTCTCACCTGAAGAAAATAGATGCCCTGCTAACCGAAATATAACCCGCGTAATTGACATTTTTCCCGTATAAGTAACATCAGATATCGAAGCACCTGAGCCAGCAAACATTACAATTAAATTAATTACGGCCATTAAAATAACTAAAAGTTGGCTATAACCGTAATGTTGCTTACTAAAGGCCTCTTGGTTTGCTTGTTGTCCTCTATTTTTTATAACCTTTCGTTTGGAATTTGCAACACTATTAAAGGTATTAGAAAATATTTGATTGACTTTTTCAGTTAGGCGCCGATCAACAGTGTAGCGCTCAATTTTTTCACTACGGATACAAACTACATAAAGCCAGACTAATAAAGCAAAAAAGCAAATCCAACCGATACTACGTGAAAAGCTCATAAGTATCAATAATGTAATTCCTAAAAGCATGACTATCATACTATTGACGCGTAACCATTCTAACATCTTTTGCACAACTAGATTTTGTTTTTGGGGATAAAATTCTTGCCGGTATAATTTGCGACTAGCAATTCTTTCACCGGTTTTATCATTTTCATAATTTGCTTGTAAATGTTTATCAGTAAAAAAAGTATCCCGATATTTTTGTAAATCAAAATGACATTTAGGACAAATTTTATCATTATCAGTAATTGGTCGATTACAATTTGGACAAGTAGTCATAACACGCACCCTTTTGTACATAATATTTGTTACCTTTATCATAAAACAAAAAGTACAATAAAGAAAATTTCTTTATCGTACTTTTTTACTTAATTTAATAATTACTACTTTTCAAAAGACTTGGTTAAATTAATCCTTTACCCGTCTATTCTTTTTCATTGAAATTCCTTCATAAGTCAACTTAACTGCAGCAGACAAAGTGATTGGCATAATAAAGACCAAAATGATCAAACCAATGATTACAGTTAAAGCAACTTCAATTAAAGTTGGTATACCAGATGGAATTAATGCCGCAAAAGTACCGCCAAGAATAATTGCAGCAGAAATAACAACTGTTCCAATAATTCCACAGGCTTTAAGTATGCGGTCACTAGGTCTATTGCCCTCCAGAGCACGGTAACGTGTCATCAAGAAAATGCTGTAATCAACACCCAGAGCAATCAAAAGAATGAATCCAAAGAATGGCGTATTCCAAGTTATCATGTCTTTATTTAGAACTGCTTTAACTACCCATTCACTAATTGATAATGAGCAGAAGTAAGCAATCAATAATGTGCCCAAAATATAAATCGGTTGTAACAAAGATCTAGTTACAAAAATCAGGGCAATCCCAATTCCAATCAGCATAATAGCTGCCGTTCTAATGAAATCTTTATTAGCAACTTCCTTAATGTCAGCAATTTTTGAGCTTTCGCCGCCCATTGCTACTACTGCATTTTTAAGGCGCGTTCCAGCAAATGATTTTTCAGCCATTAAACTTAAATCTTGGGCTTTTTTAGTTGCTTCAGTGCCACTTGGATTAGACTTAAAGACGATCATTAACATTGCTGATTTTTTGTCAGGACTAAGATAATTTTTAATTGACGTTTGGAAAGTATCATTTTTAATAAATTCCCTTGGAATATAAAAGGTATCTGCTGCAGACGAACTCGCTAGTCCAGTCAAGTAAGTAGCACCCTGGCCTAATCCACTGTTAACTTCATCAACACCGTTAGTAATCTTAGGGGTACTTGAAGCTAATTGGTTAGCTCCAGAATCTAATTGACCAACACTTGAATGTAATTGACCAATTCCACCATTTAAACTGGTAGCTCCGGTATTAAGTTGCCCAGAAGCCGTTGCTAAACGTCCAACACCAGACTGTAATTGACCCATTTGTCCAGAAACATCTGGCATTGAAGCTGAAGCTTGCGCCCATGATTTTTCAAGAGCAGCACCTGCAGCTTGCATAGCAGCCATTTTTTGCTGTGCTGTTAAGCCAGGTAAGCTACCAATGCTTTTAGATAAATTGGCCTTATAACTTTGCTCTAAGGTCGCTTTAGTCTGTTGTTGCGCACCTGCTAGTCCCTGCGTCCCACTTTGTAATTGAGAATTCAACTGATTAAGACCGCTACTCATTTGCGCAGTGCCAGTCTGCAATTGACCAGCTCCACTTTGAAGTTGACCAGTACCAGTTTGCAATTGACTGGTACCATTAGCTAATTGGCTAGCACCAGCAGAAACCTTTTTTGATGCTTGACTCAATTTACCTAAACCCGCACGTGCCTGATCAACCCCTTGATTAACAGTATCCAATTGATTCTTTACATATAATTGATCAATACTTTCGCCATAAGGTTGGGTAACCGAGGTTACAAAAGATACATCTTTTGAAGCCTGTAATTGTCTAGTTAACTGATCTAACAGGCGCAAATCTGCTTCATTATCTAATCGATGCTTACTTTTAATATAAAGAACTGATGGCTCAGCCATTCCCTTAGAAAAGTCTTTTTCAACAACTAGCATTCCAGCCTTAGCTGGAACGCTATTTTCAATTTCATCAGTATCATCGTAATTCAAATTGCCCGAGTACATTAAAGCAAAAGGAGTAACTACTACTGCTAAAACAAGTAAATAAATAATTGGGTGGGCTAATGTTCCTTTAGAAATACCGTGCCATAACTTGTCTTCATGTTCACCAGTAAACTGCTTTACTGGCCAAAACATTTTTTTGCCTAAAACCGCCATAAAGAATGGATTTAACGTTAACAAAACGATTAATAAGACAGCGACCCCGACTGCAACTCCAACTGCAGACTGATAAATAGAAAAATTAGCTAAACTTAAGGCGGAAAAGCCGATTAAAATTGATGATCCCGAATATAAAATTGTTTTACCAGCAACTTTTAGTGCATTTTTCATTGCTTCATAACGGTTTAGACCCAAACCCAAATCTTCTTTAAACTTATCATAGAGTAAAATATTGTAGTCGGTACCTATTCCAAATAAAACAATAATCATAAAGACTTGCGTGAAATTCGAGAATGGGAAATTTTGATATTTCACTAAGTTAGTTACAATTGAAAAAGAAGTAATAAAGGATACGCCAACTGTTAATAATGAGATTAACGGTACAATTGGTGACCTAAAGACAATAATCAACACGATAAAAATAAAGACAATCGTAATTGCTTCAGTCTTTTTAATTCCTTCTTGAATCGAATTAGAAAAAGCATTTTGTAAGACATCTGCACCAGTGATATAAGTTCTAACGCCATTAGTCTTAACTGCACTAGTTAATTCTTTTTCTACTTCATTAATTGGCGCGTGATTTTTAGCAACATTAATCTGCATAATCCAAGTTTTATTATTCTTAGACTTTAATTTATTCTTAGTTGCAATGTTATCATCAGGAGCCAATATTTGCTTAATACCATAGTCATCCTGGTTGTTTTTAAGCTTGGCTACAGTTTGATTAATCGCATTTTTATCATCCGCTGATATCGTGCCCTTCTTTTTATTGAAAACAACCGCAATTTGATAGGTATTTTTTTGTTTTGGACCCCAGTCATTCTGAATTGATTGAGCTACTTCACTTTGAACGTCTTGTGGCAGGGAAACATTCGAGTGCTCGCGTGTTAACCCAGTAATATCTGGCAAAGCCACAACAGAAATAATTAAAATTAAAATCCATGCAATTAATGAAAAAATATGATTTTTTAGTAGTTTTTGCACTCTACTTTTCCTTTCTAATTTTGTAAAATATTTTTCGGCTGAACTAACTGTAAAACTAATTCATGATAACCTTGATCAGCTTGGGCACTAGTTTCACCAACAAACGATGCCGAAACATCCAGAAAAACATAACCCAAAACTGCGCCAATTAAAGAATGGAGTGAAACTGTACTGTCACTGCGTAAATGTAATTTATCAGCCAATGCAATTACATTCATAATTTCTTGTGTAATCGCATCGTCTTGTTGATATTCATTCAAATGATACAAGATACTAAATAGTGCTGGGTCATTTAAAATAAAGTTGCGAATAATATCAGCAAATTTAAGCAATGCTTCCTTCCCGGATAGACCTATTAAACTATCTGTTAATACAGTAATCATAACTTTAATTCGGCTCGCACCAACTAAAGATAACAATTGCTTACGTCCTGATACATAGTGATACAAAGATTGTGAACGAACACCTAATTCATTAGCTAAATTAGGTAAGGTAGTAGCAGATAGACCCCGCTGAGCAATTAATTCAGTTGCCTTAGTAATTATTTTATCCAGGTCAAGACTTCTTTTTTTTACCAATTTCACTCCTCCTTTTACGGCATAGTGAATAATATAGCACTACACATTGAAGAATACAATCTACAATCTGTAAATTATTTTTAAGATCCTTAATAACATAAAAAAGAATTCAAAAACTGAATTCTTTTTTATTAAACTATTTAAAAAATTTATTAACTACTTTACCTAACTGACTAAAATTATGATCACTATTGCTTAAAATAGCCATACAGTATGTATGCCCACCCCTTTGAATCAGAGCAACATTAGCTTTTTTGTCACCGATAGCATAAATTAATCCACTGCCTGTTTGTCCAATTTTGGGCTTATTTTTAACTGAACTTAAGACACCTAAAACCCGGTTAGAGTATTGCCTATTCAAGGTCTTATTTTGATAAAGATTTATCATAATTTGAGCCAGATCTTTAGCTGTGGTTGTTGCAACAAACTTAGGTTTCACTTTAGTATCCACTAAACCCATTTTTTTGATAACAAAATTAACTTGGGTTAGTTTTACCTTTCTTAAAAGTACATTAGTGGCTGTTTGACTGCCATTCATCATTGCCTGTCTTAAATAGGTAATGCCATAGCCGATTCCTGGTTGCAATATTTTTTCATCTTTTACCACATCTGCTTTCTTTACCTTAATAACCGTTTTACTAGATAATTTATGGTGTTGCTCTTGATAATAAATAGTTAATAATAAAAACAAGCGACTAACCGAATTAACACTGTGAGCCTTGGAAATATTAGCAACTTGAGCAAATTGATTATTGTTAAGATCCTTTAAATAAACTTGGTAACTTTGCTTTTTACCCATTGTCTGCTTTATTTTTTTAGCCCAGACCAATTTACTACCACCCGTAATCTTAACTTCGCGCGGATATTCTATTTCTGCAGTATGTGGTTCTTTTATCGACTTAGACTTATTACCATTCCTTTTTTGACTTTGTCCAATAATTTTAATATCTGCATTTTTAGTCTGTTTTAAATTAACAGTATAAAGCATAAAGGCTAGTAAAGTTGTAATAATTGATCCAACAAATACTTTATTTTTCATAAATTTACCTCAATTTAGAAAAAATGATGACGTTTCATTAGAACAATTAGCCAAACCATCAATAAAACTGTCAATACGATAATTATTACCCAGTCCAAAGAACTATGCCCTACTGGTAAACTGACATTCATGCCATAAAAGCCCGTTAAAATTGTTGGAATCGTTAAAACTAATGACCAGACAGTTAAAAACTTCATCGTATCATTTAAATTATTATTCATCATATTATTGGATGTAGCTGACAAAGTTTTTGTTACTTGCTGCGAAATTTTAACCATTTCGGCGGCTTGATTTGATTCAATTAAAACATCGTCAAGACTTTCGCGTGCTTTTTTAGTGAAATCTAATTCTGATAATTTTAAGCTATGAATCATCATTGAATTAGTTTGGATTGAACTAGATAAATAGACTAAACTCTTTTCAATATTTGATAATTCCACTAAGTCCTTGTTATTAATATCTCCTGATAATTTTTTATCAAGACTATTGCGCTCATCATCAAGCTGCGTGATTGCTCTTTGAAAATATTGTGTGGCATATAACATAAATTTCATTAATAACTCAGTCACATCTTGAGAATTGGATAATTCTCGTCGCATTGCATAATCATTAAATTCGTCAAATACATAACCAGTTGCTTCAGTATGGAAAGTAAAAATATTTTCTCCAGATACTAAAAAAGTAATGGGATGCGCCGTAAAATGTTTAATTACTTGCGTAGGCCAAATTGGTACGTCATAGATTAATAAATGGATTTTTGTATAAGTGTCGTAGTCATAATGTGGTCGCTCATGCCGATCAGAAATATATGAAATCATATCAGAAGTAAAATTGAAATCATCTTGTAGCTTTTCACTATCATCTTCACTTAAATTATTGATATCAAACCATTTATATTTAGTTGCTACTGGAAATTTTTGCTCTTTTATCATTTTTCACCCCTGGCTATTTAGTTAAGCAATTAGTAGATTTTTATAACAATATTATCTTACCATTCAAGTAAAAAAACACTAAATAAAAAACAGGCATTAGCCTGCTTTTTATTGCTGCCAAGCAGCATTAAATTTGATTTTACCGGTTCTAATAGTCTGTTCAACATTTCGATTTTTTTGACCAGCAACTAAAATCGATTGCATAATTGGTGTTAACTGACCAAAAGTTGCATTTGCATTTTTAATTACAGGAACACTATATAAGGAGTTGGTATTCATAAGCTCATTTAAATGAGCTGGTAATTTAAATTCACTATTAGCTTGATAACTATCAGCCTGAACTGCCTTTTGATTAACTGGAATATATCCAGTTGCTTTAGCCCATTTTAATTGGCTATTTTTAGCAGTTAAAAACTTCATAAATTTAAAGGCGGCTGCTTTTTGCATTGCACTAGCACGGCTGAACATATAAATATCTGTTCCTTGCTGCAAAGTATACTTTCCCGGTCGAGCTGCTATATCATAGGTTAAACCCTTTTTACTAGCCTGCTTAATCCAAGTTTCCGTAGATGATGATGTTATCAGCATCGCCAATTTTTGATTAGCAAACGGAATATATAGATACTTATCCGAACCGGGCATTCTAAAATAACCCTCTTTTTCACCAGCAACAAAGTAATTAATAACTTTACTTGATTCTTCACCTGTAAAATCAATTTTACTTGAAAAAGCTTGTCCTTGATTTTTCATTCCTAATACATAGTAATTATTTAAATTATCAAAGCCAGCTCCAACAACTTGGTGGTGACTCTTTTCATAAACAGTCTGGGCAGCCTGCTTTAATTCAACCATCGTTGTTGGCACCTTATTAATGCCATATTGTTTGAGCAGTTTTGGATTATAGACAAGCACTTCAATTGATTTGTTAAATGGAATTCCATATTGGATGTTATTAATTTTGGCACTAGCCAACAATTCTGGTTTAATTTCAGAAGCTTGGCTACTGCCCCAACCAACATCTTTGTTATTTATATATGGAGCTAGATTCTGAAGCATTTTATTTTGGGCAGCGCTTTGTAACCAACCTGGATAGGCCTGAGTAATTGTTGGTAAATTTTTAGGAGATGGCAAAGTTGCCGTTAATTTAGCTTGCAAATCATCATAATTTCCTTGTTGTTCAAGTTTTATTTTTATTTGGGGATTCTTTTCTTCAAAATCCTGAACTAAACTTTTTAAAGTATTTTCTTGTGCTCCCTGCATCCCATGCCAAAAGGTTACCGTAGTCTTTTCTGTTATTTTCGGAATTTTATTGGAATCAACGGTTGAGGATGGCTTATTGCTTGAGCAAGCTGTAGTTACAAATAAAGCTAAATTAGCAACGATAAAAGTCGCTAGCTTTTTAGCAAAGTTCATATTATTTCCTCCAAAATTTATCTATATTTAATTAAACTTAGTAAAATTTAAGTCTTGTTTATTGTAAAGCAATAATGGTTAAATTACAATTAAAAGCACAATAAAATTCGTATTTATTTACTATTGATACATTTAGGCAATAATAAAGTTCGCTTTTTATGCGTTTACATCAAATATATCTTTTATACACCATTGCCCTGTTCATCTTAATAATTAAGTATTTAATTACAAAAATAAGCCCTAAAAGTGAGACACTTTTAGGGCTTATTAGTTTTTAAATTAATTGCTATTTAATTTTTATTGTTTCCAAGCAGCCGCAAATTTTGCTTTACCCGAATTAATTGCGTTATCTACATCTTGCTTCTTCTGCGCAGCAGCTAAAATATTTTGCATAATTGGATTAAGTTGACCATATGCAGCCCCAGCATCTTTAACAACTGGAACGCTGTAAAGATTCTTCATGGCATCTTCTAACTTAGCCGGAAGTTTAATCTGCTTATTATCTTTGTATTCAGTTGCATCAGCAGCTGCATGATTAACTGGAATGTAGCCAGTTGCATTAGCCCACTTAAGTTGACTAGCTTTAGAAACTAGAAACTTAATGTATGTAAATGCAGCAGCTTTTTGTTCAGCTGTTGCATGATTAAACATGTAAATATCGGTTCCTTGTGACATTGTGTATTTTCCAGGACGAGGAGCAACATCATAAGTAAACTTATCACCAACACCTTGCTTAACGAAACCTTCACCAGCCGAGGTACCAATAAACATTGCTACCTTTTGGTTAGCAAATGGGCCTGAAAGATAGTGTTCTGAACCAGCCACTCTAAAGTAACCAGCCTTAATACCGTCAGCATAGTAGTTAATTACCTTCTTTGAAGTAGGACTGGTAAAATCAATCTTACTTGAGAAGTCGACTCCTTCATTTTTCATTCCCAAAGTGTAGTAGTTTGACAATGAATCAAAACCAGCACCAACAACTTTGTGATTACTCTTTTTGTAAATTATTTCAGCATCCTGTTTCAATTCAGCCATTGTTGTCGGTGCCTTTTTAATACCATATTTTTTAAAAATATCTGCATTATAAGTCAAAGTTTCAATCGATTTATTAAATGGGATGCCGTACTGCGTACCTGCGATTTTGGCACCGTCAAGTAGGGCTGGCTTGATATTAGAAGCTTTGCTACCACCCCAACCAACAGCTTTGTTATTAATGTACGGCGTTAAATCAACCAACATTTTATTCTTAGCAGCTGTATAAAGCCAATCAGGATAAGCCTGGGTAATTGTTGGTAAGTTATTAGGTGATTGCAAGGTCGAATTAATCTTGGCCTGCAAGTCATTATAGGCACCCTGATTTTCCAACTTAACCTTAATCTTTGGATTTTCTTTTTCAAACTCCTTAGTTAAACCCTTAAGCGTTTCTTGCTGGACACCTGTCATTCCGTGCCAAAAAACGATATTAGTTTGCTTAGTTACTTTAACAATTTTTTCAGAATTATCGGTGCTAGATGACGAAGACGAATGACTACCATTAGAACAAGCAGCAGTCCCGATCAAAGCCATACCAGCAGCAAAGGCTGCTATAATTTTTTTACTAAACTTCATTTAGTAAACCTCCCCAAAAATAAAAATTAAACAACAAGTTTTTGATTAACTAAAGCGTAATTGTTTGATTACGCTTTGGTAAAATCCGTTTTCCAAAAGGGTTCTCCTCAAGCTCCGGATGCAGTGTGTGCACCGGAATAAGTGCTTTAGGTTGAACCTCGCTAATAATTTGCTTAAGCTCTTTTTCATCCGCATGACCTGAGCAACGTAAAGCTTTAAATTCAATCTTTCTATCCATTAATGTCTGTATAAAAGGCTCATATGCTGGATCAAAATCACCTAGTGGTTCAGCATTAGAATGAATATATAAACCTCCTACTTGCAAATCACCATAATTTTTAACTACTTGCCAGAGATACTCATGATTATCAGCAAGCAGTTTCTCATAATCAACTGCCAACTGCGGATTTAAATTTGCAATTTTCTGCTCTCCTGGCAAGTAATAATACAAGTAATCTTGTTGCAAGCTTTCTTTTAGTAAATGTGCTCTCTTAGCATGCAGCACTACCTTGCGCGGTGAAAGTTCAAGCAAACGTAACAATCGTTCTACATTAGTTGGATAGGTATTAAAAGTTAATTGCCGTTTTTCATTAACTCGTTCAAGCTGGATGATTTGGTCAGTTAACTCAATTTCAGTTCTGGGACCAGTAAATTCTGCACTAGGTTGAACCTGCTTTTCCTCAGGCCAAGAAACTCCAGTCCCTTCAACAATTAACGCATCACAGCCCCTAGCAGCAGCTAAAAATTGATGTACCCAATCAGGATGATAACCATGCAATCGGATATCCCCCGTATAAGCCAAGGTCTGATTGGGAGTAGTAATAATTAAACCAGTTGCACCATATGCATCATGATCGCTGGGCCAAATGGTTAGTGTTATTTCTCCGATATGAATTGGTACTTGATACTTAGCCGCAATAATTGGCCTAGTATAATTAGGTTTGTGCCCTGCTGCTGGCAAGAGAAAATCTCCATTTTCATTTAAAACAGGTAATAACCGAGCTGTAAGTGGACCAGCATAAAGCGGAATTTCTGGAGCCAAAAAATTCAGAGCTTTACTATGATCAAGATGTAAATGCGACATATATGCTGCAGCGTGCTCCCAACGTTGATAATCAATTGGCTGGCCAGTAAGTAATGGATCATAGAAGTTAGGCACATCCCCAATCAACTGGTTTTTAATTAGCGTTGAATAACTTTCATCCGGCAATTCTAATTCCGGCCGATATACTTCACCCAAGTCAAACAAAACATGTGACTTGTTATAAGCAACCTCAATCATCGGTCCGCCAATTGTTGTTAACCCATTATAAAAAGTAATGGTTGTTTTATCCTTTAAGGTCATTACGCACCACCCCTTTAATAATCTGTTTTCTAAAAATGAAATACAAAACTAAAACTGGCAAAACGGTTAAAGTAGCTGCAGCTAGTTGCAATTGCGTCTCACTACCTGCATCTGAAGCAAAAGAAGATAAACCATTATTGAGTAAGCGCATTGTATCTTCATTAGTTACTAATAATGGCCAAAGAAAGGAATTCCAACCAGAAATAAAACTTAATAAGCCAACTGTGAACAAACCACTTTTAGACATGGGCACAAGAATTTTCCAAATATAGTCCCAATCGCTTGCACCATCAATCATTGCCGCCTTATAAATAGTTGTTGAAATTGACCCAAAATAGCTTTGTAAATAATACATATAAAAAATCGAAGTTAAAAAGGGAAGGACCAGGCCTATATAAGTATTAAGTAAGCCCATTTTTGCAATAGTATTGTAGTTAGTAAAAATTATTGCTTCTCCTGGAACCATTAATAATGACAGTAAAATCATTTGCACAAGGCCTTTACCCTTAAAGCGCAAATTAACCATCGCAAAGGCACCTAAAAGTGAGTTAAATAAACTAACCAAAGTTGTCACGCTTGCAGTTAAAATTGTATTAAAAAAGTAACGAGCAAAGGGCGCTCTAGCAAAAACTTTCGCATAATTATTCCACTCAAAATGATGCGGAATTAAGGTCGGGGGAATTGAAGTTGTTTCCTGAAAGCTCATTAATCCACCCAAAATCATATAAACAAAAGGAAAAACAGTAATTATTGCAAAGATAAACAAAATGAGGTAACTGATCAAAACCCCAAAACGTATTCGTTTCATTAATTTTCTCCAATCTTCTTTATCATTTTCCGTTGCAAGAACGTAGCAAACAAAATGAGGAGAAATAAAATTACTGTTGCTGCCATTGCTACACCAGGAGTACCGACAATTTGAAATTTATTATAAATATAAAAAACAGCTGTAGTACCTGAGTTACCAATTCCTGCTTGACCATTAAATAAGGCATAAACCGAAGTATAAATTTTAAAAGCACCAATAATATTCATTGTTAGTAAAAATGCTAGAGTGGGTACCAATTCTGGCATAGTTATCCGCCAAAATTTATCTTTGTCGCTAGCACCATACATATCAGCAATGGTATAAAAATTAGGGTCAATATTACGTAATGCTCCCATTAAAATGACAATATTAAAAGCTAGTGATGTCCAAATACCAAAGATAATAATCGTTACCAATGACCAAGCAGGATCATCAATCCAGTTAGGAGCTGGTAAATGCAATAAGCGTAAAATAAAGTTAAGCATGCCATAATCACCATTAAAGATATAACGAAATACTATCCCAATGGCGATTGTTGAGGTAACATAGGGCATAAAAAAGGTGGTTTCAAAAAATGATTGGTGCTTAACTTTATCAAAAATAATCCAAGCCAGCATAATCGAAATAACCAAACCAAGTGGGACAGAAATAATGGCATATAAAGCAGTGTTTCGAAGTGCAAGCCAAAATTCAGGATCATGAAAAATATACTGATAATTATTTAAACCGCTCCAATGTAAGTCAATCAATGAGCCGCTTTGAAAACTCATTCCCAATGCACGCAGAATGGGATAAATGCTAAATAGCGTAACAAAAATAATGGTTGGCGCTAAAAATAGCCATGCCTTTTTCTGATTTGTCTCCATTAGTAAACGCGCTCCCCACCTGGTGTAAAGATAAATATACGATTAAATTTCAGCTGTAAGGTTACTTCATCACCTGGTTGAATCGACTCTTCTAAATTAATCAATGACCGAGCTTGCACTTGATCATAGGTGAACTTTAAGATTCGCTCCCGACCAATTAATTCAACATCATCAACCTTAACATGCAAAAATCCATCTTTTTGGGGCGTAATATTTTCAGGACGTACTGATAATATATATTCACCGTTTGGCAAATTGCGCTTAAAGCGGGAGGCATCAAGCAAAGCAAGTGGGATGGTGAATTGGCTTGAACGCAATTCCTGATCTGTTTTAATAACTTTAAAATTATCAATTACTGGGTTGCCGATAAAATTTGCGACAAAGTAATTATTTGGTTCCAAATAGAAATTTTGCCCTAAATCATCTTGTTGAATGATCCCATCATTAAATAAGATAATCTTATCGCCTATTGACAATGCCTCTTCTTGATCATGAGTTACAAACAAAGTAGTAATACCAACTGATTTAACTAATGAGCGAATTTCCTCACGAATCTTTAAACGTAATCTAGCATCTAAATTACTTAATGGCTCATCCATTAAAAGAATCTTTGGTTCTTGAACTAAAGCCCGAGCTATAGCAACACGCTGCTGCTGTCCACCTGACAAATTACCTGGCTTTTGATCAGCAAGATCCATAATCTGCGTCAATTGCATATACTTTTGTGCCACTTTTTTAGCTTCAGCTTTAGAGCGCTTGTTCTTGCCAACTGTTAAAGGAAACATTACATTTTGTAAAACTGTCATATGAGGATATAAAGCATAGTTTTGGAAAACATACCCAATATGGCGATCTTTTGGTGCAACTTTAACCATCGATTTACCATCAAAAAGAATCTCACCAGCAGTTGGATTAAGTAAGCCAGCTAACATATTTAAGATAGTAGTTTTCCCACAGCCTGAAGGTCCTAGAAGACAGACCAAATCACCTTTTTTAACAGAAAAGCTTACGTTCTTAATCGCCTCGTGACCATTATCATAAACCTTTCTCAGATTTTTTACTTCAACGAATTTGTTGTTATCCATTAATTTGTACCACTATCAATTTGTATCATATTAATTCTCTTCTTTACTTAATTTTAAAATAAAATCGGTTTTAATACAACTAAGGCTTTGCATTAATAGTTCGTTTTATACCCCCAAAAATTGCCAACACCTATTAATAATATTCGTTTTAACTTCTCAAACAGGGAGTTATTAATATTTTTTTGGAGTAAATGTTCTGATTTTTGCTACATGAAAATACACAAAAAAAGCAACATCCAATAATGCTGCTTTAATTTTTACGCTTATTTATTATTAGTCAGATTATCCGAACAATTACTATCTTTTTATTATTTTCACAGAAATTAGCAAAAATAAAATTATAAAAATAATTAATATACCTGTCTCACTTGCATTTCATGATTTATCCTTGCTCGTCCATCGCTATAATCAAAGGAGTAGCCAGGCTCAACATTAAACAAATAAACGTTAAAATCTAAACTATTATCGGTAGAAATAGCTTGTAAATTGATACCGCGAGCCATTAATTCTTCGCCACGAAAAATCGGCGTTGCTTGATATATAACACGTTTCCTTTGCCTTAACGCCTGTCTAACCTTACTTTCAAAAATAGTTTGCACTTTTTGATTTGAAAAAGCTGATTGGGTAAATAAATTTTTAGGGTTATTTTGATCACCAGTCATAGTATCAGGATTATAATTTCCCTCTGCGTCAATTCCAGCAGAAATTGAATAAGCAATCAAGTGCCCCCGATTATAAATTTGACTGCCGTTACGGCGATTGTAATGCCAACCGGTTGGCGCCACAAATTGCCGCGTCCGAAATTCACCATTGGCAATGTTTCTTTTTTCTAAAAAAGCAGTATTAGAGTGGGAAGTGCGATTTAAATCATCTAAATTTGAATAAATGACTCGATTGACCTTCCAGGCCTCCTTAATTAACGTCGAATGATTGCCGTTGACAGGTATATAAGCTGCTGTACCACTTTTAAAATCAATCCTTGCTAACTTATCATAATCTTCTTTAGCTAAACCTCCATATGCCTTTGCTGCGGGTTTGGTATGGTCAATTTTATTATCACTTGGTTGCTCATTTTGAGTAAATTGGTTGATTGTCTGGTGACCACTAGGATCGGTCCCGCCCTTAGTTATAACAAACCAAACTAAAAATAGGATAATAATTACTAGAGCCCAAAAGTCATTATTATTACTACTATTTTTTTTTCGCCTACGTGCCATTCAAATACTCCCTGAACTAATAATAGTTAAGTATATCTAATCGAACCTTTGTTTGCAACAGCAAAAAAGCAAAGCTGCAATGCTTTGCTTTTTAGTTAACTTCTAGCCCATTCATCAATCATATTTAAAAAGTAGCTTTCAGACAAGCGCTTAATTTTAGCTCCTGCTCGATTATATTTCTGTGCTTGCTGCCACAAAAAATTATTTTTACTAAAAAATCCTTTATCTGCTAAAACTACATAGTTCGTATCAGCTTGAACTGCAATTTGCCCTTGGCCACCCAAATTATTAACCATCTGGATAGCCTCAGACTTACTCATACTTATCTCGTCACTAAATACAATTTTTTTATTATTAATTGGAGGATGAATTCCTAGATCCGCTGGTGCTAATTTAGGTCCTAATAAATCAATATTTTTTAGCTTAGCTTGTGCCTTCATTAATAATTGATCAGTAAAGTGCATGCGAAAGTCATCATAAACTTTTTTGGTAGCAAGCGAATCAGCCAAACCGTGGTGCTCTTCAACTTCTGCAATTCCTGCTCGCTGCATACAATCTAACAATCGATTACGTTTAAAGGGATAGTAAACACGAGCTAAACGTAAAACATCAACATAATCATTACTGAGGCGCGGCAAGTTAAACTTTTGGGTTAAATCATACAGAAAATTTAAATCAAAATTAACATTGTAGCCCACAATAATGTCCTCACCAATAAATTGTCGAAACTCCGCCATCGCTGTCTTTACTGGTATACCTTTACTACATAGCAATTCTTCGGTAATTCCATTTAAATTAGTAATAAAAGTGGGCACATGATTAGACCGCGGATAAACCACTAATTGGCTAAATTGATTAACGACTTTGTTATTTCTAACTTTAATTGCCCCAAGTTCGGTTACATGATCACGGTATGGATTAAGCCCAGTGGTTTCAATATCTAGTAAAGTATAATCATCAATAAATGCTGGCTGTTCTTGCCCTTTAGCCCGCAATTTGTTTTGGGCATCTGCAACATGTAAAATACCATTCGTAATAAAGATACTCATTACTTGTTCCCCTCAATTAAAGCCTGAACTAAGCTAGCTGAATCAGTATTAACAGCGGCACTACGGTTTTGCAATGTTAACGGCAACATAGCTTGAGTATAATCTGCTGCAACATATGACCATTGCTTATATTCGTCCACTAAGTGGATAATTGGTTCAAATAATTGCGGACTTGTTTCATCAACGCCGAGCTCTAAAAAAACAGTTTTTGTAGCTTCATTTCCAGTTAAAAACCAACGAAAACGAGCGTTAGCATCACTATCAGGATAGAAATGTGAAGTAATTGGCAGATGAATTTCCAGCGGTTGACCACAAACAGCACACTTAGGTATAAGTTTTTCAATATCTGTTAAAACTGTAGTTGCCGCAATTTGGGTAGTAACTTTGGTCGCATTTTTTAAACCATGATTAATTCCACTAGAACACTGCATGTTAGTCCAATTACCAAAAATGTTAAAGATTCGATTTTGATTAAAACCCGCTTTTTCAAAAAAATTACCAAATGAAGCAGTAGCAATAAAGTACTTTTTCTTGTTCAGAAGCTCTTTTAATTGTTTCATTGTCGCACTTGGTTTATACATGAGCGAATACTTATTGATTAACTGACTCCAAATAAACCACTTTTCAGACCAGGCTAATTCCTTTAAATCTAATGCTGAACCAATTGAATGAACGTCATACTTTTTGGCAATTAACGGAAAGTCTTGGTCAAAGCTATCTTGTCCTAACAAATCCAATCCTTCTAATTTAGCAAACTTATTTCCAGCAATAACAATTATTACTTCGGCCTCGTTAACTAGCTGTTGCGCTTTAATCAAATTTTCCATTCAGAGCTCTTTTCTATTTTTGCTTGTAATCAGTAAAAGAAACCTCACCATCTTCAATATCAGCTAAAAAGATATCACTAAAGTCCTGGTAGCCTGCTGCTTTAATCTTTCGTTTTAACCAAGCTTCATCCTTATTCAAAAATTCTAATGCATCTTCATTAACTTGGCCATCATTGATAAGCGGAAAATGAAGATTTTTTTCATCCTTTTTAATTACAGTAAGCTGTCCATTTTTTTCAAAGATACAGTTTTTAACCTTATCCACAGAATATATTCCTTGACTACGAAGCTTAAACATTAGCTCATTGGCAGATATTCCAACTGTCAAGCAGTTTTTAACCAATACTTTGCCATTTTTGATAATTTGGATAGGTTTGCCATCAATTATTGTTCGCACAAAGTTACTATGCTCACGGGCAAATTTTAAAATAAAGACTACTAGTGTCCATACGATTAAAACTAATAAAAACTGCAATACACTAATATTGGCATTATAAATTACGCCACCAATAATGCCACCTAAAACATAATTCTGCAGTTGATCTAAGGCAGTAGTTGGAGCAATGTTACTTTTACCGAAAACATTAATTTGAAAGATTAATGTTACCACACCTAAAACAAATTTAATAAAAAGTTGCGTATAATCCATCCTGATTGCCTCCTAGTCTTTTATATTAACGTCGTGGTTAATTACATGAGCTTGTTTCAAAGAATATGTATTGTTATCATTATTCAGTTCTAACTGATAGTCAATATCTTTAGAATTAATTCTTACAATTATGCCATCTTTTAATGTTGTTGAATTTACCAAAACATCAGAAACAGCCACACCATTATCTTTAGCTACAGACTTAATGAATGGAGCAATTTGTTCCGACTGTGATTTAACTAAGTTAGTTTGTACGTACTCTTCATATTGAGTACCCACAAATAATAAGAGAAACAATAAAGCTATTATCCCCAAATCACGATAACGCGTATCAAAACGATGGCGCAAATAAAGTGCAGTAAAAGCAATTAAAGTAAGTGCTGCAATCGCAATCAACGCATATAAGATTGTTTTATTAGTATTTTGATTTTGTTCAATATACTTAAGCGTGTAAAAAACCATAATAATTCCACCTCTGCTAAAATTTTCTCTAGATAACTCCCGATAATACGCTTAAAACTAATCTTACTATTTAACCATCTCTAAAAGCCTATAGTTATTTAAGTTTGATTAGCCAAGTTAATAATCACATATAGTAATAGTATAACAAAAAGTGAGCAGACAGGTACTGCTCACTACTCAGAAATATTTAATTTTAATTACCAGCCTTAGTTGATGCACCGGTATGACCATCTGGCTTTGAATTATTCCGGTAAGTTGCACCTGTATTTGCATCTTCATCAATCACTAATTTTTGACCAGTAGTTTCACAAAAGTATTTAACTAAGGGGTATATATCTTGTACCCATTCATAAATGCCAACGTAGTGTCCCTCATCATCCTCAACTCGCTTATAATAGTGCAAAATAAGTTCTTGTAAATTACCAGTCGGTACAGGCATATAAACCGTATCATGTCCAGCTTGTTTATGACGTAAAGCATGGACTACTTTTTTAGCTGCAGGAATTACCTCACCAATATGCGGATGCACCGCGCCCATTGAACTCCCTACTTGTGCTGGTACTCGTTTAGCCTTCATCTTAGCCTGCTCATCAACTGGACGGTTATACCATAAAAATTGGTTGTTATCATCAACAAAAGTTAGTTCACCAATCGTATTCCGCAACATCCAATTAAGTTGATTAACTGTTAATAAACCACAATCAAGTTTGACGTAATCGTCACCACTTGCCGCATTAGTTTTTGCTGCTGCCTTTTCTAACCAATCTGGATCATCTTTATCAATTCCACTGACAGTATACCTACTCTTATCACTAGCCGCAAAATCTTCCTCTAAATATTCAGCTCTATCCATGTCTTTAAGCCATTTGGGTTCGGTCATTTTTTCTTTTTTCCTCCCGACAAGTAACTATTTTTTAAAGCAATTATAACATGAAAGCGCTAATATATGGTATACATAGCAATTTGATTTGTAGCTTCGTGCTTTTTATCTTAATTATGATAAGCTTAAAAGTAAAATTATAAAAATAAAGGAGCAAACTATGAAAACTGGCACTAAAATTATTACGTTAGATAATGGTTATCACTTATGGACCAATACGCAAGGACAAGGCGATATTCATTTATTAGCTCTACATGGTGGACCGGGCGGTAATCACGAATATTGGGAAGACACGGCTGAGCAACTGAAAAAGCAGGGTCTTAATGTACAAATTACAATGTATGATCAATTGGGCTCGCTTTACTCCGATCAACCAGATTATACAGACCCCAAAATTGCTAACAAATATTTAACTTATGAATATTTTTTAGATGAAGTAGAAGAAGTTCGCAACAAATTAGGCTTAGATAACTTCTACTTAATTGGTCAGAGTTGGGGCGGTCTGCTGGTTCAAGAATATGCAGTTAAGTATGGTAAACACTTGAAGGGAGCAATTATTTCGTCAATGGTCGATGAAATTGATGAATATGTTGCCGCTGTTAATCGCCGTCGTCAAGAAATTTTGCCCCAAACTGAAATTGACTTTATGCATGAATGTGAAGCTAGCAATGATTATGACAATCAACGTTACCAAGAAGATGTTAATATTCTTAATATTAATTTTGTTGATCGGCGGCAGCCATCAAAACTTTACCATTTACAAGATATTGGCGGTAGTGCTGTTTATAATGCTTTTCAAGGCGATAATGAATTTGTCATTACTGGAAAATTGAAAGACTGGCACTTTAGAAAGCAATTAAAAAATATTAAAGTACCAACTTTACTTACTTTTGGTGAGAATGAAACAATGCCAATTGCAACAGCCAAAATTATGCAAAAAGAAATTCCTAACGCCCAACTTGTAACTACGCCAGATGGTGGGCACCACCACATGGTTGATAATCCAGATGTTTATTACAAGCACCTGGCCGACTTTATCCGTGAAGTTGAAAGTAATCAGTTTTTAGGTAAATAAAATCAGTTAAAAAAACTCAATTCCGTCATTGCGAATTGAGTTCTTTTAATATGCTCTGACTACCATTTAAAACGTTAT
>NZ_FOMN01000008.1:26655-66864 GCF_900112665.1 Lactobacillus bombicola
ATAAAGTTTTAATATAGATGTCAGTACAAATCGATTAGATCCTGATCAATATAATAAAATTGCACACCCTCAGGTACAACCAATAAATCTGGGGAAGCAAACTCTAAAAGAACTACCATCATCTTCATTTGCTTGGCTAAACTTGATAACTCTAGCAATTGATCCTGTTCTAAATAGTGTGTTGAATTACACATCACAGGGATCGATTTCAAGTTACATGATTGATAAATTTTAAAAATCATTTCTATTATAGCATAGGGACTCTTAGTAATTTCATAATCTATATGTAAATCAAAAAATTTCAATAGTTTTTTCAAATCATCATCAAACTTAATTATTAATGGTAAGTCTTCCAGCATTAGTGAATCATCAATAGCTACTTCTAAATTTTGTAATGCAGTAAAAATTCGGTTTCGATTATTTTCATTAATATTAGCAATATAACTATTCAAGATATTTGACATATATTTTTTAATTATGTCGCCACTCAAAAGTGGATCACCAACAAAATCAAATGTTTTAGCAATATCAAGTGAATCATAACTATCATTCGTACAAATTATCATCTCATTCTGACACTGAAATGCCTGCACTAAATCACGAAAAGCAATTGGACTTTGCGTGGCAATGATTTTTATGCCTGAATTAGTCAATATCCATTTCTTGTGCGTCGAATACGATAAAATCATAGAATCACCGTCCTATCCGACAGATTGCGCACATCTTCTATAGGTTTCCCTACCAAAAAATGCATATCATTATATTGCTTTTCCGTAATCATTAATGACTGTACTATACCACCTTTAGGCAAAAATTTTTTAACTCTCTTTTCTAAAAATTGGGCAGTCTGCCGCGTTACACAAACGCGAACATAAACAGAATACTGTATCATCAAGAACCCCTCATTAATTAACTTCTTACGAAATTGTCGGTATTCTTTTCTTTGTTGCGCTGTTTCCGTTGGCAAATCAAACATTATCATTAAACGCATTATTCGGTACCTCATTTGTTAAGCTCATCTCCATTTCTGGTAACCCGCAATCATCATTACTTAGAAAAGTTAAACAATGGCGAGTATAGTCTGCAATTGCATTAGTTAACAACGTCTTTTTACCATTAAAATTAATTTCCAAGCTCAATAGTTCAACTAACCCATACTTAATATCTGGCGTTAACTCCTTGATTTTCTCATTAGCCTTAACCCAATAATCGACAAATGGTCTAAAAGGCTCCATTAAATCTGATGCCAAATTAAATTGATTTTCTTCAGAGCAGTGATGAATTCCTAAATAAGTAGAATAACCATTAATTGCAATTTCACGATTAAAACTCGACAGTAGAATTGCATAACCATAATCAAGAGCAGCATTAATTGCACATGGATTACGGCGAACAAAGGTCTTGTCAAACAATATCATAAAATATTTTCTTGCAGCAGCCGCTTCACGATTACTGCAATCATTTAATTCCAATTGATTCAGTTCATCATAAACAGTTTGGGTATTCAAGTGATAATTTTCTAAAACCTTTATCTGATTTGTGATTTTTTTATTAACAATCATTGTCCAAAGTTTTTCTTTGCGATCCTTATCCCAATTAACTTGTTTAACCAATTTTTTCATTTTTCTAGCACCCGGATAATAATCAACTGTCTCAGTTACTGGATTACTCTTCTCATCCACAAAGATTACTTTTGCCTGATTTTGAACTAGTTTACTAATCAATGCGCTTGAAATTACTGCTTGTGTCGTTGAGACTAGTAGTAAATTAATATCCTCAATTGGTATTTGATTAATACCATCACGCGTTTGTACAACCATCATGTTCATTGTATAAGTTAATTTCGCATGTTGGGTAATAATTACGGAACGCCATCCCATAGAAGTCCTCCTTGCATCTTTTACCAAAAATGTTATAATTTATCTGTCAGGTAGCTCCTGACAGATGATTTCTGATCATCATTGATCTAACAACCAAATTTTAAAATCAAACAAGCATCATTTGATGTAAGTTTTAACGCGATATTTATCGTCCTACCTCAGCTCTATAGCGGAGGCTTTTTTATACACAAAAAAGGGAACCGGATTTTTCGGTTCCCTTTTTTTGCTTTATAAATCCGTAACTTTAACTCTCTTTTCAAATAAACCAGTTGGTGATTGAAAAATTAGCTTAGCATTAGATGAAAGTATAATACCATTCGCTATTTGCATCATACCAAATGGAGTTTTAATTCCAATTACTTTAAGATTACCAAATTGAGAATTGTCATGTAATCCATTCAACAATTCTTTCAAAATTTTCGCTTTATCGTTAGTTTCGAGATTAATAAATTTTTCGCGCCCCTGGTCTAAACCTTCTATAAACTTATTAATATTATACAATGGTAAATATTTATGAACTTTTGCTAAGATTTCATCATAAGCAGAGATAAATAGTGTATCTTTGTCTTCAGTTTTCTCAATGTGGCCGGAAACAATCCGCATTGTTTCTTGCGACAAAGTTAATTGTTTTGCATTATACATATACGCCGAACTTGACAGTGCAAATTTTCGATCACCATCAATGACTACTTGTTTATTTAATAAATGCCCAGCAAGAATGGTAAAGCTTTTCACACCACGTTTAGGTTTTCCTTTTTTGTCATACATTATTAAGGGCTCTAAGATTTGCTTAAGAACCTCATTATAATTTCCAACTTTTTTAGCCTTCTTAAGATTCGCAAGACCGCGCATCGGTACTCCTACTACCCGATAGATAGTATCTTTTATACTAGTAATTTTAACAAGAGCCATGTAGGCATCAGTATTGCCACTATAACCACCATAAATTTTAGTATCTAATCCTTCACCTTTCGGAATTAGGCTTCTAGTTTTAGCAGTATCGCGCTCAGCACGTGGATAAATAGTCATATTAAACATTGCTTGATCTTCTGAAGTGGTTTCACGTGATACTAACATATATTTATAATTATAAGCTTTTCGTAATTTGTCAAAAATATCTGGATGTTTATAAAAGACTATCTGATTGCTTTTGTTTTCTCGAATCTCTTCCGGTGCTTTTCGCTCTTTAGTATCTTTTTGCAATAATGGCCAAATGAAACTAAAAGTCTTTACCTGTTCAATAGTTTCATCTTGTACTTTTTCACTTTCTTTAAACTTTTTGAATTTTCCATAAACAAAGAACGGTCGTAATTTTGGATAAACTTGATACAAGAAGTTAGCGCAAATAACTGACAGATAAGCATCAAGTGCATGATGATAATCATTAACCGCTCTACTCTTATATAACTGTAACCTTTTACGTAAAGCAGAATTATAACTGGCCTTAACCACAACAATTTCAGAATCAGGATATTTGCTTTGCAATATAACTGAAACCAGTTTAATAATTTGGCTTGTTTCAACTAATTGTCGATTAATAAATCCAGAACGTTGGTATTTATTCATATGGTCAGGATCTAGTAAAAGGTTCCCTAGCTTACGTTTAGTAATTAAGCCATCTTCCTGCCATTTTTTCCACATTTCACCTACGGTCATGTTAAGATCGGCTATACTTTTATTAGCAAAATGCTTATATGGCACATCATCAGATTTTGCTGCATTTAGTGCCTTAGAAGTTAAAACACGATTGTCCAGTGAATCATCTTTGACAAATGACTGCGGTAAAATATGATCTATTTCATAGCGTGATGTAATTTCATCAATATTAATTTTTTTACCAGTGTATGCATCCCTGCCACCCTGCATGAAATAGAGGAAATACTTATCTTGATCCAGTTTTCGAGCAGTCATGTTATTCTTCAAAGAATTAACTAGGTCTTTATCTACAATTTCCTTTGCAGTATCTTGATAAGCTTTGAGTAATTTACTACCTCTTAATTGGGACAACTTTGGATTTTTATCAGGCTCACGTGTAAATTCAATTGCAAACTGTGCTGGAGCCCTGCCGCCAGCTGCTTTGACAACATCATCAACTACTTTTATTACTTGTCTAATCGCCTTCTTATTAGCCGATGAAGTATATGCATCAGCTAAAATAGCTTCAATTCCATTATCTTCAGTAACTTGGGCATTTTCTTTAGTAATTGCTGCTTTAAAGTCTGGCTGTGTAACAACTTGCATAAAGTTCTTTTGACTATTCCACAATGATTCAATGATATTTTTCTTATTGCTATCACGTAGTTCTTGCAATAATTTCTTTGATAAACGCCCCCAACCTTTTAGACGCCATTTGGCTAAAGTCTTAATTTGTTCTTCTGTTAACCACTTAATTGTATGCAGTTCTGCTTGGTATATCTTTTTATCTTCAAAAATCGAAGATAATTCAATTATTTTTTCAAAATCTGCTTGATAATTAGGGTCATCAAGTTGCTTATCAAAAAGCTTCATTTTTTTAAGCTGATAATAACTAGATAAACTAGAATTAAATTTTTTGGGATCTGCTAAACCCTCAATTTCAATATATTTAAGGTGATAATTTTGCTTCAAATAATCGGTTAATTTCTTGGAACTAACTGTTTTGTTTTGCATAAACAGATCTTCATAAATTGACTGCTTAAGTTGCGGATCAAGTCGCTTATTATTGACCTTAACATTATTAAGTTCATTCAAGACTTCAAATCTTTGATACAGCATACTATTAGCAGGTAAAACATCTTCACCAAGTAAATAAGTATCCTTAATTGTCATCCGCGTGATAAATTTTCTGGCTGATTGATGAGTATCTACTACTTGTTCAAAATTCCACGGTGTTATCGTGTCATCGCTTTTGCGAATCATCCATGCAAAATTTTTACCTGATGTTTCTTTTTGTTTATCAGTAGTGATCATTGGACCAACATAATATGGCACTCTGAATCTTACTAACTCATCAAGTTTATAGGGCGCCTGCTTTAGATGCCCTTCAACTGGATTGGATTCAGCCAAAAATGGATAGTATTTACTCTGCATTGCAATAATTTGATCAAGCTCAATTTGATGAAGCTGATAAGGAATTACACCATTACTGTTAATTCGCTGTTTAGGCATAAACTTATCCTGTTCAATTTCTTGGATAATTTGGGTAGATGCTTCAGAATCATCGAGATTATCTTGGACTATTTTATAAAATTCCTCTTTACTTAAAACACCACTACCCTTATGCCATTTTTTTAATGTTGTTTTAGCTTTAAGCAACCGTCCATGACGATAATTAACGTATAAATCATAGGCAAGTCTTAGATTTTCAGCTTTTTGCTTATCATGATGATTCTTAGCCACACTTTTAAGTAGCTTGTAATCATTACCATGCTGGTTATATTTTTCCACCATGGATTGTGATAAGGTCATCCCTTCATAGACAATATTACTTAATGTAATTGCGCCAAACAACTTACGAATTTCGGCAATAATTGTTTCCTCTTGCTCATTTAGCTCAGTTAAAAGCGATTCCAATTTGTCATCTGCATCTGCGTCGGTTAGTTTAAATTCCCAACTTCCTTTATCGATTTTATCAATTTCTTTATTTAAAATTGTCTCAAATTGTGTCTTGTAACCCATTATGGCATTGGCAACTTGCTTAGCAACATTCTTAGCTGCTTTGTCACTTGAATCAACTAATAACTGTGCGATCTTCTTAACCTTATCTGACTTATACAGAGTACGCTCATCATCTTGACCGCGAATCACAGCTTCAATTTGTCCTGCATTTTCAATTTTAAACTGAATTGAATCCAGATTCTCATCTGTTAATTGACGATAACTATTATTTAAATCACTTAAAACAGGACCCACATCAATCTTTGAAGCATTAAAGTTATTAATAGACGTGTCTTGCAAGAAATTACCACGATATTTAACAATATGATGAATCGCTAAGAAAATCTCACGCAAATCAAAGCGCTTATCCTCAGTCATTAAAGCATGTCGTAAATGATAAATCGTCGGATATTTCTTATAAAACTCGCTATCTTCCTCTGCCGTTGGAAAAACAATTGCTGGGTACTTGGTACGCATTTTATCTAATGGTGAAATCCAAGATTTATGTAATCGTACAAAAAAGCTCGGATCTACTTGTGCCATTTCCTCAGCAAAAATTTCTTCTAATAGTCCTAAACGCCACTTTCTACGTTTAAGTCGTCTTCTGGTTGTTCTAAAACCACGCCGATCAGCTGCTGAATGACCTTCCTCAAATAAGTGCGAACCCAAAGCAGTTTTGCCGCGCAATTTCAATAAGTTATTTTTTTTATCAGTAACAGCCCAACCACAAGAATTTGTCCCGATATCGAGACCTAAAATATAATCATCATTTAATTTAGTCATTACAAGACCCCCTTTTAAAAACACATTTAATTTATTTGCTTTTATTATAATAACTCTGAAAGATAACGCATTCACTATTAATTTTTGAAAAACAGCAATTATTTTTACTTTACTTGATAGTTGTTTGCAATCGTTTCCAAATTATTTAAGCAAATTTGTCGTATACTTAAGAAAGGAGGCAAATTATGAAACAAATTAAAATTGGTAATACGGAGTTTTCTAGTTCAGCGCTTGCACTAGGAATTATGCGGATGAACAAATTAAATATTGATAGCGCGGTCAAGACATTAGAGACAGCGCATGATGTTGGTATTAATTATATTGATTCAGCCGATGTTTATGGTCATGGAAAGTCGGAAACAGTTTTTGGAAATGCCTTAAAGAATTCTTCCCTTAAGCGAGAAGATTTTTATATTCAATCAAAGACTGGTATTTATGAAGAGCCCACGCTTAATTACAAAACTACACGTTATGATTTCTCAAAAAACTACATTATAAAAGCAGTCGATGGCATTTTATCTAGAATGCAAATTGATTATTTAGACAGCTTACTTTTGCATCGTCCTGATGCCTTGATGGATCCTGCAGAAGTCGGGGCTGCATTTGACGAATTGCAACAAGATGGGAAAGTGCGTCATTTTGGAGTTTCAAATTTCAATCCCCGCCAAGTTGACTTATTACAAGCTGGTATCAGCCAAAAATTACTAATCAACCAATTACAATTCAGTATCATGCATACCGGACCGATTGATTTTAATATTCATACTAATATGACCGACAATCGTAGTATTGACCATGACCGCGGTATCTTTGATTATTCAAGACTGCATCAAATGACTATTCAAGCTTGGTCGCCCTTTCAATACAGTCAAATCGAGGGTAACTTTATTGGTAATCCAAAATTTCCGCAAGTTAATGATACTTTAGAGAAATTAGCCAAGTTAAAAGGGTGTTCTAAAAATGCAATTGCAGCCGCTTGGATTTTGCGCTATCCCGCTAATATTCAAGTAATTATTGGTACCATGACACCCGAACATATTATTGATAGTGCCAAGGGAGCTGATATTGAACTAAGTGCCCAAGAGTGGTACGACCTTTATTTAGCTGCTGGCAACGATTTACCATAAATAATTTTTAAAAAAAGTCATAGTCAAATTCGACTATGACTTTTTTAATAACCAAACCTCATTATCATCTATTTAATATATTGCTTTAACAAATCATATAATAAAGAAATTTCATAATTTGAAATTGTGACGTTATATTTTAACTCAACTGGTTGGAAAATGTTACGCGTTATTTTAAAGAAAGCTTTTTCTTTTTCAGATTTAGGCTGAACCTCAATTACATTATTTCGCATGACAGCTCGTTCAATCATCAGGGCAACATGCATATAAAGATTCAATTTAATTTTGCCGTCTAATTTCAAATTATAGAAATCTTCATATTTTTTATTAATTTCTTCAACCTCTTTTATTACTACACTTGGATTCAAGAAATTTAAGCGTTCAGCAATTCCTTCCTTAGAAAAGAAACACAATAATTGATTATTTAAATCTGTTAATTGTTGTTGGTTTAAATATGGTTGCAACCAAAGTTTTAATTTTTTTTCACCACTAATTGCTAAAATATCGTATAAGTTCATATATTTAAACTTGATTTTTTCTGTTATATCAAAAGTGGTTAACAAAAATAATGTTTGCTCAAAATAAGCCCACTGCTTAGTAACAATTTTTTCCTTCAAGTCATTGTACCCTAAAGGAATTATTTTTATATCCGCTGGCAAATATTGTCGCAGAATTTCACTTATTTGTTCAGCAACTTTTAAACCAGAAATACAAGATACCAGAATATTTTTTGTTTTGGAAAAACCATTATAGTACTTTACATTTATTTGATATTCCCGCTCAGCATTACTGGCAATTCTAGTAAAATCTAAATTTCGTTTTATTTTAGAAGCTAAATCTAATGCGGTTACAGTTGTTAAGTTATTAACTACCAGTAAATCACAATTTAAATTCGAACCAACTTCACTATATAACTTATTTAAAGAGCCCATATCGACCATTAAGACCAGGCCATTTATCGCATTATAATTTAAAATCAAGTTATTAATCGCATTAATCATGGCAGTTGTATCAGCATCAATTGCAACATCAATTGCATCGAAAATATAGTTACCACAAAGCGAATTAACAACTGCCTGAATACTGGTAGCTGTATTTTCACCATGACCAACTAATAGACCATGTAATTTAACATTTTCATCGATATATTCGCTTAATAGAATAGCAAATATATATGCTATTCCTTGATGACTATCCTTATCTAAGATTGGTAATTTGCTATAAAAACTTCGAGCCACATGATATGCTCGTGGTAGTTTTTTGAGAACAACTGCTCTTAATTTCTCAATATCACAATCTGGTTTAAAATGATGCTCATATAAATAGTAAATTGTTGATTCTAAATATGCAGCCTTAGCCAGCCCATATTTCTTTTCAATTATTTCAGCAAATAGTTGTTTATGCTGCACACGTAATCCTGACGCTTGGGAACTTGTTTTATTTAGCTTGTTTATTGCTTCGATTCTTAAACGGCAATTACTTAAAGTGGTATCTGAAAATGCATTAATTAACTTTTTTAGTTCTTGAGAAATATTGGTTAATTTTTTATTTAAGCTTTTACTTTCAGAATATTTAATAACGAGTGCAGGATCAACAACAATTGAACCATAGTTTTTAAATGGTGGTAAATAATCAAGAATAAGGTTTTTTAGCTTTAAATACATTGTATTCGAACTAAACCAATCATGATAAGCCGCCGAACATGACGCCCGAACTATATTCTTTATATAGCTAACATTGTCTTTATGATTAATTTGTAATAGTGCTGAAACAACCTCTTTATCGACTACTATTTTCTTATTAATTCTCTGTCCTTCATCATAAAAGAGTGATCGCAATATTTCTAAACGCTCATCAATTGGTCTTTTAGCATAATCAGGCAAATTAACCTGAACAGGTATTTTTCTTAAAAAAGAATGCAACAATACTCTTTCCGGATCTTTTGTTGTTGCCATTATTAAACGAACATTAGATTTAACATGATGAATATTATCGCCTACTTTATAAAATTGGCCTGAATCAATAAAATTCAAAATTTTTTCTTGATTAACATTGCTCAATCGATCAACTTGGTCTAAAAATAAATAGCCCCCATTTGCCTTTTCAATTAAACCTTTCGCTTGTGTAGCACTTGCCTTAGTAGACCCAAATAATAAAGTAGTAATTTGCTCAGGATTACCAGCATAACTAGCACAATTTAGATATAAATATGGCGCATTAGCTTTAATACTTCCTACTTCTTTGGCATATGCGACCAATCTTTCAGCTAAATAACTTTTGCCTACGCCAGCATTACCAGTAATTAATACATCTAAGCCATTTGGTGGATAAATTACAGCAGCACACAACTGTTCTACTACTCTTTTTAATGATCCCTGACTACCGATAACACTGGCAAATGATAAATCAGTTGTTTTATTAATCGAATTTTTGCGCCATTTAACTGGTCGCTCCTTGATTTTTTGTATTCTATTTTCTTTGGCAAGTTGATTTAGATAATGGCTAACAACAGATCTAGATAAATTTAATTCTGCTGCCAGTTCACTAGTACTAATTACATCATTACCAGGCAAATTTTTTATCTTATTTAAAACTCTTTCTTCAGCCCAACTCATTTATCCATCTCTCCAAAATTGTTCTCTTTATTTATAATTATAGCTAATTATAAATTCATTTTCTATACAATTTTGTGTTTACGTCTAGGTTTGTATAATGAAATATGCTATACATGTATCATTTAAATAGTATATTATAATTTGTTTTTTCTTATTATTTATTGGCCTCAAAATAAAATATTGTCTTGACAAGATTTTAAAGTTATTTTATACTTTTCCTTAAAGTTGGAGGTATTTTTTAATGAAAATTAATTTAAATTGTAACTTACAGCTGAATAACCGTTATTACTTTAGCTATTTTAGATAAAGTTTGAATTCATCTAGATGAATTCAAACACAGTTCTAGTTTGAATTTATCTATGATGGCTAAAGCCCTTTTAATTACGGTTAGCCACATAACTTCTGAGTGGTTAACCGCAATTGATTACTTAATAAAAGATAATTAATGTATACCCACTCAGAATTAGTGGGTATTTTTTATTATCTTAATTGTTAATTATTATTCGGAGGAAATCAGATGAAATTTAGAAAAATAGTAATAGGTATTAGTTTAGCTGGACTTTTACTCTTAAGTGGATGTAGTAAAAAAGCTCATAATCATTCACAAGTTAAACATGTTGGTGTACTACAAGTGGTGCAACATCCCTCGCTAGATAAAGCTTACAAAGGTTTCAAAAAAGGACTAAAAGAGGGCGGCTACATCGAGGGTAAAAATCTAAAAATTGATTATCAAAATGCACAAAATAGTCAAGATAATCTTAAAAGTATGAGTGAAAAATTGATTAACGAAAAATCTGATTTAATTTTAGGAATTGCTACTCCAGCAGCACAAAGTATTGCCAATGCCACTGAAGATATCCCAACAGTTGTCACTGCAGTAACTGATTTAAAGGCAGCCAAACTAGTTAATTCTAATTCTAAGCCTGGCAGAAATGTTACTGGCACAACTGATATGGTTTCAATTGACAAACAAATTGAGCTATTACTATCAATTGTGCCTAAAGCTAAAACAATCGGAGTTATGTATAACGCTGGTGAATCAAATTCAAAAATTCAAGCTGATTTAGCCATTGCTGCCTTAAAGAAGGCTGGGGTTAAAGTTTTAGTTAAAACTGCTAATACTACTAACGATGTCCAACAAGTTACTGAAACATTAGCAAATAAAGTTCAAGGAATTTATGTCCCAACAGATAATACTTTTGCTTCTGCAGCTTCAATCATTGGTAAAGTAGTAAAAGAAAAAAAGATTCCACTTGTTGCCGGTTCGACTGATCAAATTAAGCAGGGTGGCTTAGCTTCAATCGGTATTGATTATGAAGAATTAGGTAAGCAAACGGGAAAAATGGCAGCTAAAATTTTAGATGGCAAAGCCAAGCCAAGTGATATGCCAGTGGAAAAAGCCAATCAATTGAATTTAGTCGTTAATAAAGAGATGGCTAAAGCCTTAGGTATTAATCCTAAATCTATTAAAGCTCCCAAGTAATTAGGAAGGTAACGTGAACGTATAATTATGTTAAATACTTTTTGGGATTTATTTCTCTCATCCACCTCACAAGGTTTGCTCTGGTCATTAATGGCAGTTGGTGTTTATTTAACTTTTCGAATTTTAGATTTAGCTGATATGACGGCTGAAGGTAGTTTTCCCTTAGGCGGAGCAATCGCCACAATGTGTTTAATTAATGGGATTAACCCAATCTTAGCTACAATTACGGCATTTGCTGGTGGGATGATTGCGGGTTTTGTCACAGGATTTTTAAATACTAAATTAAAAATTCCTTCCCTATTAGCAGGGATTATTACCATGACGGGGCTCTATTCTATCACTTCTCGCGTAATGAACAATGCGGCCAACGTATCACTTTTAGGTAAAAAGACCCTCTTTACTATCGCCCAGAATTGGGGTCTATCTCGTAATAATGCTGTTATTGTTATGGGGCTAATTATCGCATTAATTATCATTAGCCTCTTAATTATTTTTTTTAAAACTGAGATTGGTCTTGCCATGCGAGCCACGGGTGATAACCCTGAAATGAGTGCTGCTAACGGAATTAAAACACAAAGAATGAAAATTTTAGGTTATATGATTTCCAATGGCTGTATTGCTCTTTCCGGTGCTCTTTTAGCTCAAAATAATGGCTTTGCCGACCTTAATTCAGGTGTTGGAACAATTGTTATTGGACTTGCTTCAATTATTATTGCTGAAGTTATTTTGCACCACTTGCCACTGGGAAAGCGGCTAATTACATTGGTTTTAGGTGCCATTATCTACCGCTTCATTTTAGCACTAGTCTTTCAAATGAATGTTGAACCTTCTGATGCCAAACTGGCCTCAGCATTGGTTTTAGTAATTTGCTTAATTTTGCCTAATTTTCACTTACCACGCAATCTTAAGGGGGAAAAGAAAAATGCCTAAAGTATTACAAATTAAGAATCTTCATCAAACTTTTGGTCGCGGCACTGTAAATGAAAATCCGGTCTTACGTGGTGTTAATCTTGAATTAAATGCTGGTGATTTTGTAACTATCATTGGTAGTAATGGTGCTGGTAAGTCAACTTTACTAAACAGTATTGCTGGAACTATACCCGTGCAAAAGGGACAAATTATTCTAAATGACATTGACATCAGTAAGCTAACTGTAACTAAGCGTTCAAAAAATATTAGCCGTGTTTTTCAAGATCCCAAAATGGGGACAGCAGTTAGGTTAACAGTTGAAGAAAATCTCGCTTTGGCAATGAAACGGGGAAAACGCCGCGGTTTTCATAATGGAGTTAACAAGCGGGATCGTGAATTTTTTAAAACACAACTTGCACAACTTAATTTAAACCTTGAAAATCGACTTGGAACTGAAATCGGGTTACTTTCTGGGGGACAACGACAAGCCATTACCCTTTTAATGGCTACCCTGCAACGTCCTGATTTGATATTATTAGATGAACATACCGCGGCTCTTGATCCTAAGACTTCAATTACAGTCATGGAACTTACCAAAAAATTAATTAGCGAACAAAAATTAACTGCCTTTATGGTGACGCATAACATGGAAGATGCTATTCATTATGGCAATCGATTAGTCATGCTCCATCAAGGACGCGTAGCTTTAGACTTAGTTGGACCAGAAAAACAAAGTTTGACTGTTTCCAAATTAATGGACCTGTTCCAAAAGCAAGTTGGCTCTAAACTAGAAGATGATGCAATGTTACTTAGATAAAAAATAGCTCCTAAAAGTAATACTTTTAGGAGCCATTTTTTATTGTTAAAGCTTTTATGGATGCCTTATCTATCTTTTTAATTAATATAAATATTTTTGAATAACCTGTTTAGGATCCTCACCTGAACGAATTTTCAGTTCAAGTTCAATTACGACATCGGCCATAATTGATTGCGGATCAATTACCTGATATGGATGATTGGGAGCCTGTTCCTGTGCTAAAGAAAGCTCGGTACAACCCAGTAGTATAACATTACAACTATATTCATCATGCATCTTGCGCAAGATGGAATGATACAATTCAGTATCAACTACGCCTTTTTGTTTAATATTAGAATAAATTAGTTTCGTAACTAGCGGCTGAATTTCAGGGCCACCAAGTTCAGCACTACGATTCACTTTATTTAGCTCATCTACATAAAGGTGGTCATAAATTGATCCTTCAGTTGCAATGAGTCCAATCTTCTTTTGCTCAGGAAATTTTTCCACAAAATTGTGTACCGCAATTCTCATCATATGTAAAAATGGAATATCAGTTAAATTAGCTAAGTCATCATAGAAATAATGTGCCGTATTACATGGCATTACGAAAAAATCAGGTTGCAATGTGGCCTGTTGCAAAAAGTCTTCCTGCAAAGCAGTAAAAAAGTTCGGTTTAGTATGATCCTTAATATAAGTTGTTCGATCAGGGACTTGCGCATCATTAACTAAAATATAATTCAAATAATCCTGATCACAAGTAATTTCCATTCGATGATTAATTGAACGGATAAAGCTTTCTGTTGCAATCGTTCCCATTCCACCAATAATGGTAAAAAAATGCTTCATTTTACTATTCTCTAACTATAAAAGTGACCATTCTGGTCTTCTAATTCATTAATCACTTGCTGAGCAACCGTAATGTCCGATGGATAAGGCGTATTCACACCTCGAATTTTTTGAAAACCATCTTCTCCTTTACCACAAATTAGCACGACATCACCTTTGTTTGCCATACTAATAGCATCATTGATTGCTTTAAGTCGGTCTAATTCGATTGTTACATCTACTTTGGTATGATCAATTCCTGCATCAATTTCTTCAGCAATTTCTTTAGGATCCTCAAATCCAGGATCGTCAGTTGTCAAAAATACTTTATCAGCAAACGCATTTAAGCTATTACTAAAACCTGGTCGTCTTGATACTCCTTTATCTCCAGGAGCTCCAACTACCACAATAATCTTAGGATTATTAAATTCTCGGCGCATAAAGCCCATTAAGGCCATCATTGATGCCTCATTATGCGCATAATCAACCACAACCACACCATGACTTGCAGTAATTTCCGTTTGCATTCTTCCCGGAACTGTTACAGTACTAATTCCTTTAGCAGCGTCATCATGTGCCATTCCAGCTAATCCCGCACCAATTACAGCTGCTGTCCCATTCGACTCATTAAAATCACCTAACATCTTTAACTGATATTCACCAGCAATTGGTAATTCTTTAGCCTTATCACTAACACAAAGTACTTTAAATTTAGTCCGAGCCATATCAATTTCTTCCGAAGAGTAACGAAAATCAATCGGATGTTTTAATTCTGGATTAGTATATTCTTCATCAGCAAATAAGTAAATACTATCTGGTGCAGTAGTAGTGGTGGCTGCTGCATATACTTCATTAAAGTTGTTGGTCTGGGCATTAATAATACATTTACGCGCGTTAACCAATAATTGTAACTTACAGTGTAAATAATCTTCAAAATTAGGATGTTCGTTGGGACCAATATGATCTGGTGAAATATTTAAGAAAAAGCCTAAATCATAGGTTAAACCAAAAACCCTATTCTTCTTATAAGCCTGACTAGAAACTTCCATAACTAGATGAGTCATCCCATTATCTACTGCTGTGCGCATATCACGGAATAAATCTAAAGACTCTGGAGTTGTTAAGCTTGATTTAAACGTATCAACTTTTTTTTGACCCACAACGTTGTTAACAGAAGAAATTAAAGCCGTTTTGCCATCATTAATTTGATCTAGCATCCCTTTTAAAAAGTAGGCAGTAGTAGTTTTGCCCTTTGTACCAGTTACTGCAACCACATACAAGTCATCTTGCGGAAATCGGAAAAAAGCAGCAGATAATAATGCCATTGCCTTGGAAACATCACGTACAATTAACGCGTGCATGCCCTTGCCTTCTGGGTAAGGTTGTTCAGCTACATAACAATTAGCCCCATTAGTTTTAGCCATTGATAAATATGTGGGACGAAAACCTGCCCCCTTACAGAAAAATAAAGTGTCCGTTTTAATGTCACGTGAATCATAGGAAACATATTCCATCTTGGTTCTAACCGTATCTTGAACTGCACTTGATTTAAGTAAATGATGTTCTTTTAAAATTAAAATACAGGTATTTAAAGAAATACTCATGTTATGCCCCTTCATTTTTGTCTTAGTCAAAATTATAACACAGCTAACTATCAGTTTTTTGTATTCTTTGGATTTAATGGTAAATAAATGATAAATCGCGTCCATTTATCATTAGATTCGCAAACAATTTTACCATGATGTAAGTCAACAATACTCTTAGTAATAGATAAGCCTAACCCAGTGCCACCAGTCTGTGTATTACGTGAAGGCTCTACCCGATAAAATCGTTCAAAAATTTTTTTCAAGGAATCTGCAGGAATTGCTGCACCATTATTTTCAACACGTAACTCAACTTCATTATTGTTAACTAAATTAGCAATCAAATTGATTTGAGTTGCATCTGTACCATATTTTAAGGCATTAGCAATTAAATTGTTATAGACCCGTACCAATTTTTCTGGGTCTGCCTGAATTGTCAAATCTTTAGGTCTAGTTTCAATATTAAAAGTTATCCCCTTTTCGTGCGCTTCAAATTCAAAGCCAGCTGCAACTTGTTCCAACATTGAATAAATATGTAAGGGCGCAAGTTGCAGTTTAATATTAGTTGATTTCAACGTTGTATACTCAAGTAAATCATGTGCTAATGATTTCATTTGTTCTGCTTTCATATAAGCAATATTTAAGTATTTTTGTTGGTCGGCTGGATTAGCTACACCTGACTTTAAAAGCCCTAAATAGCCAATAATAGATGTTAGAGGCGTTCTAATATCATGAGATACATTACTAATCAATTCATCTTTTGAATTTTCGATTGCTTTTTCTTCATTAATTGCGTTAACCGTACTAGCTACTAATGAATTTATGGAATCAATTACTTTTTGTAAATCTGTTTTTACCTTAAATGAAATCGTATGATCAAAATGACCTTGAGCAATATAATGCAGTTCTGAAATGACATGACGCAATTGCATTTGGTGATAACGTCTGATTAAACGCCAATATAATACTAATAAATCACCCAGACCCATAATAACCAAAAAAGTATTTTGCCAAGACCACAAATGACGACCACCAGCAAAGGTGACGGTTTTTTTTAAAAAGTAGATACCATTAGCCAAACTTTTATTTTGTAAAATCGTTAAATTAATTAAAATATCAACTGACAGATTTAATAATAGTAACAAGACTACTGTTATTACGCCTTCAGCAAACAACTCACTTTTTTCTGTGGCCGTCAGCTTAACACGTTCTTTTTTCATCTACTTAAGCCTCAACCTTATAGCCAACGCCCCAAACTGTTTGAATCACATCCTCACCATCAGTTGCTTTTTGAATTTTATCACGTAAATGTGACACATGAACCATTACAGTCTTAGCTGAAACAATCGATTCCTGTTGCCAAACTCGCTCAAAAATTTCATCAGCAGAAAAAACACGATTAGGATGACTAGATAGTAAATATAAAATGCCAAATTCTAGCGCAGTCAATTGAATATCCTTACCCGCTATGGTCTTTACCTCATGGGAATCACGATTAATAACTAGCGGACCAATTTCCAACACATCTGGTTCATCGTCTTTAACTTGCTTTTGACTACGCCGCAAAAGCGAACGTACCCGTGCCATTACTTCAAGTGGATTAAATGGTTTAGAAACATAATCATCAGCACCAGTTATCAATCCTTGAATTTTGTCCATGTCGCCTGTCTTAGCTGAAACAATAATAATAGGAATATCGGAATCTTTACGAACTTCCTTAATTACGTCAATTCCACTCATATTGGGCATCATTACATCTAAAATCATTAAAGAAATATCAGAACTAGTGGTGAGTTTAGTTATCGCTTCTTTACCACTATAAGCAACAATTGGCGTATAGCCTTCATTTTTAAGGTAAATACTTAATAATTCAACAATTTCTTTATCATCATCAACTACTAAAATTTTCATCAGGGTCATTCCCTTCTCTTTTATGCATAATTATTCTTATTTAATTCATACTCACCTATAGTGTAGCAGAATTTGGCTAATATTTTAGCTTATTTAACAAGAAACATCTAATTATTCATACTTATCTTTAGCTTTTTATAAAATTCTTTAAATGATACTCAAAATTTATAGCAAAAGCAACTTATACCTAAGCTATAAATTGATAATAATTTAGTTACTTATTCAATAATCCTTAAAAGTTAACCTATTAAGTAGTTTAAAGTATTAAAAAACGGCAAATTATTAAATAATCTACCGCTTAATTAAGTTAAGACCAAAGTATAATTAACTTTAACAGTTACCATGTAATTATAAAATTTAATAATTAACCCTTAATTTTTATTATAGGTATTAATTTTTATTTTCAACATGCCGAGTTGATTTTAGAGTAAATGCGACAACTAAGCCAATAACTGCCAAAATCAAAGTGAAATATAGGCCATAATGTACACCATTAGTAAATTGTGCAGCTTTATCAGTGCCTTGGTAAGTATTTTGACCCCAACTTAAAAAACTAGTCGCAAGAGCGGTGGCAACGGCACCAATAATCTGCTGCATAGTATTTAAAATAGTACTGCCATCAGCTGATTCTGCCCCTTTTAAAGCATTCAAAGCATGAGTTTGTGCTGGGGACATCGCTAAGGGACAACCGATCATTATAATAATATGAGTTACAATAACATAAATAATACTTGAAGTGGGATTTGAAAAAATTAACATTATTAGCCCAATAGTAGCAATAGTAAAACCTAATACAGCAGGTATTTTTGCTCCTACAGAATCATATAGTCGACCTGCAAAAGCTGAAACTAAGGCGTTGATAATTCCACCAGGTAACATAACAATTCCTGTCAAAGCAACAGGCAATAATAGACCTCTTTGCAGGTATTGCGGCAACAAATACATTGCTGATAAAATAATCGCAAAATCCAACATAACGCAGATTGCTCCCTGTGCAAAAGCCAACTTCTTAAAAACTCGAAGATTAATAATTGGTTGTTCTAAATGTAATTGCCGATATACGTATAAAATTAAAATAATTACAGCAATAGCTAACATCAATAAAACAGTTGGTGCCGTCCAACCCATATTTGAAGCAAAGCTGACTCCCATTACCAAACTAGCAAATCCCACAACGGATTCAAGTAATGAAAGAATATCTATCTTTGGTCGCGTAATTTTACCAGTATTGGGTAAGCCAATAATAGCACAAATTAAGGCTACTACTAAAAAGGGCATAAAAAACCAAAAAATCCAATTCCAAGTTAACTTACCCAAAATAATACCAGTAATAGTAGGGCCAATCGCTGGCGCTAGCATAATGACTAGGGCACAAACACCCATCGCAGTCCCCATTTTAGATGGCGGGAAAATTAGCATCGCTACTGTAAACATTAAGGGCAGGATTAGCCCTGTCCCTAATCCCTGAATCATTCGACCTATTAATAAAATTATAAAATTAGGTGCTGTAGCAGCTATGATGACGCCAAATATAAAATCCAGCAAACCAATAATTACGATTTGTCTGGTAGAAAACCACTTAGTTAATAAACTTGAAAAAGGCAAAATGACACCAATTACTAACATATAGCCGGTAACCAGCCACTGAATAGTACCTGAATTTAGCTGAAATGATTTCATTAATTGTGGTAGTGCAATATTTAATGAGGTCTCTGATAGCATGCCCACAAAGGCGCCTATCATCATACTCATCATTGCCAACCAAGGGCGCTGAACTTTAATCCTTGCTTGATTATTTTCCATAAAAAACTCCTTTTACATTTTGTGCTTCTAAACGCAACTTGATTATCTTATCAAAAAGAAAATTTCTTCGTAAGTTTTTCATGTAATTAAAAATCATATTCTAGCATCAAAGTCAGGCTTTACTAGCTAAAAATTACTTTTAGCAAGATAGTAAAATAAAAGCCACTATAAAAGGATCAAACTCTTAGAGAGCTTGACCCTTAATTAAATAATTTTTATTCTATTTCCTTTTTACCAGTATACAATTCGTAGTAGTAGCCCTTTTGCTTTAACAGCTGGTCATGATTACCTGCTTCAATAATATGACCATGATCAAGTACTAAAATCAAATCAGAATTAACGATTGTAGATAATCTGTGCGCAATAACAAAACTTGTTCTACCAGCAAGAAGATTGTCCATCCCCGATTGAATCAACTGCTCTGTTTGTGTATCAATGCTTGAAGTAGCTTCATCTAAAATCATTACTGGCTCATCTGCAATCATTGCTCGCGCAATACTTAATAATTGCATCTGCCCTTGCGACAAATCTCCGCCTTCACCATCAATAACAGTTTGGTAACCCTCATCTAAGTGATGAATAAATTCATCGGCATGAGACAAATGAGCTGCTTGATAGACATCATCATCACTAGCATTCATATTACCAAAGCGAATATTGTCCATTACCGTTCCTGTAAACATATGCGTTTCTTGTAAGACAATCGATAAAGAATGACGTAAATCATCTTTTTTAATCCGTTTAATTGGAATACCATCATAAGTAATAGTTCCTGAATCAATTTCATAAAAGCGATTGACCATATTAGAAATCGTTGTTTTACCTGCACCAGTTTCACCAACTAAAGCGACCTTCATCCCTGGTTTTGCATCTAGCGAAATATCATATAAAATTTGTTTGTCAGGAGCATAGCTGAAGTCTACGTGGTCAAAAACAATGTGACCTTTAACAGTTACCTGCTTAACTGTTCCATCATTTTGTGGCACATTCCAATACCAGGTACCTTTAACCTTTTCATCTTTAGTTATTGTTACATCGCCATCATCTAGTTCAACTGGTTGATCTTCTAAATCAAAAATTCTTTTTGCACCAGCTAAAGCCATAACTATTGAATTTAACTGCTGAGAAATTTGTGCAATTGGCATAGCAAATTGTTTAGATAGCTGTAAAAAGGCCCCAATAACACCTAGCGATAAAGGTGCAATATGGTTAATGGCAACTGCGCCGCCAATAACCGCAATTAGTACATATAACAAGTTGCCAATATTACCCATAATTGGAAATAAAACCGTTGAATAAGTATTAGCCTTACCAGCTGCATTTTCTAGCTCTTTATTATAAACCTCAAAATCTGCTTCTACTTCTGGTTCATGACTGAAAACTTTAATAACTTTCAAGCCATTAAGCATTTCTTCATTATAACCATTAACTTGACCTAATTCTTTTTGTTGTAATTGGAAATAATGCGCTGATCGTGACGTCAAAAACCGGACAACACCAATTGATAATGCAAAAATTATCAAAGTAAAAATCGTTAACTGCCAACTCAAGCTAATCATTGCTGCTAACACGAAAACAATATTTAATAAGGAATTCATAAATTGTGGAATTGATTGCGAAATCATTTGCATTAAGGTATCAATATCATTGGTATAACGACTCATAATATCGCCAAAATCATTTTCATCAAAATACGCAATTGGTAATATTTCCATATGCTCAAACATTTCGTTACGAACGCGATATTGCACCTTTTGAGCTAAAACTCCCATTAACATCGTAAAAAAGTAGCTAGCAATAAAGCCAATGGCATAAAAGCCAAACATTACTACAATTGCCTGCCATAAAGGACCAAAATCAGGATGAGATTGTTTAAGTAACGGCATTATGTATTCATTAATTAAGCGTTCAATGAATAAAGAACCCATAACCGTTGATCCAGCTGACAAAATAATCGCAATTATTGACGTAATCAGCATCCAAGGACTGGTATTGGCAACTAATTTAAGCAACCGTAATAAGGTGGTTGAACGCTTACCAGTCATCTTCTTAGTTTCTACTGCTTTATCCAAATTCATCACCTACTTTTTCTGTTCTTCTTGGAATTTTGCAATTGAACTGTATAAATCATTACGTTCCATTAATTCATCATGCGTGCCAATATCCTGAATTTTACCTTCATCCATTACTACAATTCGATCTGCATCTTTAATTGAAACAATTCTTTGTGAAATAATAATCTTGGTAGTATCCGGCATATTTTTAGCTAGAGATTCTCTAATTTCTCGCTCCGTTTGAGTATCAACTGCTGAAGTTGAATCATCCAAAATCAAAATTTTGGGTTTTTTAAGTAGGGCACGAGCAATCGTAATTCTTTGCTTTTGTCCACCAGAAACATTGCTACCACCTTGTTCAACCATTGTATCGTATTGATCGGGCATTTCACTAATGAAATCATCTGCATGAGCAATTTTTGCAGCAGCTAAAATCTGCTCATCAGTTGCATTTTCATTACCCCACTTTAAATTTTCTTTAATCGTTCCCGAAAACAGAACATTATTTTGTAAAACCATCGCTACATTATCACGCAATGTTTTCAAATCATATGATTTAACATTGTGCCCAGAAACTCTGACAGCTCCTGAAATTGTATCGTAAAGTCGCGGTATCATTGCCACTAGCGTGGATTTTGAAGCCCCGGTTCGACCGATTATACCAAGAGTTTCACCTGATTTAATATTTAAATTAATATCACTTAAAGCTAAATTCTTATCTTCTTGATCATATTTGAAGTTGACGTGATCAAAGATTACTTCTCCATTAGTTAAATGCGTTAGTGGTTTACGTGGATTTTCAATTGATGGCTTTTCATTGATTACATCCGCAATTCTTCGCCCACTAGCTGCCGAAATAACTAATTGGGTAAAAATCATTGCTAAAATATTTAAACTATTTAAAACTGAATTGGAATAGGAAAACATTGAAATAAGTTGTCCAGGTTGCAAACTACCACCAACAATTTCTTTTGCCCCAAACCAACAAATGGCTAAATTAGAAATATTCAAAACAGCCATAACAATCATTGAATTGAGCGACATAATCTTTTGTGCAGTAGCAAATAACTTATAAATAAAACCTGACGTTTTTTTGAACTGGTTTGTTTGTTGCTCTTCTTGCACAAAAGTCTTAACTTCTCTAATGCCTCGGACATTTTCACGCACAACTTCATTCATCCGATCGTATCCCCTAAATATTTTGGGAAAATAAGGATTAACACTTTTAATAACCAAGGCTAATAAAAGAATAAAAATTGGGGCAATTATCACAAAAATCAAAGATAGCCGTGGACTAATAATTAATGACATAATTATGGAAACGACTAACATCATTGGTGCTCTAACTGCAATTCTAATCAATATTTGATATGACATCTGGACATTATTAACATCCGTTGTCATTCTCGTTACTAAACTCGCACTAGAAAATTTGTCAATATTCTCAAACGAATAATCTTGTACATGATAAAACATATCTTTGCGCAAATTAGCAGCAAACCCAGCCGCAGCATGAGCCGAAACATAGCTAGCACTAGCTCCTAAAATAAGAGAAGTAATTGTAATTGCAAACAGAACCAAACCCCACTTAGTTATATATGGCATATTACCCTTCATAATTCCATTATCGATTAAAATACCAACTAAATATGGAATCAGCATTTCTATAATAACTTCTCCGGTAACAAATAGCGGCGACAGCAAAGACAATTTTTTGTATTGCCTAATAGATTTACGCAGCGTATTAATCATTAAATACCTCTTTCTATTAAGTCAAAATGACATTTATACTTTTTCTAAGAGCAATTTATTTTAAAAAGGATAAACAGACTCATCGGTGTCTGTTTATCCTTTTTATATATAAAGTTATTTAAGTATAGCTCTTTTCTTGACAAAAAGCACTCTATTTGTTTCTGGCTACTGGTGAAAAGACCGAACCAATCAGTTCATAATGTTTTCTAAATAACCAACGAATACCATAAACAGCAATTGCAATAATAATATTAGCTTCACCAGGTAATATTGGATTTATTACTTTTAGTGCAGGTAGCGACAATAGCCACATCAAAGCTAGTAACCCTAAAATCATTGTCACTAGACCTAAAATCAACTTAGACCAAGGAATTTTATTGCTTTTACCAGTTGCAGGCAAAATTAATTCATTATATTTGGTCATCAGTGCTCCCATACCAGCGCCGACACTAATTAAAGTTAAAATGCCCATTTGTGCATTGGCTTTAGAATTAGTCTGAAAGAGTGCTAGTACCCCAAAGATACCAACAAAAAGTACCACATAAATTAATGCACCATCAACTGCATATTGCCAAAAGGGAATATCTGCAGCTGTTTTCTCTTTTGGCTTAATTAAATCAGCTGCTTTTAATTTTGGCGACATCGTATAAAAATTAGAAGCCGGTCGCCCATGGTGTTGCGCTAGCACTATTTCAGGCAACAGTAAGTCAATACGCTTTTGCGCTTCTTCTTGGCTCATTTTACCTTGGGTTTCTAACTCCTTTTGTAAACGAAAAATATAATCAGCATTCTTTTTACTAAGTTCTTTTCGCAGTTCCTGGGAACTCATCTGTTTAATCTGGTCATCTTTATTTTGAACCGCAACTTTTTCTTTTAATTTTTCTTGCTGATTTGCATCAATTTTTGTCTGCTCAGCATTTTTATTTTCAGCCATTATCTTTTCCTAAACGTTAAATCTAAACTCAATAATGTCACCGTCTTGCACTTCGTAATCTTTCCCCTCAAGACGCAACCTACCACCTTCCTTGACCTTCTGCATGGTCTCATATTTATTTAAATCAGCAAATGAGACAACTTCTGCCCTAATAAAGCCTCGTTCAAAGTCAGAATGAATTACACCAGCAACTTGGGGTGCCTTCATGCCTTCATGAAAGGTCCATGCTCGTGTCTCTGGTCCACCTGCTGTAAAGAACGTGCGCAATCCCAAAAGATGATAAGCTGCTCTAATTAGTCGATCCAATCCTGACTCACTCACACCCTCGGCTTCTAAAAATTCAGCTTTTTCATCCTCATCTAGACCAGCAATTTCTTCTTCAGTTGCTGCAGAAACACCAATGCAACCAGCATTTTCACTGTCAGCATGCTTTTTTACAATTTGGTAATATTGGTCAGCTTCAGGATTAGCCATTGCTTCTTCTGCAATATTAGCAACATAAATTACCGGCTTAGCGGTTAACAAAAATAGGCCCTTTACTATTTTTTCTTCTTCATCATTAAAACTAATTGAGCGTACCGCTTTACCTTCTTCTAGAACGGGCTTAATTTTTTGTAAAACTTGTAATTCAGCCTTAGCTTCCTTGTCTTTTTGCTGCGCTAACTTTTTAACTTTATCAATGCGCCGATTAACTGCATCTAAATCTGAAATCGCTAATTCTAAATTTATTGTATTAATATCTTCTTCAGGATCAACTTTGCCAGTAACTGAAGTAATATTATCATCTTCAAATGACCGGACTACATGGATAATTGCATCAGTTTGGCGAATATTTTCTAAAAATTTATTTCCTAGTCCTTCACCCTTAGATGCGCCTTTGACCAAGCCTGCAATATCAGTAAACTCAAAGGTAGTATGAACAATTTTTTTAGCAGGAACTAATTCTTGGATTCTGGCTAATCTTTTATCCGGTACTTCAACCATCCCAACATTTGGTTCAATGGTAGCAAATGGGTAGTTAGCCATTTCAGCACCAGCTTTAGTAATTGCATTAAATAAAGTAGACTTCCCGACATTAGGTAAGCCAACAATTCCAGCAGTTAATGACATATTTATCCTCTTCTTTTTATCAAAATTACTTATTATCTTGGATTAAATTTGGTTGAACTATTGTATTTTTTAGCTCATATTGTTCATTTTTCAAATTGACTGGATCATTAGCCTTAGCCAAAATTTTTTTGAAATTATGGACAAATTTTGAGCGCGGCATCAAAACAATATGACCACAGCCCATACATTTCAAACGAATGTCCGCACCTAACCGCAAGATTTCCCAGTTATTAATCTTACAAGCATGTGGCTTCTTCATCAATACAGTATCAGCTAAATTGTATTGAATATTTTTATTCATCAAGATCAACACCTAAAATATCAAGAATTCGATTCAATTCATCAACAGAAGAAAAAGAGATAGCTAAACGTCCGCTGCCCTTTTTACTTTCAGAAATATTAACATTCGACCCTAACTTATCAGCTAAACGATGTTCGCTAGCCTTAATAAACGCTGATTTTTGCACTGCCTTTTTATGCGTTTTTTGTGAGTTCAATTTGGCAACAAGTGCTTCAACTTTACGCACAGGCATACCTTCTTTAACAACCTGTTTGGCTACTTCATCAATTTTGTCCTTATTCTTTAACCCAAGCAAGGTCCGAGCCTGCCCCATTGATAAATCACCATGTTGTAACAAATGCTTAGTTTTATTAGGCAAGGTCAATAAGCGTAAATAGTTGGCAATATATGGACGTGACTTACCCATACGCTTAGAGACTTCTTCTTGTGTCAAGCCGAGATTTTTTTGAAGCATATCGTACGCTTGAGCTTCTTCAAGCGGGGTCAAGTCCTCACGTTGTAAGTTTTCTAAAACAGCAACTTCCATCATCTGGCTTTCAGTAAAAGCACGAACAATTGCTGGAACCGTAGTCTTTTTAGCAATCTTAGATGCCCGACAACGTCTTTCACCTGCAATAATTTCATAGCCATTTACAGATTTACGCACAATAATCGGTTGAAAAACTCCATTTTCTTTGATGGAATCAGCTAGTTCCTTCAAAGTTTTTTCGTCAAAATTACGGCGAGGTTGATATGGATTCGGTCTAATCTCACTTAAGGCAAGATCTTGAATTTCCTCTTCAGCTTCTTCAATCTGTGGCTCATCCTCAAATAAAGCCTCGATGCCCCGTCCTAAACCGCCATGTCTTTTTGTTTCCTTACTTTTTGAGTCTCTTGCCATGGTTATTCAGCACCTCCCTAGCCAAATCATCATAAACTTTTGCCCCCCGTGAATTAGGGGCATATTCAGTAATTGCTTCACCATAGCTGGGAGCTTCAGCTAGCTTAGTAATTCTTGGAATAATCGTCTGATAAACTTTATTTGAAAAATATGACTTAACTTCTTTAACTACTTCTGCTCCCAAGTTAGTTCGCGCATCTAGCATTGTCATAAGTACGCCTTCAACACCCAAATCTTTATTAAAATGCTTTTGAACCAATCGAATTGTATTTAGCAGCTGGCTTAAGCCTTCCATTGCATAATACTCACTTTGAACAGGAATCAGAATAGAATCAGAAGCTGTAAAAGCATTGATTGATAATTGCCCTAAAGACGGGGGACAATCGATAAAAATAAAATCATAGTCTCCACTTACTGTATCTAAAGCGGACTTCAGGCGCGTTTCTCGCGCCATCATACTAATCAATTCAGTTTCGGCTCCTGACAAATTAATTGTAGCTGGAACCAAATCTAGTTTGGCAGTTGAAGTATGGAAAATCGTGTCTTTTAGTGGTACATCGTTAATTAAAACACTGTAGATATCTTCATCGATTTCTGACTTTTCAATTCCTAACCCAGAAGTTGCATTGCCTTGAGGATCAATGTCAACAATTAATACGTGATAGCCACGTTGGGCAATCGAAGCTGCCAAATTAATGGTCGTTGTCGTTTTGCCAACTCCACCTTTTTGGTTAGCCACCGAAATCACACTTACCATATTCTCCATGCCTTCCTACTTTCTTTTTAATTCGATTGTAATTTTATAATCATCAGGATTATTATTTTCTTTAACTTTAACTTTAATCCCTGAGTCTTTAGCTAATTTTACCGCTTGTTTGATGGTATTAATTTGGACCTTCAAATCTTTAGGGATTCGGTTAACTGCCCGCTGCGTTTTTTCAGCTTCATCCTTTTCCTGCGCTTTAACTTTTTTATTGACAAAATAGCCATCAACATCTTTTATAATTTTTTCGGTATCACTAACATTCAAATTATTAGCTAAAATTTCGTCTAAAACCCGACTCTGGTCTTTTTCACTCAATCCAACTAAGCAACGGCCATGACGCGGCGTTATTTCTCCACTTACCAAATAACTTTGGACTTTAGGCGTTAATTTTAATAAGCGCAATTTGTTAGCTACATAGGATTGCGACTTACCAATATTTTGCGCTAAAGTAGTTTGTGTTAAATTATTCATCTTCATTAAGTTATTGTAAGCCTGTGCTTCATCAATCGGGTTCAAATTTTCACGTTGTAAATTTTCAATTAAAGCCAGTGAAGCAGCTTGACTATCAGTCATATTATTAACAATGGCTGGTATGGTATTCCAATCTAATTGTTGCGCCGCTCTAAAACGCCGCTCGCCAGCAATTATTTCGTACTTTTCACCCTTTTCACGCACAATAATTGGCTGAAGTAAGCCGTCTTTAGCAAGCGTTGCCGCTAATTCATGAATTGATTGATCTGAAAATTCATGCCGCGGTTGGTACGAATTAGGCTCAATCTGTTTTAATGTAATATCTTGAATTTGTTTATCTTTAGGAATCTCATCATGATGCCGTAAAGAAGAAAAAAATGACATGTAATAATCCTCCCTAATCAGTGAATCGGTTTGCGGTGTGGGGTACCCGCCTGTCGTGGATATTTTTTAGGTGTCTCCTTCGTTTTTTGTACTAGAATTAAGGTTCGTTCTTCACTACTATTAGGTAATTGTAAATCTTTTACTTCTAGCAATTTTCCTCCCAATAAAGCAATAGCTTTTTTAGCCGCACTTAATTCACTTTCAGCTTTTGGGCCTTTTAATGCCACCAAGTAACCACCTTTTTTGACCAATGGTAAACAATATTCACTTAAAACTGCCATATTAGCCACTGCTCTTGCCGTTACAATATCAAACTGCTCACGATAAAGCTTGTCTTGACCAATATCTTCGGCGCGACTATGAACGAGAGTTACATCTTCAAGCTTCAATTGTTCAATCAAGTTTTGTAAAAAAGTTAATCTTTTACCTAATGAATCAACAATTGTAACTTTAATTTCTGGTTGCACTATCTTAAGTGGAATTGATGGGAAACCTGCTCCGGCACCCACGTCACATATCTTACTTTCATTTTTGAAAATATTGTTAAAAACCAACAAAGGCGTAATACTATCAAAAAAGTGCTTCAAATAAACATCACTTTCAGCAGTTATCCGCGTGAGGTTGACGTGCTGATTAGCAGCAACCAAGTTAGTAAAGTATTGCTTAAATTGGTTGATTTGCTTTTCATTTAATTTACAATTACATTTTGATAATTCATGGACAAATTGTTCAGGATTCATTTTTCACCCGTGAAACCTTGTTTCACACCCTATAAATTTAACGCTAAAAACGACTTATTGTAAAGTCATACATCCCTATAATTATGGAATATTTTTTGACTGTCGTCAAAGTCTAAACACATAAAATAAGCTATAATAGCTGCAAAGGAGAAAAAAATGATTGTTACTTTAATTGTTCTGACTTACTTAGCCTTTAAAACATATAAAGGTTATCAAACTGGGTTTACCAAGTTAATTATTAATTTGATTTTTGCGGCCATCGTTTTTATCATGGCTATTCTTTTTCAAAATCCTTTAGGCAATTGGATTTATGGTCAGGTTACTGGACAAAATATTCAAACAACTTTAACCCCAGCGACCAACTTAATGCTATTTCGTTTCTTAGCCTTTTTCATCATTTTATTCGTTGGTAAATGGATTAGTAAAATCTTTAAAAGTTGGGTTCCAAATAAAAACCCGCATTCAACTAGCTTTGGTACTATTTTAGATGGCGTCTTAGGCGGAATTGCTTCTTTATTTGCTAGTTATTTCTTTGTTTACATTATTTTATCGATGATAAATGCGCTCCAAAATCCTTGGTTTATTCAGCAAACGCTCGATTCAGCATTTATCCGGTTTATTATTTACAATACTCCAATACTATCTAACGGAATGTTTAATATGATTTTTAGCATTAGTCGCACTGCAGCATAATGGAGCAATATGCTTTACACTCACAGAATATTAAACTCATAAATATGGCTAACTTATGACAGAGCAAGTAGTTTTTCTACTTGCTTTTTATATACTTTTAACTACTAATGCCCCAAAACTTCCCTTATAAACTTTTAGCATATTTAGCAGTAGTACTTCAGGCTATATTTATAAAATTCACCTTAATTTTTTGCACTATTAGAATGGACTCAAGTATTTATGATTTAAAACAAACGGAATAATAAAATTTTTATGCATAACTCAAATAATTAAGGTAAACTACATATAGAAAGGATAGAGATTTATGATGAATAAAAAGCAAGTATTAAAAAAGATTATTACTATCAGCGTAGCTTTACTGCTATATGTTTCAGCTGCTAATGACAGTTTAATCTCTAAAGTTAGTGCCGATTCAGTAGCTCCAACTACTGAACTAGCTTCTAAAAAGGTTAAACCTTTTAACGTGGCCGTGATCAAAAAGAACTATGGCGTATATCAGGGATTATTTGAAAATAAAAAATCCAGTGCCAAATACTTCCACCAAAATTTTGTAGTTTCTCATGTTTCTACTCATAATGGTAAAAAGTATTACTGGATTAGCAAAAAAAATCAGCCAGCAATTGGTTATATTAATCAAAACGCTGTAGCTAAACCTAACCAAAGCAAACTAATTAAGGTTCCTTATGTAAGCCAATATGTCCCCGTTAAAACACCTTGGGGATGTGCCGGTGCCTCAATGGCAATGCTCTTAGGCTCACAAGGACAAGAAATTACTACTAGTTTACTGCAAAAAATTCAAGATAATTTACCAATGCAACCAATAAAAGGTGGTCAAAAAGGCAATGTATACACTGGCGTAGGCTTTGGCTATGTAATTCAACCAGGCGCATTAAGTAAGTATGCTCGTACTTTTGATAAAGGTAAGAATGTTATTAATATTTCTAAAAAAAATCTAACTCTTAATGATATTAAAATGTATCTTCAAGCTGGAAAACCTGTTTTATTTTACGGCTTTTCTTCATACCAAAAGCCTGGTGATTATGTCCGTAATCACTGTAAGGTAATCACAGGCTATCGTCATGGAGATTTTCGTGTTTATGACCCTCTCTACTATTCTAGAAATGATGGCGCTGGTAGTGGTGGCAAAAACATGGCATATGACCATGGTGCGATTGCTTGGGTACCCAAAGCCGCTTTACAAAATGAATTCTGCCATAAAGCAATTACACTTAAATAATTATTATTTTACAAAAAAGCCTAGGATTTTAAACATCCTAGGCTTTTTCAACATAAAAATTACTACTTTAAAAATTATCACGTTCAAGATGTCCGTCATTATAAACAAAAATTGCTCCTATTCGACTAGGGTCATCGTGCCATTTGTCAATCGGGTGCTGCGCAAAAAAGAGTCGCTTACATTCAATTTCAGCTTGAACTGAAGTTTTGGTAAAAGTAGTCACTCCCGCTAAATCAGTTTCAACAGGGTAACCAGTTCGTGGATCAATTAAATGATGATATTTATGTCCATCAACTTCAAGGTAACGTTCATATGTACCACTTGTTACGGCTGAGCATTCTGGTACCATTTCCGAGGTAATATTTTTACCACGAGCCGCTTTAGGATCTTGTACCCCAACTACCCATTGTCCATTAGCCCGTTTAGGTGATTGACCTACCAATAAAATATTTCCACCTAAATTAATAATACCTGCATGTACACCAAAAGCACGCCAATAATCACGAATGCGATCTGCAATCCAACCCTTGGCTATCCCGCCTAAATCAATCTCCATACCAGGTTGCTGTAAAAATACAGTTTGATCAGTATCATTTAAGTCAACATTAAAAGGATTAATCAACTGTTTTTTTTGGGTAATCTGTTCCTTCGTCGGTACATGCGCATTTTTAAAGCCAATTGCCCATAATTTGACAAGTGGCCCAATTAAGGCATTGAAACCATAATTTTGGCGACTTTCATTTACCGCCAACTTAACTAAATCGTAAGTTGCACTAGACACTTGCACTGCAGTTTTTCCCGCAGCATGGTTGATACTCATTACCTCAGACTTATCCCGATTAACTGTTAATAGATCTTCATAATAATCAATTAAATCAAAGGATTCATCAATAATATTAGTTTTTTTGGTACCAAAAATTTGTAAATTAATGGTTGTACCTAAAGCATGATGCTGTCCCACTGCTTGTTCTAATGCCAATTCTTCAATCATTTTATTCTTATTTCTCCAAATATTTTTCTCTAAGCAATTCCTGCATCTGATGATCAATGCCTAATTGGTTAACAATGTATGCATCCAAACTACCATATTTTTTATTAATTGCGATTAAACTAGTGTCAAAATATGTATTCGCCACTGACCCTAATACACGCATATTGGCCCGAAACATTTCATTCTCACCATTTTCTTTAAAGCTTTGATCACGTACTGCCCTATATTCATTAAGTAAATAGTTTGAATACAGGTAGTCACATCTAATCGTTTCCATATCTACGCCTAAAATATATAGCAGTAGAATCGTAACTAAACCCGTTCTATCTTTACCTTCCGAGCAATGATATAAGACAGCTCCTTTGTCTGTTTTGCTGATAGTCTGTATAATCTGGTGAAAACTAGCTTGCGCTCTTTTAGTCAGCACGTGATTATGATAACGTTGACACATTAATTTAAAACCAGCATATTGATCACAACGATACTTGGCAAATTCTTTTTGCATATCTAACTTACTGCCACCAGGATTAGCTTCATCAGAAAGTGGAAAATGATAATGTTTGACACCTGGTAATTTTCGGTCAGGATTTTTTTTACATTCAGTCGATGATCGCAGATCAATTATTTCTTTTAAGCCGTAGTTCAACAAAAACTGTTCGTCCTTTAAAGTTATTTTACTAAAATTACCTGTTCTTAATAAACGATGAAACTTGATTTTTCTTCCATCAATTCCAACGTATCCGCCTAAATCACGTGGGTTGCGAACAGACTTGACTGGTAAAACAACTGGATCAGACATACTAATACCTCTACTAATAAAAAATAATCGGATAGTTACTTCTATCCGATTATTTTACTCTCTGCTAATCAATCTAGCAAAAAATTATTTATTTGCTTGTTCAACAAACTTAAAGAAACTATCCATCATACCATCTAATTGCTTGATAGTCGCTTCATCAGTCAAGTCACCAGTTTCTTTATCAAACTTACTTGCTGCTTGACCAATTAAAACTTCGTTTCCTGGTAAAACATTAGCACTCATATCAGGCGAAAGAAGAATTTCACGGATATCTTCTTGGGCACGACTACTACCTTGGCCACCTACTGAAGCACCAACTACAGCAACTGGCTTCATTTTCATTACATTTGGACCAGCATGTGAACCAAGCCATTCAAGACTACTCTTTAGAGCAGCTGGAATAGTATGATCATATTCTGGAGTAGTAATTACAATACCATCAGCGCTCTTAATATCCTCAATCCAAGCTTTAATTGATTCATCAGCCATTTCTGTTCTACAAAATGGAGTTAGCTTATCAATTTCTTTTACTTCAATATCAGCTTTATCACCATAATGCTTAGCAATAAACTTAGCTAAAAAGCGATTATATGAAAAAGGTGCATTTGTACCAACAATTGCTAATAATTTCATTCTTGGTCCTCCTACTTAGTAATTTGTGCGTACCATTCGTCAACTTCATCGAAGAAGTGACCTAAGAATTCAACAGTAGACTCATCAGTTAAGTTACCATTTTCATCAAATTGGCTTGGTGCAGTGCCCATCATAAACTCATCACCATTAAACACTAGGGCATTGAAACCTGGTGCAGACAACAAGCTCTTTAATCGACTTTGGGAACGAGCAGCACCTTGAGGCATTGGTGAGGTTGATACAATAACAATTGGCTTACCGTTAAAAGGACGTGTAGAACTTGACAACCACTCAAGTGTACTACTCATAGCACTAGTTACCGAGTGTTGTTGCTCTGGGGAACCGATTAAGACTAAATCAGCGGCCTTAATCTCTTCACTTAAACTTTGAATAGCTACAGGGAGCTCTTCACCTTCTTTAAACATTGGTAATCCTTTAACTGTTACCAGTTTAAAATCATATCTATCAGCAAAATGCTTAGTAATATACTTAAGCAATGCCTCATTAAACGAATTATTGGCATTTGAGCCAGATAATGCAAGGATTTTCATAAAAAACCACCTTTCAGAAAACTAACTTCTATTAGGTAATTGTAACATTTTTGATATTGATTTTACATAGACTTGCATTCAAATTACTTTATTTCAAAGAAGTACCAAAAACCAAATTAATTATTTACATTAAAACTTATCTTTTTACTATCTTGCTTTTTTCTCAGTCTTAGCATCATCAACATCAAATAATGAAATATTATCATTTCTGCTAAGCCAATCATTCCGAATAGCATCATTGACCTGTGCTTTTAAGACGTTAACAATCTGAGACTGCGAGAAAGCAGCAATTTTATTAACAATCAATGAAGCAAGACCTATTGTAGTAATCCAATTAGCAATCACGATATTTTTAATTTTAGTCTTACTGTAACCATTATCATCATATTGTTGCTTAAATTTTTCAATTCCTAAATTAATTAATGTATCAGAAATAATTTTACTACCAAATTTCCCATCAACAAACATTGCCCGAAACAACTTTTCATGATCTTGGGCAAAATCAATATAGGATAAATCCATATCAACTAAAGGCTTATTGGTATATTCCTTTTGTAAAATATTATTCTTTAAATTATCAGCTATTTTTCGCAGAACCTCTTTGCGTAGTTCTTCCATACTACTAAACTCTAGATATATTGGTTGCGTTGAAAAATGACCCGCTTTTGCAATATTACGGGCAGTAAGACATTCTATGCCATCTTTGACAACCATCTTATAAGCAACATTTAATATTTTGTTTCTTCCTATTTCTTTTTTTCTCGCCATTTTGGTTTTCCCTTAATTAACCTAAGTGACTGTTCTTTTATTTTTGTCCTGTTTCACTTATAAAAGAAAATTATAAAACAAATACTGAAACAGTATAATTAAACTATTTCAGCAATGTAACGGGAGTTTAGGCATTATTTTTTAAAAACTCATCATAATAAGATGAAACCATATCGATTATTTCAGACTTGCTTAATCCTTGAGATGCGCAAAAGGAAAAGAAAGCAGCAGATAAAATATAACCGCGTTCACGATCATCAGTTAAGTTTTCCGAAAATCTCATATTAATACTTTGATTTTCATAATCAGTTGAGAGCTCAACTGATTTATCTTCTGGAATTTCATTCATTGTTATACCTCATCAAAACAAACTCAAATAAACTTTTCATCCCGCCAAACTATACAAGCTACAGTTCAATAGATAAAAGTACAAAGTAACACATTTAACACAAACACACATTTATAATTTTTTGTTATTTTGGCATAAACTTTAATTCTATGCCTTCTTAATCACTAATAGATTGCTCACCGTAAAAACTTGCTTTTTACAGCCTACTATCCATATGATTTTAAAAAATAACAATTAATTATCTAATACTTAGAATAGTAAACTTTAAACTACTTTGTCAAGGACAAAACACGTTTTCTAAATTGAAATAGCGCCATTTATCAGAAAGATAAGCGCTTTCTAAAATTGATATCTTAACTAACAAAATTAGCCTCTCATTTTATAAGTAATCTATATATGTTATCAAACAAAAAAGCCCTAGTTTTTAATCATAAAAAACTAGGGCTTTTTTGTTTGAATACTTTTTATTGCCTATTATTTACTATTTTTCCATCCATCATTTCATATATATAATCTGCATATTTCTTTAATCGCGGATCATGGGTTACCAAAATGACTGCTTTATGATAATCTTTGGCTAACTCTTTAAACAATTGGCCAACTTCATCAACATTTTCACTGTCTAGTGAGGCAGTTGGCTCATCAGCTAATATAATTTCCGGATTCGCGTATAGTGCGCGAGCAATAGCTACTCGTTGCTGTTGTCCCCCAGATAATTCATTTGGATACTTATTAACTAAATCACTAATTTTTAATCGCCTTAATAACTTTTTTAGCACTACAAGACTAATATTATTATCTTTTTTAACCCGATCAACTAGTTGAAATTGCTCTTTTACCTTTAAGAAAGGAACTAAGTTATATGCCTGTAATACAAAGCCTATACGCGTTAATCTTAAATTGTTGCTTTGCTTAGTTGAAAGATGAGAAATATCTTCCCCTCCTACTATAACTTGACCAGAAGTAGGCTTTTGTAGCGAACCAGCAATTGTTAAAAAAGTACTTTTACCTGCACCAGAAGGCCCCATGATAAGGACCACATCGCCTTCATCCGCTTTAAAATTTATATCTTTAAGAGCTACAACTTTAGCTGCCCCTTTGCCGTAAACCTTTTGTACATTATTTAATTCAATCACTGCCATCTTATTCACCTATTGCTTTTACTGGATCCACTTTTAAAATTGATCTAATCGGAATCAAACTACCAATCAAGCCTGTTATCATCATTCCAATAGTACCACTTAACACAATTTCAGGCGTAAAGCTCATGGGTACAGCTGCGGGGAGCAGTTTAGCTGTTAAAGTCATTGCCAAAAGCCCTAGTATAACGCCGATGATAACTAGCATTAATGCTTGACTAATGGTTGCTTTAATTAAAGTAGCACTTGGAATACCTTGGGCCCGCATTACCGCGAAATTATGCATTTTTTGCATGGTTAAAATATATAAAAAAACGGCAATAATAATAAGAGAAATACCAAATAAAAAGCTAATCATCAGTTGAAAAGTCATATTCTGGGCCGTATAGCCCGGTAATTTATTAATGAAGTATTTAATTGTATATGTCTGATTGTTGCCATGATTATTGCGGTAATCAGCGCGCCTTGACATAATTGCTGACGCTTGCATATTAGGCATCCCTTGACGCAAAGTTTTCCACGTTGCCAAAGTACCAAAAATTATAGGGGCAATGTTAATCTTCGCATCTTTAGCAAAACCAACAATTTGATATTTTTTCTTTGAATTATTTAGCTGTAAGTAATCGCCTAACTGATAGCCTTTAACTTTAAACGCTTGATCAACAACAACTTCACTACTATTATTAGCTTTTCGACCAGCAATAATTTCTTGGTCTTGATAAATAAACTGCGCTTTTTTAATCCCAATAAACTGTGCTGAAACTTGTGGTCTATTTTTACTTTTGGCAACTACGGGGGTTTGCCCTAGTAAAGCTTCATCTTTAGTTAAATTAGCATGTTTTAAATCCGTTTCATTTAAAACAGACTGACTCATATTGACATTGGCATTTTTATTCAAAACCACCTGCCTAATATCCCATGATTCTAAAGCTTGAGTATTTTGACTAGCTAATCCAACTGCTAAAGAAGATAATATAAAAATTAAATAGCTGATTAAAAAAATCATCAAAATAATTAAGCCATATCGTAATTTTTCTCGCTTAATTTCCTTAATTGCTAAAAACACTAATTTGCTCCTTTTTCTAATAATTCAAGTCCAGACCTGAAGCGTTCTAATATTACCTTTTCTTGCTGCGGATTTTCAAAAATCATTCGAATTGCTCCATGACTTAAGACCATTGCACTCCAGTTTTGTGCACTTAATTGACTTAGTAGCGCACTAGGAAAAGGGTGATTGACCATACTTTCGTTATATAGAATATGAATTCTAATTAAATTAACATATTTACTACATTGTGTTTGCTTAATGAAATCTACTACCATATTATAAATGAGTCGTGGCTTGTAAGCTGAAGTACGTTGGATCGGTACATGTAGCTCCGCCATAGCACAAAGATAAAGATACTGATAGGCATCCTTTAAATCAATAAAGTACTTATAAAAAGTGCCTCGTGCAATGCCAGCATCTTTTACAATTCGGGCTACTTGTGCTTCTTGCAAGGGATAGGTACCAAACTCATTTAATAAGGCCTGTTGAATTAAATCTTTTTTTGCCGGTGGCAAATTGATAAAAGTTGACTTGACCATTTGTTGACACTTTCTTTTTAAAGTGACACGGTGTCACTTTAAAAATTAGCATACTTTTAAATTTAATTTACGTCAATTAAAATGCCCAGTATTATTGGGGCGCTAATAAGCGATTATAATAATTTATCCGTGGCGTTTGATTACAATAAGAAATTTTAGCTAATGCGCAATTATCAATGGTTTGAAAGTAATTCAGATCACCAGCTGTAAAGTAATGAGCAAACATCATCCGAATTAATGTACCATGGCAAATAACCAATACCTTTTTATTGGCGTATTTTTCTTGCATTTCAGTTAAAAAACTTGCGCACCGTTTATTTAGCTCGGCAAAAGTTTCACCACTAGGTGCATATTTAACATAACTAGCACTTGCCTTACCCCAGGGATCAACAGCATCAGGGTACTTTTTACCTAGCTCAGACAGCAGTTGGCCGTCCCATTCACCAAAGTTATGTTCAACTAACCGTTGGTCGATATTAATTTCCTTTTGTCCCTTAGTAAAAATTCTGGCAGTTGTTAATGCTCTTTTCATTGGACTTGAAAAAACCACATCAAAATCAACTGGATTAAAAATAGCAGCGGCTTTTTGGGCATACGCTTTACCTTGGGCATTCAAGTCATAGTCAAAATAAGCACCTTGAATCTTACCTGTTTTATTTAATTCTGTTTCACCATGACGTATAAAAACGATTTCCATGATTACGATTACCTCCATTTTTTAATTAACGTCGTTTAAAATCAAATTCTGTTCTAAAAACATATGTAGTTGGACTACTAACTTCTGGAACAAATTCAAAGCCAAAATCGTTAAAATTTTGTAAGTCGAGGGGATCAGTTAGTTGATGTTCTGCAATAAAGCGAACCATCTCGCCCCGCGCCATCTTGGCATGAACCCCAACAGTCTGCCATTTTCCCTGTTTCTTTTCTTGAAATTCAATCGTAATCATTTGTCTTAGACTAGTTAAATAAGGCTTAATACTTGACCAGTATTCTTTAGAAGCTAAATTAATCACTACATCATCATTATTAAACAGGTTATCAGCTAAGGTACTACCCCAAAATTTATAAAGATTAGGCTCACTAAAGCCGCGAACTTTATTTTTCATTTCTAAACGATAAGGCCAAACACCATCAAAGGGGCGTAATATGCCATAAAGTCCTGATAAAATTCGCACATTTTTCTGTAAATACTTAAGCGCTGGCTGAGTAAACAAGTCTGGTGCCATATATTGATATTGAATACCGGAGTAAGAAATAATTGCCGGAGTTAACTCCGTGTTTTGCTTTAGGTCGATAACTTTTAACTGTTCTTGTCCTTCTTTGGTTGTATTTTCACTAGCTTGCCAAATTGCTTTCAACTCCAAAAAACTGCACTGCTTAAGAAAATCAACTAATTCTTGAGCCTTTTTGATCATGCTTGGCTGCGACTGAGCTAAAAAAGCTTCATGGTCAACTTTCATTTTCATTGCCGGGGAAATAATAATTTTCATCTTTCGTATTTACCTCCTTTTAGGTTAAACTTAATACTATATATACTAAGGAGAGAAAATTAATGAATCCTGATTTTGCTATCATCCTAAATTTTAAACTAAAAAATGCCCAAGAGATAGATACGGACTTTTTAGTTAAAACGGCCCGTAATATTGGTGTGCGGGCAATTGCTGCTGACCGCTTAGAAAATGAATTACAAATTCCTTGTGCCAAATATTCCATTAACTTAGTTACTATTGCAACTGGTGAAGATTTAGCTACAACAAATATTATTGAAACATTAGTCCAAAACCGTAAAGTTGGTAAAGCATCTATAATCAACATTGCTGTTAATAGTGATGGTAGCTTTAGTGCAGCTACTAAAGAGATGCTTGAACAGATTAATAGCTGGATGCATATTTTTGGGCATGCTTTTAATGAAAGCACACCTTGCAATCTTACAGTTGACAGTAATAGCTTCATTTTACAAAATCGGCATATGCCTTATCAAAATTATATTTATGTCCAAAAATCATTCCCCCAAAAAATTAAAGTTAACGGTCTTACTCAAGAACCTAATCGGATTGAAATGATTGAAAATCGTACACCATTAACTTTTAGTTATCAAAATGGTAGCTTAATTATTAATTTAGAAACCGCAACAAGCAGTAATTTCCCATGGCAGATTATCCGTGTGCAACAACATCGGCCTGAAGATGATATTAAAGAAACTAAATTTTAAACCAAAAAGAAAGGTTAGGTTCACCTAGCCTTTCTTTATTATTATAGGTTATTTTCTTTTCACATGGGTCTGCGACTGGGCATTATTTTGCCCGTAATATGCTCCTTGACCATGCTTTCGATAGTAATGCTTATCTAATAAATACTGGGGCACATGACTATCTGCTCTAGTTAACATAAGGGTGTGGTAGTCTTCTTCTGCCACTACCTCTAAAACCTTAGCGTTATAGACTGCCTGGGCGGCCGTTTTCCCCCAACAAAATGGCCCATGTTGGCTTACTAGACTCCCGGGCGTTGCTTCATAATCTAAGTGCCGCTTTGCAAAGGTCTGCACAATGGTCTTGCCCGTATTGCCCTCATAGTCGGCTGCAATTTCGGCTTCAGTTAAGGCAGCCGCTGCTGGTATATCGGTATAAAAGGTATCGGCATGCGTTGTATTCAAAGCTGGTATGTCCATCTTAGCTGCCGCAAAGGCCACCGCCCAAGGTGAATGAGTATGGACAAT
>NZ_FOMN01000010.1 GCF_900112665.1 Lactobacillus bombicola
TACAAAATATTCACGCGAAGAAGCCGTCTTTTCTTCATAATAAACATCATAACCCGCCATTTGAATGTTATGAATGCCTAAGTCAACACACAAATCGATTGCCTTTTGCATCATCGTTAATGCCTGCTGGCGAATTTGGGGGTTGGCTGAACCCAAAGGAAAGCGGCGGTGACCAGAGAGCATTAAGTTATTAATGCGTGTCTTAGTAGCCCACATTAGGTCACGAAATTCCTGGCGTTGCTGGCGTGTCCAATCAAGCCGCGCCAACCGTTGATCACTTTCATCAATCGAAAATTCTAAAAAATTAAAACCTAAGTCATGTGTTAATTCAAACGTTTCCCGCCAGGATAGATCTTGTGGTAAAGCTTTTTCGTAAATTCCGAGTGCATTAGTTGTCATGATGCACATTCAACTCCTTTTTTAACTTGCTTAAATTAAAAAGGGTGTTAACGAACATCGCCGTTAACACCCTCCTTTTTTACTAAATTAACCCCAAATTTTATTAATTTCATCCTTAAATTTTTTGGCTTGTTCATGTGGATCGGCAGCTTCTCTAATATCACGTCCAGCAATAAATGTATAAACTGGTACTCCTGCAAATAGCTGTAGTACTTCTGGATGAACACCACCAGTAACTGAAACTTTAAAGCCCAGCTTGATTAAATTTTTAACATTAGCAACATCTTTTTCAGACCACTTTTGTCCTGCAAATTTAGCATCACGACTTTGGTGGTAGACAACTTGATGAATGCCATGATCAAGCCATTCTTGCATTCTATTTTCGTCTTCCCAACCTTCATATAATTCCACTTGGACTTCAATTTCTTTTTGTGCATTGCTCATAGTTGGTACTGTTGCCGCATTAATGCACGTCATCCAATCTGCACCAGCTTGCTTGCATGACTGACCACACTTAGTCCCAGCGTCAGCACACTTAACATCAGCTAATACAATTTTTTCAGGAGCCATTGCTCGCAAAGCAGAAACTGCACTTAAACCATCGCGATAAATTAAAATTGTACCAGTTTCAACGACATCAATTTCATCTTTTACTTGGCGTAAAACATTAATTGCTTGAGCAGTATTATCACAATCTAAAGCCACTTGTAATTTTGGTAAATCCATAATTGTCTCCTAATTCTTCTTAAACTTAGTAGGAATAGCTGAAGCCTTTATTTTTTCTTCAACCTCAGCAGCAGAAATAACATTCTTGATACCAATTACTTCACCACCACGTTTTTTTACTTCATCAAACATATTAATGAAGGGAACTGAAGTAAATACCACATCATAGTTGCGAGCAATTCCCTTAGCTTCAGAAACAGACGTATGATCAGCCTGTGTAATTTGATACCCCAACTTTTCCAATGTTTTCTTGACAGTTCTCATTAACATCAAACTAGTACCTGAACCGTTGGCACATGCCGTTAAAATTTTCATACTATACCTTTCTTTCTAATCTTTTTTATTTAAATTTTGCCATGCGGAATAATCCTCAGTAATTAAGAAGTACCCTTCTGGATCGGCCCGATATTGCAATTGCGGAATAGCCAACAGTAGCAAAATAATCACAACTACACCTATCAAACCTAGATATTTCATAATAACTGTAAAGAATGGCCAAACCGTTGCCCAATCAAACATTCCAAGATAACCACCATATTTGGCCATACCAATCCAAGTTGCTATCAGTGCCGACCCAGCCACTTGAATCAAACCAGAAATAAAAGGCATAATCATGGCACACTTATAGCCCCCTCGATTATTTGAATATAAGCCAATTACAGCGTTATCAAAGAATAAAGGAATAAACCCTGCAATGACTAAGGTTGGCGAGTGGAACAACAATAATAAAATAATCATAGTAAATTGACCTAGAGCACCGAACATAAAGCCAATTGTTTGTGCATTCTGTGAACCAAAGCCCAAGGTTGCAGCCACATCAATTCCTGGAACCGCACCTGGCAACCAACGATCAGAAATTCCTGTAAAGGATTCCGTTAATTCATTAACAAAAGTCCTAACTCCCAACTGTAAAATTGCTAAGTAAACAGAGAATTGCAGGGCAGTTTGCAAAATATAAAAAAGAAAACTTTGCCCTTTTTGCATAAAATGCGCCTTAATTAGATAATCAGGTCCTAAAACAACTAAAATGGCACCAATGAAGATCAACATTAAGATTGAAGTGGAAACCATGTTATCGTTAAAAATAGACATAAAGCTTGGCAATTTGATATCTTCTAAGCGCTTACTTTTATTTTTATTAGTTTTGATTGAGTGTTTTTCAATTATTTCTGAAATTTTTGCAAAGAAATAAATACCAAACATTTGCTGATGAGCAACAGCAAATCCAGCACCTTCAGTCAACTCTTGCGTAATGCCAACAGTCAAATTAGAGCCAACGGCCCAATATAAACCTAAAATCAGACTCATAATAGCTAAAATAGATAATCGGTTTAAATTTGGAAAACAAAATAGTATTAACCAAAAAGCAGTTGCTGCCTGCTGAACTTGGACATTACCCGTAGTAAAGACCGCCCGTAATTTTGTATATTTTGAAAATCTAACCAATAAAATATTAATTACATATGCAAATAATAGCAATAACATAGTATCGGCAAACGAGCGCCCAAAGCGTTGCATAATTCCTGCATTAACCGCATTTTGTCCAAAATATGGATCAATTATCATCGCATTTAAATGAAAACGTTCCTTTAAACCGACTAGAATCGGCCTAAAAGTATTAACTAGTCCACCTGAACCAGCTACCAAAATAAAGTAACCGACAGTTGCTTTTAAAAAGCCTGACAAAACGTCATACCATTTTTTATGTTCTAAAATATAACCAATTAGAACAATAAAACCTATCATAAAGGCTGGCTGATTTAAAATATTAGTAGCAAAATAGCTCCAAACAGCCAATAAAGCATTCAAAATATTCTGCATTTTTATTTGCTCTTTTCTTTATTTGAATCATGTTTTTGAATAACTTTGCGATAATCTGCTAAATTTTTTACCTGACACAAATCTTCAATCATTCCTTCTTCCATTAGTAGATTAGATAGATTAGCAATATTTTTCATATGTGTTGCATTATCTTTTGCTGCTAACATAAAAAATAATTGTGCATCTTTTTCAGAATCATTATGATCGAAGGAAACTTTTTCGGGGAATATTGTTAACCCAATTCCGGTTCCTAGAACATCCAAACTGTCTGCTTGTGAATGTGGCATAGCAACTCCAGGTACGATAACAATATATGGACCATATTGTTTAATATCAGCAATTACCTGGTCAATATATTTATCGGTTACCAGATTATTCTTTTTCATTATTTCCCCGGAAATTCGAATCGCTTCTTGCCAGTCTTTAGGATGCTGTGAACTAATATTGATTAGATTATTTTCTAAAAAATAAGGTAACATGATTTCCTCCTGCCATTAATACAATTATAATAATTCAGGGAATGGCAAGTCAGGATCATTTTTGAATGCATCATGGAAGCCGCGATCATACATATATTCATATTTATCTTTATCTTGTGGGAAATTAAATTCACCGCCTACTTGCCAAATATAAGGTTTAAATCCGTATTGCAAACGATATCGCTTTCTATCCCATAAAGCTAAAATATCTTTAGGATCACTATAAAAATTAGACCAAATATCATAGTGCATTGGAATAATAACTTGGGTATTCAACGCTTCAGCCATCCGTAAAACTTGTGAATCATCTAACTTATCTGTGATACCACGCGGATTTTCGCCATAAGCACATAAGGCAACATCAATTTTATTTTCATTACCATGTTTAACAAAAGTGTTAGAATAATGGGAGTCACCAGAATGATATAAATTTCCACCTGATGTTTTAACTAAATAGTTAACCGCTACCTTATCCATTTCAATCGGCATGGTGCCCGCTAATTTTACATTAGGGTCATCCTCAGTAACTAATTCGGTACGATCAAAAGCTTCCAAAGCTTTTATTGTTGCTGCGCCAACTTTAACTTCATCTCCTGGCTTAACAACAGTAATTTTTTCTTTAGGAATACCCCAGTCAATCCATTCATCTGCTACCCCTTGTGGGCCGATAAATTTTGCATTTGGGCAATATTTATTAACACAAGCAGCAGTATAGATATCTAAATGATCATGGTGAGTATGTGTAACGCAAAGCGCATCTAAATCTTTAATTGCAAATGGGTCAATTACATAAGGTTTATTACGCATATTGGGTTGCATAGTCTCTGCACCAGTCATTCTCATCATTTGATGACCCTGACGCATTTTGCCATCACCATGTGTGTGTTTACCAGTACCATTCCACATGTCAATAGCAACATTGGTACCCTCATGTGTTTTTAGCCATGTTCCCATGCAGCCTAACCACCAAATTGCAAAAGATTTTTCTGGTACCTCTTTATTTGCAATTTGTTCGTTTAAGAAAGTTCCCCATTCAGGAAAATTATTTTCCGCAAATACAGCTGGTGTAACATCATTAATATTTTTAGGTTGAGCCATTTTGTTCCTCCTGTAAGACAATCTTGGTTTGTTTTCACGGTAAATTATATTGTTTATTGGTATCGCTTTCAATCGTATTTTATGATATTTATCTTTTTTTATGATATTTTTTCAAATAAAAGTCGTTAATATTGATATTTTTTCATATTTTATGATAAAAATAGAGCGATAAAAAATTTATTGAGGAAATCTGCTAATGAAAAATTCATATCAAGAAATAAAAAATAGACGAAAACAAATTATTAATTTGCTCAATCATCAAAAGACGCTTTCTCTTAATGCACTTAGCGATAAATTAAATGTTTCAATAATGACCATGCGCAGAGATTGTAGTTATCTTGCTAATCAAGGTAAAGTTATACAAGACAAAGGACTGATAACTTTAGTTAAGCCAGAAGAAATACCATTAACAGATTCAGTCAGTTATATCAAACAATGCCTTGGCAAAGAAGCTGCAGCCCATATTGAAAAACATAGTTGGATTTTTATTAATTCAAGCACAACTGCCTTTGAAGCAATTCCTTATTTGCTTAAAAAAGATGTTAATATTTTGACTAACAACGGCTATGCCGGAAACTTAGATATTCGAAAAAGTAATAGTAAAATAATCTTAAGTGGTGGTAATATCAGCCGCAAACTGATTATGAGTGGTGAATGGGCCGTGGATGCCTTTTTGAAAATTTATGCGGATTGGGCAATAATTGGTTGTGCTGGAATAAGCTTAACTCGTGGTATTTCTACGCCATTTATGGAAGAAGCAAAGGTCAATAAAGCTATTATTAAGCAAGCTAAAAAGCTGATTGTTGTTGCAGATTATAGTAAATTTAATCAATTTTCTAATTTTACAATTGGACAGATATCAGATATTGATTTATTGATTACCGATACTTTTACACCTAAAAAAACAATAGAAAAATTTAGTAAAGCGGGAGTGCAAGTAATTCAAGTTAAACTATAAAAAAACGAGCATAAAAAGTCTTACCTTTTTATGCTCGTTTTTCAATTTGATTATTAAATAGCTATTATTCACTTAAAAACGCTAATATTTCTTGAATAGCATCATTCTTTTGACTTGATGACATTTTATCATCTTTAATAATTTCAATTGCATGCCGAACAACCGAAAGTAATTGCTGATCATTCTCATCATCGCTGGCTAAATAAGCAATTTTAAAATATGATTCTAAACTTTTAGTATTATTATCTCTTAAAGAACCTTCAATTAATTTTTTGAAGATAAGTTTCATATTGCGATTATTTTTTCGCTTTTCACGAACTTTTTCAAAATACGGTAAAAATAACGCAACACAAACTGCAGCAATTTCAGCAATTGCAGTAACCCACTCTGACAGTGGTCCAATTTCCATAATCTCACCTCTATATTTATTATACTAGGAATAATAAAGCTGGTAAATTTTTTATTTTAGGTATTAGCTAAAATTTAATTGCAGGACAAGAAGCTTTCGCCTCTGGATTAGCAGAACTCCGTCAAAAAATAAATATTTATTGCATTAATACTGAAAGTACGGCTAGTGATCATTTTTTGAACGAGGAACGCAAAAAATATAAGGTTGAAAGTATTCCAACATTAATAAAAATTAAAGATAAAAAATATTTTAAAGTGCTGAATCGTATGAAAGGGACTTTAAACTAATTTTTGACAAAGTATTATTAATGCATGTGCTTTTTTATGATTAGCTTGACCAAGAGCTATATTTATCTAAAATAATTTCAATTGATCTAATTGTGCAATTGGCTAGCCACGAAAAAAGGAAAGACTGAACTGACAGTCTTTCCTTTTGCTGTAGGGGGGAAAATTCATAAAGTGTTTTAACAAGCTTTTTTGTCTGGAAACGTACTACTTTGAAGTATAAACTATAATTTAGTAAATATATTATTTCTTTTTTATTATGAGGTATAAAAAATGAAAAAAAGTAAAAAATTAATAGTTAGTTTAGCGGCAGTTGCTTTGGCAACTGTGCCAGTAATTACCACTAGTCTTAATCAAGCTCATGCAGCACAAATCACTGACCAAACGCAAAATAAAATTGCAACAGACGGTACCTTAACATTAAACCACAATACCCGTATTTATAATAAAAAAGGTCAAAAATTATATTCTTACCAGAGAAGTAATGGGTTACTTAAAAAAGGTGCAACGGTTAGCTATGTTGATAAACCACAAACAATAGCTGATCCAGATACAGTAAGATATTCATTCCATGATGATGACTGGAATTGGTTCTATTTGCCATATAAGACAATCAAGGGACAAGAATATTACAGCATTGGTCATGGTGGTTATGTGAAAGCTGCAAATGTTGAAAAAATCAACGGTAATGATTTATATACAAATCAAGCTACAGGAACAATTAAGGCATTAAAATATTCTAGAAAACCAGGTCAAGAAGTAATTCTTGATAGCAATGGTAAGCAAACTAAAAGCTATATGAAAGTTGGTCAAAAAGTAACTTTGGATCGACAGTCTAATTATCATGATCTTGATAATAGTGATCCTGACAATAATGGTGGAACTACAGAATTGTATGGTGTTAAAGACCAAAAAGACCAGTATCTGTGGAGTAATGCTATTAATATTAATTGTAGACAAGCTTTACTTCCATACAGTAATTACATGCATGTCTATGTAACAAATGATACTAATATTTACAATAATAGTGGCGAACAATATATTCCTAAAACCAATTCAAATGAAATTATACTTGGTAATAAGAATGTTTCTGTTATTCCATCTAAAGAGCCGCAAATATTACTTAAAGGAACTATTGAAAGCGTAATCAAAGAAACTTATATTAAGCTTCCAAACGAGAGTAAACCTGAATTGTTTTATCAGTTGCAATCTAGTAATGATTCGGTAGATAAATTTATTAAGGCTTCTGATACTAAGTATATGTATGGTAAGCAGCTATAATAAACTTAAGTTTATTAGGATATAAATATCATATTAAGAAGCATTTGAAGCTAACCCCTAAAACTGGACGTTAGTTTTATATCATTTTACTTAAGGCTTGATTCCGATATTGAATCGGAGTTAAGCCTTTTAGTTTGTGCCGAATTCTATCTTCATTGTAATAACTTATCCATTCTTTCATCGCCTTAACCAATTGTTTCTTAGTATCAAAGTGATGTGTAAAATAATTCATTTCAACTTTCATAATGTGAAAGAAACTTTCCATAGCTGCATTATCATGACATGTAGCTCTTCGTGACATGCTTTGAAATACTTTATGTTTTCGTAAAGCATGTCGATATGGATTAGATTGATATTGAATTCCTTGATCACTATGGATTGTCATTCGATAATTTAATAGCTTTGGTCTTGCAGTAAACACTCCCCCTAATCCTTCTAGAACATATCTTGTTAATGGACGATCGGTGATCTTATAACTAATAATTTCCCCGCTGAATAAGTCCTTAAATGGCGATAAATATACACAACCATGGATAGTCATGTTCCCATATCTAAATTCACTAATATCAGTTACGACCTTTTGATATGGTCTATCAGTCTTAAACTTTTGATGGAACCGATTCTTAGCTTTCTTATTTTGTGGACCCTTTGAAGAATCATATTTACCGGCTCTCAGATTATATTTATTAGCTCCTAAATTGTTCTCACGCATTAAGCGTTGAATACGTTTATGGTTAACCATTAGGTGATAAGTCATCCTCAGAGTATCAGTTATAGGCCAGTATCCATAACTGGCATATGCTTCTTTATCATTTTGATAATTGAAACAAGTGCTTTATCACTGATTAGCTTCTTTTTTGGATGAGGATGGTACTCGAATGTACTTTTAGACAAACTTGTTTAGGGTAATATTTCTTTTAATTTAAAGCCAAATTCTTGCCTTAGTTCATTAACTATAGATCTTTCTTCAGCCGATGTCCGCGTTTCTGAACTAAGGCATCTAGTTTTTTTAGATATTCATTTTCTACATGTAATGCACGATTCTCTAAACGTAAACGTTCAAGTTCAGTTAACTCTTGAGAAGTATATTTATGCTTCTTTGCTTTAATTTTCTTTTTATGCATTAATGGTCGTCCTTGCTTAATAAATAAAGCATCAACACCGCCTTCATTTAATTTTCTTTGCCAATTCGCAATAGTGGAATGTTGTTTAATATTAAAATGATTGGCAGTAATTTGATAGCTGGCACTATGTTCTTTTCTCCAGTTTAAGACTTCTAATTTAAATTGACCACTATATCTTGTCTTAGAAAAGCTTTTTTCCAGGCCTCTGTTACCATACTGTTGATAATTATTGATCCAACCATCAATAGATCTACGTGATGTGATATGTAATTGCTCTTGAATTTCTTTTGTACTAAATCCTCATTGATACAAATCTACTGCTTCTAATTTTGTTTTTAGTAAATATTTAGACATAAGAAAACCCTCGAATTGGAATCTTTGTCCAATTCCGGGGGTTAACTTCATCAGTGTTGCGGTTTTTTGATTTTACTTATTTCCTTCAGCTCTTGACTTATATACACCTTCAGCCGTATTAATTACCAATTCTTCTCCATCTTTAATAAAATCAGGAACTTGCACAACTAGACCAGTTTCCATAGTTGCTGGTTTACCTGTACCAGTGACTGTGGCACCCTTAATTCCAGGCTCTGTATGTACTACCTTCATTACTACTGTTGCTGGAAGTTCGACCCCTAGAAGGTTACTATCGTTAGCAAATTCAAGTTGCACTTGAATATTAGGAATTAAGTAAAGCTTGTCGTCACCCAATTTTTCACTAGTAACTTCATACTGTTCGTAAGTTTCTGAATCCATAAAGGTATAAGTATCCCCTTCATTATACAAAAACTGGGCATTTTTCTTAGTAATATCAATTAATTCAACCTTTTCTGTCGGTCGCATTGTTTTATGAACTACTGCTCCACTTTCAATATTACGCAAATCCATTTGCATAACGGTATTTCCTTTACCTGGTTTATGATGGTTAGCTTTTAAGACCCGTATCAACTTACCATCCTGACTAAAAACCATACCCTTTTTCAAATTAATTGCCTGTACCAATTTTTTACTCCTTAAATGCTTAATTAGAAATGACTAAAAATAACTAAGTCCTCACTAGAGGCAATGTGAGTTTTTTAATCAATCATAAATAAATCTTATTCATCTAATTAATTATAGCAAACTTGTCCTTCTCGCTACAAAAATAGTTAAATTATGGCAGACATTAACTACTTTACTTTTTACTATTTTTATTTCTTTAATATAATCAATTTTGCTTACTACCAATTTTTTGCTCAACAGCTTTTTGATAAATTGTTTTAGCCGTCATTAAATCTTGCGCAGCTATTCCTACTGTTTCAAAGAAAATTACTTCTTGATCATTTTCACGTCCCACAAGTTCGCCACTAATTACACGGCCGATTTCGCCAGTAAGCTTGGCTTGCGAAATTAACCCCTTATTTAAAGGAATAATCAAGTCACCAGATTCCGCTAAAACTGCCGCTTGCGAATCAAAATAAATTTTATCAGCCCTAGTTACTAACTCCGCTGGAGTTTCCTCCATCTGTGGCTGATAAGAACCTACACCGCAAATAGTTGCGCCTGCTTTAATATAACTAGCATCATAAACCGGTGTAGTTGAAAGCGTCACTGAAATAATAACATCAGCTTCTTTAATTGCAGTATTAGCTGATTCAACCGCCATAATTTTAGTCTGATATTTAGCAAATTTTTGCTGCATTTCTTGTGCAAATCTTGTTGCTCTTACAAAATCTAAATCACTAACTTGAACTAACGCTGGCTTACAAATAAGCAACATTGCTTCTAACTGCGTAGCAGCTTGACCACCCGTCCCAATTAAGGCTCCCTTATGGCAATCTTTTTTAGCAAGGTATTTTAGAGCCACACCAGATGCAGCGCCCGTTCGTAATTGTGTCACATAATTACCATCCAAAATTGCATTAATTTCGCCAGTTTGAGTATCAATATTTAATACTTGGGCATTTATCGAGGGTCTACCCTTATTAATATTTTCGGGAAACATGTTCAGAACTTTTACACAAGCAGCATTATATGCTTCACAAAAAGCGGGCATACATAAAAAACTATCTTTACCGTTACTTTTAACAATTTGGGTTCTTAGCGGAACATCAACCTTACCTGCAGAAAAATATTCAAAGGCATCCTGTACTGCACTGATACAATCTTCTATTGAATAACACATTTCAATATCATTTTTTGTCAAAATTAACATTATTTTCTCCTTGATAATTAAACTTCATAAGCTAGATTTGTTTAAGATAAATTTGATCAATAATATGACCAGCTGTTTTATGTAAAATTAAGCCTGCACGCTGTTTAGTCGGAGCTATATATTCGCGCAAATTAACCAAATTGACCATCTGCCATGTATCTTGTGCCAGTTGCAAAGCATCTTGCCGTGGACCGTTGGCCATTTTGTAATAAAAATTATCTGGATTATTTTTATTGAGTTCTAACACCCGAATAAACCTCTGCATAAACCATTTTTCAATTAATTCTTCTTGTGCATCAACATAAATCGAAAAGTCGAAAAAATCACTGGTTACAATTTGACCATTAGTTGGTAATTGCAAAGTATTAATACCTTCAATAATCAGAATATTAGGTCGTTTTACATGACCATACTTACCTGGAACAATATCACTTAACTCTTGCGAATACAATGGGTAAGCTATTTCCTTTTTTCCACCTAATACATCTTGCAGAAAATCACTAAGTAGGTTCATATCATAGCTTTCGGGAAAACCCTTGCGTTCAAACAAATTACGTCTTTTTAATTCGCGATTAGAGTAAATAAAACCATCTGTCGTCATTAAGTGTACCTTTAAACTAGGATACGTTCGGCTTAAGAGCATCTGTAAAAGGCGAGCTATAGTGGATTTACCAACCGCAACTGATCCAGAAATACCAATAATAAACGGTGCAGCATCCACCTTTTGCAATAAAAATTCCCGTTGCTTTTGCTGTAAGGAACATTTTTCTTGATACATTAAATAAAGATATGAAACTAATGTACTATAAATTTCTTGAACATCAGTTAAATTGATAACGTCACCTAAGGATTTGATTTTTGTAAGTTCTTCCGGTGTGACTTGGACTTTGCTTTCAGGGGATAATGCCGCCCATTCGTCCCGCTTAAAACGTAAATAATTTTTCATTAATATGCTTCCCTAAATTTATTTTATTCTATTATAAATCAAAAATAGCACCCCATTCTAAAAGGCTAAAACATTAACTAAAATTGAATAGTCTTATAGAATAGTTTCTCTCCAAAATAAAAACTCGTATCAATATACGAGTTTTTATTTATAAATTGTAATACATCATAATATGTTTTACACCAGCTTCATCAAATACATCACCTTGTGCCTGATAGCCCAAAGAATCATAAAAAGGCTTAGCCTGCAGCTGTGCATGACAATATAATTGGCTTATCCCCTTTTGTCTTAAGTATTTATGTACTTGCGCCATCATTTCTGCACCAAGATGTTGCCCACGTAAATTACTATCAACAGCAACTCGACCTAGCATCCACTTATTATTTTCTACAAAAATACGACAAACCGCTAACGCCTTAGTTTGTTTTTGATTCAAAAGAAAAACATGAATTGCCTCTAGGTCCTGATCGTCAAGCTCGGGATCAATAATTTTTTGTTCACAAACAAATGTATCTGCGCGTAAACGTTCAATACAAAACATTTCACGTCCAGACATATCAGCAATTTTTTTAAATGAAAAATCTTTCCTATCTATCATTTATGCTACCTACTTTTCAATATAAGTATGTTGATCAACATCGAGCAAGGGACTTTTTTCACCCGTATAAATAATATCAAGCTTGTACATTGCCCGTGACGTTATTGTATAAACTAGTTGTGTTTCATCAAGCTTATGATAATTATTCTTTGAAGCATCCCACATAATTACGGCATCAAATTCTAAGCCCTTGGCCAGATAGGATGGAATGACTAACGTACCATCAACTAATCGCTGATTTGCTGTAGCAATCAAAACTGCTTTAGTTCCATTGGCTTTTAATTTTTGAGCAACAACTTGCGCACTAGCTAAATCTTTCGTAATAATTGCCGTAGTCAGTTTATCTATGTTATTTTGCTTAAGAATTTCGGTTAAGACATGGATAGCTTCACTATCTGACCTTTGCCACAGAGTAGGTTTTGGTCCTTGTCGATTAAACGATTCAATTTTCTCACCTTGACGCAGAACTTGCTTAGTAAAGTCCGTTAATTGTTTGGTTGATCGATATGACTTAGTCAGCTGCACCACAGTGGTTTTTTAGGATCAAATAAATTACTAATTTGTTTCAGCAAGGTGCTGCTCTCATCTTTAGTAAAAATAGCCTGATTCAGATCACCCAACATAGTAAATTTGGCCCGTGGGAAATTATATTTCAAATAACATAATTGGAAGGGAGTATAATCTTGAATCTCATCAATAAAAGCATAGCGCATTTCATAGTCAACATGTCGTCCCGTTAACAAATCATATAAGTAAAGATATGCTGAAACATCATTCATATGGATATAATGCTTAGTAAAACTTTCTTTTACACTTAGAATATGCTTAGACCAATCGGCTAAACTAATTCCCCACTTGGATAAATCAGTCATTTTAGGGACCGCCCGTAAGAAATTGAGATATTGTAAACGCATGTTAATAAAATTATTGCGCTTAATCTGCTGAAACACCGTATTTAAGGACTTAATTACAATTTTTCGGCTTAAGAATTTTTCTTCTTTTTCTTCTGATTCAAATTCTTGATCTGGATGATCGTATAATTGCATTAATTGTTCACGACTTAAATTTTGAATTTCTTCGGCCACCCAATTTTTCTTAGCTTCAGTATTAATCTTTCGATTAAGAAGCTTAATTAATTCTTCACGTGTTGCGTCAATTCGATTACTTAAATTATAATTTTCGTTGAATGAATAATAAAGTTCACCGATTTTTTCTTTATCAAAAAAAGGACGCTTTTGATTACGAAAATAGATATTTTTAAAAACGACCCCATGCTGATTAAGGTATTTAGCATAATGAGTCATCAGCTTAAAAAAGTGCGTCGAATCTTTCAAACGACTAATTGCCGAATCAGCAACCTGATCTTCAAACTGGTCAAATAAATTCTCTACCTCCATGCCTGGTAAGCGTCTAGCCACAAATTGCCAATAGGTCATTTGAACCATATTTTGCTCACCCATTTCGGGTAATACGTTTTTAATATAGTCATTGAACAACTGATTAGGGCTAAACATAATGACATCGCTACTTTTCAAATTACCACGATAACGATATAGCAAATAGGCAATTCTTTGTAAAATAGCTGATGTTTTACCTGAACCAGCTGCTCCTTGAACAAAAAGTAAATCCGCGCTAGTATTTCTGATAATTTTGTTTTGTTCGCGCTGAATTGTTGTAACAATTGATTTCATTTGCGTACTAGATTTTTCCCCTAGTACCTCTAAAAGCATCTGATCACCAATTGATTCATCGGTATCAAACATGTTGATAATCTTGCCGTTTTCAATCATAAACTGACGTTTTTTACTCATTTCAACTGTAATTTCACCTTCAGGTGACATGTAAGAAACCTGCCCCAACTTGCCATCATAATAAATTGAAGAAATTGGTGCACGCCAGTCATAAATCAAAAAATGGTTGTCCTTATCTGCAAATGAACTCAATCCAATATAAATAGTCTCTAATTGTTGGCCATTTTCTTTAAAATCTACGCGCGCAAAATAAGGTCGCTTCTCTAGCTTTTGCACAATTCCCAACTGTTTAGCCGCATGTTGCCAAGCGTTTTCACGTTCATCAAGCAATTGCTGCTGCTGATGAATAGACAAGGCTGTTTCCATTGACGTAGAATAACCATCATAATCTAATTTTACATCATCATAAAAGTGAGAATTAAGTTCCTTAGCTTCTCCCGCAGCAGATTTTATTGATGAAGACAATTCAGACTTTTTAGCTCTAATCATTTTTAAAATTTGTTTGAGATGATTTTGTTCAAACTCTTTATCATCCATCGCATTTGTCATAAGGTCACCTATTTTCTCAAAACTTGCATATTATTTTAACATGAAATCGGATTAATATATAATTCTTTAGTTTATTTGTAAAAAATATGAAAAATCATGAAAGTTAATCTAATTATGTTTATAATTTGATTAATAGCATTGGCATTTTTTATTTAAAGTAAATTGGAGTTGAGTAATATGAAAAGTTTTAACTATTTTCTAGTCAAATTAACTTGTGCGCTCATGACTGTGATAATTTTGCGCAATTTTATTTTTGATGAAAGTTTATCGATTATTAAATGCAATAGCCAGGTTGTTTATGCGCGAAAGTCAAAGCAGACTAGTAAAAATAGTAAAACTAAAGCCGTTACCGGCAATCACTGGCGTTGGCAAAAGCCTAGAGCCAAAGTTTACATCGATTTAAATGATAATCCAGACATGATTTCTGCCACTAATGATGCAATTAGTGCATGGAATAGAACTAGAGTCTTTACATTCAGTAAAACTAAAAATAAGAAAAAGGCCGACATTACAATTAGTCAGGTCTATCATCCCTATACTAATTATGCTGGTTTTACCACCTTTCAATATTATCTTAAAACTGGCTTTTTATATGAGGCAGCTGTTAACTTAAATATCTACTATTTACAAAATTTTTCTAATTACTATTACAATTATGAGCGGATCGTCAATACGGTTGAGCACGAACTAGGTCATGCAATTGGTCTTAAACATAACAATATAAAAAAATCAGTGATGTATCCTGCTCAATCACTTTATCCCATCGAGCCAATTGATATTGCCAATGCCAAAAAACTCTATCATAAATAATTAAAAGTACAAGGAAAGAATCATGAAAAGAATCTACATTATACGCCACGGTCAAACTTATATAAATCGTTATAATAAAATGCAGGGATGGTGTGATACACCGCTAACCGAAACAGGTATTGCAACAGCGGAACATGTAGGTGAAATACTTCAAAATATCCCCTTTGATATTGCCTTATCTAGTGATTTAAAACGAGCTAATGATACCTGCGATTTTATTATTAAGCACAATATTAACCGCGACGAAATTCAACATCTAGCAACACCCTTATTTCGTGAACAATTTTATGGCTATTTCGAAGGCATGGATACAGATATGGCTTGGCAAATGATTGGTGGTCCACATGGTTATCAGAATCATTATGACATTTTTAAAAACGAATCGATTGACACCATTAAAGATTGGATTAAGGAAGCTGATCCCTTTCACGAAGCAGAAAATGCTAAAGAATATTGGTCAAGACTTGATCAGGGCTTTAAACTAATCCATCAACTTGATGGTGCAGAAAATATTTTACTGGTTACCCATGGTTTTACAATTCGCAGTATTGCCGCACGCTTTGGGGATTATGATATTAGTGTCGGACCACGCAACGCATCAATTACCATCATGCATATGACTGATTCAAATCAAAAAGTTATTTCATATAATAAAATGAAAATCTAAAAAGCCAGGGACCTAATTGCCCTGGTTTTTTAGATTATTGGGCTATTTGCAAAAATAACTAGCCGCCAAAGTAAACTTTTTGTACTTCAGGATTAGTAAGTAGTTCCTGCCCCGTTCCAGACAACTGAATCGTGCCCGTAGCCAAAACATACCCGCGATCAGCAATCGCTAAAGCTTGCTTAGCATTTTGCTCGATCAATAAAATTGTCGTTCCTTTCTCATTTAATTCCTTAATAATTGCAAAAATTTTTTGAATAAACAAAGGGGATAACCCCATTGAAGGTTCATCTAGTAAGAGTAGCTTAGGCTTAACCATTAACGCGCGCCCAATTGCTAACATCTGCTGCTCGCCACCAGATAATGTTGCTGCATCTTGATTACGTCTTTTTTTCAAAATAGGAAACTTTTGAAAAATTTCAGCATAACTATGTTCAATTTCGGCGCGATTTTTTTGTAAGAAAGCACCCAGCTGTAAATTTTCCATTACGGTCATGCCAGCAAAAATATGACGACCTTCCGCAACTTGTGAAATACCAGCTTGGACAATTTGGGGGGCTTTATTACGTTGAATTTCATTTCCTTGATAAATAATTCCCCCACTTTTGGGCTTTAACAAACCAGAAATAGTCTTAACTATGGTCGTTTTTCCTGCACCATTTGCCCCAATCAGGGTCACAATTTCACCTTGATTAATATTAAAGCTAACTCCTTTAACAGCTTGAATGACACCATAGTTTACAGATAAGTTTTGAACTTCTAACATTGCCATCTAATCAGCACCTTCTCCCAAATATGCCTTAATCACTTGAGGATTTGCTTTAATTTGCGCCGGCTCTCCAGATGCTAAAACTTTTCCTTGATCAAGCACATAAATTCTTTGTGCTAAATTCATTACCAATGACATATCATGTTCAATTAACAATACAGTAATTTTGAACTGCTCTTGGATATATTTAATCAAATCGGTTAAATCTGCTGTTTCTTCTGGATTCATTCCAGCTGCTGGCTCATCTAAAAAGAGAATTTGGGGATGTGTTGCCAGAGCACGAACTATTTCTAGACGCCGTTGTATCCCATAAGGTAAATTTTTAGCTAACGTTTGTTCCTCAGCGGATAAGTTAAAAATTTCCAATAATTGGTGCGCTTCACTCTTCATTTCTTGTTCGGTTCTGTAAAAACTAGGCAAGCGTAAAACAGCTGTCATGAACCCTTCTTTATACTTACTAGTCATCGCTGTTAAAACATTTTCCATTACTGATAAATTTTTAAATAGTCTAATATTTTGAAAAGTACGCGACAAGCCTAAATCAGCAATTTGCATTGCATTTTTATGAGTCAAATCATATTTTTGCTTATTAGTTTGTAAATCTATAACGCCACTAGTTGCTGGAACCATACCCGTCAATAAATTAAATAAGGTGGTCTTACCGGCACCATTAGGTCCAATTAGCGCAACCAATTCATGTTCATTCAGATAAAGCGATACATCATCAACAGCTGTTAATCCGCCAAATTTACGAACCACATGCTCAACTTGCAATAAGTGTTCCATGCCCTAGTCCCTCTCTTTCTTATTAGTCGGTATAATTTTTTTAAAAGAAAATTCCCAGTTACCTAAAAGTCCAGATGGCTTAAAGAGCATAATTAAAATAAGGGCAATAGCATAAATAACCATCCGAAGTGCACCAAAATTTTGTAAAACTGTATCCAAAATTCCTAAAACAATCGCGGCTAAAAATGTTCCCGTCATACTGCCTACACCACCTAGAACAACGATTACTAGAATTGAAATAGATTCCATAATACCAAAATTAGAAGGAGAAATTGTTTGAACGTATGCAGCTTGCATACTGCCAGCAATCGCTGCTGTAGCTCCGCCTAGAATAAAGGCTTCCACTTTCCACTTTGTTGTATTAATTCCCATTGCTTCGGCAGCAAGTTCATCTTCACGTACCGCTTTAATTGCTCGACCATTTCGCGAACGAATGAAGTTTAATAAAACAATTGTTGTTAAACAAACCATGATATAAACGGTTGGCCATGAACTTAGTGGGGGAATATTGAACATCCCAGCTGAACCACCAGTAATTTTCAAATTATTAATTATATTACGAATAATTTCCGCCACACCTAAAGTAGCGATTGCTAAATAATCACCTTTGAGTCGAATAAAAGTTGCTGTACCTACAATTAGGGCAATGATACTTGCTAATACTATTCCCACGATAAGCGAGATAATAAAACCCAATTCACTGTCAAAATGTTGCGTAATAATTGCAGTAGTATAAGCACCAATTGCCATAAAGCCGGCGTGCCCCAGTGAAAATTGCCCACTAAAACCAATAATTAAGTTAAGTCCAGTCGCTAAGATAATATTAATACCAATCATTACCAGCATATTCTCAATAAAACTATCAATCACGCCAACCATAATTAAGATATTAATTAAGTAAAAACCGGCAATTATCATTATTAGCCATGATAATATATATTTCCAATTTGCTTTCATCTTGCCACCTAGACCTTTTCTTTAATATTTTTGCCAAAAATACCTGCTGGTAAAAAGAGCAAAATTATAATCAATACTAGGTACACAACTGCATCCTTATACGCAGACAGTCCAACTGATTGGAAAAGTGTTTCTAAAATTCCGATTAAAAAGCCACCGAAAGCTGCCCCTGGAACTGAACCTATCCCACCTAAAACAGCAGCTACAAAGGCTTTAATGCCCGGTGTCATTCCCATAAGCGGATCAATTGAATTATAGTACATTCCAATTAAAATTCCGGCTGCGCCTGCTAATGCTGATCCTAACGCAAAAGTAAACGAAATTGTCTGGTTAACATTGATACCAACTAGTTCAGCTGCATCTGGATCAACCGAAACAGCCCGCATTGCGCGACCCATTTTAGTTTTTTTAATAATTAGTTGCAATAAGACCATTAAAATTAAAGCAATACCTAAAATTAAAATCTGAATATTAGAGATTAAAATACCTCCCATACTGTAGTTAACCTGTGCAATTACTTGTGGAAAACTACGTGCGTTTGAACCCACTAAATACGACATTCCATTTTCAAGTAAAAAGGAAACCCCAATAGCTGTAATCAAAACTGCTATACGTGGTGATTTACGTAATGGTCGATAAGCAAAATACTCAATCAATACCCCTGAAAGTGCACTAATTACCATTGCTGCCAAAAGAGCAGTTATAAAATTAAAGTGCCAGATATTAATTACAAAGTAGGCTGTAAATGCGCCAAGCATATAAATATCGCCGTGAGCAAAATTAATTAATTTAATAATCCCGTAGACCATACTGTACCCTAAAGCCAACAAGGCATAGATTGATCCTAGTGATAGTGCATTGATAATTTGTTGAAGAAAAGTTTGCAAACTAATCACTCCTTTAACTTTGCTTTAATCTTACTTAACACTAAATGAATTACTTACTTTTCCTTTAGTCATCTCTTCAATTGCAATTGGCATTTCTGGATCGTGTGTCTTATTAATTGTAATCTTGCCTGTAACGCCATTGAAATCTTTTATATTAGCTAATCCTTTAGTCAGCTTAGTCGAATCATCAGCTTTTTGCTCTTCAATAGCCGTCTTAATCATATAAACCGCATCATAGGCTAAAGCTGAAAAAGCTGAGGTCCCCACCTTGTAACGCTGCTTAAAGGCAGTCATAAATTTCACTGCGACTGGATTTTTTGCCGCTAAGCGGGTTGAAAACGGTGTAGTGTAATAGATATTAGTTGCATTTTGCGCACCAGCAATTTGCGCAAGCTTAGGGTCTACCATTCCATCGCCCCCAATAATTGGTACCTTAATCCCCATTTGCCGGGCTTGTTTAATGATTAAACCAACTTCAGTATAGTAGCCTGGAACATAAATAGCATCGATGCCTTTAGCCTTAAAAGAAGTTAACACTGCATTAAAGTCTTTATCGCCGGCTGAATAAGTTTGACTATCAACTATCTTTCCTTTATATGTTGCTTTAAAAGCTTTGGCTAAGCCTGTACCATAATCACTTGAATTATCTGCATAGATTGCTACTTTCTTCGCTTTTAATTTATTTGTCACAAACTTGGCAGCATTTTCACCTTGGATATTATTTTGAAAACAAGTCCGAAATACATAAGGCTGGACTTTACCATTTTTTTGTAAGGTAAAACTTGGATCAGTTGCAGATGGACTAATAAAAGGAACTGCCGCCTTAGTAATATTAGGAATTTGTGCTGTACCAGCATTAGTGGTTGCTGGGCCAACAATTGCTGCTACCTTATCTTTAGTAGCCAATTGAGTCCCTACAGAAGCAGACGTAGCAATTGAAGATTTATTATCGTGAATAATTAGCTTAATTTTTTTCTTATGCCCATTAACATCAATTCCGCCAGCTTTGTTTATCTCAGAAGCAGCTAATTGAATACCCTGCTTTTCTGCATTTCCATAGCCAGCAGCTGCACCGGACAGTTCCATATTGACACCAATTTTAATTGTCTCCTTATCTTGGTGAGTTCCATTACTGTTATTGTTTTTGGCAATACTACAACCTGTTAGCATCATGGCTGCTATCGTTGTCAAACCCAGTATTCTTTTGAATTTTTTCATTTTTTCTCCTTTTTATTGACTATTAGCCATCAAAAAACCTCATTCATCGAACTGAATGAGGCTTAATTAATTTGTTAGTCAAGCCTCATTCATAAAATGCAAACAAGGACTTAACAAACTTAAACTACACTAGTAATTTCTTTTGAATTAAGTCCTACAGCAAATAATCAACACGGCTACTAAGTTTACGATGGCAATTACTCCAATGTTTGATTGAATATTAAAATATTTAGTTTTCATTAAAGTAACCTCCAATAATTTTAATTTAATATTTAGAATTATAAGTAATAATTATTATATTGTCAAGTTATTTTTAAATATTAAATTATTTTTTGCTATCTAAAAAGGTAACATGATATGTTACCTTTTTAGATACGCTTTATTTATACTCTACTACCACTTTTTTATATAGCTTGACGGTCAAAAGATAATATAACAAGTATAAAAGGCCAAAAATTATAAATGGTATCCAGATATTATGATACGGATCTGGTAATAAGCTGCGAAAAAGTTGTAAACCAAACAAAACGTCGATTATTCCCAAACCAGCTGGCAATAAAAATAAAGTCCCAATTTCATAATTAATTGACTGTTTAAGTAGTTGCTTTCTAATTCCAATTTTATTCAACATTTGATAACGGGCCTTATCCTTACTAACTCCATTCAAAACCTTAAACATTAAAGTCGAAGCAAGCATAGTTAAAAAAGCAATCCCCAAGAAAAAGCCCATAAATTCAAACCCACTAGTTAAATTAATTAGTAGCTGATAATTATTTGGTTTACTTTTATCATAAATCGCAGAATACTTTGGGTTTTCATGTAACTGTAATTTTTGAATTCGCAATAATATTGGATAAGCATAATCAAAATCTTTAACATTCAGTAAAGTTATAAATCTACGCTTACCTTGTAGCCTTTGCCATTTAGTTGGTGAAACCACGCGAACTGCTTTCCCGCTGCCATTAATTAACATATCTTTTAGATTATTAGCAGCAGTACCCGTATACGCTAATTCATGTATTGGAAATTTTTGTACTTTATATAGCGGCTGTTCATTTTTTAGATAAAACTTGAGCTCCTTAAGCGACTTATCTTTAAACTGAATTTATTTAAAATAAAGATATCGCTTTGTTTCCTTTTTCGAGATTATCAACCCTTAACTAATTGATTACCAATTCTCCCATCCTTAATAAATAAAATACGACTAGCAAAACTAGCAGCAAATGGGGCATGCGTGGCCCTTGCAGTAGTCACTTAATCATTTTGGTTTAAGTCGGCTATAGTCTCAAGTAATTCTCTGGCACTTTTTGTGTCTGGTGCGCCCTTTGGTTCATCAGCTAATAAAATCGCCGAATTATGTACTTAAGCCCGAGCTGTTGCTACTCGCTACTTTTGATCACCAGATATTTCTACTGGATATTTAGCTAAAATTGAACTGATCTTCAATCTGGTAGCAATCATTTAACCAAAAGATTAATATGCTTAACCGTCATCCCCTGCAGAAATAGTAGTAAGGCAATATTTTCTTCATTGGTCAAATTTTCTAATAATTAATAAGAAAACCCCCGAATTGGAATCTTTGTCCAATTCCGGGGGTTAACTTCAACTCTTTTTAAAAAATATTTTTAAAGCATTAACTAAGCCGATGTAAAACTTTTAATAGCGGTGAAACAACTATTGGCGTTACAATGGCCGTAAAAATCATTTCAACTAACCCATTCAGACCTAATGCAAGAAACAGCACCTTAATTAATGGTATATTATGGTCGAAATTCCCCAGATAACCAATGAGTTGTGTAGAATTGTGCATGAAAATAATACTAGTCAATAAAATAACCATAATTGTATTAGTTAAAGAAGCTATAGCACCCGCGCCTATATAACTGAATTCTTTAATTCTACTAGATTTTTGTGCAAATACCTGCCCAATCATACCCGAAAACAATCCAGCCAATACACTAGGAAGCACTGCAATAATCGGATTACGAAATAGCATCAAACTGACCATATCCCCCGGTTGAGTAATAGCTAAATAAAGCCGAAGCCCGCCCCAAAATAAGCCAAAGATGGCACCAGCTCTGGGGCCCATTAATAAAGAATAAATAGCAACTGTTAACGGGACAGTAGTTATTGCTGGCAAGGCTGGCAATATCCTAATATAACCAATATTGGGTACAAAAGTTTGAAGCAAAAAAATTGCTACAAATAGAGCAGTAATTGCTAAATTTCTGGTTTGTTTTCTCTGCATTTTTTCTCCTCAAAATAATCATGTTATCCATAATTTACTTAATTTACCAACAATAATCACATATTTTATTATATTTAGTAAAAACTACGCTTTATCTAATGTGACCGATTCCTAATAAAAAAATTTTTCAATTTTGCTGCTTCTTCGGTCAGTTTTTCATTATCATCTACTTGGGATAATTTGTATCCAACAAAATAAGGCGATGTGACAAAGCGTGGAATTAATTTAGCACATATACCATTATCATTTCGGGGATAAAAAAACAAATTATAAGATTTACACCGTCCATTTGCTAATTCAGTTAAGAGATATTTTGCTGCTATTTGAATCCAATCAGCCCATAAATCAATTGCTGCTAAACTAAGTAAATTTATATTTATTTCAATATATCCTTGCACTGGCTGCGTGGCAATATTCACTTCTACATGACTACTAGCAAATAATGAGATGCCACTAAAATTACTTGCTGAAATATACTTATAACCATTTTTATGCTTTAGTCCCACAATTTGCATGTGGGGATGAACCAATGAACCACCAGCAGCAGGACCAAAATTTTTATACCATAAAACTGAGCTAAACTGTTGTTTATTCATATCGCGAAAACATTCTAAAGCAAAATTCAGCAGTTTTCGGTTATACTTATACGAATAAGTTGTAATGTCACCGCAATGATCGCCAGATTCAATGATAATTGTCTGCGTTGTATCTTGAAGAGTCGGAAATTTATTATGTAGCCAAATCATTTCACCTTTTTGAACATAGATATCTTTTAAATTATCTACTTGGCAAAATGGACAACTATCATTAATTACCGTCGTTTTGTAAGAATTAGGTTTCCCTTGAGCAAGTTTGAAATCAAAGACTAAGGGCTCAGTATCTTTCATTATTCCCTCCTAATGTTTTACTACTGCTACAATAGATGATAAAATGTATTTGCGACTACTTTTAAAAATTACGTTTATATAGTGAGTGAATTTATGCAATCAAGAAGAAAACTAAAAAAACACAATAATCGCAATAATCTTTACTTAGTCCTGGCGGGATTTATACTAATCTTTGCCGTTATTTTTGGAGTTATTTCATATAACAACCATATTGCCGCACAAGAGCAAGCCAAAAAGTTTGCTACGACTCATTTTAATCCAAATGTAAATATCTATGGCGTAAAAGTTGGTAAGTTAACCATTAACAAAGCTACTAAAAAAATAAATAAACAAGCAAACAATGTCATTGTATTAGAAAAAGGCAAAGTTTCCACTGAGCGAGACCCAAATATTGATACAATTAACAAACAACAAGTAACAAATTTTTTTAAAAAGCAACATACTACTATGCCGAGCAAACAGAACTATATATTTGCCAATAATGAGTTAGATGCTGCTAACAAAAAAATGCAAACGGTAAGTGACACTATTGTCAATTATAAAGTTGCCAATAAGATATATAAATTAGAAGCCAAAAAACTAATTAATCAGGCCGTCTTTAAACAAGGGAAGTATACTTTTACTAATTCTGAAAACTTAGTAGCTGAACTAAATAAAATTGACCGCGCTGTTTCAACAATTCACCAAAAATATACCTTTGCTGTTCCAACCAGGAATCAAGTATCTGGTAAAAAAATTACAGTGAAAAATCAAAGTTATGGTTGGGGAATCTATGTAAAGAAAGCCCAGTCTGCTGTTGAGCAGGCATTTTTAAACGGAACAAAAACTTTAGATGGAAAAGATTATATTTATGGCTTAGGATACAGCACGTATGGTTTAGGATACGGTAAAACTAATCATGGCATTGGTAATAACTATATTGTAGTTTCCTTAAAAAAACAAGAACTATGGGTTGTAAAAAATGGTAAGCTTGCCGTTCATTTAAACGACATTGTTACTGGAACTAAAGTTGGCAACAAATCAAATGTAACACCTGAAGGGGTCTGGTACATTCATTACAAGCAATCTCCTGCAACTTTACGTGGTCGTAACAACGATGGCTCTAAATATGCTTCTCCAGTTAAGTATTGGATGCCATTCACCTTAAGTGGTTGCGGCTTTCATGACGCCAGTTGGCGTAGCGACTGGAGTAAAAGAGCATACTTACGTGGTGGATCACATGGTTGTGTTAATATTAAGCCTAGTGAAGTCAAATATGTATGGAGCAATATAAGCAAACACGAACCAGTTATCATTTACAATTAAATTTAATAATAAAAAAGCATTATCAAATTGATAATGCTTTTTTACATCCAGCTAATTATTTAAGATAGCACCGTTTTAATTGCCTTATTCACAGCACTTTGTTGTTGTTCTACCAAATTAACCCTAGTGGCAATTACTTTAGTATCCATTTGAATCTCACGACCTAAACCTGGTTGATTAATTTTAGGCTCAAAAAATTCAGTAAATTCTTGCAATCTATTTGCAGTATGGAAAATTCTAGCAGTAACCGTAATATAAGTAGTAAATTCCATATCACCACCAACCGTCTTTTCCAGCCATGACCATTCTTTACGCAACCAGTCCCAAGCAGCCTGCTGTCCTTTAGCATTAGCTAAAATATTAAAGTACCAAGAACGTAAATCTTGTGGTTTAATAACATCCGCATTTTTAAAATCTGCCACTATCTTGTTGATATCTGTTATGTCTTGCGAAGCTGTAATAGCGGCTAGTAAATCTGCCTTATAATAAGGATCAACTGCTACTTGATACTCATTAATCAAGTGGTCAACTAAATCCTGCTTGCGATAATTTTTAACTTCATTAACTAAAACATATGGTCGAATAGACGCTGCAATTTTAACTAAATCATTTTTATTATTAGCAAAAATTTGATGTCCGCCTTCAATAACCTGCGCATTTTCAGCATATAAGCCAGCTGATAGGGCTAAGGGGCGAATTAACGAGTCATCGCCTACATCATTATTTGATTGCCAACCTAAACGAGCAATTTGCTTTTCAGATAAAAGATTATAAAAAGCTTTTAAATTCTGCTCTTCGTTAGAACCCGGTTTAGTAAACTTACGTAATTCACGGGCTGTATTAAATAAAGCATTAATAACAATATAAGATTTTGAAGTAGCAAATTTAGGTAATAATGGCACAATTTCAGCATAAGAAATCTGGCCCCCTTCAGCTAAAAGACCTAAATCTTGTAATAACTGCAATTGATCTACTGTAGTTAACTGTTCAAGATTTGCCATGATATCGGCCATTAATTTTTCATCATAATTAACGATAAAGTGGGAACTATTACCGACATTAAGCCGCAAAGCATGACCAGCTTCTGCACGTAGTTGTTTATAATCACCCAAGTCAAGTTCTGTTTGCGTCATAATTTGTGGTGCTTTGAAATTTGCATTTATTGGAATTGCCCATGTTCGACCAACTTCTTTACCTTCGCCGATAAAAAATTGCTTTTGTTGCAAAATCAAATGTCCATTTTCATCAACATGTGCATTGACAACTGGATAGCCAGGCTGATCAAGCCATGTATGCATAATCTTGCCAATATCTAAATCAGTCACCGTTGATAAGGCATTCCATAAGTCATCACCGGTTGCATTACTATATTTATGTTGGTCAAAGTAATACTTAAGTCCCTTGCGTAAAGCATCATCACCTAATAGAGCTCTAACCATTACCAGCATGCGGGAGCCCTTAGCATAAACAATGGCTCCATCAAACAATGAATCGATATCAGCGGGATGCTCAACTTGAACATGGACCGATTGGACACCATCGGTTGCATCTCGTTTCAACGCTGCTGGAACTTCTGAAATTTGATATGCGTTATCCCAGATTTGCCAATCAGGCTCTAAGGCATCTATTGAAACATATTCCATCATGTTTGCAAAACTTTCATTAAGCCACAAATCGTCCCACCATCTCATTGTGACCAAATCACCAAACCATTGGTGTGCTAACTCATGAGCAATAACCGTTGCCACATAAGACTTTTGCTCAACTGTAGCATTATCTGGATCAAGTAAAACAGCTGCTTCTCGATAAGTAATTAGTCCCCAATTTTCCATTGCACCAGCTGAAAAGTCTGGCAAAGCTAATTGCCATGAATGGGGTAGTGGGTATTTAGTCTGGTAAAAATCTTCATAAAATTCAATTGCACGTTTAGCAATATCCACAGCAAAATCCAATTCTTTAGCCTGGTGTGCCTTAGTAGCAAAAACACCAACTTCAACACCATCTTTGGTCTTCGTCAATTTAGATTGTAATTCACCAAAGGCAAAAGCAACTAAATAGCTGGACATTTTGACAGATTTTTCAAAGTAATGCACACCATTTTCGACTTTTATTTCTGGCATGTTAGCTAGTGTGGTCTCACCTTCGTGTTCATCATACTTAAGTGCTAAAGAAAAAGTTGCTTTAGCTTCTGGTTCATCCACACAGGGAAATGCTTGACGCGCAGCTGTAGTTTCGAATTGGGTACCTATAATTTGTTTCTTTACACCATCAATCATGTAGTAGGACGGATAAATTCCCATCATTGTATCTGTTAGCGGTGCAGTATAAACAATTTCAATCTTGACGCTACCTTTTTTACCTAAGTCAATCTTTATTGCTTCGTCTTTATCACTTACTGTAAATGGAACTTCAACACCATCACACTTAACTGAAGAGACCTCCATATACTTTTGGTTGATTAAAACAGTATCTTCGATTACTTCACCGGTTATTGTTGACGTACCAGCAATTGTTTTCTTTTCTCGATTAACATCAATGAATAAATCGTAATGATCAGGATGAAAAGTTTCATAAAAATGTTTCGTTGTCATAATTTACCTCCTAGAAAAAAGCTTATTACTAAATTTTACCAAAATCACATCTGAATATCATTAAAACTGGATTGTAAGGCAGGCGTGTTCTTTCTGTAACAGCAATGAAATATTTATTAGGTATAGTATCTGTAGTATTAAATAGACTACTTAGTGAGGTATAAGACAAATTGATTAAAGGTAAAAAATTCATGCTTAAACTAATTACAGCCTTAGCCTTAGCGGTTAACTGCACTGCAATTATTGAATTAGTTCATAAAGACACTGCTATACAAACTGTAGCAGCCGCACAAAAATTATCTAAAAAAGAAAGGGCAGCTAAAAACTGGATTGCCCGCCACGAATCAGGTGGTAATTACAATGCACGTAATGGAGTTTGTTACGGTAAATACCAGCTTAATTTAGCATATTTAGGTGGTAACTATTCCCCTAAAAATCAAGAGCGTATTGCCGATAATTATGTATATAATCGTTATGGATCATGGGTTAATGCGAAAAGATTTTGGCTTATCCATCATTGGTATTAAAAAATTTCATATTAATTTGTCCTAAGTAAAAAAGCAGGTTAGTCAGTTACTAACCTGCTTTTTAATTTGCTTTTTCAAACTAAAAGTTGCACTATACTAATTTAAGTACAACTTCCTAATATACTTAAGTTCTATCATATAATAAACGAGTCTTGCACGAACTTTTAAGCCAGCCTGCAAAAAAGGCAAAACCAAAAATCACTAATGCTATAACCGCAGTAAAAATAATTAGATTATCACTATTTGTTAGGGCAATTAACTGGTCGGTTTGAACCAATTGATTTGACTCATTAACTTGATCACATAATCCAAAGAACAACATGAATAAACTGGTCAAAGTTAGTAAGCCATTAATTGCGGTTAATCTTTTCATTTTTATTAGCTTCAAAAAATCATGTCCTTTCTTTCGATTTAAGTATATAATTATATGCTTTTATGAATTAAATTCAAGACATTATTAAAAAAAGTTAATATTTTTAATGCTTTCTGAATTATTTATTTAGCCACTCACTATTTAACCATTCTTGCGCCAAATTAAACCAATGAGCTGCATGCGAATTATCTTGCCATTCGCGACCTCTTGTCACCATATCTGTGCGGGCTAGAGAAAAACCATGTCCACCTTTATTAAAAAGGTGAACTTCACACGGCACTTTTTCCTTTTGTAGTGCCGTTGCATATTCTAATGTGTTAGTCACTAAAACGATTGGATCATCCCAAGCATGAAAAATGAAGGTAGCTGGTGTCCTAGAAGTCACCCCTAGAGCACTATTTAGTACAAATTGATCTGCTGGTACTTTATTAGTTGCATTTTTTGGGATAGCAAAACCAATTTTATGCAGATTAATCAAAGGATAACCTAAAATAGTTTTATTGGGTAAAACAATTTTGGCAGTAAAATTAAAGCGATTTTGGTATTCCAGCGAATTAGCCATACTGTTAGCAAAACTTGCCACATGACCACCAGCAGAAAAGCCAATTGTTACAATTTTGTCGGCATCAATTTGATATTCTGCTGCGTGATCACGAAAATATTTTACTGTGGTTAAAACATCCAAGCCAGCATCTGGATAAATATCACCTGCATCTTGAATCAGGTTATAATCCATCACAACACTGTTAAACCCGCAATTATTAAAAGCTAAGGCAATTGGCTCACCTTCACGCTTTGATAGGTGATCAAAACTCCCACCTGGAATCACAATTGCCAATGGATGCCGCGGCTTGATTAAATCACCAATTGAATCCAAAATATATGGATGAATTTTAAACTTGCGTCCATTAAAATTTGTTAAAATTATTTCATTTGTTTTCATTTTTTGCCTCACGTTTTACCATACTTTTTGCTAAAAAGCTTGTTGTTAATGGTACCGTTAATATTACACCAATTAAGGAATACACAATAATCAGGGCTTCATTAACTAGCATTTTCTCATTAAAAATTTCACCTAGAGTATAATTTAATCGAATATACCATAAAAATAAAGAAAGGCAGCTACCAAACATGCCAAACAAAATGGTATTTATTGCTGTGCCTAAAACATCATTACCGATTTTTGTCCCACTTGACCTTAATTCATCATATGTAATCTTAGGATTATGCTTTTTAATTTCCAATAATCCAGAACTAATTGCAACAGCTGCTTCTGCTACTGCACCTAAAGTTGAAAAAATAGCAACGGCAACAGCAATGAGTGGATAACTTAAACCCGGCATCTGTGATAAACCTACTAGAATTTCTCCTGCTTCAGGACCAAGTCCTGCTGTCTGTGCAATATATTCAAAACCTAAAATTACTACACTGACTAATAAGCAAACAACCATTGACGAGTAAAATGAATTTTTAGCAACTTGATAATCATGCGTGCCTAAAAAAATGATAGTCACTAATTTGAGTGGAATAAAAATCAAAATAAGTAATGGAATATTGATACCCCAGGAAATAAGAACTGCTAATAAAATTAATAATAACGTATTAATTAATACACTAAAGAAGCTCCTGATTCCTGTCTCGCCACCGATAATCGTCATCAAAATCGCTAAAACTATTATCAAAGCAGTTAATGTACTCATTACTTATGCCACACTTCCCACCTGTTTTTATCTAAAAATAACAAACTACAGCCTGTTGCAAAAACAACCGTTAACACGATACCAATGGCTGAAATCACACTTTGAGTAACACCTAAAGATAACGTAAAACCAAAAGTTGAGCCAAAACTATTATTATCACGTAAATAAATAATTGTTAAAGGTAGGGCTTCTGACATAAAAATTAAAACTAAAACATTAATTAGCGGTCCCATAATTTCCTGACCCATGGTCCGCCCACTCCTAATTAACTGTTTAGTTGTAATGTCCTTTTTAGTTTGAATCAGCTCATATAAACTAGAAACAATGTCAGTGGCCTCGTCCATTACTGCTCCCAAAATGCCTAATAAAGTCTGGGCCAAAAAAATGCCGCGAGGATCTTGCGTAGCATAGTCACCAGTCTCATATTTGATTTCTGACTCTCCTGTTAAACGCATGATGATATAACATAGTGCAAAAGAAATAAAAACGCCTAATAAAGTAGCTAACCAGGTCACTAACATTTTGCGGTTATATCCTTGCACAATTAATAAACTGAAAAAGGAAAACACAATATCTGCTACAGCAAATAGCAAGACAATATACGCACCATTTAATTTAATATTCAGCATAATAACAAAATAGAAAAGTAGCCAACTCAAGAGCATTGACAAAATTAGTCCCAGTGCCTTTTTACCAGAAACTGCTACAAGTAAGGTAGTCATCACTGTTATAGCCAAGACAACTACCCAGTCTCGCTTAGGATTTTGAATTGCTGGATCATTCTTTTTAATATTGACAAAAACTCGCTGTTTTGGACGATACTTTTGGGTTACAAGCTGTGATGGATAATAAAAGTTAGTTGTTGTATACGTTTGATTTTGATGTTTACCAGATAGAATTTTCAAATGCAAGACTTGCTTTCTAGTTTCATCTTTATTATCGTATACGTCTTTACTTTTTTCGACTAAAGTATCTGTGATTTTTTCATCGGTAATTATTGCAACGTCATTTTTAGTATAAATATTAGTGGCAAAATAAATACTAGCCGTCAATATCAGACCAATAAGCATCACTATTACCGCTACCAAGTAGCGTTGCTTAATTTTTTTCAAAATCAACATCCTAACCTACATAATTCACTATAATTTCTTATGATCAATATTAGCTAATCTTTATTTTATAGATTAAGAAATCTTTGCCACCAATGTCTAGTCTCTGTCTCAGGTTGCATATCAATTAGCGTTCGGTGCTCATTAACACTAGCTGTTTTTTGAGAATTTTCTTGAGCTTTAGCTAAAATTTCATCATGAAGCTGCTCAGACGTTTTCTTTTCATCATGAACAATTTGTTGGCGCTTTTGCTTAGCTGTAAATAACTGTGCTTTGGGTTGGCTTTCTTCATCAGTTACTATCCCAGAAATATCTGCCAAACCCTCGAACTTTTCAGTTTGACCATTTTGTTTTTGTAATAGTTCTTGGTTTTGAGCTTCAATCCGGTTGAGCTGCTCTTGTAAATTTTCCAGTGCCGTATTCTGTTGGCTAATAGTTTGCTGAAAGGCATCAATTAATTTCATCACTTGTGCAGATGTCATTATCTCTTGCTTGCCTTTTTTAGTCTGGTTTGTCTTTTTGATTTCTTTTGAACTAACTGCAAAAACTTGCTGCGCTGCTTCGTATAAAGTTAAACCATTTTTTTGAGCTAATCGATGAAAATCTTGTAAATCTTGAACATCTTGCTTACTATATAGCCGCGCATTCTGCTTAGTTCTAGCATAATAATTTGCTTGGCCAGTAACCTTTTCAACAATTAAAGAATACTTTCTTAAAGTTGCTACACTAACTTGTAATTCCTTAGCAGTTGCTGCCGGTGCGGTTAATTCTTCAAAATCATGCTTATTACCACTCATAAAGTATTACTCCCTCTAGCACAATCAAATTAATCTATTTTATGTAGTAAGCTTTTTTTATGCTCATATCTTTTTTGGGCTTCGGTAATCAATTTCGTAATTAATTCGGTATAAGGAATACCTGCAACTTCAAATAATTTAGGATACATACTAATATTAGTAAAACCAGGTAAAGAATTAACCTCTGTCAAAATAACTTTTTGATCACTCTTGCGCAATGTTGAATCGATTCTTGCCATACCACTACATTCCGTTACTTGATAGACTTTTAAAGCATTAGCTCTAATCTCAGCTATAGTTTCTTCAGGCAAGTCGGCTGGAATTTGTAAACTAGTTGTTGAATTAGCATCATACTTATTTTCATAACTATAAAAAGTTCCCTCAGCATTAATAATTTGACCAACTCCTGAAACTATTGGATGATCATTTCCAAGCACAGCAGTTTCAACCTCTGTACCATGAATGGTTTCTTCTATTAAAACTTTATCATCATAGCGAAAAGCATCAGCTAGAGCAGCATCAAATTCTTGCTTATTAGTTACATGGTGTACACCAACAGATGAACCTTGATTAGCTGGTTTAACAAATAAATCATGCCCTAATTTGGCACTAACTTGATTATAATCACGTTTGGTATTTTGCTCATCTTCATATTCAAAACGTTTAATTGAAATCCATTCAGCCACACAAACGCCTACACGTTGTGCTAAAATTTTGGTAAATTCTTTATCCATAGTTACTGCTGCAGCTAAAACATCATCCCCAACAAATGGTTTATCAATAACCCTAAATAAACCTTGTAAACTACCATCTTCACCTAAATTACCATGTACAATGGGAAAAAATACATCTAATTCTGGAAAATTCGCTAGTTCACTTAAGTTAGAAATATTCGCTACTTGATGCGGACTTTTAATCTTATATTCTGCATTTGCTAAAACTTTTAATGATTCTTGCTCACTTGCAATATAGCCCTCATTAGTTATCCATATAGGATGAACATCAAATTTGCTTTTGTCAATTGCCTTATAAATGTTATGCCCTGACATAATTGAAACTTCATACTCAGAAGAATTACCACCAAAAATAAGACCAACTTGTGTTTTCCTAGTCATTGCTTCTACCTCTTATCATTTTTTCTAACTTTTTTATTATACGGCAATAACTAGCTGAATAATGGTAATTTAGTTAATTTTTATAAATGTTTTTGTCTCATCCAAAAATTACCACCAAAACTTAAAATTAATTATTTTCGTCTTAGTTACTTAATCAATTCACCCTAACTTATAAAATTAAAAGTATACTTCATGAATTAACACTAATATCAATTAGTTATTTTTTAAATCTTAATTATTAAGATTAGGCCATATCTTTATTAGGCCACAATAAAAATCCCATCTTCATTGAAACATAAAATTCACTTATTATGTTTATCGCCAAAGATAGGATTATTTAATATTAAAACTTATTCAAAACGGCTGTAATTTCTGCTAATAAGGCAGCTTCATTAGTAACAATAGTACCATTTAATTTAATTAAACCAGTAGTATATAAGTTAACATAATGAAATTGATTTTCTGCCACTTGCTTTAACGCCGCTAACTTTTGATTATTTTCGCTTCCCTGCTGCCGTGTATCAGTATATAGACCAATAATCGGGATTTCTTTAGCATAGGCAACACCTATTTCACTTGCCACACCATTATCAATACTATTACCATCAAGAATTGCTACCAGTAAATCACTCTTAATCAATCTTTCTGTATCTGCTTGAGCAATCATCTTTGAATCAGCATAAGCTTGTTTATTGTTTATTGCATTATTTTCTTGTGGTAAATATAAATCAATTGCAGTATCTAATTGCCGAATTTTTTCTGCCAAGTAGGCGTTGTAATTAATTTCTGCTTGCGAAAACAGTGCATTAGCTAAATAAACTTTCATCATTAACTCCTATAATACAAAAAACACCTAAATATTTTTGTAAGATAGTTTAAACATTACTTTTAATTATTAGGTGAACTAATTTCCCACGGAATAGCACTTAAAATATACAAGACTACACCAGCAATCACATAATCTAAAAATATGCTACTTCCAATTTCTAATATACAGCCCAAAACTGCTATCTCATCAACATTAAAAATAATTGGAATCATAGCTAATATACCAGATATTAAAATTAGCCAAAAGCCAGCCCACATTCCAGCAGCTGTAATAGTATGAACTAAAGTCTTAGAATTCATCACCATTAACATATCATTAATTAGTGAACGTAAACTGATAATTATCATTATAAACAGCGTAATGTTTACAACCAATATTACAAAAGCAATGTTTCCGCCCAAAGTAACTAAATCTAAATTGAAAGCATCTATTACATCATATGGAGCATTCTTTCCTTGTCTTTTGAGTCTTTTTTGTACTAATTGGGCATCGCTGGATGCCTCTTGATCTATATTTGATTCAATATCATGCAAAATTTGTTGTGCCAACTTGATATTATTAAATTTAAACCATGGAACACCTATGGCATAATCAATAATATGATCGGCAATGGGCTGCGTTTGCTTAGTAGTTAATAAATTAGAATTTACATCTTTATTAGCACCAATCACTTTAGCTAGCTCGTTAAAATGATTGTTAACGTGTCGAACAATAACTGCTTCATTATTATTAGTTCTCAGCTGTCCCTTCATAAAAAAAGGATTAAGAAAAGTTACTGTAGTCATAACTAATGTCACAACTAATAAAATACAAAAAGATGAGACCCTTTTGTACTCAAGATTTTGTTCTGGATTTACTCTACGCAAACTATTTTGTGCGCCATTTGCCATGCTATTCCTTTCTAACAAACAATATCTTTATCATCATCAAACATAGTATCAATTGCATGGTGAATTTCTTTAATGTCAGTTGAAGCAATAATTTCATGGCCTTTTTTTAATGCCTGATTAATTTCATCCGGTGTACAGTGTAGAAAACTATACATCAATGAACTAGTGGCATAATCTGCTAATTGTTCAGCAGAAAGATTAAACTGTGTATTATTATTATAGTAAAGTCGGCCAATCCCAGTTATAACAAAGGCAATACCATACTCAACTTCATGTGGGTTAAAATAGTCTTCATCAAAAATTTGGTTTTCTCTGACCCATTCTTCAATCATACTGCTCCAATTATCAAGCGTGTCATTACTGCTAAATACTTCATTAATAATACGCTTTAAACCTTCATCATAAATGCCTAGCATTGCAATTGTATACAAAAATGCTTTAGTACGCGCACCCACCGTGCCGTCACTTGTCTGATTAAATCTGTTAACTTGTTTATCCAAAGTGTTTAATATATTACGGACCACATCATCGGTCAACTTAACTTTATGGGGGTAATATGATTGCAAAAGTGATTTAGAAATTCCAGATTTCTCTGCAATCATTTGAAAAGAAACATTTTCCATTCCATTTTTTCTTATTAAATAGAATGTATTTTTCAAGATAATTCGTCTTCTTTTATAATTTTTCCGTCGTGCCATCATAGTTTCTCCGTTTTCTATACATTATATTATTATTATATCAATGATATAAAATAAATAAACAAAAAAGAAAACAAAGGCCTTTAATTAGTACTAATACTTTGTTACCACATTACCCCCAGAATATTAAATTACTTTAGTTCACTTTCGCTTAATAGGTGCATTGAACGATCATTGTAGGCATAATTAATTCCACGCGCTAATAACAAATCAACCGATATTCTAATCATACGATCTGGATAATGTTGATGCTTAATAGTATCCGTAACTACAATTTGTTCAATAGGTAATCCATTTAGAATTTCAGTTGCATTTTGTGAAAGTAAGGCATGCGTTGAAGCAACATATACTTTCTTAGCGCCTGCAGCCATAACTGATTTAGTTGACGATGAAATCCTTGAACCTGTATCAATTAAATCATCAACAATAATACACTTCTTATTTTTAACATCACCGATTATGTCATGAACATCTGCATCGTAACGGGCGCGTCTTTGGTCAACAATAGCAATTGGGGCATCAAACATTTGACCAAAATTTCGAGCCAGCTTAGCCCCAGAATGATCTGGAGAAACCACGACTATATCATCATCTTCCTTAGTTGCAATACCATTATCAATGAAATACTGCGCTAATAGTGGAATTGCATGCAAATGATCAACAGGCACATTATAAAAGCCCTGTATTTGAGAAGCATGTAAATCTAATGCAATTAAATGATCTAATCCTGTAATTTGTAACAAATTGGCAATCAATTTTGCTGTAATTGGTTCACGTGACCGTGTCTTTGTATCAGAGCGTGAATATGCTAAATATGGAACGACTACATTTATTCTATGAGCTGATGCACGGTGAAGTGCATCCAAAACAATTTCTAATTCCATAAAGTTTTCATTTACTGGGTCCTGAATTGATTGGATAACAAAAACGTCACATCCTCTAACACTTTCACCAATATTAACTTGAATTTCACCATCACTAAAATGCTGCACCGCTGTTTCAATCAACGGTTTTTTCAAAATTGTAGCAATTTTTTCATTTAAAGCTGGATTCCCACTTAAACCGATTAATTTCATTGGATGCATTAATTGAAGAATTTCTTCTTTATTCATAACTACCTCTTTATCAAAAATACCATCTTTTCAGTCTATTATAACCAAAAAAGTTCCTAGTGCCTAGAAATTGACGGAAATTAAAAAAGCTGGAGATATCCTTCCAGCAAATTGTATAATTTTAATTTTCGTCTCTAAAGAAATTTTTCATTAAATCAAGTAGTTTAAAGCTCTTAACAGCATAACTATTATGCTTTTGTCTTGGCATTATCAGTAATTGCCCTTGAGGGATAAGCTGACTATACCAACGGACATGATCAACTTTAACCCAGTCCTTCTCACCAACAACACAATAGGTTGGAATAGTGATTGCTTTTAAAGCATCAACTGAAAGGTAGCTTTCGGTTAATTCAACTCGACTATCCCGATTTAATTGCAAGAAGCGTAGGCAACCTTCAGTTAAATAATGATAAGGTCGAATACCATTACCATTGACAAATACTCCGGCAACCATTAATTTCTTAAAGGCGCTTGAATCTTGACTAGCAAGCATCATTGCCACCAATCCACCCGCATCAAAGCCAAAGCAATAACAGCCCTTAATTCCCATTTTTTTAATGAAAGTAGCAATATCTGCAACTTCTGTTTGATAGTGCTGCGCTATTTCTCCCTCGCTCAATCCATGTCCCCGCATATCAAGCACATACACTGTGTAATAGAGGGCAAGCGGAGCAATAATTTGTGCAAACATTCCACCATCAAAATGGTGACCATGTAGTAATAATAACGGTTCACCCTGACCTAGTTTATTGTAGTATAAATTATTGCCATTAACTTCTGCTATCATTGACGATTCCTTTCACTAGCTTCAACTAGTTTCTGCTTAGAATTATCTTCTTTTTTATGTTCCTGCCATAAGCTACGAATAATAATTTTGGTGATAATATAATTTGCCTTAAAATTATCAGGAATCATCTTTAAATTAAAATTGTGTACCATACTATCCTTGCGTTGCCAATAATGATATAGTGGCCGACTAGTGCAATAAAATCCATCTGTTAAAGCTAGATATTCCACATTGAAAATTTGGTCTTCCATAAATGCTAAATTCTCCATAAAGCATAAATGATTTTGCCGTACAACAGAAATTTTATATCCTTTATTCCAAGTATAACCTTTAACTGGTGTACCTAAAATATGATTATCAAACAACGATCCTAAAGGATTATTAATCAGTTGATAGCTTTTTAATTTTGTTTTTATACCTTTTATAACTTTTTTGGTAACCGGCTTAGATCCTATCTTATTCTCGTAATCTAGCCAAAATCCACATGAGACCATAGCTACTTCTGGATGTTTATGAAACGCTTGTATAAAAAAATCGGTATAGCCAGAATCAACCCAATCGTCACCGTCATGAAAAGTAAAATATGGTGTGTCAACATGAGCAAGACCAACATTGCGCGCATCAGATAAGCCACTATTTGGTTTATTAATAATTTGGATATAACGAAACTTCGTTTGATAGCTTTCTACTATCTTTTTTGTATTGTCCGTTGAGCCATCATTAACAATTAACAACTTAAAGTTCATATTATCTTGTTTAGCTAGGTGATCTAGTGCCCGACTAATATATTTTTCAACGTTGTAAATTGGCATAATGACTGTTAACTCAGGTTGCTGAATCATAGCACCCCTCCCTCATAAATTATTATACCATCTTAATATTTTTAAAATTTTAAAAATACTATAAACTAAACGTTAAAAAAGTAATAACGTTATTTATTATCTTAAATGATTTAGTATAATATGTGCAGCAAAAGGAGTTAATAAATCTTATGAAAAAAGTAAAATCAATTCTAATAATTACTGTCCTATTATTTGGAGGTCTATTGGGAATGAATCTGCCTAAACAAATTGTTCAAGCAGACGACTCCCCCGTTATTTGTCTAGGAACTTCTCTTACCGATAACCAACGCCAAGGCACAATAAAGGCTTTGAGTAATCCTTTAAATGACAACAGCTATCACACCATAACTATTACTGGTCAAGATTTAGTTCAATATCTTAATCCTTCTGGTGCAAATTTCACTAACACTTCAGGCGTTTGGTCAAGTGCAATGATTCAAAAAACCGCTCAAGGTAGCGGCATTAATGTCCATATTCTTGACTATCAAGGTCATAATAATATTACAACGATTACAGCTAATCAATATAAAAATGCTGCTCTAACTGCTGGAATTACGGATGCCAATATTTATGTTACTAGTGCTGTTCCAATTGATGGTTCTGGGGCTTTAGCTGGCGTTTACTCCGCTTATAGTAAAAATGGGAAAAATTTAAATCAAAGCCAAGTTAACGCTGCACAAGATGAAATGGGTACTTTAAGTAAAATAACCAAGGAAAATCAAAATAAAAAAGGCTATAGTGATGCCCAATTAAATAATGCAGTTGCTGGCGCCAAACAAGAAATGGGGAAAATTGGCAACAATGTTTCTGATAGTCAAATTCATGACATTGTTAACAATCAAATTAATATTAATCACCTAGGTGATGTTATTAACAATAACCAAAAAGAGCAAATTATCAATATTTTAATTAAAATCCGTGACTCTGGTGCTTTAAAAGATCATCATTTTAAAGATCAAGCTGATGCTCTTTCCAAAAATATTGAAAAAAATGCTAAAGGTATCTTTGATAAAATCAATACTACCGAAAATCGAAACTTATTTGAACAAATCTGGGATGCGATTACTAGCTTCTTTAGTGGACTTGTAGCAGGTTTCTCTAATTCTAAGTAATTACATTTGATCCATAAACTTGTTTAAAGTATGATCAACAAATTCATTACCACGATTTTTGGCATGCCCTTTGGTCCACTTAAATTCGGCTTGAGTGAACTCACTAAGTAGTTGATCTAATTTTTGCCATTCTTCGACATTAGCAATTTCCCCTTTACTACTCTTGTGCCAGCCCCGTTTTTTCCAATTTTGGAGCCAGCCTTGTGTAATCGGATTTAAAACATATTGTGAATCAAGTATAAATAATAGAGGTTGTTGGTTAAATTTTAATTCCAACAACTTTTTTAGTGCCTCAATTAAGGCCGTTAATTCCATTTTATTATTGGTTGCACCTAATTCACCATTGCTATCATAAAATGATTGCTTTTTACCTGCTTGCTGCCATTCAATTAAATATGCCCAAGCCGCCTTATCAGTTGCGTGTACATGACCACCTTTATAAGTTCCAGTATTACGTGTACCGCCATCGGTATAGATTTTGGCAAAATATTTTTTATTTGTTTTTGAGGTACCTCTTTCTTTATTTAAGGGCTTTATCTTACTTGCCTTTTGAATTTTAGCAATTGCTTGTCTTAATGAGTCTTCATCTTTTTGCAGTAGCTTCTTAGCTGTTGCTTGATTAAAGCCCAAATAATTTGTCGCATCAGTAATTTGTTCAAACGCCTTATATTCGGCATTAGAATAGCCAATAACTTGTTTTTCTGCTTCTTTCCAAGTGCGATAAACCCCTGGCTGACGACCTTTTTTTACAGCATAAAATTTCATATGTTCCTCACTCACTAAAAATTGTTGTCAATGTTAAAATATTAGTAGCACTAATTTTAAGGTGGTTATTTATGTTCTTTAATACCAAAAAATATACTGAAATTGCTGAAAAAAACCGTAAACGCAATCTGTCTAAAGACCCTAGTATGTTTAATATGGTTTCGTTAGCAATTCTAGCTACCATTGGCCCTACTCGCTTTTTTTTGCGCCTACATAAAAGAAAAATTGAAGATAAGTCAAAAATTGAAAGCAAAAAAGGAGAATTCATCCAAGAACCTGTAATTTACTTTCATGGCTTTCGTGGTGGGGACTACACCACCAATGTTATGATTAAGCAAGCACTAAAAGAGAAAAAAAATTCTGACTACCTAAAGGTTACTGCTGATTTATGGGGAAATTTTAAACTAGAGGGGACATGGACAGGTGATCAAAAGCCAATCGTTCAAGTGGTTTTTCGCCAACGAATTGTTGGTGTCTATGCTATTGATTACTATTTACGTCTTATTCTACCTTTTTTAGCTAATCGATACCACTTTACACATTATTCAGCAATCGCTCATTCATTAGCCTGTCCTTGTATAATACGCACAGAGATGCGTAAGGCTCATAAAACAAATTTCCCGCATTTAAACAAATGTGCCTTAATCGCTGGTCCCTTTGACGGTGTAACCTATATGGGAGATATTCCTAACGTTAACGGTTTTAATAAAAAAGGTAGACCTACAATGATGAATTTACACTATTGCTATTTTTTATTTAGGCGAAAGCGATTTAATCCGAATATTTCCGTCTTGAACATTTACGGAAATGTTTTAGATAATACCAATAGTGATAAATTTATTTCTGTTACTTCTGCCAAAAGTATTCGCTATGTTTTAGCACCATTGGTCAAATCCTACCATGAAGTAGAAATTCGCGGCGAAAAATATGCCGAACATAGTTGGATGCATGATAATCCGTTTGTCATTGACATTGTCAATAAATTTATCAACTTCAAAATATAAAATTTAATTTTCGGAGGATTTACGTGATTGTAATACAAGATATACTACGAATCATTATCACTACTAATATTATCTTATCCTTTTATATTGTATTTCACCGTCGGCGGTCGGTTTCAACTACGTGGGCTTGGCTAATTATTTTATTAGTTTTTCCAGTGATTGGTCTCATTCTCTATGGCTTCTTTGGTCGCGGCATTTCGCAAGAGAACATTTTTGCCATTAACAAACAACACCATATTGGGTTACGCAATGTTCAAAAATCAATTACTAAAGCACCTAAAAAGACCAGTCCTGCTGATACCTCTGACAAAGCCAGAATGGTTATTCACTTTTTCAATCATAACGGTGAAGCGCCACTTAGTAAAAATAATCATGTCAAACTCTACACAGATGGCCAAGCGCTGTTTGATGACATGATGCACGACATTCAGTATGCACAACAATCCGTTAACGTTGAATTTTATACCTTTTATAATGATCAAATTGGTAACGAAATTCTTAACTTGCTAATCAAAAAAGCAAAAGAAGGCATTGCTGTACGCGTCCTTTATGATGCCTGGGGATCTTTAGGTGCTAGTAAAACTTGGTTTGATCAACTCCGCCAAGCAGGCGGTGAGGTCTTACCTTTCATCACTTCACGTAATATGATTACGCGTTCTCGCATCAATTATCATTTACACCGTAAGATTGTAGTAGTTGATGGCAAAACATCTTGGACGGGTGGTTTTAATATTGGCGACCAGTATTTAAGCCGTAACAAAAAGTTCGGTTACTGGCGCGATAGTCATGTAAGAATTGTTGGTTCAGCCTCGCTACTTTTACAAGAGCGTTTTGTCATGGATTGGAATGCCTCAATTCAAAAAGAAAGTCAATTAATTACTTTTAATACCATGCTTTTTCCTAACTTAGATGAGAATGAAATCCATCCTGGTGATGTACCAATGCAAATCGTCGCAGATGGGCCTGACCGAGATATCGCTAATATGCGTAATGGCATAATGCGCTTAATGTCGCTAGCTAAGAAAAGAGTTTGGCTACAAACACCTTATTTAATTCCTGATGATGCCATGATGGCTACTTTGCAAACTATTGCTATGTCAGGCGTTGATCTACGAATTATGATTCCCTGCAAACCAGACCACCCTTTTATTTATCGCGCTACACAATGGTACGCTAACGAACTAACTCGTTTCGGTATTAAAGTATATATCTACAATAAAGGTTTTATCCACGCTAAAACAATTGTAGTCGACGATGACTTTGCTACTGTTGGTTCAATGAACCAAGATTATCGTTCTTATGACCTAAACTTTGAAGACGTTGCTGTTTTTTATGACAAAAATTTTGCCCATGAAATAGCTCAATCATTTATAGCGGACATGGAGCATTCTACCCTACTTACGCCACAAATAATTGCTAAGCAGGGGCGCTTACTGCGAACACTACAGTATTTTTCACGAATGCTTTCACCAATTTTATAGATACCCTGAAATATTAATCACATTAAATGTTCTTAAATTATATCTTGTATTTCAATTCTAATATCATGGTTGACATGACTCTTAATTGTACCCACTATTTTCGCTATGCTCTGGGCAAAACGTAAATAATATTGACGATTTTGATTTGTAGTAAGAATACAAATCACTTGTTTTTTCTTGGGATTAGGTACCCTAATTAGGGTAATCAAATCAATATCCGCATATGAAATTGTTCGTTTAAAATAACCCGCTACTACAACTTTCTTTGCGCCAAAGCCAGTAAAGCCATCAATGATACCTATCAAGATAAAACTGGCCAAAAAAACAGTCAGACCCTGATCATTTTTTTCAATTAATTGCCAAGAAAAGCCAAGCCAAATAAAAATTAGCGACCAGATAATTGAAGAGAATCGATATTGTCCCTTTAAATCAATATTTGCTTGCCAATACCAGCTATAACAAGCATAGCCCAGCATAATCGCTTCTAAAATTAAGTAAAAACCAGCCATAAAAACTCTCCTCAAAATATTTACTCTTCGTCTATTATAACAGACTACGATTTTTTAGTAGTTTTAGCAGACAATTTTGAACTATTGGCTTGCATTTTATTTAAAAATATTATTAAATAGGCATTAAATTAAATGCGATGAAAAAGACGAGTAAATAATTTATTTCTCACAGTGAGTTGGTATTAGTGCAAAGCCAGCAGACCCTGAATTATTGAAAAACCCTTTTAGCAGCACACTGAACAACTCAAGTAGGTGGTGCCGTCTCCAGTACGTTATCAAGCTGGTGAAGCATGATTGTGCTTCATGAGTGGTTCGCAAATAGCGGACAATTTAGGTGGTACCGCGGAAAAAGCCTTTCGTCCTTGTTTTTATTAGCTGAGGCAGAGGGCTTTTTCTTTGACCTCAAATCAGGAGGTTAACAATTATGACTTTAATTATTCCCCAAAATTATCAGCCTACTTTAACAATTCGTGATACTGAGGCGGCAATTGTTTTTATCCGTGAACGTTTTCAAGTTTTACTAGGGCAAAAACTTAATTTACAGAGAATGTCCGCACCTTTGTTTGTTGAAAAAAATACCGGACTCAATGATAACTTAAATGGAATCGAACGTCCGGTTGATTTTGACGTAAAAGCTTTTCCTAAAGACGATACCATTGAAATCGTCCATTCTTTAGCTAAATGGAAACGACTGGCCCTTAAAAAATATCATTTTGGTATGCATGAAGGCCTCTATACAAACATGAACGCCATTCGGCGCGATGAAGACCTTGATAACTTTCATTCGATCTACGTTGATCAATGGGATTGGGAAAAAATTATTGCCGAAGATGAACGAACAATTACAACTTTGACTGAAACAGTTGCGCAAATTTTTAGTGCAATTAAGCAAGTTGAAACTGAATGTGCTGCACGCTATCCTGCTTCAACTTATCATTTGCCAGATGATGTATTTTTTATTACTACTCAAGAACTAGAGGATAGATGGCCAGACTTGAGTCCAGAAGAACGAGAGAATAAGATTGCTGAGCAAAAGAAGGCCGTCTTTCTTATGAAAATTGGTGACAACCTGGCTCGTAGTGGTAAGCCTCATGATGGTCGCGCCCCTGATTATGACGACTGGCAATTAAATGGTGACTTGATTTTTTGGTATGAACCCCTCAAGCAAAAACTAGAAATTTCTTCAATGGGAATTAGGGTTAGCCCGCAAAGCTTACACAAACAGCTCATCCAAGCTAATTGCCTTGCACGTGAGCAATTGAACTTTCATCAAATGTTGCTCAACGGCGAGCTACCATTTACCATTGGTGGCGGAATTGGTCAATCACGCCTTTGTATGCTTTTATTGGGTAAAGCTCACATTGGCGAAGTACAAGCCAGTATTTGGCCAAAGGAAATGCTAGAAAAATGTCAAGCCCATAACATTCAAATTCTTTAACTATCAACCGACCTCCAACTTAGCTAATGCTACAGGAGGTCTATTTTAGTAACACGATAATTAAGCTATTAGCATAAATTATCTACTGCATAAATATTGCCCAGGGGAAAAATTATGATTGTAACTAAGCAAATAAAAACTTTAAAAACCGAAATTGAACAAGCAAATTATGTTACCTTTTTGACTGGTGCCGGTGTATCTACACCCTCTGGCATTCCAGATTATCGCTCTAAAAATGGTATTTATAATGATAGCATTGAAAAGCCAGAAACTATTTTAAGTGCTGAAACACTGTATCACCGCCCAGAATTGTTCTATCATTTTGTCTTAAATAACATGTATTTTCCCGACGCTAAACCAAATATTATTCATCAAAAAATTGCCGAAATTTGTAATAATAAAGGCCATTTAATTACCCAAAATGTCGATAGTCTAGATTTAAAAGCTGGCAATCAACAGGTCACCCAGTTTCATGGTAATCTCTATCAGTTATATTGCACAAAATGCCAACAAACTGTTAAGTATTCTACCTATGCTCAATCATATCTGCACCATAACTGTGGTGGTATTATTCGCCCCCAAATTGTGTTATATGGTGAAAATATCAATTCTCAAAACTTAACTACTTCTATTCAAGCTATCCAAAAGGCTGATCTAGTAATTATTTGCGGTACTAGCTTTGTGGTCTATCCTTTCGCTCAATTATTAGCTTACTGTCAAACCAATGCTAAAATATGGGCAATTAATAAAACAGCAATTCCGTTAGCCGGGATTGCGGCTATTACTGGCGATGCACTAGATGTTTTCAAACAAATTTAAACAGACATATTTCTTATGGTAAAATATTAGGCAATAGCTTGATTAATGGATTATTATAAGTTATTGCTTAGCTCAATTTATTATTCAAAAGCTGCTAGTACTTTCAGAAAAGAGATTTTTACAAATGTCAATTATTAAAATGTATGCGCCATTCTTTGATGCCAATAACTGGCTTCACGTTTTAACTAATGTCAATGACTGGCTAGTCATTCTTACCCTAATTTTGATGGAATGTTTATTATCAGTTGATAATGCTGTTGTACTTGCAGCCCAAACCAAATCTTTACCAGACAAAAAGCAACAAGAAAAGTCTTTATTTTATGGTATGTGGGGCGCTTATATTTTTCGCTTTATTGTCATTGGAATTGGCACGTACCTAATTAATTTTTGGGAAATTAAATTAGCTGGTAGTATTTATCTTTTTTACCTTTGCTTCAAGTTCTTCTATGATCGACGCCACCATTCAGCAGATAAAGAAGGCGGTCAAGTGCCAAAAACTACCCAGCATCATCAAAGTAATAAGCGTTTCCTGTCACCTTTTTGGCGAGCAGTTATATCAATCGAAGCAATGGATATCGTCTTTTCAATAGATTCAGTTCTAGCAGCCCTTGCTGTTTCAAGTAATCCTGTAGTTGTTTTAATTGGTGGGATGATTGGTATTTTATGCATGCGAGGTGTAGCTGAAGTTATTATTAAGTTAATGGATATAATTCCTGAGTTGCAACCAATGGCATATATTTTAATTGGTATTATTGCTTTAAAATTACTTGTCTCACTTCCACCACTTCATTATGAGTTACCAAACTCTATTTTCGCCGCTTTAGTCTTTGGCATTTTGTTAATTACCATTGCTTTTCATTTTTTGCACTCCAATAACCATTCTCATTAAGCATAATTTATAAGTTACCATTCTTTTTTAGGCACAATTCAATAATTGTGTCTTTTATCTTCTATGCAACAAGTAAGCTTTATAATTACTTACATAAATTATAATTTTACTTAATAACTATTCGAGAGTAATCATGGACTATTCAACTTATTTTACTAAATCAACAACTGAAAAAATAAGTATCGATTTGCTTGGTCGACCCTTAATCTTTGATAATGGGCAACAAATTTTAGGTGGTTATATTGTGGAAACTGAAGCTTATTTAGGAAAAAGAGATCGTGCTGCTCATTCATACCAAGGTCGCAGAACTGCTGCTAATGAAGGATTATATCGCAGAGGAGGCACAATTTATATCTATGCCCAACGCCAATATTTCTTCTTCGACATTGCTACCCAAAAAGCTGGTGAACCTCAAGGCATCTTAATTAGAGCTATCGAACCTGCTTGGGGTATCAAGCAAATGATAACTAATCGCTCAGGTAAAAGTGGCCCCTTATTAACTAATGGGCCGGCTAAAATGATGCAAGCCTTCGGCATTCATAATAAAGACTGGAACTTACATTTTCTAAGCAAGTCTCCTTTTACTATTGATTTAAATGACAACCACAAAAATTACGCCCGTAAGATTATTGCCAGTCCGCGCATTGGTATTAACCAATCAAGCCCTGCTTGGGCCAGCAAACCTTTGAGATACTACGTTAGCGGTAATCCTTATGTTTCTAGAATGAAAATAAAAGATTATCAGCCAAACAATGGCTGGAAATTATTATCTTAATATAAAAAAATTGTTATAGACATTTTAAACACAACTATTGACAAAGTCCTATTTTTAGCCTATTATCGCATATAAAGTTAAATAATTTCCAATGCAATAGAGGTTGCGATAATTACAAACTTAGCTGGAGTGAACGAACACTAAGAAAGCTATCGTAAGAATTATCGCCGAAACAAAAATTTTGTTCGTTTCAATTTTTTTGTTGGGCTGCAAGATAATATCTTGCAGACTGTCCTAGTTAATTACTAGGGAGCGCTATATGATTTGTCTAAATAAAATTAGATTAGACCTCGTTGTTTTTGAAGTACAACGAGGTTTTTAATTACGCTTTTTATTGTATTGGCTTTATTTGAGAAAAGTTTTCGGAGGTTTTCAAAATGAAGTCAAGATATAAATGGATTACTGCTGTTATGATAGCAATAATCAGCATGACCTTTGGTTTGAATTGTAATTCAAATAGCGTCAGTGCTAAAAAAGATAGTAATGTACTTAAAGTAGCAATGGAAGCTAACTATCAACCTTATAATTGGACCCAAACTAATGCTGCAAATGGTGCTGTCCCAATTGATGGATCGCAACATACTTTTGCTAATGGTTATGACGTTAAAATTGCCAAAATTATTGGTAAAAAAATGCATCGAAAAGTGGTTGTGCTTAAAACTGAATGGGATGGACTGCTACCAGCTTTAACCAGTGGTAAGGCGGATTTAATCATTGCTGGTATGAGTCCAACTGCTGAAAGGGCTAAAGCCATTAACTTTTCTCAACCATATCGCCGCGGAACATTTGTTGTTATTACCAAACCAAATAGTAAGTTTGCCCACGCTAAAAAGCTAACTGATTTTAAAGGCGCGAAGTTAACTGCTCAACAAGGAACATCCCATTATGGGTTAATTAAAGAATTACCTGGTGCCAAAAGACAAACCGCAATGCGCGACTTTGCCGCAATGCGCCAAAGCCTAATTTCAGGAACAATTGATGGGTACTTAGCAGAAGATACCGAAGCAATTTCTTTTAAATTAGTTGATCCTGACATTAAGGCAATTCCAATTAGTAAGATACCGGGCTTTCACGTTTCTAAAGAAGAATCGGAAACATCAATTGGGATCGCTAAGCCCAACAAATTATTACTTAAACAAGTCAATCAAATATTAGCTACTATTCCAACCGCTACAAGAAACAAAATGATGACCGCTGCCATTAAAGAACAGCCTAAGGCTGATGACAACAAAAAAGGTCAATCAGAAAACTGGTTTATTTCCATGTGGAAACAATATGGTAGTATGCTAGTAAGTGGTATTGGCATGACCTTGCTTCTTGCATCTGTTGGTACAATTGCAGGTTTCTTTATTGGTCTAGCTGTTGGTATTATTAGAACTATTCCTACCCCAACTACAACTGGGAAAAAATTATTACTTAAAGTTAGCAACTGGCTATTATCAGTTTATATTGAAGTGTTCCGCGGGACACCAATGATGGTGCAAGCTGCGGTAATCTACTACGGTATTGCTCAATTTTGGCATCTTAATATCAATCGGACCATTGCGGCTTTAATTATTGTTTCAATTAATACTGGCGCCTATTTAGCAGAAATTATTCGCGGAGGGATTATTTCCACACCAGCTGGACAGTTTGAAGCTGCTAGTGCTTTGGGCATGACTCATAATCAACGAATGTGGCATATTATTTTACCGCAAGCAATTAAAAATTGTTTACCATCAATTACTAATGAATTTATCGTCAACATTAAAGACACTTCAGTTTTGAGTATCATTTCGGTCTCAGAATTGTTCTTTGTGGGAACAACTGTTGCTAGTCAGACTTTCAAGTTTTTCCCAACTTACCTCACAATTTCTGCTATTTACCTAATTTTGACTTTCACTATTACCAGAATCTTCAATTTAATTGAGAAACATTTACAAGGTAATAAAAATTACAATTTAATGGCCAATCAAGTACAAGTTGGTACAACCAATGACATGGAGGTTAAAAAATAATGACCGCAACAAGTGAAACAATTTTGAGTCTAAGACATTTGCAAAAATCTTTTGGTGAACACCAAGTTTTACGTGACATTTCTCTTGATATAAAAAAAGGTGAAATTGCTACTATCATTGGCCCTTCTGGCGGTGGTAAATCAACTACTTTACGTTGTATTAACCTCTTAGAAGAACCAACGTCTGGTGAAATTACTTTTCACGGTGAAAATGTTCTTGCTTCTTCTTATAACCGCAACATCTATCGTGCTAAGGTAGGGATGGTATTTCAACAATTTGACTTATTTGAAAATAAAAATGTCCTTGCTAACTGCATGGTTGGTCAAGAATTAGTTCTTAAACGCGCTAAAGAAGAAGCACGTCAAATTGCCCTGCAGAACTTGGAAAAAGTTGGTATGGCGCAATATATTAATGCTCGCCCGAGTCAACTTTCAGGGGGACAACAACAACGTGTAGCTATTGCCCGGGCAATATCGATGGATCCAGAAATCTTGTTATTTGATGAACCGACTAGTGCACTTGACCCAGAAATGGTCGGTGAAGTTCTAAGTGTAATGCAAAATTTAGCCAATACGGGATTAACAATGATTATTGTAACCCATGAGATGGCATTCGCGCGGGACATATCTGATCAGATTTTCTTTATTAGTGACGGTATTATTGCCGAGCAAGGCAAGCCAGATCAATTATTTAATCATCCACAAAATGAAAAAACCACGAAGTTTTTAAGTAACTTCCAGAATAATTAAATCAGTGACCAAAAAATCATGTTTTAGCAAAAAAACATGATTTTTTTTATTCAGTTTACAACCTTGGGCCTTTGAATTTGACAACTAAATTTTCCTTTGTAGCAAACAGATTGACTATCCAAAGCAAATATATGATTCTTATAACTCTTTGTGCATAGTTTGCGCCGAATTTTGAAGTTCTTATTAAGAATGCCGCTTATGCCATGCTTTAATTTGTTCAAGTCGCTTCTTGAAGCGCTCCTAATGACCCTGAATTATAGGTAACATAATATTCTATTAAGCGAAGTAGGTAAAAAAGCCCGAAGGATTAGGTCTAATTTGAGCTTTAAACATAAGTTTGTGAAATTTAATCTGTATAGCATATAAAAAGCCCAAATTATTGGGCTTTTTATTTTAGCTATTTTTTTGATTTCACAATTAGACCAATCAAAAAAGCGCAAGAAAATCTTGCTCTTTTCCCTCGCAATTTTACTTAAAAATTTTAAGTATTTCTTTAAGTAAATCTTTCAACTTATCAAGTAAGTTTGCCAATTTATCTAAAGCAAGTCCAAGTTCCCGCAAAGCCGGTGCTAAATTAGTAAGTAATATGCAATTAAGAGATAATAAAACCACGTATTTTAGCATTACGCCCACCTCCTCTCATGGAAGTTAATCGGACTTCCTGAGATTGCGCACTAAAAAACGTGTATTACCATTTTACCATGCTATAATTACTCATAAGAGATAATAAACTACGATTTTAGTAGTAAAATGTGCAAGCGACTTAATCAATCGCAAGCCGTCTGAGCGATCCCAAAAAGATCGCTTTTTTGTTTCTTTTTTTAAAAGAAAATCGTGGCCAAAAAGGCCACGACCAGACGATAAAAAATAAGCATTAGTCCCGCCGACTCTTGCTTATTTTTATCGTTGCTAATTTCAATTAAATATCCAACAATCTAAGCTTTAGCTTGTATCAAAAACGGTATCGCTTATACGGCCGTATAAGCAATCATGATTTTACCTAAGGCTAAAGTCAGAAGGCTGTATATCTAGTCAAAAATGGGGTAAAAAAGCACATGTATCAATAATACTTTGTCAAAAATTGGTTTAAAGTCCCTTTCATACGATCCAGCACTTTAAAATGTTTTTTATCTTTAATTTTTATTAATGTCGGAACACTTTCAACCTTATATTTTTTTCGTTCCTCTTTCAAAAAATTATCACTATCGGTATTTTCAGTATTAATGTAATAAATATTTATTCCCCTTTTTTTACTGAGCTCTGCTAATCCTGGGACGAAAGCTCTGCAATAAGGACAAGAAGCTTTACCCCAAAATACATAAATGAATTTTTTACCAAGTAATTTATTTATTTTTTTAGGGGAAATTTTAATAAAAGTTTTGGTCTCTCTTTGATACTCTGCCTTTTGATATTGCAATACTGAATCACTATTATCTCTATACTCAATGTACTCAGTATCATTTAATCCTGCAGCTTTTACATTTTGAAAATCAAAATTAAGCATAAACAAGCCTAATTGCATCAAAACAACTACATTGATAACTGCCTTTTTCATAATTATTCCCCCTTTATATAATTATTTTATGTGATTTGAGTTGACTTTATTATAAACTTGTGATATTACTTAATTGATAAAAATTTTAAAACTTTAATTTAGTAACTTTAATGTCATCAGCTGTTATGTCTATCTCAATGTTTGCAGCACCAGTTGCCCAAGTATCTGCAGCAACAACTACCCCTGCTCAATCAACAGCAACGAGCAATCAGCTATCTAAAGCAGAAACTGAAACTCTTAATGCTGCTATCAAAGGATATCTGATTACTTATTCAGATTCATCCGGCGTTACCCAAGTCAAAATTGTAGATAAAGATTATCTAGCACAATCTTTAAAGCAAACTAATCTTAAAGTAACTGTAGAAGATGTACAATCTGTATTAGATAAAGTTAATTAATATGCTAAAAATCATCCAGACGAATTTACTTATGAAAATCCACTTTTAAGAAAAGTTAAGCATCATACAGCTTGTTCAAACACAATGTTTCTTGGAGGAACAGGTACTAGTGTAGCGTGGGCGGTTGGAGCTGCCGCTGCAGGAGCTATCGGTCTTGGAGCAGCATTAGTTGGTGTTGGGCTAAGTACCATTTGGGCAATTGGAGGACTGTTCTGCTAAAGAGAGGAACACGTAATGAAAAAACTAGCTAATAAATATTATTTAACGATAATGTTTTTCCTGATAACATCAATCACTACCCTCAGTCCGATTTTCATTCGTTCAAGGTCTGGCAGAATTTGGAGGCTATGGTTTATTATATTTTCTACATTTACAATGTTTGCTAACGAATATTTAGCTAATAATGCTAAAGTTAACATTAGTAAAAGAAAGTTGAAAGTTACAGCCGGTATTGTATCGTTAATTATTATTTTGGCAGTTTTTTTATTCTTTGGATTTTGGACTGATTGGAGTTACCTTTAAAGTTGTCTAAAAGCATACAAAAAAAAGCACTGGGATTAATTCCTAGTGCTTTTTTATATAATACTTTAAGTTCTATTTTTCGAAAATTGCTACTAAAAACAGTATGGGGAAAGCTAATAAAATGAAAAAGCAAATAACTTCTATACCAAATACGAAGCTTATCACCATCTCTACACTACTCAACACAATTTTTACGGTTTCGCGTTTCGGTCTTATTTTAGTCATAATCTGTAGCTATAATTAATCACACTCTTTTGAATTAATAGAAAAAAGCATTGAACTTATGATTCAAGGCTTTTCGTGCATCTTACTTAAACAATTTTAATAACTTATCCAAAATATCACTTAACATATTCAGGACGTGTTCTGTCTTGTTTAAAATTAGATACAACATGATGAAGATTACAAGTTACGGCTTGTACGAAAAACAGAGTGTGTGCAAGTTAGCTACTTGCAAGACGTCTGGGGCGATCCAAAAGGATCGCTTTTTTGTTTCTTTTTTAAAAGAAAATTGGGTCCCAAAGGACACGACCAGACTATAAAAAATAAGCATTAGTCCCGCCGACTCTTGTTTATTTTTTTCGTCATGAAATTTTAGACATTACGCAGTTTTGCCAAAATTGAATTAAGCAGAAATTGCGCCAGCTTTTTCTGCTTCGCCCCCTGTGGCGCATTTAAGAGACGCACAGCGGGAAGTAACCGTAAGCCACCCCCTCCTTCTCTTGCCCTAACTGAACTAGCGCATAAATACGGCATTGAACGTGAACCAGGGCTTAACCAATCAATTAAAAAAAGCCCACAAAGACCAGCAGGTTATGCGTGACGTTGACCAAATTCAAACCTTAACTCTGCAACAAAAAAATAAAAGAGTTGCATTAGCAGTTGAATTAAGTGATCAAAAAATCGTTAGCCAAGAATTAGACCACCAAATCTAGCACATGCTCAAAAATACTTAATCTAAAGTTGTAGAGCATATTAGGCACATTTTTACCAACAAAAACCCGATTCAAGTCACCTTGAACACCACTAAGTTCATCAATACGTTTTGACCATTGTCGGGATCACCCCCACACACGTGGGGAACACTCTATGATTTATATTACCAAGCAGGAATGCCAAGGATCACCCCCACATACGTGGGGAACACA